>JANSXC010000042.1 GCA_024743115.1 bacterium | reverse complement strand
GCCTTGCGCACGCCGATCTCGCGCGTCCGCTCCTTCACGGACACGAGCATGATGTTCATCACGCCGACGCCACCGACCATGAAGCCGACGGTCGAGAGCATGAACATCACGGCGAGCGTCGCGAACACGATCGAATCGAACGACGCGATGAGCGAGTCCGCAGTGCCGACCTCGAAGTCGTCGTCCTCGTCCCAACGCACGCGGCGGCGACGACGCAGCACCTCGGAGATCTCGTCCTTGGCCGACTCGATCTGCCCGGGCTTGCTACGCACCGCGATGAAGTGGTCGTCCCGCCCCGGGTAGTACCGCAACAGCGTGTAGTACGGCAGCATGAAGAGGGTGTCATCCTCGTTCTGCCCGCCGAACGGACCCTCGCGGCGCTTCTGGCAGACCCCGATCACCGTGAAGCGGTTACCGCCAATCAGGATCTCCTTGCCAACCGCACCGCCGTTCGGGAACAGCGCCTCGGCGGACGAGTGGCCGAGGACGACCACCGGCATGCGGTGCTCGTTCTCCTTCGCCGAGAAGAACCGCCCCTCCACGATCACCCGGTTGGCAGCCTCGGCGTTGTTGGGGAACACGCCCCGCACGCGCGGACCGTCGACCTCCTCGTCGCGGTAGACCGCGCGCTTCAGGAACGTCGGCGCGCTGACCCCCGGCGAGACGAGCGCCACCGACGGGCACAGGTCGCGAATCGCCCACGCGTCCGCGAGCTTCAGCTCGCGCCGCAGCCGCATCTCGCGCGGCATCCGCCCGATGTTCACGAACGGCATCCGGTAGATGTAGATGTTGTCGGTGCCGAACTCCTCGACCTGATCGACGACCGACTGACGGAAGCCGTTGAGCACCGACGCCACGGTCACGACGAGCAGCACCCCGATGAAGATACCGAGCACCGTGAGGCACGAACGCACGCGATTGCCGCGCAGCGTTTCGAACGCGAGCTTGGTGTTCTCGATGATGGAGAAGATCGTGCGACGCATCGTGCTTGGAGAACGCTAGTCGGAACGCAGGGCTTCGATCGGATCCAGCCGCGCCGCCCGCCGCGCCGGACTGATCCCGAAGAACACCCCGATCGCCGTGCAGACCACGAAGGCCACGGGTGGCGCCCAGATCGGGAACTCGGCCGGCAGCGGGGTCTGACTCGCGAGCAACGCCGACAGGCCCCAGGCCAGACCGATACCGATCGCGCCACCGATGCATGACAGCAGCACAGCCTCGATGAGGAACTGCTCGACGATGTCACGCTGACGCGCACCGACGGCCTTGCGCACGCCGATCTCGCGCGTCCGCTCGATCACGGACACCAGCATGATGTTCATGATCACGATGCCGCCGACGACCAGCGAAATTCCGACCACGAAGAGGGCTACGGCGAAGATCGTCTGTGACATGTTGCGCCACAGATCGTTGATCCCCTCGGCTGTGACCATACCGAAGTCGTCGGGGTCGGCGGGCCGCAGGTGGTGGCGCGCACGCAGCACAGCGCGCACTTCGTCCATCGCCTCGGTCATCGAGTCCTCCGTCGACGCCTTGACGCTGATGTTGACGGACTGCCGACTGCCGAACAGCTTGCGGTGCAGGCTGAACGGGATCTTGACGAAATTGTCCTGCGAGAAGCCGAGGAACGAACCCTTCTTCTGCGCATAGCCGATGACCTTGAAGTCGAGGCCGTCGATACGCAGCTCCTTACCGATCGGATCGACCGCGGGAAACAACCGATCCACGACGTCGTAGCCGAGGAATGCAACCGGTACACCGTGCTCGTCGTCACTCGGCGTGAAGACGCGGCCGGCCTCGACGTCGTAGGGTTCGATCTCGAGGATGCCGGACGTCACGCCGCCGATGTCGACATCGCGGACCTCGGCGCCACGTCGAACCAGATCGCGGGTCGCATGCGCTTCCCAGGCCACCTCCTCGGCGAGCGGGCACCGCTCACGGATCGCACGACCGTCCGCCGGCTCGAGCCGGCGGTTCTTGCGGATGGCGTCGATGAACTGCTGGCGGTTCGTGATGATCCCGAAACGCTGCACCGTGAAGACGCCGCTGCCGAGGTTGCTGAGCTTCTCGGCGACGTAGCGGTTGAGGCCGTTGATCACGGCGGCCGTCGCGATGATCGCGGCGATACCGATGATGACGCCGAGCAACGTCAGGAACGACCGCAGCCGATTGGCCCAGATCGACTCGAGCGCCAGTCGGGTCGACTCGCCGAGGTTCACTCGGCCTCCAGCGCCCGCGGCGCGGACTCGGCGACGGATTCCGATGCCGGCGCCGACCGCAGCACCTCGTCGCTCTCGATCCGCCCGTCCTTGATCGTGACGATGCGCTGCGCGTGCTCGGCGATGTCGCGCTCGTGCGTGACCACGACCAGCGTGTTGCCCTGCCGGTGCAGCCGATCGAACAGCCCCATGATCTCCATCGACGTCTTCGAGTCGAGGTTGCCCGTCGGTTCGTCCGCGAGCACGAGCGCCGGCTTCGTGACTAGTGCGCGCGCGATGCTCACGCGCTGGCGCTGGCCACCGGACAGCTGGTTCGGCCGGTGGTCCATGCGATCTTCGAGGTCGACCTGACGCAGCGCGTCGGCGGCGAGCTCGCGGCGCTCCGCGGGCGTGATTCCGCCGTAGATCAGCGGCAACTCCACGTTGCGCAACGCCGTCGCGCGCGCGAGCAGGTTGAACGTCTGGAACACGAACCCGATCTCGCGGTTACGGATGCGCGCCAACTCGTCCTCGCCGAGCTGCGCTACGGGGTTGCCGTTGAGCCAGTACTCGCCGCTGGTCGGCGTATCGAGGCAGCCGATCAGGTTCATGAGCGTCGACTTGCCCGAACCCGACGGCCCCATGATCGCCACGTACTCGTTTCGCCCGATCACCAGGTCGACGCCGCGCAACGCCTGCACGGTGGTCGAGCCCATCTCGAACGAACGCGTGAGCGCCTCGGTGCGGATGACGTCCGTCATCAGCGCTTCTTGCGGAGCCGCACGACGTTCTCGCGCTGCCGCTTCTCGTCGACCGCGATGTGATCCCATTCCTCGAGCGTGCGGAGCGCCTTGATCGGACCGATCACGACTGTCTCGTCGGCCTGCAGGCCGTCCAGCACCTCGACGTCCATGTCGCCGATGATGCCGAGTTTGACCGGCCGGAAGTGCGCCCGGCCGTTCTCCATCACGAACACACCCTCGACCTCATCGAGGTTGCGCCGCTGACTCGCGGAGACGGGCGTTGCGAGCGAATCGTCGATCGGCTCCGGCGGTCGCACGTAGCGTTGCTCGGCATCGAGTTCGACCTCGCGCGCGGTCTGCGCCTGCAGCGGAATGACCAGCACGCTCTCGCGAGTCGCCGTCGTGATGTCCGCGGTCGCGGTGAAGCCGGGCCGCAACGCCGCCAGCGGCTCGTCGAGCCGGATGACGACCTTGAAGTCCTTGCCCTCCTGGTTGGCGGCGCCACCGGTACTCTCCTGGATCGGGCTCTGCCCAACCTCGGTCACCTGGCCGCGGATCTCGACGTCGCGCATCGCATCGACCTCGATGACCGCCAGTGCACCGATCTCGACCATCACGATGTCGGCTTCCGCCACCGAGATCTCGGCCTCGATCACCGACATGTCCGCGATCGTCATCAGCGTCGCAACCGGGTTGCTCTGGATACCCGGCACCGCGCGCTCGCCCTTCTCGACGTTGAGCTTGGTGATGAGTCCGGAGATCGGCGCCCGCAGCACCGTCTTCTGCAACACGTCACTCGAACGCTTCAGCGCCGCTTTCGCCGCCTCGACACGTTCGAGCTGGCCATCGCGCACCGCCTCGGCCGCGTCGACCCGCGTGTCGGCCGCGTGGATGTTGGCATCGCCCTGCGCCAGCCGCGCCTCGTTCCACTCGAGCCGCTGCTCCGCCAGCCGCGCGTCCGCCGCCGCGACCTCGAACTCCTCACTCCCGATCAGCTGCTGCTGGAACAGCTCCTTCTTGCGGTTCAGCGACGCCCGGCTGCGATCACGCGTGGTCTTCGCCTGCTCGAGCTCGAGCTTCATACTCGCGAGCACGGTCTTCTCGGCCGCGAGGTTGGCCTTGGCCGTCGCGACGCCGACTTCGGCGTTCTTGGCATCGGCCTCGGCCGCCTTGACCTGCGCGCGCGCCGCGTCCTCGTCCGCGCGGAACGGCAGATCTTCGAGCCGCAGCAGGACCTGCCCCTTCTCGACGTGCTGCCCCTCCTCGACGAGCACCTCGACGATGATCCCCGTCACCTCGGCCTGGATGTCGACGAACTCTTTCGCCTGGATCTCGCCCGTGGCCGAGACGATCGACTTCAGGGACTCGACCACCTCCACCTTGGCCGTCAGGACCTTGGTCGGTTCGGGCGGCTTCAACGCCTGCCAGGTAATGCCGCCGCCAACCGCGGCGACGACGACGAGAAGGAGGATCGTGCGTTTCTTCATCTGGGGGGGGCAGGCGATGGCTCGCGGCATGGCGGGCAGCACCGCTTCGGGACGCGATCAGGTGGCCGGTCGGAGCGGGAAACTGCCGAGCCGGTCATCGGAAACCGAAACCACTGGTTCGTCCAGGGTTGGGCGTTATCGCGAGATTCCACCCGGGTTCGCGCGGGGACTGGTCGATTGAGTGGGAAGAGCGCCGAGGGGGCTGGTGGATCGGCGCCCGGCAAATCCGCGCCGCGGTGCAATTTCGGTACGCAGCAGCGGCCCGCGGCCGAAGCGTGGCGATCGGCCCGCCGCAGCCCCCGCGCGCGATCAGCGCGGCAGCCGCAACCGCAAGGGCGCGGCTGCGGCCGCGCCTGCAGCCGGCGCCGTCAGCACACCGATCACGGCGCCGTCACGGCCCGGCAGCCGGAACTCGAGGCGACCCGGTGGCGCCGGATCGAGCCGGAAAGCCCCGTCCGGACCGGCCTTGCACCAACCGTCGATGGCGTGGTGGTCGACCGCCAGGTCCAGCGCGCGATAGCGCAGGGGCTGATTGGGGACGGGCTCCCCGGCGGCATTCTGGAGCACCGCCCGCAGCACGATCGGCTCGAACGCCAGCTGCACGGAGCGGTCGTCTCCGGCCCGCAGCTCGAGCCAGTTCGGGTCGAACAGCACGTGGCTGCCGTCGTCGTCCCGCCAGGACACGAACGGCAGATAGCGCCCGCAGGGCAGGAATGCCTGGAACGCCCCACCGGGCCCGAGCGCGTGGCGCTCACTGCCACCCGACGCAGCAGCGAACCCCAACCCGCCATCGGTCCAGGGCAGGCCCGCAACGCGCACGTGTCCGGCGATCCGCGCCGGCACATGCGCCGTCGCGTCGAGTTCCAGCTCGCGCGTCTCACCCGGCTGCAAGTCGATGACCGCCCCCAATTCGAGATCGTCGAGCATCAGGTCCCAGGAACCCGGTCGGGCACACTCGATCGTGAAGGTTCCGTCCGGGAGCATGACGCCGCGCCCGCCGATCTCGTCGTCGCGTCGGAGCACCACGCGGGGACAGTAGTTGAGCAGATCGGAGTCCTCGGGGCGCACCATCGCGGCGGCCGCGAGAGCGTCAGGCGGCGGGCCGACGCGCTGGCCGAACTCCCGCGGGCCAATCATGCCCCGAACGATCGCGAGCTCGCGCACCACGATCGTGCGCTCCGTGCCCTCGCGGCCGATGGTCGGCAACGACTCGGAGTGGTAGCCGGTGCGCTCGCCCCGCACGACGAGCTTCAGCCGGGACTCGCCGACCGGCCCCTGCAGCTCGACCCGCCCCTGCTCGTCGGTCGTCGCGGTCGCCAGCGCAACCGCCATGTCACGGCCCCCGCCGATGCCCCGCGCAAGCTGCTCCACGGAGAACAGCGCTGCGAAGTCGCCGCCGGTGCCCATCGTGTGGACGAGTCGGACCCCGGCGCCGACCACTGGTTCACCGCCTTCGGTCTGCACCCGCACTGTCACGGGCACGAACCGGTCGAGTTCGACGCGCACCAGCTCGGCGCCGCGTTCCCCGACCTCGAACGGCACCAGGTAGGCGGTCGCGTACTCCGCCTGTGCCGGAAAGACGGACACCCGATAGCGACCGCGCGGCAGGCCCTCGATCTCCGCTCGTCCGCCGGGATGGACCGCGGTCGGTGCCGGGCGATAGATGCGATCGTTCGGGATTCCGAGCGCCATCTCCTCCACCCAGTAGTCGAGTTCGTGGCGCAGCCCGAACGCTTCGATCGGTTGCCCGGTCGCGGCATCGACGACGGTGATCGCAACATCGAACGTCGGCTCACGCACAACCCGCACGACCGTGTCCGGCGCCGCTCGTCGATACTTGCGTTCGGGCTCCAGCAACCGGAAACGCCGGTCCGTCGCGGGCACGTGCAGCTGCAGCTCCTCGCCATGGGACTCGGTGCCGAGCCAGAACCTGCCGTCCGCGCCCGACGTCGCGTGGCCGAGCTGGAGCATCTCGGGATGGCGGCACAGCGTCACGCCCGCGACGGGCATGTCGCGCTCGTCGACGACGCGACCGACGATGCTCTGCTCGAGCGGCGAAGGCGCCACGACGATCGTCGGGGTGAGCACGGACTCGGACGTAGCGGTGACCGCAAGCGACTTCGGCTCGACGATCTGCAGGCTCGGCTGCTGATAGTTGACGCTCACCTCGTAGCGCCCCGGCGCCGGCAGCATCCGCATCGGCAGCCGCCCCCCCGTATCGGACTCGAGTTCGATGCCACTCCACATCCAGAACTGCGAGTCCGACGCCAGGAGCCCACCCGATCGGCGATCGAGGTCGATCGTGACGCCGGGCAGCGGCCGGCCGTCGGGATCGACGACTCGAGCCCGGAGTTCGCAGCCAGGAACGATCGCCACGTCACCGAGATCGACGTCGAGGCCGTTCTTCAGCGACGGCCAGTCGCAGTTCACTTCGACGTGACCCGGCGCGCCGACCTCGAGATCGACCCCGACCTCGCGCTCGGGAACGAACGTCACTGCGAAGCGACCGTCGGGTCCGGCCGTCGCGATCACCGGATCGGGATAGGTGCGAAACTCGGGGTCCTCCGTGACGAAACGACCGCGGGAGAACGACACGGTGGCACGCCCGAAGGGGATCGGATTACCACTACCGGCGCGCACGATACGACCGCGCAGAGTCGAAGCTGCGCCGGCACTCGCGGCGCCCGCCGGGGCCGCCTCGCGCGTTGTCTCGTCGGAGCCTGTCGCACGCGAACCGGTGCGGGTGTCGCCATCGCCCAGCGCGGCATCCGCAACCGGCCCCACCCCACCCGCACCGGCCGGCACGGGTTGGTTGCCGCCAGCCCACCAAACCGCCGCCAGCGTGAGTCCGACCGCGACGATCGCGGCCGCGCCGAACACGGCGGGACGAACGGGCAGCCGGGCCACCGTCCCGCCGGCCGTTTGACTGCGCGGCTCCCCCGCCTGGCCGGCAGTCGCCCATTCGGTACCGGACAACGCCGGACCGCTGGCAACTGCCGCCGCCGAACCGGCGACCTCGAGGATCTGCGAGCGCACGGCCAACAGACCTCGACCGGGGAGGAGTAGCAGCGCGAGCGCGCCGGCGAGCGTCGCGGGCAGCGCGCCGCGCAAACGTTCCAGGCCACGCTTGAGCTGACCGCGCACGGTCGCCGGCGGACGGCCGAGCGCGTGGGCGATCGCGGTCGGCTCGAGACCGTGCACGAGACGCAGCACGAGCGCCTCGCGGAACGGCGACTCGAGCGCGTCGAGCGCCGCATGCACGCGGTCGAGCAGCTCGTCGTTCGTCGCGGCCTGCAGCGGATCCGGGCCGCTGGCGGCCGCCGCTTCGACCGCCGCTCCGAGATCGACGCCGCGGCGACGCCCGAGCCGCCGCGCAAGGTCGACCGCGCGATGGCGCAGGATCCCGGCGAGCCAGGGCAGCAGCGGCCGATCCGGATCCCATTGCTCCGCACGCTCGAGCACCTGCAGGAACGTGTCCTGCAGCAGGTCCTCGGCCGCAGCTGCATCGGGGGTCACATGGGCCGCGAGCAGCAGGAGCTGGGGTGCTGCGAGATCGAAGACCCGCGCCAGGGCCGCCATGTCGCCGCTCGTGCGGTACGTCGCGAAAGCCGCTTCGATCCGTTCGTCCGAGTTGGGTTGGGTCGTGTCCATCGCTGATGGTGCGCCCGAACCGGGGCCGGCGTTTCCGATCAGCCGGGATTTTCCGTAGCGGGCAGCCGGGCGCGCACCCGATCGAAGCGCGAACTGCCACAAAACCGCAACCGCCGACCTTCGGAACACTCCGAAGATCGGCGGTCTCGAGGGACGTTGGACCTCAGTTGATCTGCAGGTACTCCGACGTCACGACGCCGAGCGAGTTGCCCGCCGTCAGCACGCCGACCTGGAAGTAGGCCACGCCGAAGCCCGCGGCGAATGCCCGCGGAATGAGGTAGTCGACGGCGAGCTCGCCCTGCGCGTCGGTCATCGTCGCGAAAACGGCGAGCGCGTTCGAGTTCAGGAAGCAACCCGGCGCACCGAGCGGCTGCAGGTCGAGCGGCAGCGCGATGCCGTTGAGCGTCGTGATGCTGTTGCCGAAGTTGACGATCGCCATCGCGCTCGCCGGCGCGTTGTCGACGACCAGCTGCCACGGCTCGCCGTAGTCGAAGGACGTCGGCGAAGCACCGATCGCCGGGCCGCAGCTCCAGCCGCCGACCTGCGTCGTGATCGAGTTCGGCACGGCAGGCGTCAGGTCGCGCTGCAGCACTTCGACACCGAACGTCGCGGCGTTGAAGTCACCGACCGCGTTGAACTCGTAGAGCACGTTCTGCTGCGGCCGGAAGTTGACCGGGCCGAAGACGACGGTCGAGGTGCCCGCGGCGTTGAGCTGCACCTCGAGGTTCCCGAGCGGCAGCGCGGCCGTGATCTCGTTGCCGTTCGTGAGCCCGGGCACGGTCGCGATCGCGACGCCCTGATCGGAAACGATCAGGTCGACGGCCGGAGCATCCGCGAGGTGGCGGACGGTCACACGGGCCTCACCCGGAGCGTTTTCCGACGTGTCGTTGAAGAACGGCGTGAGCTGCGGCGCCCCCATCGTGTCGAGGTGCGCGACGACCGTGACGTCGTCGAACCGGCCGAGCGTGTAGTTGCCCGTCAGCGCGACGTTGCCGTTGAGGATCACGTCGAAGGTGTAGTTGCCGGAATCGATCACGAGCGGGCCGCGAGTCTCGCGGAAGTCGAACGTGAACAGCGGCGCGGTGTTCGCCGCGACCGTGACCGGCGCGCCGAGTGCGGGGATGCCGTGCACGACCGTCACGCGCGGGGCGAGCGGCAGGCTCTGCTGCAGGAGCGTGAAGTTCGGGGCGCTCGCGTCGCCGACGGCGAAGATGCCGTAGCCGTTGCCGTTCTCGACGACGACGTCGACCGGGCCGAAAGCGACCGAGGACGTGCCCGCGAGGTTGAGCTGCGCGCTGTAGACGCCAGGGGCGACATCGGTGCTGAACTCCTGGCCGTTCGAGACGTTAGGGATCGTCGCGACGGTCTGGCCGTTCTGGCCGAGGATGATATCGACCGCGGGAGCCTGCGCCGTGTGACGCACGGTGAGGCGGGAGGCCGGGAGCGTCAGCGCCGAGTCGTCGTTGGCGAACGCGCTGAGCACGGGGCCGCCGTTCGCGTCGAGGTGCGCGATGACCGAGACATCGTCGCCGGCGTTGAGCGTCGCGTTGGTCGACAGGATGACCGCGCCGTTGAGGCGCACGTCGAGGGTGTAACTGCCGGGCGCGAGCGTGAGCGGGCCACGCTGATCGCCGTAGTCGAACGCGAACAGGCGATTACCGTCGGCGAAGACTTCCACGGGAGCGGCGAGACCGGGCACGCCGTGGAGGACCGTGACGGTTGCGTCCTGCGCGAGAGCGCTGAGCGAGCTAAGACCGACGGCCAGAAGGGACAAGATGGTTTTCATCATTCGTGGTGTGGTGAGGGGAAGCCACGGGGGCTCGTGGCTGCCGTGCTCGTTCGCAAGTCACCGCGAACGGATGCAACCAAATCCGCGGGAATCGACTCTTCACGAACGCGCACTCGAAGCACACGCGACACGGCATCACCATCGGTGACAGACCGGTCGAAAAATCCCGAACCCAACGGTCGGCGCTGGTGCGTATCAGAGATTGCCGAGCCGGATCGCGCCGGTCGGACAGTTGCGCTCGCACGCCATGTCGCGCGTGCACTCGTAGTTGAACGGCTTCTTCACCACCTCACCGATCGGCACCGCCGCAAAGCCCTGCGTCGCGCAGGTCGCCGCACAGATGCCGCAGTGGATACAGGCATCGGCATCGACCTCGAGCTGCACGTAATTGCGCGGCCGCGCCACGCGCCGCTCCTCGTCGGCCACGACCTGCGCATCGCAGAGATAGCGCGTGAGCGGGTTCGTCGTGAGCGCCTCGATCGCTTCCTGCTCGCCAATGCGAACGACTTCTTCGACGTCGGGCATGTCGAGCAATCCGAGATGCGACACCTTCGGCTTCATCACGACCGTCTTGTCGTCGGCGTAGCGATGAAGGTTGTGTTCGTTGAGCGCGAGCCCCATGACTTCGTAGGTCTGGAACAGGATGTGCGGCAGGCTCGCGCGGTACGGCGTGGGCTTGCTGAGATCCCGATGCGACAGATCGACCGCGATGACGAGGTCGGCCGAACGTGCATGCGCGACGCGCAACGCGAGCGTCTCGGTCATCCCGCCGTCGATGTAGTGATCCCCGTCGATCACGGCCGGCTCGAAGATCGAAGGCAGACACGCGCTGGCATAGACCGCGTCGGCGACCGACACATCGGGACCACCCGGCAGGCCGAAGATGGCCGAGGCCGTCGAGGTCAGCGACAGCGCGTTGCAGAAGAACGGCTTCTCGAGGTCATCGAATGACGACTGCGGCAACCACTTGCGCAGCAGGTCGTGGAACGCGCGCCCCTTGTAGACCGACGCATGCCGTAAGCCGCGCACGAGGAACTTCACGAGATTGAGCCGGAAGTAGTCCTTCAACGAGATCTCGGCCGCGACCTCTTCCATCTTGTGGCTGTCGTTGCCACCGGCGTAGAGCGCTCCCATCACTGCGCCCATGCTCGTGCCGACGACCTCGTCGACCTGCAGCCCGAGCCGCTCGATCGCACGGATCACGCCGATGTGGCAGAACCCACGCATGCCGCCGCCGCCGAGCACGAGCACCGTTCGGCGCGGGCGCACAACGTCCCGTGGCACGGCCCGCTCCGCCAGGGCTTCGACGCGATCACGAGGGCCGTCGTCTGCGGACCCGTTGCCCGCCGCGGCGGGCGTGCCGTCGGCCGACAGGCCGTGATGCAGTGATCGATCCCTCACTCGCGAACCCGCGTCCATCGCGTAGGTCTGAAACGGAACGGACCCAGGCAGTGAACCGGCCCGCTATTGTCTCTAGATCGACCACGGTCGAGAGTTGCCTGAAGACCGAAACCTCGGCGTGCCGAAGACTAGAAGACCTCAGGGGAGGTGACCTCGAAAGGGAGGATCTTTGGCGATGATCGATTGGTCCGAATTGCAACGAGCGAACCGCGCCGAACAGCGCCGGCTCCAGGACCACCTGCTCGGGCGCTACGTTCGCGAGTATCTCTACCCGTTCTCCCCGTACTACCGTCGGCTCTTCGACGACAACGGCGTGCGACCGGAGCAGATCCGAACGGTCGACGACCTGCGACGCATCCCGCTGACGCAGAAGCTCGACCTGCTCGCGACACCGGAGGATCCGCAGCGATTCAAGCAGTTCATCCTGCAGCCGGACCCGGCAACGATCAAAGCTGCCTGGCCACTGCGGAAGAAGCTGCCGCTCCTGTGGCAGAAATGGACACAGGGCGCCGCCGCGGTCCGTCGCACCGTGCAGCGCGAGTTCTCACCGTGCTTCATGACGTTCACGACGGGTCGGTCCGCGGATCCCGTGCCGTTCTTCTACTCGCCGCACGACATCCAGAATCTGCACGACACCGGCGCCCGACTCGTCGACGTCATGCGCCTGCCGAGCGACTATCGCATCGCGAACGTGTTTCCGTATGCGCCTCACCTCGCGTTCTGGCAGGTGTTCTTCGCGGGCCAGGAGACGGGCATGATGGCGCTGTCGACGGGCGGCGGGAAGGTCATGGGCAGCACCGGCGACCTGCGCGCGATCACGCGGCTCAGGGCCGACGCGCTCATCGGCGTGCCGGGCTACGTCTACCACCTGCTGCGCAAAGCGGTGAGCGATGGGCTCGACCTGTCGTCGATCCGCTGCGTGGTGCTCGGTGCCGAACGGGTGCCACCCGGACTCAAGGACAAGATCAGCCAGCTGCTCCGCCAGGCCGGGGCCGGCGAAGTGCGCGTCTTCGGCACCTACGGCTTCACGGAAGCGCGCATGGCGTTTGCCGAATGCCCCACGCGGGACAATGAGTACACGGGCTACCACCTCTACCCGGACCTGGCGATCTTCGAAGTCATCGATCCAGCGACCGGCGAGGTCCTGCCCGACGGCGAGGATGGCGAACTCGTGTTCACGCCACTTCGCGCTCGCGCCAGCACCGTGTTCCGCTACCGCACCGGCGATCGCGTCCGCGGCGGGATCCAGTGGGATCCGTGCCCGCACTGCGGCCGCACCGTGCCACGGATCAGCAGCGACCTGACGCGTGAGTCGAGCCTCAAGGATCTGCAGCTGCTCAAGGTCAAGGGCACGCTCGTCAACCTCGAAGACTGCGCGATGTTGCTCAGCGACATGAAAGAAGTCGAGGAGTGGCAGATCGAACTGCGCAAGAAGGACGATGACCCGCTCGAGGTCGACGAACTCGTGGTGCACCTCGCGCTCAAGGACGGCTGCCTGAAGGAGCCGACCGCCGAACAGGTCCGCACCGCATTCAAGAGCCGCCTCGAAGTGTCACCCAACCACTTCGAGTTCCTCGGCCTCGACGCGATGCTCCAGAAGATCGGGATGGAGACGGAAATGAAGGAGAAGCGATTCGTGGACGCGAGGCCCCAGGCATGAGGTTCCAGCCATGACGCGCCAGCGCTCGAGAGCGAAGAATCTCGCGATCGTTGCGGGCCTGCGCACGCCGTTCTGTCGCGCCCAGGGCGCGATGCAGGGCGCCTTCGCGGCCGATCTCGGCACCTTTGCGACGCGCGAACTGCTCGATCGCACGGGCATCGACCCGGCCGCGATCGACGAGGTCATCCTCGGCTGTGCCGGACCCGACGCCCGCGAGGCGAACGTCGCCCGCGTCGTCGCCCTACGCGCCGGGCTGCCGGAGACGACGCCCGCGATGACCGTGATGCGCAACTGCGCGTCGGGACTCGAAGCGCTCGTCACCGCGCAGCACAAGCTCGCCGCGGGTGAGGGCGAGGTGTTTCTCGTCGGCGGCACCGAGTCGATGAGCAACTTCCCACTCATGATGGGCCCGAAGCTCGTCAAGTTCTTCATGCGGTTGCAGAAGGCCAAGACGCTCGGTCGTCGACTCGCGGCGCTCGCGTCGTTCCGGCCGCGCTCGCTGAAACCACGCATCGCGATCATGGAAGGCCTCACGGATCCGACGACGGGCCTGATGATGGGCAACACGGCCGAACTCGTCGCCCGCCGCTTCGAGATCACGCGTGAAGAGATGGATGACTACGCGCTGCGCAGCCACCAGCGCGCAGCCCAGGCGGTCGCGAGTTCCGCATTCGACGCCGAGATCGCCCCGTACGTCGCACCACCGCGCTTCGCAGCCGCGGTCACGGGTGACGACGGCGTGCGCACCGACCAGAGCCGGGAGGCGCTCGGCCGCCTGCGTCCCGTGTTCGATCGCCATCACGGCGATGTGACCGTGGGCAACAGCTGCCAGGTCACCGACGGCGCCGTCGTGCTGCTCTGCATGTCCGCGGCCAAGGCCAAGAAGCTCAAACTCGAACCGCTCGCGTTCGTCCGCGGTCACGCCACCGCCGCGCTGTCCCCCGCCACGATGGGGCTGGGTCCCGTCCACGCCACACCGAGGGCCCTCGAGCGCGCCGAGATCGATCTGCAGGCCATCGACCGAATCGAGCTCAACGAAGCCTTTGCGGCCCAGGTGCTCGGCTGCCAGCGCGCATTCGCATCCGCCGACTACTGCCAGCAACAGCTCGGCCTCGACGCCCCGATCGGGGAGCTCGATGACGACAAACTCAACGTCCATGGCGGCGCGATCGCGCTCGGCCACCCGATCGCCGCGACCGGCGCCCGCCTCGTGCTGACGCTCGCCCAACAGCTCAGGCAGAACGATCTGCGCTACGGCCTCGCGACGCTGTGCATCGGCGGCGGCCAGGGCCAGGCCGTCGTGCTGGAGGCCGCATGAGCTCGAGTTCCACGAAGTCCGACCGCCCCGGCTCCGAACCGACGACCGCGAAGCGCCAGACCGGCGACATCGCCAGCACCGGTAACGCCGGCGCTACGACCGTCGACTGCCGCATCGGCGAGGACGGCATCGCCGAGCTCCGGCTCGGCGGCCCCGAGGAGTCGGTCGTCACGTTCACGGCCGAACGACTCGACGCGCTCGAAAGCGCGATCGCGAAGCTCCGCTCCGACCGCCGACTGCGCGGCGTGATCGTCACCGGTCCGGGGCCGCGCATGTTCTGCGCCGGGGCCGACGTCAAACTCATCCAGGACATCACGGAGCCCGCGGCGGGCGAACGCGCCGCGACGCGCGGCCGCGAAGTGTTCGCCGGACTGCGCGCGCTGCCGGTGCCCGTGGTCGCGGCGATCGAAGGCCCGTGCCTCGGCGGCGGTTTCGAACTCGCGCTGTTCTGCGACCTCCGCATCGCGAGCAGCGACCGCAGCACCCAGATCGGACTGCCGGAGGTCAAGCTCGGCATCGTTCCGGGGTTCGGCGGTACCTACAACCTGTCGCGACTCGTCGGCCTGCCGGCGGCGCTCGACCTCGTCCTCACGGGTCGCATGCTGCGCGGCAAGCCCGCGTGGAAGCGCGGGCTCGTCGACCACCTCGTGCCGCCCGAGAAACTGCTCGCCACCGCGCATCGCGAATGCCTGGCACTCGCGGACAAGGGCAAGAAGGGCCCGGAACGGCGCCTGCGCGGCATGGCCTGGTGGCTGTCGAAGACGCCGCTGCGTCGCCTCGTCGTGCGCGCAGCGACCAAGAAACTCGCGACCGGCCAGGCGAAGTTCTATCCGGCACCGAAGACCGCACTCTCGTGCTGCACGAACGCGTTCACGATGCCCGCGGAACAGGCGCTCGCGGCCGAGGCCCGGGCGCTCGGCGCGATGATCGTCACGCCCGAGAGCAAGGGACTCACCCACCTGTTCTTCCTCACCGAGCGCAGTAAGCGCCTCGGCAAGTCGGAGGACGCCGGCGCGGTCGATCGCGCGCTCGTCGTCGGCGGCGGCGTGATGGGCGCGGGGATCGCGGGCCTCCTGGCCAACAAGGGCCGCGACGTGCGACTCTGCGATCTCGACCTCGACGCGCTAGCCCGCGCCAAGGCGCGCCTGCAGAAGGATCTCGACAAGCGCACGCGCCGGCGACGGCTCGAGCGCCACGAGGCGCGCGCCATTCAGGACCGCCTCGCGATCGGCACCGATTGGGGTCATCTCGGCCGTACCGATCTCTGGCTCGAAGCCGTGGTCGAGGACATGGGCGTGAAGCAGCAGCTGATGGCTGCCGCGATCGCGCGCGGCCTGCCGCGCGACGCCGTCATCGCGACGAACACGAGCTCGCTGTCCGTGACCGAGATGGCGGACAACGTGGTGCAGCGCGACCGCGTCGTGGGCATCCACTTCTTCAACCCGCCCGAGAAGATGCCGCTCGTGGAGATCATCCGCGGCGAACACACGAGCGAGCGGGCGGTCGCGACCGCGTGCAAGCTCGCGGTCGGCCTCGGCAAGTTCCCGGTCATCACGACCGACGCGCCGGGGTTCCTCGTCAATCGCTGCCTGTCCCCGTATCTCAACGAGGCGGCGCGGTTGCTCGTCGAAGGCACGTCGCCCGAAGCGATCGACGCGGCCATGCTCGACTTCGGCATGCCGATGGGGCCATGCCGACTGCTCGACGAGGTCGGGTTCGACGTCGCGACCAAGGTCAGCGAGGTCATGCACAACGGCTTCCCGGATCGCATGCAGCCCTGCGAGCTGTTTGCAGCGATGGTGAAGGCGGGCGCACTCGGCCAGAAGACCGGCGGCGGCATCTACGGCGCCGCCGGCAAGGGCCAGGGTCCGGGCCGTCGCGTGATCGAGAGCCTGCGTTCGCAGCGCACCGCCCCCGGCCGGGAAGCGTCGCGCTCCGAACTCGTGCAGCGACTGATCTACCCGCTCGTCGACGAGGCCTACCGCTGCCTCGACAGCGGCATCGTCGCGAGCGAGGACGATCTCGACCTCGGCCTCGTGATGGGCATCGGCTTCCCGCCGTTCACCGGCGGCATCACCCGCTTCGCGAAACGGGAGGGTCGGGCCGCGGTCGTCGCGGCACTCGATGAACTGTCGCGCACGCTCGGCCCGCGCTTCGCGGTCAGCGACGGGCTCCGCCGCCGCGCAGTCGAGTAGCGCAGTCGAACGCTCGATCAGCCGTTTCCCTCGCGGGCGGCACTCGATTCGGCCGATAGGACCGGAGCTACGCGTCATCGCATGGACTCCGCCACTCCGCTACCGAACGCCACCGACTCGAGTCGGCAGCCCCCGCCTTGGCTACGCCCGACGGTGCTGGCCACGCTCGGGACGCTGTTCCTGCTGGCGTGGTTCGGCCCCTACTACACGCTGCCCCTGCTGCGCCTCATCGACGACTGGTCGACGCTGCCGGTCGCAGACGACGCGTTCTACTTCCTGCAGATCGCGCGCCACATGGCCGACGGGCGCGGCGCCACGTTCGACGGCGTGCACCCGACCAGCGGCTTCCAGCCACTGTGGCAGTTCGTGCTCGCCGGCGTGCAATGGACGCTGCGACTGTCACCCGAGAGCCTCGTTCGCGCGGCGTTCCTGCTCGCAAACGGCCTGCTCGTACTGACCGCGTGGCAGGTGGCCGGGTTGCTGCGTGACGCCGGCATCGACCGCGTGCGGGCCAGCCTCATCGCGCTCGCGCTGCTGATCTGGGCGCCGTGCGCGACGTCCTACTTCACGCTGTGCGAAGCCTCGCTCAACGGCTTCGCTTTCGTGCTCACGCTGCGCACCGCCGGCAGAGTGATCGCTGGCCAGGGCACGGCACGGGCTCAGTACGGACTGGGCCTGCTGCTCGGCGTGCTGTTCCTCGCGCGCCTCGACAACTTCATGCTCGCGGCAACGATCGCGCTCGCAATCGCGATCCGCCAGCGCCGTGGCGGACTGCCGATCCTGCTGCGCATCGCAGCGACGCTCGCACCGATCGGTTGCGGCTACGCAGTCGCCAACCTGTTGGCGTTCGGTCACGTGATGCCGATCAGCGGCGCGATCAAGAGCCAATGGTCCGGACCGCTCCAATGGACCGACGTGAGCTGGTGGAGCGAGCGCCTCGGCGATCGACTGCTCTGGTTCTTCGCCCCACGAGCCCTCGCCGAGAACAGTCAGCACATCGCGCGCGCACTCGCGATCGTCGCGCTGCTCGTGGCCGCGCTACCGTTTCGCATGGCGTACTGCCAGCGGCGTCGGACCTGGCCGCAACGCACGGAGCTCGTGCTCTGGTGCGCCCTCGCCGCGTTCGTCCCCAAACACGTCTACTACGCACTGTGCCAGGGTCATCACAACCAGGCACTGTGGTACTTCGCGCCCGAGATGCTCACGTTGGTCTGCGCACTCGGCGCGATGGCCCGGCATCCCGCCGGCCTTGCGGCGCTAGCCACCACAATGCTCGTGACCGCGTGGCCAAACGGCATCGGAGCCGCGTTCTCGAACTGGTGGCTGCCACTCTGGGTCTGGCTGCCCGCATTCCTGGTCGTAGCCATCCTGCTCGTTACGCTCGCCGCGCCAGTCGCGCGCGAATCCCGCCCGCGCTGGCCGACCCTGCTGCCCGCCGCCGTCCTGCCGGCCGCCCTGCTGCTACTTGCCCTCCCGGAACGCCAACAGCTCTGGCTCACGCCGTTCTACCACACGGAGAAGAGCCGCCTCGCCGAGCTCGGGCGCTGGGTCAAGGACGTCGGGCTCACGCGCCACGGCACGGTCGGCGCCTACAGCGCCGGGCTCGTGAACTACTTCGCCGGCGGCGATGTGCGCAACCTCGATGGTCTGGTCGCGGACTGGGAGTGGTACGAGATGCAGCGCGAGAGCGGTCGCTTCCCACCACCGCGGCGCGAGACGTTCGTGCTCGACTACCACCCAGTCACGAAGCGCCGCCTGATGGCCGTCGGATACGTTCCGTTCCTCGATGTCCTCCCGGACTACCACGGCAGCGCTCGGCGAAAGAGCGCGGTCTTCGGAGTCACCAACGATCCCACGGCGGCGGCACGCGTGTATCGACAGGTGCTCGAGAACGACGCCACACCCGCGGTGCTCCAACGCCACGCCCGCGGCGTGATGCGCCGGCTGCGCCTCGCGCCGAGCACTCCCGCGACGCCACGCTAGCGGGCTCGGACCTGCTCCCAGAACCGCGCCTCGACCGTGCGGACCTCTGCGTCGGTCAACGGCTCGACGTCCTCACGCACGACGAATCGCCCATTGCGCAGCTCGACGTTCGGCCGCAGCGCCTCGATGTAGCCCGGCGGCGGCGCGCGCTCGTGCGCCATGTGACGGGTGTCACGAAGCTCCGCGACCGCGGCTTCGAACTCCTGGACCATGAGCGCGTCGTCACCGTCCCCGTCGCTCAGGGCGAGTAGCAGATCGCCCCACGCAGCCGGACTCACGAGCACGCCGGTGAGCCGACCGAGTTCGACCCGCGTCGCGAGTGCACCGATCTCGCGAGCGTTCAGCCGCCCGTCGCCATCCGCGTCGAACGCGGTGAACGCACTCCGCAGCGCCGCTGCCGGAATCGCGAGTTCGCTCGCCGGCGCAGGCTGCCGCGCGACCACGCGGTCGTTGAGACCGACCGCATCGATGATCGCGACGTCGGCGAGCGCCCACCCGACGACTCCCGCGGCGACCGTGCGATAGACCCCGCGACGATCGCCGAGTTCCTCGACCTGCCCGCGGCGCCGCGCGGGCAACAGCGCGAGCAGGTCCTCGCACGTCCTGGCGTGCAGCCCGCGGGGCAGTCCGACGTAGTGCAGGCGCAACCACGCCCGGTCGCGATCCCAGGCCGCGAAGCACGGCGCGAGCGGGCCGACCACATCGCGAGCGCGCACGAAACCGTCTTTCTCCCGGCCGACGAGCGCGCCGTCATAGGCCCAACCGAACGCGTTGCCGAACACCACGAACAGCGCGAGCACGGCAACCGCGAGCCGTGGCCACCGCGACCATTGCCGCAACGCAGCGACGAACGCGACGAACACGAGCGGAATCAGGTGCGCGAACGGCCGCCACGCGAAGTGATCGCCGCCGACGACGAACGCGTAGTAGCCGACGAAGAACGTCCAGGTGCCGACCATCACACCGGCGTCGAAGCGCTCCACCGCGAGCTGGCGCCAGGCAGCGACCCGGAACGCAGTCATGAGCAACGCCCCGAGCACGACCGGCAACCACAGCCACATCCCGTGCTCGATCACGAAGCCGAACAGGTACCGCGCGCCACTCTCGGGCCAGGCCGCGACCACCTTGGCGAAATAGGTGTTCGGCACCCACTCGCCGTAGAACGCCCGCCGCCAGATCACGTGCGCGAGCGGCAGGAGCAACGGCCAGAGCGCGAGCAGTGCGCGCGGACGCCGCGGACGAATCATCAGGGCTCGATGCAGCGCGATCGCGAGCGTCGCGAATACGAGCAGCTGACCGTCGGGGCGCGTCAACGCCCCGAGCGCCGCGAAGAACGCCAGACCCGTGAGGCCGCCGCGGGCCAGCGCCCGCAGGGACCACCCCACGGCGAAGCAGCCGAACATCGCGGTCTCCAGGCCCGAGCTCGCCCAGGTCGCGAACGTGACGCTGGTGCCGATGCCGAAGAGCGCGAGCCCCGCGAGCCGCATCGGCGTCGCACCCAGCGCCCGCGCCACGAAGAGGAGCGTCGTCAGCGCGAACGCGAGCGCGAGCCAGTTGCTCGTGACGTTCGGCTCGAGCCCGGTGACGAGTTGCACGCCCGCCAGCAGCACGACCCACAGGAAGCACGAGTAGCCCTCGACCGGGGCGAACGGCTCAGGGTTCCACACGAGCCCGTGACCGTCGACGAAGTTGCCGACGTAGCGGAACGCAATGAACGCGTCATCGCAGAGGAACCACGTCAACGACCAGCTGACGAGCAACGCCACGGCCCCGATCGCGAACGGCAACAACCAACCCATCGCGCCCACCGCGTCGCGACCGGGCAGGTTCGCGGGTGAATCGATCTCGTTCTGAGGCTCGGTGGCAAGGCTCACGGTCACCGATGATGCCGCTCGCGCAGCGTCCGGAACAAATCGAAATTCTTTTGCGCCGATGGCACCGACCGTTGCGTATCGACCGCGAAACCCGAGCGCTCGGGCGAACTAGAATTCGTTTGCGCCACATCAAGCCGTGTGCAGTGGCGAGCCGGCGTTTGCCGATTCAGAAGATGCACGCGATTGGCGTTCTTTTTCTGTTTCTCGACCCGAGGGCCTGGCCCGTTGAAGTTCCAGCTCGGCATTGCAGCCTGTCTGCTCGCCGGCTGCGCGACGCAGCCGGCGTGGGGTCACAGGACACAGATCGAGCCGGGGCCGAACCCCGGCCAGACCGCCCAACGTGACGGCGGCGGCAATCCCACGAGTCCGCCGACGGCACGGCTCGCGATCACCACCGGGCCACCGACGACACTGCGCATCGGCGTCGAGTTCCTGCCGCCGGAACGCGAAACCCGGGCCGCGATCCACACCGTCATCGACCGCCCCGCGAGCCGCGCCCGCGAGACCCGGGTCACAGCGACACCGAACCTCGTCGAGCGTTGCCTCGTGCCGGAGGCACGCCACACGTGGGCCCTGAGCACGACCGACCTCGAAGCCATCGACAACCCGTTCGCGCGGGAGACCCTGCGATTCATGGACGACATGGTGCGCGAGGATCGCCGGCGCACGCTGCGCGAGGTGCGTCTGCCGTTCCTCGAACGCTGGCAACCCGACGAACTCGAACTCAGCCAACCGCTCTGGAGCGAGCAGACGATCGCCGAAGCCCGCGCCGAGTGGGTGCACGACAACGGCCCGCGGGTGCTGTCCCGGCCGTTCCGACGGCTGCTGCGACGCTTTCCGCTCGTCACCGATCTCGAGCTGCGGCTCGATGACTTCCGGTCGTCGTTCGTGCCGATGTCCCGACCCTATCGGCAGACCCACACGCGACATCGCAGTCTCGGGCGCTTGTCGATGCGCCTGCACGCGAGCAACCTCGGTGACCCGGTCGAGATCGTCTACATCAACTCGGGCGTCCGACTCGGTTCGAGCCAGGAGCGCGGCAAGCTGGCGCTCGACGTGCCCCTGTCGCCGGATCTCGAGCTGACCGTGCGCACCCACTACGACTACTTCACGTCGCAGAGCCACCTGCGCGCCGATCTCGCGTATCGTCTGTCGCAGACCGCGAGCCTGCGCTTCGCCGTCGGCAACGACATGGACTTCCTCTCGACCTCGTCGATCTACTCACTGTTCGAGGCCCCGATGGACGGCTCGCCAGGCCTGCTGATGTATGCGGTCCACGTCTTCTGATCGCGCGCTCCGCGTCGTGGCGACCACGGCGCTGCTCGGACTGGCCGCGTGCACACTCAGCGAGGCACCGCGTCATCCGCGGCCCGCGCTGCCCGCGAGCCCAAGCGTCGCAGCCGCGCCGCTCGAGTGCCCGAAGCTCGTGCGACTCGAACGCCACGCGCCGGCCCGTTGGCGCGGCGCGCTGCAAGGCGACGGCGAGGTGGTCACGTTCGAACTCTGGTCCGAGCGCGAGCGCTGCTACGACCGGGACCAGAAGGCCCGCCCGCTCGTCCTGCTCGTGCCGATGCTCGCCGGCGGCGCGGCGCTCATGGACTTCGTCGGCGACTCGATGTACTCGCGCGGCTTCGACGTCGCGCTCTGCAACCGCGCCGGCTCCGCGATGAAGCCGGGCCAACGCGGCGCCGAACTCCAGGAACTGTTCCGCCGCACCGTCCTGCATCAACGTCTCATGCTGACCTGGCTGCGCCGCGACCGCGATCAGCCCCAGTTCGTGCTCGGCATCTCGCTCGGTGGCATGGTCGCAACCGCCGTCGCAGCCCAGGAACCGGCGGTGGCCGGCACCGCAATCTGCCTGTCCGGCGGGCACCTCGAGTCGCTGATTCCGGCCAGCCGCGAACCCCGCGTCCAGCGCTGGGTGGAATGGCGCCAGCAGGTCGATGGCGTCGGGCTGGATCATGTGCGGTGGGAACTGCGCGAAGTGTTGCAGTACGAGCCAATGGCGCTCGCCAGCGCCGTCCCGACGGCCAAGGTCTTGTTCGTGTCCGCGACGCTCGACGACGTCGTGCCGCCGCGCAACCAGGACCTGCTCTGGGAGGCGCTGGGCCGCCCGAGCCGCCTGTTCGTGCCGTTCGGTCACTACACGGCCGCGCTCGCAATCGCCCCCATCCTGTCGGCTGCCGCGAGCCATTTTCGCGCCCGCACGGGCTGATCGAGCCACGATTCGGCGAACTGTTGCGATCACGGGTTCACGCACAGCAGAAGCGGTGCCGTGGCCGAAAAAGAGGAGATCCAGAACCGGGAGATCGTCGCAGCCTTGCGCGTTCTGCCCAGGACCGGTTTCATACTCGCCCGACTTTTCCAGCCCATACCCTGTCGATCATGGACCTCCGCCTACCTCCGGCCGCTTTGTTGTCGGCCGCATTGTTGTTCGCATCCACCGCCCTCGCCCAATCGGAGACGCCGGCCGCGAAGCCGCCCGCCGTTGCCGAGGAGTCGCAAGCCTCCCAGGGCCAGGATCCAGAGAAGCAGGATCCGAGTTCGGGCGACGTGATCACGCAACTACGCGAGAAGAAGGCGCAACTGCAGCGCGAGATCGAGTACGCCCGCGAGCGCGCGAAGAACGCCAACAAGATGCTCGCCAACAAGCTGGCGCGGCAGCCGCAGTCGATCAAATCGATCGACGCCGGTACCAAGACTCCGCCGCGCCCGAAGGCGGCGCCGGTCCAGAAGGCCCGCACGTTCACCCCGGGCGAACTGCAGTCCCATGGTGCCGACACAATGATGCTCGTCGACGGCATCGCCGTGAAGCAGGCCGAGTTCGAGGGCCTCATGAACTACATGCGGAGCCTCGCCAACACGGGTACGGATGCGATGCGCTCCCAGCGCATCCTGTTCGAATTGATCCGCACCTACGCTGTGGCGGCCGCGTTCCCGGACAGCAACGCCAAGCAGCGCGCGACGAGTGTCGCCGACCAGATGAAGAACGGCGCGGATGTCTTCGAGCTCGTCGAGAGCAACTCGGCGGTGCTCGGCGCCCAGCCCGACGGCACGATCACCGTGACGCGCAACTCCTTCCTCGGCACCTCGCTCGAGAAGGCGGCCTTCGAACTCAAGGAGGGCGAAACGTCGGCGCCGTTCCGCAACGTGTTCGGCTTCTGCGTGCTCCAGGCCACGAAGATCGAGAAGGGCGCCAAGCCCGAACTCGACCGGATCATCGCCAAGGGAGTGCAGGTCCGCTACGTCGACGACCAGAACCGCCTCAACATGGCGCAGGGCAACGCCTCGCGCGGCCAGGTCGAGGTCGTCGCGCGTGACGACAAGGTGCTGGAGATGCTGCCGGCGATGTACCGCCCCAACCCGGTCGCACCGGTCAAGCCCGCCGACCCGCGCACGACGCTGACGAACCAGCTCCAGATCATCAAGAAGCGGATGGCCGAGATCGCCAAGCGCAACGACCCGAACAGCAAGGCCGAGCTCGAAACGCTGCAGAATCAGGCCATCGAAATCCAGAAGGCGATCGGCAAGCTGCCCAAGGAAGGCATGATCGACATGGAGAGCGTCCCCGGCAAGGTGGCGCCGGGCAAGGTCGCGCCAGGCAAGGCGGCCCCGATCAAGGTCGAGCCCGGCAAGGTCATCCCCGCGAAGGGCAAGGCCCCGATCAACGAAGGCGACGTCAAGTCGGCCGACCTCCCCGGCAAGAAGCTCTAGACGGACGGTCAAGGGGGGTGGCAGTACTCAAACGGAGCGGCGGTTTCGTCGCGTTGTTCTGGCAGGGCAAGATCCCGGATCCGCGCGAAGAGGCGTTCTGCGAAGCGCTCGCCGAACGCCGATTCCGCACGATCGAGAACGCGGCGTCCGAGGAGACGTCGGTCGGCTGGGTGACGCCCGCGCTGCCGACGGGTGACGAGTTCACGCCTGAGGATCTCGATGCCGGTGCGGCGACCTGGCTGCGCATGCGGATCGACAAGAAGGTCCTGCCGAAGAAGTGGCTCGCGGTGCACCTCGAGAGCGAGGAGCGCGCGCGCGGCAAGAAGCTGCCGCCGCGCGAGCGTCGTGAGCTCAAGCAGGACATCGGCGAGAAGCTCCTGCCGCGCGTGCTCCCGACGATCAACCTCGTCGACGCGCTGATGTTCCACGAGCGCAAGACGATCCTGCTCTTCGGCACGAGCAACGCCGTGATCGAGGCGTTCGGCAAGCTGTTCTTCGAGACGTTCGCACTGCCACTCGACCGCGCCAATCCGTATCAGTGCGCGACGCGACTCGGCCTCGACCGCGATCTGGTCGCCGGCCTCGATCGACTGCAACCCATCCGCTGGCCCGACGTCACGGGTGGTGATCAGCCCGCTCGCCGCGAATTGCCCAGCGTTGCGCCTGCGGCACCCGTGACCGAGATGCCGGCCGCCGCCGAGGCCGGAGTCGAACCGGAAGTCGTGCCCTTCGAACTCGACGAAGAGCCGCAGCTAGAGGAGCCGCAGCTAGAGGAGCCGCAGCGAGAGGAGCCGCGACAAGAGGAGCCGCAGCAACAGGAGCCGGGACCAGAGGAGCCGGGACAGTGACGGAGTCGACCAATCCTTCGAACGCTGCCGACGCCGCGACCCACGGGTTCCTCGGCGAGGAGTTCCTGACCTGGCTGTGGTATCGCTGGGAGACCGACGGCGGCGAGTATGACCTCTCCGCCGGTCGCCGCATCGGCATCGCACTGGACGACTTCCTCGCGTTCGGGGCGCCGAGTGAGGACGAGACCGAGCAGACCTTGCGGCGCGGCTTGCCAACGAGGACGCCGCAGGCGCGCTCGGCCCTGCGTCAGGGGCGCCGGCTCAAGAAGGCCAAGCTGATCCTCGCGGACGGTTCCCGCCAATGGGTCGCGACGCTCGACGCGTCGACGATGACCCTGTCGGGAGTGCGACTGCCCGAGGATGCCGAGGACGTCGAATCACCGCAGGACCGCACCGCCGACCGCGCCGCCAACTGGCTCGCGATCTACGAGATGGTGATGGCGGTCTACGGCCAGTTCCTGCGCGAGCGCCTGCGGAACGACTATCGCGAATCCGACGGCGAGAAGCAGGCCAACTGGATGGCGGAGTAGGGCTCCCCTCGCCGCGGGCTGGCGAACCGGTGAGTCCGACAGTTCGCCGCCTCAGTCGACACGCCGCAACAGCGCGCGTTGCGACGTGAAAACGGGATAGGTCTTCACCCCGCGCCCCGTCTCCTCCGCCTTGCTCGCGGCAAAGGACTCGAGCGCGAACTCGATGCCATCGTCGCACAGCCGATAGCGCGTGACGAGCGTCTGCCCGGCGACGGCAAAGACGGAGACGAGCTCCCCATCGCGCAGGCGCCCGTGCAACTCGATCGTGTTCTGCTCATCGATCCGACACTTGCCGGTCGCGGCATCGTCCACGAGGAGCAGGTAGTCACGAACATCGGCGTCCGCCCCCGAGCCGTAACGAATGACCCAGCGGTAGCGCGACGGATCCGCCGTCGCCTCGATATCGAGCCCCATCGCGACCTCGAGCGGTCGGCGACCGTGAATCGCCAGCGTGCCGCGGTAGCGGCCGATCAGCGCCGCGAACCCGTCCGGAACCACGTCGTTCGTCCCGACCGCGCCGTTGCCGAGTCGGGCCGCGGCGACCCTGGCAGGCCCATCGTCAGGCGCGGTGGCACTGCACGCCACGAGCACGACGGCCATCGCCAGCACGAACGCCCGGCAGGCCCGGCTCGGAATCGCATCCACTCTCATTCGACTTCGGCTCCCGCCCGCACACAGAGCCGGCGCAGCCAGCCCGCGACCGCATCGGCATGCCCGGGTGGCTCCACCGCCCCCCAGACGATCGCCAGCAGACGCCGGGTCGTCGCATCCGTCTTCGTGCGCTGCGCATCCTTGACCGCGTTAGCACATGGTCCCGCGGCATCGAACAGACTCAGCAAGCCACCGACGTCGATCTCCTGGCCACCCTGGTTGAAGACGTACTTCGTTCCGGCCGCCGGCAGATCGATCCGCAGCGGCCCCGCCGCGCGATCGAGGTCAACGACACTGATCGGCAGCCCCGAGTGCAGTGACACGGCGTTGCCGAGATCGACCGCGAGATTGATCGAGCCGAGCCGCCCCGCCGTGGCCGCCGCCACGAGATACTCGGCCGAGGGTTTGCCCCGACCAGTCGGGCGATAGCCGTGACCACGCAACAAGTCACGAACGATGCCACGCAGATTCTCCGGCGCAGCAACGGCGATCTCCGGGTCACTCGCCTCGGCACCCGCCTTCGGCGTCGGCCGCAGCAGCGCAACGAGCCAATCCGGCGACTCGAGTTCGCCGAGCGGCGCCGGCAATTCAACGACGAAGTGCCGCAGCGCGAGCCCGGGTAAATCGATGACCTCGAGGTTCATCGCCCGTCCCCCTGCGACGACGACCTCGCCGCCGCGCGCGGCAGATGCATCAACGCGAGCCGATGGAGGTTGGCCGCGAGATCGCCGACACTGCGGAAACTCCATCCCGGGTCGCCGCCGACCGGAATCACCGTGTTGTCGAGATCCAGCCGTTCGAGGGAGTCGAATGCACCCTCGGAGCTGCGCCGCCAGGCCCCACCGTGCGAGTGCTGCCAGAGCACGCCGTGACCGCGCGTCGACAGCAGACGCCAACCGAGATCCCAGCGCGCCGAACTCAGACTGCCGTCGCCCGCCGCCTCGAAGTCGTGGACCTCGAGCACGAGCACGGCATCGGCCTCGAGCGCCACGCCCGCAGCGCTCAGATCCGTCGGTACCGGCGCCAGCTCGTCCGCACCGCTGTCGAGCAGGAGCTGCCGCGACACGGCGACCGAAGTCGTGCGGTAGCCGCGGGACCGGAGCGCCTGCCCGAGGCCGGTGAACAGCATCGGCCCCACGGCCGCATACTCCGAGTGCAGACCCGGCCACAGCGCCACCGACCGGGGCGCGGGCCCACTGAGCGGCACCGTCGAAACCCCCGCAAACGAGCAGGCACTCGGCAAGACACCGACACAGGCCAGCCCGAACGGCATCAGCAGCGCGCTACCAGCGGGGATCGGGGATCGGGACATGGAGGCGCCCATTGGTAACGGGAAGGTCGCGGGGCAGGCTGCGGGCTTCGTGCCGCTTGACGAACGTATTGCCCGCCCTCATCCTGCCAAGACGATTTTCTGGTGAGTCACCCCCTCGCATCTTCGCCCACCCGCACCGTCGCCTGGCTCGTCCTGGCAGCGTTGGTCTTCGGGCTGCCGCACGCCCTCGTGCGCTGCACCCCCAAGGTCGGGCAACCGCACATCGAATTGCGTTGTGCCTCGGACTGTGACGACCACCCATCACCAGTCACGGCGGCCCCCCACGGTGGCGGCGAGCAGCAGAGCGACGATTCGTTCGGCTGCCGCCACGATCGTATTGGCTCAGAACTCGCGCCCGCCCCGCTGGCGCGCAAGGTCCAGCTCGGACAACCGCTGGCCCTCGACCCCGTGACCGACTCGTTCCGCGTGGACGAGTCCGCTCCGACTCGCCGTGGCTACCGCTACGGCACGGGGCCACCGCGACCATCGCGAACCCTGCTCGACCGACGGACGACACAGCTTCGGGAATAGCGCTGGCACGAGTTCGCGCCAGTAGCGGCGCGATCGTTCTGCCCGCATCGCCCGTACCGAGTCCGTTTCATGTCCAGACCGACCCTGCTGCCGCTCGCGCTGATCGCGGCAGCGTGCGAGAGCTACTCACCGGCTCCCGTCGACCTCAACCAGCATCTCCGCGCGTTCGAAGATCGATCCGGTTCGATCCCTCGCTTCGCCGAACAGAACCCCGGGTTCGATGTATCCGATGGCATCACGCTCGCGGAGGCCCGGGCCATCGCGCTGGTCCATCATCCCGACTGTCGCCTCGCGCGGCGGCGAGCCGGGGTCGCACACGCCCACCACGAAGAGTCGGGGCGGTTCGCCGATCCCCGACTGGGGGTCTACTTCGAACGCATCCTCGAGAACCTGCCACGCCAGTGGCTGACCGCAACGGGAGTGACGTGGACGCTGCCGCTGACCGGGCGTCTGGGCCTGCAGCGCGCGCTCGCCGCCGCCGAACTCGACACCGCGACGCTCGACGCCCGCATCGCCGAACACCGAACGCTCGTTGCGCTCGATCGCGCGTGGGTCAACTGGTGCATCGCGACGGAACGTGATCGGGTCAGCCAGGCCTTTGTCGAGCAGACCGCGGACCTGACGACGATCGCCCAGAAGCTCGCTGCGGCGGGGCAACTCGACCGCACCCAGGCCCGCGTTTTCGAACTCGAGCGCACGAGTCGCCAGAACTCAGCAGGCATCGCGCGCGACGCGCTCGCGGTCGCACGCCTCCAGCTACTCCGTCAGCTCGGACTGCATCCCGCCGCCGATGTCCGCTTCGTACAGACGGCAACCGCGAGTGAATCGCTGGTCGCCGAGCGCACGACCCCCTCGGCGCGGCGGACCCTGCTCTTCACCGGCCCGCAGGTCGCGCGCGCACGCCGGCGCCATGCCGAGAGCGAACGCTCGCTCGAACTCGAGATCCGCAAGCAGTGGCCCGACCTGGGCTTCACCCCTGGCCACGCCGAAGAGGACGGTCAGCCCCGTGCGACGATCGGCTTCACGCTGCCGTTGCCGATCTTCAACCGCAACGCGCGCGCCATCGCCGCGGCCCGCGCCGAGCGGGAGTTGCGCGGGGAAACGCTGCGGGTCGCCCTCGAACAGGCCACGCAGGATCTCGCGATCGCGGAGCAACAGCTGCAGCTGGCGCGAGCGCGGCGGCAACGGATCGAGAACGAACTGCTACCCCTCGCCGAACGACAACTCCAGGACAGCCGCACGCTCGCGGATCGCGGTCGCCTGGATCCACTGCTCCTGCTCGACGCGCTGCGCCGGCTCTTCGACGCACGCCTCGCGCGGATCGACGCCATCGCGGCCGCGAACCTCGCTCAGGTCACGGTCGATTCCGCGTTCTGGAACCTGCTCCCCGCCATGCGGACCCCCGAGGTGGAATCATGATCCCCAATCCACGAATCCCGCGGGCCGCCACGCCCATGGGCCTGATGTCAGGCCTGCTATCGGGCTTGCTGCTGGCCGCTTGCTCGACCGACCCAACGCCGGACGCCGGCGGCACGGGCGAGCAGGCACCACCGCCATCGAACCGCATCGCGGTGCCCCAACTCGTGCGCGACAACCTCGGCATCCGCTTCGCGACCGTGGAGCGCCGGCGAGTCGCGGCAACCCTACGACTCCCCGGTCAGTTCGAGCTCCTGCCCGCCGCGCAGACCGAGTACTCGGCGATGCTCGCCGGTCGGGTGACGATCCACGTCGCGCCGCTCGAGCACGTCGAAAAGGGCGCGCTGCTCGCGACGCTCGACGCGCCGGATTGGCGACGGCAGCAACGCGAGATCGCGGATCTGAACGCCGCCATCGCACTCGATCAGGTTCGCATCGAAGCCATGAAGCCGCGGATCGAAGCGCACGAAGCCCACGAGCGCAGCATTCAGTCGGCCATCGAACTCTCCGAGCGACGCCTCGCCGAACTCGAGACGATGCGGCGCGATGTCGGCGGCCAGGCCGCAGCCATCGCCTCGACCAACGTCACGCTGGCTCAGCTCCGCGCGTCAGCGGCCGAGTCGGCCGAGCAACATGCCGAAACCATGTCGCGCCTCCTCCAGCTGCGGGCCTCGGTGCAATCGAACGGCGAACGGCTCGACCTCGCGCTCGCGACAGCGGCCTCGTTCACGGGCGGGTCCACGGCCACGGTGAAGTCGAACTGGCGCACGACGACATTGATCGAGTTCCGCGCCACGGGCCCGGGCATCGTCACCGCGATCCGCGCAGCGAACGGTCGGTTCGTCACGGCGGGCGCGCACCTCCTAACGGTCACGAACCCGAGCCTCCTGCGGTTTCGCGCCCACGCGCCGCAGAGCGACCTGGCACGACTGCCGTCGACGGCAACCGGCCGCATTGTTGCACCGTCGGGCGAAGGCAAAGCCGTGTCCGGCACCATCGCGATCGGCGTCAGCATCGACGAGCGCACACGAATGGCCGAGGTCTTCCTCACAGCGAACCCCGCCCCGACCTGGGCCCGCCCAGGACTCGCGAGCTTCCTCGAGGTCGAGACCGATGCGTCGGCACCGCGGGCGATCGCCATCCCACGGCGCGCCGTGCAGCGCGACGGACTCGCGCGCGTGATCTTCCGACGCGACACGAAGGATCCGAACAAGGTCGTCCGAGTCGAGGCCGAGTTCGGCGCGGAGGACGGTGAGTGGATCGCGGTCCTGACCGACCTCACGGACGGCGACGAGGTCGTCGTCGAAGGCGCCTACGAACTCATGCTCGAGAGTTCGGGCTCGACGCCCAAGGGCGGCCACTTCCACGCCGACGGCACCTGGCACGCGGACGGAGATCACTGACGTGCAACACCTGATCGCTTTCGCGCTCAAGAACCGCGGGCTCGTCCTTCTGCTCGCCGGCCTACTCGTGGCCGTCGCGCTGCGGCAGCTCACGGTGATGCCGGTCGACGTGTTCCCCGAGCTCAACGCGCCGACCGTCGTCGTGCTGACCGAAAGCCCCGGCCTGGCCGCGGACGAGGTCGAGCAGAACGTCACGTTCCTGCTCGAGACCGCCGTCGCGGGCATCCCGGGCGTGCGCCGGATCCGCAGCGCAAGCTCGATCGGACTCTCGCTACTGTGGATCGAGTTCGATTGGGGCCAGGACATCTACCGCGCCCGCACGCTCGTCGGGGAGCGCCTCGACACCGTCCGCGAGCGCCTGCCCGAGAACGCCCACGCCGAGATCACGCCGATCACATCGATCACGGGCGAGATCATGCTGTTCGCACTCTCGTCGCCGACCGCGCGAGTCTCACCGATGGAGCTGCGTTCCTACGGCGAGTTCGAGCTCCGCAACGAACTACTCGCGGTCCCGGGCGTCGCGCAGGTCGTCGCGATCGGCGGCGAACTCCCCGAGTACCAGGTCCTGGTCCGGCAGGATCGCCTGCGGCAGTACGACCTCACGATCACCGACGTCGTCGCCGCCGCCCGCGCGGCCCACAGCACCGCGGGCGCCGGCTACCTGACGAACGTCGATGGCATCGAGCTGCCCGTCCGACAGACCAGTCGAGTGCGCTCGCTCGCTGACATCGAGGGTACGGTCATCCGCGACATCGAAGGTGCGCAAGTCACGATCGGACATGTCGCCGACGTCGCGATGGGCGCGACACCCCAACGCGGCGCGGCCGCGGACCGCGGCCGCCCGGCGGTGGTCGTCGCGGTGCAGAAGTCGCCGGGGACCAACACGCTCGCACTGATGCAGGCCGTCGACCGCAAGCTGGACGAGATCGAGGGCACGTTGCCGGCCGGCATCACGATCAACCGTCAGGTGATGCGACAGGCGGACTTCATCAACCTGTCGGTCGACAACGTGACGACCGTCCTGCGCGACGCCGCGATCATCGTCGCGATCATCCTGATCCTGTTCCTGCTCGATCTGCGCACGACGCTGATCACGCTGCTCGCGATCCCTCTGAGTCTCGCGGCAGCGCTCCTTGTTCTCGACCGCATCGGCCTCTCGATCAACGTCATGACGCTCGGCGGGCTCGCCGTCGCGATCGGCGAACTCGTCGACGATGCGATCATCGACGTCGAGAACGTGCTGCGGCGACTGCGCGAGAACGCGGCCCGGCCGACCGAAGAACGCCAGGGCATCGCGCAGGTCGTCTTGGCCGCCAGCAACGAGATCCGCAGCCCCATGGTGTTCGCGACGGTCGTGATCGCGATGGTCTTCGTACCGCTGCTGTTCCTCGAGGGGCTCGAGGGCCGGTTCTTCCGACCGCTCGGAATCGCCTACATCGTCGCCACGCTCGCCTCGCTGCTCGTCGCCCTCACCGTCACCCCCGTGCTGTGCAGCCTCTTGCTACGCAACGTGAAGGGCCGCGGGCACGGCGACGGCTTCGTCGTGCGACACATCAGCCGGCTATACCGGCCCATGTTGGGCTGGAGTATCGCCAACCCTCGGCGCTTGATGATCGGCGGCACGATCGCGGTCCTCGCCAGCCTGGGCGTAGTTCGCACGTACGGCACGAGTTTCCTCCCCGAGTTCAACGAGGGCACGCTCACGGTGTTCCTCATGGCCCCGCCGGGCACGTCGCTCGTAGCAACGAACCGGATGGCAACCGGCGTCGAGCAACGACTTGCGAAGATCGAGGGAGTGAGGTCGGTGGTTCGCCGAACCGGACGTGCCGAACGCGACGAGCACGCCGAGCCGGTGAGCAACTCCGAGATCGAGGTCGTCATCGAACCGAACTACCCCAAGGCCAAGGTCCGGAGTGCAATCGACGAAATCCTCGACGGCGTGCCGGGCATCACGACCGAGATCGGGCAGCCGATCGAGCACCGGCTGTCACACGTCTTGTCCGGTACTCCGGCAGCCATCGCGATCGACATCCGCGGCGACGACCTCGGCACGCTGCGGCGCCTCGCGCAGGAAGTCGCGGGCATCGCGCGTTCGGTGCCGGGAACCCGCGACGTCAATGCCCAGCGCGAGGTGCTGATCACGTCCATGCCGCTGCGCTACCGTCCCGCCGATCTGCGCGCGGCGGGCCTCACGCCGGCCACAGCCGCGGAGCAGGTCGAAGCCGCCCTGCAGGGCAGCACGGTCGCGAGCGTGAACCACGGTGTGAAACGACTCGGCCTGACCGTGCGGCTGCACCCGGACGAACGCGCCACGGTCGAGCAGGTCCGCAACCTCGTGCTCACGAGCGCCTCCGGCCGGCGCGTTCGCTTGCGCGACGTCGCCGACGTCGTGCTCGAGCGCTCCTCGAATCTGATCGTGCGAGAGAACTCGCGCCGCAAGGCTACGGTCTCGTGCAACGTCGCGGAGGGCTACAACCTCGGCCAGGTCGTCGCCGAGCTCCGAGAACGCGTGGTCCCGGCCGTGCACGCCAGCGGCTACACGGTCGATTTCGGCGGGCAGTTCGAAGCACAGCAGTCCGCGACCCGAACGATCCTTTGGCTCGGCGGCATCGTGGTCCTCGTCATGCTCCTCCTGCTGACTCAGGCACTCGACTCAATCGGCGCAGCACTCCTCGTGATGGTCAACTTGCCGCTGTCGCTCATCGGCGGCATCGCGGCGATCTACCTGTTCGAGTCGCCGAGCGTCTTCGACAACACGCTGGCGCTGTTCGGCCTCGGCTCCGGACGCTACCAGGAACCCGTGGTCTCGATCGCGAGCATGGTCGGTTTCATCACGTTGTTCGGCATCGCTGCGCGCAACGGCATCCTACTCGTCCGCCACTACCTCGACCTGCTCGCGACCGGCGTGCCGTTCGATCAGGCTGTCGTGCGCGGCGCCCAGGAACGCCTCGTGCCGATCCTCATGACCGCGCTCACGGCGGCTCTGGGCCTCGCGCCGCTCGCGTTCGCCGCAGGCGAGCCCGGCAGCGAGATCCTGGCGCCGCTCTCCATCGTCGTTCTCGGTGGGCTGTTCTCGTCGACGCTGCTGAACCTGCTCGTCGTACCTGCCGGCTTTGCCCTGTTCTTCCGCAACCGTTACCAACCCTGATCCCATGATGAAGTTGACCCACCTCACTCTCGCCCTACCCGTGACCCTGTTCCTGCTGGCAGGATGCACCAGCGAACAGCCGAAACCCGCCGACCCGGCCAACGCCGGCAACAACGCCAACGAAAACAGTGACGGCGGCGGCAACATGAACGCCGACGACCATGGTGCACCGCACGAGCTCGGCAAGGCGAAGCTCGGCGACGTCGAGGTCCGGGCGGTTCAGTACGGCGACGTGGTCGCTGGCCAGGACGTGCCGTTCGACGTGCACTGGCCCGCGGGCGCCAAAGTGCCGGACTCCGTGCGCGGCTGGATAGGCAACGAAGAGGCCGTGGGCTCGCGCCCCGCCCGCTTCGATCTCGTCGGCGACGAGAAGTTCCACAACCACTGCGACGCGCCGGCCGAGCTCACGGACGCCGCGCGGTTCTGGATCGAGGCCAAGCAGGGCGACGCCACGCTCCGGGCATCGTTCGCCCTCAAACGATGAACCAACGGCGCTTCGGAAGCGCCGACGCTACCAACCGCCGGCGCGCCGAACTCAGCCGCGGCCGCGCCCCTTCACCGCGACGAGCCGCGTGTAGTCCCGGTCGGTCTTGGCGAACTCCTCGGCCAACCGGCGCCAGGCATCGGCATTGGTCTGGAACCGCGAGATTTCGGACCGACTCGGATCGCAGCCATCCCAAGTCACCCGCAACCCCGTCAGGCCGGTGATCTGCGCGAGCAGCGACGTCATGTGAGCGGCCGCCCGGCAATCATCGCCATCGCGATAGTCGAGCTGCTGCAGCCGCGCAACCGCGGCGAGGAAGATCGGGCGACCATGAAGCGCGAGCTTGGTCGCATGTCCGGACGAGAATCGCGGCGCCTCGGCGAGCCGCTCGACCATGTCGATGTAGTTCCGCAGGTTGCGCGGAGCGTCGACCCGGTCGAGGTGAAGGTCTTTCATCGTCGTCCGCCGCCGACCCTGACTCGCCGACTTCATTCGCCGCTGCGCGCTCTTGACGAAGCGGTCGACCCGCTCGCGAATCGATGCCGGCCCGGCCACCGCGCGTTGCTGCGCGTGACTTCGCGCCGCTGCTCGCCGCCCTTCACGGCGGGACCGGTCCCCGCTCTGGCCGACGAACAGGAAGATCGCGAACAGCACGAGAACCGATGGCACGAGTGCAAGAGCCCAGCTCCCGCGCCGGCGCCCGGACCTGGGCAGCGGTGGCGGCACGAGATCGGCGGGAGTCGCCGAGGATGCCACTCCCGACGGTGGCGGCGACGGCGCATCCAGTGCTTCCGACTGCGCCGCCGGCAGGGGCGGCGGCTGCAGCTCGGCCGGCGCCTTGACCCAGGCGACCTCGCTGCGAGCGGACGGCAAGGGCGGCGGCACCGCAGACGGCCGTCGCGACGGTAGCGGCGGGGGCTGCTGGCGGCCCGCGGCGGCGTGAGCCGACGACGCCATCGGTGCCGCGGTCGATGCCGGCACCACCCGAGTCGTGTCGACCGCCACTCCGAGCGCGGCGACGAGTTCCTCGACCCGTGTGAAACGCGCGTTCGGATCCTTCGCGAGGCATTGTTCGAGTGCACGCCGATGCTGTGGCAGCAACTCGCCGGGCCAATCGGGTGTCGCGTTCTCGTGCTTCTGCAACACCTCCCACTCGCTGTCGCCACGGAACGGCACCACGCCCGTGAGCAGCTCTTAGAGCAAGACTCCGAGCGTGTAGTTGTCTCTACGATGATCGCCGCGGCGCTGCAGGT
>JANSXC010000025.1 GCA_024743115.1 bacterium | reverse complement strand
GTTCACGCCGGTGGCCGAGACGTGAGCCGGTTCGACTGGGCGTCGTTGCTGCGCGCGGGGGTGCGTGGGCTGGGGCTGCGCCCGGACGAGTTCTGGGCGCTGACACCGGCGGAATTGCATCTGCTTCTGGGTCACTGCCGCGGCATCCGCGCCGCGATGGAGCGCGGCAAGGCCGGTGAGGTCTACAACTTCGGTGGTGACGCCGAGCGCGAGAACCTGTTCGTCGTGCACGAGATCCTGCGCCTAGTGGGACGTGACGACTCGTTGATCGAATACGTGAAGGATCGGCCCGGTCACGACCGGCGCTATGCGATGGATTCGTCGAAGGCGGCGCGCGAGCTCGATTGGCGGCCGCAGTTCACGTTCGAGGAAGGGCTGCAGGCGACCGTGAACTGGTATCTCGACAACAAGACCTGGTGGGAACGCGTTCGCAGCGGCGCCTATCAGGAGTATTACGAGACCCAGTACGGCCAGCGTTAGGGCTGCCGCCGGCTGCGATCAGGGCCGCCGGATCGGCTCGGCCTTGCCCGACTTCGTCGCCTCGGCGATCGCGTCGAAGATCGCCATGTCGGCGGCCGCCTGCTCCCCCGAGCACGGGAAGTCGTCGCGGTCGTCGATCCAGCGGGCGAACCGCGCGTGCAGTTCGCAGCGGCCGGCCTGACGCTCGGCGGCATCGTCGACGTCGCGCCGCAGCAGCGCGAGTTCGGCGTCCTGCGTGAGATAGTCGAACACGTCGCCGCGATACTCCGTGCGCCCCTTGAGGACGATGCGGTCGCCGGCGATCCGCACGAAGCCATCCGTGCCGTGGATTGCGAACTGGTTGGCAGCGAGCAGGTGGCTGACGGCGAGCGTGCACAGCACACCACCCTTGAACTGCACGGTCGCGACGGCGCCGTCGGCCGGCAGCGGTAGGAAGCCCTTGGCCACTTGCGCGGTCGCCGCCACCGGCAGCTTGCCCGTGAGCCAGGTCGCGAGGTGGGCATGGTGGGCCGCGAGCTGCAGCAGCGGATGGTTGGCGATCAGCGCGAGCAGCCGCGGGTCGTCCGTGGCCGGTGGCGTTCGCAGGAGTCCGTCCTCGCCGGCCAGGCACTGCACGTGCACGACGCCGCCGAGCCAGTCGCTCGCGATCATTTGCCGGAGCTGCTCGAAGACCGGATCCTCCTGGCCTCGGACGAGCACGCCGAGCTGCACGGCCGCGGCTTCGCAATGGGCCACCATCTGGTCGGCGTCGGCGCCGCTGAGTGCCATCGGTGCGTGCAGCAGGCAGTGCACGCCCTGCTCGGCGGCGGCCTGGACCTGCGCGAGGCGTTCGCGCCGCGGGCCCGCGAGAACGACGAGGTCGATACCGGTGCCGAGCAGTTCTGCGAACGAGCTGCAGTGATGCCGGATGCCGGTTTCGCCCGTGAATGCGAAGCGGGTCCCGGGTTCTGAATCACCGGCGACCACGAGCTCACATTCGTCCTGGCGCCGCATCTGAGCCGCGCTCCAGAGCCCGTCGGGGCCGCGGCCCCAGATGCCTGCGCGCAGGTTGCTCACGCGCCGAGGGTACTCCGCCGGCGCAACAGATCCAGTTGGCCGGCCAGCACGGCGAGGGCAGTTTCCGTGCGCAGCGGCTCTGGGCCGCACTGGACGGGCAGGAATCCGCGGTCCGCGAACTGCTCGACCTCGTAGGGCAGCAGGCCGCCATCGGGCCCGAGCACCAGCGCGAACGGCGCGCCGGCACCGAGGTCGAGCTGCGCGGTGTGGGTCGGTGCGGTCGGGTGCGCCACGAACCGGTCACCCGGCAGCGGCAAGGTCGGCAGATGGTCTTCGACGAACGGGCGGAACAGCGGGAAGAAGCGCACCGAAGGCAGCACCGTGCGGCCAGCCTGCTCGAGCCCGAGCAGCAGGTGTTCGCGCCAGGTTGCAGGTTGCATCGCGTGGCTGTCGAGCCAGCTCTTGTCGACGCGCCAGGTGCGCAGCAGCACGATGTGACGAAAGCCGAGGGCTGCGGCATGAGCGAGGATGCGCAGCAGCACCTTCGGTCGGGGAACCGCGAGCAGGAGCGTGTCCGTCGCCGGTGGGGCGGGGCGGTCGAAGTGGGTGGTGACGATGAGTTCTTCGATCGTCGAACGCTCGACCTGCGCGGTTCCGAGTCGCCCGCCGAGCAGTCCGGCGCGCAGTTGCTTGCCCTTCTCGGCCTTGAGAATCGAGTAGGCGTGCACGGCGCGGCGGCCGCGGATCACGGCTCGCCCGCGGGGGTCGAGTTCGTCGGGTTGCAACAGCAGGAGGTTCACCGTGCCTCCCGTTGCCGGCGCTCGCGATCCTCGCGCCACAGCCGCAGGATTGCGCGTCGCACCGGGCTGCTGTGGTACCCGCGGTCCTCGAGCACGCGTGCGAGGATGTCGTCGCGGGCCTCGGCGGCGTCGAGTTCGTGCACCAGTTTCGGCCAATCCCGGATGGCGCGGTGCATCTCGGCTCGCCGCTTCGGGTGCGGTACGAAATCGATGAGTCCCGTGAGGACGAAGAGCAGCGCCAGAACGGTCAGCGCGAACGTGATCACGGTAGCGCGGATCATGCGCTGATCCTCGAACCAGAGCCATGCGCCCGTGCCGAGCGCAGCGATCGCGAGCGCGTAGAGTGCGCGCCGGGCCGGGGTCACCTGCAGCAGGCGGCGCAGGGCCGAGTCGTCGACGAGCTGGCTCTCGAGATGCACGCTCGGATCTTACGACCCTGCCGGTCGAGCGGCGGGTAACTTCCCGGCATGTTACGAAGTGATCGTCGTGGAGGTTTGCGCTGCGTGGGCGCGTTGCTCGGTGCAGCCATCGTGCTGGCGGCTTGCAGCACCGGTGCACCGCGATGGTTCCGCGGCAACCTGCACACCCATTCGCTCTGGAGCGACGGCAACGACTTCCCCGAGGTCATCGCGCGCTGGTACAAGGAACGCGACTACGACTTCCTCGGCATCTCGGATCACAACACGCTGCACGCAGGCGAGCGTTGGATGCAGGTGGATCAGGTCGTTCGTCGCGGGGCGCGGGTAGGCGTCAAGCGTTACCGCGAGCTGTTCGGTCGCGACTGGGTCGAGATGCGGGAGCGGGACGGCAAGCAGGAAGTTCGCCTGCGCCGCCTCGACGAGTATCGGCCGTTGCTCGAACAGCCGGGGCAGTTCCTGCTGATCCAGAGCGAGGAGATCACGGACGCGTTCGAGAAGAAGCCGATCCACATCAACGCGACGAACGTGCAGGAGAAGATCACTCCCCAGCACGGGCACAGCGTGCGGGACGTGATGCGGAACAACCTGCGCGCGGTGCACGCGCAGAGCAAGCGGGTCGGGGAGCCGATCGTGCCACACCTCAACCATCCGAACTTCGGCTGGGCGGTGACGGCCGAGGACCTGGCTCACGTGCTCGAAGAACGCTTCTTCGAGGTCTACAACGGGCATCCCTCGGTGCATCAGCTCGGCGACGAACTCCACGCATCCGTCGAGCGGATATGGGATATCGCCAACACGCTGCGGATCGCCGAGCTCGACTCCCCGCCGCTGTTCGGGCTCGCGACGGACGACTCGCACAACTACTTCAACGCGAGCGGCAGCACGCCGGGGCGTGGCTGGGTGATGGTCCGCGCTCGGGAACTGACGGCGCGCGCGATTACGAACGCGCTCATCGACGGGGAGTTCTACGCCTCGAGCGGAGTGACTCTCGATGCCGTGCAGTTCGATGGCCGGGACCTGCAACTGCGGATTCGGCCGCGGCCGGGAGTGACCTATCGCACCGAGTTTCGTGGCACGCGACGCGGCTACGATCGGTCGCGGCAACCGGTCGAACACGAGGGCAAAGCACGCGCCGATTTGACCTGGCGCTACAGCGCGGACGTCGGCGCCGTGCTCGCCGTGGTCGAAGGCCTCGCGCCGAGCTATCGCCTGCGCGGCGACGAGCTCTACGTGCGCGCGGTGGTGACCGCCAGTCGGGCGCCGGACAACCCGGTCTGGGAAGGCCAGCGTGCCCAGGCGTGGACCCAGCCCGTCGGCTGGCGCGAGACGCTCGGAACGGTAATGCTCCATGGTCATGCCGAAGTTCCTCCTGATCCTGCGCGGTGACCCGGCCGACTGGCAGCAGCGCGCGCCGGGTGAAATCGCGGAGGTGATCGCCGCGTTCGAGACCTGGGCCGGCCGTCTCATGGGTGCGGGCCGATTCCACGATGGTCGTAAGCTCGCCGATGGCGAAGGCCGGGTCCTCGCGCCGCGGCGCGACGGTGTTGGCGTGCGCGTGACCGACGGCCCGTACGGCGAGACCAAGGAGCTGGTCGGCGGTTTCCACCTCATCGAGGCCGACAGCTATGACCACGCGGTCGAGCTGTGCCGCGATCACCCCGAACTCGGGATCGGCGGCACGGTCGAGATTCGTCGGCTCGACCCGATGGGCGAGAGCGACTGATCCCACCGGCCGGCGACGGTCGGCCCGCGGAACCGGTCCGCGGCTACCGCTGGTAGAGCTCGGCGTTCGGCAGGCCGCCGCCGACGACGAGGATCGTGCCGTCCGCGAGGTTGACCGTGACCGGGAATGCGCGCGGCGCGCTCATCGAGCCGGTCGGCGTCAGCGTGTTGGGATTCTGCGTGAACACGTCGGCCGACGCGGTCGGCTCGAAGACGAACTGCTGGTTCTGGATGTCGATCCTGAGTTCGAAGCCGCCCGCGACGAGGGCGCCGCCACCCGGCAGCGGCGCGATCGCGGCGCCGGCGCGGCCCTGCTGCAGGCCGTTCACCGTCGCGAACGTGCCGAAGCCGAAGGGGCCGGTGCTGAACAGCTGGCAGTCGTCGCGCGTGCCGAACACGATGTCGAGGATGTTGCCCGTCTGCAGGAACGTCGTGAGGTCGAGCGTGATGCCGCCGGCGAGCAGGACGCGGCCATTGTCGAGCGCCGTGGCCGTGTGCAGGAAGCGCGCACCAGTAAAGAACGCGGGCAGCCCGAAGCTGTTGTTGTTCGGGTTGAACCGGTAGGCCGTCGCGGACACCGTCGGCAGGTTGACGATGGGCAGCAGCGTGATGCCGCCGGCGATCAGCGCCTGGCCGTTCGTCAGCGTCGTTGACGTGTGCAGCGCGCGCGCCTCGAGCATGTTCGGGCCGGCGCTGAACGAGTTGGTCTGCGGATCGAAGAATTCGGTCGACGACAGGATGCCGGTGAACAGGCTCAGTGGGTTGGTGAGGTCGAAGGACTGGGAGCCCCCCGTGATCAGCACCTTGCCGTTGCCGAGCAATGAGGCGCCGTGGCCCGCGCGCGCCGAACCCATGGTCAGGGTCGTGGTCGTCTGCGTTGCCGGATCGTAGATCGCCGCAGCATCGGTCGGCTGACCCGTCGCGAGATCGAGTCCACCCGTGAAGAGCACGCGGCCGTCCGCAAGCGCGGTCGTCTGCGACAGCAGCCCGACGCCGAAGGAAGCGCCCGCGAGTTGCCACTCCTCGAGGCGTTCGGAGTAGCGCTGCGCCACCGGGCCGGAGCCGCCGACGAGGAGCACGTCACCGTTGCTCTCGAGCACGGCGCCGCCACCGAGGACCGGGGCGACGGGGGCGTTCAGTGCGTCGGTGAACGTGCCGGGCAGTTGCGGGGTCACGCGCACGAGATTGCTGACACGGAACGGACCCCAACCAGCAACGGCCTGCAGGGAGATCACCAGTCCGCCGAGCCCCGGGTCGCTGGGGAGCGTCAGGGACGCGGTCGCCCGGCCCTGGGCATCGGTGTCGTCAAAGAACCCGGGCAGCACGAACGAGCTGCCGGCCCAGCGATCGCTGATGTCGAGCGTGATCCCGAGGGCCGGGACCGGCGTCTGCTGCTCGGTGAAGTCGAACAGCACGATGAAGGGCTCGTTGGGGTTGCCCTGCACGTGCGCGGACACGTCGCCGCCGATCGCACCGCCGGTTTTGTCGAGGTCGAGATTCTGAGCGGCGAGCGGCGTGGCGACCGCGAGCAGCGCGAGCGAGAGCGCGTGGCGAGAACGATGCATCGGGAGAGTATGGCGTGCTTCTGCGGAAAGGACAGTCCGCGGGGCGCTCGAGCGTTTTCGCTCGTCCGTGAACGTCCTGAATTCAGACCCGGCCGTCACGATCCGCATCCGGCGTTGCCAAGGAGCGATGAAGCCTGCTCGAGTTCGTGCCGGGGCGGCGTGCCGGTGGAGCGCGGCGGACATTGACGGTATCCTGCTTCGGCGCCCTCACCTGCGCGTGGCTCGAACCGGCCGCGACCGCCCCCGAATCGATATCGACCGAGACCACGCTGAATGACGCGACTCTGGATCTCCGCCTTGCTGACGGGCCTTGGCCTGCTCGGGGCACTCGCAGCTCAGAACCCGATCGACCCCACCGGCACGAGCCTGCACGGGCTGACGCTGTTCAACAATCCCGACTGCAACGACGTGCCGCGCTCGTGGCGCTGGCCGTTGCCGCCGAACGCGTGCTATCGCGCGTCGGTGCTCGGCATCCTCGGCGAGCGTGAGCTCACGCCTGCGGTCCGCCCGTTCTCGTTCGTGACCGGCCACACGGACCCCGTGACGGGTCGCGAGTTCGCGCTGTTGAGCGCGTGGAACGGACTCGTGATCGTCGACGCGCACGACATCTCCAACACCGGGCCGACGCGCCGGACACCGGACTACTGGTTTCTGGCGGACAACACGCCTGCGGTCCATCGCGGCACGGCGTCGTTCGGCGAGTACGTGTACGAGACCAATGCGTTCCGGCCGAGCATTCGGGTGACGCGCGTGTCGGTCGTCACGACGCCGGGCACCTCGATCACCGTGACGCCGCTGCCCGACGTGCCGCTGCCGCCGGCCGGCGCCTCGTATCGTCTTACCGTCGACCAGGAGCGTGGCCATCTCTACGTGCCGGGGCTCAGCGGATTGTACATCTACGACGTGAACGGCCCGAACGGTGCCGCGCCGCAGCTGCTCGCCGTCTGGAAGGGCTGGCTCGGCGGCGGCGGGACCATTCCGTCGTTCGACGTGCACCTCCAGCGCGATGGCGGGACGGTCCGCGCGGTCGTGTCCGAGTACCTGACGCAAGGCGTCACGCACATCGCGATTCTCGACGTCACCAACCTGCCGGCCGGGTTGCCGCCGGTGGATCCGTGGACGCCGCCCAACTGGTGTGCGTTCCAGGCGTCGCTGCCGGGCTCGGGGAACGCACACAGTGCCTGGATGAGCGCGGACGGCGACTACCTCTACAGCTCGATCGGTGATGTCGCGACGATCGTCTACGACATGCGAGGGTTCACGTCGTACAACAGCAACTCGGTCGTGTCGATCGCGCAGATCCCGCCGCGCGTGCCGCACGCCGCCTTCCCGACCGCGGACCTGCGTTACCCGGAGCCGCCGCTGCGTCACATGGGCATGCTCGGACTCGGCTACGCCGGCTACGTATCGGCGTGGCAGGAGGGCCTCATCCTGTACGACATCCGGCCTGGCAACCTGCAGCCGAACCAGATCCTCGCGCAGGTCGACACGAGCTTTGCGTCCTCGTCGCAGCCCTATGGCGGTCCGACCTGGAGCAACCTGTACCCCGGTGCTTTCGCGACCTATCGTGCGCAGGACTCGGGCGTGATCTACGTCTCCGATGACGAGAACGGCCTGTTCCTCGTTCGGCTCAATGTCGGGCACATGCACCGGTTCGGGGCTGGCACCGGCGAGCAGTACAACGGCGATTGGCTGATTCCACGCATCTCGTCGAAGTCGGCGCCGCCGCGCGAGCATCTGCCCAACAACCCCGACCCGGATCAGCGAATCACGATCTCGAATCTGGTCCCCGGCCGTGCGGTGCTCGTGCTTGCGGCAACGGATGGTCGCCGGGACGGTGGTATTCCGTTTCCGACCGCGACCAGCACCTGTCTGAACCACCTGGGCGGCGTGATCTCGCAGCCGATCTTCCTCACCGCCAACGCGGCGGGGGAGGCCGAACTCGCACTGCCGCCGGTGCTGCCCGAGCAGTTCCGGCTGTTCGTCCAGGCCTGGTCGTTCCTGCCGTCGACGACGACGTGCGTGGCGAGTTCACGCGGTACCTGGTTCGGGCTCGCAGCGCGCCGCTGATCCGGACCGATCGGCCGGCGGGTTCAGCGCATCTGCGTTAGCGCTTGTGCCACTGCGCGAGCAGTTTGGCCTCGCGCTCGGCCTTCATGCCGGCGCGCCACGGACGTTCGCCGCGCTCGTTCTTCACCCAGTCCGCGGTGTCGCGGATCGTGTCCGCGATCGGCCGGAACTTCGCGCCCGCCGCGATCGCCTTTCGGTTGTCGGTGTGGCCGTTCTTGGCCTTGGGCGTCCAGCAGCCCATCTCGCCCCATGAGCTGACGTCGTTGGCCTCGAGGAACTCGTCGTCGACCCACGTGAACGAGCAGTCGAGGTTGCGGGTTCCCTTGCCCGTGTGCAGGAACTCCTCGACCGTCAGCGAGCCGCCGAAACCGACCGCGTTGAACGCACCGGTCGTACGTTGTTCGATCAGGTGGACGATCCACTCACCGAGGTCGCGCACGTCGACGAACTGCAGGTCGTTGTCCGGGGTGCCGGGCGCGAGGATCTCGCCGCCGCGATCGAACCGCGCGGGCCAGTACGTGAAGCGGTCGCTCGGATCACCGGGGCCGACGATGTAGCCGGGGCGCACGAGCGTCGCGCCGTCGGGGAACGCGGCGCGGGCGGCATCTTCGCAGTAGCGCTTGAGGGCGCCGTAGTGCGCGAGGTCCTTACCCATGTCGAAGCGGTACTTGTCTTCGCATTCGGCGAGTTCGCTGGCCTCCGTGATGGGTTGGTCGTCCTGGCCGAGCTGGGGGTAGACGCTCAGCGAGCTCACGAACAGGTATTGGCCGACGTTGTCACCGAGCACCTTGGCCACGTCCTCGACCTCGCCCGTGAAGTAGGCGCTGGTGTCGATCACGGCGTCCCACTTGCGACCCTCGAGGGCCTTCAGATCCTGGGCCGGGGAGCCCGGTCGCTTCGGGTTTGGTCGCCGCCGTTGCCCGCGTAGCTTTTCGACGTCGGGAAACAGGTGCGGGTTCGTGCGGCCGCGGTTGAACAGCGTCATCGTGTGGCCGCGTGCGAGGGCGTGCCGAACGATCGCGGGACCGAGGAATCCGGTGCCGCCGAGAATCAGGATCTTCTTGGCTTCGACGCGCGGGCGGATGATCGCCGCGCGCGCTGGCAGGTGGCGTGAAGCCGCTGCCGCACCCGCAGCGAGGGCGGACGAGGCGAGGAACGTGCGTCGGGAAGGGGTGGTGCGAGAGGTCATGGCGGCGCTGATACGGCGGCGAGAGCGCCATCGCGAGCCGGAACCGGCGCGAAACCCGTCCGGCGCGCCCGCTGGTGCCTCGGATCCCGATTCGCTTCTCGGTGGGTGGCAGCCTAGAATCCCGGGCCCCTCCGCGCTGAATCCTTCGTTGCTGGCGCCCTCCTGGCGGGCCCGATTCGCCGCAAGTCCGCACCACACCAGTCCGTTGTCCGATCCGACTCCGCGTTACCACCTGACCAGTTACGGCTGCCAGATGAACAAGCTCGACAGCGAGCTCGTCGAGAGCAAGCTGCAACAGCGCGGCTACGAGCCCGCAGCGAGCGAAGACGACGCGGGCGTCGTGCTCGTCAACACCTGCAGCGTGCGGCAGCATGCGGAGGATCGGGTCTGGTCCAAGCTCGGCAAGCTGCGGATCCGGAAACGCCGCGAGCCCGGCCTCGTCGTCGGCGTGCTCGGCTGCATGGCGCAGGAGCACAAGCGTTACATGCTCGCGCGCATGCCGCACGTCGATCTCGTCGTCGGCCCGTCGGCGTTCGGCGACATCGATGACACGATCGAGCAGGCCCGGAGCCGGAACGCAGCGCTCGTCCGCGAGCGCGAACCGGCACGAACCAAGCACGACGTCGGTGGCGCGGGCGTCGTGGTCGTGGATCACGGCGTGAGCGGCGACGCGATCAAGCGCAACGTGCGCGTGCGGCCGCATCGTTCGCAGGCCTACGTGTCGATCATGCGCGGCTGCAACATGCCGTGCACCTATTGCATCGTGCCGTCGACCCGTGGTGACGAGATCTCGCGACCGATCGCGGATCTCGTCGAAGAAGCGCAGCGGCTCGTCGACGACGGTGTCACCGAGATCACCCTGCTCGGCCAGACCGTCAACGCCTACGGTCGCGATCTCAAGGGTCAAAACGCGACGCTGGCGCGGCTGTTGCGTGAGCTGCACGAGATTCCCGCTCTGCGGCGGCTCGCATTCATCACGTCGCATCCCAACTTCCTCAATGCCGAGCTCATCGATGCGATCGCGGAGTTGCCGCGCGTCGCGCGGTACCTGCACCTGCCCGCGCAGTCCGGGAGCAACGCGGTGCTGAAGACCATGCGGCGCGGCTACACCGTCGAGCGCTACAAGAAGCGCGTCGACCAGTTGCTGGCCAAGGCGCCGGATGTCGAATTGCACAGCGACTGGATCGTCGGCTATCCGGGCGAAACGGTCGCGGATTTCGAGCAGACGGTCGAGTTCGTCAAGGACATCGGGTTCGCGCAGAGCTACGTGTTCAAGTATTCGCCACGGCCCGGGACGGTGGCGGAGGAGCTCGTCGACGACGTTCCGACCGCCGAGAAGGAACGCCGCAATCAGGTGCTGCTCGCGGTGCAGGAGGAACTGACGGCCGCGCGGAACCGGGCGCTCGTCGGGCAGACCGTCGAGGTGCTCGTCGAGGGGCCGAGCAAGGTCGCCGGCCGGTTGAGCGGTCGCACGGTGCATCACCGGCTCGTGCACTTCCCGACGCCCGAAGGGGCGAACGTCGCGGACCTCACCGGCGAGTACGTCAGCGTTCGTGTGACCGAGGCGTTGGCGCATTCGGTCGTCGGCGAGGTCGCGCCCGAGGCGTCGTTCGAGGTCGGAGTCGTCGAATCGTGAACTACGAGACCCTGATGGCCGAGGCGCTCGAGCTCGCGCAGCGCGGGCGCTACCACGTCGAGCCCAACCCGCGGGTTGGCTGCCTGCTGCTGCAGGACGGTGAGGTCGTCGGTCGCGGCTACCACGAGTACTTCGGCGGTCGTCACGCCGAGGCGATGGCGCTCGAAGACGCTGCCGGCAGGCGGCCCGATACGGCGATCGTTACGCTCGAACCCTGCTCGTCGCCGAAGGGCGAGCGCGGCAAGAAGACGGGGCCGTGCGCGCAGGCGCTCATCGATGCCGGGGTCAAGACGGTCGTGATCGGCAGCCTCGATCCCGATCCGCGCCATCGACGCGCCGGGATCCAGGTGCTCGAGCAGGCCGGCGTCGAGGTGATCGACGGCGTGCTGGCGTCACGATGTGATCCGAGCTTCGAGTTGTTCAAGAAGGCGCTGGGGTTGCAACGGCCCTGGGTCCTCGCCAAGTGGGCGATGACCCTGGACGGCAAGACCGCCGCGCCGACGGGCGAGGCGCGGTGGATCTCGGGACCCGAGGCGCGGCGGCGGACGCACGAGCTGCGCGCCCGCTGTGGCGGCGTCATGGTCGGGTTCAGAACGGCGCAGATCGACGATCCCGAACTCACGGTGCGGCACGTCGAGGGTGAGCAGCCCGTTCGCATCGTCGTGGATCCGCTCGGCGAGGTCGACGACGACAGCAACCTGGTGCGCACCGCGCGCGAGTTGCCGACGTGGCTGCTCGCGAGCGAGGACGTCGACCCGCGCCGCAGCGGTCACCTGTCGGACTGCGGCGTCCAGGTCGTGCACGTCCCGACCGCGGAGGGGCCGCGTCGGTTGCATCTCGGGCAGGCGCTCAAGGAACTGCACCGCCGTGGACTGCGCCGATTGCTCGTCGAGGGCGGCGGCGGCCTCGTGGCGCAGCTATTCGCATGGAACTGCGTCGATCAGGTCCTGGCCTTCGTCGCACCCAAGATCATCGGCGGCAAGGAGTCGCCGACTCCGGTCGCCGGCGACGGCCGCCCGTTCATGGCCGAGGCCTGGCAGCTGCGTGACTTCTCGTTCGAGGCCTGCGACGACGACGTCGCGATCCAGGGCTTTCTGTAGATCCAGGGCTTTCCGTAGATCCAGGGCTTTCCGTGGATCTGGGGGTTGGGCCGCTACCGCAGCGGCACAACTGCGCTCTGAGTTCCCGTGCGCGACAGCGCGGAAATCGCCACGGCGCGGAACCCCGCCGGCAGTTCGCAGCGGCCGACGTCGTCGCCGAGGATGCGCGCGGTGTGCCAGCCGATGGCGTCGAGCACCTGGATCACGACGAACCGGACGGCCGGGCTTGGTTGCCAGCGCACGCGGACGCCGCTGCCGTGCCGTTCGAGACGCGCGCTCGGCGCCTGCGGGGCTGCGGAGCCGAGCCACGGCGTCGCCGGCGCCACGGCGAGCTCGCGGTAGAGATTGCCTTTCAGCGCGCCGCCGACGTTGGGGGCGTCCGTGCGCAACGACTTGAAGCTGAAGTGCACGTGGCCGTGGGTTGCATCGTGATCGCGGATCAGCCGGATCTGGTCCGTGAGCTCGGTGGGCCGGCAGGGCGGCTTCTGCTGCAGGCAGCGGCCCGGGTTGATGCCGGGCCAGACGTGGCGGTAGCGCGAGTTCTGCCGGTGCCAGTAGCGGAGCAGCACCGGGAAGCTCTGCGGTTTCTGATCGATCGGCCAGTAGAGCTGCGGCGCGAGGTAGTCGAGCCAGCCCTGCCGCAGCCAGTGCGGCACGTCGGCGTAGAGGTCGGCGTACTGGTCGATGCCCGCTTTGATCCCCGGGGGTTGGCCGGGGCGGGCGATGCCGAACGGGCTGATGCCCACCTGCACCCACGGTTTTTCGCGGTGCACGTTCTCGTAGAGCGCCTGGACGAATCCGTCGATGTTCTCGCGGCGCCAGGCGTCCTTGCCGAGCTTGCCGCCCGCGCGCCGATAGGCGTCGAACGAACGTGAGTCGTCGAACTTCGCACCCTTCTGCGGATACGGATAGAAGTAGTCGTCGAGGTGGATGCCGTCGACGTCGTAGCGCTTTACGACGTCGAGGATCACGCGCATGCTCCAGTCGCGGGCCTGCGGGTCGCCAGGATCGAGCCAGAAGTAGCTGCCGAACTTGACGCAGGCACGCGGCATGGTTCGGCGAACGTGATTCCGGGCCGGCTTCGACTTGCCGCTCGGGTGACCACAGCGGAACGGGTTGAACCAGGCGTGCAGCTCGATGCCGCGCCGGTGGCAGGCGTCGACGATGTGCTTCAGCGGGTCCCAGCCGCCGGCCGGGCCCTTGCCCTGCTGGCCCGTGAGCCATTCCGACCAGGGTTCCAGCGCGGATCGGTACATCGCATCGGCGGCGGGCCGGACCTGGAAGACGAGCGCATTGAGCCGCAGCTCGCTGGCTCGCGTGACGATTGCGTCGAGCTCCTGCCGGGCCTGGGCGGTCGAGATCCCGCGCCGGGATGGCCAGTCGATGTTGGCGACCGTGGCGACCCAGGCGGCCCGGAACTCCCGCTGCAGCGGCGGCGCCGGGTCGTGGCGCTGGGCGGTGGCGGGTTCGGTGCAGGCCGGGGCGAGCACGACCAGGAGGAGCCACCAGCAGCGAGCAAGCATCGCCGGGGATTGTCGGTCAACCGCAGGCGAAGTGCCACGAACAGCTGGCGAACGGTCGGGCAAAACCGGACGCATGCGCGCAAGGCATCGACGAGCTACGTTCCATGCTGACGGGCGCGCGAATAGTTCGCGCGGCCAACGCAGGAATCACGATGCCTCGAATCGTCCCGACCCTCGCGGCGGTGTTCTGTCTCGGCACGGTCAGCTTGCTGCCGGCGCAGAACGAACGGTTGCCAGAGACCTTCCAGGTCGCGCTCGGCCTTCAGCAGCGCGGCATGCACGAGGAGGCGGCGCGCCACTTCCAGGACTTCCTCGGCCAGAATCCGCGGCACGCGCTGCGGGCCGAGGCGCACTACCGCGCGGGCGTGAGCCAGGCGGAATTGAAGCAGGCCGAGCCAGCGATCCGCTCGTTGCAGGACGCGCTGAAGCGCGGCGGCAAGAAGTTTCGCCTGCGCCCCGAGTGCCAGTACCGGCTGGGGAACCTGTTGCAGGCGGCAAAGCGCTACGAGCCCGCCGCAGCCCAGTTCCACGGGCTGGTGTCCGAGGCCGGCGACGAGCATTACCTGCGGGCGGCGGCGGCGTTCGCGGAGGGTGAGTGTCAGCGCGAACTCGGCGCCGACCGGCCGGCGGCGATCGCATTCGCGACGAGCGCCGACGCGGCCGTCGGCGAGCAGGCCAACTTCCGGTTCCCGGCGCTCTACCAGCTCGGGTTCTCGCTGCGGCGCGCCGATGCGGCCAGCGACGCGGCGAGCGTTTTCGCGCAGGCCGCGGAGGAGGCCCCGGACGCGGCCGCGAAGGGCGAGTGCCGGTATCTCGAGGGCGACACGCTGCTGCGGCTCGAGCGCTACGAGGACGCGGCTCAGGCGTTTCGCCGGGCGCTGCGCGAGCGCTCGGAGTTCCGCGACGATGCGCAGTTCGGGCTCGGCTGGGTCGCGCTCGGCAAGGGCGATCAGGCCGCGGCGCGAGCGGCGTTCGGCAAGGTCGTGTCGGATCATGCGGATTCGCCGCTCGTCGCGAAGGCGCGACTCGAGCTTGGGCGGTCGTGCTATCGCGACGAAGACTACGAAGGTGCGGAGCGGGCGTTGAAGCCGCTGCAGGGTCGCGGAGTCGATGCCGCGGTGGCGCGCGAGGCCCGTGAGCTGCTCGGACTGTGTGCGCTCGCGAGCGGCGCGGGCGAGCAGGCCGTCGCGACGCTCGAGCGGTCGCTCGCGGACGCGGCACCGCGCGACAAGCCGCGGCTGTCGTTTGCGCTGGGGGAGGCCTACGCCAACCTGTCCGAGTGGCAGAAGGCCGCTGCGGCCTACGCGAAGGTGCCAGCGGATGCCGAGGCCGAGCTGCGTGGCGATGCGCTCTACGGGCGCTGTTTCGCGCTGCACATGCTCGGTGATCACGAGGCCAGCAATGCCGATGCGCGCGCGGTGATCGCGCTGCGGCCGGCGCATCGGCTCGTGCCGCACGCGCGCTTCGCGATCGCCGAGAACCTGTTCGCGGCGCAGCGACACGCGGACGCCGAGAAGGAGTACGGACGCCTCGTCGACGACGCGGAGTTCGCGACCAAGGCGCGGTGGAAGCTGGCGTGGTGCCGCTACCTCGGCGGGCAGAAGAAGGACGCGGCGCGCCGGTTCGGGGAACTCGCGGGCTCGGACGCGGGCTTCGCCGAGGAGGCGCTGGCCATGGCGGCGCTCGCCCAGCTCGAGGCCGGCGACGGCGAGACGGCGCTGGCGACAGCGGATCGCTATCGCGCGAGGTATCGCGACGGCCAGTTCCTCGATCGCACGGAGCGGGTCGCGGCGCGCGTGCTGCGTCAGCGCGGCGATCTCACCGGTGCACGAAAGCGCCTCGAGCGCGCGGCGAGCGTGACCCAGGGCCGTCAGGGCGATGCGACCGGGGACCGGCTCGAGCAGGCCGAGCTCGCCTACGAGCAGGGCGACTACGAAGCCGCAGACGAGCTGTTCGCGGCGCTCACGGCGCAGCAGAGCGGGATCGGAGCCCGCGCGCTCGCGGGGCGGGCCTGGTGTGCGTTCGAGCTCGGCAACGACGAGCAGTGCGCGCGCTGGTTGTCCGCCGGGCTGGCGCACGCAGCCGCCGCGGGTGAGGCGCCGGGGCTCCTCGAGCTGCAGTCGGCGCTCGCGCACCGCAGCGAGAACTGGGCGCAGGCCATTACCGTGGCGCGCCAGTTCTTGAAGAGCTTCGGCGATCACGCGAAGGCGCCCGCGATGCGCTATGCGCTCGGCGTCGCGGAGTCGCGCGCCGGGGAGCACGCGGCGGCGCAGCGCACGCTGGCGCAGCTCGAGCAACAAGGCGGCTACGAGCGTATGGACCGCGTGCTCTATGAGCTTGCCTGGGCCGCGCGTCGAGGTGGTAACGAGGCGGCAGCCCTCGCCGCGTTCCAGCGGCTGGTCAAAGCCAGCTCCGACGAAGAGCTTCTCGGCGAAGCGCGCCTGCACCTCGGTGTCGCCGCGCTCGAACGTAAAGACTTCGCGGCGGCCGATGGGCTGCTGGTGGCCGTGCGTGGCACTAGCCGTGCGCGTGCACTTTATCGCCTCGGGTTCGCCGAGTTCGAACGCGCGGGCGACGACCGCAAGCTGCTCGCGACGGCGCGCGATCGGTTCGCGGCCATCGCCGCGATGACGGGCGACCCGCTCGTGCCGGAGGCCCTGTATCTCGGTGCGGAGTGCAGCCAGCGCCTCGGAGATCCGCGCGGCGCGGTGGAGAAGGCGCAGGCGCTGCTCGCCATGAATGCCGGGCACGAGCGCGCCGACCGTTGTCGGCTGGTGCTCGGGGAGTGCGCTGTCGAGCTCGCGGACGGCGATCTCGCCGTTCCCGCGCTCGAACGGTTCCTGCGCGATTCGCAGCAAGTCCCGAATGGGCGCGCGAAGACGGAGCAGGCGCGCGCGCGCCTGGCGCTCGGGCGGGCACGGTTCCTGCGCGGTGAACACGATCGCGCGGAGCAGAGCTACGAACGCGCGACCCGACTCAGCGAGGGCCCGTTGGGCGCGGAGGCGCAGTTCCGGATCGGAGAGGCGCGGCAGGCGGCCGGCAATCTGCAGGGTGCCGTGGACGCCTTCGTCAAGCTGCCGATCCTCTACGCCCACGAGGAGTGGGTGCGGCGGGGGCTGCTCGGGGCGGCGACCGTCTACGAGCAGATGCGGCAGCCGGGCAAGGCGAAGCGGTTGTTCGAAGAACTCGTGAGCAAGTACCCGGACAGCGCCGAGGGCAAGGCCGCCAGAGCGCGGCTCCAGAAAGATTGATCGCGGCTACAGATGGCAGGTGGAATGCAATGGCAGCTTGGATGATGCAGGAACCGAACGTCGTCGCGACGGTCGGTGAGTTCTTCGACGCGGGTGGCGTCCTCATGTGGCCGATCCTCGGCAGCTCGGTCGTTGTCGTGGGGCTCGCGCTCGAACGCTACCTGTCGCTGCGCCGCGCCCGCGTGTTGCCGCGGGTCGTGGTCGACGCGGTCGAGCAGGTCCGCGAGGGGCGCGCCGACGTGATCGCGGCCGGCATCCTCGAGGCGAAGGCGCCCGGTGCCCGCGTGCTCGCGGCCGGCCTGCGTCGGCGTGGCCGACGACTCGCCGACGTCGAGAAGGCGATGGAAGACCAAATGATCAAGGAGCAGGCCCGGCTGCGTGGCAACATTCGCGGGATCACGCTCTGCGCCGCGATTGCGCCACTGCTCGGCCTGCTCGGAACCGTGCTCGGCATCGCCGATGCATTTGCCGCCGTCGAGCAGACCGGACTCGGCAACTCGGACAGCAGCGAGGCGCTGGCGGCCGGCATCAAGTCGGCGCTGTACACCACGATCTTCGGTCTCGGTGTCGCGATTCCCGCGACGCTCGTGTCGGCTCATCTGCACGCGCGCGTGCGCCGGCTCGTGCTGACCGTCAGTGATGCCGTCACGCCGGCCGTCGACCGGTTGGCACCGGCGGGGACTGCGGGCGGCGCTGCCGCTGTTGCCGGCGGCGGTGCGCCGGCGGCGCCGGCCGATGTCGGGGACGGTGGTGAAGGCGACGGCGGCGACGGCGACGATGAGGGCCAGAATGCGGCTTGACCTCGATTCGGGCAACGAGACCGACGACGCCATCAACATGATGCCGCTCGTCGACGTCGTGTTCTTGTTGTTGATCTTCTTCCTCGCCGCGACGACGTTCGCGCGCAATGAGGTCGAACTCGATCTCAAGCTGCCGAAGGCACGGTCAGGTGAAGCGAGTGCGCCGGTGCAGCGGCTCGTCGTGAACGTGTTTGCCGACGGTCGCGTCGTCGTGGACGGGCGCGAGGTCACGCTGGAGGCGCTGCGTCAGAAGCTCGCCGCGGCCGCGCGCCGCAACCGTGAGCAATCGGTGTTGGTGCGCGGTGACCGGTCGGCACAGTTCGGCGTTGGCATCGCCGTGCTCGATGCGTGCAAGCTCGCGAAGATCACCAAAGTCGACTTCGGCGCGTTGCCGGAGCGCGGCAAGTAGCCTCGTCTGAACCGGAACCTCCACGATGCGCGAGACCTCACGTCGCTGGCTGATGCGCCTCTGCTGGGCCGGGGCCCTGATCACGGGTGCAATGCTCGTGGGGCTGCGGATCGGTCGCCCGGTCTACTACACGGACGGTCAGCGCGAGATCGCGAGCCAGGAGGTGTCCGCGTCGGGGATGCTCGTCTGGCAGACGCCCGAGGTCGAGGTCGAGTTGCCGGGGCCCGTCGTCGGTCGCGTCGCAGTGTTGCCCGATGGCAGGCTGCTCTACGGTCGACGGTCGGGTGCCGCCGGTGCCGACGGCACGACGGACCTCGTCGTATTCGACCCCGAACGTCCGCGCGTCCCGCCCGAGCCCGCGTACGGGCTCAACTCGGCGGACAACGAGCTCGGGCCGGCGTGCACGCCTGCGGGCGAGGTGTTCTTCGCCTCGGATCGTGTCACCGAATCGAGCGCCGGCGGCTACGACCTCTATCGCGCGACGTGGACCCCGCGCGGCTTCACGACGCCGACGCCTGTGGTGTTGTGCAACACGGCCAAGGACGAGACCGACCCAGCGCCGTCGGCTGCGAGCGACGCGTTCGTCTTCGTTCGGATCGATCCGAGCGTGCGCGATGGCGACAACGGCACCCTGATGCGTTGCGATCTGGCGTTGGATCGCGAGCCCGCACGGTTGTTCCCGGCGCCCGCCACGCGCCATCGGATCGTCGATCGCGATCCGGCGTTCACGCATGACGGCGGCGCGCTCTGGTTCGTTCGCAAGCACCTCGGCGGAGAGATCGGGATCTGGCGTGTGAGCGTGCTCGGCGACCAGGTCGACGCACCGGTGGCGATCGGCGGTGAGTGGGGCGTCCGGCGACTGCGGGCACCGACGCCAGGTCCCGATGGCGTCACGCTCGGGCTGTTGCAACCGCGGCTGGCCGGTGGCGCGGATGCCGTCGCCGCAGAGGCGGGCGACCTGTGGTACGTCGCCGCGGCGCGAGAGATCTATCCGTGGTGGCAGGGGCAGCGGTGGCTCGAGTGGTTGCTGCTCGGGCTATTCCTCACGTTCCTGCTGGTGCTGCTCCTGCTGCACTACGGTCGTCGGTGGTCGGCGCTCGACCTGCTGGCGCAATGCCTGCTGCTCTCGCTGCTGCTCCATGTGCTGCTCTTCTTGTGGCTCATGGGCGTCGAGATCACCGGCGCGCTGATGGCTGGTAACGAGGACGGCGGCAGCCTCGAGGTGACGGTGGTCAACACCTCCACGAGCGACGCGAGTTCGTCCGCCGCCGGCGGGTCCGCGAGCGTGGCCGCGATGGTGCGATTCGAACCGACGAAGCGTTCGTTCGACGTCCAGTCGCCGGGCGCCACCGCAGAACGGGTGGCGACGGCGGAGATCGCGGCGCCCGATTCGAACTACGAGTCCAACGCCACGGCCCGTGACGAGACGGTCGATGTGGCTCAGGTCCAGTCCGAGCTGCTCGACCGCCAGGAGATCGCGCCGACCAGGACCGGTGCCGACGCGGCCATGGCGACGGCGGCTGCGGCGCTGCCGGAGGTGGCCGGCAGCGACCTTGCCGCTGCCGCGGCAGCCGAGAGTTCGCTCGCCTCGGGCGCTCCTCAGCGCGTGGTCGTGAACGCGCCGGGTGGCACTGTCGGGCGGGCAACGCCGCGTCGCGATCATGCAACCGATGGCGCGGCGGGCCAGACCGCTGCGCCGAGCGCACGCGAACTCAGCGTGTCCCGTCCGACGGTTGCCGCCGCGCTGCCGGCGGGCGCAGCGAGCCGGCGCGCGGCCGCGGACGAGGGCATTGCCGTGCCTGATGCCAAGGCCGACGAGCTGACCGGTCCCACGAGTGCGACGGCGCGCGCGGCGACGAGTGCGGAGCGTTCGGCGCAGGCTGCCCCGGAGCGCGAGGTCGTCGCCGCGACCGAGGCGCCGGCCGGGCTGGTACTGCGCGGTGGTAGCAGCGCCGAACTCGCGCCGCGGAGTTCGTTGTCCGCCCCGGCACCGGCGGCGCGCCCGACTCGTTCGAATACCGGTTCACCGGCGTTGCGCGATGTCCGCGCCGCAGCGAACCCGGCAGTCGCGAAGGGCGTCGATGCACCGAGACGCGTGATCGAACGGGTGACCGGTCGGATCACCGGCCCGTCGACGACTGCTCGGCCGCTCGCGGCTCGGGCTCCGAGTGCCGGCAACGGTTCGGCGTTGCAGGTCGCGATGCCGCAGCCGCGTTCGGATCTCGGGCGCGCCACGCGGCGTTCGGTGGCGCCGTCGGCGAGCAGCCCGAGGCCGCAGCTCCGCGACCGGCCGGCGGCCCGCGTCGCGGCAGCGATGCCGTTGCGCGACGGCGCGGAGCCATCACGATCGGCGCGCGGACCGCGCCAGCCTGGCAAGGACCGACCGCTCGCCGCGCCGCAGCTCGCGCAGGCCGACCTCCGGCCGCGTGCGAGCGTGCTCGATCGCCCGCAGCGATCGCCGCTGCGAGGGGTGTTCGGACGCGCGATCCAACCGCTCGAAATGCCGGGCTCGCTCGTGGAGCGGCCGGCGCCGAGGCTCGAGGTCGCGAACGCGTCGCAGCCGACGGTGGCCGAGCCGACCGCGTACAGCAATCGGTTCGGACCTGCGAAGGCGAAAGCGCTCGAGCGGTTCGGTGGCACCGCGGCGACCGAGCGCGCGGTGGTGGATGGCTTGCGCTATCTCGCACGGATCCAGAACGACGATGGCAGCTGGGGTCAGACTGGCCGCTGGGACGACAAATACGGCCGCGTCTACGTCGGCAAGAGCGCGCTCTGTGTGCTTGCGTTCCTCGGTGCCGGTCACACGCCGAGTTCCGATACCGAGCACAGTGAAGTGGTCGAGCGTGCGCTCTCACATCTGCTGGCGCTGCAGGACGAGGACACGGGCGCGTTCGGGCCGAGCTCGTGCTACGGCCACGGCATCGCGACCTACGCACTCGCGGAGTGCTACGGCATGACGAAGGAGCCCGCGCTGTTGCGGCCGCTGGAGAGCGCGCTGACCTGGATCCTCGAGAACCAGGGGCCGCGGCGCGATCGGCGCAATCGTGGCGGCTGGGGCTATTTCTCGCCGGGCCTGCGCCGCGAGGACAGCTACGCCCGGATGTCGGTGTCGTCGTGGATGATCATGGCGCTCGAATCCGCGCGCATGTCGGGCGTCGAGCTGCCTGAAGAGGTCCTGCCTCGCGCCAGGGAGTACGTCGTCAACTCGTTCGATGGCATCAACGGTTGGTTTCGCTACAACCACAAACCGCGGCGGTTGCGCTCGGGTTGGCCGACGCTGCCCGCAAGTACGCCGGCGGGGGCGTTCTGTCTGATGCTGCTCGGCGAAGATTCGGATCACCGGATGGTTCGCACTGCCGTCGACTACACGGTGACGCGCCGACCGCAGGAGTATCGCCGCTACAGCGACGACGACTTCGTGCTCGGTGGCCAGGGCAACGTCTACTTCTGGTACTACGGCACCCTGTGCTGCTTCCTCGCGGGTGGCGAAGCCTGGGAACAGTGGAACTCTCGGCTGTCGACGTTGCTGCCGGCCTCGCAGTCGCCGGACGGCTCGTTCGCGCCGATCGACGTCTACGCGATCGATGCCGGCGACAATCGCCGCGACCGCAGCTACACGACCGCGATGTGTGTCCTGAGCCTCGAGGTGTACTACCGCTACTTCACGCCGCTCTTGCTCGGGCGGTGATCCGCGTCTTACCGTCCTTGGAGCATGACTAAGGCTCCTTCACCGACCGCGCGCCTGTTCCGCATCCTCGTGCTCGCGCTGGCGGCCACGATCGTCGTGTTCGTCGGCGTCGGCTACCTGCTGACGGATCGTTGGCAGGTCGACACCGATCGGTTGATATCGGCTGCGCCCGCCCGCGTGCAGACGCTCGTCAGTGACTTCAACACCTGGCCCGACTGGTCTGGGATGAAGGTCGAACTCGGTGCCGGCATGGAACGGCGCATCAGCGGCGACGCCGGGCAGGTTGGGCATCAGATCGAGTGGATTGGCGCGCAGGGCACCGCCACCCTGCGGCTGTCGGCAGTGGCCGGCGAGCAGGTCGACTACGAGTTCCTGACCAGGCGGGCCGAGGATCCACAGGCCGCCGTGGTCGCTCACGGTCACATCGCCTGGACGGCAGAGGGAGAGAGCGCGACGCGCGTGCGCTGGCACGACGAGGGCAAGCTCCAGAACCTCATCGAGCGTTGGATCGGCTGGTTCGGCGCGTTGCAGGAGCAGGTGCGCCAGATCCAGGGCGTCAGCCTGACGGGCCTGCAGCGCGCGGTCGAGACCGGCTGATCATCGCCGGCCGGACGGCGTCGTTGTCAGCGCGTGCCGACTTCAACGGGTCGTGACTTCAACGCACGGTGACTTCAACGCACGGTGACGCTGACGATCTGCGGCGCCGACTCGGTCGCGGCTTCGGAGCCGTCGCCGCGGGCCAGGATCGCATCGCGCAGCGTGATCTCGTGGGTGCCGGGTTGACGGGGTGCTGTGACGACCAGGCGCAGCCGGAAGAGCTCGCCATTGGTGAGCGTGGCGGCAGTCGGATTCTGGTCGTCGCCACAGATCACGACGAATTGGTTGCCGCGGCGATTCCCCGCGAGCGTGGGCACGGCTTGGACCTTCGTCAGGGGATCCGTCGGGGCAACGGTCAGCGCTGGGGGAAGATCGATGACGACCTCCATCAGCGCCGGTGGCGGAGTCGGCAGATCGGTGACGGCCACGGCGAGTTCTGCGACCGTGGTGTTCGAGGCGATCTCGAGATCCGCCGAGGCGACGCGGGCCGGTGGAGCGACGTTGCCGCCGCCACCGCCACCCCCACCACAGCCGGCGATGGCACCGCAGAGGAGGAGCCCGAGGACCCGCTGGCTGGCCGGCTGTCGCTGCATGGTGCCAGGGTAACGCCTGGAATCCGGGTGGGAAGGGCTCGCGTGTTGGCCTATCCGCCCGGACGATGGTCGCGATGAGGCTTTCCTCCTGTGATTCGGCCCGGTCCGGTGTTCGGGTCGGCCTGCGAGCCGGTCTCGTGGCCATCATTGCCATCGTCGTTGTCACCGCGGGCTTCGTCCCCGCTCAGCACGAAACGCCGGAGTCCCGGACCACGCCTCAGGATCCCGTGAAACGACCGAACCGACTCGCGACCGAGACTTCGCCATACCTGCGGCAGCACCAGTTCAACCCCGTCGACTGGTATCCCTGGGGCGACGCTGCGCTGGCCAAGGCCAAGAAGGAGGACAAGCCGATCTTCTTGTCGATCGGCTACGCCGCCTGCCACTGGTGTCACGTCATGGAGCACGAAAGCTTCGAGAACGAGGCGATCGCGGCGGTGATGAACGAGCATTTCGTCTGCATCAAGGTCGACCGCGAAGAGCGGCCTGACGTCGACGAGATCTACATGGCGGCGGTACAGGCGATGGGCGTTGCCGGCGGCTGGCCGCTGTCCGTGTGGCTGACCCCGGACGGCAAACCGTTCCATGGCGGCACCTACTATCCGCCGGCGGACAAGTTCGGGCGGCCTGGTTTCAAGCGTGTGCTCGAGCACCTTCACAAGGTGTGGACCGAGCAGCGTGACCAGGTCGACAACAGCGCGAACAGCGTCGCGGAGCACCTGCAGAAGGTACTGGCGCCGGCTGTGGAACCGGGCGAGCCGACGGCTGCGCTGCTCACGCCGTTCCTCGGCCAGTCGCGCGAGCGCTATGACGAGCAGGACGGCGGATTCTCGCAGCCGCCGACCTACGCGCCGAAGTTTCCGCACGTGAGCGAGCTGCAAGTGCTGCTGCGCCTCGGCGACGAGACCGCGACGCGGATGGTCGATCACACGCTCGGGCGGATGCAATCGGGTGGCATGTACGATCAGCTCGGTGGCGGCTTCCATCGCTACAGCGTGGACCGTGAGTGGCTCGTGCCGCACTTCGAGAAGATGCTCTACGACAACGCGCTGCTGGTACCGGTCTACCTCGAGGCCGCCGTGATCCTCGATCGCGCGGACTATCGCGTCGTCGCCGCCGAGACCCTCGACTATCTGCTGCGCGAGATGCAGCACGAACGCGGCGGGTTCTACTCGAGCCAGGATGCGGACAGCGAAGGCGTCGAAGGCAAGTTCTTCGTGTGGCAGGAATCGGAGCTCGACGCGCTGCTCGGCGAGGACGCCGGTCTCGCGAAGCGCGCGTTCGGCGTGACGGCGGCGGGCAACTGGGAGCACAGCAACATTCTCGTTCGCGCCGTGGCGCCGGGGTCGTTGGGGGATGGTTCGGCCCGCCTGCCCGCGATCCGCGATCGGCTACTTGCCGCGCGCAATGAGCGCGTGCGCCCCGGCACGGACGACAAGGTGCTCTGCGGCTGGAACGGTCTGGCGATCCGCGCGTTGGCGACGGGCTATCGCGTTCTCGGCGAAGAGCGCTATCTCGAAGCGGCGCAGCGGGCCGCGAGTTTCGTGCTCGACGAGCTCGTGATCGACGGCCGCTGCCGGCGGGCATGGCACTCGGGGAAGGCGCAACACGATGGCGTGCTCGAGGATTACTCGATGCTCGCCGACGGCCTGCTCGCGCTGTTTCAATGCGATTCGGATCCTCGGTGGTTGGCCGCGTCGCGGGATCTGCTCACGGCGATGGCGGAGCACTTCGGTGCCGAGGACGGCGGTTTCTACTTCACCGCGGACGACGCCGAGAAGCTGGTGGCCCGGACCAAGATCGCGACGGAGTCGTCAACGCCGTCTGGCATGGCGATGGCGGCGCAGGCGTTCCTGCTCGGCGGGCTGCTACTCGGGGACGAGAAGCTGTACGACCGCGGCGTCGCGGCGCTGCGCAGTAACCACGGGCTGCTGACGCGCGCGCCGGTCGCGGCGCCGAGCCTGGCGCTCGCGGTGCAGCTGCACCTCAGTGAACCACGAGAGGTCGTCGTGGTCGGCGAGCCTGCCGACCCCGTGACCCGGGCCATGCTGCAGAAGGCGTGGCAACGCGTTCCAGAGCAGCACGTCGTCGTGAATCTGCACGCCGGCAATCGTGCGGCGCTCGAGAAGCTGTCACCGCTCTTCGCGGGCAAGACGCTGCAGGGTGGCGCGCCGGCCGCCTACGTGTGCCGGCGGGGCGTGTGTGCCGCGCCCGTCAGCAGCGTCGCGGAGCTGCAGCTCGGTCAGTGACCTGCCCGTTGTCGAGCGACTGCATGACGGACGCCGGTGCGAAGACGTCCTCGTCAGCGTCCGTCCGCAGGTAGTCGGCGAACTTGTCGATGAACCAGTCCAACTCATCGGCGACTTCCGTCGCGAGGTCGGCCCGGCGATGCGCTCCTGCGATGCGGCTGCCGAGGCTTTCGAACGCGGGCGTGGCGAGCAGGAACGCCGGGAAATCCGAGTCGGGTGCGGGTCCCTCGACGAGTTTTTCGAGGCGGCTCAGCCAATGGTTCTGGTCGTCGGCAAGGCGCTCGGCGCACGCCTTGCGCCCCGCGAGCGGCAGGGAACGGGGATCGGCGAGGAAATCGTAGGTATCCAAGTTTGACTCGAGGTTCGACGGCGTCGTTGCTGATCGACCACTGCCACGGGATTCTTGAGTCAGATGCTCACCTGCCAGAAGCTCAGCCGGGCCGCCGGCCTCGGCAAGCGGCTCGCCCAGGCCGCGAACGTGCACGGGATGTACGTTCACAACGCGTTGCTGCGCGGTGAGGATCGCGGCTTCGCGTTCGGGCGCGATGCGGCGGACGAAGGGGTCTGCTGGTTCGGGCCGCGCGGCAACCTGGTCATATTGGGGCCGACGGTCGAGTTGCCGCCCGACATCGCGGACGCGGTGGCCGAGCGCATCCAGCGATCGCGCCTGCCGTGGCGCATCGCGATGGGGCCGGCCGTGATCATCGACGCGTTGCGCGCCCGGTGTGTCGGCACGCCGCTCGTACATCGCAATCAGGTCTACTACGTCGGTGATCCGTCGACCGTGGACCGGTCCCTGATTCGTGCGGACCTGCGCTCCGCCGAGGTCGGCGATCGGGATCGGATCGTGCAAGCGACGCTCGAACTCAACCACCTGGACCTCCTGATCGACCCAGCGCGGGTCGATCGTCGCTGGCTCTACGACACGGTCGACGAGCGGATCCAGGACGGCACGACCCGTGTTCTCGGTGGGGTCGGGCAGGTCGACTGCAAGCTCGACCTCGGTAGCGTTGGGCCGGGTGGCGTCGTGATCGAGGGCGTGTTCACCTTTGCCGGCCTGCGCGGCCGCGGACTGGCGTCCGCACTCGTGGCGTCGACGATCGCCGACCTCGACCAGCCCGTTGGTCTGCACGTCGGGGAGCAGAACAGGTCGGCACGGCGCGCCTACGAGCGGGCCGGGATGCGCGAGCTCGATCGCTGCCGCTTGTTGCTCCTCGGGTGATCCCGGAGTTCGGGGGCCGATCAGTTCAACAGGAACGCATAGGCGAGTTCGGGGCCCAGCAGCGGGTGGGTGGGCCTGCGCCGGAGATGGATCGCGGTGAGTTCCCGCCGCAGCGCGGTCGTCAGTGCGACCGCTTCGGGCTGACGCCCCATCGCGCCGAGGCTGCGACTGAGCAGCGCCTTCGTCAGCGGGCTATCCGAGAGTCGCGCCGCGCGCGCGAGTGCCGCGTGCATGTCGGCGATCTCCCCGCGCTGTTCGTGCGCGTACGCGGCGAGGCGAAGCGCGAACGCGTTGTCCCCTCCGCGAGCGAGACGCCCCTCGATCTCGAGCGCGCGCTGACCGGTGGAGGTCACGCTCAGCAGCCCGCTGAGATAGGCGCAGCTGTCCGCCACCGCCGAGCCCGGGAGTTGGCCCTGGATCGCAGCCAGAACGGCCGCGAAACCGTCCGTTCGACCGAGCCGCACGAGGACTTCCCCCGTCTCGGCGAACTCGCCGGGTCGACGATCCAGGAGCGTCGGGTTCTTCAGCAACCACTGCAGCGACTTGATGATTGCCTTGGCCGCCGCGTCTTCGTCGCCACGCAGCAGCGCGTGCGCTGCGCGGATGCGCTGCAGCTCGTGCACCGGCTCGCCGCCGCGCGGCTCGGCGTCGATCATCAGGCGATCGAGTAACCGGTCCAGGCCGTCGTGATCGCTCGCTGTCAGGTGCGCGAGTGCGCGCGGGATCGCGACCCAGGCCATCGGCAGGCGCAGCGCGGCGTCCTCGAAGTGCGTGATCGCGGTCTTGGGCTCGCCGGTCGCGAGCGCGGCCCAGCCGGAGTGGTAGGCAACGACCGCCTGGCGCGGCAGGCGGTCGCGGAGCCGGGCGAGTAAGGGTCGGGCGGTCTCGAACTCGGCGAGGAAGTTGCGTGCGATCGCGACGGTCAACAGGCCCTGGGGGTCGCGGGGGCGTTCGCGCTGGTAGGTCAGTCCCAGGGTCAGGAGCTCGCGGTCGCGGTCAGGGGCTCGCGTCGGGTCCAGCGATGCCCTGGCGAGCAACAGCGTGCGCGCGAGACGATGCTGGGTGGCGGGCATCATGCGCTCGTCATAGGTCAGCGCTTCGCGGCAGATCTTCGCGGCCTCACGTGCGTTGCCGCGCATCAGCTCGACCGTCGCGAGGCCGTCTAGCACGAAAGGGCTCGCGCCATCGCGCCGGCGGGCCGCCTGGAAGGCGCGCCGGCCGCTCTCGATACCGCCGTCGGCGAGCAGGGCGAAGCCGTCGACGACCGCGAGCAGCGCCTTCACGTCTGCCGAGACGACGTTCGCGACCGGGCGCGGTGGCCCGGCATCCTCGCCGAGCGCCAGACGACTGCTCCAGGCGAGCCGATCGATGGCGCCGGGGAGGTCGCCGTTCGGGAACGCCGCGCCGGCGAGCGCGGTTTCCGAGTCCCCGATGCGGCAGAACGCGGAGAGTCGTCGGCCCGCGGGGTCGAGGGCGATGACGAGGGTCGCATCCGCGGCCGGGCCGGGTTCGTCCCCGATATCGAACCGGTCGGATTGCCGCAGCGCCTCACGCCACCAGATCGCGGCGGCCCGGTGCACAGGATCATCGCCCTCGGCGACCTCGGTCCGGAGGCGGCTGCCGGCTGCCAAGGACAGGACGACGTCGATCGTGGGGCGGGGGCCAGGGTCGGCCGCCAGGGGTGTCGAGGGTTTCGACACTGCGCAGGCGCCGAGCAGCAGCAGGGTGGACAGTGCCTGCCAGCAGGGCCGCTGCCCAGCGCTGCGCGTGCGCGAGGGTGTGGTCGGAATGGACGATTGGCGGGCTCGCACGCGTGGAGCATGCGCGGGAGCTCTGCCCGGCTCAATACGAGGCCGCGGGAATGCCGATGCCATCGGGGTCATGTGGAAATCCTTCGTAGCGGTGATGCTGGTCGCAGGGACGGGTTTGATGCTTCCGGGTCAGGTGCACAGTGGCCCGCCGGGAATCCACGCCTCCGGTAAGCCGACGTCGTCGCCGCAGGGCACCGGCGCGCCGCCCGCGAGTGCGGGTAGGCAGGACCCGAAGCCGAGGGCCGCCGGCAAGCGTGGGCTCGGGGTGCAGTTCGATGGTCGCGGTTGGCCCGACGTGCCCGAGCCCGTGGCACCGTTGCGGATCGGGCCCGCCGGGAGCGGGTCGGCGGGTGCCGATCCGAACGCTTGGCGACCGCGGCCTCAGCGCGAGCGCAGCAAGGGCGTTGCGTCCTCGGCCAACGCCGGCGCCCGCACCGGCAACGCGGAGCCTGCACGCGCGACGGCATCCGGCATGGCATTGGGTTCGCCACTGCTCGACGTGTTCCAGTTCACGCGCTCGCCCCAGGCGTTCAAGAACCTCGGGGGCCAGCAGATCTGGTGGCGCGTGACCATCTATGGCGACGGTGGCGAGATCCTCGGGATTCGCGAGATCACGCACATCGCTGACTGCTCGTTCGCCGAGCGCGACCGGGTGGAGTACGACACGGACGGCCGGGTGTTCGGGCGCAACGGTGGTTCGGTCTTCGCGGAACGCCAAGGCATGCCGTGGCCGACCGATGCCGAGCGCGGTCGCCACGAGCTGGCGCTGTTCGGCACGCACCTCAGGATGCCGTGGTGCTTCGGCGACAGCATTACCTACTCGGTTCTTTCTTCGGACACGGTGGACCGGCCCGGCGAGCGCTTGCGACGCGTTCGTCTCGAACGGCGGCCGATGCAGGGCAGCAGCCTCATCGGTCCGCAGATCGATACTCGCCCGCGCGACCAGTTCGAGATCGTGTTCGAACCGGGCACCGGCAAGCCGCGCGAGTTCGTGCACCGCTTCGCCGCGGGGGGTGGCCGTCGTGTGCTGCTCGAGGACTGGCGCGAAGAGCGTGGCGTGCGGATTCCGTATCGGCGGATCTACGTCGACGACACGCTCAAGAAGACGACGATGCTCGAGATCCTGAGCATCGAGCCGCAGCGGGTCGCCGCGAGCCAGTTCCGGCAGTAGTCGTCGCGCCGACCCGGCCGCTCGCTCGGGCCTATTCGAACTTCGCGCCGCCGGCGATCCATTGCCGCAGGGCTTCGATCTCCGACTCGGTCGGCTGCGGTTTGCCCTCGGGCGGCATGTGCTCGTCGTCGTCGATTGGCAAGAGGCAACGCTGCAGCAACGGGCTCTCGTCGGGGTTGCCCGGCACGATCACCGGCCCGTACTCGCCGCCCGCGAGGATGCCTGCCTTCGTCGTCAGCAGCAGTTCGCCCTTGGTCTTGTCCGGGTTGTGGCACTTGGTGCACGTGCGTTCGAGGATCGGTTCGATCACGCGTTGGAACTCGCTCTGGGCGGCGGTCGGCGGCGTGTTGTCGCTGTCCGGCGTGTCCGCCGGCTGAGGCGGCTTCTGCTGGTCGAACGGCTCGAACAGGAAGTCCTCGCCATGCGTGATCGAGCCGCCGAGATGGCCGGTCGGGACCATCACGGCGAACGCGACGAGCAACAGGACGCGGAACGCCGTGCGCTTCTGGAAGCACGAGGCTACCGCGGCGAGGACGCAGACCACCGAGAGCACGATTCCGGCGATCTTGTGATTGCCGACGAGTTCGCCTTCGGACGAGTTCTCGCCTGCGAGCAGGAGTCCGGAAACCGTTGCCAGGGCTGCACAGATTCCGCACAGCCAGGCCAGGGTCGCGACGGCGCCGCGCGGGTTGTCGCGGCGCAGGATCGCGGCCCCGAACTCGAGTAGGACCATGCCCGGGAGGAGCCCGAGCGGCAGGTGGAGAACCACGGGGTGGCTGCGGCCGAGGGCCTGGAGCCAGGGCGAGGGGTCGTCTTGCAGCAGATTGGCGATCATGCGAGGAGGTCGGTCACGACATTGCCGAACACGTCGGTGAGGCGGAAATCACGGCCCTGGTGGCGGTAGATCAGGCGTTCGTGATCGAACCCCATCAGGTGCAGCATCGTGGCATGCAAGTCATGTACCGAGACCGGATTCTCGACGATGTTGTAGCCGTAGTCGCAGGACCGTCCGTACCGGAAGCCCGGCTTCACGCCGCCGCCGGCCATCCATACGGTGAAGCAGCGCGGGTGGTGGTCACGGCCGTAGTTGGTCGTGCTCAGCCCGCCCTGGCTGTAGACCGTGCGCCCGAACTCGCCGCCCCAGGTGACGAGGGTTTCGTCGAGCATGCCGCGGCGGCGCAGGTCCGTGATCAGCGCCGCGATGGGGCGGTCGACAGCCTTGCACTGCTTGCGTAGTTCGTTCGGCAGGTTGCCGTGCTGGTCCCAGCCGCGCATGTAGAGCTGCGTGAATCGGACGCCGCGCTCGGCGAGGCGCCGGGCGAGCAGGCACGAACTCGCGAACGTCCCGGGCTTGCGGGCTTCCTCGCCGTAGAGCGCGAACGTCGATTCCGGCTCGTCGCGCAAGTCGGTGAGTTCGGGCACCGACATCTGCATCCGGTAGGCCATCTCCTGCTGCGCGAGGCGTGCCTGGATCTCGGGGTCCATCGTCTGCCTGGCCTCCGCTTCGGCGAACTCGGCAACGAGGTCCAGCATCGCGCGGCGGTCCCGGCGCGTGACGCCAGCCGGGTCGCGCAGGAACAGGACCGGGTCGCCGCTCGACCGGAGCTTGCAGCCCTGGTGCTCGCTCGGCAGGAAGCCGCTGCCCCAGAAGCGTGCCGCGAGCGCCTGCATGTTGCCGAAGCCCTGCGTGATCATCACGACGAACGTCGGCAAGTCGCGGTTGTCGCTGCCGAGACCGTAGCTCGCCCAGGCGCCGAGGCTCGGGCGGCCCGGTTGCTGCGTGCCGGTCTGCACGAACGTGATCGCGGGTTCGTGATTGATGGCCTCGGTGTGCACGCTCTGCACGACGCAGAGCTCTTTGGCGACGCTGCCGAGGTGCGGCATGAGCTCGCTGATGTAGACCCCGTCGTGGCCGTTGTCCCAGCGCTTGAAGCGGAACATCGACGGCGCCACCGGGAAGCGCGACTGTCCCGACGTCATGCCCGTGAGGCGCTGGCCGTTGCGGACCGAGTCGGGCAGGTCTTCGTCGAAGCGTTCCCGAAGCTTCGGCTTGTAGTCGAACAGGTCGAGCTGGCTCGGACCGCCCTCCATGTGCAACGAGATGACACGCTTGGCCTTGCCCGCGAAGTGGGGCTTGGGCCCGGCGCGATCCTCGTCGTTGCCGGTCGCGAAGCTCATGGCGCCGAGGGCTCCGGCTACCGAGGTCGCCGACCGCCCGAAGAAACGGCGGCGGGTGAGAAGTCGCGCGAGGTCCTGAGCGGTCATGGGTCAGTCGATGTAGAGCGTGGCGTCGAGGTTGAGGAACGCGTTCGCGAGGAGCAGATAGGCGGCGTGTTCCGGCGCCGGGATCGTCGGGTCCCGTGGCGAGTCGCCGGCTGCGAGCAGGGCCTCCGCGTCGGCGGGGGCGGCGTGGTAGCGGCGGCGCAGCTGTTGAAGCGTCGCCAGGGCACGGTCGAGTCGGACACCGTCGAGGTCGTGACCGGTGCAGCGGCGGTGCATCTGCCGCAGTCGTGCGCGGTCGTCGCCCGGGTGCGCGAGCGTCCGTTGGGCAAGTGCGCGCGCGGACTCGACGAACTGTTCGTCGTTCCAGAGCGCGAGTGCTTGCAGAGGCGTGTTGGTGGTCGATCGCCGGATCGTGCAGAACTCGCGGGTCGGCGCGTCAAACGTCAGCAGGGTTGGCGGCGGGCACGCGCGCTTCCAGTACGTGTAGAGGCTGCGGCGCCAGAGCGCCTCGCCGTCGTCGCGCACGAAGTTGCGCGTGTTGGATTGCACCATCGCGACCTCGCGCCAGAGTCCGGCGGGCTGGTACGGCTTGACGCTCGGGCCGCCGACGCGTTCGACCAGCAGCCCGCTCGTGTAGAGCGCTTGATCGCGGATGGCCTCCGCCGTGAGCCGTCGGCGCGGGAACCACGCGAGCAGCCGGTTGTCGCCGTCCTGCGCGGCGGCTGCGAGATTGCGGCGCGAGTCCTGTCGGAACGTTGCGCTCTTCACGAGCATTCGCAGCATCTCGCGCATGCTCGTGCCGCGGGCGCGGAACTCGAGCACGAGCCAGTCGAGTAGCTCCGGGTGGGAAGGCCACTCGCCCTGCAGGCCGAAGTCCTCGCTCGTGCGCACGATGCCGGTGCCGAACACGAACTCGAACAGCCGATTCACCGCGACGCGATGGAGCAGCGGGTTGTCGTCCGAGACCAGCCAGCGTGCGAGCGCGAGGCGATCGCGTGGCCCGGTCTCGGCCGCTACGCCGAACATCGCGGGCAGCTGCGGCTGCATCGGCTGCGACTCGTCGGGCTTGTCGTACTCGCCGCGCATGAGCACGAAGGTCGGGCGGCGCTCGGTGCGTTCGCTCATGACCATTGTCCGCGGCGTCGCGGACTCGAGTTCCTTCAGCGCGGCCTCGGCGGTCGCGATGCGCGCCTTGCGGGCGGCGTAGCCCGGTGAGTAGCGGGCGCGCCAGGCGTCCTCGAGTCGGGCGACGAGAGCCGCGTCCCGGGTCGCCGCGGGGAACAGCCAGTGGCGCATCGCGCCGTCGAGGACCTCCGAACCTTCCTCGTGCCGCCAGTAGAAGCCGGCGGCACCGCCCGTGTTGATGATTTCGAGCACCACGGCCTGGGGGCCGCGCGCGACCTCGAACTCGATCGTGTCCTGATCTGCCGCGACGCCGCGATCGACCCGACGCTCGCCGACCTGCTTGCCGCCGACATGCACCTGGAAGCCGTCGTCGCTGCCGAGGTGCGCGGTCAAGCGTCGTGGGGTCGGCGCGTACACCTCGTGGCCGACGAACGTTGCGCCCAGCTTGTTGGAGAGGGCGTGCACCGTACCGAAGCGCAGCTTGTCGTCATGACGCCAGCGCCGCTTGCCCCAGCGGCCGGCGAGATCGATGCGCGGCGAGGTTTCGGGGCCGTGCGCTTCGTCGTAGAGCGACTCACGCGTGCCTGCGAATGGCGCCGTCTTGTAGATGCCGCTCGTGGCGACCGGCAGGCGCGCGAGCATGGGCTCGGCGATCGTTCCGACATGAAGCCGGAACCGGCCGAAGACGTGGCGGTCGTGGATGCTGTCGTAGTGCAGGCGGACGCGAATCTCCGTGCCGCGCGCATCGCCGAAGCTCGTGTCCGCGAGGAACAGCGCGCGGCGTCGGCTCGGTTCGGTCGTGTGGGCGGCGACGGCCCAGCCGCGGCCGTTGTTTGCGAGCGCGTTGACGACGCGGAAGTCCCCGTTCTCCTGCTCGACGTCGGCGATCGCCCAGGCGAGCGGGATCGTGCGCCATTCCTCGCGGCTGCCGGCGGGTCGGGCAGCGATTTCCACGGCGCCGAGTACGACGTTGCCGTTGGCCGAGCGACCGACCTTGCCCGCGGGCAGGCTCGCATCCGGAATGGCCTCGAGGCAGAGCAGGCGAAGCTCACCGGCGCCGGCGTGCAGCACGAGTTCGTGCGTGTCCTGCTCGGGGTTGACGCCGCTCACGAGCACGGAGCCGTCCGGCTGTTGCCGCATCGTTGCGCCACCTGCGCTCGTCGCGCTGAGCAACGTGACCTCGGGCCAGGCGATGCCGCTCGCGCGTTCGAGGTCCGCGAAGAATGCGGCGCGCTGATCGGCTTCGGCCGGATCCTCGGTGACGAGGTCGGCCTCGGCTGCTGCGAGTTCTTGCGTCAGGCGTTCGCGCTCGGCGAGCTGTGCGGCGCTCGGGACCTCGAGGAACGGCTCGAGTGCGCGGTTGACGTTGCGTGACTGCCGGTAGAGGCCGGGTTCGTCGTTGTTGTAGAAATACGCGAACAGCCCGAAGTAGTCGCGCTGGCTGATCGGATCGAACTTGTGGTCGTGGCAGCGCGCGCAGCCGACGGTCAGGCCGAGGAACACGCTGCCGACCGTTGCGGTTCGTTCGGCGGCGTACTCGACGAGGTATTCCTGATCGATTGCGCCTCCCTCGTCCGTCGTGACGTGACTGCGCAGGAAGCCGGTCGCGACGCGCTGCGCCGCAGTGGCCTCGGGGATGAGATCGCCAGCGAGTTGCTCGACGACGAACTCGTTGAACGGCTTGTCATCCGCGAGGGCCCGTAGCAGCCAGTCGCGCCACGGCCAGATCTGGCGGCCCGCGTCCATGTGGATGCCGCAGGTGTCGGCGTAGCGGGCTGCGTCGAGCCACGGTCCCGCGAAGTGTTCCGCGTGGCGCGTGCGGTAGGGCTCGGCGTCGAGCAGGCGGTCGACGAGGCGGTCGAATGCGTCCGGGCGTTCATCGGCGAGGAAGCCCGCGAGCTCGTCCGGGGTCGGTGGCAGACCGGTCAGCACGAGGAATGCGCGTCGGGCGAGCGTCTCGGCCGATGCCTCGGGGTTCGGCGACAGGCCACGGCGTGCGAGCTCAGCTCGCACGAATTGGTCGATCGGATTGCGAGCCCAGTCCGTTCCGGTCGCGGGCACGGCCGGTCGCTGCGGCGGTGTGAACGACCAGTGTTCTTCGTACGGCGCTCCCGCGGCGATCCACGTGCGCACGAGCGCGAGTTCCGCGGCCGTGAGGGCCGGCTTCTGGGATTCCGGCGGCGGCATGCGTTCGCCGCTGTCGGTGGCCGTGACGCGATGCCAGAGAAGGCTTTCTTCCGGGTTGCCCGGCACGATCGCGGCGCCACCGTCGCGGTCCGCGACGGCGGCTGCGCGCACGTCGAGTCGCAGGTCGGCCGCGCGGGTCCCGGCATCGGGGCCGTGGCAGCGGAAGCACTTGTCCGACAGGATCGGCCGGATATCGCGACCGAAGCGTACCGCGGGGGCGGCGCCCTGATCGGACGTGGCGCGGCGGTCGGGTGCGGTCTGGGCGCTCACGGCGACCGTGAGCAGCGCACCCGCGGCAGCCATCGTTAGCACGGCCAGCACGGGGGCAAGAGCCTGGCGGGACGACATCGTCATGACGGGCGTGATGTTCGCACCGTGGCGCGGGCCTGTCACGGCCCTCGTGCTATTCCGTCTCGGGTCGCCGGAGGTTTGTCAGCGCTGTATTTACGTTGACGCGGCGGGATGGAGCCAGGGCGGTCGCAGGCGCCTCAGCGACTCTTCAGTACGAGCTGGATCGGTGCCGTGGCACCGGCGGTGAACGTCACGTTGGCCCGGGCCTCGCGGCCTTCGGAATCCCACGCCACGGCCTGCCAGGTGCCGGCGGTCATGCAGGCCTCGAACTCGAGCAGGCGATTGGCGGGCAGCGGTTGACCGAGCATCGCCGTGAACGGTTGACCCGGCTGGCGCAGGGCGAGCGTGATCCAGCCTGCGTCACCGAGCGGGCTGTGAACCCGGATCGTGCGCTTGATGCCACGGGCGACGCGAATGTCCTGCTGCAGGTCGGTTCCCGCGGTGACGTCGAGCGCGACGGCCGCGGCGGCGATACCCGGGCCGGAGACGAGCAGTCGGTGGCGGCCGGCCGGCACCGAGCCGAAACGGTACTCGCCTGCGACGTAGCCGCCGGGCAGGTGTTGGCCGTCCGTGCCCGTGATGATCGCGACTTCCATCGCGTCCGGGCTGCTGCCGTCCATGCGCGTGACGCGGCCCGACACGCTGGCGCCCTCGGCCATCGTGATCGTTCCGAGTTCGAGTTGCTGGGCCGGTTGCAGGTCGAGCCGGCGCGCCGGGGCGACGAACCGTTCGTAGGTGAACAGCAGTACGGCTGTGCCCGGAGGCACGTTGGTGAACTCGAACGCGCCGTGCTCGTCCGCGGCGAGATGAACGGTCTGTTGGCGGTCGTTGTGCCAGCAGGAGATCTTGCCCGGCACCGGTTCGCCGTCCCTGGTGCGGAGTTGGCCGCGGACCGTGGCTCCGGCCGCGTTTCGGGGGACGACGAGCAGCGTCGGTCCGTCGGCGGCGGTGACGTCCCGCCGGGTCGCGGCTGCAAAGCCGGTCGGCGCCGCGTTTGGCGCGTAGGCCAGCAGATCGAAGCGTGCGTCGCGTTCAGACGGGATCCGGAAACTGCCCGACAGGTCGGTCATGACCTGTACCGTTCGTGCGGATTCGTGCTGGCGGGCGACGATCGTCCAGTTCGCCAGCGGCCGATCGTGCTCGTCGCGCACGCGGCCGTGGACTTCGAGGCCCGCCCCGGCCGGCGGGAAGCGTGGATCCCAGCGCACTGATCGGCCGGCGCCGAGTGTCAGGATGGTCGTCACCTCGCGACGATCGCTCGTTCCTGGCGAGCCGAGTGGCTGGGCCACGAGGCGCCGCCGGCCGGCTGGCAGGGGGAAGAGTTCGAACTCGCCGTTTCGTGGGGTCGACGCTTCGCAGAACAGCAGATCTCCCGGTGCACCGATCTGGACCCTGGCGGCGAGCGGAGAGCCGCTCGCCGTGCCGGCGGTCCCGAACACGGTCGCGGCCGCACTGGTCTGAATGCGCCAATCCCCGCGCTCGCGGGCCGGGACGTCGAAGAACTGGGCCGCGCACTGGGCGGGGCGTGTGGCTGCCGCCAGCACCTCGACGTAACACGGGCCGGGTGGGAGCCCGCGCGCCTCGAAGCGGCCGCGGCGATCCGTGACGAGGTCGACCGGCGCGCCGGGCAGGGGAGCGCCAGCCCGCCTGATGATCGTGCCGCCGCTTTGGCACGGCGACAGCCGCACTCGGGCGCTCGCGACCGCTCGGCCGGCGGCGTCGACCACCAGTCCGACGACGGGCAGGGTGCTCGTGCCGAGTTCGAAGTCGACGCGCGCGATGCCCGTTGATGGGTCCCGTGGCAGAGTCAGCGTATGCTGCATCGACGCGGCGCCGAAGTCGCGATGCCGGGCGCCGAGGTAGCCGGCGCCGAACAGCGGCACGCGGAACGTGCCGTCGGCGCGGGTCCGGCCGATCCGCAGCGGCCGGCGCGCGGGGTCGGGTTCGCCGGGATGCCTGGCGTGGTCTGCGAGCACGACGAGTTCGGCGTCGGGGAGCAGTCGACCGTCGCTCGCGAAGACGCGCCCCGCGGCGAACGCGACGGCTTCGAGGCGTAGCACCGCCTCGAACTGGCCGCCGGGCGCGAGGTCGACGGCGAGCGGCTGGCCGGCCGCCGCGCTGATGAACGCCGTCGTCGGCCCGTCGGGCAGCGGCACGACGAAGGTCGCGATCCCTTGGGCATTCGTCGCCGCGGTGATCGCGGGGCCTGGGCCGTGCCACAGCAGCAGTTCGAGATCGACTGCGAGTTCGGCGCGGGGCGTCGCCACCTCGATCCGGAGCCGTGCGGGGCTGGCCGTCGCGCCGGTGGCATCGCGGGTTCCTGGTTCCACCGCCCCCGAGCTGCCGGGCAGGTGCTGATTCGGGGCGAGCTGGCCCGCGGCCGGGGCCGCACGCGGGCCCTCGCGGTCATGGGCGTGATTCCCGGCGCCATTGCCCGAACCCACTTCGACGGGTTGCTCGTCGCCGCTCAGGAGCAGGTAGCTGCCGAGGCCGACGGCCAGGAGGGCCACCGCGAGCAGGATGATGAGAACCCGATGCACTATGCGGAGTTACGCGGGCCGGGTTCGGAATGGTCTCAGATTCTGGCCCCATCCGGCCACAAGCGGCGAAAACGGCGCCGGGCGCGGCGTTCCGGGATGCGTTCGGCGATGGTCCGGACCAGGGACCGGGCCGAGGCGGGCCGCTCGACGAGGAGCAGAATCCGCAGGTGCTGAAACAGCGGCAGGTCCTGCGAGCGGGCGAGCGCTTCCAGCATCTCGCGTGCTGCCGGCGGGAGCGCGCCGCCGGCGGCGCCTGCGAGGAGCCAGTTGGCCTGCACCGCAGGCATCGCGAGGCGATCGACTAGTGCGGGCAGATCGGCGTCGTCGGCGCCGAGCCGGGCGAGGTAGCAGCGGGCCATCGCCTCGCCGAGGCGGTCGTTGCCCGCGATGGCGAGCTCGCGGGCGCGACCGAAGTGCGCCCTCGCGTCGGCGTCGCGCTCGCGCCAGAACTGGCGTTCACCGAGATAGAGTTCGGCACGGCCGCCGTATGCCGGGAGGGCCAGGCGCTCGGCTTCGTCGATCGCGGCGCGCAGGTCCTGGACCGCGTCCTCGTCACCGAGCAGCAGCCGCGTGTGGCCGCGGTAGAGGTTCAGGCGTAGCCGCACCCGCGGCAGGTGGCGGGCCCCCGGGTCCTTGTCGACGCGCTGCAGGGTCTTGAGCGCGGTCGGATAATGATGTTGCAGGGCCTCGAGTCGCGCGAGGTCGATGCGTAACTGGCACCGCAGCTCGTCGTCCGTCGGGTCGAGCAGCGCGAGCGCCGCCTGGAGATGGCGATGGCCATCGGCCGCGTCACCCTGGTAGAGCAGGATGCGGCCATGCAGGCCGTGTGCGCTGGCCGCGATTCGTTCGCCGCGGCTGCCGGTCGTGCCACGGAGATCGTCGTGAACGGCTTCGAGCATCGCGATCGCGGCGAGCAGGTGGCCGTTGCTGAGTTCGCGGGCCGCGATGCCGACGCGCGCGGCCGCGGACGACTCGATGTCGCCGAGTTCCCGCGCGAGCTGTTCCGCGCCGCGGTAGGACTTGATCGCGGCGGCGGGCTGGCCGTTGTTCTTGCGTGCTTCGGCCTGAAGGAGCAGGAACCGCAGGCGCAGCCGATTGCTCGAGGGGCTCTGTTGGACATGCCGGAAATGCACCGCGAGCCGGCCCGCGATCCGCAGCGCGGTGCGCCGCGAACTCGACTGCACGAGTTCTTCGAGGCCGTCGAGCAAGGGTTCCAGTGCGCCGGCATGATCGAGAGCCTGGGAATGATGCAGGCCAATCGCGAGCGGACCCGCGTCCTGGCGGCGGAGCCACGTCGCGGCTTCGAGGTGCAGCTCGCTGCGCCGCCGCGGCGGGATGTTCTCGAGCAGCACGCGCACGAACTGGCGATGGCGGAACCAGACTTCACCGGCCTGCGCGCGGACGATGCGACCGCGGAAGAGCGAGAGCGTCTCCAGCACGGCGAGCTCCGGTCGGCCGGTGAGGTGGACGAGGTCCGCGAGCTGGCACCGACGGCCAAGCACCGCGGCCGCGGACAGCACGTCGCGCTGTTCGGGTTCGAGGCTGCGGATGCGTTGTGCGAATCGGTCGAGGTGGTCCGGTGCGGGGTCGAGGTCGGTGCCCGGTTGGAGGTCGTGGTAGTTGCCTGGCCGGCCCCGCAGGCGCCCGGTGTTGACGAGATGGTCGAGCGCTTCGGTGAAGTGGCCGGGCACGCCGCCGAAGGTCTGATGGGCCGTGAGCAGGAAGTTGTCCGCGAACTCGGCGTCCGCGACCGCCGCGTCGGCGAAGAGCGCTCGGCCGAACGCGAGGAACTCCCGTTCGGCGAGTCCGATGAGCTCGAGCCGTTCGGTGCCCGTGACCTGATCCGACTCGGTCGTTAGCAGGAGGAGCAGGGCCGTCGTGGTGATCGCGTTCTGCAGGCGTTGGAGGACGAGGCGACCGCTGGTGTCGAGTTGCTCGGCGTGATCGACCCGGATGACGATCGGTCGTCGCGGCGAAGCCAGCCGAATCAGCGCGGTCGCGAGTCGGTCTGCGCGCACTTCGGGCGCCTCGCTGCTCGTACCCAGGGCTACCGCCGCGGTGGCGGTGGCGTCGTCGGGGCCGAGTTCGAGCAGCGCTTGCGCGGCCGAGATCGCGCGGGCTTCGGCCTGCGGCGTCGTCCGCTCGTCCCCGCGGAGCAGCAGATCGAGCAGTGCGCCGGCGAACGGCTCCGCATGCCCGAGCTCGCGGTCGGCTTCGCCGCCGAGTAGCAGCGGTGGCTGGTTGGTCTCCAGCCATTGCTCCATCATGTGATCGCAAAGGCGACGCCGCCCGATACCGCGCGGGCCGTGCACGACGAGGACGGCACCCGTGCCGGCGTGCGCCGCGGCGAGCGCCCGCCCGAGGCGGACCCGCTCCTTGCGCCGACCGACGAAGGGCACTTCGGCCGGCCGCCGCATCCGCAACAGTCGCCGGCGACTCGCCTGCACTGGTTCGTGGGTCTCGAGCCGGCGCCAGTAGTCCGAGCCTTCGCCCTGGCGCAGGATACGCGCGAGCTCCGCGGCGTCGCGCGGTCGACGGTCCGGATCCTTGCGCAGCAGGTCGGCGAGAATGCGCGCGAGCAGCGGCGAGACGCTCGGTCGGAGGTGCGCGGCGGGTTGCGGTTCGCGATTCAGGTGCGCGTCGATCATCGCATCCGCGGTGACGCAGTCAGTGAACGGGTGTTCCCCGGTCGTGACCTCGTAGAGCACGACGCCGAGCGAGTAGAGGTCACTGCGCGGCCCGGCCCGTTCACCACGCAGCGACTCGGGTGCTGCGTAGGCGACGCTGCCCGCGAGCCCGAAGCCGGACGTTACCGACGAGCCGCTGCCGCCCCGACCGGTACCGAATGGCCGAACCAGCCCGAGGTCCACGATCTTGAGCTCGCTCTCGGGGGTGAGGATCAGGTTCTCGGGTTTGACGTCGCGGTGGACGAAGCCCTTCTGATGGAGAGCGTGGAGTCCGAGGGCCGCATCGGCGCCGATGCGGCGGCTGAGGTCCTCGACGGCGCGATGGGTCTCCGCGAGGAAGCCGCGCAGGGTCGTACCCGCGACGAACTGCATGACGAGGTAGGTGACCTCGCCGGCATCGGTCGCGACGGTTTCGATGCCGTGGATCATCGCGAGGTTGCGATGGCGGAGCTTGCGGCCGAGTTCGCCCTCGCTGCGGAACCGTTCGAGTGCGCGTTCGTCCGCGGGCAGATCGACCCGCAGGAACTTGATCGCGACCTCGTGGCCTGTGGGCAGCTCACCGTAGGGCCTGAGCAGCCGGGCATGGTGGACGGTGCCCGACGAGCCGCTGCCGAGCTCACCCCGTAGCTCGAAGCGACCCGCAGCGGCCGCGGCGTAGCGCCTGGCGGCCAATTGCTGCGCGGTTGCAACGGGCTTGTTGGTCTGCGACTCTTCGCTCACCAGCCGGTTTGTAGCGCCGGCCGCCCAACGTTCCATGCCGATCCGCCTTCACAACTCGCTCACCCACAAGCTCGAAGAACTGCGGCCGATCGTACCGGGCAAGGTGACGATGTACAATTGCGGGCCGACGGTCTACAGTTCGCCCCACATCGGCAACTTCCGGAGCTTCCTGTTCGCCGACGTATTGCGGCGCTTTCTCGAGGATCAGGGGCTCGCAGTGACCCAGGTGATGAACATCACCGACGTCGGGCACCTGACCCTCGACGACGTCGAGGGCGGCGAGGACAAGATGGAGGCGGCGTCGCGCAAGACCGGCCGCACGGCCTGGGAAATCGCGGCGCACTACATCGGCGAGTTCGAGGAGTGCCAGGAGAAGTTGCACGTGCGCGAGCCGCACCACATGCCGCGCGCGACCGATTTCATCCCGCAGATGGGGGCGATCATCGGCGACCTGCTCGAGAAGGGCATCGCGTACGAGGTCAACGGCAACGTCTACTACGAGATCGACAAGTTCCCGGAGTACGGCAAGCTGTCCGGGAAGGTGCTCGACGAGCTCGAAGAGGGCGCGCGCGTCGCGGTCAACGACGAGAAGAAGAACGCGCGGGACTTTGCGCTCTGGAAGGTCGACGACCAGCATCAGATGCAGTGGGACGCACCGTTTCCTGGTGGCCGCCGCGGCTTCCCTGGCTGGCACATCGAGTGCTCCGCGATGTCGATGCACTATCTCGGCGAGCAGATCGACATCCACACGGGCGGCGAGGACAACGTCTTCCCGCACCATGAGTGTGAGATCGCGCAGAGCGAGGCGCATACGGGGTCGCGCTACGTCAACTTGTGGATGCACGCGCGCCATCTGCTCGTCGACAACACGAAGATGTCGAAGAGCCTCGGTAACTTCTACACCGTCGGCGACATCCTCGAACGCGGCTACTCCGGGCTCGAACTGCGGTTCGCGCTCGTCCGCGTGCAGTACCGCCAGACGTTGAACTTCACGCTCGATGGGCTCGTCGAGGCCCGCCGGGCGATCGAACGCGTTCGTGAGGCGCGGGCCCGGCTCGTGCGCGTGCGCGACGGTGTCGAGCCCGCGGGGGCGGACGATCTCGCGGCCGCGACCGAGGCAGCGCAGGACGGGTTCACCGCGGCGCTTGCCGAGGATCTCAACGTCAGTGAGGCGCTCGCGGCTGTCTTCGTGTTCGTCAATGCCTGCAACAAGGCCTCGCCTTCCGTTGCTGCTGCGACGGCGGCGCTGCAGGCCTACGAGCGCTTCGAAGACGTTCTCGGCTGCTTCGGTCCCGAGCCCGTTGCGGATGCAGCGAGTGCGGCGCCTGCCGAACTGCTCGAGCTGCTCGAGCAGCGTAACGCGGCGCGCGTGGCCAAGAACTGGGGGGCGGCGGACGAGCTGCGCGATCGCATTACCGCGGCCGGCTGGAAGATCGTCGATACGCCGTCGGGGGCGCGGCTCGAGCCAAACTAGCGACCGAAGAACGTCGGCTCAGTCGCCCGCGGGTTCGTAGAGTTCCTCGAACCGTTCGGCTGCGACCGCGTAACCGTCGGTGCGGGACTCGTCGTTGTAGACGAGCCAGTCGCCGGCCTCGTAGTCGGTCGACCCCTCCTTCGTCGGCATCGTGCCACCGGTCTCGGCCTGCGTCGCCCAGATCACGCCCTGCTTCTCGAATCGCCCGGGCGACACCTCGGTGTAGGTGGCCGTGAACGTGTCCGCGTCGATGGTGTAGGTGTCGTCGCCGTTCTTCACCAACCAGTCGCGGGCCTTGGCGCGCTGCGTTCCGCCCCATTTCTCGTAATCGAACCCCGCGGTATCGAGGTCGATCCGTACCGCGGTCACGGTCGTGCGTTCGCGGCGGCGGTACGTGCGGTAGTCGTTCATGCGCCGGCTTCGTTCTCGGCGGCCTTGGGCTTTCGGAACGCCTGTTCGAGCTGGCCGCGCAGCTTCTCGAGCACGGCCTGCTTGTCGGTCGGCGCCTGGGAGACCCAGGTTTCGGTGTCGTTCCAGGTCGATTCGAGCATCCACTTCGGCAGCTTGGCCATCTTGATGAGGTGCTTCTGCGCGTTCCTGACGTCGCCCATGCGGAACGCGGCGCCGAACAGGGTCGGCTGCAGCCACGGGTCCTTGCTGCCGCGGTCGACCGCGCGGCGGCAGGCGGCCGTGACGAGGTGATCGACGATGTCGGCCTTGGCGGCGTCGCCGTCCTGGTCGCGGGTGCGCAGCAACGAGGGCAGGTTGCAGGCGCAGAAGTACTCGTTGAGGTCGAGATTCATCCCGAGCTCGTAGTTCTCGATCGCGTCGTTGAGATCGCCGGACTCTTCGAGCCCTGGCAGGTCGTCGTTCTTCGCCTTTCGCGCCGCGACGGCCGCGAGGTAGCGCTTCTTGTAGCGCCCGGCAATCAGGCCGTAGCGCTCCGGGGTCGGCATGCCCTTCTTGATGAGTTCCTTCAGTACGGCGATGGCCTTCTCGGGGTTCCCGAGCTTGCTCTCGGCCAGCATCGCCTGCTCCTCGATCGTCGGGTTGTCACGGATTGCCTGCGGCAGGCGGTTGGCGAAGGCCAGCGCCTCCTGCCAGCCGATCATGTCGCGTAGCAGGGCGAGCAGCTCGATTGCGATCTCCGGGACCTTCTCCGCGGCTTCCTGGTACGTATCGCGGATGGCTGCCGCTTTCGTTTTCTGGGCTTCGGCCGAGGCCAGCAGCCGGGCCTCGGAGATCTCGGCCTGGAATTGACTGATGCGGCGGGCCTCCGCCTCGAACGCTTCCTCGGGCTTGTCGCTGACGGTCTCGAAGTACGGCGTCTTGTGAACCCGGTAGTCGTTGATCTTCTGTTCGAGGATCGCGCGGATCGCAGTGGCCTCGGTCTCGGTCACGTTGCCGTCCGTGAGCGGGAACGTGACCGTGCGGAATTGCTGGATGTCGAACAGCGGGCTGAACCAGTTGGCCGCGACCTGAACGCAGTTGCGTTCCTGCGCGACATGCCGAATCCCGAGTTCGTAATAGACGTTGCCGTTCGGCAGGCTGACGTCAGCGACGACGAGCGGCGCGTGCTTCAGGCGATTGAGCATGTCCTTGACGATGGCGCCGGTCGACTCGAGGTCGGCGCGCACCGGCTGGTAGCCGCACGCTTCGATCGCGGGCCGATAGGCCAGGTCCCAGAGCCGGTCGTTGTCGAGTTCGGCCGGGGCGCCGTCGTAGGCGCGCGTCACGGGCTTCTTGCCGAACGGCATGACCATGAAGCAAACTGGGCGAACGTCATCCTTGGCCTTTTCCGCTGTCATGTCGCCAGTCTCGCAGTTGGGCGGGCGGCAGGCAACAGTGACTCGCACCCGGGGAAGGGGCGCCGTATGTGGTGGATGATGCACGTCCTCAACCCGGTTCGTCGCCCACTGCGCCTGATCTGCCTGCTGCTGCTGGCTTTCGCAGCGGGGGCCTCGGCGTCGCTCATGGCGCAATCCGTGGCCAAAGTGCCGGCCTCGGCCGAGTCGCCGGTTGACGCGATCACGGAATCGTGGCGCGAGTGGCTCGGCGCCGAGCTGGAGCGGCGGGGGCTGCCAGGGGTCTCGGCGGCTGCCGTCCTGCCGCCGGTTGCGGCGGGAGTTGGAGCGGCGGCTGCCGGTACGGCGGAACCGCGGCTCGTCGCGGTCGCGCTCGGCGTCGACGGCAACGAGGTGCCGCTCACGACCGCGAGCCGGCTGATGTCGGGTAGCATCGGCAAGACGTATTGCGCCGCGGTTGCGCTCCAGCTGGTGGGTGAAGGCAAGCTCGCGCTCGACGGCAAGGTGGCCGAGGTGCTCGGCAAGCACGAGTGGTTTGCGCGGATTCCCAACGCCGGCGCGATCACACTGCGGCAGCTGCTCGAGCACTCGGCCGGCATCCGGGAGCATGTCTGGAACCCCAAGTTCCACGAGCGGCTACGGGCCGAGCCGGATCGTCTGCTCACGGCTGCGGAGTGCCTGCAGTTCGTGCTCGACGACGAACCACTGTTTCCCGCCGGCGAGCGATTCGCGTATGCCGATACCAACTACCTGCTGGCCGGTCTCTGTATCGAGGCCGTGACGGGCAAGCCGTTCGCCGAGGCGATGCGCACGCGATTGCTCGAACCGCTGCGGCTGCGTGACACCGCGTGGAACGATTCGCGGCGGATGCCGAAGCTCGCGTGCGGGCTCGCGAGCGGCATCGCGTTCACCAAGGGACCGACGATCAAGGACGGGCTCTACTTCGTGAACCCGGGTTTCGAGTATTGCGGCGGCGGCGTACGATCCACGCCGACGGATCTCGCGCGCTGGTGTCGGGAACTGTTCGCGGGCGATGTGATTCCGAAGCAGCTGCAAAAGGACCATCGCCGTGGTCGGCCGGCGCCGCGTCACGTCTCGGGAGCCTATGCCCTCGGGTGCTTCGTCGGTGACTCGGAACTCGGTCCGGCGCTCGGTCACTCGGGGATCATGCCGGGGTTCCTGAGCTACACGCTCTGGTTCGAGAAGCACGATCTCGCGGTCGCGCTCCAGTTCCCGAGCGATGACACGCGTGCGATCGGGGATCTGCGGAGCCACGTCATCGAACTCGCGAGGCGCGCGCTCGCCGCGTTGCCGCGGCCCGCTAGCGGCCGCGAGAAGTAGCGCCTTTGCCCGGCGCAGTCGGCGCGGTCGGCGCGGGCGTGTCGGGCGTGGCGGCGAGCGCCGCCTGGATGCGTAGCGTGAGCGAATCGGGGGTCGTAGCACGGGCTGCGAACTGCGCGAGCGCATGCCGGGCGTGGGGCAGTCGCAGCGGTTCGAGGAGCGCCTTGGCGGCGTGTCGGGCGATCGCGGGGGTGGGATCGTCGAGCAGTTCCACGAGTGCGCCGTAGTGCAGTGATTTGTTGGCGCGGGGAGTCAACGCCTCGAGCGCGCGGCGTCGCAGGATGCCCGGTTCGAGTGCGGCGACTCGCAGCCAGTCGGAGTCACGCGGCGTGGGCTCGGCGGCGAGCATGGCGAGGAACACGAGGCCTTCGAGACGTGCCGGCAGGCCGCGATCGAGTTGGCCACGCAGCGCGAACGCGCGGCTGACGTTGGTTCCCGGCTGCACTCTGAGCAGGCCATGGCACGCCGCCTCGATCGTTGCATGATCCCGGGCGCAGGCTGCGCGCTCGAGCGCCGAGATCAGTTCCGGGTTGTCGTTGCAGAGCACGGCGACGCGCGCGACGCCGGCCGGCCCGAGGTGGGCCAGTGCGTGCGCGGCGAGGAACCGGGCGCGGTGGTTCTTCGAGCGCGCGATCGCGTTGAGCTTCGGGATCGCCGCGCCGCCGCGCGCGCCGAAACCGGCGAGGAAATGGCACGCGAACACGCGGGTTTCCTTGTCGTCGACGAGCGGCAGCACCTGGCCGAGCGGATCGCTGCCGGTGCGCGCGAGCGCTGCGCCGAGCGCGTGCGCGATCGGCGGCTGATGCAGTTTGCGTGCAATGTCGATGAGCGGTGCGCTGTGGCTCGCGAGGCGCTCGGGTTGGTCGAGGCGGGCGAGATTCGCGAGCACGACGGCGGGCTTGTGGCCGCGCTCGATCGCCGCGGTCGCGAGCCCAGGGTATGACGGCAGGAGTGCCGCGGCGACGCGAGTGACGAAGCGGTCCGGGTAGGAGCGTTCGGTCGCGCGCCGGAAGAACCGGGCGAACTGCGGTTCCGATTTCAGTGCCAACAGACCGCGCGGCCAATCGATCGGGTCGGGGGTGGTGAAGTCGCCGGCTTCCCGGAGCGCGAGCAGGCGGAGCGCGACGGCGGTGCGCGTCGCTTCGTCGAGATCGATCCGGTCGTGCAGGCGGTGCCACGTCGGTAGGAACGGCCTCGGATCGTCTGCGAGCAGGCCGCCGACGACGACCTCGGTGAGGACCGGGCCGAGCGTCGCTTTCGCAGTGTAGAGCGTCCAGCCGGGCTCGGCGAGGATGCGGTCCTGGCTCCAGGACCGCGTCGTCTTCTCGTCGCCGGCCGCGAACAGCGCGGCCGCGATATCTTCGCCGCCGACCGGGTCCGCCTGCAAACGCGCGCGCAGGGCTGCGATTGCGCCGGCGGGGGCGCCGCCGAGCGCCCGCAGGATGGTTGGATAATCCCGATTCGTCGGGTCGGTCCAGCGCGCGTGGATCGTCGGAGCGTCGCTCGAGAGATCGCAGCCGGCGCGAGCGCGACAGAGATCGGCACGGCGGACCTCGCCGCGCAGCCGATCGGGGTGTTGGCGGATCACGGTGCGACCGGTCTCGAATCGCAACAGCTGCTCCGCGAGGTGGAGGTTGTCGCCGGTCGTTTGCAGGAACGCCCTGACGAGTGGATCCCGCACCTCGACCGGGAGCTCGGCGCGGGCGGCGAGTTCTTCACAGGCCAGGCGCGGGTGGTCCGCGAGCAACTGCGCGAATCGCCCGGGGTCGGCGAATGCGGTCCGGCTCAGCGCACGCCCGGCCAGACTTCGAATCACCGCGCGCAGGCTGGTGTTCGGGTGGGACGCCGCGTTGCCGTGTCCGCCTGCGGGAGAGTGCCCGCGGCGGATGGCGCGGGCTGGCCACGGCAGCTCGAACGCGTCACGCAGGAGCATCGCGAGGGTGGCGCGGGTGACGGGGTCCGTTGCTGTGAACGCCCTGGCGGCGGCCTGCCGGACCCGGTTGTGCTCAACGAGCAGCTTCGGGGTTCGCGCCAGGGTGGCCAGCGCCGCCTCGCGGACTACGGTGTCCGTCGAGCGCAGCGCGAGGCAACCCGCGGCCGGATCATCGAGGATTGCTTGCTGCGCGATCGCGCGCTGCGCGGGGTCGCGCAGCCAGCGCTCGATCGTCTCCTGGGATTGCGCGGTTCCCGCGGCCGTCGTCAGGAGGAGTGCAACCAATCCGGCCGTGGCAACGAAGACCGAGGGGCGCCGGTGTCGCTGCCGTGCCCTCTCCTGGTTCCGCGTCATGCTGCGAGTATCGCGAGCATGGCCGAGTTTGTCATGGGCCCGGGTTTGTCAGGACCGCGGCCGGCCGCGCCTCGTATCATCCCACCGCGGCCCGTCGCCGCTGGTGACTCCACGACTCGAATCACGATGAACCCGAAACGATCAGCCTTCGGCGTCCGTACGGCCGCGATCTGCGCGGCGCTATTGCCCTTCGCCTTCGTGGTGGCCGCCTGCGGCACGAGTGCCGCGGAGGGGGCTCCGAGTGCGGGCTCCGAGCCTGCGATGGCGCAGTCTCCGGCCACACCGCCAGTCGATCCGACGCCCGACTCGAACTCCATGACCGCTGAAGCCGACAACGAGAGCAAGCCCGTGTCCGATACCGAGCCCTCGATCCCGAACGAGCCGACCACGAAAGGGCCCGGCAGCAAGAAGGCCTACAACGAGCTGACTCCCGAGGAGGCCAAGGTGATCCTGCAGAAGGGCACCGAGTGGCGCGGGACCGGGGAGTACACCGACCTCGAGGCCAAGGGCACCTACATCTGCCGGCAATGCAACACGCCGCTGTACCGCTCCGACCAGAAGTTCCACAGTGGTTGCGGCTGGCCCGCTTTCGATGACGAGATCGAGGGCGCTGTTCTGCGGGTCCCGGACGCCGACGGTCATCGCACCGAGATCGTCTGTGCCAACTGCAAGGGCCACCTCGGTCACGTCTTCCTCGGCGAGCGGTTCACGCCGAAGAACACGCGGCACTGCGTCAACTCGATCTCAATGCGTTTCGTTCCGGCAGGCGAGGAGTTGCCGGCACCGATCGTGCTCGACGAGAAGCAGTAGTTCGCCAACTCCGGCTGCGGACCTAGCGCGGCCGAACGATCTCGATTCGCACGGGTTCGAGCCGCGCGAGACGGGCGCTCGTCTCGGTGAGCAGCTCTTTGCAGACCGCGATGTCGATGCGCAGTCCTTCGGCGGCGATGCGAGTCGCCAACGCCTTCTTGCGCTGGTCGTCGGCCGCCGCGCGGCGCTTGCCGAACAGTTCCTGATCGGCCTGCATGCGCGCCAGTCGCGCCTTGCTGCGCTGCAGCGCGAGGGACGCTGCCGGCAGCTGCTCGAGGACCGACGACAACATCTGCTGGGCGTCGAGAGTCTTGCCTTCGAGTGCTAGCCGCTGCTCGGCGAGCACGGTCAGCTGGTGATCGAGGCTACGAATCTTGTCCTCGAGTTCGCGCTCTTTCTCTTCGATACCCGAGGTGAGTCGGGTGTTGGCGAGCCGGACCTGGATGCCCTTGAGATCCTGCGCGATTCGGGTGCGTTGCGCGGCCAGGTCGGCCTGTTCGGCTTGCAGGCGATCTCGGCGCTTCTGGCTCTCGTCACGCATCGCCCCGAGATGCTCGATCGCGCGTTCCTCGGTCGCGATGTCGAGTCGGAGCGTCGCGAACTGCTCCGCGAGGCGTTCGGCCGTGACCGACAGATGGCGGATCTCGTGATCGATGAGCTCGGCCACGTGACTCACTTCCTCCTGGTGTGCGAGCAACTTGTGGAGCCGCGTCGAGAGTTCCTTGCGCCGCAGCTCCGCGCGATGGCGTGGTTCGGCGTGGAGCAGGTGTTCGAGCCGTTTGCTCACGTGTGCGGAGATCAGGTCGATGTGGTGCTCGAGCTGCTCGGGCGGTAGCTGATCCTTGACGTCGGCGCTGACTTCGAAGTGCAGCTGATACGTGCCCGGCCCATGCGAGACGGGTTCGACGACCTCGATGCCGCGCCAGACCTGGAGTCGGTCCCCGATGCTCTTGCGCAGCGCGTCCTTGACAGTGGCCTCGTTCGCGATGGCGTCGACGAGCGAGGCGTTGACGACGAGGTCGCTGGGCCCCGTGCGAACGAGCATCACGAAGGACTGCGTGGACGCCAGACTCGTGATGGCGAGCGTGGCCAGAAGAGTGATCAGTGAGGTTTTCATCGGTTGGTACGGTTCGGTTCGATCTGGTTGGTGGGGCGCGCCAGCGCGATGGCCGTCTCGGCGCGGATAGTGGCCAGGCGCGCGCGGATCTCGGTGCGGCAGGCGCGTATCCGAGTCACGGCGGCGCGTTGGCCGGTGGGAGAAGTCCAGGCGACGCGCAGATTCTCCAGGCGCCGCGACAACGCAGCGGCCGCTGCTACGGCCGCTTGATGGGCTCGTGGGGCCGCTCCGATCGGCGCGCCGGCAGACGGGCCCGAGCCTGGGTGGGGCTGGCCGTGGTGGACCTGACCGGCCCGGGTCTGCTGTGGTTGCGGCGGCGACAGGACTGGCAGGAGCGCGAGCAGCGCGCCCGTCATCAGCACCCCGACGGCCAGGCGGTGGCGTCGGCGTCTGGCCGCGAGAGTCACGAAGTCGATCGCCGGCGCCGGTTGCGGTGGCAGTTCCGCGTCCGCTCGGGCGAGTCGATCGGCGATGTCCGTGGGGCGGGTCATGCGGGCTGGTCCGTGCCCGCTGTGGCCGACGAGCCGTGGAGTAGGGCGCGCAGCTTCCGGCGGGCGCGCGTGAGGCGGGCATCGGCGGCGTTGCGGGTGCAGCCGAGCAGGTCGGCGATGGTCGGGATCGGTTGCTGCTCCAGATATCGCAGCACGAGGATCTCGCGTTGATCGTGGGCCAGCAGACGCAGAGCCCGTTGCGTGCTGGTCGTCGCCAACTCGGTCGCATCGTTCGGGGTATCGATCGTTGTTGGCTCGCTCGCCGCGCCGAACCAGCGGAAGAAGCGTCGGCGACGGCGGGCGGCGCGTTCGTGGCGCCGCGTCTGGTTGACGGCGATGGCATGCAGCCAGGTCGTCACGCTCGCTTCCGCCCGAAACCGCCGACGGTTGCTCCACGCTGCCAGCAGGGTTTCTTGCACGATGTCGTCGACGTCGACGCGGCTCGTGGGCCATCCCAGCAGGCGGTGGATCAGCCGGCGCAGGCGGGGTTCCTCCGCTGTCAGTCGCTCCGGGCTGAGATCGGGTGAACTCGTCGCGGTCGCCGGGCCTTCCGGGCTCCGGCTCGCATGAATCAGGTGGATGGGCAGATCGAGGGCCACGTCGGAGGGTTGGTTCCCGCTGGTTGGCAGATCTGACGCCATGGTCACGAATTGTTGCAGGAATCTCGGTTGATCGCAGATCCGCGGGCAACAAGACCGCTGTGGCTGCGCTGTCGGCTACGCGCAGCCGAATGGCCCGGGTCGCTATGGCCCAACGATTTGGCCCGTTATGCTGCCCGCCCCTGCATGAGACCCCCGCTGCTGACACTGTTCCTGTTCTGTTCGCTCGGGTTGAGCGGCTGCACGGTCTTCGACGACGACCATCGCCGCACGCTCAACTGGCTCGATGAGTCCCTGACGCCGGAATCCGCGGGCACGCGCTATGCGCTGCTGCCGGTCGCCGTGCCGGTGGGCGTCGTGGGGCTCGCTTCGGACATGCTCGTCGTCAATCCGGTGCTCGCGATCGACGACGCCTGGGGCGACACGGTCGAACTGCTCTGGACGCCGGACGAGGACTCCTCGAATCTGCGGCGTGTGCTCGTGGCGCCATTCACGGCGCTCGCGACGCCGGTGGTGTTCGCGGGCGACTGGCTGGCGCGCTGTCTGTTCCCGATCGATCCGCGGGAGGACGAAGAATGATCGCGCCGCGACGCCTGCGTCTGCTCGGTCTCGTTGCCGTGCTGTTCCTCGTCGTGCCGATGAACTCGTCGTGCGCGTTCGTCAACCCACACAACCGGCCGGTCTGGAACGCGTTCGAGGCCAACATGGTACCCGAAGGCGACGGCGCGTTCTGGGCGACGCTGCCGCTCACGGTGCCGGTCGGACTCGCGGCGATCCTCGTGGATACGTTCATCGCGCATCCGATCCAGGTCATCGACAATGCCTGGGACGACACGGTGGACGTCTGGGACGATCTGCCGTTCGAGGAGGAATACTATACGACGAGTGCGTCGTTGCCCTTTCGGGCGGTCGGCACGCCGGTGGTGTTCGTGTCCTCGTTCCTGATGCGGAGCATGTTCGACATCACGGCAACCGGGCCTGAGGTCTCGCCCGAAGAACGGCGGGCCGCACGCGACGCGAAACGCCGTGAGGCCTGCATGCGCTGGCTCGCGAAGGTCGCGGCGGGTGAAACGCTCAAGTCGCGGCGCAGCTTCCCGGAGGTGATGGACGAGGAGTTCGTGGCCGCCGTGAAGACTGCAATCGAGCAGGGCAACGCCCACGGCCGGATCAAGGTCTACGAGGCTGCCGCACGTAGTGACGATCCGACGATCATCGACTGGCTGGCGGCGCTCGCGGACCCGTCGGGGGTCGTGCGTTACCGAGTGATCGAGCGGATGCCCAAGTCGATCGAGGTGCCCGAGGCGGATCTCGAACGTCTGCTTGCTGACCCTGATCAGGCCGTGCGCGAGAAGGCGCAGGGGCGCTGGGATCGCTGACTCCGGCGTTGACCGCGACGACGATTCGACTCACGGCGGCGGAGGCCGGGCAGCGACTCGATCGCTACCTGCGGAAGCTGCTGCGGGACGTGCCGCTCGGCGCGATCATGAAGCATCTGCGCCAGGGTCGGATCCGCGTCGACGGCGGCAAGGCGAAGGGCAACCTGCGCCTCGAGGACGGCATGGTGCTCGAGTTCCGACCCGGGATCGTCGACGTGGTTACCGCTGCGAAGCCGGAGGAGGAGCGTGCCTCGGTGGAGTTGCTGCCGGAACTGACTCCGCAGATCGTGCACCGTGACGACGACGTACTCGTCGTCGACAAGCCCGCGGGCCTCGCGGTGCATGCGGGATCCGGTCAGAGCGGCACGCTCATGGACTGGCTCGCTGCCAGTGGGCTCGGTCTCACGACCGCGACGTTTCGGCCCGCGGCGGCGCACCGGCTCGACCGCGCGACGAGCGGCCTCGTTGCGATCGGACTCACCCCGCAGGGGCTGGCTGGGCTCGCCGCCGCGTTTCGCGATGACCACGTGGAGAAGGTCTATTGCGCCGTCGTCGACGGGGTGCCGGCGGTGGGCGAAGGCCGGATCGACGCACCGATCCGCGTGCTCGAGGACTCCGCGAGCCGGGGCCCGAAGGTCGTGGTCGACCCGGTCGCGGGCAAGCCTGCCGTTACCCGTTGGCGCGTGCTCGAGCGTCAGCGTGACGCGGCGCTCCTCGAACTGCTGCCGCGGACGGGAAGGACGCATCAGTTGCGCGTGCACCTCGCCGACCTCCGCCATCCGATCCGCGGCGATCGCCGCTACGGCGGTAGCAGCCATGCGCGGCTCATGCTGCATGCGGGCGAGCTGCGTCTGCCGCACCCGGTCACCGGGGCGCCGATGACGCTGCGCGCGAACCTGCCGGCCGGCTTTCGCCGTCGATAGCCGGTGCATCCCGCGTGCGATCCGGATACGACGGACGCATGGCGGGATCGACGGCCGAGCACGAGCGCCTGGCGGACCACGCCGCGCGCGCGGCGAACTGGCAGCGTTTCGGCCCCTACTTGTCGGAGCGACAGTGGGGCACGGTGCGCGAGGACTACTCCCCGGATGGCAATGTCTGGGAGAGCTTCCCGCACGATCACGCGCGCAGCCGGGCGTATCGCTGGGGCGAGGACGGGTTGCTCGGGTTCACGGATCGACAGTGTCGACTGTGCTTCGGGTTCGCGTTCTGGAACGGGCGCGACCCGTACCTCAAGGAGCGGTTGTTCGGCCTGACGGGCCCGCAGGGTAACCACGGCGAGGACGTCAAGGAGGAGTACTTCTACGTCGATGCACTGCCGACGTCGGCGTGGCTGGTATCGCAGTACAAGTATCCGCAACGCGAGTTCCCGTACCAGGAGCTCGTCGACGAGAACGCGCGTCGGAGTCGTGACGAACGTGAGTTCGAACTCGTCGACAGCGGCGTGTTCGCGGATGGCTACTTCGATCTGGTCGCGACGATCGCGAAGGCGGGGCCAGAGGACGTGCTGGTCGAGCTGTCGGTCAGCAATCGCGCCGACCATGCGGCCGAGCTGCACGTGCTGCCGCAGCTTTGGTTTCGCAACACGTGGGATTGGGGGCGCGAGGGCGAGGGCTACTGGCTGCGCGGGCGCATTCGTGGCGCGGCCGTCGATGGTGGCGCTGACGATGGCGGTGCCATTGCGCGGTTCGAAGCCGAGGGCGCGGATCTGCCGCCGTTCGTACTCGAACTCGACCGGATCGATGGCGGTGAGCTCCGCCGCGTGCTCGCGACGGAGAACGAGACCAATGCGACCCGGCTCTTCGACGCGGCGGACGATGGCCCGAAGAAGGACGCGTTCCACGAGTTCGTGGTCGATGGGAAGGCGGACGCGGTCGCAGTCGATGACGTCGGCAGCAAGGCCGCCGCGCACTGTGTGCTGGAGCTGCCGGCGGGTGGCGTGGCCAGCATCCGGTTGCGGTTGCAAAGGCGTGATGCCGCGAACTCGCCGGCTTTCGGTCCGGGCTTCGGCGAAACCCTCGCTCGGCGCCGGCGCGAAGCAGATGAGTTCTACGAGACCGTCTACCGCGGCGATCCCGACGACGCGGAGGGGCGGCGGATCCAGCGCCAGGCCGCCGCCGGGCTGATCTTCACCAAGCAGTTCTACTACTACGACGTCGCGTCCTGGCTCGCGGGTGATCCGGCGCAGCCGGCGCCGCCCGCCAGCAGGGCCGCTGGTCGCAACGCGGACTTCCGGCACCTCTACAACCGCGACATCCTGTCGATGCCGGACAAGTGGGAGTATCCGTGGTACGCGGCGTGGGATCTCGCGTTCCACATGCTGCCGTTCGCGACGCTCGACCCGCAGTTCAGCAAGGACCAGCTGCTGCTGCTCCTGCGCGAGTGGTACATGGCGCCGAACGGGCAGATCCCCGCCTACGAGTTCGCGTTCCACGACGTCAACCCGCCGGTGCACGCGTGGGCCTGTTGGCGCGTCTACAAACTCACGGGCCATCGCGGCAGTCGCGACCGCGTGTTCCTCGCGCGCGCGTTCCACAAACTGTTGCTGAACTTCACGTGGTGGGTCAATCGCAAGGATCTCAAGGGCAAGCACGTGTTCGGCGGTGGCTTCCTCGGGCTCGACAACATCGGGGTGTTCGACCGCAGCCAGCCATTGCCGACGGGCGGGCACCTGGAGCAGGCGGACGGCACGGCGTGGATGGCATTCTACTGCGCGACGATGCTGAGCATGGCGCTCGAGCTGGCGTGCGAGGACCCGGCCTACGAGGACATCGCGACCAAGTTCTTCGAGCATTTCGTCGCGATCTCGCACGCGATCAACTCGCTCGGCGGCACCGGGCTCTGGGACGACACCGACGGATTCTACTACGACCAGATCTATCGTGACGGCGACGCCGAACGGCTGCGAATCCGCTCGCTGGTCGGCCTGATCCCGCTGTGTGCGGTCGAGATCCTGGATCTTCGGCGCGTCGCGGTGCTGCCCGGGTTCAAGAAGCGCATGGACTGGTTCCTCGAGCACGAACGCGAGCTGGCGCAGCGCATCACGTTCGGCCGCGTCGAGGATGCCGACGCCGCGCTGCTGTCGATCCCGTCGCGGGCGCAGCTCGAACGGGTGCTGCACTACCTCTGCGACGAGAACGAGTTCTTGTCGCCGTTCGGCATCCGCTCGCTGTCGCGGGCGCACAAGGACCACCCATTCGTGATGCAGCTCGACGGCAACGAATATCGCGTCGACTACACGCCCGGTGAGAGCACGACTTCGATGTTCGGCGGCAACAGCAACTGGCGCGGCCCGATTTGGTTTCCGCTGAACTACCTGCTGATCGAGGCGCTCGAACGCTATGCGCGGTTCTACGGTGACTCGTTGCTCGTCGAGTATCCGACCGGTTCGGGTAATCGCATGGACCTGCAGCAAGTCGCCGATGACCTGTCGCGCCGGCTCACGACCCTGTTCCGCCGGAGCAGTGACGGTCAGCCGCCCTTCGCGGGTAACGACCGTCGGTTCGCGGACGATCCGCACTATCGCGACCTGATCTGGTTCTACGAGTTTTTCGATGGCGACACCGGCCGCGGCTGCGGCGCGAGCCATCAGACCGGGTGGACTGCCCTGGTCGCGCGGCTGTTCGGCTGAGCAACTGTTCGCGTGATGGGGCGGGGCGTAGAGTCGATCGCATGCGTGTCTGCCTGCCGACCCTCTTGCTGCTGGTGACGGCGAGCGCCTGCGTCGCTCCCGGTGTCGCGCACGAGCGCGTCCTCACGCAGCACGTCTATATCGCCGCGGACTACGACACTGTGTGGCAGCACCTGACCCAACGAGAGCGCTTCGCATCGTGGTTTACCGTGCCATGCCGCGAGTTCTCCACCCGCCCTGGCGACCCGGTCGTCTTCGGCACGGACGAACGTGTGATCTACCGCGGTCAGATGGTGCGGTGTGACAAGGGTCGCGGCCTCGCGTTCGCGTTTCGTTTCGAAGGCTTCGGCTTCGGCGAACCCGAGGCACTCGCCGAGATCGACGTACTCGAGCGTGGCGATACCGTGCTCGTGTCGGTGTGTCATGACCTCAGCGATGCCCCGCAGACCGCGGCCATGATCTCGACGGTAGGCTGGGCCAAGCCGCTGTGCCGACTCAAGACGCTCCTGGAGACCGGTCGTGCGATGCCGTGGCCGGAGGAGCCGGCGATCGGGAACTGACGGGTGCCGACCTCAGCGCGGCGGGCGCTTTTGCCGCGGCTGCAGGCGCTCCAGCGCCTTCTGCACCTTTGCTGTGTCCAGGGGCACGTTGACCGGCGTCAGCTTGCTGCCGTCGACCCGCAGGTCGAATTGGCCGAGCGTCACGGAGACCTGGCGACTCTTCGTGCTCTTGGTCGCATGGACGCGGAGGATGACCTCGTATTTACCGTTCTTGACGATGGGCACGTCAACGAGGTCGCTGTTCTCGAGCCAGGCGCCGGTGCTCTTGCCGAGTTCCCAGCGCGGGAACGAGAACGGCGATCCCGTCCGCTGATCCTGGCCGCTGAGCCACTGCGGGTAGCCCGAGTCGCCGACGAGGATCACGGACACGCGGATCTTGCGGTCGGGGCCGCAGAGCTGGCGCGCGCCGCTGACGAGTAGCTGCGCGGGCACGAGGCGTTCCATCGCGATCGTCTGTTCGCCTGGCGCGATCTGTACTTCGAGCGGGCGGCAGCCGGGGGCGAACGAGACGAGGTCGACGAGCGTGCTGCCCGCGAAGAAGTCCGCGCGCCCGCCGCGCCAGCGCATCGCCGAGTTCTGAACTTTGCCGTCCTGGTCACGCCAGCGCAGCATCAGCGCGCTGTTGAGTCGCAGCGGGCGACCCCCGAAATCGACGGCGCGCAGACGATAACGGTGGATGCACTGGCGCAGGTCGATGACCCGCAGACGCGGATCGCGGCACTCGCCGGGCGTGATGAAGACGTCGCCGATCTCGAGCACTGGTTGGGCGATGCTGCGCAGCTTGATGATCGCGTCGTAGCGTCCGGCATGCAGCGGCTCGACCTCGAAACGACCGCCGCGGCGGCGCGACAGTTCGACTCTTCGCGTACCCTTCTTGGCCGTGGCTTCGTCGCGTGGTCGCAGGGTCAGCGTCGCGCATTCGGCGGGCAGGCCAGGGGGCAGCAGCACCCGGCCGCGCAAGACTCCGTTGCGGGCGATCGTGATGCGAAACGTCTGACCGACGCCTTGCCACGGCGCGGTGTCGGCGAGGTGGCGTTTGGTGTCCGCGCGCACCTGCAGCTCACCGCCGGGGAAGTGACCGCGCAGTTCGAAGGCGCCGGTCGCATCGGTGCGCGTGCGCAGGAACGGCACGTTGTCCCAGCGGCTGCGAGTACGACTTTGGAACTGCAGGTTCAGGCTGCCCAGTTCGGCCGCGAGTGCCGGATTGGGGCCGCGGACTCGCCCACGCGATGGCTTCGGGCGCGGCGAGCTCTGACGTTGGGCACGAACGTCCGCGTTGGCAACGGGCTCGCCACGGTCGTCGACTACGATTCCACTGCAGAGCAGCGGCAGTTCGCCCAGCACGATTTCGCCGAGTTCGCGCCGGACCTTCGCGCCCGGTGGCTGGAAGTCGAACCGGGCGCCGACCTCCTGCGCCGGGAGCTCCTCGGTTGCCGGGATCCGGGTGCGCAGCTCGAGTGTGAGCGTGGCCTGCTTGCGCGGCCGTTGTACGGCGTCGAAGTGGCCCGTGGCGGTCGTGTGCAGCCGGATGCTGCCGGCCCGGCGGTCGCCGTCCCAGAGCAGTGCCGTGAGCTCGCGCTCCGCGACCGGGGTACCGTCGGCGAAGACCAGTCGGCCGGCCAGCAGTCCGAACTGCGGTGCCAACGGCATGCGAACGGGAAGCGGTGCGACGTTGCTGCCCGGGCTACTCGCGCGTGATGCCGCCGGCACGGCGATCGGTTCGCCGATGCTCGCCCGCTTCTCGCTCGGAAAGCGCACGACCGGGCGCACGGTCATGCCGGCAGCGAGCCACGACACCATCACCGGTCCCTCGCCGACCGGCTTCTCGACGCGGCGATGCGTCAGGTAGGCGGCGCCGAGCGCGTCGGGTTGGCGCTTCTTGGTCGAGACGGGCGTGAGCACCACCCTGGCGGGGCTCAGCAGCGGCCGGTTGCCGTGATCGGTCAGCAGGATCTCGACAGCGCCCGTCGGTGGCGCGCGCAGCTCGACCGGCGCTGCGGGTGCTGGCCGGCCGACGAACTCGGTGAGGATCGGCGCCGCGGTGGCGACCCGGAGCACGGCGGCGAACCGCTCCTTCTGACCCTTGCCGAGGCGGCGACGTGCAAGCTGGAAGTGGGGCGCGGCCGCGCGGCCGTCGGCGCCCGTCGAGCCGGTCCAGATCGTGCTCGTGGCACGTTTGGTCTTGGTCAGGTGCTGCACGATCGCGACCGGGGCGCCTGCCACCGGGCGGTCGGCTTCGTCGAACACGGCGATCGTGACCCGTTCGTCGCGGCGCAGCTCGAGCTTCGTCGTGCGCTTACCCGGGCGTGCGACGCCGAACGCAAACCAGCCGTCGGTCCGCGCGGCGACGAGCCACGAGTGACGTGTCGGTGGCAGCACGGCGAGGCCGTCCGCGCCGGTCTCGGTCCGCGAGCCGCCGAACTCGGGCCATTCGACGCGGCGCCGGGGCAGTCGTTCGCCGAACCGTTCCTCGGCCTCGCGGGTCGTCAGGTAGAAGACCTCCGCGGCAGCGACCGGCACCGGTGCGGCTCTGGCGCCATCGGCGGCCGGCCGGAGCACGAGCACCTTGGGGCTCGCCGCGGCCGTCACATCGTCGGCCGGCGCCTCCTCACGCAGGTTGGCGAGATCGAGCCCCTCAGGGTCCGATGCCGCCGTATCCCGGCCCTCGTCACCCTCGGCCGTAGCCTCCGCCGTCGCGACCTCGGGGCGGCCGCCAGCCGCGGCCTGGTCCACACTCCGCGGCCGTTCGACCGATGGCGGCGGCGGTTCGTCCGACTGGCCGAGCCAATAGACCGCGCCACCGAGCATGGCGGCGGCCACGGCGACGGCCAGCAGGGCGGGAGCGGATCGCATCGGGTTGTTCTACGGGGTTTCCCGCCCGGCGGGAGGGGCGGGTTGGTCGCGTTCCTGCGACAATCGACAGCCGACAGTTCGGGCGCCCCAAGTGCCGATGAGGCCGACAGCTTCGATCGGTCCTTTGCCCTGGCGGTGTAGGCATCTACGATGGCGGTAGCTAGTCTACTTTGCGAGGCAAACCAAACGCGTGATCCATTCCTTGAAACGACCGTCCATCGCGAGATTCGTGACCCGGTTGCTCGTGCTCGCCTGCTGCGTGACCCTCGGCGGGGCGTCCGGCTGCATGCCGTTCGAGGAGCACCGGATCGCGCAGCTCAAGCACGAGAAGGGCTTCGGCTCGCGTGCGGACGGTGACGCGACGCGTGAGGACTACGTCGGTGGGCTCGACACGATCCAGTTCCTGATCGATCCCACCGAACTGGCGCGGCCGGGATTCGAGCGGCTCATCGAACTCACGGCGGTGCAGCCAATCGGGATCGATGGCACGATCTACGTGCCCTACGTCGGGCCGATGTTCGTGCTCGGCTACACCGAAGTCGAACTGGCGTCGCTCGTGCGCTCCGAACTGCAGAACGCCGTCACGTTCGACATCGATCTGCAGTGTCGGATCATCACCTCGCAAAAGTTCTTCTACGGCGTTGGTGAGGTGCTTCGGAAGGGGCCACAGCTGCTCGAACCCGACCTCACGTTGTTCCGGGCGATGTTCAAGACGGGCTGGAGCAACTTCGCCAACCTCGGGCGCGTCTATCTGATTCGCCCCGACGCGGAGGCCCCGCTCGTCGTCGACGTCAACTTCCGCGAGATGCTCATGACCGGTCTGACGGAGGACAACTTCCAGATCCGCGAACACGACATCATCTACATCCCACCGACGTTCCTCGGTTTGATCGGGCGCCTGCTGCAGCGGGTCACCGAGCCGGTCGGGCTCGCCGTGCGCACGCTGTTCGGGGTCGCGCAGATCCGGACCTCGTACGAGGTCGCGACCGGTCAGCGGGAGCAGATCTTCTTCCGCTTCTGACATGTCTCAGCTCGATCTGCCGCCGGTATCGATTGCGCGCTACCTCGACCTGCTGAAGCGCAGGCGGTGGCAGGTCATCCCTGCGTCGCTGGTCGGGCTGCTGATCGGTGGCATCGTCGCGTTCTTCATTCCGCGCTTCTACGTTGCCACGGCGGGCATCACGTACGAGCAGCCGCCGGGCCAGCCGCTCACGAACGCCGAGGATCCGTTCGGGGCGATCATCGATTCGGCCAAGCTGACGATTCCTGCCGCGATCGAAGAGACCATTACGACGCTGGGCTGGCCCGAGGCGATCACGCCCGATCCCTACGTGCGTGGCGAGAACGTCAACGCGATCGCGGAGCGACTGCAGATCTACGAGTACGGCAACAGCAAGGGCCGGACCTACGCCCAGATTCGCGTGACCTACAAGGATCGCGATGGTTTGCGCGCTGCGAGTTTCCTGAACCAGCTCGTCCAGACCTGGATCAGCAGCCGGCAGCAGCGGATGCTCGAGGGGGCGCGGAAGAAACTCGCGAGTTCGACCGCCGAGTTCAAGCAGCACGACGAGGCCTACAACAGCTTCCTGCAGCAGCGCCTGCATCTGCAGACGACGTACGGCATCGAACCGTTGATCGATCCGAGCATTCGGCGTGAAGGGTACCTCGCCCGGATCAAGGCGGCCGACGATCAGCGCGGCAAGGTCCGGCAGCAGAAGATCGAGGTCGTCAAGCTCGAGCAACAACTGAAGCTGGCACGGGAGACGTTGTCGGAAACGCCGGCGCGCGTGCCGCTCGACATGGCAATGCTCATGGCCGAGGCCAGCAAAACCGAACGTGGGCAGGTCCTGCTTGGTCTGATTCTCCAGGCAACCATGGCACGCGACGGCCATCGGGACCCGCGGAAGAAGGCGAAGTGGGAGCGCAAGATCGCCGAGCTCAACGAAGAGCTCAAGCTGCTCGCAAATGCCCCCGAGCCGGATGCGGACGGCATGATCCCGAACGTGGAGCACGAGCGTCTGCGGTTACTCGTCGACGACTTCGACGCCAAGATCAAGCTCGCGAACGCCACGATCCCGCTCGACGAAGACGCGCTGGAGAAGGAGGTCGAGCGGCTCCGCCGGAAGGCGGATGGCTACGCGCAGTACGCTGCCGTCGAGGAGCGGCTCGAAGAATCGCGGGCCGCGAAGCAGGCGGCGTCCGAGAGGGTGCGATCGGACCGCGACACCGTGGCGCAACTGACGACCGAGCCGCCGATTCGCGCGGAGGGTGAGGCCGCGGTGCCGCCGGCGCCGACCGATCCCAATCTGCTGGTCGTCGCGCTACTCGGCTGCGTGATCGGGCTCCTGGCTGCCACGGGCATCGTGTTGCTGCTCGATCTGATCCGCGGTTCGTTCAACACCGTCGAGGAGGTCGAGCGCGCGCTGGCGGTGCCCGTTCTCGGTTCCGTGGCGTTCCTCGAGACCGAGGCCCAGCGCCGCGATCTCGCGCGCACGCGGCGGCGGGCGACGGTCGTCGCAGCGACGTTCCTGGTGCTCATCGGCGGGGTCGTGCTGCTCTACTACTTCGATCCGTCGCGCCTGCCCCCGATCGTGCGGGACGTGCTCTCGATGGTGCTCGGCGGCACGTGAGGCTGGTGGGCCGGTCGAACTGAGCGATGCGGGATCTCGTCGTCTTCGCGTTCGTGATGCTGTCGCTGCCGACGTGCTTCCAGCGACCGTTCTACGGCATGCTGGTTTTCAGCTGGCTCGCGTACATGCGCCCGCAGGATCTCTGCTGGGGGTTTGCGCGCACCATGCGACTGTCGTTCTTCGTTGCGGCGGCGATGCTCGCGGGTTGGTGGGCGGTCGAACGTGGCCGGCGGAAGTTCGCGCACTGGGGCGACTTTCGCTGTGTCTGCATGGTGGTGCTCGGCCTGTTCGTCGCGGTGAGCTACTCGTTCGCCGAGATCCAGACCAAGTACACCAACACCTACTTCTTCGAGTTCATCAAGATCCTCGTGATCGCGCTGTTCACGAGCGGGCAGATCGATTCTCGCCGGCGCTTCAAGGTCATGGCGTGGACGATCGCGGGGTGCCTCGCGTTCTTCGGGATCAAGGGCGGGTTCTTCGGCATTCTCACGGGTGGCGGCAGCCAGATCATCCGCGGGCCCGGCGGGATGATGGAGGACAACAACGACTTCGCGCTCGCGTTGACGATGAACATCCCGCTGCTGTGGTACCTCGGGCTGTCGGAACGTGACCGCCCGATCGTGGCGAAGATCTGTCGGGTCGCGATGCTGCTGACGATCGTGACGATCGTGCTGACCCACAGTCGCGGCGCGTTCTTGTCGCTCACCGCGACGGCGATGTGGATCGCGTGGCGGTCGGGCAAGATCTTCCGCGCGTTCGGTGCGCTTGCGGTGCTCGGCGTCCTGTTCCCGCTCGTCGCGCCGCAGGCGGTCATGGACCGGCTCGCGACCATCGGCGACACCGGCGAGAGTTCCGCAAACGCCCGTCTGCGCTCGTGGGGTACCGCGTTCAACATGATCGAGGACAACCCGATCTGGGGAGTGGGCATGCGCAACTTCCAGCCGCGCTATCGCGAGTATGCGGAGTACGCGCTGGTCGAAGGCCAGACCTACGTCGCGCACAACAGCTACCTGCAGATCTGGGCGGAGAGCGGCTCGCTGGCGTTCCTGGTCTATTTGATGCTGCTCGGCTCGGTCTTCATCGCCTGCCGCAAGATCTATCGCATCGGTCGCAGTCGACCGGATCTGCAGTGGGCCGCTGACTACTCCCGCATGATGGAGGCGACCACGATCGGCTTCATGGTCGGCGCGTTCTTTCTCAACCGCGGTCACTTCGACCTGATCTATCACTGGTTCGCACTGCTCGCCGGTCTGATCGCAGTGACCAACGCCGAACTGCGTAAGGATCCGTCGCTGTCGATGGCCAAGGTGCGGCGGCCGGGCGACGAGCGCACCTTCGCCGTACGCTGGCGCACGTCGATCGATCGTGTCACCGAGACGGCGACTGGGCTCGTGCGTCCGGCGCCGCGCTGGGAGCGGCGGACCTGATGTGCGGCATCGCGGGAGTCTTCGCGTTCGATCGCGCGCGCGCCGTTCCGGCCGAGCTCGCACGGGCGATGGCCGATCGCATGACGCATCGTGGGCCGGATGGCGACGGCGTGCGGGCCGGGCCGGGCTACGCGCTGGGGCACCGGCGGCTGTCGATCGTCGACATCGCGGGCAGTCCGCAGCCGATGGCGCTGCCCGACGAACGGTTGTGGGTGACCTTCAACGGCGAGATCTACAACTACCAGGAACTGCGCGCGGAACTGCAGAACCAGGGCGTCGTGTTCCGTACCAACGGCGACACGGAGGTGCTGCTGCATGGCTACCGCGCGTGGGGCACGGGGCTGGCGTCAAGGTTGCGCGGGATGTTCGCGTTCGCGATCGTCGACGAGGCCGAGCACACGCTCTACGCGGCACGCGATCGGCTCGGGAAGAAGCCGTTCTACTTCACCGAGCACGACGGGCAGTTTGCGTTTGCGAGCGAGCTGAAGGCGCTGCACGCGCTCGGCATCGACCGGACGCTGCGCGCGGATGCGGTGGCGCAGTTCTTCGCACTGCGCTACGTGCCCGATCCCCTTTCGATCTTCCAGGGGGTGGAGAAACTGCCGCCAGCGCACTGGTGTCTCGTCAAGGATGGCGCGGTGCAGCAGCGGCGCTACTGGCAGCTCGAGTTCGCGACGGCTCCGAAGCCCGATCGCGAACGCCTGCAAGGCGAGGTGCTCGCCCAGCTCGACGAAGCCGTGCGCGTGCGCCTCATGGGCGAAGTGCCGCTCGCGCCGTTCCTGTCGGGCGGCATCGACAGCTACGCGATCGTCGACTCGATGACGCGGCTGCTCGGGCGCGATGTGACCGCGTGTACGATCGGCTTCTCGGATCCCGCGTTCGACGAACGGCCCGAGGCGCGGGAGTCGGCGGCTGCCTGTGGTGCCACGCTCAACGAAGAGGAACTCACTGCCGAAGACCTGCTCGATCTGGCGTGGCTCGAGGACACGTTCGACGAACCGTTCAGCGACAGCAGCGCGGTGCCGACCTATCACGTCAGTCGATTGGCCCGGCGCCATGTGACCGTGGCCTTGAGCGGCGACGGTGGCGACGAAGGGTTCGGTGGGTATCGACGCTATCTGTTCGATGTGCGTGAGAACCGCACGCGCAGCAAGCTGCCGCGCGGGGTCTGGCGCGCGCTCGGGTCGATGTATCCGAAGGCCGACTGGCTACCGCGGGCGTTGCGCGCGAAGCGCACGCTGCAGAACCTCGCCTCGCCGCCGGCCGAGGCGTACGCGCGGTCGGTGAGCGCCCATCTGCCCGAGGAAGCGCTTGCCGTTCTGCGGCCCGAGCACCACGCTGCGGCGGGCAACCCGCACGCGCCGTTGCTCGCGGCCTACGAGGCGCACGCGCATCTGTCTTCGCCGCTGCAGCGCGCCGTGCAGACGGATCTGGTGACCTGGCTCGCGGGTGACATCCTCGTCAAGGTCGATCGCGCGTCGATGGCAGTTTCGCTCGAGTGCCGTGCGCCGTTCCTCGACCACCAGCTGCTCGAGCACGCCGCGACGATACCGTCGGCGTGGCACCTCGCGGGCGGTCGCACCAAATCGTTCCTGCGCGACACGCTCGGCACCAGGCTGTTGCCGGCAGCTTTGGAACGTAAGAAGCGCGGTTTCTCGGTGCCGTTGCGGCGCTGGTGCCGTGGTCCCGTCGGCGACGCGGTCGAAGAGGTGCTCGGCGACTCGATGCTGCGCGAGTGGCTCGCGTCCGACACGGTACGTCAGCTGCTCGAACGGCACCGGCGCGGGGTCGGCGATCACGCCGAAATGCTCTGGGCCGTGCTCGTGTTCGCGCGATTCCTGCGGCGGTGGTGCGCGTGATGACGATCGTCACGTTCACCAATCTGTTTCCATCGTCGGTGATGCCGACCCATGGTCTGTTCGTGCGCGAGCGGATGCGGCGCGTCGCGGCGGCGTCGGGTTTGCCGTGGCAGATCGTCGCGCCCGTGCCGGACGTCGTCTGGCCGCTGCGTCGCGGCATCTATCGGCAATGGCGCGCGGTGCCCGAGCACGAAGTGTTCGAGGGCGACGAAGTGCACCACCCGCGGTACCGCCACTGGCCCGGATTGTCGCTGCGGCGGCAGGCCGACGCGATGGCGGACGGTGCGCGCCAGGTCTTGCGCCGGCTGCAAGCGGCCGGTCCGATCGTAATCGATGCTCACTATGTCTGGCCCGATGGCATCGCCGCGGCGCAGCTCGCGCGCGAGCTCGGGGTGCCGTTCACGGTCACGGCGCGCGGCACCGACATCAACGTGATCGCCCAGGACCCGTTCGTGCGCGAGCGGATCCGTGCGCTCGCGCCGCATGCGCGCGGCCTGTTCGCCGTCAGTCGCGCACTCGCGGAACGCTTCGCCGAGGTTGCGGGTCTGGCGACCGGGCGGGTGACGCAGGTGCGGAACGGCGTGGACCTCGAACGCTTCGCGCCGGGCGACGTCGCGGCCGCGCGGCGTGAACTCGGACTGCCCTTGCAGGGCCGATTGTTGCTCGGCGTCGGGCGGCTCGTCGCTGGCAAGGGCTTCGAACTCGCGGCGCGTGCGCTCGCGAGTCTGCCCCAGGATGTCCGCCTCGTGCTGGTCGGCGACGGCCCCGAGCGGGCCGCGATTGCCGCTGCCGGTGGTGACCGCGTCACGTTTCTGGGGGCCCGGTCACCGGCGGTCGTCGCGACGTGTTATCGCGCGTGCGACGTATTCGTGTTGCCGAGTGAACGGGAGGGCTGGCCCAACGTCGTCACCGAGGCATTGGCATCCGGGTTGCGCGTGGTGGCGACCGCGGTCGGCGGCATTCCGGAGATCCTTGATTGCGGCGAAGACATGGCGCTGGGCGGGGTTGGTCCGCGCGGCGCGCTCGTGCCACGCGGCGATCAAACCGCGTTGACCGCAGCGTTGGGTGCCGTGCTCGAGCAGCCGACGGACCGGACGGGGGTCCGAGAGTTCGCCACGCGCTACGGGTGGGACGAGCCGGTGTCGCAACTCGTCACGACGTTCCGCGAGGCACTGGGAGCAGTCGCATGACGGGCCCGCGTCGGATCCTCTATCACCATCGCATCCGCGCGGAGGATGGTCAGGCGGTGCACGTCCGTGAGCTGATCACGGCGCTGCGCGCAGCGGGTCACGAGGTGCTCGAGTGTGCCCTCGTACCGAAGGCCAACGGCAACGGGCGGCAGGGCCAGGCCAACGGGGCAGAAGGCAACGGGGCCGGCGATGCGGGCAAGTCCCGCGGTTCGTTCTGGCAACGCCTGTCGTTGCCACGAACGGCGGTCGAGGTGCTCGAGATCGGCTACAATCGCAAGGGGCGCTCGATGCTGCGCGCGGCGGCCCGCGAGTTTCGGCCCGACTTCGTCTACGAACGGCACGCGCTGCATTGCCGCGCCGGTCTCGATGTCGCGCGTGAACTCGGGGTACCGCTGCTGCTCGAGGTCAACTCACCGATGGTCACGGAGATGGCGCGGCTCGGGAAGCTGTGCTTCCCGCGCCTTGCGACGCGTACCGAGCGCCAGGTGCTCGGCGAGGCGGATGCGGTGCTCGCGGTGACGCGCGTGCTCGGCGATCTGCTCATCGAGGCCGGCGCGCGCCGGGAGCGGACCCATGTGATCGCCAACGGCGCGGTGCCCGCGCGCTACGGCGAGGTTGCGCGTGCGGCTGCGCCGGCGGTCCGAGAACGCTGGGGATTGTCACCCGATGCGTTCGCGATGGGGTTCGTCGGTTACATGCGTCCTTGGCATCGACTCGACCTCGTGCTCGATGCGATGACTCGCCCCGAGCTGGCCCAGCTGGCGCTCGTGATGATGGGCCGCGGGCCGGCGCTCGAGCCGCTGCTGGAGCGGGCGCGCGAGCTCGGACTCAGCGAACGTGTTCGCGCCCTCGGCGAAGTCACGCCGGAGCTCCTGCCGGCCCACGTGCTCGCGTGCGACGGTGCCCTGATCCCGGCGATCAACGACTACGCGTCACCGCTCAAGCTGTTCGATTCGCTCGCTGCCGGGGTGCCGACGCTCGCGCCGGACCAACCGAACCTGCGCGAGACGATCGTCGACGGCGAGAACGGTTTGTTGTTCACGCCGGGTTCGGCGGAGTCGCTGACGGCGGGGCTGTTGCGGCTGGTGCAGGATCGCGCGTTCGCGGCCCAGGTCGGCGCCCGCGGCCGCGAGAGTCTCGAACGCGAGCGCTGGACCTGGGCCGGGAACGCGGAGCGCGTGCTGGCGGTCTACGAGCACCTGTCCCGCGCCGGGCAGGAGGTTGCGCGGTGAAGTTCTTCACGGCGTGCTTCGGCGTACTGCTGCCGCTCTGGCTCGCGTATCTCGCGACAGGTCTCTGGATCATCGAGCGTTGGGATTCGGCAACCGGCTACTACCAGCACGGCTGGCTGTTGCCGCTGGTGGGGCTCGGTCTGCTCTGGCAAACCGGTACGGATACCGCCGAACGCCGGCGTGTGGCGGCATCGTGGTGTCTTGCACCCGCGGCGGCGGCGATCGGCCTCGGCGTGGTCCTGGCGCTCTCGCTGCAGCTTCAGGTCTACCTCGTCCTCGGCACGCTGCTACCGGCGGCGCTGTGGCTCTTCACCTGCGGACGCCGCGTGCAGGTGGACCGCCGCGCGCTCTGGCTGCTCGTGCCGGGGTTGCTCGTCCATGTGGCGGGGGCGTTGCTGACGATCGATTCGTTGTCCGCGACCAGTCTCGTGATCGTGTTGCCCGCCACGTTCTGGCTCATCGCGGGACCCGACGCGATGCGCGGGCGGGTGCCGCTGCTGCTGTTGGTGATGTTTGCGATCCCGATGCCGATGTACGTCGAGGGTCGGATCGGATTCGTGCTCAAGGAGTTCGCGGTCACGGGGGGCGCAGGTCTCGCCAACCTGCTCGGGGCCGGTGTGACGCGGAACGGTTCCGACCTCCTCGTCGCGGGTCAGGAACGCACGCTCTACGTTGCCGAAGCCTGCGGTGGACTGCGGTCTCTGCTCGCGATGGTCACGCTCGGCTACTGCGTCGCGTTCTTCCTCGGCGGACGCCAGTGGCTGCGGCGCGGTGTGTTGCTGCTCGCGACCGTGCCGTTCGCCGTGCTCGCGAACGTCGTCCGCATCGGCCTGCTCTGCCTCATGGCGAGCTGGTTTGGCGTGGACTTCGCGGAGGGCACCGGGCACACGCTCGCGAACGTCCTCGAGTGGGTCGCGGCGGTCGGCGCACTTCTCCTGCTCGATCGTTTGGTCTCGCGCTTCGCCCGCGGGCCGGCCGCCTCATCGGCGTCCGCTCCCGAAGTACCGGTCGCCACGGCGGAGCGCACCGCGGCGGGCGTTACGGTCGTGGTTGCCCTGTGGCTGCTGACGGTCCCGGTCCTGTGGCTGTCGTTCTATCGACCTGCCGTGAGCGGGGGCGACCGTGCGGCGCAGCTGCCGACGACGGTGGCGGGCTACAACCACGTGCCGCGATCCACCGTCGCGGAACAGCGGTTTCAGAATGCGTTGCCGCGCTACGTCGAGCTGCTCGGCACCGATGACTTCGTGTGGCGCGAGTATCGCGATGCGGTCGGCAGTCGCGTTCACGTTGTCGCGTTGTTCCACGACACCAACTGGAAGAGCGTGCACCCGCCGCGAATCTGCATCGAAGGCAGCAACATGGCGATCGAGGTCGACGATCTGGTGCCGGCGTCGTGGCTCGGCGAGGGTGTCATGCTGAGCCGGATCGTTGCGCGCAGCAACGTCGACAACTGGCAATACCTGACCCTCAGCGTCTTCGGCACGGGCGACTGGGCGTCGGGTGACTACAACGACTTCTTCTGGCACCATCTGCCGGGTGCGCTGCTGCGCCAGTCGCAGTCGGGTTTCCTGTTCCGTGTCGAGACTCCGGTCACACCTGGGGAGTCGCTCGAGGTCGCGGCGACGCGGTGTGAACGCTTTCTCGAGGGTGTGCTGCCCGCGGCCCGAGGACTGCTCCAATGACGATCCAGCACGGGCTCTCGGTCGATGTCGAGGACTGGTTCCAGGTCCTCAACATGGCTCACGTGATCGACCGTGCCGGCTGGGACGAGTTCGAACTGCGCTGCGGTGATTCGACCCGCCGCCTCCTCGAGCTGTTCGACCGGCGCGGCGCCAAGGCGACGTTCTATTTCCTCGGCTGGATCGCGGAACGGTTGCCCGATCTCGTTCGTGACGTGACGGCAGCCGGGCACGAGATCGGCACGCACGGCTACGACCACCGCGTGCTGCCGGATCTCGGTCAGGAAGGGTTCCGCGAAGATCTCGAGCGCACGGCGCGGATCCTCGAAGAACTCACCGGTCAGCGGCCGCGGACCTTTCGGGCCTGCACCTGGTCGATCGGCGAGAAGACCCCGTGGGCCGTCGACGAACTGCTGCGCGCGGGAATCACGCTCGACAGCTCCATTCAGCCGGTGCGGCATCCCGACTACGGCGTTCCCGGCGCGCCGACGACGCCGTATCGAATTGCCGGTTCGGAGGGCGCCGAACTGCTCGAGTTTCCACCGCTGACGTGGGACGTGCTCGGGCGCCATCTGCCCGTCGGTGGCGGTGGCTACCTGCGGCTGTTCCCGCTCGCGATGCTGCGGGCCGGTCTGCGGCAGAAGACGCGGCTCGGGGTTCCGGGTTGCCTCTACCTGCACCCGTGGGAGGTCGACCCGGACCAGCCGCGCCAGGCACTCGGCGGGCTGCGCGGCTTTCGGCACTACGTCAACCTGCGCAAGACGCTGTCGAAGCTCGACACGCTGCTCGCGCAGTTCCAGTTCACGACGATGTCGGCGGCGATCGATCAGCGCGGCGCGAGCTGGCGCGAGAAGCTGCCGGCATACCGCGCGGCCGAACTGCTGGCATGATCGGTGGTGAGCGCGTCGAGCACTTCGCGCGCCCGCTCCTCCGCGTCCTCGAGGTTGCTTTGCAGCAGTGCTTGCGCCAGTGCGACCAGGCCTTCGGGGCCGGCAGAGTCACGGGTGGATTCGAGGAGCGGGACGGCGGCGTCCGCCTGGCCGCGCCGTAGCTCGATGAGTCCGTTCACGAACTGACCGCGGCTCGACTCCCGCAGCTCTTTGCCGACCCGGCGGAACGCCTCGATGTCAGCCGGCGTGAGCAGGTATTCGAGTGCGGCGCCGGCTGTGAGTTCGACCACCTTTGCGGGGGCGTCGATGTGGGCCAGCGCGGCCCGGAAGTCGGCGATGCCATCCGTGCCTCGGCGCATGCCGCGAAGTACGCGGCTACGCTGGTGCCACAATTCGATCGCGAGCGGGTGGCGGGCGAGCGTCCGTTCGAGTGCTTCGAGCGTCGGCCCATGGCCGTGTGCGCTCAGGAGCTGGTCGACGGAGCTGGCCACCCTGGTGTTGTCGTCCTGCGCGCTGGCGGCAATCTCGAGGTGGCCGGTCAGCAGGTCGTACCGCTGTTTGGCAGTGGGCGCGAGTTCGGGGTGGCCGTCGGCGTGCGCGAGCGCCGCGTGAACGGCGGCACCGAACGGGCCCTCCTCGGCGATGAGTGCGAGGATCGCGCCGTAGACCGTGCGTCGCTGGGACGTCGTGTCGGGGTTCTCGTCGGCGAGGAGGCGGGAACCGATCGCCAGCATGCGGTTCACCAGCCTGACGCGATCCTTCGGGCGCACCGTTGGGCGCAGGCGATCGAGCAGCCACCACGCGTCCAGGTCGCGCCCCGCCGCGAGCAGGCTCTCGGCGTTCGCGACGGTCGGGCGGCAGGCGGGCGGCAGCTGTAGCTCGGGCGTGTACTGCAGCCAGGCCGAGGTCCGATAGCCGAGTGCTAGTTCCTCGTGGCCCGCGCTCGTCACGGCGTCGGCGAGTCGATGAATACCGATCGCGTAGGCGAAGGGCGAGGTCGCCAACTCGCCCTTTACGGCGGCCGCGGAGAGTCCGCTGTTGACTGCGGCAGCCGGTTCGTACGCCGGATCCACGCAAGCCGTGGCGACTTCGCTCCAGAACGGCAGGATGCGGTAGTCGCGAGCCCAGAGCTCGCGGTGGAACTTGCTGACCTGGGCGAAGTTGCCGCTCTCGCGATGGGCGCGCGCCAGGATCAGGGTGGCGGTCGGGCTCGGCTTCTGTTCGGCCCACGCGATGGCTCGGGCCATCGCGTACTTCGCGAGTTGTGGCTCGCGCAGGATGCTGGCCAGTTCGAGCAGCGCGTCCCGTTCGGCCTGCGTCTCCGGGGTGAGATCCTGGAGCAGGGACGGCAGGTTGGCCGCCGTGATCGTCACCTGGGTCAGCAGGTCGCCCGCGTCGCGCGTCAGTGTGGTCTCGATGAGCTGCTTGGCGCCCTCGAGGTTGCCGCAGCGCAGCGCGAGCGCCGGATCGGACGCATCCGTCGCGAGCCGGTAGACCTGCAGCGCGCGTTCGGTGCGGTCCGTGGCGAGGCAGAGTCGCGCCAGCGGCTCGGCTGCGGTGCGCCCGTCGGGGAACGCGAGAGCCGCGGTCCAGTGGCTCTCGGCGAGGGCGTGGTAACCGAGTCGGAGTGCCAGATCGCCGGCGAGCGCGTAGCCCTGGCCCGTGCGATGCTCCGGATCGGCCGCCGCGAGGGCGCCGGTTACGAGCTCGTAGGACGTCTGGGGGTGGGTCTCGGCGACCTCGCGGGCGAGCTCGAGCCAAATGACTGCGGCGGCCGCGGATCGCAGGCCGAACTTGCAGCGCCATTCGTCGACCTGCTTCGAGAGGTCGGCGTCGGTCGCGCCGCGGTCGGCAGTCACCCGGAGCAGGCTGGCAGCCGCTCGGGTGAGTTCGACCTGCAGCTCGTCTGCGAGCGGCTCCGGCGCAGAGCTGCCCGGTTGCGTGGCATTCGGGTCGGACGAGTTGGGGGCGGTACCTTCCGAGCCGTCGGTGGCGGAGCCCGCGGCTTTCTGCGCAGCGGCAAGGGCGTCGCCGGCGCGCGCGAGCAGCCGGCGCGCGGGGCCGACTTCACCGGCCCGGGCGAAGGCCGCGGATCCGAGCACGCAAAGTTCGATGGGCGGTGCATCGTCCTGGCCACGCTGGAGCAACGTGCGTGCGAGTGGCAGCGATGCTGGCGGGGCATCGTGGCGTAACGCTCGGAGCAGGTCGGCCGCGAGGTCGTCGCTCGGCGCGCAGCACCGAACCGCGTCGCGTAACAAGCCGTCGGGCCAACCGGACGTTTTCCCGCTCGACGGATCGCGGCGGTGCACCTGCAGCGCCAGTTCGATCGTCTCTGAGTCGAGCGCTGCGGAGGTGAGCACCTTGCTCAGGATCTCGGCCGCGACGCGTGGATTGTTCGCAGCGAGCTCGGCGCGGGCCTCGAGCAACCGGCCGGCGCGAAAGTGCGGCATCGCATCCGTCGCGGCGCGACCGCACGCGATAGCCACCTCGGGAACGTCGACGCGCAGCGCGGCTTCCCCGCAGAGCAGGTAGCACACGGGGTCGGGTACCTCGGGCACGAGTTCCTGCCGGCGCTGACACTGGGCCAGTAGACCGGGTCCGTCCTGGTCGGTTTCGCGGTAGAGGTTCGCCGCGATCTCGACGCGTAGCGCGAGCAGCGACTCGTCGTCGGGCGCCAGCTTCTGGGCGGCCTGGACGGTCGCCATGGCGCCCGACACCTTGCCGGAACGGACCTGCAGACTGGCGCGCGCGAGCAGAGGCTCGATCGCGGTCGGGCGGGCCTTGATCCAGTCGTCGATCGCGGCCTTCTGCACCGCCTCCGAACTGCCGAGTTGCTGCAGATTGTCGAGTCGCGCAGCCATGACGACCGCGAGGAGGTCCGTTTGCCCGAGTTGCGGCGGTGGTCGCAACCAGCGCGAAGCCCGTTCGAGCGGCTCCTCGCTGTTCTCGATGCGGTCAGCCAGTTTCGAGTTGAAGCCGCTGAGCAGCGGATTGGCCGGGCCGTGAATCAGACCGAGTTCGTTCAACGGGCGAATGTCGCGCCAGATCCGCCCGAACTCGCTGCGATCGCGCAGTCGCCACGCCGCCAGGATGCGCGCGGTGAACAGTTTCGCGAGCGCGGGGCCGAGTCGCTCGGCATCCGCGGGATCGGTTCCCGTGCCGGGCGGCACCCAGCGCTGGGCGGTTGCGATCGCGCCGCGGTTCTGTTCGAACCGGGCGAGGGTCCAGGCCGCCGTGGCGCCGGCCTCGGCGACGTACAGGTGGTCATATCGTCGGCGGTAGATCTCGCAGAGCAACAGCAGGTCGTCGATGCGATCCGATTCCTGCAGTGAGAGTGCGAGGCCGCGGAACGCCGCCACCGGCTGATCGCCGAGCTCGAGGCTGCGCTGGAAATAGCCCAGGGACTCCTGCACCCGTTCCCGCAGGCGCTCGATGCGTCGCAACAACCCCGGCCATGCGGCCACGAGCCGGCTCTGCGCACTGTAGCTCTCGCGCAAGGCCTCGATCGCCTGGCGAACCTCGGCGTCGGCATCGGGACGGTAGAGGAACGCCAGCAGGTTGCGTCGTGCGACCGGCAGTGCTGGCGCACCGAGATCGAGCTGCAGAGTCTCGATGATCGCGCGCAACTCGTCGCGGTACACCGACTGGCCGGCTTCCCCGGCGAGTTCGAGTGCACGGCCGTGATCCGGGTTCTTCCCCAGGAAGTCGCGCGCGCGCAGCAGCGCCTGTTCGCCGTCTCCCGTCAGCGCGAGTAGGCGGACGTGGTCGAGCAGAAACTCTTCGGCTGGCTCCTGGCTGGCCGCTTCCCGAATCTGGGCGAGGAGGCGCTCGAGGTCCCGTCGGGCCGCGGGGTCGTTGCCGAGCTCCATGTGCGCTTTGTAGCGCAGCCGCAACAGCTCCCGCCGCTTCGGCGGATCGCGCTGCAGGCTGTACCCGCTCTCGTTGCGGTCGAGCTCCTTGACGACCTGCAGATATTCGCCCTGCGCGTAGAGTTCGCGGGCGCGTTCGATCGTGCTGTGGGGCCCACCGAAACCGAACAGCGCGTAGCCGATGGTCAAGGCGAGTCCGAGCAGGACGATTGCACCGAACAGGAGGAGGCTGAACCGAAACATCAGGTCGGGGTCTTATAGCTCGCAGAGCGCGAGAGTATTCAGCGTATGCCGTACTTCCTGAGTTTGGAGAACAGTGTGCTGCGGTTGATCTCGAGAAGTTTCGCGGTGCGTTCGCGGTTGCCGTCGCAGTGGGCGAGCGCACGCTCGATGATGCGCTTCTCGGGCAGCTCCAGAGCCTGTTTCAGCGGCAGGACGGGGTCGTCCGCGATGCTCCCGGCGGAACTGCCGGTGGCAGTTCCCGGTGCGGTTGTGGCCGGGATCAGGCCGCGGGCATCGAGATCCGTCGGCAGGTCTTCGAGTTCGATCCTCCGGCCGCGACTCAGCACGACCGCGCGCTCGATCATGTTCTCGAGCTGGCGCACGTTGCCGGGCCACGGCGCCTGGGCCAGCGCCGCCAGCGCGTCGGCGGTGAAGCCGGCGACGGCGCGGCCGTGTTCGTCGGAAAACCGCTGCAGGAAGTGCCGCGCGAGGCTCTCGATATCGTCACGGCGCTCGCGGAGTGGCGGCATTTCGACGCTGACGACGTTGATCCGATAGTAGAGGTCCTCCCGAAACTCGCCTTCTTCGACCGCGGCGGCGAGGTCCTTGTTGGTTGCCAGCACGACCCTGACGTCGACGGCGAGCGTGCGGTTGTCGCCGACCCGCTCGACGATGCGGTCCTGCAGCACGCGCAGCAGCTTGATCTGGAAGGCCGGCGAACTCGTGCCGATCTCATCGAGGAAGATCGTGCCGCCGTTCGCCGCTTCGAACTTGCCCACCTTGTCATGGGTTGCGCCCGTGAACGCGCCCTTCTTGTGGCCGAACAGCTCGGATTCGAGCAGCGACTCGGGCAACGCGCCGCAGTTGACCTCGACGAAGGGGCCGTTGCGGCGGGTGCTCAGCGAGTGCAGCGCGCGGGCGAGCAGGGTCTTGCCGGTGCCGGACTCGCCGGTCACGAGCACGGTCGTCCGCGTATCCGCGACGGCCTTGATCGTCTTGAAAATGGCCTGCATGCGCGGCCCGGTGCCGACGACGTTGTCGAGCCGCAGCCGGTCGTCGAGCGCCGCCTTGAGCTGGTGGTTCTCGCGCTGCAGCGCCGACTTCTCGAGGGCGCGATCGACCGCGACGAGCACCTGGTCCGCGGAGAAGGGCTTGCCGAGGAAGTCGGCGGCGCCGTGACGCATCGCGAGTACGGCGTCCTGGACGGAGCCGAACGCGCTCAGCAGCACGACCGCGGTGTCGGGATGCAGCTCGTGGATGGCCTCGAGCAGCCGCATGCCGCCGCCGCCGGGCAGCGCCAGGTCACAGAGCACGAGGTCGACGCCGCCCTCGGCGATCGGGTGGAGGGCTTCCCGAACGTCCGTGGCGAGATCGAACGCAAAGCCGCGATCCGCGAGCAGGTCGCGGAGGTGCTCTCGAGTCTTGGGGTCGGGGTCGGCGAGCAGGACCTTCGGCATGCGGTGTCTCCAGGAGTCGGATGGCTCGGACGATGTCCGAACGCGCAGACGGTGTCCTTATCGGCAGACCGGGCAGTCAGCCTTGGCCGGATTTCCCGGGCGGCATCGGCTGGCGCGCCTACCATCCGGGGCGTGTCCGGTGCCGTGAATCCGCCCTCGTCCGTCGCCGGGTCGTCGGTCAGCGGTGACTCGGCGGAAGCCCAGCTCGCGGACGTGCTCGCGGAGGTCCGGCGGATCCCGCTGCGGAGTGCGCGGTTCGTCACCGACGTGCTCACGGGCGGCTACCGTTCGACGTTCCGTGGCACCGGCGTCGAGTTCGAGGAGGTCCGGGAATACAGCGAAGGCGACGATCCCCGCCACGTCGACTGGAACGTCACGGCCCGCGCTGGTCGCCCGTTCGTGAAGCGGTTCGTGGAAGAACGCGAGCACACGCTCATGTTCGCGGTCGATCGCTCGGCCTCGATGCAGACCGGACTCGGTGCGTGGTCGCCGGCGCAGGCCGGTGCCCGGTTTTGCGCGCTGCTCGGTCTGCTGGCGATCACCAACAACGACGGGGTCGGGTTCGTCGGCGGCGCGGCTGGCGACGGCGCGGGCGGCCGGTCACGGCCGGTGTTCGTGCCGCCGCGCAAGGGCGCGGGTCACGTGCTCTCGGTGCTGCGGCACTGCACGGTCCGGGATCGGGTCAGCGCGGCGCAGCGGCCGGCGCTCGGCAGCCTGCTCGCCGAGGTCGCGCGGCGGACGCGGCGCCGGACCGTCGTGTTCCTCGTGTCCGATTTTCTCAGCGTCGGTTACGCCCGTGAGCTCGCCTTCTGTGCGCGGCGTCACGATCTCGTCGCCGTGCGCCTGATCTCTCCCGAACTCGTCGATCCGCCGCGTGCGCTCGTGCGCGCGCGTGACCCGGTGACGTCCGCGCCGCTGACCGTGGATCTCGCGCACGCCCGCGTGCGTGACGAGTGGCTTCTGCGGCATGCCAGGCTGCGGGCGCACGTCGATGCCGAACTCGAACGGGCGCGCGTCGATCGCATCGACATCGAGATCCCGCGGCAGCGTGACATCGAGGCGCTCGCGGCACCGCTGCAGCAGTTCTTCCGACGACGTGAACGGCGCGAGGTCTATCGGTGAGTCGGGCGCGTCACTTCCTGCTGGCGAGCGCCTGGGGGGTCGCAGCTCTCGCGGCGTCGGTTGCGGCCCAAGTACCGGCCGCTGACGACGCCGGCGACGGGGCGGCGGATGTAGCGATGGCAATCCGGGTCAGCGTGCCGGGGCGGGTCGCGTTCGGGACGCCGTTCGAGCTCGTCGTCGAACGCTCGTGGCCGCCGACGCACGCGGCGCAGCCGTTCGATCCGCTGGGGCTGCTGCCGCTGGGGCTCGAGGAAGTCGAAGCCGGTGCCGTGATCGACGAGGAGCGGCTCGTCGAGACGCGGCGCTATCGCGCGACGGCCTGGCAGGTGGGCGAACTCGAACTCGGGCCGTTCACCGTTCGCGCGAGGCTGGCCGCGCAGCCCGAGCTCATGGCCGAGGCGCCGAAGGTGCGGCTCGTCGTCGAATCGGTTCTGGCGGATCCGCCGGGCGAGATCGAATGGCCTGGCGACGTGCGGGACCGGCGCGCCGGATCCGCCCTGCCGGTGATCCTCGCGCTCGCGGTCGTGTTGCTCGGTGCGGGGATCGCGTTCCAGCGTCGTCGTAGCCGTCGGGCTGCGGCGGCCGAGCCCGCGGTCGTCGAGCCGTCGTCGGCGGAGATCGCGGAACGGGAACTGCTGGCGCTCGCGTTACCGCGAAGCGAAGCGGCGATCGAAGAGTTCTACATCGAGCTCGCGGAGATCGTGCGACGTCACGCGACGCGCGAGTTCGGTATTGCAGCCGTCGTCCGGACGAGCGAAGAACTCGTGGCCGTGGTGCCCGTCGATGGCGACCCGTTGCGCGACTGCCTGTTCGCATGCGACCTCGTGAAGTTCGCGGTCGATCGACCGGCGACCGCCGCGCACGAACGTGCGCGGCAGCGGGCCTTGGAGTTCGTGCGCGTGCCGAGGGGCGCGACGTGATGCTGGCGGCCGAGGATCTCGGGTTCGCGATCGCGAGTCCCGGCTGGCTGTGGCTGCTGGCCGTTGTGGTCGTGGTCGCCGTGTGGCGCGGGCGGCAGCGGCGCGGGCTGCGGATTGCGCTCGCCGGTGCGGTCGCGGTCCGCGGCGACGCCGCCGGCGATTCCGACATCGCCACCACCCTCGGATTCGGACCGCTGCCGCGTTCGGCGTGGCAGCGCTTCGTCGCGACCCTGCCGTGGTTGGAGGCCGCGGCCCTGATCCTCGCCGGCTTCGCGCTCGCCCGGCCCGTGGAGCGCGTGCCGCTGCCGCCCGAACGCGAGGGCGCCGACGTGTTGCTCGCGCTCGACGTCAGCTCGTCGATGCTGTCGGAGGACCTCGGGCCCGGTGCGAGGACGCGGCTGGACCTCGTTCTCGCGGCGGGTGAGGAGTTCCTGGCGCGACGTGGGGAGGACCGGATCGGCCTCGTGACGTTTGCGCGCTATGCGGATCTGCTCTGCCCGCTGACGCTCGACCACAGTGCGGCCCGCGAGCTGCTGCGGTCGGTCGAGCCGGTCGAGGCGGATGGGCCCGAGGACGCGACGGGGATCGGCACGGCGTTGTCGTTCGCGATCGAAACTCTCGAACGCAGTGAGACCGCCGCGAAGGTCGTCGTGCTCCTCACCGACGGCGAAGAGAACGTCGCCACCCGGGCCGCGCCGCAGGAAATCGCGCCCGTGCACGCCGCGCAGCTCGCCGCGCAGCTCGGTGTGCGGGTGCACACGATCGTGGCCGGAACGGGCATGCCGGGCCGCGATGGCCGAGTCCAGCCGTTGGACACGACCGCGGTCCAGCAGGTGGCAGCGTTGACCGGCGGGCGGTTCTTCCGCGCGCGCGACGCGCAGAGTCTGACCGCGGTCTATCGTGCGATCGACGCGCTGGAGAAGACCGACTTCGCGGAGCCGAAGGTGCTCGTGCGCGAGTGGTTCTGGGCCTTCGTCGGGCTCGCCGTGGGGTTGCTGCTGATCGTCGGCTGGGCGCGAACGCGGCGCCGGGGGGAGCTGCCGTGATCGCTGGGTGGACCTGGACCTGGCCCGACTATTGGCCATGGCTCTTGGGGCTCGGCCTGGCAGCAGGATGGACCTGTTGGCGCGCACGCCGGCGGCGAGTGCACGTGCAGGCGCTGCTCGGACCACGCGACTCCGATGTGGCCGGGCGGGTGGTTGGCGGCGGGTTGCGGTTCGGTCTCGCGGGGCTGGGATGCGCTGCGGTGCTGCTCGCGCTGCTGCAGCCGCAGGCGCCGGCGGCGGACGCCGAACCGGAACAGCCGAGTTACGTGATCGCGCTCGATGTCTCCTGGTCGATGGCTGCGCAGGACGTCGGCCCGTCACGGCTTGCGCGGGCGGTCGCGGATGTGGGCGAACTCGCCGAACTCGCGCGGGGGGCGCGGGTCGGGCTGGTGGCGTTCTCGGGGGACGCGCGGTTGGTCGTGCCGTTGACGGCCGACCTGCACGCGCTGCACGCGCGGGCCGAACGGCTCGTGCCCGGCGCGGAGTTGCTTGGTGGCACCGATCTCGGCGCGGCGATTCTCGCGGGCGTCGAAGCGCTCGCGGGTGGCGCGGTGGCCGCCGGCGGAATCGATCGGCCGACCGGCAACGCGATCGCCGGGGAAATCGGCAGCGTGCTCGTGCTCACGGACGGCGAGGACTTCGCGGGGGTCGGGCGCGTCGCCGCGGAGCGTGCGCGGGAGCGCGGTGTCGAAGTGCACTGCGTCGGCTACGGCACCGAGGTCGGTAGCAAGATCGCGGTCACGACCGAGAACGGCCAGGAATACTTGCGCGACGAGACCGGTGCCGAAATCGTGAGTGCACTCGACCCCGCCACCCTCGGCGACCTGGCAACCGCCGGCGGCGGCGAGTTCCGCATCGCGGGGGCCGACAATCCACTGCTCGCGTTGCATCGCGGTCGCCTCACGGAGCGGGCCGCCGAGGTCCGGGCGGTGAGCGGGCGGGTGGCGCTCACCCCGCGGTTCCAATGGCCGTTGCTCGCGGCGCTGTTGTCCTGGATGCTGCTGCTGCTCGTTCCGGAGCGTCGTCGATGAAGTCCTTCGCCTCGATCCTGTCGTTGATCGCGCTGCCGGCGCTGATGCTCATGTCGATCGCGGCGAAGCCGACGGGTGATGACGACGCGTTCGCCCAGGCCGTCGCGGCGTATCGGGCAGCGCGTTACGCCGACGCGCTCGCGGGCTTCCGGCAATGCCTCGCGAGTTCGGAATCGGCCCCGAGCGTCGAACTCCTCGGCAACCTGGCGCTCGCGGCGCTGCGCGAGCGCCGGCCCGCTGATGCCGAGCCTGCGGCGCGCAAGCTGCGCGAGCTCGGTGACGCCGACGATCGCGCGCTCGCGGAGTTCCTGCTCGGCCAGGCTCGTTTCGAACGCGCGACGCTCGCGGAGCTCGCCGCGCGTTTGCCCGATGCCGAACCGACGGCGTGGCAGCAGGGGGTCGACGAGGCGCAGCGGGCGCTCGAGCACTTCCAGGCCGCGTTGCGCGGGCGGGGCGGCGATTGGCCCGAGGCGCTCCGCAATGCCGAGCGCGCGAGCCGCAAGGTCGCGGAGTTGCGCGTCGAGCGGGATGCGGCCGAGCAGAAGGTGCAGAAGGAGCAGGTGCCGCAGCCCGAACCACCGCCACCGAGTGCGGAAGCCGACGAACAGGAAAGCCCGCCCGAGATCGCGCGCGAGCCGTTGAGCGGGCCCGAGATCGCGCGTGTGCTGGCGCGGCTGGCCGCGCAGGAACGGGAGAAACAACAGCTGCGGCGCAGCGCCGCGCGGAGTCGTAGTGTGGGGCAGCGTGACTGGTGACGATCTGATGCAAGATGCGATACCGAACGTGGGCCGCGGCTGCCCAGGCCTGCGGGGCGTGTGGCGCTGGCTGCTGTTCGGGTTGGTGTTGTTCGCCGTGCCACAGTTCGCGTTGTCACGAGCCGCGACGTCCCAGCAGGGATCGAGTGGGGTCGCGGATTCCGGAGGTCCGGTCACTCTCACGGTCCACTCGGGTGCCCCTGGTCTCGTCGGGCAGCCGGTGACCGTTGCGGTTCGGTTCACGATCGACCGCGACTTCCTGCAACAGCAGGCGGTGCCGCTGCTGCAACGCGCGGTTGACCTGCCCGTGCAGCTCGTGCTGCCGTGGACAAGGGACGCAGCGGGTGAGCCCGATCGGGCGTTTGCTTTCGTTGCGGGCACGGGACCGAGTGTCGCGGTCGGCGATCGGGTGATTCGCACGTTCGGTGGCGAGGCGGGCGAACGGGAGGGCCGAGCCGTTTCGAGCTACGAGGTCCGGTTGACCTGGACGGCGAGCGCGGTGGGGGGGCGCGAGTGTGCCGGCACGGTGCTGCGCTTTGCGTTTGCCAGTGCCTTCGAAGAGACATTGCTCGGCGGCCGCCAGCCGGTCGATCGCCAGACCGCGGAGATCATGGCGGCGCCGTTCGAACTGCGTGCGGGTGAGCTGCCGGCAGGTGCGCCACCGGGGTTCGCCGGCGCGATCGGTGAGTTCGAGGTCGCGGCCTCGGTGAGTGCGGGCGAGATCGAACTAGGGGACGAACTGCAGCTCACGCTGACCGTGCGCGGGCGTGGCAACCTGCGGACGTTCGGCGCGCCCGAGCGACCGACGTTGGACGGCTTGGTCGTGCAGGGCATGGTCGAGCGGGAAGCCGCGGACGCGCGGGTGTTCGTGTTCGACGTGCTCGCGCTCCGGGTGGGCAAGGCGTCGCTGGCGTTGCAGCTGCCCACGTTCTCACCCGCGGCGAACGACTGGCGGACGGTGAAGACGGCGGCCGTCCCGATCACCGTGAAGCCCCGGTCCGCGGACCGCCCCCTGCCGCCCCGTATCCAGAAGCTAATCGACGGCGCGATTCCGGCGCCGGAACCAGACTTCCCGTTCTGGCTGGTCTGGACGATGGGGACGATCCTGCTGCTGCCGGCGACGCTCGTGATCCTGATGATGCGGTCCAAGAAGCGGGCGGGATGAGCGGGCGTCAGCCCCGTCGGATTGCGACGTGCGTCGCCGCCGTCTGGTGCCTCGCCGCGTGTGCCGCCGAGAGCTCGCGGTGGCCGCGGGCGCCGGAGTGGGATCTTCTCCTCGCGACGCGACCCGACGAGCACAGCGTCCAGCACGTCCGGCCGCGACTCGGTGTCGGGTTCGGGCAACTGGTTGCGATCGTGGCGACGGTCGAAGTGATCTCCGACAAGGGCGGTGAACCGCCCCGGGTTCTCCGGAGGCTCGGTTAGTTGAGCACGGCCACCTTGGCCGTGCCCGGTTGTTGTTGATAGTAGGCCTCCTCGAACTCTGCTGGAGGGAGATTTCCCAGCGGCCCGAGAAGGCGACGATTGTTGAACCAGTCCACCCAGCTCAGGGTGGCGAACTCGACGTCCTCGACGCCTTTCCAAGGCCCGCGTGACCGGACGACCTCCGTCTTGAACAGGCCGATGATCGACTCCGCCAATGCGTTGTCGTACGAGTCGCCGACACTGCCGACTGACGGCTCGATGCCGGCCTCCAGCAGTCTGTCGGTGTATCGAATCGACAGG
>JANSXC010000009.1 GCA_024743115.1 bacterium | reverse complement strand
TTCGACAACGACGGCACGGTCGATTCCACTGATCAGAACCCGATGTGGACCTACAACTCGCTCGGTGGCAAGACTGTGACGCTCACCGCGTCGAACCAGCTCGGTCCGGACACGATCACGAAGGTCGACGTCGTTACGGTGTTCCCGCCGGTTACAGCACAGTTCAGTGGCACGCCGCTGTCCGGGCCGGCGCCGCACTCGGTCACGTTCACCGATCTGTCCAGCGGGAGTCCGACGTCATGGCAGTGGGACTTCGACAGTGATGGCACGGTCGACTCGACCGTGCAGAATCCGACGCACGTTTTCGCAACGCCGGGCAGCTACTCGGTCAAGCTCGTCGCGACCGGGCCGGGCGGTGCCGGTGAGGAGCTCAAGTTCGACTACGTCGCGGTGTCCGGCACGGTCGTCGCTGACTTCACGGCGACCTCGGCGAGCGGGGACGACGTGCAATTCACCGATCAGTCTACGGGCGCGAACTCGTGGCAGTGGGACTTCGACGACGACGGCACGGTCGATTCGACCCAGCAGAATCCGACCTACACGTTCCCGGCGGCCGGGACGTACTCGGTGCGTCTTACCGCGACGGGTCCGGGTGGCAGCGACGAAGAGTTCAAGTTCGGCTACATCACGGTAACGACGATCGAGCCGACGAAGGACACGAGCATCTACTCGGAGGCGACGGGGCGCAGCAACGGGCAGCACCCGAGCCTCGTCGGGGGCAACGCGGCGCTGACCAACGGCACGCAGCAGGGAGTGCGTCGCGCGCTCGTCGAGTTCGACATCGCGAGTGCCGTGCCGTCCGGTGCGACGGTGCTCACCGCGGCGCTGCAGCTCACCAACACGTTCAGTCCGAGCAACCCGATCGGCAACGTCGTCTTCAGCCTGGCGCCGGTGTCGACGGAATGGGGCGAGGCACCGCTGCCGGGCTCGAACAGCAACATCGGCGGCGGCACGACGGCCGCGGCGGGTGATGCAACGTGGGCGAGCGCGATCGTCGGCTCGACGAACTGGTCGAGCGCGGGCGGGGACTTCGGTGGCCAGGTCGCGTCGCGGGTCGTCGGTGGCGTCGGCAGCTACACATGGTCGTCCGCGGGCATGGTGACGAACGTCGGCAACTGGCGTCTGACCCCAGCCAACAATCACGGCTGGATCATCCGCGGCACCGAGGTCAGTGGCACCCGCACGGCCAAGGTGTTCGGCTCCGCGCAGGATCCGACGGTCGGCGACCGGCCGAAGCTCACGATCGCCTACCGCACGTTCCCCTGACGGGCCGGCGGTCGGGGCGCTCGCCGCCCGCCTACGGCACGATCGTAACGCGCACGGGATTGCTCGCCCGCACGGCGGTGAGCGTCGCGTCGTAGACGAGGTGCGCGAAGTCGACGTCGACACCGACGAGCGCCGCCGGGATCAGGCCGGGGGGCGCGACGACGCTCGAGCTGCCCTTGCCCGATGCATCCAGCACGCCGATCGTGTCGACGAACGGGCCGGCGTTCCAGCCCGTGACCATCGCACTCGTCAGGAAGTCGACGTTGAGCGGCAGTTGGACGCCGCCGGGCACCATCGTTCCCGGGGTCGTTCCGGAGATCGAGCCGAGCAGCATGTACATCTGCCCTGCGTTCTCTGTGCCGGTGAGGTGGTCGAATTCGACCTGACTGCCGGACACCGAGAGTTCGTCCGTGTCGATCCACATCGTGCGGTCGACGTAGTGGGTCTGGAAGATCAGGTTGGCGGCCGGGTAGGTGAAGCTCCACACGGTCTGGCCCTGCGAGTCGACCTCGAACAGGCGCCGCTGCGCGCCGCTGCAGATCAGCGTGTTGCCGTTCGGTAGGCGCTCGGAGCTCGAGACGATCGCCGAGAAGAAGTTGGGCTCGGTGAACGTCCAGCCCGGGGTTGCGGGCCCGTAGCGCCCCGTGCTCGGGTCGAGCACGATGTTGCCGGCGGCGTCCACGGGGATCGTGATCTCGTGGACCGCGGACTGGTTGGCCTGATAGCGGTTGTTGAACACCGTGACGTTGCCGGCACCCGGCCAGCCGGCCGGGATGAAGCGCGGATCGTGTTGGCCGTCAAGGATCTGATTCTGCGCGGTACCGGCGCGGTAGGCCTCGGGGTTGCCCCAGCGGTAGAGGATGCGGCCGCCCTTGCCGCGGCGGCCACCCGCTCCCGTCGCGGCTTCGGCCGTCGTCGTCGAGTGATCGATGAGGTAGATCTCCGCCTGCGCGCGCGAGCTCACGATGATCCAGTCGTTGACCGGGTCGTAGTCGAGCCCGTTGAAGTGGTTCCAGTCACCGTCCGTGAGCACGACGGCGGGGTAGTTGATGTCGAGCTTGTCCGGTGCGTTCGCCACGACTCCGAAGTTGGGCTTCGTGGCATCGAAGTCCTGGATCACATGGTCCATCATGTGCCACTCCCAGACGATCTGTCCCGAGGTCGGGCCCGTCGGCTGAATCTCGAGGATCGCGTCGGGCAGCCAGTCGCTATTGGTGATCAGGCCTGGGTCGCGACCGGCCGCGATCGCGTCCGGCACCGTGTAGCGGTCCCACGCGATGATGAGAACGTTGCCGTTCGGCATTGGTTCGACGTCGTGGTGGGCGTATTGGAACGGCCCGCTGACCTGGTAGCTCCAGGTCACCGTGCCATCGAACGCGAGCTTCTCGATGAGACCTGTCGCACCGGGCACGGTGATCGCGCCGGTCAGCTGCGAGCGAACGAGGCTGCCGTTCGCCTCGATGTGCGCCGACAGGTTGCCGACCGTCGGCCAGCTGTGCACGACGTTGCCCGCCCGGTCGACCAGCTGGGTCTGGTGGGGACCAATGGGTTGGAAGATCCGGAGACCGGGGGCCTGGGCCAGGGCGGACGAGCCGAGCATGGCCGCGGAGTAGCCGACGACGGCGGTCGCGGTGGCACGGACGAGAGCGGGTGTCATGGCAGAAGGATCGCCAACGTTGCGAACGGCACAAGTCCCCGGTCGTACCGTGCACCGGAACCTGGTTGCTCGCCCACGTCGATTGCATCCACTGGGGCGCGGCGGGAGAATTGCGGATCGGAGCCTTCGGAATGGACCTATCGCCTGTTGACCAGATCTTTGAACTCGCCCTGGACCTACCCGAAAAGGAGCGCGAGAAGATGCTAGCGAAGCTCGCGGTCGACGAGCCCGAGACGGCTGCGGAGGTGCGGCGATTGCTCGCGAACCCGAACTGTCGGGTCGACTTCGCGGCGACGTCGCGTTCGCGGCAGCCAGTGAGCCATCTGCATCACGTCGCGGTGCAGGTCGAGGACATCGGCAAGGCGGCCGAGTGGTATCGGTCCGTTCTCGGATGCGAGATCGAGTACCAGGATCAGACCTGGGCGATGCTCGCCCTGGCGAACATGCGGCTTGCGCTCGTGATCCCGGAGCAGCATCCGCCGCACTTCTGCGTGACGCGTGATGACGCGACGAAGTTCGGCGAACTCACGACGCACCGGGACGGCACGAAGTCGGTCTACATCAAGGATCCTTGGGGTAACTCGATCGAGGTCCTGGACCGCGAGTCGTTGCCGGCGGACCAGAAGCGCGGTTCGTGACCTGGCCGCAGCCTCGCCAGCGGGGTTGCCGTTTTGGCCGGGTGTCAGCAGGCGCAGACCATTGCGAGCAGGAGTGCTGTCGCCGTGATCCAGATCAGGACCATCGCGACGATCCGTCGTGCACCGAGGCGTGCGATGTCGCCCGGTCGGGTGTTGAAGCCGATGCCTGCAAGTGCCATGAGGAACGCCCAGTTCGTCACGTTCTGCAGCACCGCCCGCTCGGCCGGCGTGAAGGTCTCGACGAACGCGAACGCGCCGACGACCGCGAGTGCCCAGACGAACAGGGGCACGCGGCGGATTGCACGAACTGTCGTGCGGGCGACGCGAAGTCGACCGGGCCGGTCGTGGTCGGGGACGAAGAGCACGAGGTAGCCGACGATCGGGACGAACTGCAGCACGTTGATCAGCAGACGCCATGCGGCGGTGAGCTGTTGGGCCGTCGGTGAGTGTCCGGCACCGACGAGTACGGCCTCGGCCGTCGTCGGCATCGCGATGCCGACCCAGCGCGCGGTCGCGGCAGCATCGAGGGTGAGCATGCGGGCGATCTCGCCCGTGGCGACGAACCCGAGTGCGCCGGCGCCGAGAATGCCCGCGGTAGCGAGTTGCAACGTGTCGGGCGGCAGGCTGCGGTCGGCGCGGGCGGCAGCGCGGACGGCCGTGATGCCCGCGCCCGCGATGCCGACGGCGAGGATGCCGCCGACCCGAGCCTCGAACCAACGGGCGCGAACCGCGAACGCGAACAGCGCGGCGACGAGCAGCCAGTAGCCGAGCAGCCAGAGCGGGGCGGTGGGGCCGACTGCTGCGAGGCGCGCCGGGACGAATTGCACGCCGAGCAGCACCATGCCACACGACAGTGGGAGCGTGAAGTCGAGTTGCAGTCCCGTGCCGCAGCGGCGGGCCGCGACGCCGATCGCGATGCTGCCCAACAGGGTCGTGGTCGCGACCGGCAGCCCGGTTGCCGAAGCGACGAGTCGGCAGCCCGCGGCGATCGCGAGCAGACCGAGGCCGTCGCGGATCAGCGGGTAGCGGACCAGATGCTGCAGCCAGACGGGGCGCTGGATCACCATGGCACGGTCGCGACGACGCGCAGCTTGACCGCGGCGATCGTGAGCAGTGCGAACAAGACACCGTGCAGGTCGGTGTCCTGGCGCAGTCGACGGCGCAGTTCAGACGAACGGCTCCCGGGATTGGGGGCCGAGACAGCGGGTTCTTCGGGCATGACAGGCGGCGATCGGCCTCGTTCGGCCCCGCGGCGACTGTCGTGTGACCCGCGGCGCTCGAAGGAGGCGCGGGTCGGAAGGGGTCAGGATTCTCGAGAAGAGTCCCACCACACACCGCCGGCGCGCCGTGCCATGAGGAGGCACGGAAAGCAGAGCCAGCTTCGGAGGTGGGTGTGGGAGATCACGACGCGAGGAACCTAGCTCGCTGGCTTCTGCGTGCAAGGCTGCGATCGTGAAGATTCGCAGCCGGGTGTTCGCCGCCGCAGGCTTACTGCGGGTCGCCGATGATGCTCCGCACGATGCGGCCGAGCGGCAGGCTGGCGCCGAGGAACAGGCTCCAATCGTCCGGCAGGTGATCGCGACTGATCGGTGAGAAGTAGCGAACACCGGCGATGAACTCGAGACGTTCCGTCAATGGCACCGTGAAGTCGACGCGCACGCCGAGCGCTCCGAGGTGGTTGTAGTGCGGCCTCGGATTCGTCGTGACGACGTTGTCGTTGGGGCCGATCTGCGGGAACTCGTGCAGGCCGTAGTAGACCCCGCCCAGAACGGTCGCGGCGCGGTAGGTGCGGTCCGCCAGCTGCACGGGGAACGACCAAGCCGATACCAGGCCGGCCTGGAGGTAGCTGTGGCTGTTGGTGACGCTCCGGTTCGTGGTGATGCCGCCGTTGAGCTCGAAGTTCAGCGACCCAGCCGGCGCGAGCTTGTCCTCGGGGTTGTCGCCGTACTCCCTGTTGCTCCGCCGCTGGAACTCGACGAGGTTCCAGCCCGACGAGCCTTCGATCATGAAGTCGCCGGCCGATGCCGACGCGGCCGTCGTATCGCCCACGCTCGTGTCGCCCATGAAGCGGAGCCGGATCTCGTGGTCGTCGGGGGCGAGAGCCTGGAACAGTCGTGAGCTGTTCGGGTCGACCTCGAAGCGATCCTTCGGCTGGAGCCACGCCTTGCGATGGTGGAAATCGAGCTCGACGTAGTAGGACGTCTGGGTCTGTTGCGTGAGTTCGAAGCCGGGCAACGACGGGTTCGCCTGCAGGGTATAGGGCGAGACGGTGATCGAGCCGCCGTGGGCGCGGAACCACGGCGCGACCAGGACCTGGTAGTCGCGCTCGAGTCGCGCAACCTCCTTCGCGAGTCTCTTGGCTTCGGTGGCGGCTTCTTCGCGCTTGCTGGGCTCCAACGGGCTGGTGGCGGGATCCGGTACTTTGCCGAGCAGGTCGTTGAGTTCGTTGCGAGCTTTCTCGATCGCGTTGCGTCGATCGGCATCGCCCCAGTCTTTCAACGTCTTACCGCGGGCAATAAGGGCCTGGATCTCGCCGCGGAGCTTCTCCTGGGCGAGGAGGTCCGGGTTGTCCTTCTCGAGCTTCGCAAGCTCGGTCGTGTAACGCCGCTCGAACGCGTCGAGCGCGCTCGCGAGGTTGTCGGCCTGCGCGGGGTCGAACTTCGTGAGTTCGTCGTCGAGCTTGCGCAGTTCCTTGACGGCTGCTTTGCCCTCTTTGTCCTTGGGCGGTGTCTTCTTCGCGGCCGCGAGCTTCTCTTTGACCTTCTTACGCAGCGCTGCGAGTCGTTCGTTGAGTTCGATGACGGTCTGCGTGGCGCTGGCGCCCTGCTTCAGTTCGGTCTCTTTGCCGACGAGCTCGTCCCGCGCCGATTCCTTGCCGGCGTCGACGTCGTTCACTTCGTCGACGAGTGCCTTGAGCTTCTTCGTCTCCGCTTTGACCGCCGCGGCGACGATCGGGTCCGGCCCGTCGTCGACGATCCGTTTGAGCTGTCCGACGCGCCGGTGCACGTCCTCGAGCAGGAGATTGCGACGGGTGTCGGCGGCGCGGAAGTCCGCCATCGAGCAGGCGGCGAACGTCGCGGCAGCGAGAACGAGAACCGTGTTACGGAGAGCGATTGCAGTGGTCTTGGCGAGGTACATGGACACTCCTTCGAGGGCGCAGGCTATCCCGTGCGGGGCGGTGTTGCCACTCGTTCGCGACCGCGGACGTGTCGCGGTATCGTCAAAGCCATGGTGGGATTGCGACAACGTTCGCGGCGGCGGCGCGGTGGTTGGTCGGCGATGGCGCCGCTCGCGATGACGGCGGCCGCGTTGGTCGGGGTGAGCGGCTGCACGCTCAACGATGTCGACGGGAAGGACACGGATCGGCTCTTTCCGTTGGCGCGCGCCGTGCTCGAGTTCGATCCGCCGCGTGAGCCCGGTGACTACTCGCGTCGGTTCCGTCAGGGCATCGAGCTCGAGGTCAGCGGCACCGGTGGTTCGGTCGGACTCAGCGACGGCTTTGGTGGCGTCGACTACGACCTGATCCACGGCGCGCTCAACTACCGGTTCGGACTCGATTCCCATCGTGTCGAGGTCTACGGCCTCGTTGGTTTTGCGAACGACCGCCTCGAACTGTCGGGCAGCCCGACGATCGCGTTCGAGGAGAACTACTTCGGCCCGAGCGCCGGGGTCGAATTGCGGGTCCGGGCGCGCGACTGGATGTTCCCCTACTTTCGGTTCAAGGGCTACGCGATGGAGCAGGCCAGTCATGCCCGGACCCTCGAGACGGGCGTCGCGTTCGCGCCGGTCGAGGGCGTGGATCTCTTCTTGGCCTACCGGCGGCACGACGCGGAATACGGCGATTCGGTGACCGCCAGTCGCGATCTGAACCTCGAGCTGCGCGGTGTCGTGGTCGGGTTCGGCATCGAGTTTTGATCGTTGGTCGCGCGGGCGGGCAGCCCTGTCGGCGGCTGACGTTTGCGCTGCCGCGGCCGAGTCGCCACACTGCTCCGGCCAATGACCGATTCCGCTGCCGATCGAAAGCCCTACCCCGACGTCACCCCGCAGGCCGACTTCCCTGGGATCGAGGCCGCGACGCTCGCACGGTGGGAGGAGCAAGGGACCTTTCGTCGCTCGGTCGAGCACCGCGCGGCGGGGGCCAACGAATACGTCTTCTATGACGGGCCGCCCTTCGCCAATGGCCTGCCGCACTATGGGCACTTGCTCACGGGTTTCGTCAAGGACGTCGTGCCGCGCTATCAGACCATGCGTGGACGTCGCGTCGAGCGGCGGTTCGGCTGGGATTGTCACGGGCTGCCCGCCGAGATGGAGGCGGAGAAGGAACTCGGGCTGAGTGGCGCGCAGGCCGTGCATGAGATCGGCCTCGAGAAGTACAACGACGCGTGTCGTCAGAGCGTGCAGCGTTACACCGGCGAGTGGCGCAATTACGTCACGCGCCAGGCGCGCTGGGTCGACTTCGACAACGACTACAAGACGATGGACCTCTCCTACATGGAGAGCGTCCTGTGGGCGTTCAAACAGCTCCACGAGAAGGGGCTGGTGTACGAGGGGCAGCGCGTGATGGCGTACTCGTGGGCGCTGCAGACGCCGGTCAGCAACTTCGAGACGCGCATCGACGACGCCACGCGGCCGCGGCAGGATCCGGCGGTCACGGTGGCGTTCACGCTGACGCCGCGCGACGGTGATCCCGGACCGCTGCAGATCGTGGCGTGGACGACGACGCCGTGGACGCTGCCGAGCAACCTCGCGCTCGCGGTTGGGCCCGACCTCGACTACGTGATCGTCGGCAAGGACGGCCGTTACTACGTACTCGGCAAGGCGACGCTCGGCGCCCTGGAGAAAGAGCTCGATGGCTTCGAAGAGATCGCGACGCTGAAAGGCAGTGACCTCGTCGAGCGAACGTACGAGCCGATGTTCCCGTACTTCGCGGGGCACCCGAAGGCGTTCCGCGTGCTCGCGGGAGACTTCGTCGATACCACCGAGGGTACGGGTGTCGTGCACATGGCGCCGGGTTTCGGTGAGGACGACCAGAAGGTCTGCGAGGCCAACGGCATCGAACTCGTCTGTCCGGTCGATGAGCGCGGGCGTTACACGAGCGAGGTCACGGATTGGGCAGGCGAGCTGGTCTTCGATGCCAACAAGCCGATCATCAAGCACCTCAAGGAGCGTGGCGTGCTGCTCAAGCACGTCACCTACGAGCACAACTACCCGCACTGCTGGCGCACGCGCGAACCGCTGATCTACAAGGCGATCCCCGGGGCATGGTTCGTGAAGGTCACGGACTTCAAGGATCGCATGCTGGCGCACAACCAGCAGATCCGCTGGATCCCTGGTCACATCCGCGACGGCCAGTTCGGCAAGTGGCTCGAGAACGCGCGCGACTGGTCGATCTCACGCAACCGGTTCTGGGGCGCGCCGATCCCGGTCTGGAAGAGCGATGATCCGAAGTATCCGCGCATCGACGTGTACGGCTCGGTCGCCGAGCTCGAGCGCGACTTCGGTGTCGAGGTCGAGGATCTGCACCGGCCGTTCATCGACACGCTGACCCGGCCGAACCCCGACGATCCGACCGGCAAGTCCACGATGCGGCGCGTGCCCGAGGTGCTCGACTGCTGGTTCGAATCGGGCTCGATGCCCTTCGCGCAGGTGCATTACCCGTTCGAGAACAAGGAGTGGTTCGAGAGCCACTTCCCAGCCGACTTCATCGTCGAATACGTCGCGCAGACGCGCGGCTGGTTCTACACGCTCGTCGTTCTCAGCACGGCGCTCTTCGACAAGCCGCCGTTCAAGAACTGTATCTGTCACGGCGTCGTGCTCGACGAGAACGGTGCCAAGCTCAGCAAGTCGCTGCGGAACTATCCCGATCCCGAGGAGATGTTCGACAAGGTCGGCTCCGACGCACTGCGGTGGTTCTTGATGAGTTCACCGATCCTGCGTGGCGGCGATCTGCAGATCAGCAAGGACGGCAAGCAGATCCACGAAGTCGTGCGCCTCGTCCTGAACCCGATCTGGAACGCCTACTACTTCTTCACGCTCTACGCGAACACGGACTCGATCCGCGCTTCACGACGGACGAATCAGGCCGCCGTGCTCGATCGCTACGCGCTGAGCAAGACGCGAGCGATGGTGGTCGGATTGCAGCGTTGCATGGACGACTACGACCTCGCGGGTGCCTGTCAGGTCGTGAAGGAATACCTCGACGCGCTCAACAACTGGTACATTCGCCGTAGCCGTCCGCGGTTCTGGGGCGAGACCGGCAAGCAGGATCAGCAGGATGCGTTCGACACGCTCTACACCTGTCTCGTCACGCTGTGCGAGGCCGCGTCGCCGCTGCTGCCGATGTTGACGGAGAAGGTCTGGACCGGTCTGACCGGCGGTGAGTCCGTGCACCTCGCGGATTGGCCGGACGTGGGCGCCTGGCCGGACGATCCCGATCTCGTGCGGCAGATGGATCGCACGCGCGATGCGTGTTCGGTCGGGCTGTCGCTCCGCGAATCGGCGAAACTCCGCACGCGTTTGCCGCTGCCGAGCGTGACGCTCGCGGGTGCCGATGCCGCGGCGATGAAGCCGTACGTGCACCTGCTGCAGGAAGAGCTCAACGTCAAGGCGGTCGAGTTCGCGAGCGACATCGAGGCCTACGGTTCGTTCCGGCTGCAAGTCGATGCCAAGTCGCTCGGCCCCAAGCTCGGCAAGCAGATGAAGGGGGTGCTCGCGGCGACCCGCAGCGGTGATTGGCAGCTCGACGGTGAGCGTGCCGTGGCCGGTGGGGTCACGCTCGAGCCGGGTGAGTTCGTGCTCAACCTCGTGCCGAAGGAAGGTATCACCGCGTCGGCGCTGTCGACCAACGATGTCGTGCTCGCGCTCGACACGGCCGTCACGCCGGAGCTCGAGCAGGAAGGTGCGGCGCGCGACTTCGTGCGACTCGTGCAGCAGGCGCGCAAAGATGCGGGGCTGCACGTCAGCGATCGCATTGCGCTCACCTACGAGGCCGACGCCGAGGTCGCAGCGGCTCTCGGTGCCTTCGCGGACTACGTGAGAGAGCAGGTGCTCGCGGTCGAGTTCGCGCCCGGCACTGCCGCGGCCGGTGCATTCGAGGCGGCGGGCAAGGTCGGCAGCGGGGGCCTGGCCGTGCAGCTGGCGCTGCAGAAGGCCTGATCGGCCGCCGCGGTGTCGCGGCGGCCGCGGCCGACCCTCAGTTACCGATCGTGAGCGACAGGCCGTTGCTGATCGACACGAAGCAGTTGCCGGGCACGAGCTCGGCGAACTGGGCCGTGAACGTCACGCCGCAGACGAACTGCGCGAGCGGCAGGTTGAAGTTGACCGTTGCGGAACCGGTCGGGCTCAAGGGCGCGAACAGGTTCGATGGGTTGACGATATGCACCGTGCCGGACGTGCAGGCCGGGAGGAAGGAACTCAGCGGCGTCGGTGCGGAACCGAGGCCCAGCAGGAAGAACCCGACGCCGTTCGGCGTGGCGCCCGCGACCGACCAGTCGAGGTCGCAGCCGAGTCGCGTCGTCGACAGCGAGCTCAACGTCGGCCCGGTGCCGCCGCCGAGGTCCGTCTGCGCGCCCGTGGCGGCGTTGTTGCACACGCCGCAGCCGATGACGTTCATCGCCACGACGGCGTAGCCGGCATTGGTGTTCGTGCGGTTCTGGAATGAGATGCTCGTGAGCGTCCGGCCGGCTTCGTTGAACAGGTTGATCGTGCGTTCGGTCAGCGACAGGTTGGCGCCCGGCAGGCCGCTGTCGACGTTGGCCGTGCCCGGCAACGTGCCGCCGAACCAGTCCGAGCCCGTGACCGTGGCGATCACCGGCGGGCCGGCCAGGAAGCCGAGCTCGATGTCGAACGAGCCGCCGCCGTTGCTGATCTGGAACAGCACCGATGCGCGGGAGCTGCCGTCGAGCAGGATCGGCGAGCTGAGCACGGTGACCTGCGGCCCGGTCTGGTCAGGATTCGGCAACCACGACGGCGTCACACCGATGTCGTCGTTGTCCGGTGCGAGATCGAATGGCTGGCCGCTGTTGTTGACGGTGTCGCGGTTGCCGACGTGCACGATGTCGAGCACGCCCGGTGCGTCGACGATGGAATACGGCGCGAGCAGCGGGTCGGCCGGCACGCCCGCCGTGAAGTCGAGGCCGCGGTCGGAGATCGAGCGGTAGCCGGTCAGGGCGTCCGGCTGCCCGGATTCACCGGCGTGGACGATGCCATTGAAGTTGTAGTTCAACGGGATCTGGATCACGCCGGACGGCACCGGCGGGTATTCGAAGTTGCAGGCGACGATTGCGTAGCCGGCGTTGACGTTGCTCGCGTTCGAGAACGTGATCTCCGTGACGTTGTCGCCCGCGAAGGCGGACAGATCGACGCGGCCTTCGGTCAGCGACAGGTTGTTGTCCGGCGAGCCGACGTCGACCTGGCCCGTGCCGGGCAGCGTGCCGCCGAACCAGTCGCCGGCGGTGAGCGTTGCGGTGAAGCTCGGGCTGTTCTGAAACGTGAACGTCACGTCGAACGCGCCGCCACCGTTGCTGACCTGGTAGAGGAACGTCGCGATGGTGGTCGCGCCGACCGGCATCGGCGACTGCAACACCGAGATCTGGGGCCCGCTCTGATCCGGGTTCGGCAGCCAGTTCGGCTGGATCCCGAGGTTGTTCGTGTTGGGGACCGGGTCGAATGGCTTGCTGCTGTTGTCGACGGTGTTGCGGTTGCCAAGGTGCACGATGTCGAGCGTGCCCGCGGTCGTCACGACCTGGTAGCCCGCGAGCAAGGGGTCGTTCGGCACGCCGGCCGTGAAGTCGAGCGCGCGGTCGGAGATCGACCGGAAGCCGTTCGGGTCGTCGGGGATGCCGGACTCACCCGCATGCACGATGCCGTTGAAGTTGTTGGCCAGCGGCACGGGGATCGCCTGAGCTGCCAATGGAGCAGTCAGGGCGGTGATGGCGAGAGCGGAGAGTCGGGGGGTCATTCTGGTCCTTCTGAGGGGGGGACGCGAAATGGGTGGATCAGGGTGCCATCGTCAGAGGCACCGCGTTGCTGGTGAACAGCGGTTGGGTGGCCGGGTCGGTGACGAGGTAGGCGTGATGAAACGTGATGCCGAGCAGGCTCAGCGGTAGCGGCGGCACGACGATGGCGGCCTGCGCGCGGCCCGCGGCGTCGAGCTGGCCGATCGTGCCCTGCAGGATCGTGGGGCTGAAGACCGTGGACGTGAGTTGGAACCACGGGTCGTTGAAGCTGTTGAGCGGTAACGTCAGACTGCCGAACTGCGTGCCCGGTGCGGTTCCGGTCATCGAGCCGAGCAGGCGGTAGAGCTGTCCCGCGTTGCCGGCGCCCGCGTCGAGGTCGAAGTCGACCGTGCCGCCGGTCGACAGCGAGATCTCGTCGACGCTCGCGAACAGCGGATCGCACTCGTCCGGGACGCCGTTGCCGTCGAAGTCGTGTGACGTCCCGTTCTGCAGATCACACACGTCGAGCACGCCGTTGCCGTTGCAGTCGGCCGCGCCGCTTGCGAGTTCGCAGGAGTCCGGCAGACCGTTGCCGTCGCAGTCGAGTGGGTCGCCGTAGCGGACACGCAGGATGCGGGCGCCCATCGCGGTCGGTCCCGTCGTCATCGCGTCGCGGTAGAACTCGCTGAAGTAGAGGCCGTCGGGCCCTGCGGCGAGCGCGGCCGCGGTCGCGAAGCCGTCACCGGTGTACTCGACGAATGGAATCGGGCCGTTGGTGACGTTGCCGTTCATGTCGAATGCAAACGTCGTGATGCGCTTGCCGATCGTCTGCTCACCCTGCGCGTAGGTCGCGCCGGATTCCGTTACGAACGCTCGGTCTTGCAGTTCGGCCGGGAAGTCACTGCCGCCGAACGTCTGTGGCTGCACGAACGCGATGCTGACGGGGCCGGCCGACGGATCCCAGGCGTGCAGCGCGAAATTGAACATGCTCGCGTTCGTGTTGTTCCAGCCGAAGTTCCGCCCGGGTACGAGCTGGGTCAGGCGGTCGACGTTGGGGCCGTTCTCGACGCAGTAGCGCCGGCCATCGGCTGCGCGCAGCGCCCCGCCGAACGGGTTGCGAACGCCGTAGCAGTAGACGTAGTCGCGGGCGGTGATCGCGCCACCGTTGTAGAACGGATTGGTCACGATCGGGGCGCCGCTGAGATCCATGCGCAGGATCTTGCCGCGAAACGAGCCGAGGTTCTGCGCCGTCTGGAAGTTGAAGCCGTCGCCCATGTGGCAGAACAGCTCGCCGTTCACGATCTCGAGCGCCGAGATCTGATGGGACTGCCCCTGCGGTTCGCCGAGCATGTTCAAGATGACCTGGCGCGACGACGACGTGAGTCCGCCGTTCTGGCTCGTGAGCCGCGTGATGCGCGGATTGTTCTGGCCGCCGGTCCGCCACAGGTGCGAAACGAGGACGTCGCCCGAGGTTGGGTCGACCGCGATGCCGGCGAGGCCCTGCTCGCCGCTCCCCGGAAACGCGCCCGACGGCGTGTAGTTGAGCAGGTTGGTCGCGTAGTCTCCGACCGTCCCGTTGTTGGTGACGACTTTGATCGTGCCGTAGAGCTCGGTGACGTAGAACTTGGGATCGAGCGGTCCGGTGCCTGGATTGGGGACGAACGCGATGTTGACCGGCATGCGCAGGTTCGACGCCACGACGTCGAGCGTGAACCCGTCCTGCAGCGGCTCCCACGGCAGCGGCACGGAGCGCGCGAGGTTCGTGAACGTCGGCACGAACGGCGATCCTGTCGCATCGTACGTGCCGCCATGGTCGCTGACCCAGAACTCCGCGCGCGAGAACGGCGGCAGGTCGATCGCGGGGAGGTGGATGACGAAGCTTGCGCACGAGTGCTCGAAGCCGCGCAGATCGCTGGCCGGCAGCTGCAGGTTCTGGCCGACGTTGCCGGCCTCGATCACGACCCGGATCGCGCGGTGCACGGGCAGGCCGGGCGGGTTGGTCACGCGATTGCCCGGACCTGTCGTCCCGTCGATGCGCAGCAGTTGCCAGCGGGTGTCCGTCTCGATGCGCAGCATCGAGCTCGGAAAGCCGGGCGGCAGGTCGATGGCCGCGCTGGGATTGCTGGCTTCGGTCCACGTCGGCGCGGGCACGTCATCGACGTCCTCGAGCAGCATCGGCAGCTTGATGCCCGCGTCGCCGGTCGCGAACGGGACGGACGTCCACGGACTCCATTCGGTGGCCGGAACGCCGCTGTCGTCCTTGTGCCGGGCACGCAGAACGAACTGCGTGTTGGCGAACAAACGGTGCCAGCCCGTGTGCGAGTTCTCGAACGTGCCGTCGCCGAGGTGGGCGTGGATCTTCTCGAAGCCCGTGAGGCCGAGGCCGGCCCAGACGCGTTGCGATGGGCTGACGGTCCAGATCTCGAAGTCCGACGCGGCGTGTTGATCGCCCGGGTTGGGGTCGGCGAACGGCGCCGTCTCCATGTGGACGTCACTGGGATTGAGCACGAGGTTTGCGATCGGCGGCTCCGTGAATCGAGGTGCTGCGGGCGGCTGGTTCTGCGCGGCCAGAGCTGCCGACAGGGCCGTCGCGGCGAGGGCGAGGCGCGCCAGGACGTCAGTTACCGATCGTGATCGAGAGTGCATCGCTGAGCAGGACAGGGCAGGAGGTCGGGACGAGTTCGGCATACTGCGCGATGATCGCGAGGCCGCAGAAACCGGGGTCGGTCTGGGCCGGCAGCGAGAAGGTGGCAGTACCGGTGGCGTCGACGAAGGCGACCGCGGTGAGCGGCATGTCGACGTGGATCGTTCCCGAGCAGGCCGGGAACACGCTGGACAACTGGATGCCGGTGGCGCGGAACGACAGCGCGAAGCGGCCGAGCAGCGTGCCCGGGGTCGCCCCCTGGACCTGCCAGTCGAGCGGGCAGCCGAGCGCTCCCGTGGCCGACGTCGACATGGTCGGACCGTTGCCGCCGCCGTATGCGAACGGGCCGCCGGAGTTGCTGCAGGAAAGGCAGCCGGTCACCGTCGCCGCGAGGATCGCGCAGCTGCCGTTGCTGTTCGACGAGTTGCCGAACGTGATCGCCGTCAGTACCAGGCCGGATGCCGGGCTCAGGTCGATCGTGGCGTCCTCGATGCGCAGCATCGTGAACGTCTGCGCGCGATCGACATCGTCGAGTGCGAGGTAGCTGCCGCCGGCCCAGTCGCTCGCGGTCAGCGTCGTGGTGATCGAGGCGGTCGCGAACGTGAACGTGACGTCGAACGCACCGCCGCCGTGTGACATCTGATAGAGGAAGCTGGCCGTCGAACTGCCGTCGAGCAGGACCGGGGTCGCGAGCGTCGTCGTCTGCGGGCCCGTGAGGTCCGGGTTCGGCAGCCACGCGGGCTGCGTGCCGAGGTTGTCGCCATCGGGCAGCGGATCGAAGGGATACTGCGCGCTGCCGACCGCATTGCGGTTGCCGAGCATCACGAGGTCGGGCGACCCTGGCGCCGCGACGAGGTCGAATCCAGCCAGCAGGGGGGTGGCAGGCACCCCGGTCCGGAAGTCGAGTCCCTTGTCCGCGATCGAGCGATAGCCGTTCGGGGCGTCCGGCAGTCCGGCTTCCCCGGCGTGCACGATGCCGTTCCAGTTGTAGTTGAGCGCGATGCGGGTCTCGGTGGCCGGTTCGGGCGCGGGTACGACGTTGACCGCGTAGATGCCGTAGCCCGCGTTGGTGTTCGAACGATTACCGAACGCGATCCGGGTCAGCGCTTCGCCAGCGAACGCGCTGAGGTCGAGCGTCGCTTCGACGAGGCCGAGGTTGTTGCCGGCGTCGGCGCGGTCGACGCTGTCGCGGCCCGCGAACGCGCCGTTGAACCAGTCCGGTGCCGTGATCGTGCGCGTTGCCGTCGCCCCGCTCTGGAACGAGAACGTAACGTCGCACGAGCCGCCGCCGTTGCTGACATGGAACAGCACGGTCGCCTGCGACTGCAGGCCGAGCGGGATCGGTGTGGTCAGGTTCGTGGTCTGCGAGCCGGTCTGGTTCGGGTTCGAAAGCCAGCTCGGTTGCGTGCCGACCGCGTTCGAGTTGGGCGAGCTGTCGAAGGCCCAGTTGCCGTTGTCGACGGTGTTGCGGTTGCCGAGGTGGACCATGTCGAGTGCCCCGGCCGTGCCGACGAGCGCGTAGCGCGAGAGCACGGGGTCGGTCGGCACGCCGCCCGTGAAGTCGAGCGCGCGATCCGAGATGGAGCGGAAGCCGTTCGGCGCGTCGGGCTGGCCGGTTTCACCGGCGTGGGCGATGCCGTTCCAGTTGTAGTTGAGCGGTACCTGCACCGGACCCTGAGCCAAGAGTGTCGGGGCCGGTAGCCAGGCGGCGACCACGAGGGTCGCGAGAGTTCGGGCGAGTAGGTCGAGCACGGCGAGCCCGTGCATGCTATCAGAACGGCCGCACGCTCCTCCGGCGGTCAGGCCGAGAAGACCTCGGGCAGTGTGCCCGTACTGTCCGCGAAGCTCTCGGTCTTCACGCCGACCGCATTGAGCATGCCGACGAACACGTTGCAGAACGGCGTCGACTCGTCGTACTTGTGATACGCGCCGTGCTTCAGCCCGAGCTTGTTACCGCCGGCGAGCGCGAGCGGGTAGTTGCGGGCGTTGTGGGTCGTGCTGCAGCAGCTGCCGTAGAGCACCATCGTCGTGTCGAGCAGCTTGCCGTGCTCGTCCTCGACGGTGTTCAGGCGCTCGAGGAAGTAGGCGAACTGCTGCGCGTGCCACTGATCGTAGCGGCCCCACTGGTCCCAGTGACCCTCGTGCTGGTCGTGACTGATCGTGTGGTGGCCGCGCTTGATGCCGAGCGCGCGCTCCGGGAACTTGTCGGCGAAGCCCATGCCGTCCTCGCGCCCGGTCATGTAGGTCATGACGCGCGTGAGGTCGGTCTGGAAGCCGAGCACCATGAGGTCGAACATCGCGCGCAGGTAGCCCTTGGGGTCCACGTTGGCGGCGACGTCGAGGTCGAGGTGGCTCTTGTCGAACGGCTTGCGCGGCTTGTCGAGCCACGACTCATTGCGGCGAATCTGCTGTTCGACCGAGTCGAGTGACGCGAGGTATTCACCGAGCTTGTCGGCGTCGTGCTTGCCGAGCTTGCCCTGCAGGCGCTTGCTGTCTTCGAGCACGAGGTCGACGATCTTGCGGCCGCGCTGCAGCTGCGCGCGACGTTCGGCCGTCGACGCGCCGCCGCCCGGGGCAAAGTAGCGTTCGAAGATCAGTCGCTGGCGGTGCTCCGACGGGATCGGCCGCGCACTGTGGTCGAACGACAGGGTCGAGACGCGCGACTTGTAGCCGACGCCGCCGTCGGTCGAGAGCACGAGCGACGGGTAGCGCGTGTGCTTGGCGAGATGCCGCGCCGCGACCTGGTCGACGGACACGCGGTTCTTGTAGACGTCGCCGCGCATGTCGCCGGCCGTGAGCCAGGTGTCGCCCGCGAGATGGCCGAGCAGCTGGCGGCTGAGCGGGTGGCTGAGGCCGCCGAGCAGCGAGAGCTTCTCGCGGAACGGCGCGAGGCACTCGAGCACTTTCGTGAACTCGTAGTCGCGACCGGCGGCGTGCGGGAACCAGCGCCAGTGGCCCCACTTCTCGTCGCCTTCCTTCGGCATGGCCGCGCCATTGGGGAAGTAGACGAAGCACATGCGACGCATCGGCTCGCGGCGGGGGGTGCCGGTCTCGCGCTCCGGCCGCGGGGTCATTGCTTCGAGCCACGGCAGCGCGACGGAGACGCCGGCGCCACGCAGGAACGTGCGGCGGTCGAGTGGATTGAAGCTGGTCATGCGGGCTCCATTCGAGTTCGGGCCGATCGGCTGGTCAGCGACGGGTGAAAGACGGGCTCGTGACGATGCACCGAATCACCGATCGCATCCGATACCCGGCCAACTTTACCTGCCAGAGCATCTGATCGATGTCACTTTCGTCCGCGAAGTGAACGTCCCGTCCCATCGCATAAGCGAACAGGTGTTCGATCAACGCACGGGCGAAATCGTCGCCGCGCTCGGTCTGCAGGTAGCGCTGCAGTCCCTGAATGCCGTCGACGGCCGTGCCGTCCGGCAGCGTCGTTGCGGCGTCGATCGTGAGTCCGCGGCGTTCGGGCTCGAAGCGGCCGACCGCGCTGAGCCGTTCGAAGGCGACGCCGAACGGGTCGATGCCGGCGTGGCAGTCGCGGCACGATGGGTTGTCACGATGGGCTTCGAGCTGCTGCTTGAGCGTCATCTTCTCGAAGCCGGGCGTATCGGGATCGAGGTCGGGGACGTTGGGCGGTGGCGGGGGTGGCGGGTCGCCGAGGAACTTCTCTTTGATCCAGACGGCGCGTTTGATCGGATGCGGTTCGCTGCCGTCGCTGTGGCCGACGAGGAACGCGCCCTGCGCGAGCAGGCCGCCGCGGCGCTGGTCCGGCGTCACGGGCACTGGGCGGAAGTGCGCGCCCATCACACCATCGATGCCGTAGAACTCCGCGAGGTTCTGGTTGAGCATCGCGAAGTCCGAGTCGATCAGCGTGAACATGCTGAGGTCTTCGTGCAGTGCGCGATGCACGAAGTGATAGGTCTCCTCGGCCATGTCGCGCTTGACGAAGCGCGTGTAGTCCTTGTGCCGGTCGACGTTGATCGTCATCTCGGCGTGGCGATCGAGCCGCAGCCACTCGTAGCTGAACGCGCGGACGAAGCGCCACGCCTTGTCGTCCTCGAGCATGCGATCGATCTGCGGCAGCAGCTCGTCGCGGAGCCTGCCCGTGCGGGCGAGCTCGCGCAGTTTACCGTCGGGCGGTGAGTTCCAGAGGAAGAACGCGAGGCGATTGGCGAGCGCCGTGTCCGAGAGTTCTTCCTGGTGCTCCTCGAACTCGACGAGGAACAGGAAGCGCGGCGAACAGAGGATTGCGATGAGCACCTCGGCGACGCCGTCCTCGTAGGTGTCGAAGTCGGCGCGGATCGACTGCCAGAAGGCGAGGTAGCGGTCGACTTCGGCGTCGTCGACGGCCTGCCGGAACGCCCGCTCGAGGAACTTGCGGAGCACCTTGCGCGTGTAGGCCGGCAGGTCCGCGCGGTCGCCCTCGACGAAGATGTCGGTGTGTGACTGCGGCGGCCAGTGAGGCAGGTAGGGCGCTTCGAACTCGATAGCCTCGACGAGCAACGGCGGACCGGTCTCGTCGCGGTGTTTCACGAGATGGTCGTTCCACAGGCCGAGCAGCAGGAAGCCGGAGAGGATCTCCGTGTCGCCGGAATCGGGCGCGGGGATGGGCAGGTTCTCGAGACGGCCGAAGAACTCGTAGGTCGCGGGCTCGCCGAGCGGGGCGTGGACCTCCTGGGGTGCACCGAACGCCTGGTAGTCCATGCCATCGTCGGTCCGTGTGCCGACCAGCGCGCGGATGGCAGGCACCAGATGCTTGACGGCGTCGGTCTGCCGCTCGCTGCGGGCGGTCAGGCGCTGCACGATCGGGTGCTCGGTGGGCAGGCGTGTGATCGCGATCTCCGTGAAGCCGACGAAGAACGGTCCACCGAGCTTCAGCGAATGGCGGCCGCGTCGCAGGCCGAGCACGCCGAGCGGAGTGATGACGCGTTCCTGTTCGAGTTGTTCCGCCGACAGTTCGAGCCGTTGGTCGAGGTGGTGGCCGGCCGCGGAGAGGCGCACGGACGGCATCGCGCTCGGCGGTTGCGGCGGATGCAGCAGATCGACCTGGTAGAACCCGTCGGCGGGCAGCGTGAAGCTGATCAGCGCCTGCGCCGGTTTGGGAACGTCGACGGGCAGAATCGTGCCGCCCTCGAGTCGCACGTTCTTGCGTCGCGTGCTCTTGTCCCCGCCCGTGATGATCGTGCCCTTCTGGCGCTGGAAGAAGCCGTCGTCCGCCATCTTCACGGCGGGCACGGGTTCGTCGAGTGCGACGAGCAGCTGCATGCGCAACGGCGGGACGTAGCCGCGGGAGGCGCGGACTCGCATCACGAAGTCGCCCTGCTCGGGCCAGCAGCGCTGCATCTCGAGCTTGAGGTTTGGCGAGGGACCCTGCCAGGACTTCGGCACCTTTTCGCGATGCGGCACGGCGGAGAGTAGGACCATGCCTTCGTCCACCGCGCGGAAGCGATCCTGCCCCGAGCCACGGAGGCCGACGCTGATGCGGCGTTGCACCGCGAGGCGTTCCTCTTCGGTGAGCTGCGCATCGCCGAGCACCTCGACCGTGAAGTCGTCGGGACTCAGCGGCACCGACTGATAGCCGCCGGTCTTGCCGGCGACCATGCCTTTGCCCTTGCCCTTGCCGAACTCGACGCGGTAGCGCGTGACCTCCGGTCGGTCGCCGGTCGCGATCGCCTGCTCGATGCCGCGGCGCGCGATGTCGCGGTAGTAGTCGAGGTGGAGCGAACTGGCTTGCAGCACTTCGCCGTTGTTCGTGAAGCCCATCTCCGACTTCGCATCGGCGGGCAGGTCGCGACCGAAATCGATGGCGACCCCGAGCAGGTCCTGTAGCGCGTGGGAGTACTGCGCCCGCGTCAGTCGCCGCATCACGACCCGGCGGTCACCCTTCTGCCGTTCGGCGGCCGCTTCGAGCCCGGCCGTGAGCCAGTCGACGACCAGTCGACGTTCGGCATCGGAGAACTGGCGCGCGTCCTCCGGCGGCATTTCGCCGCTGTTGATCATGTCGAGTGCCGACCGCCAACCCTCGGCCGCGGCGCCGGTCGCCATCGTGTGGTCGAGATCATCCAGTCGCACGTCGGCCTTCTGCTTGCGCTCGCCGTGGCAGCGATAGCAGTGGTTCTCGAGCAGCGGGCGGATCTGCGAGTGGAAGTCGATGGCTGCCCCCGTAGGGCTGGCGACAGCTGCACCGGGTGCTTGGCCGGACTCGTGCTTTCCGGGATCCTGGCTGGCCGGCCATGGAGCGGTCGCCGGCGCGGGTGCCGCGAAGACGGTGCTGACAGTGAGCGCGAGGGCGATTTCGCGCCGGACGATCGATGGGAGGCCGCGCATGGGTGGGCCGCGATTGAACGCGATTGCCGGAGGCGTCGCCAGTGCCGGCGTGATCCGGATCGGGGGTGGAGGAGCGGCCGCGGGCTCGCGACCGCTCCTAGTCCCCATCGCCATCGGCGATGAGGCTCTTGACCTGCGTGGTGAGGTCGCCGTTGCCGAACACGAACGTCGTGCGCGCGTCGCGCAGGATTGCCTCCAGCGCTTCGAGCTCCTTCATTCGCATCAGGACCGGGTGGTCCGCCAGGAGGCGGGCGGTGTTGGCCTGGCTGCGCGCCGCCGCGGTTTCTTCGCGGCGGCGGATCAGGTTGGCTTCCGCCTGCTTCTGGGCCTGGATCACCTGGTTCAGGATCGTCTTCATCTCACCGGGCAGAACGATGTCGCGGATGCCCACGGTGGACACCGCTACGCCGAACTCCGCCGCGCGCCGCGCCACGATGGCGCGGATCTCCGCGGCGACCTCGTTCTTGTCGGCGAGCAGCTGTTCGAGATCGCGTCCGCCGACCGTGGCGCGCAGGGCGAGCTGCGCCTCACGGTAGATCGCGCTGTCGGCGCTCTGGACCGTGGCGGTTGCCGCCAGCGGATCCGTGACCCGCCAGCCCACCACGAGGTTGAGCCGCAACGTGACCTTGTCGGCCGTCATGATCTCCTGCCCCGCGACGTCCGCGATCTGCTCGCGCAGATCCACGGTCTGCCACGTGAGCGTGCTGCCGGCCGACCAGAACGCGTGCCGTCCGCCGTCGAGCACAGCCGCGAGTTCGCCGCCGCGCCGAACGAGAACCCGTTCGTGAGACTCGACTTCGATGCACCGCAGGTGATCGCTCGCCCCGTTCATGGTGAGGATCGCGTCACGCTGCGGGTGCACGAACTCCTGGTCGTCGACCTCGAACACCTCGACCTTCACGCGGTACGGGGCGCTCCAGTAGGCAAAGCGCCCCGCCGCGACGAAGTCGTAGAGGCGGCCATCGCGCCAGACGATGGCGCGCTGGTTCTGTTCGAGGTCGACGACGGTCAGGTGGGATCGCAGCGCCGGATCAGCGGCGAGAACGTCGAGCAGCGGGTGATCGAATCGGGTGACGAGTCGGTTCACGCGCTGGACGTTGCCACCGATCAAGCGCTCGCGGACGAGGTGACGCCCCGGCGCGAGCACACGCCGCAGGTCGCCGTTCCGGAACACGAGTCCGAGCTCGTGCTTGTTGATGGTAGTGCGGATCATGGTTGCCTCCGGTTGTCGGATGCGGGGGGAAGGGGATTGGGGAAGGGTGTGGGGGATTCGTTGGGGAGGGAAAAGTGTGACCGGCCGCCGTTCGCGGGTTCGCCCCGGGTCATCAGCGGACCTCGTCGATTCGTCGACCCGGTCGTGACGGGCGCCGTCGTCGATCGCTGTCGCGTTTGCCGCGGTATGCGATGACGGACCGGTGGCCCTATCACGCCTGATTCGGCGCAATCGAAGGGGTGCAAAGCTGATTACACGGTCTCGCTTACAGCCGAAGCCGCAGCGAGTGACTCTTCCGCTCGGGGCGGCCGGTCGACACGCGTCGGGTGCCATTGGCGCCGTCGGCGCGCGGCCGACGGTGAGGCGGGAATCGAACCCGCTCCTCAGGAATCTGAATCCTGTGCTCTACCACTGAGCGTCCTACCGTCAGGTAGGGGCCAACGCGTTGCCGAACGCCGTCAGAACCCGTGGTCACGGAACGCGCTGCGACTACGCAGAAGCGGTCGAAACGCGCCGTCGGGCGACGTCAGGCGGGTTGGATCGTTTGGAATGAAGTCATGTATCTGCTCCGTCGGGTCAAGGGTGTGTGTCGGGCCGGGGTTGGCAGGCGAAAACCGAAAGAGCCTCGCGCGGGCTTCCGGGCGAGGCTCTTCGTGGCGGATGCGAATCCGGCCGATCATTGATCGTCGGAGCCGTCAGCCGCCGAGGAGCCTCCCTCGCAGGTCGGGTGAGCCGACCTGGACTTGACGCTGGGCCACTCTTTCGAAGTGCCATTTGTCGAGATAGCTGATCATTGGGGCGGCGGACTATAACGAAGGGCCGATGATTGTCAATCAACGTGATTGAAAATCACGACATACGCCACGAGTTCCAGAACGCGAGGGCGCGGCGTTGCAGCCACCAGCCGAGCAATTCGACGCGCGCCGGGAACTGCACACGTGCCGTCAGGCCGGCGCCCTGTGCGGCGACGGGGAGCGAGTCGATCTCGAGCAGCACATGGAGGTACGGTTCGTCCGCCACGGCGACGGCGCTCGTCTCGCCGAGCGGGCGCGCGTAGATATCGCCGCCCGCGAGCATGGTGAGCGGCAACGGGATCTCGTCGCGGGATGCCGCGGCCCGAATCTCACGCACCTTTGCGCTTACCGGTAGATCGGGATTGCACGTGAAGCGGACTTCGGCGGTGGAGCCGATCTCGAGCCGGGTTCGCGAGACGTCTTCGTCCGTCAGGATCACGCGCAGGTACCGGTGGCCGGACTGGATCTGGAACAGCTCTTCGCCCTGCTGCACGAAGCGACCCTGCCAGTCCAACTCCTTCGCGCTGGTCACGGTCCCCGCGGTCGAAGCGGTCAGCGTCATCGCGAGGATTCGATTGTGGAGTTCATTGACGCCGGCCTCGAGGTAGCGCTTGCGCGACTCGTGCATCGCGGCCTGGGTCGGATCTTCGAGCTCGACCACGTCGTAGCTCTCCGCCTCGACCGCCCGTTCGCCCTCCATCTCCTTCCTGCGGTACTCGAGGTCGGGGTTCGACAGTTCACACAGGAGTTGTCCGATGCCCACCGCCTGCCCGTTCTCGATTGCGAGCGTCTTCACGAAGCCGGCCGTGGGGGCCCGCACGGATTCGCTGGTTCGCGGGTCGACGATCCCGGGGGCCGTGACGTGCCACGAGATCGGCAGGATGGCGATCATGATCGGGACGATCGTCGCGAGCCCGATTGCGACGAGGCGGCTGCGGGTGCGGAGCGTCGGGACGTCCTGATGCCACAACCGTGACAGCAGCCGGCAAACCGGCATCACCGCCAGCGCGTAGAGGAAGACCGTGCCGAGGAAAAGGCCCGCGCCGGGCCATTGCAGCATCACGAGGGTCGTGATTGCGAACGCGAGGAACACCCGGTATGCGAAAGTGGCAGGACCGTATGTCAGGTAGAGCCAGCGTTCCGACCTGGCGTAGTTGGCCTCGGGGCGTGGGCTGCCCAGCGCGAAGTGCGAGACCCAGGCGCTGAAGAACGTAGTCGCGCGCTGTTGCAGATTGAAAACGCCGACGACGTCCGAGAACAGGTAGTAGCCGTCGTACTTCATCAACGGGTTGATGTTGAAGAGCACGGTGACGACGCTCGCGAGCGCGACCACGTTGAAGGCGAGATCGTGAACGAAACCCGGTGGCGTGCCGAGCCATACGAGCGCGGCGAACGCCGCGACGATGGACTCGACGTACATGCCCGCGAGAGCCACCGTGGCCCGCTGCCGGCGCCGCATCAGGCGCCACGATGCGCTCGCGTCGACATAGGCACACGGCGTCATCATGATCATGACGACTCCCATCTCGGGGACCGGCGCCCCGAAGCGCCGGCACGCGTAGGCGTGGCCGAACTCGTGAATCGCCTTGAGCACGATCATCGCGCCCCAGAGCAGCGGCAGGTTCGAGATCGCGAGCATGGTGCTCGTCTGCTCGAACATCTCGTCGAAGCGGCCGACGCATTTCCACGCCACGACCGCGATCAGCCCGAGCCAGAGCAGGAAGCCCGGCATCGTGAACAGCCAGCCGACCCAACCCATCGTGCGGCGCAGGAAGCCGTCCGGGTTGCCGAGCGGGATCTTGTGGTTCAGGAAGACCTGGTACCAGTTCGCGTGCTTCTGGGATCGGCGGCGCAGGTGGCGGTCGAACAGCAGATCACCGTTCGCGATCGGCAGGTGCAGAAGCCCGGCGCCGTGGAGCCAGAGTACGAACTTGTAGAACCCCTGCTTGTCTTCCTCGGTGTCCTCGAGCACGCCGCGGTGGACGAGTTCCTCGAACGTGTCGGTGAGGGATCGGCGGCGCACGATTGCGCTGATGACCTGGTAGTCCGCGACGCTGAACGCGTGGTTCTGGAACGTGACCGGATCATGGGCGATGTAGCGCGGTCCGCCGCGGGTCTCCTGGCGCGTGAAGTGGAGGTCGCTGCGCAAGCCGACCTTGAGCGGGCCGAGGACGCGTTCGTTGCGGCTGATCTCGGTCATCGCTCAGAGCCAGAAGTTCAACCGCAGCCAGTCCGTCACGCGGTGCGTGAGCACCCACCAGGGCGAGTGGTCGCCGGCGTCGATGCGGGCCGAGCCCTCCATGCCAGGTGGTAGTTCGTCCAAGTCGATCGGTACCGTGCCTTCGCCGAGGAACACGTTGCTGCCATCGATCACCGTGCTGGCGGGTGCGATGCGCAACTCGTTCACGTGGTAGATGGTGTTTGGGCGTGCCGTCGGGGCGAACTCGGCGATCCGGCATTCGTGCGCCGACAGCACCAGGCGTTCGGGAATCTGCAGCGAGATCGACGCCTGGTCGTAGCGCGCGAGCTCGAACAGCTTGTCACCCATCTTGATCCTGCCGCCGAGCCGCTCGCGCAGGTCGCCCTCGAGAATCAACCCGTCCTGTGGCGCGCGGATCTGCGCCTGGCCGATGCGCTCGTCGACGATCGCCAGTTGCGCAAGCAGGCTGTGCTTCTTGGCTTCGTGGATACGGAGCTGACCGGAGTCGCGCGTCGCGATCGCGTGGTCGACGAGAGCTTCGAGGGATTCGATCTCGGCTGACAGTTCGGCGCGTCGCAGGAAGTCGTCGTTGGCGTCGAGCGCCGCGAGCAGCTGGCCGCTGCGTACGCGTTCGCCGGGTTGCACGAACAGCTCGGTCAGGACACCCGTGCGCGGGCATGCGATCGTCCGGCGGTCGGTGGCCTTGACGACGCACGGCACGGTGAACGTGTAGGTCATCGTGCCGAACGCGAGCCAGATTCCGATCAGGAACAGGCCGATGATCACCGCGAGGTTGCGGCGTTTTCCCGGCGCCAGCAGGTTGCTCGCCGTCGAGCGCAGCGAGTCCACGGCATGCCGCGCGACCGACCGCGAAGCCGCGCGCGTCAGTGGCACCAGCGCCGCGTAGCCCGAGACTTCTTCGGCAATCAGTTGCACCTGCTCGCGCGTCAGTTTGGTGCCCGCCCCTTGACTGAAGGAGACGATGGCGACCACTTCGTCCATGCAGACGAGGGGGAAAGAGGCGACTGGGTTGCCGTTGGTTTCCGCGCTCCACTGGGCGTGGAGTCGGCAGTCGTCGGTCGACTGCGGATCGTCGATGCCGAGGTGGGTCACTGGGCTGCCGCGATCCAGGCACTCCTCCATCGCGGACTTCAGAATGCCGACTCCGGGATTGGCCGGGCGCAGGTCGTCGACGCCGCTGATCGCCGTGACCTCGATCCGCTGGCCGTCGACGAAGCCGATCGCGGTGAGGTCGAAGCCGTAGCGCGCCTCGAGATCGCTGATCAGTGAGTAGGCCAGGCGGATCGGGTGGCTGGCTGCCGAGTGCGGTTCGATCGACCGCCGTTCCGCGAGTCGCTGGCCGTCGGAGTCCGTGCCGCCGATCAACAGGGACAGGTAGCCGAGGATGCCTTCGAGTTGCGCGAGCACCTGAAGTGCCCGGGCCTTGTCACAGTTCTGGATCACGAGCGCGGCGCCGCCCGATGGTTCGATGTCGCGGTCGTACATCACCGCGGTGATGAGTACAGCGTTGTCGTCCCCGGGCACTCGCGTGCACATCGCCTCCTCGGCGGAGATCGCCTCCCAGAGTGTCGAGTTGACGAACTCGCGCGCGTCGTTGTCGAGGCTGTTGCCGGGAGGTTGCCATTCTTCCGAGAGCAGGTGGACGCCGAGGCGGGCGTGCACGACGGCGTACGCGGCGCCGAGGCCGCTGCCGATCCGCTGCAGGACCTCGAGCAGTGCACGGTTCGTCGGCCGGTTGGCGAACAGCGCCCGCAGCTCACACTGGAGAGCGGTCAGGCTGATCGCCTTGCGGTCGTCGACCGGCGTCGCGGTCGGTTCTGTGGAGGCCTGGGACAAGGGGCGGTGGATCAGAGGTCGCTGTTGCTCTTGGCAGGCAGCGCGAGCTCGGAGAAGAATTTGAAGCGCACCTCGAACGACGAGTCGCCGAGCATCGTGCAGCGGTCGCAGACGGACAGCGCCGGCGCGACGTCCAGCGAGTTGCGATCGAACGTCAGGTGGTAGACATCGCCGACCATCAGCGGCGCCGACGTCAGAGCCGTGACGCTCTGGCTGCGGAGTTCGGTCGTGTCCCCGTTCACGACATTGGTCGTGCGCAGGCTCGAGTTGCCGGGACGAACCTCGACGGCGACTTTGCACCGCACGGTTGCCATGTCGCGCGCGGCGGTCAGATCGGCCGAGCACCGCATCTCGATGTCGTCGAGCAGCTCTTCGATCTGATCGCTCTCGAGCGCTGGATTCACTTCGATGTCGCGTTGCATCGTGGCGTTCCTCATTTGCCCGGCTTGGGCGGGGGTTCGGCCGAAACGCGGTCCGCAGGACCGTCCTCGACGGGAGTGATCAGCATCTTGCGCCCGGAACCCCAGTGGTTGTCCGGGTTCGGCAGCGAGGCACGGATCATCATCGTGTGGCTCGCGGCGTTGCCCTTCGGCGAGCGGAATACGACCGTGGCTTCGCGCGACGGTTCATTGCTCTGGGACGGCTGCACCCTCACCTTGGTGCCGGGTCGGTAGTTGTTGATGAGGTGCGTCGGGCAGTCGAACTCGACCCACAGCGGATCGAAGCTCATGATCTCGAGCACGGGCACGAAGCGCTCGACGCTCTCGCCCTCGCCCTTCATGCGCTGCGTGACCGTGCCATCGAACGGGCTGGTCACCGATCGCTGGTTGAGCTTCTCCAGCGCCTGCTGCAGCTGATTGCCGGACTGCTGCTGTTCGATCTGCGCCTGCTCGAGCTTGAGCTTGGCGATCGTGACCTCGTGTTCGAGCTTTTGCAGGTCGGCGTCACTCGCGATGTCCTGCTGCTGGAGATCGCGCACGCGCTGCGCTTCACGTTCCGCGTGCTCCAGGTTCGCCATCGCGCGTTTGACTACGAACTCGGATTCCGCGAGCGGTCGCAGGCGCTCGACCTCGAGTTCCTGCAGCGTCGAGTTGAGGCGGAACAGCACCTGATCCTTTTCGACGCGGTTGCCGTCCTGCAGCGGCATCGAGACGAGTTTGCCGGGCTGTTCCGCGGCCACCTGGGCGGTCTTGCTCGGAACGGAGACGCCGATGAGTGGCTGCTGCAGCGGCGCCGAACTGGTGGCGGCCGAACTGGCGGGCCAGTTGCAGGCCAGCGCCGCGAGCAGCGTCGTCACTCCGATCGTGGTGGTCTTCATGCGTTTCCCGGATCCATCCCGACGAGATGATGGTGATCCCTCGGTTCATCGGTTGCCGGGCGGCGCTCTACTGAGGTCGAAACAGCGTGGCTCCGAGGCCGCGATGGCATCGAAGCCACGGGGCAGGCTGCTCGTTCACTTGCGGGCGCGAACCGGCCCCATGCTCGTGAACGCCACCAGCGATGCCCAGAGCTTGCCGACACCGCGCTGTTCCTCGAAGGTGTCGTCGTGGCGCTCGGTGAGGCGCTTGAACTCCGGCCGCTGAGCCTGCGTGTCGCGCGTTTCCGCATCGACGGGCTGCACGCGCACGGTGATTTCCTGCACCTGCACTTCGCCGTTGATGAGCATCTCGACCTCGAACACCAGATCCTCTTCGGCGAACGTTTCCGGGAGTTCGATTCGCAGGGCCGACGTGTTGCCGTTCTGGAACTGGACCGCGGTGCCGGACAGCTGCTTCCACTGGAATTGCACGCTCTCCGCGGACTCCGGTGCGGCGAGCGCGGACTCGATCTCGACCTCGGCGCCGGCCTGCGCGAGTACGGGTGGGTGCTCGGTCACGGTCGGAACGTCGTCCGCGGCGCGGTCGTCCGAGTCGCCGTCGTCGTCGTCATCGTCGTCGCTGCGACGGTCGTCGTCGTCGTCGTCGGCTCCATCCAGCTGTGAAGTGTCGCGCGCGGCGACCGAGCTGCGGAAGTCGGAGTCGGAATCGCTGTCGTCCTCGTCATTGTCCGGCACATAGCCCGCCACATCCCCTTCGGTGGTCGTGTTGGACTCGCCATTGGTGCCCGTCTCGTTCGATCCGGTTCCCGTGCCCGTGCCCGAGCCCGACCCCGACCCGGAACCGCTGTTCGTCGGTTCGGTCTGGTTCGTCAGGTTGACGCTGATGGTCGCACCGCCTTCATTGCCCGAACCGCCCGAGTTGTTGATCGGATCGGGTTCGGAGCCCTTGTCCGGATCGACCGTCACGGTGACGAGGCGGGTGGTCGAGGTCTCGCCGTCGTGTACTTCGACCGAGAACGTCAACGTGGTCGTACTCGTGACGTCGGGGGCCTGGAACACCGCGTTTGGCTGGTTGATCGTGCCGAGCGCGACCATTGGCCCACCGACCTGCTTCCAGGTGTAGCTCAGATCGTCGCCGTCGACGTCGCGCGCGATCGCCGTGAGGTTCACGGGTTGGCCAGCCGTCGCGGTGCCGGTCGCGGTCGCTGAGACGTTCGGTGCCGAGTTCTCGATCTGGTAGGTGACCGTGTCGAACGAGGTCGAGTTGCCGTCCGAGACCTGAACGCCGAACACGATGTTCTCGCCCGTGTGACCGGTTGGCACGGTGAACGAAGGCGCGCTCGTGTCGCCGCCCGTCAGCTGCACGGTCGGGCCGGAGAGCTGCACCCACTGATAGGTCAGCGGCTGGTTCTCCGGATCGCTCGCCGTGGCGTTGAGTTGCACGGCTTCCTGCGCGGCGATGAGACGGTTGGCGCCGGCGTCGACGGTCGGCGCATCGTTGTTGGCGTTGATCGTGATCGACACCGTCGAAGCGCTCTTCGAGGTGCCATCGTCCACGATGAGTCGGAAGGTCGCGACCGAGTTGCTGATGCCCTCGGGTGCCACGAAGCTGACGGTACCGTCGGCGGACAGCGTCGCGGTCGAGAAGCTCATGACCGGGCTCGGTGAAGGGGCGATCTGAGTCAGCGAGTCGGTCACGAGCTGGACCGGCGGGCCCGAGATCTGTTCCCAGGTGTAGGTCAGGGCCTGATTCTCGGGGTCGGTGCTGTTGCGGCCATCGAGCGTGACCACGTCGCCTTCGTCGACGACCTGGTCGATGCCGGCATTGGCCGTCGGGGCATCGTTGTCGGCCCGCATGCCGACGCGGACGATGTCCGTGCTGCTCGAGGTGCCGTCCGAGACCGTCAGTTCGAAGCGCGCGAACGAGTTGCTCAGGCCTTCGGGCACCGTGAACGACGCCGTCGCGCTGTCGGGGTTCACGATGGTGACCGGCGTACCGCTGATCTGGCGCCACGAGTAGGTCAGGCCCTGGCCTTCGGGGTCGGTGCTGGCGGTGCCGTCGAGCACGGCGACGCCGCCCTCGGCGCGGGCGAAGTTGGCGCCGGCGTTCGCGTTCGGGGCGTCGTCGTCGGCAGAGATGGCGATGTCGACCGTGTCGACGCTCACGTTGGTGCCATCGGTGACGCTGAGTTGGAACTGCACCGTCGAGTTGGTGACGCCGTCGGGCGCGGTGAACGTCGGTTGGGATGCGTGCGGGTCGCTGAGCGTGACGGACGGTCCGGAGACCTGGGTCCAGGTGTAGGTCAGGTTCTGACCTTCGGGGTCGAGCGAGCCGGCGCCGGTGAGCGTGACGACGTCGTTCTCGTCCACGGCCTGGTCGGGACCGGCGTTGGCTGTCGGCGCGTCGTTGTCCGCGTTGACGGTGACGTCGATGGTGTCGACGCTGACGTTGGTGCCGTCGCTGACCGAGAGCTGGAACCGGATGGTGGCGTTGGTCAGCCCCTCCGGAGCGGTGAACGTCGGCTGCACGGCCGTGGAGTCGCTGAGCGTGACGGACGGTCCGGAGACCTGGGTCCAGGTGTAGGTCAACGCCTGGCCCTCGGGGTCGGCGCTGCCGCGGGCGTCGAGCGTCACGAGTTCGCCTTCGTTGACTGTGCGGTTGATGCCCGCGCTCGCGCTCGGCGCATCGTTGTCGGCGCCGATCGTGACGTCGATCGTGTCGACGCTTGCGCTGGAGCCGTCGGACACCGTCAGCTGGAAACGCACGCTCGAGTTCGTCAGCCCTTCTGGCGCGGTGAACGTCGGCTGCTCCGCCGTGGCGTCGCTGAGGGTTACCGTCGGTCCCGAGACCTGCACCCAGGTGTAAGTCAGCGACTGGCCCTCGGGGTCGGTCGAGGCGGCGGCCGTCAGCGTGACGTTGTCACCCTCTTCGACGGCCTGGTCGGTGCCGGCGTTGGCCGTCGGGCCATCGTTGTCGGCGTTGATCGTGATGTCGACCGTCGAGATGCTCGCGCTGGTGCCGTCACTCGCGGAGAGCTGGAAGCGCACCGTCGAGTTGGTGACGCCATCAGGGGCGGTGAACGTCGGTTGCGCGGCGCTCGCGTCGCTGAGCGTGACGCTCGGGCCGGCCACCTGCGTCCAGCTGTAGGTCAGCGACTGTCCTTCGGGATCGGTCGAGCCCAGGGCCGTCAGTGTAACCACGTCGCCCTCGTTGACGGTTTGATCGACCCCGGCGTTGGCTGTCGGGGCGTCGTTCACGGCGTTGATCGTGACGTCGACCGTGTCGACGGTCGCACTGGTGCCGTCGGACGCGGTGAGCTGGAACCGTGCCGTCGAGTTGGTGATCCCCTCCGGTGCAGTGAACGTCGGCTGCGCGCTGCTCGTGTCGCTCAGCGTGACGGCCGGTCCGGAGACCTGGGTCCAGGTGTAGGTCAGCGACTGGCCCTCGGGGTCGGTCGAACCACTGCCGTTCAACGTCACGAAGTCGCCCTCGCTCACGGTCTGGTCGCTGCCGGCGTTGGCCGTCGGGGCGTCGTTGTCGGCGTTGACCGTGATCGCGACCGTGTCGACGCTCGTGGCGCCGAACGGGTCGGTCGCGACTACCTCGAACGTGAGCGTCGTGTTCGTCAGCCCTTCGGGGGCGGCGAACGTCGGCTGCTCCGCGCTCGCGTTGCTCAATGTCACACTCGGGCCCGAGGTCTGGCTCCAGCTGTAGGTCAGTGCGCCGGCCTCCGGGTCGGTCGAGCCCGCAGCGGTCAACGTGACCAGGTCTGTCTCGTTCACGGTCTGGTCGGCACCGGCGTGGGCCGTTGGATCGAGGTTGCCCACAGTGGCCGCCACTTCGCTACCGGACAGGACACCGTTGTAGACCTGGATGTCGTCCAGCATCCCGCTGAAGTTGTTGGTCCACGGCATGGGCGCGTACCCGCCGATCACGGCGTTTGCCGAGTTCGGGTCGTGGGGGGTTCCGCTCTGCGTCAACGACTGCGCGACTCCGTCGATGTAGATGGCTCCGTTGGTGCCGTCCCAAGTCGCTGTGACGTGCTGCCACGTGCCGGCGTTGACGGTTCCCGGCGGCGTGTCATAGCAGTCGCCCGTACCGCCGATATTGATCCGGACGACACCCGTCGATTCGTTGATGCCGAGCCAGATCTCGGCAGCCCCGCTGCTGTAGATCGAACCCCAGCCGCTGCCGGAACCATCGTGGTTCATCCAGGCCGAAACGGTGAAATCACCGCTGGGGCCGGAGCCGATGTTCTCGATCCACTGGTTGTCGTTGAGCTGGATGACGTCGCCACGTTCCGGGTCGGAGACGCGAATCGGGTCGAAGACATCGTCGTTGGACGTGCTGCCGAACGTGCCGTCGTGACCCTGACCGGTGATGTCGGTCGCGACCTGCCCCGTGCCATCGAACGTCCAGTTCGCGACCATCCCGGCTGGGTTCACCGTTACCTGTACCTGATCCGTCGACGAAGTCGTGCCGTCGCTCGCGGTCAGCTCGAACGTCAGCACCGTCGGGTTCGTGGCGTTGGCCAGGGTGAAGGTCGGTGCTGGGGACGTCGGGTCGCTGAGGGCGACCGCCGGGCCTGAAACCTGTGTCCACGAATACGTGAGGCCATCGCCATCGGCGTCCGTCGTGTCGGAGGCATCGAGAGTGATGACGTCGCCGGCGAAGCCCACCTGGTCGGTCCCGGCACTCGTGACCGGTGCGCTGTTGGTGGCCGCCACGCTGATGTCGACGGTGTCGACGCTGGCGTTCGTGCCATCCGAGACGGTGACCTCGAATCGCAGCAATTCGTCACTCGTCACGTTGGGCGTCGAGAAGGTCGGCTGCGCGGCGTGATCATCGCTGAGGGTCACGCTCGGACCCGCAATCTGAGTCCAGGTGTAGGTCAGGCCGGTGCCCTCGGGATCCGTCGAGCCCGTGGCGTCGAGCGTCACGATCTCCCCCTCATTGAACGTCTGATTCGAGCCGGCGTTGGCCGTCGGCGCGTCGTCGTCGGCGTTGATCGTGATATCCACGGTGGCGACGCTCGCGTTCGTGCCGTCGCTGACCCTGAGCTGGAACTGCGCGGTGGAGTTCGTCGTGCCCTCCGGCGCGGTGAACGTCGGTTGGGCGGCGTGAGTGTCGCTGAGCGTGACCGCCGGGCCGGAGACCTGGACCCAGTCATAGGTCAGACCCTGGCCCTCCGGATCCGAACTCGCGAGCCCCGTCAGCGTCACGACCTCGCCCTCGTTCACGGTTTGGCCCGGACCGGCGTCGGCGTTCGGTGCATCGTTGTCGGCGTTGATGCGGATCGTGATCGAGTCTGTCGATGTCTGGGTCCCGTCGCTGACCGTGAGCTGGAACACGACGCCGGTGTTCACGAGTGCCTCAGGCGCGGTGAACGTCGGTTGTGCGGCGGATGTGTCACTGAGAGTGACCGTGGGCCCGGATATCTGGGCCCACGCGTACGTCAGGCCGACGGACTGTGGGTCGGTGGAGGCGGTGCCATCGAGCGTGACGACCGTGCCTTCGTCGACGGCCGGGTGACTGCCAGCTTCGGCAATCGGGGCGTGGAGAACCCTGTTCTCGAGGCCGCTGAAGATCCAGGCGCCCGCGGAGTCGACGCTCGTCGTACGGCCGTTGATCGTGAGGCTCACCGAGTCGGCCGGTGCGGTCGCTACCAACAGACCGCCGTTGGTGAACGAGTCAACGTTGACCGAGCCGATGGTGCCATCGAGCTGGATCTTGCTGTCGATGACGCCGGCGGTCAGGGAGCCGGTGCCGCCCTCGATGTGCAGGGTACCGTTCAGGGTCTGGAATGAAATCGCTCCGACATCGTGCCGGACCTGCAGGTTGGCATCGATTGCGTCGAACTTGGCACTGCCGAGGTTTGCGTCGACGGACATGTCCGTCGTGAGGCCGCTGCCGACGAGCGCGGCGATCGAGCCCGCACCACCGTTCACGGTGATGGTCCCGATCGAGTGCTCCCCGAGCGCGATTGTGTTGATATCGACCGTGCTCGTCAGGCTTCCCAGGTTCTCGCCGATCGCTACCGAGTCGACCACCAGTGAGCCGGTTCCGAGGTCGTCGATCGTCAGTGCGCCGCCCGCTGTGCCCGTGACGCCGTCGATGGTCAACGTGTCGGTGTTCGCGCTGTACGACCAGTCGACCGTTCCCGCGCCGGTCATCGACAGGCTGAACGTATGGTTGCCGTCGACGAACAGGCCGTCACCCGAGAAGTCGTTGCAGTCGTGATCGCCGTCCAGGACGGTCACGCTGACGTCGCCAAAGGTAATGGTGTCGATCTCCGCGTAGTCGATCTGGAACGACTCGCTACTGCCGAGGTCCAGCGTCACGGAGCCGTCGGCGAACGTCGCGTTGGCGAACGTGAACCCGCTGAGGTCCATCGTGTCGCTGCCGCCGTTGCCGAGCACCGTGAAGACGTCGCCGTCCTGCGCGTTCGTGAACGCGAAGGTGTCGGCGTGGCTCGAGCCGATGGCGCCCTCGATTCCATCAAGGGTGTCGTTGCCGGCGCCGCCACTGGCGGTGCCTGCCGATAGGTCGACGTTCACGCCAGCCGGCGCGGTGCTGTAATCGGCAACGTCTTGATTGCCCGTGCCTCCGATCAGGTGGTCGTCGCCACCTCCGCCCCGCAGGAGGTCGTCGCCGGCTCCGCCCGACAGGGTCTCGTCGGCATCGGTGCCGACGAGCAGGTCATCCCCCCCGGAGGGGTGCGTGCCCACAGCGTCCGCGGGCGCCGTTGTCAGTGCATCGACGAGCCAGCTCGCGGACAGCAGGATGCGGGGTTCGACGGTTTCGCCGCCAAGGGTGGCCTTGTCCTGCTTCGACTTCTTCTTGGGGTCTCGTTCGGGATTCTTGGTCATCGGATCGTTCCAGGCTTCCGACTCAGAGGCGAGTCGTGGTGTGCGATTGCCGTAGGTGCTTGTCGATCGCTGCGAGCAGCACCTTGGGTTTGATCGGTTTGGCGATGTGGTCGTTCATGCCGGCGTCGAGGCACTTGTCGCGGTCGCCCTCCATCGCGTTGGCGGTGACAGCCAGGATGGGCAGTGGTTTGGGGCAGCCGCGGGCGAGCCGGCCGAGCGCTTCCATCTCGCGCAGGACGCGGGTCGCTTCCCAGCCGTCGAGGACGGGCATCTGGCAGTCCATGAGCACGACGTCGCAGTGGTTCTCGGCGAGGTAGTCGACCGCGAGCTGGCCGTTCTCGAGGACCACCGGTTCGAATCCGGCCTTCTTCACGATCGCCTTCGCGACGCGCTGGTTCATCGTGTTGTCGTCGACGATGAGAACACGCCGTTGGGGCGCGGAGGCCGTCGGCTCGGACGTGATGGTGAGCGTCTTCGACTGGCGGACCCGGCTGACGGCGTCGACGAGATCCTTCGCCTTGAACGGCTTGGTCAGCACGTCGTTCATGCCGGATTCCCGACATGCCTCGTGCTGACTGACTTCGGATTCGGCCGTGAGCCCCAGGATCGGCAGCGGTCGCGGCGTGCCGGTCGGCAGGTTGTCGCTGTTCTGCAGTTCCCGCAGACGCCGGGTCGCCTCGAAGCCGTCCATGCGCGGCATCTGGCAGTCCATGAGCACGACGTCACAGTGGTTGTGCAGCAGGTAGTCGATCGCGTCCTGGCCGTCTTCGGCGAGTGCGACGTCGTAGCCGGCCCGTTCGAGGAACGAGCGTGCGACGCGGCGGTTGATCGGGTTGTCGTCGACGACGAGCAGCTTGCTGCTCGCGATCGCGGTCTCCTCCCGGCCCTGGGCGTCCGCTTCCTGTTGCGCGAGTCGCCCGAGCAGCCAGTCACGGAGCGGGCCGAGCTGGGCGCCGAGCGCGACGCGATCGACGACCTCGGGCAGGGGCACGGCGCTCGAGCCGCGCAGCAGTCGCCATTCGAGCAGGCCGGCGCGGGCGCCGTTCGTCCGTTCGTCGGCGACCTTCGCGAGCGTCGCCATCGGGTCCGTGCGATCGGCGGGGTCGAACAGCAGCCACGCCTCACGCTGCGAGGCGAGCGCGTGTTCGAGCTGTTCTCCGTCGCTGTCGACGGCCGCGATCGCCGCGGGTTCGACGCCGAGCGCCGTGAGTTGTTCCTTGATGCCGGTCGCGAACCAGTCGCGTTGCGAAGCGATGACGACCGCGCGGCGTTGGATCTCTTCGGGCAGTGCGAGGGCGGTGTTGGTCCGCGCGGCGCCGGTGGTTTCCGGCTCGGGGGCGTCGATCGTGAACCAGAACTCGGAGCCCTCGTCGACGACGCTGTCGACGCCGATCTCGCCGCCCATGAGCACGCAGAGCTCGCGGCAGATCGCGAGGCCGAGGCCCGTGCCGCCGAACTTGCGCGTGGTCGACGAGTCGCCCTGCTGGAACGCCTTGAACAGCGTGCCGATCGTCTCCTCGGGAATGCCGCAGCCGGTGTCGGCGACGCCGATACGCAGTTGTGGGATCGGATCGGAGTTGCGGTCCTCCGGCACGCGTGGATCGATCGTCGCGATGCTGAGCGTGATCCGGCCCGCGGCCGTGAACTTGACCGCGTTGTTGAGCAGGTTGATGAGGATCTGACGCAATCGGGTCTGGTCCCCGAGGATCGTGCCGGGGACGTCGGCACCGACCCGCGCTTCGACGTCGAGGCCCTTCTGCGCCGCGGCCGAGACGATGATCTCGAGTGAGTTGTCGACGACCTCGCGCGGGTCGATCGGCGCCTGCTCGATCTCGAGCTTGTTGGCCTGGATCTTCGAGAAGTCGAGGATGTCGTTGATGATCGCGAGCAGCGATTCGCCCGCGGTCTTCGCCGAGCGCACGTATTCACGCTGTTCGGAGTCCAGCGTCGTCTCGAGCATCAACTCGTTCATGTTGATGATGCCGTTGAGCGGCGTGCGCAGCTCGTGGGACATCGTGGCGAGGAAGTCGGCGCGGGTGCGGACGAACGTCGAGATGTTCCGCGTGAGGCGTTGCACCTCATCGGGGCCGCTGGCGTCGACCACGAACGCGTCGTTGTCGAGCTGCGCGCGCTCCGCGGCGTCACTGAGCTGTTGGATCGGCCGGACCATCGTCTGCACCGACCAGACCCACGTCATGAAGACGACGACGAGGTAGAGCGCCGCGGAGATCCACGACAGCGCCATCAACAGGAGCTGCTTGCTCGCGAGCTCCTCCTCGTAGTTGCGCGCCCGGCGCGCCATGTGGCCGATGATTTCGTCGACCTGGTCGGGCAGCTGCATCGCGATCCGATTCTGCTGCCGGTACTTCTCCGCGAGCTGCTCGCGGTCGACGGCATCGAGCCGAGCCCCGTCGCCGGTCAGCTTCTGGATCTGGCCGATCGCCGTGACGATCTGAGCCATCTCCGTCACGAGGTCCTTCGCGAGCGGTTGCTGCAGCAATTCCGGAACGAGGGTTTCGATGTCCTCCTTGTGGTCGATTGCGGAGTTGACCCAGCTGCTGATGCCGTCCTTGAGCACCTTGTCCGATGCCGTGAGGTAGCTGCCGATGTGCTGGCCGAGGTTCTCGACCTGCTTGATGGCGAGGGAGTTCGAGCCGAGCTGGTGGGCCTGCTCGTCGAGGCTGCGGTAGCCCATGACGAGACCCGAGCCGATGGCGAGACCGGTGATCGTGCAGACGGCGACGAGTCGGCCGGTATAGCCCTTGATGTTCACCGGCTACCGTCCTTCAGCCGCAGGAGCTGCAGCTCCTCGGCGGTCTCGATCGCGATGGCGGCGAGGGGGTTGCCGGGCAGGTTCGGTGCGCTGAGCGGGCGGCCGCGGAGTCCGCTGCACGCCTTGCGCAGATCGCCGCCGGCCCAGGACGTCGTCGGGCGGACGCGCAGGATGCGGCCGCGGGAGTCGAGCACCCAGCGCAGCTCGACGCTCTGCTCGGCCCGCTTCGGCAACCGGACCTTCGCCACGGTGCGGATGACTCGACCGATCGTGAAGTTGCCCTGATCCCACGCGTCCATGACGCGCATCTCTTCGAGTCGGCGCGGTTTGCCGAGCCGCGGCAGGAGCTTTGCGATCCGCCGGCGGCCCGGCTTCGCGCCGGGGAGTTCTTCGTAGAGCATCGCGAGGTCGGCGAGGCGCGAGACCTGGTCGTGCCAGACGAGCTCCGTGACGAGCGTCGCCTTCATCGCCGAGCGCAGCACCGTGCGTTCGGTCTTGTTGTGCTGGGCCTGGCTTTCGCCGGCTGGTCGCGCGCTCGCTGCGTGCGCGGTTGCCAGCGCCTTCAGGCCGCGGAAGTCACGGCCGACGAGCTCCTTCGCGAATGCCGAGTTCGGCAGTTCGCGGGTTTCCCGGCTGCGGCTGTTCGCGAACGAGAACCCGACCACGCGGCACTCGAGCGTCAGTGCCCACCCGATGTCGGCGATGCCCCAGGCGGTCTGCTCCGAACGCACATACATCAGGCCCACCGGCTTCTGCTTGCGGTAGGCGACGTGGAGCTTGTGTTCGCCGAGCTCCTGGAAGTGGATCTTGAACGGCAGTTCCTCCTCGATCTTCCGGCGGGACCGGTCGTCGATTCCGCGCAGGATGTGGCGGACGCGATCGGCCTCCGGGAACGCGTCGAAGACCATCTTCGAGAACTTGCGCGGTGACCCGTCCTCCTGGGCGCCTGCGAAGCCGGCGGCCAGGAGCGTGGCGACAATCATGAGTCGGTGCAGAATGGGAATCCCCTGAGCCCGTTGTGGGCGGTTGCAGACCCTCACGCTTTCGGCTTCGCGACGGGACGCTCCTGAGCGAAACCCGGGCGTGTGACAGTCCTGCTATTGCGATCGTCCGTATGCAGTTTGCGGCTGTAAGCGGAAGCCGTTCGTGCGGCCGTCAACCGCGCGCGAAAGAAGCTCGCCGAACGCGAAATCGTGGGTCGCAGTGCGGAGGTCGCGGCGATTGAATGCGGGGTTTTCCCGACCTCATGGGCGGTTCGGCGCGTAGGACGCGCAACTCTCGATGAAGCTCTTCCGATCACTCGTTGCTGTTCTCGCCTTCGTCGGCGCCCCCGCGGCTCAGGACGTCGTGCTGCAGAATCTCGCGTCGGTGGCTCGCAAGAGCTGGGTCGACGTCGCCGTTCCTGCAGTCGATGCGGTCAACCTGCCGCGCCTCTGTCGCTTCGTCGCGCAGGCGGGGCCGTCAACGGGCTGGCTGGCCTACCGCGGCAAGGAGGTCGGGCAGCACTCGGTGATGTTCCACGTCCTGGCCGATCTCGGGCCGAATCAGCGGGTCTCGGGCCGGTTCGTGCCGGTGACCAACGATCCGACTCAGCTGCCGCCGTGGTACATGTCGGACTGGGTGGCGGACGACACCTACGGCGTGTTGCCGTTGCCCGTCGTGCTCGACGTGGATGGGATCGAGCATCGTCTCGACCGCCCGTCGTTCGAGCTCGTGGAGGACGTTTCGCCAGCGCGTCGCGTGTTCCGGCTCAGCGGCCGGGTCGGTTCGAGCCCGATAGTGTTCGAGGCCTACCTCTACGTCTACGTCGGGCAGGACTCCGTGGACATGGAGTGCACGTTCACGTGCTCGGATCCGCGGATGACCGGGATGAGCTTCGACTTCAACGCGATCTGGCTCGAGAGCGGCGAGTTCCCTCATCTCGACTACCGCACCCGGCTTGGTGTGCCGCGCGCCGTGATCCAGAACCACTCGCCGAGCCATCCCAGTTACGGGCGGTGGGTGCAGCTCGTGCGCGGCGGCGATTCCCTTGGCCGCGGCGAGGGTATCTTCCTCACCGGGGCGATGCAGTGCTTCGTCGCGCCGGGTCGCCCGCATTCGCCGCTGTCCTACGGTTCGCACGGCATGGGCCAGGACTGGAGCGTGGCCGATCGCGTCGATGCGCTGTTCGCGCGCGGCGACAAGCCGACCGTCGGCGTCTGGCAGGACTGGGACGACAAGTGGCTGGCGTTCGGCATGGTGCCCGAGGTTCCCGTGCCGTTCCGAAACGATGGTGGAACCACGGATTCCAACGCGCAGTGGGCCTGGTTCCAGGCGTTGATGCGGCAGCCTGCCGATCTGTTCGCCGATCGCCCTCGCGGCCTGCACAAGTACGCGGGCAGCAGTGGTGCGCAGGAGGACTTCGGCGCGTGCAAGGGTTCGTTCGCGGTCACCGTCGGCGATCCGCGCTGGATCTACGACGCCGGTTACTCAGTAGCCGAGGTCATGATGCGTGGGTTCCACTACCGCGAGATCAGCGGTCGGCCGATGCGTTTCGCCAACCACCCCGCGCTGCAGTGCTTCAGCCAGCGGCCGAACTGCCTCACGACCGGTGACACCCTCGGCACGCCGTGTCCGCGGCCGTTCCAGTGGTCAACGAACGGCTGGTCGACCTTCGACGACCAGCATCGTTCGCAGAACAATTTCAACGCGCTGCTCGCACTGACGGGTCGCTACGCGCTCGTCGATCAGCTGCGGGATCTGGTCGAGGTCGACCTCGCCATGGTGCCCAACTGGATGGACTCGCCGCGCGGCGAGGGGCGCCTGCTCATGGCTCTCGCGAACATGCTGTTGCTGCTCGACGACCCTGCCAAGCGCCAGGAGCTCCAGGCGGCGATGCTGCGGCGGATTCAGGTCGTTCGGGCCCAGTGGCTCGGAGCTCGGTTCGTCGGCCGGTCCGGCAAGCCGGTGCGGGCGATGCAGGTCGGCAGCGACGGCTCGTTCCTCGAACCCGGCACCAACCAGCGGGTGCCCGCGCTCATCGTTTGGGAGCACAGCATCGCGGTGATGGGCTTCTTCGCGGCCTGGCGCACGACCGGCGACTCGCGGTTCCTCGACCTGGCGCAGGAGGTCTCGAAGACGGTCGTCAACCACTGCGTGTTCCGCCACGGCGGCCAGTGGCACGCCGCGACCGCGGTGCGATACCTGACCGGGGACGAGGAGGGCAACGCGCTGCCGGCGAGCACGTATTACCCTGGCAGTCCCGACGTGCACGTCGGCCTCAACTTCTGGCCGTGGGTCTTGCCCGCTGTTTTGATCTGCCGCGAGGTGCATACGGGCGTGGATCCTCAGCTCGTGACGCGTTGCAACACCATCCTGCAGAGCGTGGTGCCCAACGGGCCGACCAACTGGCTCGACGCCGAGTGGTGGGCCGTGCTGCCGCGCTGACCGTGCCGGTCAAGTCGTTCGCGGTCGGCTGCGAGGCTGGTGGAATCCGCTCCGCAGTGAGGTTATGGTGACACCGAAATCGCTGCGAATGCGGGCGACGTACCGGTCAGTCGGCGCCCGCGTGAAGGAATCGGTCATGGTCACCCTGAGAAGCGTTGCATCCTCGGCAGGGGCAGTCTTCGCCTGTCTGCTGTTCTCGTTCACCGCTGGCTGCCGAACGGTCGAGCCGGTGACGGTTTACCCGTCGTTCACGGTGTCGCCGGCGCTGGCGGCCAAGGCGCCGACGCAGGTGGCCGTGCTGCCCGTCGAAGACGGCACCGCGAGCAAGGCCGCGACCCCGTATCTGGTGTTCTTGCGCCAGGAACTGCAGCGCCAGCTCGTGACCCGGCTCTACTCGCCGATCCACACGCCCAAGGTCGACGCCTCGCTGCGCGGCAGCGCGGTGGCGCAGGCGGCCAACGCGAGTGGTTCGGTGCTCGATCCTACCTGGCTGCGGCAGGCCGCCGCGGCCACGGCCGAGGAGTGCACGCTCGCCGTGCGGATCGACCGCTGGGACGAGTCGAAGCTGCTGATCAACCGCCGGGTGAGCTTCCAGTTCCAGGCGGCGCTGGTCGACCGCTCGGGCGATCAGCTGTGGTTCGGCACCCTCGCGGGTGAGATCAAGGCGGGCGGCGCCGGCGCGGCGCCCCGCGATCGCAACTACATGGCTCGCAGCTGCGGGGAACTCGCGGTTCGTGAGCTGCTGCTGCGCCTGCCGTCGCCCAATCGGGCGCCGCGGTAGGTCCTCTCTCGGGCGCTCGCTGGCCAAGCCCGAGGGCTGGCGCGGGGAGCGATTCGGGTGAGGGGCGTCGACTCCTCCGGTGGGGCCGGATTTGCCGTGGACGTCCTGCGCCGGCTTTCAGGATTCGGTGTGGCCGGATTTCACGGGTTCCGATCCCTTCCTGGCCCGGTTCGCGGTTGTGTGACCCTGCCGCGACGCTATGGTTCTGCGCTTTCCAAACCTGAGAAACCGTCCACTGCATCGGGCAGCGGACCGACCGCGACGCCGGAATTCCCTGTTCTGGCCCGCTGGTTCTGAACGAAAGATAAGGAGTGCAGGGATGACCGTCACAGGCGACAGCAAGAACAAGATCATCACGGACAACCGGCTTCACGACAAAGACAGTGGGTCGGCCGACGTCCAGATCGCGCTTCTCACCGCGGAGATCCAAGAGCTCACCGCGCACATGAAGCGTCACCCCAAGGACTACCACAGTCGCCACGGTCTGCTGAAGAAGGTCAACCGTCGCAACAAGCTCAGCGCTTACCTGCGCCGCACCGACCTGCCGCGTTATACCCAACTCGCTGCCAAGCTCGGCCTCCGCAAGTAAGCCGGAGCCCCCGCAGGCGGCGGGACCCAATCCCCGTCTCGGAGACCAACCAAACTCGAAACTCTCCGCGCCGCGACGTTGCGGCGCGACCAGACCCGGTCGGCCAGGCCGCGCATAGCGCGTGCGCCGACCCGTCGCGTGGCCGCATGGACGGCCGCACCCTCGCGCGTTCCGCGAAGCCAGGCTCGGGCCCCAGGTAGGGGCAGTCGTGGTGGAGCGCGCCACCTGAATCAGAAACTGAAACATGGCAACCAAGAAGAAGGCTGCATCCTCAACTGCATCCGCAGGTAGCTCGCGCAAGAGCACCGCGAAGAAGGCGTCGGCCAAGAAGGCCACCGCGAAGAAGACCACCGCGAAGGGTGGCCGCTCGACCGGCAAGAAGGTCGGCAAGAAGGCCGGTAGCCGCTCGGCGGGCGCCGCGAGCGACCTCTACCCCGACATGGTCGTGGTGGAGCGGGAGATCGGCGGTCGCAAGCTGTCGATCGAGACCGGTCGCATGATGAAGCTCAGCGACGGTGCCGTCGTGGCGAGCTACGGCGACACGGTCGTCCTCGCCGCCGTCAACAGCAACAAGGCCCCCGAGGGCTTCGACTTCTTCCCGCTCACGGTGGACTACCGCGAGAAGACCTCGGCCGCGGGCATCATCCCGGGCGGGTTCTTCAAGCGCGAAGGCCGGCCGACGACGAAGGAGATCCTCGCCTGTCGCATCATCGACCGGTCGATCCGGCCGATGTTCCCGGATGGCTTCAAGCGCGACGTGCAGGTGCTGTCGCAGGTGATCTCGTCGGATCGTGAGAACGACGGCGACATCCTCGCGGCGGTCGCGTCGTTCGCGGCGCTCGCGCTCAGTTCGCTGCCGCACGGCCGCACGCTCGGCATGGTGCGCATCGGGATGGTCGACGACGAGCTCGTCGTCAACCCGACCTGGAGCCAGCTCCAGGGCGGCGACAACAAGCTCAATCTCACGGTCGCCGGTCACGAAGACGCGATCGCGATGGTCGAGGCCGGCGCGCAGGAAGTGAAGGAGGGCACGATCCTCGAAGCGCTCGAACTCGCGCACGACGTCATCCGCGACATCGTCGAGATGGTCGAGGAGCTCGTGAGCAAGGCCGGCAAGCCGAAGATGGACTTCGAGCCGCCCGTCGTGGACAGCAAGGTCCAGAAGGCGATCGAGAAGCAGTTCGGCAAGGCGCTGCGCGCCGCGCCGGTGACGAAGGGTCCGAAGCAGGTGCGCCAGGCCGCGATCAAGGCCGCGCGTGACGAAGCCAAGGCCGCGTTCGCGGCGCCCGATGGGCTCAGCGAAAGCGAGCAGAAGGCCTACGACAAGATGGTCGGTGGCATCATCGGCGGCATCGTCAAGCAGGCCGAGCGCGACTCGATCCTCGGGAAGTCGACTCGCGCCGACGGCCGCGAGCCGGACACCATCCGTCCGATCACGATCGAGGTCGGCGTGTTGCCGCGCACGCACGGCTCGACGCTGTTCACGCGTGGTGAGACACAGGCGCTCGGCGTCGTGACGCTCGGTGGCACCGACGATCAGCAGATCATCGACGGCCTGATGCCGGAGCCGCGCAAGCGCTTCCTGCTGCACTACGCGTTCCCGCCGTTCTCGGTCGGTGAGACCAAGCGCATGCTCGCGCCGGGTCGCCGCGAGATCGGTCACGGTGCGCTCGCCGAGCGCGGCCTCGAGCCCGTGCTGCCCGAGCACGAAGAGTTCCCCTACACGATTCGCATCACGAGCGAGGTGCTCGAGTCGAACGGCAGCTCGTCGATGGCGACCGCGTGCGCCGGCACGCTCGCGATGATGGACGCCGGTGTCCCGATCAAGCAGCCGGTCGCGGGTATCGCGATGGGCCTCGTGATGGAGGGCAAGAAGTACGCGATCCTGTCCGACATTCTCGGCAGCGAGGACGCGTGCGGCGACATGGACTTCAAGGTCGTCGGCACCGGCCGCGGCATCACCGCGCTGCAGATGGATATCAAGTGCGAGGGCCTCACGCGTGAGATCCTCAGCGAAGCGCTCGAGCAGGCGCGCAAGGGGCGCATCCACATCCTGCGCGAGATGCTGAAGGTGATCGAAACGCCGCGCGAGAAGCTCAGCGACAACGCGCCGCGCCTCGTCTCCGTGCAGGTGCCGCCGGACAAGATCGGCACGATCATCGGCCCGGGTGGCAAGAACATCCGGATGCTGCAGGAGCAGTACGAGTGCAAGATCTCGATCGAGGACAGCGGCCTCTGCACGATCACAGGCGTGGTCGGCGAGAAGGTCGATGCCTGCGTCGAGTACGTCTCGCAGATGACCGCCGAGGTCGAACTCGGTTCGGTCTACGAGGGCACGGTCAGTGCGATCAAGGAGTTCGGCGCGTTCGTCGAGATCCTGCCGGGCCAGGAAGGCCTGGTGCACGTCTCCGAGCTCAGCAACGAGTTCATTCGCGCGGTCACGGACGTCGTGCGCATCGGCGACAAGGTCAAGGTCAAGGTCATTGCGATCGACGACTTCGGCAAGGTCAAGCTCAGCCGTAAGGCGCTGCTCGAGGGCGGTGACGAAGGCGCGGGCGATGGCGGCGACGGCGGCGACGGCGACGATCGTGGGCGGCCGCGGCGTGAGCGCGGCGACCGAGATCGGGGTGACCGAGATCGGGGTGACCGAGATCGGGGCGAGCGCCGCGAGCGTGGCGATCGTGATCGCGGCGAGCGTCGTCCGCGGCGTGATCGTGACGATCGCGAGGAGCGTGCCGACGAAGAACGGGATGAGCGACCGCGCCGCAGTCGTGAACGCGGCGATCGCGAAGAGCGCCGGCCGCGCCGTGACCGTGACGATCGCGACGATCGCCGGGACCGCGATGACGGTGACTCGCGGCCTCCGCGTCGTCCGCGCCGCAGCGAGGAGCGTGCCGACGACGAGCGTGACGATCGCGAGGACCGCGAGGCACGGCCGCGCCGTCGGCGCGAGCGCGGTGATCGTGAGGAGCGCGGCGATCGTGACCGTGAGGAGCGCCGCCCGCGCCGTAGCCGCGAGGACCGCGACGACGACGATCGGGGCGATCGCGAAGAGCGGCCGACCCGTGGCCGTCGCGGCCGTTCGAGCGAGCGGGATCGCGACGACGACGGTGACGATCGGCCCCGGCGCAGCCCGCGGCGCAGTGAGCGCAGCGACGGCGGCGACGATGGCGACGATCGTCCGCGGCGCAGTTCGCGGCGCCCCGAGCGCAGCGATGACGACGGTGACGATCGGCCCCGGCGCAGCTCGCGGCGCCCTGAGCGCAGCGACGATGGCGGCGACGATCGCCCGCGGCGCAGTTCGCGGCGTCCCGAGCGCAGCGACGATGAGGGGGACGAGCGGCCCGCGCGCCGTGGTCGCTCGCGCAGTCGCCCCGCGGACGACGAGTCGGATGCCGAGGACCGGCCGGCACGTGGTCGGCGCTCCAGTGGTGACGCTGGCGGCCGCGGCCGTTCGCGCGACCGCGCGATGCCGATCGAGGACTTCGACGATGACGACGCGCCGCGCCCGTTCGCGGAAGGCGGCGACGAGGTCGGGGAGCTCGAGTCGCTCGACAGCCTGCTCGCCGATGAAGGCGAGGGTGGCCGTTCGCCGCGCCGCCGGCCGCGCCGCAGCCGCCGCTGAGGCGGCCGACCGGCCGTTCGCCGCGCAGGACACTGCGCGGCCCGCCGCGCGCCTCCACTGAAGCTGTCGGCGCGCGGCCTGCCTCGCGCCTCCACTGACGCTCGTTAGCGCGCGGTGCTCAGTTCTCCGATGGGTAGCCCTCGGGGCGAGCGCTAGGGGCGTACCTCGCCGCGCCTACCAGCGGTTGCGGCTCGCGTGTGTCGGCCCCGTATCACGTGCCTCGGCGCGTTTGCGTCAGCCCGTGAATGTTCGGTGGCTGTCAGGCAGGAAGTTTGCCTTTTTTCGAGTGCAGGTGCGGAGTTTCGACACTTCCTGCGCTTGAGAGGGTGCGGCAACGAGGCACCTCATCCGAACGACTCGCTGAGTCAATCGAATCGGATCGGATGCGGAACTCCGACATCGCGCCTGCTTACTGCTCCTCTCGAAGCATGGGCACGAAAAAAAGATCCCCGAAGATCGCTTCAGGGAGTGGGCAAGTTCCTTGCCATCGTGTTTGCTGCTTTTCTCAACATTTGTCTCCTACGTCCGGCCGATACATGGTTGGCCCGACAATCTTCTGAATCGCCATGAAGTTCTGCACCTACAAGCTCCTCACCGTGGTCGTGATGGCCCTGCTTGCCGGCTCTGTGACCGCCCAGGTCACGTTGAAGCGGGGTGCAGTCGTCTACTTCGGCAGCGCTTCGAACACGAGTGCACCGGCGACGATCGACCTCAAGAAGGTCAAGGCGGCGACGGCAGAGTGGAAAAAGATCAAGGCGGATGGCATCGATGTGGATTCTGCTCGCGGTAAGCAGCTGATCCAGAAGATGAACAAGCGGATTCGCGAGGCCGTCAAGGAGATCGCGTCCGACGAGAACCGCGATCTGGTCGTTCGCAAGAAGGACATCACCGACAAGCAGGGCCGCGACGTCGTGGACCTGACCAAAGAGGTCGTCGAGAAGATCGAAGAGTAGGCTCGCGCTGCTCCGCTTCGCCGACCACAATCCGGGGGTGCTTTCCCGCGCGCTGCTGATCCCGGCGCTGGCGCTGGCGAGTTGCGTCTCGACGCAACCCAAGCGTGTCGATCCGGGCCTGGACGTCCAATATCAGGTCGAGGGCCGCGCTGCCCTCGGGGGTGAGACGGCCGGTCCACTGGCCTGGGGCCTGCCCGGTGCCAACTCCGCGGGGTTGGCTTCGGCGTCGTTCGATCGGCCAGGATCCGGCGCCACCCAGGACCCGCAGGGCGAGAACGAGGAGCAGCGCAATGCCCGGCTCCGCACCGAGTTCGGCAGTAGCGTGCTGATCGGCAAGGACGGGCGGGTCACCAAGCAGTACTTTCTCGCCGGGGACCTGGCGCCGACGTTCCTCAAGCTCATCGCCGAGATTCAGCCGGGTAAGCCGGTTGCCAAGGCGGCTCAGGAGCCACCGGCCGGGACCAAGGTCGGGGGGCCGGAAAGTCGCAGCGTGCTCGGTCGCATGCTTGGCGAGTACGTCGTCGAGGTGACGTATGTGCCGGAGTTCGAGGTGTTGAGCGGCGGCCGTATCGTCGATCCCGCGAAGGGCAGCGTCGTCTCGGGGGAGCCGTTTGCAGTCAAGGCGGGACCGAAGGTCGCGTTGGCGCTCATCACGGCGCAGCCGTCCGCGCTCAAGGCGTTCGAGGCCGCGCTCGATCTGTTCTACGGCAGCATCCCGCAGATCGAGATCACCGTGCAGGTCGTCGAGTACACCACCGCCGACGCACTCGCGTTCGGCGTCACGGGGATCGACAACACCACACCGGTCCTGAGCAACCTCACGAGCGGGCAGCTCGTGCGCTCGTTCACGTCGATCTTCCCCCGCAGCCAACCGATCGTGGGCGCGACGCCCGTGACCGACGTCGGGCTCTTCACGCTCGGCGGCATCCACGACAGCTGGGAACTCAACATGGTGCTCGAGGCGCTCGAGGCCAATAACATCGCGGACATCCAGAGTTCGCCGAAACTCGTGGTGCGCAACGGCGGCATCGCGGCGATTTCGACGCTGACGCAGGTGCCGTTCCCGAAGGCGCGGATCAACCAGCTCGGCGCCAACGTCGCGACCGACATTTCGTTCAAGCCCGTCGGCGTCAAGATGAACATCGTGCCGACGATCGCGGGTACGGACTCGGTGATCCTGCAGATCTACGCCGACGTCTCGGCGATCACGGGTTTTGCCGACACCGATCCGGTCGTGACGCCGATCACGAGTCAGCGCACGGCGGTCACGACGGTCTATCTCAAAGACAAGCACACGCTCGTAATCGGTGGCCTGAAGTCCGAGACGACGTTCGAGAGCGAGACCAAGGTGCCGCTGCTCGGCGACATTCCGCTGCTCGGCTTTCTGTTCCGGTCGACGTCGACTCAGCGCAGCGAGACGCAGGTCGAGTTCTACATCACGCCACGCATCATGACGAGCCGCGGCGATCCGACCGGTTCGTCGCTCTGGTAGCTGGGGCTCGCGTGGCAGCGGACTCCGCGATCGCCACGACCGACGTCCTCGCGGTCGTCGGCACGCGCCCCGAGGCGATCAAGATGGCGCCGGTCATCCTCGCGCTGCGCGAACGGTCCGACGTGCGCTGCCGCGTGCTCGTGACCGCGCAGCACCGCGAGCTGCTCGACGACGTGTTCGCCTGCTTCGGTATCACACCCGATCGCGACCTCGACGTCATGCAGCCGGCGCAGTCGCTCGCGGCTCTGACCTCGCGGCTGATCGAACGGCTCGATGCCGCGCTCGGCGAAGAACTCGCGCGTGCGGGCGGCGTCGATGTCGTCGTCGCGCAGGGCGACACGACGACGGTGTTCGCGGCGGCGCTCGCGGCGTTCTATCGCGGCATCCCGTTCGCGCACGTCGAGGCCGGGCTTCGTACGGGCACGCTCGCGCGACCGTTCCCCGAAGAGGCCAACCGCGCGCTCGTCGCCCGCCTCGCCGCCGTGCACTTCGCGCCGACGGCCGGTGCGGCCGAGAACCTGCTGCGCGAAGGCGTTGACCCCAGGGCGATTCACACGGTTGGCAACCCGGTCGTCGATGCTCTGCAGATCGCGCGTGACGGCGTCGCGGTCGGGTCAATGACCGACGATCTGGCTCCGACCGCGGGCCGGCGGCTGATCTACGTGACCGCGCATCGCCGCGAGAACTTCGGCGCGCCACTGCAGCGCATCTGCACCGCACTTCGCGAACTCGCGATCCGCGGCGACGTCGAACTGCTCTATCCGGTCCACCCCAACCCCGAGGTGCAGCGCGTCGTTCATGCCGAACTCGCGGACGCGCCGGGTATCCGGCTCGTCGAGCCGCTCGACTACGCGCGTTCGGTCGCGGCGATGCAGGCCGCGACGCTGATTCTGACCGACAGCGGCGGTATCCAGGAGGAGGCGCCGTCGCTCGGTGTGCCGGTGCTCGTGCTGCGCGACGCGACGGAGCGGCCCGAGGGCGTCGCGGCCGGCGTCGCGCAGCTGGTCGGGACCGATCCGGCGAAGATCACGGCCGCGGCCGGTCGTCTGCTCGACGATCCCGCGGTCCACCGGGCGATGGCAACGGCGGCAAACCCCTACGGCGACGGGCTCGCGGCCGGGCGGATCGCCACGATTCTGGCTTCCGGGCGGCCCCGCGACCCGGCGGGAAGAACCGGGTAGGATCGCCGTCGAAACCCCGTCATGGCCCATTCGCTCGCATCCTCCCGAACCGGCAACGAGTCCGAGCGCGGCGTCGCGCTCGTGCTGACGCTGATCTTCGCGATCCTGCTCTACATCCTCGTTGCCGAGCTGGTCGTCTCGGGCCGCATGGTGCGCGCGACGGGCGAGAACGATGCATTGCTTGCGCGGATGCGCAACCAGATGCTCTACCAGCTCGTCGAGGCGCAGGACCAGCTGCTCACCGACCTGCAGGGTGCGGCAGCTGCGGGCGAGGGTGGGGCCGGCGGCATGCCCGGGATGGGCATGCCCGGTATGGGAGAGGGCGGCGGGGCGATGCCCGGCGAAGGCGGTGCGGCCGGCGGCGCCGAGGGCGGTGCTGGCGGCGAGGGCGAGGAAGAGGAGCCCGACCCGTCGACGATCTGCGACAGCAGCCGTGACCCTTGGTTCCACCCGATCGGCGCGGCCGACAACGACATCACGACCTACACCTGGGTCGAGGACGAGAATCGCAAGTTCAACCTGCTGGCGCTCTGGAGCACGGACGAGGAGTTCGCCGAGTTCTCGCGTGATCGCCTCGTGCGGCTGCTCGACGTGCTGCGCGAGGACACCGAGTTCGACGTGCCGATGAGTGACGCGCAGATGATCGTCAGCGAACTCACCGACTGGGTGCGGCGCCAGGACACCGAGGCGATCCCGCGACCGCGCCTGAAGACGGACGATCCCAACCAGGACATCACGATCCCGCTGCACCTCGACGAGTTGCTGATGCTGCCGTCGGTCAAGGAGGAGCTGTTCTACGACTTCGTGATCGACGGCAAGGTCTACCTCGGACTCGAGTCCGTGCTGACGATCTGGACCTCGATTGCGATCGATCCCGGCAACCCGGAGAAGGTGCAGCAGCAGCGACTCGAGGCGCAGGCGCGTGGCGAGCAGGGGCCGCCGGTGCCGGGTGGCGGCGAGGAAGGTGGTGAGGCCGGCGGGGCTGGCGCGCCGGGTGGCGCCGGTGGCACGGAGGGCGGTGGGCCCGGAGCGGAAGGCAACGGCATGCCGACCGAGCCCTATGGCGAAGGCATCAAGATCAACATCAACACTGCGACCTATCCGGTGCTGCGCGCGCTGTTCCCGCGCGACAAGATCCCGGATCGGGTGCTGCTCGCGATCCTGCGCTACCGCAACGAGATCGACGAAGAGGCGATGGAGTCCGAACTCGAAGAGGCACCCGCGACGCAGCTCTCCGACTTCGGCAACATGCAGCTGGGTTCCGAGCAGAAGCTGAGGTTCTTCGAGACCACCGCGGACCTCGAGAACGTCGAGGAGTTCGCGGATCTGCCCGACCCCGAGATCAAGGCCGACTTCCAGGCCGCGCTGACGACGACTTCGGAGGTGTTCTCGATCCATCTGGCATCGATGCACAAGCGCAGCGAAGAGAATCGCGTTTACGTGCTGCGGCGCGCGCGGGCGATCGTGCTGCGGATGGACGATGGCGCCGATGGCAAGATCGTGCCGCTCGTGCCGTTCGAAGAACGCACCGGCCTGCGTGTGCAGCCCGTCGACCTGCAGGAAGAGCAGGTGATGGATCTCGCGACGGTCTACATGGATATGGATCAGTTCGCGCAGGAAGACCGGGCGTGGAACCCGTACCTGGTCGACTTCTACCTGCCGAAGTACCAGCGCGACGAGTTCTACACGCCGCGGTAGCGCGGCGTTCGATCGCCGGTTCACCCCATGCCGCGCTTCGCCGACCCCGAGCTGCGAAGTCGACTCATCACGTCGGCGACGGCCGAGTTCGCGGCGGCGGGCTACAACGGCGCCAGACTCGATGCGATCGCGGAGCGCGCAGGCGTGACGAAGGGCGGCGTCTACTTTCACTTCGCGGGCAAGGAAGACCTGTTCTTCGCCGTGATCGACCATTGGCGGGACCGCCGCCGCCGGCAGCTGCAGGTGCCCGCGATCGGGCCCGGTGGCGCCGGTGCCGCGTTGCGTCGGTTTCTCGCGAGCTATCTCGCGTTCCACTTCGGTGAACCGGACGCCACGCACCTGCTGCGCGTGCTCGCGACGGAGCTGCGCGGGCGGTTCACGACGCAGTTGCGCGAGGATGATCGCCAGGAGCAGCGCTGGTTGCGGGCGCGGCTGCGGGATTTGCTCGTCGAGGGTGGGCGGGATGGCACGTTGTTCGTGCCCGATCCAGCGCCCGTAGCGTTCCTGCTCGCGGCCGCGGTCTACGGCGTGCTCGAGCAGTGGCAGACAGCGCCGTCGGAGGTCGAAGCGCACTGCAGCGAGGAAGAACTGGCGCGCATGCTCGTCGCGCGATACGCCACAGGCTCGAGCGGCGACGAGCACAGCGAGCCGCGCAGCGAATACGACTTCCGTGACCGCCCCGTTTGAGCCGCCCGAGTCCGCATCGATGCCTGCGCAGGCTGGTGTGTCGCGCGTGCGGTTCGCGATCGCCGCGGCCGTCGTCGGTCTGGTCGTGCTCGTGCGCCTGCCGTTCCTGCTGGCCGATTCGTGGAGCGCGGTTGCCGAGTCGGCGGCGCTCGTGCAGCGCGGGCTGACGGAAGCGGCGCCCGCGCGCATCCAGCGCGTGACGGCCGTGACGCCGGAGTTCGTCGCGGCGGTGCGCGAGCACCTGCCCGCGGATGGCCGGCTCGTGCTCTACAGTCCCTACGTCGGCAACGAACTCGAGTTCCTGCTGCGGTTGCAGTTCGAGCGCACGAAGAACCTGCTCTATCCGCGGCCGCGCGACGTGCACTTCGCTGCGGGGGCGGAGGAGCTGCAGCGGAAGGTTCGGAGCGACGGTCCGTCGTTCGATGGTCGGCTGCTCGTGCTCGATGGCACGCAGGGCGGCGCGGAGTTGGCGATCGGTGGTCGCTACGAACTCGTGCATTCCGAGACCTTTGGTGGCGCGGCGCTCCTGCGACTCTGGCGTCTGGTCGAGGCCAACTGATGCCAGGGGCAACCGACATGCCGGAGCAGCGGTGATGGCCGAGTTGCAGTTGATCTACGCCGTTCTCGTGCCGTGGCTGCTCGGCGTGCCGGTCTTGTTGTTGCTCGGGGTCGGCCCGGGGCGGGATCGCGTCGGGTTTCCGGCTTGGAGCTGGCTGCTCGGCTGCCTCTCGCTCGCGGTCACGCTGCGCGTCTGCCGAGAGCTCGGGTTGTCGCCGCACGTCTGGCCGTTCGCTCCCGCGCTGCTCGCGGTCGTCTTGATCGCGCTCGCGTTCCGCAACAGTGCTCGGCCAGCTGACCATCCTGTTGGCCGACCCGCGGCGCAACCGGCTACCGCGCCGTCGATCGGCGTCGGCTACCTGGTGTTCGTCGCGCTCGGCGTCGCGCTCGTGGTTTGGTTTGCGCTCGCGGGCCTCGATCGTCCCTGCGTCGAGGGCGACGAGGGCAACATCTGGTCGCTCAAGGCCAAGTCGCTGCTGGTCGACTGGGGTGGCGGGCCGTCTGGGTTCACTGCGGCGCAGGTCCATAACCTGCACCCCGACTATCCGCAGCTCAACCCGTGGTTGCAGGCCTGGATCTACGTGAACTCGAGCACGGTCGAGTTCACGCAGTTCGCCAATCGCTGGCTCGTGCAGCTCTGCGGGGTTGCGCTCTTCGCCGCGCTCGCGGCCGGGCTGCGGCGCTGGCTGCGACCGGTGATCGCGATCCCGTTCGCGTCGCTCCTGTTGCTCGAACCCGAGTTCCAGAGTCTTGCCAAAACGGCCTACGCGGACGGCATGGTTGCACTCGGACTCGTGGTCGCACTCGACGGCTGGCTGCGCTGTCGCGCCGAAGAACGTGGCGCATGGCCATGGCTGGCCGGTGCAGGCCTCGCGTTCGCGGCCTGGTCGAAGAACGAGACGATGCTCTACCTCGCGAGCCTCGCGATCGCAGCGGTTCTCGTGCGTCTGCTCCGGCGGTTCGTGGGTGGAGCGGGCCCGGCGCCGCACCTGCGGCGTGCTGGCCTGCTCGCGCTCTTGCCCGTGATCGCCGTCGTCGCCAACACGTCGCTCTGGAATCGGCGCTTCGGCATGAAGAGCGACTTGTTCGGCAACAACCCGACCGGCAAGTCGATGTTCCAGCTCATGGCCGAGCAGTGGCCGGACCGCGTGCCGGTGCTCGGCGGCGAGGTCTGGACCGCGGCCCTGGCGCTCGATCACGTGCACGCGGTCTTCGTGCTGCCCGTCGTGATGCTCGTATTGCTGCCGAATCGGTTGTTCCACGGGTTCGCGCTGCCCGTGCTCGGACTCGCCGGTGCCATCGCGGGGCTGCACGTGGTCTACATCGGCAGCTTCCTGCCGCTGCGGTTCCATCTCGATACGTCGTACCTGCGTGTGCTCTTTCAGCTCGTGCCGGTCGCGATCCTGCTGACCGGTGCGATGCTCGCTGCGATTGTGACTCCGATTGCGACGCCTGGGGCAAACCGGCAAACTGCCGGGGCTCCGTGACCGCGTCTCCTTCAACCGCCCCTGATTCGGGGTCGAGCCCTGGCTCTGGCCCGCCGATCCCCGACGGCTTCCTGCTGAGCGTCGTGATGCCCGTCTACAACGAGCAGGCGACGCTGCGCGAAATCGTGGCCGCCGTGCGCGCCGTGCCGGTGCCGAAGGAGTTGATCCTCGTCGACGACGGCAGTGTCGACGGCAGCCGCGCAATCCTCGCCGAGCTCGCCGCAGATCATCCTGAAGTTCATGTCATCGAGCACGAGCAGAACCGCGGTAAGGGCGCGGCCCTGCGCACGGGTTTCCTCGCGGCCAAGGGCGACCTCGTCGTCGTGCAGGACGCCGATCTCGAATACGACCCCGCGGACTACCCGACGCTCATCGAACCGATCCTGAGCGGCGAAGCCGACGTGGTCTACGGTTCACGCTACCTCGTCGACGACCGCGACCCCGGCCGCGAGCGCGACCAGTTCTATCACTACTTCGGTAACCGCGTCCTGACGTTCCTCAGCAACCTCTTCACGGGCCTCAACCTCACGGACATGGAGACCTGCTACAAGTGCTTCCGCCGCGAAGTGCTCCAGCAGATCGTGATCCACAGCAAGCGTTTCACCGTCGAACCCGAAGTCACCGCCAAACTCGCGAAACTGCCCGTGCGAATCTGGGAGGTGCCGATCCGCTACCAGGGTCGCAAGTACAGCGAGGGCAAGAAGATCACGTGGCGCGACGGCATCGCTGCGATCTGGGCGATCGTGAAGTATCGCTTCGTGCGGTAGCTCCGCGCCTGTTCAGTTGTTTCCCAGAATCGTCGTCACGCCGTTCGACGCTACGGTTCCCGCGGCTGCCTGGAAGTAGAAGGTGACTCCAGCGAACGCACTGGACGCGGGTAGTGGCAGCGTCAGGCGGGTTGACGTGCCGGAGTACGGAAGTCCCCAGAGCAGGTCCGCGCTGGTGTAGAGCAGGCAGCCTGGCAAGCCGTAGTTGTCGAGCGGGAGGGGCAGTGGCATGCCGGACCAAGTCTGGTTGCTCGTTCCGCCGGCGAGCAATCCGAAGCTTGTCGACGTGGGCAGGTTCGTCACCGTCAGGTCGATCGCCTGGCCGAGCAGCGGTCGGGTGCCGGAAGTGCCCATCAGGCTGGGCCCACAGGTTGTGCCGTACGAGGAGACGCCGGCGGTCACGGCCTCCGGGCTCACGGTGAAGTCGCGTGGGATGGTCGATCGGATGCGGGGTATTGCGCGGCTCCACACCTGTGACAGGTTGCTCTCGTGAAACTTGGCGACGCTCGCGCTCGAGCTACTCGTGTTGGTCAGCGTGTAGACGAATCCGTCGGACACCGTGAAGTCGCGTGGGATGGTCGACGCGATGTTCGGGATCACGTTGGACCAGACCAGCGACAGGTTGCTCTCGCGAAACTTGGCGATCGTGGCGCTCGTGCTACTGGTGTTGGTCAGCGTGTAGACGAAACCATCGGCGACAGCGAACTTGCGCGGGATCGTTCCCTGCACGTTCGGAGCCGTTCGGGTCCATACGTTGACGAGGTTGCTCTCTTGGAACTTGGCGATGCTGGCGCTCGAGCTGCTTACGTTCGTCAGCGTGTATACGAAGCCGCTATCGACGTCGAACTCTCTGGCAATCGTTCCCGCAACGTTCGGCAAGATACGGTTCCAGTCCTGCGCGAGAGTGCTCTCTGCGAACTTGGCGAGCCGGGCGCTGCTGCTGCTGACGTTGGTCAGGCTGTACACGAAGCCATCGGCCACCGTGAGCGATCGCGGGTTGGTGCCCTGCACGTTCGGCATCGGGAGAGACCAATCCTGCGCGAAAGTGCTCTCTGCGAACTTGGCGATGCTCGAGCTCGTACTACCGGTGTAGGTCAGGCTGTAGACCGAGAGTTGCTGGCTGGGCACGGCGATTGCCAGTGAGGCTGTGGCGGCGATGCGAAGGAGCATTTGTGGTTCGAGTAGTCGTGTCGGGACGATGAGAGGCTCAGCTGCCCGGCGACGACAGGTAGGCCGTGATCTTGGGGTCGAGCAACATCTCACGTACGGCGCGAGTCATCGCGCCGTCGATCTGTCGCGGGCGGTTGGCCATCATCGCGCTGCTGTTGATGCCCGTGTAGGTGTTGCGGTAGCCGTCGCCGGTCTCGACGCTCAACTCGATGTTCGTGGCGAGGGTGACCCAGCCCGTCGTGCACTCCGCGGCCGTGACCGCGAGGCGCAGGGTCTTCTTCGGGCCGGCGCCCTCGGTTTCCTGGCGGGACTCGAGCTCGCGTCGCGCGATCGTGATCGCGACGTCGGTCCATTCGCGGTAGTTCGCGATCACACCGCCGCCGATGTTGACGCCTTCGCCTGCGGGCTGGACGTTCTCGAGTTCGATCTCGCCGACCATGACGAACTCGTCGATCGGCTCGAACGGGCGGTTCGGCCCCGGCGTGTAGGGTGACGCGCAGGCCGTGAGGGCGAGCAGCGCGAGTCCGAGGAAAGCGATCGGGAGTCGGTTCGTGACAGTCTGCATGGGTGGGGGCGGGCGCGTTCAGAACACCAGCGCGCCCGTGAAGATCACACCGGTGAAGCCGGCACCGAAGGAGTTGACGAAGTTGCCGTTCTCGGTGTCGCTCTCGGCCATGACCATACCGTGGGTGACGAACGCGGTGCCGAACTCGAACATCGCGAAGCGCGCGCGGGCGCCGATCTCGGCGAACCAAAACACGGACGAGCTGTCGAAGTCGTTGTTGAGCGACGGCACGTCGACCAGCGAGTAGCCACCGGCGATGCCGAGCTCCGCATAGCCCGAGAACATCAGCGGGCCATTGCGATGGAATACGAACTCGGGCGCGACCTCGAAGCGGCTTGCGAACGAATCGACCTCGAGCGTCGTCATGCCGGTTGCGACGTTCGAGAGTTCGTAGTTGTGGACCATGATGCCGATGCGCGCCGGCATGCGGAATCGGCCACGTTCGAAGCGGTAGGTGAAGTGGCCGAAGATTGCGCCGGCACGCGACTCCTCGGCGGCGAAGCCCTCGTCGACGAAGAGATCGTCGTCGGAGCCCCAGCCCTCGAGCCGGATGCCGCCGCCGAAGCCGTGACGGCCGACGCCCTCGAAGCGAACGCGAGCGATCCCGCCGCCGGTGTCGCCGTCGACCGCCGAACTCTCGGTCTCGTGGAACGCGCTGCCGAAGCCGCCGCCGACCTCGAGGCGGAACAAGGGATGCACGCGCTGGGCCGTGAGGTCGACCGATACGGCCGAAAGTGTCAGCAGCGCGAGCGTCGGGCGCAGCAGGGCTCGCATGCGCCCGATCGTAGTCGGGGCGCGGCGTCGGAGCCCGGACTTCGGGGCAGGATCAGGCCTGGACGTAATTGCCGCGGATGGGGAGGTGCGCATGCATGGCATTGCGCGAATCGACGACGAGTGTTGCGTGCTCGGCAATTTTGCCCCACTCGATCGCGCTGTGGTTTGTCACGATCAGGACGCAATCCGCGTCTTTCACCGCGTCCTCGGTGAGCGGCACGGAGTGCATGCGGTACTCCATGTACTTCCGCATGCCGGCGAACAGCGGCACGTGCGGATCGTGGTAGCTGACGTCGGCGCCATGCTCGAACAGCAGCTTGATGATCTCGGCTGCGGGCGTCTCCCGAACGTCATCGACATCGGGCTTGTAGGCGAGGCCGACCACGAGCACCTTGCTGCCACGCAGTGGCTTGCCGAGCTCGTTGAGGCCGTCGATCGTGCGACGGATCACGTAGTTCGGCATCGAGTTGTTGATCTCACCCGCGAGCTCGATGAACCGCGTGTGGTGGCCGAACTCGCGCGCCTTCCAGGTCAGGTAGTACGGATCGATCGGGATGCAGTGCCCACCGAGGCCTGGCCCCGGATAGAACGCCTGGAACCCGAACGGTTTGGTCTTCGCCGCGTCGACGACCTTCCAGATGTCGATGTCCATCGCGGCGAGCACGGGCTTGAGTTCGTTGACCAGCGCGATGTTGACGCAGCGGTAGATGTTCTCGAGCAGCTTCGCGGCTTCGGCGACCTCGGCGTTGTCGACCGGCACGACCTGCGCGATCGCCGACGAGTAGAGTTCGTTGGCGAGCTCGGTGCTGACCTCGTCGATGCCGCCAACGAGCTTGGGGATCGTCTGCGTGCTGTGGTCCTGGCGCCCCGGATCCTCGCGCTCGGGGCTGTAGGCGACGAAGAAGTCCTGACCCGCGACGAGGCCGGTCCGTTCGAGGATCGGCAGGCAGTCGCCGCGCGTCGTGCCGGGATACGTCGTCGACTCGAGTGACACGAGCTGACCCTTGCGCAGGATCTTGGCGACCATCTCGCTCGACTTGACGATGTAGCTCATGTCCGGCTCGCCGTGCTGACCGAGCGGGGTCGGCACGCACAGGATGATCGCGTCCGCCTCCGCGAGTCGCGCCGGATCCGAACTCGCCGAGAACTTGTCCGCCTCGGCGAGTTCCGCGACGAAGTCCTCTCCGAGATGCTTCAGGTACGACTCGCCACGCTCGAGCATCGCGATCTTCTCGTCGTCGACGTCGTAGCCGAGCACGGGGAAGCCGGCGCGGAAGAACGCGCGCAGCAGGGGCAGGCCGACGTAACCGAGCCCGACGATGCCGATCGTCGCGGTGCGGTCCTGGATGCGGGCCCGAAGGTCGTTGGCGGGGGAGCTGGTCTCCATGGTAGATGGCGGCATAGGCGTATCCCCGCATCGGCATTCTGGCCAGCGTGAGTCCAGGTCGTCCGATGAGATCCGCAACGTGGGCGTGCCCGCTGCGCTACGGAGGTCGAGATGGCAAGCGTTCGCTGGGATCGAACCGTCGCGCGGGGCGAGGTTGGCCGAATCGGTGGGCGATCGGTGCGAATCGGCCTCCTGATGACGGTTCTGGCGACCCCGTCCTGCATGACGCGGATGCTCTGGGACATCGATACCCCGGTGGCACGGGTCGTGCACCTCGATCGAACGCTCATGGGCCAGGCGGAGTTCGAGGCGCCGGATGATGCGGCGGAGGGCCTCGTGGTCGTGGTGACGCCTGCCGGGCCCGGCCCTGGCGGAGTCGATGCCGGCGGCGCGATGGCCATTCCCGACTTCTCCGGGCTGGCCGCCACGGGATCCAGGTGGCGCCTCCGCCCCCATTCGGATCCGCACTCGGAAGCCGGTTGCGCGCTGGCATTGCGGCAGCTGTCGGCGGCGGCGGGCTCGCCGGCCGTGCGACTCGAGGCCATCGAACTGCACGCTGAGCGCGAGCGCCATGACGGTCGACTCGCCGCGAGCCACGGCATACTTCGCCTGCGCGCGCAAGTGAATCCGGCAAGCGTGCGGCCGCTGCCGCCCGAGGAGTTCGCCGCGATGCGGGGATTGGCCCGAGCCGTGCCGCTGGTCGACCACATGCCGTTCGAAGCGCTGGGCGCCGATGAGCCACCGTTGCTGGCAAGCTGCGTCGCCAGACTGCGGGCGCTGCGGCCCCGCGCGTGGACGCGCGAGGCCGGGGTGCTGGTTGGCGTCGCCTGGCTGACTGCCGATCGTCGGCCACTCGGCAGCGTGCGGCAGGCACGCGCGGTGCTGCGGGACGAGGGGGCCGGAACGCCCACGCTCGAACGCCGCCTCGATCACCTCGCGCGCCTGCGGCTCCTCGCGGTCGTTCGCCGCGGCGACGAGGAGGCGGCGTTCGTCCTGCGTGCCGACCACGTCTACCAATGGGGCGCGTTTGCATTCGAACCGGCAGCGGCGGGCCTGGTGCACGAATCGCGTTGGCTCGTTCAAGCGCTCGACGCCCGTGAAGCCACCGCGCCGGCTGTCGGAGTCGCGGGGTCCGAGCGGTTGCCCACAGGATCATTCCGCGTGCGCTGCCTCGATCTACACGAAGAACCGCGTCACGGCGGCGACATCTTCGGCAAGGTGCTGTTGACCCCGTTCGCCATCGCGGTGGATATCGTGTCCCTGTCCGCGGTCGCGTGGATCTGGTCGGTGATGACCGAAGATTGATCCCGTTCGGGCCGGGTTTGCGGTTCCGGTCGGGTTTCGTGGGGGCGTCGGTCGGTTGGCGAAGACCAGGGAGGACACGTGGTTCGCTGTTCCTTGATGACACTCGTCGTTGAATGCAGCGGCTGCATCGTCCACGAGGCGCGGGTGACACCATCCGGATTGCGTTGTCAGCCGTGCATGCGCGCCGCTACCGCCGCGGGCGGGATGATGACCCGTCGCTCGCAGAGCATGCCCAGCAGGTCGGCGACGTCGGTGAGTTCCAACCGATCGGAACACGGGGTGATGATCAGCGAGGTGCGATCCTTCGCCTCGGCCTCATCCCCCGTCCCCTCGTTCGCCCACGGATAGATCTCGAACTCGAGATCACGAAAGCGCAGCCCTCGCTCCGGTAGCAGGGCAACCGCGCCGGCATCGAGGCGTGCGGTAATAGCCAGTTCTTCGTGGCTGGCAACGGTGTCGGGGACGAGTCGGAACGCGAGACTCTGGCCCTTCAGGCCGTCGGTGCGAAACGCGTGCAGGATCGCATGCACGGGATCGAGCACACGATGCAACGCCATCGGGTCGACCTCGATGTCCAGCGACAGGTAGCGGCCCTCGACATGCAGTTCGATCGTCATGCCATGCAACCGCCAGCTGCAGAAGCCGCGGCTCACCTGATCTTGGAACTCGATCCCGGCATCCGCGAGCGCGGTGGCGAAGCGTGGCCGGACGACTTCCAATTGGTCGTTCGACGACTCCTGGGCGTCTTCGCCGTCCTTCGTGGGGACATCGATCTGGTCGCTGATCAGCACGCGCTCGATGCAGGGCAGCAGGTGGGCGAGTGGGCCGCCGAGCAGGGCATGATCGACGTCGACGATGGCGCGGTAGTCCGCGTCGGTGAATCCGAGGGGGTGATCCAGGCCGAACGTTCGGTTCGCGAGAGCGATGAGGTTGTTGAGTGAGTCGGCGCCGGTGACGTTGAAACCTTGCAGCAGCGTCAGCGGTGGGCCGAGGTCGCGCATGTCGACTCCGAGGAAGCCGACTGGCACGACGGCGATCCCCTTGGCGTACGAGAACCCGGCCTCGAAGTGAATCCAGCGCGAGTCGATGGAGTCGGGCGTCACGAAAACGAGCATCAGCGCGGCGGTCTCCAGCCGCGTCTGGAGCGTGGCGACCCAGTTGCTGCCGAGTGGGATGCTCTCGCCATCACTCGACAGGAAGACGTCGATCGTGCCGGCCGTCTTGGCGACGAATGCCCGCTTGAGTTGTTCGAGTGGTTGGCGGTCACGAGTCGAGTGGCTGAAGAAGATCGTGGGGTGGGTCATGGCGGCTCCGAGCGAAGCGCCGATCATCCCGGGTCCATGGCGTCGCGGACAGCGCGATCGGCCGCGCTCAGCGGCGTGGATCGGCGCCGCCCCGAGCGGGAGGTGGACTTCTTGCAGTTGCTCCACGATGCTCCAACAGGTCCTCTGGCAGGGTCTTCCGATGGATCGAAGCCTTTGCCGCAGGCTGGAGGGCCGACTCAGAGAGGGCGGTCAAGCGCCGAACAATGGTCCAGGACAACCCCGAACCAGCAGATCAGAGCTCGCTGTGGCAGCAGCTCTGGGGCTTCTTCGCGAGTCCCGTCGTGTTCTGGACCCTGTTCGCGATCGGGGTCGGGACGATCGTGCTCGCGGTCGTGTTCCTGCCGATAGTCGTCGTGCGGCTGCGCGCGGATCGGTTCGTCGCGACGCGGGCGAAGCTCGCGTCCGAGCGCTCGGCCGGCGACTGGCTGTGGCTGACCGTTCGCAATCTCGCTGGCGGTCTGTTCGTCATCGTCGGCCTGATCCTGCTGCTGCTGCCGGGGCAGGGCCTGCTCATGATCCTTGTCGGCCTGCTGATGATGGACTTCCCCGGCAAGCGCAAGCTCGAGCTGCAGATCGTGCGGCGCCCCGCGATTCGGAAGGTGCTGAACGGCATGCGCGAGAAGCGCGGGGTGCCGCCGTTCGAGCTGCCCGAGTAGGAGGTTCGGTCAGCAGGACTTCAATAGATCGGTTCGAGGTCGAGCCCGGTGAGCGCGAGGAAGGTCAATCCCAGGCGGTAGGCGTTCGTGTCCGTGTGGTGCTCGATTCGCACCGAGATCGCTGGATCGAACGAACGCATCCAAGTGAACCGGTAGGCCGCCGCCGCGCGCGTCGCGACTACGGGCATGGGCGGCTCTCCCATGACACCAGGTCGTGGCCGTCATCAGCCGCTGCTTCATGCCGTTCATACCGAGCCAAGCGCGCGGTGCGGGCTCGGTTCGGCAGCTACGGCAGGAACTTCTTCGGCGCGGCCAGCTTGCGCGGCAGGTACTCCTCCATGACGAAGTTCAAACCGTGCTTCGCCAGGGCCTGCTGTTCGGCGCGGACGCCCATCTTCAGCATCATCTTGATCGCCTTCTGCCACTCCTTGTGCGCGTGGAAGAACGGGTCGTTCTTGAGTGCGTCCTTGGCGCGCTTGATGTCGACGTCATTGAGCGGGTGGGTCGCGTTCTCGAGGTCGAAGTCGACGATGTCCTGCGGGGTAACGCCGAGGTAGCTCGCCTGCGGCACGCAGAAGAACTTGTTGAGGTGCACCGCGTTGCCCGAGCCGACCTTGAGCGTGCGATAGATGTTGCTGATGCCGTAGGGGTCGCAGTCGTTGAAGCAGTAGACCGGCAGCTTCTTGTCGTCCGACAATTTGCGGATGAAGCGGCGCGTGCTGCGCGTCGGCACACCCGACGTGCCGATGATGATGCAGTTGGTGTCACGCCACCACTTGTGCTCGTGGAGGCGAGCGAACATGCCGCCCGTCTCGATGACGAGCACGAACTTGGCCTTGGTCTCGAACTTGAAGTGCTCCACCGAGCTCGGAATCGTGTAGCTGCCGCTGCCGAAGCGCGTGCAGTCGATGCGTTCTTCAGCGCCGGTCTCACGGTCGCGATCGATCACGACCAGCGCACCCGCGACGTTGCCGCCATGGTCTTCGGGGCGGAAGCGAAGCTGCTCGCGGGCGACGCCCTGCAGGCTGAACAGCGCCTCGATGTCGTCCATCGCCGTGTCGGACTCGGGCTGCGAACCGAACTTCGCCTCGCCCCAGTTCTTCGACACGTAGTAAGCCTCTCGCTTGGTCGCGAAGTCGTCGTTCTCGACCATCTCCTTCGACATCGCCATCAGCTTGAGCGTCTGCGCGAACGTCTTGACCGTGTTGACCGAGAGCGTGCGTTCGATGCGGCCGCGGCCCATCACGAAGCCGCCTTTCTTGTCGTAGCGCGCGTTCTTCAGCGAGCGCTCGGGGAACTTCAGCTCCGGCTTGTCGAGCTTCTGGATCCGGCCGTAGACGTGATCTGCGCACTTGTTGATCTCGCCGACCGTGACCTGGTCGAGCTTGCTCATCGGCTTGCGGGCCTTCTTCGGTGCGGCCTTCTTTGCGACCTTCTTCGTCGTCTTCTTCTTGGCAGCCATGGTCGTCTCCTACAGCTTGCGGCTGCGTTCCAGCACGTCGGTGAGGTTGGTGGTGGCCTTGTCGACCTCCTTGTCGTCGAGCTCCAGGATGTCCTTCAGCGCCTCGACCACGTGTGGGATGTACATCGTGATGTAGTTCCGCTTCTTGAACTCGTTGGCGAGCTTCTTGCCCTTGCGGACGTGCTTGCCGAGCTTGCGGCCGCAGTCCATCAGGGCGCGCTTGAGCTCGTCCATGATCTCGTCGTAGCCGGCGATCGCCTCCTTCGACTCGCTCGTGAACGGCACCCACACCGACGCGATGTGGACGAAGATCACCATCGGGCCGATGGGCAGCGCGCCGCGCGGCTGCTGCAGGCCGTAGTTGCGCCAGTTGGTGTTGATCACCGCCTTGCTGATCGCGCACGCGCTCTGCTGGAACACGAGCGGGACGCGATTGGCGAAGCGGATCAGGCGCACCGGCTCGTCGGCGTTGCCCATCAGCAGCTCGTCGTTCTTCTGCTTGTTGGAGCTCGCGACGATCTTGCCGCTGTCGGTCATCTCGAGGGTGTCACCGGGGCGGCCGTAGGCGATGCCGACCTCGACCGCGAACGGGCGGCCGCGGTAGACGACCGGCTTGCGCGACGCGGCCATGTAGACGTCGGCCTCGACCTCCTTCTTGAGCCCCTTGATGATCAGGTCCTCGCCGATCGGCGCGATGCACGACAGCGGCGGTGCCTTGATCTTGGTGTCGTCGATCGCGTCCTTGAGTCGACCGACGGTCTTGGCGTCGAGGCGACGCGGATTCGTGGTCGGCTTGACGCCGGCCTTCTCGCAGATCTCCTTGGCTACGGTCGGGCCGACGCGCGAGAAGTCCTGCTGCAAGAACGCGCTCGTCGTGCGGTTCTCGCTTTCCTGGATCATCTTGAGCAGGATGCCGAGCTCGACGCCGTGCGGGTGTGGCTTGATCTCCTCGACCTCGTGCGGCAGCTCGTTGGTGTTGCGCTGGTACTCCGTGACCGTGCCGTCGGGCTCCGTGAACTTGAGGTTCACGTGTGGGTTGGCCACCGCCATGAGCTTCAAGAACTCCTGGATGCTGCGCTGCCCGCGGCGGTATTCACCCTCCATCGGGATCGCCACCTCGGTGCCGTGCTTCTTGTCCCACTCGATCGGCTTGTCGGAGAACTCCGGCCGGTTCTTCGCGGTGTCGATCCGGATCGTGAACTCGAGCGGGACCGCGCGGCGCCCGGCCTTGCTGCGCACCTTGACGGGCTGCCCCGTCGTGAGCTGGCCATACATGCCGGCGGCGCTGATGCCGATGCCCTGCTGGCCGCGTGACTGGCGCAGCCGATGGAATTTGCTGCCGTAGAGCAGTCGGCCGAAGACGTGGGGCACCTGCGTCTTGACGATGCCGGGGCCGTTGTCCTCGACGATCATCCGGAACTGCTTCTCGTTGCTCCCGATGCGCTCGATCTTGACCTCGAGGTCGGGCGCGATCCGGGCCTCCTCACAGGCGTCGAGGCTGTTGTCGACCGCTTCCTTGACGGCCGTGAGCAGTGCCTTCCGCGGACTGTCGAACCCGAGCAGGTGCCGGTTCTTGGTGAAGAACTCGCTGACCGAGATCTCCCGTTGGCGCTTGGCCATGGACTCGGCGGTCTCGGTCCGCTTCTTCGAGCCGGCCTTCTTGGCCGGACTCTTCTGGGACGAGCCGGCTTTGCCCGCCTTCTTGGTTGCCATGTCTGCCTCGGCCGCTCCGGCGAACAGCTGACCCTGCCCGCTTTCGTTACTCGTCATTCGATTCGCCCCCTCCGTGTGGTGGCATGGGGTCCGGCGCGTGCCAGGCCCACGCCCTTACTTAGCGAACGCAGGGGTGGTCCGTCCAGGCCGGATTGTGGCTGACGCCCGGGTTCGCCCGGCCGCTGGCGCCGGCCCGATGGTGCCGGGGTCGGCGGGCGTTTCTGCGGCCCGGCGAAACCCGTTCGCGAGCATTTCGAAGGATTCGGCGTGCGCTGGGCGGGGCCCGGTTCTTCCTGGGTAACCAGCATTCAGAACCCGAACCCAACCGGACCGACCCATGACCATTCGCACTGCCATTACCGCCTCCGCACTCGCGTTCCTGTTCACCGCCAGCGCCGCGGTCGCTCAGGGCCCGTTCAACCTCCGCGGCCTGACCCGCAACACGCAGTCGCTCGCGAGCACGATCCACGCTTCGTGCGCCGCGCTACCGCCCTGTCTGCCGGCCGGCATGCCGCCGCACACGAGCTTCGCCGCAGGCGGGGCCGCGTTCGACGGCACGGACAAGAACATCTGGGCCACGAGTGGTCAGGCCCTCGTGAAGTACTCGGGCGCGTTCGGTTGTGCGACCGTCTGCCCGCCGATGCCTTGCCCGAAGTCAAGCGCGGTCGCCAACGCGAGCGGCCTCGACGTCGTCGAGTCGATGAACCAGCTCTGGATCGTCGATGACAACAACTGGCTCACGCAGTGCATCATCGGTTGCCCGCCGACCGTCGCGGCGCAGTGCATGGTGAACGTGATCGCAGGTGATCGCCTCTCGGGTGTTGCCGTGGACGATGGCCGGGGCGTGGTCTTCTACACGTCGATCAACTCCGCCGGTGGCAACCTCTACGTCGCGCCCATCACCAACCCGTGCGTGCCGTTCGCCACGATGCCGCTCGTGCCGTGTGCGCCGGCCGGCATGCCCGCTCAAGGTGTCGCCGTGGACTGGGGCAGCGCGACGCTCTACTGGACCGATGGCGTCAGCACGCACACGATGAACTACGCCGTCGCGGCCGGCCCGTCGATCAGCTTCGGCCCGCAGACCTGCTGCCCGTGGGTGCAGTCGCCCAACGACCCGATCACCGACCTGACGCTGCAGCCGCGTGACACCAACCCGGCCGGCAACCCCTGCGCCAACGGCACCTGCCCGTCGTGCATCAGCTGGCACAGCCTGCGGAACGCGCCGGTCCTCGGTGACACGATCGAACTCGGCCTCGACGATGCCCCGGAAGGTTCGCTCGCCTGGTGCCTGCTGACCATCGGCTCCTGCACGACGGGCATGCCGACTCTGCCGCCGCTCTGTGGCCCGCTGCTCGTCGGCCCCGGCCCGACGCTCGGCGTCAACTTCACCTCCGGCACCGCGCCGGGCTGCAACGGCACGACGACGTTCCTCATGGCGACCCCCGCGGCCCCGGTGTTCGCCGGCCTGCCGCTGGCCTCGCAGTGTGTCGTCCTCTGTGGCGGCGGCACGGGCACCGCGCTCAGCAACTGCCAGAGCTGGGTCCTGATGGGCATCTAACAGGCCGCCGCGACCGCGGCCCGAGCGCTTCGCACCGTAGCCGCGCGCCGATTGGCGCGCGGCTGCGGTTTTGGCCTGGCCGGCGGTCGGTCGGCGCATTCCGGCTCGCGCTCCGCCCGCGTTGGCTACGCTCAGGTGATGTCCACCTCAGGCGAGTCGCCGCCCCCGCTCCCGACTGGCGAAACGCCTGCCGCGCCCGAGCCGGTCGAACGACCGCGTGCTACCGCCAAGAAGCGATCGTTCTGGCGCAGCCCGCTCGGGGTTCTCGCGGCGCTGGCGATCGGCGTGTTCGGCCTGGCGTTCCTCGCGGTCGTCGCGTTCGGCGTGATGATCGAGCTGCGCTATCTGCCGGGCACCGAGGCGGTGGCGGGTGACAAGGTCCGTGATCACGTAGTCGAATTGCTGCGTGAGAACGGCGTGCTCGAGCCTGGCGAGAAGGTGCAGTTCTTCTACAGCGCCGGGCTGTTCAGTTTCCTCGAGCACGGCAGCGTCGTGACCGACCGCCGTGCGATCACCTACGGGCAGTACGAGGGCGACGAGGTCGAGATCTGGGCGGTAGCGTTCGATGAGATCGAGAGCGTCACCGTCGAGTGGAGCGAGAGCATGTTCGAGGACTCGGTGATCACGATCGTCAGCAAGGACGAATGGGAGCTGCCGCTCTACGTCTCGACCGAGGACGATGGGGACCACGAGTTCCATCGCGTGCTGGAGAAGCTGTGGCACAAGCACCGTTGAACGGGTGGCCGGCACGGCAGCTCTCGGTTCGAGTCTTGCCGGCGTGCATGACCGTGATTGCCCTCTGGGGCTGTTCGGGTGAGCAGCCGCCCGTTGTCGTTCCAGTTGGTGGCGATCGACCGTTGGTGACCACGGTGGTGGCGTCGAAGAACGTGGCGCGCCTCCTGCCGGCGAAGCCATCGGTGATCGTCTACGTCCACGCGCCGAACGAACTGCTGGCGAGCGTGCAACGTACGGTTGCGGGCTTCGGCGTGCGAGCGGCCTCGTTCGTCGATCCCGAGGCCGTGTTTGGCTTGTCGGACTTCGACCTGCGTGCACGCGACGTGGATCTGTCGCAGCCGCTGGCGCTGCTGTTCGGTGCCGAAGGTGTGACCCACGCCATCGTCGGCGCCGTGGAGCCTCACGAACTCGCGGACGCACCGACGGCGGTCGCCGGACGGCACGTGGCGCTGGCGATGCCCGGGCAGCCCGCGCTCGTCGCGGGCTCGCCGTCGAGGGCGCTGCGCGAGTTGCCCCGCGGGAACGTAGTCGTCCGGTGCAATCTCGCGGCGTCCCACGACCTGCTGGCGCTGGGGGAGCGCGCGGTGCGTGGGCGGTTCGAGGGTCTGCCGGCGGCCAGTGCGCACGGCAGCGCGACCGGATCCGTCGCGCACACCGAAGAACGTCGTGACCCGCACGTTTCCGACGGCCGTTGGAGATGGCTGGCTCGTCGACCTGCTCGGTCGGGAAGTGCGCATTGCGTTCGGTCAGGTCGACGAGTTCGCGGTGGCGGCGCTCGGCGTTCGAGCCGCCGAGATCGAGGCGCTCGTACCGGCGGTTCGAACCGGTCGGCAGGTTCATCCGAGTGCCAGTCGGTTGCTCGCAGAGGTGCCGGGTGAGGAGGTCCTGTTCTTCGTGTGTTTCGATCTGTTCGACGTGATGGCCGCAGCGGACTCGCCGTTCGCCGGCGGCGAACTGCCGGATGATCTGCGCGCGCCGGTCGTGCAATCACTCTCCCGAACCGGCAATCGCTACCGCCTGGGATGGCGCTACGATCTCGGCTCGCCGTACCGGCTCGGGCGTCGGTTGGCGAATCGACCGCGATGAAACCATTCCGACTTCATTCTTCGTTCTCGTTCGTCCTGACCGCGTCGGTTGCGGCGCTGATCCTGGCCAGCTGCGGCGGTTCGGGCGCCAGCGGCCACGCCAAGCCGATCGTCGGCGGTGACGTGCCGCTCGTCACGCCCACGGCGGTTCCCGATGGCGTTGCCCGACTCGTGCCCGCCGATGCACCGGTCACGGTCTACATCCACGACCCCGACAAGCTGCTGGCCGCGGTGCGCGATCTCGCGCGGCAGATCCAGCCCGGATCCGAGGCGATGCTCAGTGCCGATACGCTGCTCAGCCAGACGCCGTTCGACTTGCGGGCGCGGGAACTCGATCTCAGCCAGCCGCTCGCTGTGGTGGTCGGACCCGAGGGGCCGATGCATGCTGTCGTCGCGGCGGCCGACGATCCCACGGACCTTGCGGACTCCAAGGACTCGACCGCGGGTAGATACGCCGCGTTGGCGATGCCCGGGAGGTCTGCGCCCAAGGCGGGGGACGCGTCGAAGGCACTGCAGGCGTTGCCATCGACCAAGGGGGCGGGCCTCACCGTGCGCATCGATCTGGGGCAGTTTCGTGACCAGATCGAACAGGGTGAGCAGGCGTTCCACCAGATGGCCGAGAGCCAGCCTGCTGGGGGGCTCATTCTCGAGGTCTACCAGCCCTTGTTCGACTTCTGCAAGCGCGGCGGCGTCATCGACCTGATGCTCGAGTTCGAGGGCGACGCCATCCAGCTGTCGGCAGTCATGGATGTCGGCATCGCTCCGCCTGCATCCGTTCCGGGCAGGCCGACTGTCTACGAACTACTGACGCGCGTGCCCACGTCGGGCGACAACGCCCTCGTCTTTGCGTTTGGTCCGGTGATGAGTCAGTTCTCGCAGCTGTTCGATGTCGAGAAGCTGATGACGGGTGCCTTCGCGCCCGGCGAGGCGGCCAGCGAGCTGCCTGCCGAGTTCAACCAGGCGATGAAGGACTATGTTGCCGCGGTCGCCGAGGCCTACGCCGTCATGGACGGTGGCGGGGCTGGCACGTTCGCGCTCGGTGACGGTGGCATGGAGGGTGCCTGGGCGATGACCGTGTCGGAGCCGGCGAGGGCTGCCGCGGCGGTGGACAAGATGGCGAAGGCAGCCGGTCGCATGGGCTTTGTCGATGATGTTCAGCACGAGGCGGTCGAAGCCGGCTCGGCGCGGTTCGATTTCGTCGACGCGAAGTGGGATGCGAAGAAGCTCATTGCGATGAGCGGTAACCAGGTGCCGCCGGGTGTTCCCGATATGGACGAGATGATGCAGGCGGTCTACGGCGAGCGCCTCCGCCTCGCGTTCGGGCAAGCCGACGACATCGTGCTCGCGACCGTCGGGTTGCCCGCGTCAGGGTTGGTGGGGGTCGCCGCGGCCGCGCAGGCCGGTGGCCAGGATCACGGCGCCGCAGCCCGGCTGCTCGCGGAGGTTCCCGGCGAGCAGCTGATCCTGTTTGCGCACCTGGACCTACTCGCGATGCTGCGGCCGATGGCCCGCGCCATGGCTGACCGCATGGGACCCGTGCCTGCGCTCCCCGAAGGCCGTGTGCCGATGACGATGTCGATCGGCTGCACTGGGACGCGTTACCGCTTCAATCTCGGATTCGACGTCGCCGCAATGGCGAAGATAGGGCGGTAGCCGCTCGCGGCGCGGACGAAGCCGCGCCGGTCACGCCGTCGGATCCGGAGGTGAATCTCCGCTCCGCTCGGGCGGGGCCGGCGGCACGGGCGGCGCAGGCGGGGCAGGCGGCACGGGCGGGGCAGGCGGATAGTCGTTGTTGTCCGGTGGCCTGTTGTCCGATGGCCGGTTGTCCGGTGGCCGGTTGTCCGATGGCCTGCTAGCGGCCTTCCGACCAGGCGACTTGGAGCCGGCAGGCCGGGGGCCCTTGGGCTTTTCGACGTCATCGACGTCGACGCCGAAGGCCTCGGGTTGGAGGGTTGCGGGGTCGATGGACTCGTAGGAAGGCGCGCTGTCGTCGGCTCGCTTTTCAGCGCGACGGGCAACGCGATCGGCGGCTTTCGCTTGCCGTTTGCGCTGCTTCTCCATCTCGCGACGGCGCTTTTCGAACGTCTGGGGGGTGCGTTTCTTGGCGACGGGACTGGACCGTAGTTGAGGAAGGGGAAGGGTTTAGGGCTTCCCGGGCGGGGACCGGGCCACCTCGGGCCGGCGGTAGGGCAACCACTATACCGTGAAATCGCCGCGCGTCCCGTCTTGTCGGCTTGGAAAGCCGGACGGGGAGCGCCAGCGGGCGCGTGGCTGCCTATGTATGGTCTACGAACCCATGCGCTTCTCCCCGATTTTCGCTTCTTCTTCGCCGTTGCGGTTCGTGGCCCAGGTCCTGGTGGCGTCCGCTCTCACCGGAGCCGCGCTGGCGCAGGGCTGCCTCGACCAGTCCTACCTGCCGAACCCGCAGACCAACGGTCTCGAGATCACGGCGGCCCAGCCCGTGACGCAGACGTTCACCGTCGGGCGCAGTGGCCGGTTCGACGGCGTCGAACTCAGCGCGATCAACCATCACCGCGGCGTGACGACCAACAGCCTGCAGGTCGACCTCGTGACGACCGACGCGAGCGGCGTTCCGACGACGAACGTGCTCGCGAGCGCGACGCTGGCTCCGGGCAGCGTCCCGACGAGTCGCGGCGCGGTCTACGTCGACCTCTCCGCCGCGAACGTGCAGGTGACCTCGGGCCAGGTGCTCGGCATCGCGCTCACCAGCCCCAACCAGTCGGGCCAGGCCAGCTACGCGTGGTGGGGTGAGGCGCCGGGTGGCGGCTACGCCGGCGGGCAGGTGTTCATTCGCCAGAACGTCGGGCTTGCGGTCTGGGATCTGTCGTTCCGGACCTGGGTCTCGACTCCGGCCACGTGGATCAACTATGGCACGGGACTCGCCGGCTCGATCGCGGTGCCGGCGTTGACCTCCGTGCGTGACCCGGTAATCGGCACGACACCGTTGATCATCGTCGGCACCTCGGCGCCGGCCAGCTTCTGGGGCGTGCTCGCGCTCGGGTTCCAGCGCGACAACACACCGACGCCGTTCGGCGGCCAGGCGCTGGTCGTGCCGGTATCCACCCTGGTTCTGTTCGTGCCACCGAGTGCGGTGTCCGTGCCGCTTGCGATCCCCAACGACCCGTCGCTATGCGGCCTGAAGATCATGGGGCAGAGCGGGATCTTCGACCCCGGTGCGCCCGCGGGCGTCGCGCTGTCGCGCGGCCTCGAGTACACGATCGGCGTCTGACGACGTCTGATTCCCCGTCGAGCCGTCAGCGCCCCCGCGCTTCGACCGTCGGTTCCGGAGTGTTCGGCGCGTAGGGGTTCGGCGGCATGAGCTCTGCCGGGATCGGGCGCCGCCGCCCACTGGCCTCCGGACCGTAGTGCGTCGCGAGATACTCGACGATGCGGTCCTCGCGATCGCCGGCGAGCTGTTCCATGCCGTGATCCTTCTGCATCCAGCGGATCAGTCCGCGCCACGTGTCCCGGCTGCCGCGCTGCTGCAAGAACTGCCGTGGGCCGTGGCAGCGCACGCAATGGATCATGACGAGGTCGCGTCCCGGTGCGTTGACGAGCTCGGCCAGGGTTCCGCCGCTGGCCACCGGCTTCGCAGTTCCCGGGTCGCTGCCGGGTTCACCGCCGCAACTCGCGAGCACGAGGCTCAGCACGGCGAAGGTCCACCACGAACTCGACTTCATGACTGCGCGAGTACCGCGATGCGGTGGCAGGCGTTGTTGAGGTAGCCCTTCGGGTTCCAGCCCGGCACGACCATGGGCTGACTGCGGCCCTGGTCATCGGTCGCACGGGCCCAGACCTCGTAGTAGCCGTCCTGCGGTAGCGTCACGTCCGCACGCCAGCGTTGCCAGGCGAGTCGATTCGGCGGCGGCGATACCTCGGCGGCTTGCCACGTGCTCCCGAAATCGATCGACACCGCGACAGCGGTGATGCGACCGTCACCGACCCAGGCGTGACCACGAACCTCGGTGGGCTGGCCCGGGGCGACTACGACGCCACTCTTCGGGAACGTCACGAGCGACTTCACCGGCATCGCTTCGATGATGCGCATGTCGCTGTCCGGCACCTTGCTGCCCGGCGCGACGGGTCGCACGGGCACGCGGTAGGCTTTGCCGGTCATTTTCGTGCCGTCGTGCACGCGATCTCTGACGACGATCTTCTGCAGCCACTTGCCGCCGGTCGATGCGGGCCAGCCGCCGCAGACGAGTCGCAGCGGATGCCCGTTGTGGAGCGGCAGGTCCTCACCATTGAGCGCGAACGCGAGCAGGGTCTCGTCCTCGCGCGCCTTGCTCATCGGCACGCCGCGTGAGATCGGATCCTTCGTGGGGTCGCCCGAGAGGTGCGTGTCGGCGCCGTAGTAGCCGACGTAGACCGCGTCGTCCGTGACGCCGCACTCGGCCAGCACGTCGCGCAGACGCACGCCGGTCCAGCGCGGACAACCGACGGCACCCGTCGTCCACTGATTGCCCGTTGCCGGCGGCGAGAACTCCGAACGGCCGTTGCCCGCGCACTCGATCGTGAGCTGGTAGATGTGGTGTTCGAACCGTTCTTTCAGTTCTGTGAGTGTGAACTTCCTGGCTTCGCGAACGGACTCGCCCGCGATCTCGAGTGTCCACTTCGCAGGTTCGATGTCGGCGGCGGCCGGCGGGTAGCCGTTGTTGCGCACGAATAGCCGGCTCGCTGGCGTGACGTCGTCGTCGAGCAGGTGGGCCGGGGTCTCCGCGTTCACTGGCCGGTCGTTGAGCACGCGCAGCCCCGGCTTGCCTGGGATCTGCGGGTCCTGCGGCGGTTGCAATCCGATTGGCGCCACGTCGCGCGGCAGCCGATCGTGAAACACGATCGGCGCACCGATCGCCGCAGCCATGGCGGTCCGGCCGGAGCCGGTCAGGAAACGTCGGCGCGACACGGGCTCGCGGTCGTGGTCACTCATCGGCCGCAGAGCCTACCTCACACCCCGCATCCCGTTCACGTGGGGCTGCGCCAGACCGTCTCGAGCAGCTCCGAGAGGCCGGCCGCCCGGAACTTCGGCGGACCCTGCTCGAGCACGCAATACGCCTCGAGGCGGGTCAGATCGGACCAGTAGCCGCGCACTTCGTCGTCCGGCACGGCGAACGGTGGGCCGACGGCGGCGCCCTGGTCGTAGCAGAACGTGATGACGAGCCGGTTGGCGTCGGACGTGAGCAGGTTCTTGGTGTGTTCGATGTAGCGCGCCCGCTCGCCGCCGGGGACCGCGACGAGCGCGGCCCGATCGTAGAGCGCATCGCAGCGGCGGCCGTCGAGCGGGCCATCGAACGCGAAGTAGTCGCCGACGTGGATCACGATCGGGACTTCGGTTCCGCGATAGGCCGGCAGCGGTCCGTCGGTGATGGTGTGGTCGAGCTCTTGTTCGGCGAAGAAATCGCGCGCGGCGGACTCTGCGAGTTCGACGCCGACCACCTCGTTGCCCAGCTCGGCGAGCCAGCGCAGATCGGTCGCCTTGCCACAGAACGGCACGAGCACGCGTTTGCCGCGCCATGGCCAGTGGCGCCGCAGCGCGCCGTTGCCGCCGGGTTCGTGGAAGGCGATGCGCTGCTCACGCCAGCGTTCCAGCCAGTAGTCGTGTGACGGCATGCGTGAGGTTGGCCGGTCCGCCGCGTCGACGCAAGCGGAAGCCGGTGAGCCTTGTTCGGTGACCGGGTGCGCGCGATGCTGGCGGCGTGGCGTTCCACACGACGCGCTGGAGTCTGATCGCACGGGCGAGCGGACGGGACGAGCCCGCCCGGCGCGCGCTCGATGAGCTTTGCCGGATCTACTGGCCGGCCGTCTACGCGATGTATCGCGCAGATGGCTTGCCGCCGGACGAGGCCGGCGACCTGACGCAGGGATTGTTCGCGCACCTGCTCGAGCGCGGCGACTTCGAACGGGCAGAGGCGTCGCGCGGGCGGTTTCGTGGGTTCCTCGCCACCTGCGCGCGCAACTGGCGCGCGAACGAGCGGCGGGCGGCGCGCGCCGAGAAGCGTGGGGGCGACGTTGCGCACCTGTCGCTCGAGTTCGATCTCGAGTCCGAGGAGGCGCGTTGGAGCCGGGAGCCGGTCGATCGTCTCGATGCGGCGGCGTTGTTCGATCGGCGGTGGGCGCAGGCGGCGATCGAACGCGCGCTCAGTGAATTGACGGCGGCCGAGATCGAGGCCGGTCGCGGTGAGTTGCTGCCGCACCTGCGGCCGACGCTCGAGGGGCAGGCGCCGTCGTGGGCGCGACTCGCGGCCGAGATCGGGACGACGGAAGGCGCGTTACGGGTCGCCGCGCACCGGCTGCGGCAGCGGTTCCGCGACCGGCTCGAGGCTGTCGTGCGGGATACCCTCGCTGACCCGACAGCCGATGGCGCCGAGCTGTCCGCGCTCTGGGAGGCGCTCGACGCGTGACGGCGTGGAATGGGCGGTCCGGATTTTCGGTGATTGCCGGTAACGCGGTGCTGATCACGGTGCATCGGACGGCATGAACGAGTCTCACGAACGTCCGGTCGATCACCAGGGAATGCTGCGGCAGGCGATGCATCACACTGCCGCGGAGCAGGCGGCTGGCCAGGGACCCGCATTGCCGTCGCTCGCCGAGCTCGCGGCGCGGTTCCCGGAGTTCGAGATCGTCGGGCTGATCGGGCGCGGCGGTATGGGAGCGGTCTATCGCGCGGTTCAGCCCAAGCTCGGGCGCTCGGTCGCGATCAAGGTGATGCCCGTCGAACTCGGCAAGGATCCCGAGTTCGGCGAGCGGTTCCTGCGCGAGGCGCGGGCGCTCGCGACGTTGAACCACCCGGCCATTCTCACCGTGCACGACTTCGGTGAGCGGGACGGGCAGTTCTTCCTCGTCACGGAGTTCGTCGACGGCGTCAACCTGCGCCAGCTCATGGAACTCGGCGAACTGTCGCCTGCCGAAGCTCTGCGCATCGCACCGCAGATCTGCACGGCGCTGCAGTTCGCGCACGAGCGCGGCATCGTGCATCGCGACATCAAGCCCGAGAACATCCTCGTCGACACCGACGGGCAGGTGAAGATCGCCGACTTCGGCCTCGCGAAGGTGGCGCAGCAAGGCGACCCGATTGCGTTGACCCGCAGCACCGCGGTGTTCGGCACCCCGCACTACATGGCGCCGGAGCAATTCCGTGGTACGGCGGCAGTCGATCACCGCGCGGACATCTATTCGCTCGGCGTCGTGCTCTACGAGATGCTGACGGGGCAGTTGCCGCTCGGGCACTTCGATCCGCCGTCGCAGCGCGGTGGCGTGCCGCACGGGCTCGATGAGGTCGTGCGTCGCGCACTCGCGCAGCAGCCCGACAAGCGCTACCAGCAGGCGAGTGAGATCCGGTCGGACGTCGAGCGGCAGGCCGCGGCGCTGGACGCTGGTGTCGATCCGCGATCGAGTGCCAGAGGGGCCGCATCGCGTGCCGCCGCCGCCGACGGCGAGCGCCGGCCCGACGCAGGCGGTCAGCCCATCGAGGGCGTAGCGCTCGCGACCGACGCACGGGTTGTGAAGGGGCCGGCAGTCGCGATTGCCGCGCTGCTGCTGGGGTTCGTCAGCTGTGCCTTCCTGCTCTTCCTGCATGAGCGCGGTCGGCGACTCAACTACTACTTCGACGCCGATCTCGAGCGCTACACGATGGAGGCGGAGTCGGCGGTGGCGCGGATTCAGGCCGGGGAGGAAGTGACCCAGGCCGCATCGCCGATGCCCGTGCCGCCGGAACTGGTGTTCTCGCACGAAGCGCTGCCCCCGATGATGCTGAGCGTGGCGATCGGAACGCTGCTGCTCGTCCTCGCGCTCGGGTTCGGGGCGGTATGTCGGATCAGGGCGAACCCCGGGCGGATCTACGGGCTCGGGATCGCGGTGACGATGGCTTGGATCGTGCCGATCGGCGTCGCCACGGCGGTCGTGTTCATTCCGATCTCCGCGATTCGCAGCAACGATGCGCAGCTCATCATCGGGCTCCTGGCGGCCGCTGGGATCGCCGTCGGCGGGATCTGGTTCCTGCGCTTCGAGGTGCGCCGCCAGCGTTCCTTGATGGCCGCGGGCATGCCGGTGCGATTCGGGCGCGGTCTGATTCGGGCCACGATGGTGCTGGCGTTCCTGGCTTTCGGGGTCGCGGCCCTGGCTCCGCGAGCGTTCCCGGTCGGGCCCCAGGCCTATCGCTACGCCGGGAACGCGGTGTTCGCCGAACACCTGCTCGGCCGCACGCGCATGGACGTCCTGGGTGTGATCGGTCCGCCGGCCGAAATCAGCGTGAGTCAGAATGCGCAGCACTGGTTCTATCGCGATGCGAAGGGCAACGCCGAGGAGGCGCTCGTGATCGTGCGGGGCGAGGTCATTGCGCTCGCGGAGAAGGCCTTCCTGATGCAGCGCACGGCCGATACCGGTTGGCCGCAGGAGCCCGCGCTGGGGCAGGATCTCCGCTACTTCACCGCGCGGTTCGGACGGCCGAACGTCGAAAGCACGGGCGCGCTCACGACGCGCATGCGATTCGCGGACGGGACCGTCGTCGAGACGCACGACGGCATCGTGGTCGACGTAGCTCGCTGAGCTGAGCAGAAACCCGGAACGGGCTGCTACTTGCCGCCGCGATGGTCTGCGAGGATCGCCGCGAACTCGGGCTGCTCGAACAGCAGCTGCAGTGAGCGGTAGTTCGGCAGTTCCTTCGCGGTGATGTCGGTCTCGGTCAGCGCAGCGCGAAACCACTCTTTCGCAGCCGGCAAGGCGTCGTGCGCCGAGTCGTACTCGGCGAGGCGCAGCAGCAGTAGCGCGAGCAACCGGCGGTCCGGACTTGCACCGCGGGCGGCGCGCCGGGCCGCCGCGAGAGCGCTCTCCCAGCAGGCGCGGGCCTCCTCGAGTTTTCCGGCGCCTGCGAGCGTGAGGCCGCCGTTGAGCGCGATCCTGGCGACGGTCTGTTGTCGCAGGTGATCGTCGGGGTCGCGAGCCAAGGACTCGGCGGCGCGCCGTCGGCACTCCCGAAAGAGCTCGAGCCCGCGTGGCATGTCGTTCTCCAGGACGGCGAGTTCGGAGGCCAGATCCAGGAGGTTGATGAGCATCTGATCGTTGCGCGAACTGGGTCGTTGTTCGGCGATCGAGCGCGCGAGTTCGAGCGCGCGACCAAGAACCCCCCGGGCTTCTTCGGTGCGGTCGAGTCGGCGCAGCGCGCTCGCATGGTTGGCGAGGATCGCGACGAGGTTGCCCTGTGCCTGAGTGAGGCTGTCGTTGTTCGCGAGGCACGCTTCGAGTTCGAGCGTCGCCTGCTCGAAGTCGGTCATCGCCGCGTCCGGTTGTCCGAGCGCGAGCTGGCACGCTGCCCGTTCGGCCATCGCGAGCGCGAGTCCACGGCGATAACGGGGCGTGCCGGGGAACTGCGTGGTCAGGCTCCCCAGGGCTTCCACGACGCGATCGTGCATCGCCAGAGCGCCGTTGGCGTCGCCGCGCCCCTGCAGGCAGATTGCGAGAGCGCCGCGCACCGGTGCGAGCCGCTCGCGCCAACGTGGTAGCTCGGGTTCTCGTGCGGCGAGCTCCGTGTAGCCCTTCGCTGCCCGTTCCAGGACGGGGCGCGCGCGGTCGAACTCACGGCGTTGCATCAGCATGAGGCCGAGTCGTTCGACGAGGCCGAGGCGGCGGCGGCGGTCGGCGGGCTCCAATTGGTCATCGACTTCGTCCAGCAGCGCGACGGCGCGGGCGAAACTGGCGAGCGACTCGCGGGTCTCGCCGCGGCGCGACAGGATGACGCCGCGGTGATCCGATACCTCGGAGCGCAGGACCGTGCGTCGGAGCTCGGACAGTTGGCTGGCCGCGTTGTCCGGCTGCAGCTCGCCATCGAGGCGATCTAGGATCTCGGTGGCCTCGTCGAACCGGCGCAGTCGGCCGAGGCTGGTCGCGACGTCGAGCTGCGCCAGTACGGCGTTCTTGATCCGTTTGGGGTTCGGCGCGCTGGCCGCGAGCTCGCGAAACTCGCTGGCCGCGCGGCTGTGGGCCGCCTCGGACTTCGCGTATTCGTCGCGCATGCCCTCGGCTTGTCCAAGCCGCCGCAACGCGCTGGCGAGGATGAGCTGCAGCCGCAAGGGGTCGGCCGTGTCAGGCATGAGCACCTCGCAGTCGTGGGCGGCACTCGTGAGGTTCTCGACTGCGCGGTCGATGTCGCCGAGCTGCAGGCAGAGCGACCCGAGCCGGGCCTTCGAGCGGGCTCGCGCTTCACGGATGCGCTGGCTGTCGCCCGTGCGCAGCGCTTCGCCGGCCAGTCGTTCGTGAAACTCGACCGCATCCTCGAGCAGCTGTCGCCGCAGTTCGGCAGTGCGCGGGATCTCGGAGAGGCGGGCGTCGGCCGTTCGCACGAGCATGAGGTCGACGGCTTCGAGCGCTTGATCGAGTCGGTATTCGGCCTCGTCGAGAGCACCGGCGATCTCGTGGGCCGCAAGGTCCCGCTGCCAGGCGAACACGAGTGGGCCGGGCACGAGCAGCGCGAACGCGAGCACGAGCGCTGCGGCTCGCATCGGATTGCGCGCACCCCAGCGACGCAGGCGCAGCCAGCGCGACGGCCGCCGGGCGCGCACGGTGCGTTGCTCGAGGAACGCGCGCAGGTCGTCGGCGAGTTCGGCGGCGGTGCGGTAGCGGCGCCCGGGGTCGACGTCCATCGCCTTGAGGCAGATCGCGTCGACGTCGGGATGCACGAGCGGGTTGCGGCGCGCCGGCGGTTCGCAGTCGCCGCTCAACAAGCGGTCGCGCGTCGAGGCGCCGTCGCCGAACGGCAGCGCCAGCGTCAGCAGTTCGTAGAGCGTCACGCCAAGTCCGTAGACGTCCGTGCGTTCATCGATGCGCTCGACTTCGCCACGCGCCTGTTCTGGCGCCATGTAGGGTACGGAGCCGAACGAGGCTCCCGAGCGCGTGATGCGTTGTTCGCCCTCGGCTGCGGCCAGGCCGAAATCGATGACGCGAGCCTCGCCGTTCGCCGTGAGCAGCACGTTGGAGGGCTTGAGGTCGCGGTGTAGCACGCGGCGCTCGTGGGCGTGATGGATCGCTTCGGCGGTCGCGAGCAATATCCGGCAGCACACGGGCACCCACGCGCCGTGGAACACCGGCGCATCCGTGACCTCGGTGTCGTCGCCCTTGGTTGCCATGGCGCGCACCAGCGCGCGTCGAAGTGCCGTGCCGTCGAGTGCGCTCGGGTCGTTGCCAGTCAGCTCGTGCAGCAGTTCCGCGAGGCTTGCGCCCTGCACGAGATCCATCGTGTAGAACGGCACACCATCGACCTCGCCACCCGTGAGGATTGGCACGATGCCGGGATGCGCGAGTCGGGCCACGGCGAGCACCTCGCGGCGGAAACGTTCGCGCGCGCCCTGGAACAGCAGCTGATCGGGTCGCAGCAGCTTCAGCGCGACGCGACGCTGCAGATTTTCCTGCTCCGCCATGAACACCGCGCCCATGCCGCCGCGACCGATCTGCTGCAGTAGCTTGAACTCACCGAGTTGATCCGGGATGAGGTCGTCCTCGTCCGGTCGGTGGAGCATGCCGATCTGCGCGAGCTGGTCGATGCGCTGCTGCAACACCGCCGCGTGTTCGGGGTTCGCCGCGAGGATCGCCTTGATCTCGGCGTCGTCGCGCTCCTCGAGGGCGAGGATGCAGCGCTCGAGGAGTTCGTCGATTCGCGCTTGGTCGGAGGCGGACATGGGGGAGAGAGCCGCGAGCAAGATAACCGCTGGCCGGCGAGCCGGAGTTGGCAGCTCCGGAATCGAAAGTCCGAGCGCGCGTGGCGCGTTGCCAATGGCGTGGCCGAGCGCGCGAAAGACCTCCTGCAGCAGACCGCCCATCGTGCCGAACCGCCACCGGCGCGGCCCTGGGCTCTGAAGATGCGCTGGCGCGATCTGCTGTTCGCGCACTGGCCCGTCGCCGCGGGTCCGCTGCACGCCGCACTGCCGGCGGGTCTCGAACTCGACACGTGGGAGGGCGAAGCCTGGGTCGGCGTCGTGCCCTTTCGCATGGAGCGGACTGCGCCACGATGGGTGCCGCCGCTACCTTGCAGTCCGTCTCGCTTCCTCGAGCTCAACGTCCGCACCTATGTCCGGCATCGTGGGCGGGCCGGGGTCTGGTTCTTCTCGCTCGATGCGAACAGCCCGCTCGCCGTGCGCCTCGCGCGCTGGTCGTTCCACCTGCCGTATCATCACGCCAGGATGACGATGGCCGCGACTTCGGACGGCGCTATCGACTATCGCAGCGAGCGCCGGCATCGCGGAATCGGCGGCGGCGTGTTCGAAGCGCGCTATCGGGCCGGCGAAGTGTTGCGACTGCAGGCGCCGGGAACGTTCGGTCACTGGCTCACCGAGCGCTACTTCCTCGCGACGGCGACACCGCGGGGCGAGTTGCGGGTGGGGGAGATCCATCATGCGCCCTGGCCGCTGCACGCGGCCGAGGCCGAGATCGGGCGCTGCACGGTCGCCGAGGCGTTCGGAATCGCGCTGCCCGATCTGCCGCCGGTGCTTCACTTCGCGCCCACGCTCGACGTCGTGGCCTGGCTGCTGCAACGGGCTTGAGTCAGGCCGCGGCGGTCGCGTCGGCTCACTTGCGCTCCGGCAGCCGCGGCAGCCACAGGTATTCGATCTTCGTGTTCGGCCAGCCGCGTTCGAGGATCAGTACGCTGGCGCAGCCGCCATCGGGCGTGTGCACGTAGAGCCGGTTGCAGCCCTGCTGGCGGTCGTCACTGTCCCAGCGCGCTCGACCGTTGTCGGGGTCGAGATCCGAGAAGTCGGCGAAGCCGCGTTTGCCGGCCGGTTCGATGGTCCCGGCCGCGCGAAAACTCAGCGACGAGCTGCCGCCCGCACCGCCGGTGATCGCGAGATCCCACGGCGGGTTGCGACCGACTTTGCCCGATGCGAACTCGATGCCGTCCGACATCGCGACGAGCACGGCCGTTCCCAGTCGCGCGCCGCCGCCGTAGGTGTGCGCGCGGGCGCGGGCGGGCGTCGACCGTTCGCCGAGCGCCGACTCCGCGTAGAGTCGAACCTCGAACAATCGATCCGGCAGCGCGGGCCAGCGCAGTGTCGTTCGCGTGGTCGTCACCGGCGGCCGGCCATCGGCCTCGACGAGATAGCGCATGGCGCCCGGGACCGCCGGCCAGCTCACGGTGACGACGCCGTCTTCGACCTTGGCGGAGACCGCCGTCGGCCGCTGCTGCATGGACTGCCGCCCGTCGCCGAGGAACGTGTGCTGGACACGCATGCCGTTGCGTAGGTCCCTACCGTCCTGGGCCTGCAGCCAGATCTTGGCCCAACGGCCATCACGTAGTTGCACCGCGAGAACATCGTCGCGTTCGAGCCGCGAGTGAACGCAGGGATGCGGACCATTCGGCAGTCGCGAGCCGCGAAGGTAGGCGGCCTCGCCGCTGCCGAGCTTCACGACCCCACCGCCCGGTACGTAGATGCCGTAGAGGAAGAAGACGATGTCGGCGTCGCCGTCGACGGCCGCCGCGGCTGGCGTCAGCCGCAGTCCGCCGCGCTCGAACCAACGGCCGTCGAAGTCGGTGTGGCCGCGCACGGCGGCGCGCGGTCGACCATGGATGACGGTCTGCCCCGGCACGGAAGCGATGCCATCACGCAGCCCCCAGACGCGAACCCGGTAGGCCCGATCGTCCGCGAGTTCGGCCAGCACGAGGCGCGGCTCGTCGATCACCTCGCGCGTGACTTCGGGTGGGTTCTCTTCGGTGGCTTCGGCGGGCGCCGCGCCGGTCGCGGTGTGCGTGATCTCGATCTGCCACTGCGTCGCGTCGTCGAGCCAGGTCAGGGTCAGCTGCTGGCCGTCCCAGGCGCGTTCGAACGCCATCGGCGGCAGATCGAATCGGGCGGCGTCGGCCGCAGCGGCTGCGGTAACCAACCACCTCAGGCTCACCGTACTGACGCTGTAGTGGTGGAGGATCGTGGCGTCGAGGCGGGCGACACCCTGATCGGTGCGCACGAAGGTCGCCGGCGGGTGCCCGTTTCGTTGGCAGCGGATGCGATCCGTGGACCAGGTGTCGGCATCCGGCGTGACGTCGTGCCGGCCGCGGCTCTGCGCGCCGTGAAGGGGCTCGAGATACAGTCCCTTGCCATCCCGATCGAAGCGGACGTCGGCGACCAGCGGGCCGAGTCTGGGGCCGGGCAGGATCGCGCCGGCGTCGAGGTCAACGAACGCACCGAACGTCGCCAGGACCTCTCGCGGGCTCAGCGTGGTCGGTCGTTGCGCGATCGGGCCGGGTGCGGCCGCGATCGCGGCACCGGTCACGAGCAGGGCGAGGATTCGTGAGTTGGGTGCCATACCGTGAATCGTAACCGGCTCGGTTTCTCGGCCAAAAAGTCGGGCGGTGGTTGGTCCGGCCTGCCGCTCTGGGGGCGAGGCCGATCCATGAGAATCCTGCACCAGCTGTCTTTTCCCCTCGTCATCGCGCTCGCCGCTGCTTGCAGCGGCGGCAGTTCCGGTGGCCAGACGGTCGAGTTCCGCGCCAGCGACATCACGCTCTGTTGCGATCCGAGCCAGGGCGCGCCAGGCAAGATCGGTGAGTTCACGATCCGGACGTCCCCACCGGCCGATCTCGACCCAGCGACGGTCGAGGCGCGATTCGGTTACAGCCTGGTCGGCGGTAGCTCGGCCCGCATGTCGCTGCCACAGGGTGCGGTGCTCGGCGATGCGCCGGTCACGGCCGATATTCTGCTCGACGACTGCGACTTCGAGGGCATGAGCGTCGTGCTCGAGGTCACCCTGACAGGGCGGCGGCTCGATACGCGGGAGCCGCGGGCCGTCGTCTACAGTCGGGTCTTTCGTATCATCAACACCTGTCCGCAGCCGGCGCGGATCCCGCCGCAGATCCTCGTCGAGGAGATCGTCGGCAGCGCCGTGTCGAACTTCGAGAACTTCACGATGCCGGCACCGACGGGTGTTCCGACCGGCAACTCGGATCCGTCGATCGCGCGTCGCATCCCGGATGCGGTCACGGAGGTGTTCCAGATCGGCTTCGTCGTCGTCGACCTCGATCAGGCGCAGCTCGACGCGGCGTTCCTCGGGCCGAACGCGAAGTTCCCGGTCGGCAACGGTCCGCATGGCCGTACGCTCGCGCCGCAGTTCCCCGCCCCGATGACCCCCGGTCGCTACGCCCTGACGTGGCAGTGTCCGAGCGCCCCGATTCCGCTGGCCGACCCGGTGCACGACTACCAGTTCAGTTACGTCACCGACAGTGATCTGCTGCCTGGCAACAACTACTTCGGGTCCGCGCCCTGGACGGCGGACTACTGGAACAACACTGACCTGCAGTATTCCGCGCAGTACGACCCGGCCACGGATTGGCGTCTTCAGGTCACGCGCAGCAGCGGCAGCGGTGGCCTGCAGGCGATTCTCAGCAGCGCGCGCGTGGTGCTCTACGACCAGGTCAATCTGTTCGTGATCCCGTGGAGCGAGTCCGGCTCGCCGCCCGAGTTCGAAGGGCGCCACACCGCGTTCACTTCGGACGGCAGCGCGGGGCAGGGCGGCGGCTACTGGTCCGGCGATCAGACGCCCGAGCAGCCGCAGCTGATCCGCTACAGCTGGCAGTTGAGTCTCTGAGCGGCTGCGTCCGGTTGACGTCGGTGCGCCGGCGTCGCAACGTGGCACGGACGTGACGATGTCGATTCGCTGCCTGTCGTCGTTCGGCGAACGCCCGCACCGAGAGGTCGCGTGGCGGTGACGCTGCTGCTCCTCGCCGTCACATGTGGCTGGCTCGCAGCGCGCGGCGGCCCGTGGCTCTTGCTGATCTGGCCGACGCTCGCGTTCGGACTCGTCGCCCTCGCGTACTGCGTCGGTGACGCGCATTGGTTCGGCAAGCGGCCCGACGGGCGGTGGCGCAAGGGGCCGAGGTTCGTCGTGCTGTTGCCGTTTTTGCTGTTGTCGTGGTCGTGCTGGTGGCTGTTGCGGGCGGTCTCACGCGAGCCGCCGCATGCCCGGCTGTCGTCGGAATGCTGGATCGGCCGCCGGGTCGTCGTCACCGAACTGCCTGCCGAGGTCGCGGCCGTCGTCGACCTCACGGCCGAACTCGTGGACTCGGCCGCAGTGTGTCGCGGTCGCGACTACGTTGCTCAGCCGCTGCTCGACGGCGTCGGCGCGAGCCCGGAGCGTCTGGTCGAGGTCGTCGATTCGCTGGCCGCGGTGCCGCGACCGTTCTATCTGCACTGTGCGCAGGGCCACGGCCGCACCGCGATGGTGGCGGCGGCGTGGCTGCTCCGAACGCGTCAAGCGGCGACCGTCGACGACGCGCTGGCCCGGATCCGCGCGGCCCGACCGCTGGCTCGGCCGTCGCGTTCCCAGCGCCGCGCGCTCGTGGCGTTGGCGGGGGCGACCCCGGGGTAGTGCGTTGCGGCGGCCGGAGTCGCCGTTCAATTCGCAGGGCCGAGGGAGCGTTCGAGGATGCCGATCGTATGACCCATGCGGATCGCGTCGGGTCGCGAGCGGTCCTCGTTGGCGTTGGCGTCGTCGTCCTTCGCATTGGCCGGCAGCGGGTGGCGGGCCAGGACGAGGCGCACGACGGCCGACCCTGCGATCGTTACCAGCACGAATGCGATCGTCAGGACGATCACGTCGAACAGGAGCGGCGGAACTCTGACGCTGGGGCCGATCGCGGCAGCGGCGAACAGGGTGACGGCGTGCATGGCCTGGTTGCCGAGGAACGTGCTCAGGCGTTCGCCTCCAACCCGGCGTTCGATCGCGATCTTGGCCGCATCGATCAGGCCGTGGACGACGGCCAGTGCCGGCACGAGCCAGAGCCAGTGGGCGGCTCCCCGCGGCTCGAGGATCGTGCTGGGTGCGAGGCAGGCGGCGTGCGAGAGCGCGACGATGGCGATGTGGGTGAGCAGGCCGCGATGTTGCTGGCGTTTTGCCTCGGCCAGTCGGCGGCTCTGGAACACGAAGTCGGCGAGTACGTGGCCGAGCAGCAAGGTCGCCAGTGCGCCGATCATCGGGAGGAGTTCTCCGCGTCCGGCTCGTGCGGATTGGTCCCCGGCCCAGCCACGTGCAGGAAGTGCTCGAACAGCGCAACGAGGCCGGCCTCACCGCTGCGGATGAGCCCGAAGTTCGCTGCCTTGAGGCTCTCACTGATGACCGACGGACTGACTCGGAAGTGTTCGGCGACTTCCTTGCCGGCTGCCGAACGGGCTGCCGCAGCGTAGGTGCCCTGCTTTTCGGTCCAGTCGAGGCGGAGGTGACCGATCAGCTCGAGCATCGCATCCAGCGGAGCCTCGAGCGGATCGAAGCCGGCGGTCGCAGCCCAGGTCTCGCGGTCGCGGGCGCGGGCCAGGGCGCTGCGAGCATGATGGAAGCAAGGGCCGTCGAGCAGGGGAAGGCGGCGGGAGCGTCGGTCCTTCGGCAGCGGCGTCGTGAGTTCACCGTAGCCGATCCCGAACGCGAATTGGGTGGGATGGATCGCGTCCGAGAGCTGCTGCAGCAGAGGGACCACCGCGACCGGCGAATCGAGCAGGGCCTGAACCTCGTCACCTGCCGTCACCTGAACCTTGGCCAGCAGTCGGCGGCTGAGGCTTCGGCTGACGGTTGCGGTGGCGGTGACGAGTTGGTCCTGCAGCTTCGAGCGCTCGGAGCTGGCGCGGGAGGCCACGACATCCGCTGTGATGGCGGTGAACCGTGATTCGGTAGATTTGCCGAATTCAGTCATGATTCGGCAAGATAGCCGAATTCGACCGTCACGGGGGGGAATCAACGAATCCGGCGTGCGGTTCGGAGCGGCCCGCTCTTCCTGGGTAGTCAAGCATCCAGAACCCCGCCCAATCGACCCATGACCATCCGCAAGACGCTCCTCACCCTCGCCCTCACGCTCCTCGGCACCGCCGGTGCGGCGGTGGCGCAGTCCCAGTACAGCCTCGTCGGCCTGACCCGTACGACGCAGACCCTGTCCCAGACGCTGCACGCGCCGTGCGCCAACCTGCCGAGCTGCATTGCACCGGGGCTCGGCCCGATGGGCAGCTTCGCCGCGGGTGGCACCGCGTTCGATGGCACCAACGGCACGATGTGGGCGACGGACGGCCAGGCGCTGGCGAGCTACTCCGGCCCGCTGCTCTGCAACCTGGTCTGCGGACCGGTACCGTGCCCGAAGTCGGCCGCGGTGGCCAACGCCAGCGGCCTCGACGTCGTCGAATCGCTCAACCAGCTCTGGGTCGTCGACGAGTTCAACTGGCTCACGCAGTGTGACCTGGGCTGTCCGCCCACCATTGCCGCCCAGTGCATGATCGCCACGCTGCCCGGCGACCGGATCTCCGGTGTCTCGGTCGACGACGGCAACGGCATCGTCTTCTACACCGCGATCAACGCGGTCGGTGGCAACCTGTATGTCGCGCAGATCGCGACGCCATGCGCGCCGTTCTCCGTGACGCCGCTCGCGACGTGCACGAGTGCGGCCACGCCCCCGCAGGGCATCGCCGTCGACTGGGGGGTCGCGCGTGCCTACTGGACCGATGGCCCGAGCACCTACTCGTTCGGCTACGCCTACAACCCGGCCGGGCCGTCGATCGCCTTCACGCCGACGACGTGCTGCAACTTCATCCAGTCGCCGAACGATCCGTACACCGACCTGACGCTGCGCCCGCGCGGCACCTCGCCCGCCGGCAACCCGTGTGCGAACGGCTCGTGCCCGACGTGCACCAACCTGCACACCCTGCGGAACGCGCCGATCCTCGGCAACACGGTCGAGCTCGGTCTCGACGATGCGCCCGAGGCGTCGCTTGCCTGGTGCCTGCTCAGCATCGGCCCGTGCATCATCGGTGCGCCGACCATCGCGCCGCTCTGCGGTCCGCTGCTCGTCGGCCCGGGCCCCACGCTCGGCTTCAACATCACGTCGGGCACCTCGGGCTGCAACGGTTCGACGACGTTCTACCTGCCGCTGCCGCCGGCGCCGGCGTTCGCTGGCCTGCCGCTGTCGTCGCAGTGCGTCGTCCTCTGCGGTGGCGGAACGGGAACTGCGCTCAGCAACTGCCAGAGCTGGACGCTGATGGGAATCTGATGCCGATGGCGTGACGTGCGCGTCGCGCCACGGCATGTGGTAGCTCCTGGCCGAGCGCGTGGGGCGCGCCGGCCAAAGTCGACAGGGCGGGCTTCGCGATCAGCGAGGCCCGCCCTGTTGCTTTGTCTTGGCGAGGGAGCGGCTCGGGTGCGGGGAGACGGCGCCCGAGCGGCCCGAAATCGCCGGATTCGCTCAGCGAGCGATCAGGCCGGCCGCCCCGTCCGGCAGCGAAACCGTCGTGTTCAGCTTGCGCAGCGAACCATCGCGGTTGCGGCGGAAGGTCGCGATCTCGTCGCCGCCGGCGTCGAGCACGTAGAGCAGGCTGCCGCTGCGATCGAAGTCGAAGTCGAGCGGCATGCTGCCGGTGCCGACGTCGCCGCTGACTCCGCTCGGATCGAGCAGGGTGAGCTGGCCGGCCTGGTCGATGCCGAAGCCGGAGATCGTGCCGCTCGCGGTGTTCGTGGTGTAGGCGAAGCGACCGTTCCGCGGGATCGCGATCCAGCACGCGGCCGACTGGTTCGTCGCCGCGGCGCCCGAGATCGTCATGAGTTGACCGTTCGGCTGGATGCGGTAGGTCGACGCGACGCTGGCGTTGGGCGCGCCGCCCTCGGCCTCACTGACGACGAGCAGGCCATCGCGACGGAACAGGAAGCCGAACGGCGTGTTGCCGGCCGATGCGTTGTTCTGCACCGCACCCAGCGTGCCGTCCCGGTTCACTTCCCAGACCGTGATCGTGTTGGTCGCGCGCTCGGTCGCGTCGAGCCACTTGCCGTCGGGGCTGAACGCGACCTGCGCGCCGCCCGCGCCGCTCTGGCTCAGCGGGTAGGTCGCGCCCTGGATCGGCTGCAGGCGACCGCGGCGGATCTTGAAGCCCGTGACGTCGTCGCTGCCCGCGTTGAGCGCGTAGACCAGATTGCCGCGCAGCGCGACGCTCGTCGGCTGGTCGCCGCCGCTGCTGACCGTGCTCGTGCGGAAGAGCAGCACCGAGAAGTAGGAGCGGAACAGCGTGATCTCGTCGCTGCCCGGGTTGACGACGACGAGCGTGCGGCCGTTGCGTGACGCGGCGAGCGCGCCCTGGCTACCGAGGCCGCCCCCGGTGCCGTCGCCGCCGGTCGAGTAGCTGCGGAACGGCACGAGTCGGCCGCTGGGCAAGCGCAGCGAGACGTCGACGTCGTTGCCGGCGGCATCGTTGCTGAGCGTGTAGACGGCGCCGAAGCCCTGGGCCGCGGCGGGCGCGCTCAGCGTGGCGGTAAGTGCAATCGAAATAGCGAGTTGGGAGAATCGGAACGACATGTGTCTTGGGCTCGGTTCGGAGGGTTTCGAGGTTGGAGGGTGCGGTGGGGGTCAGCGCACGCGGGGTGATAGCCGGCTCGACCCGTGTCGATCCTTGCAATGTTTTGTTACTACTGTTGCGATGACTGCAACGAACCTCGAGGAACGCCTGCGCGTGATCGCCCCGCTGTGGGGCTACCTGCCGGCGTTTCGCGTCGTCGCCGAGTGCGAGCACCTGCCGACCGCCGCGCGCATGCTCGATGTCACGACGTCGACGCTGTCGCGCTCGATTGCGAGTCTCGAACGCGCGCTCGGGCGCGAGCTGTTCGAACGCAGCGGCCGCAGTCTGCGCCTCGGCAAGCACGGCCACATCCTGCTCGAGACCGTGCGCGACTCGATGCGCTGGCTCGACGACTGCGTCGGTCGACTGCAGGGCGAGGGTCACCGTGGCCCGTTCCGCGTCGCGAGCGGCGGTGCTGGCACGACCGCGATCGTCGCGCCGCGGCTGGCCGAACTGCGCCAACGTCATCCCGACCTCGTGCCGCAAATCTTCTCACCCGACCATCAGGCGACGCCGCAACACTTGCTGCGCGGCGCGCTCGACATCGCGTTCCAGGAGACGGAGGTCTCGCAGCCCGGGCTCGTGACCGAACGCGTTTGCGAGATCGGCCGTGGTGTCTATTGCGGCCGCAGCCATTCGCTGTTCGACAAGCCTGATGTCACGGCCGAGGATCTGCACGGCGCCGAGTTCGTCGCGCCGCCGGGTGACGGCACGCGCGAGTCCATCGACGGCTGGCCCGGCACGATCCCGCGCACGATCGCGATGGTCGTCGATCAAGTTCGCGTCGGTCTCGAGGTCTGCGCCGCGTTGCCGCTGCTAGCGGTGTTGCCGCACGTTCTCGCCGAAGAACGCGGCGATGCGCTGCGCCGGTTGCCGATCGACGTGATCCCCGCGGGCGAGCTGTATGCGATCTACCGTCGCCCGCTCGGGGCCCGGTCGACGCCTGCGACCGAACTCGTGGCGTTGTTGCGTGGGCATGGCCGGATGGAGGCGTGATGAGACGCGTCGCGGTCGGGTTCGAAGGGCCGCGCGCAGAGCGGGTCGAGCTGTCGCTGGTCGATTTCTGCTCGCGGGATCGTCGTTCGGGATCTGTCACGAGGCGCATCTGTGGCCGCCGCTGGTGACGTTCAACGAGTTCCTCGCGTACGGCGTTGACGACACCGACGATGGCGGCGGGATGGTCTGGTCGCCGTTCGAGCTCACGGTCGCGGAGTACGAGGAGGTGGTAGCCGAGGTGGATTCGGAGTCTCGGTTCGACGGACTGGCGTGCGAGGACGGCGATTGGCGGAACTGGTTCCTCGCGGCTGTGAAGCGGTTGCGCGGCTGAGCCTGAACTCTTGCCAGGGGGCGTCGTAGCATGGTCCGAGAATGACCGATTCCGCTGATTCCAACGATCGTTCGGCTTGGCCCGGCTCGGCTCGTCGGCCTTCCGGCCGTCGTCCCCTCATCGCGCTGGCGCTCGTCGCTGGTCTGATCGGTGGCTATTACGCCGTGATGGCCGTGATCCGATCCCATGTGGATGGGCTGATCGAGAGCGCGGTCGACAACCCGATGCCGGCGTTCTCCGCGGTCGATCGCGATGGCCGCACCTGGACCGCGGCGGAACTCGCGGGCAAGCCGCTCGTACTGCACTTCTTCCGGTCACGGTGTCACTCGTGCGACGTCGAGGCGCCGGATATTCGGCAGGTCGAGTCCGAGTTGCCGGACGACGTGGTGTTGCTCCACGTGATGACGGATCGGGTGATGAAGTTCGACGAAGAACTCACGCAGCAGACGATCGCGCACAAGCAGTTCACGCGGCCGATCCTGATGGCGGACGCGGCGTTCATGGATGCGTTCCATACGGTGCGTTGGTCGCAGGTGACGCCGATCACCTACGTCGCCGACGGCAAGGGGGTCGTGCGCTATGCGCTGCGTGGACGGCAAACGCGTGACGTCGTGATGCAGGCGGTGGCTGCCGTTCGCTGACTCTGCTGTCGCGCTTGCGCTGCTGGCGCGAAGGAGCCCACTTGCCAGCAGTGCACGGATCGCCTGAGATCTGGGCATGCCGCCGTTTCGTTTCCTTGGCCTCGTGGTCTGCACTCTGGCCGTGGCCGCCACTGGGCAGGCGCCGAGCTACAGCGCCGAGGTGCGGCCGATCCTGGCGGACAACTGCTTTCGGTGTCACGGGCCCGACGCGGCGAGCCGTGAGGCGAACCTGCGGCTCGACGTGCCAGGCCACGGGGCGGGAGCCGAGGTCCGGCGCCGCATCGCGGCGACCGCCCGCGACGAGGTCATGCCGCCGCCGCACAGCGGCAAGACGCTGACGGCTGGCGAGATCGAGACCCTGCAACGGTGGCTCGCCGCTGGCGGTGAATACGAACGGCACTGGTCGTTCGTGCCACCGCTTCGGCCCGCGCTGCCGGCTGTCGCCAGGGGCGGGGGGCTGCGTCCGATCGACCGCTTCGTCCGCGCGCGCCTGTCGGCAGTCGGGCTGCACGCGTCACCCGCGGCGGATCGCACGACGCTGGTGCGCCGGTTGTATCTCGACCTCATCGGCTTGCCGCCGACGCCGGCGCAGGCGCAGGCGTTCGTCGCGGACGAGCGACCCGACGCCTACGAGCGGCTCGTCGACGAACTGCTCGGCTCGCCGCACTATGGCGAACACCAGGCGCGGCGTTGGCTCGATCTCGCACGCTATGCCGACACCAACGGCTACGAGAAGGATCGCGCGCGCAGCATCTGGCCGTGGCGCGACTGGGTGATTCGTGCGTTCAACGCCGACATGCCGTTCGACGAGTTCACCGTGCGGCAGCTCGCGGGCGACATGCTCGACGATGCCTCGCCCGACGATCTCGTGGCGACGGGCTTTCATCGCAACACGATGCTGAACGAAGAGGGTGGCATCGATCCGCTCGAGTTCCGGTTCCATGCGATGGCGGATCGCGTGGCGACGACGGGGACGGCGTTCCTTGGGTTGACGCTCGGCTGTGCGCAGTGCCACACACACAAGTTCGATCCGATCACGCATCGCGAGTACTACGGGCTGATGGCGTTCCTCGACAACGCCGACGAGCCGGACTATCTGATTCCCGATGCCGCGGCGGATGCGCGGGTGGCCGCGAATCGGGAGCGGGCGGCCGGGCAGCTCGCGGAGCTCTGGGAGAACTGGCCCGCGGAGGTCGGAGAGCGCGACGTGCTCTTTGCGACGTGGCTGGAACGCGGGCGAGACCGCGCCGTCACCTGGGCGCCGCTGCGGATTCGTGCTGCTCGATCCAACTTGCCGACCCTGCGCATCACGGGTCGGGACGACGACACGATCGTCGCGAGCGGGGACATCACCAAACGCGACACCTACCGGCTCGAACTGGCGGCCAGCGACGAGGCGATCACGGCGATCCGTCTCGAGGTTCTGCCCGACGATCGGCTGCCGGCGCGTGGGCCGGGGCTGACCTACTACGAGGGGCGCAAGGGTGACTTCTTCCTCACCGAGCTGGAACTGACGATCGGGAGCGGGGATGCGGCGCATCGCGTCGAGTTCGGACGGGCCTCGGCGAGCTACTCGCAGAACCAGTTCCGTCGGAAGTCCGCCGCGCCGGCGCTCGCGTTCGACGGCGACCTGCAGACCGGGTGGTCGACGCACGGTCGAACCGGGGAGCGCCACGTCGCGGTCTTCGTACCGCGGGCCCCGATCCCGGCGGGTCAGTCGCTGCAGCTCGTGATGCACTTCGGGCGGCACTTCGCGAGCCCGCTCGGCAAATTCCGGCTCGCGGCGACGAGTGCTGCGGGCGGCGCCGAAGCGATTGCGCTGCCGTTCGACGAGGCGGGCACGCGCGAAGGGCTGCTGCGATTGCCGGACCGGAACCTGTCGGCCGCGGATCGCCGCCGGCTGCGCGACGCGTTCTTGTTGTCCGAGCCGGCAGTTGCCAAGCAGGTGGCCACGATTCGTCGCCTGCTCGGCAGTGCCGAACATCGCACGACGCTGATCCTGCGCGAGCGGCCGGCTGGTGAGCGCCGCGTCACGCACCGCCATCATCGCGGCGAGTTCCTGCAGCCGAAGGAGATCGTCACGCCGCACCTGCCCGAGGCGTTGTTCGACGGTGGTGGCGAGCAACCGCGGGACCGACTCGGGTTTGCGCGCTGGCTCGTGTCGACGCAGAACCCGTTGACGGCGCGCGTCGTCGTCAACCGCGAGTGGGCCGCGTTCTTCGGGCGCGGGATCGTCGCGACCGTCGACGACTTCGGCGCGCAGGGTGCGTTGCCGACGCATCCGCGGTTGCTCGATTGGCTCGCGGTCGGGTTCATGGCGGATGGCTGGAGCATGAAGCGCCTGCATCGGCGCATCGTTACGAGTGCAACCTATCGTCAGAGTTCCCGCGTGACCGCCGAACACCTCGCACGTGACCCCGACAACCTCTGGCTCGCGCGTGCGCCGCGGTTGCGGCTCGCGGCGGAAGTGCTGCGTGACGCCGCGCTCGTCGTGGCGGGCAAGCTGTCGACGCGCAGGTTCGGCGCGCCCGTTCGGCCGCCGCAGCCCGCGGGCGTCACGGAGATCGCGTTCGGCCGCCCGAAGTGGCGCGCGAGCGAGGGGGCGGACCGCTTTCGCCGCAGCCTCTACACCTGGCAGAAGCGCACGGCGCCGTTTGCGTTCCATGCGACGTTCGATGCGCCGAGCGGCGAACTCTGCCTGGCTCAGCGCGAACGTTCGGACACGCCACTCCAGGCGCTGACGTTGTTGAACGATCCGATGATGCTCGAGCTCGCGGGGGCGCTCGGCGACCAGTTGGCAGAGGTCGCCGGGGAGCACGGATCGGAGGCTGCGGTGCGGCACGGCTTCGAGCGCGTATTGACCCGCGAACCGAACGGCGAAGAGCTGGCCGCGCTCGCGCGTTTCGTCGCACGGCGCACGCGAGACGCCGATGACGCCACGGCCTGGGCGGCGCTCGCCCGCGCTCTGTTCTGTCTCGACGAGGCGATCACCAGGAGCTGAACCGATGGACTCACGCCCGATCGCAGCGCGGCTCGACCGCCGTCGGTTCCTGCAGGACAGCGCCTTGGGACTCGGTGGTCTCGGCCTGGGGCCGTCGGCCCTCGCGCAGTTGCTCGGTCGTGATGGGGTTGACGGCGGTGAGCGTCGCTTCGCGCCGCGCGCGCCGCACTTCCGCCCGCGCGCCAAGGCCGTGATCCACCTGTTCATGGCCGGCGCGCCGAGCCAACTCGAACTGTTCGATCCCAAACCCGAGCTCACGCGCCTCGAGGGTCAGCCGCTGCCGCAGTCGATCATCGGCGACCAGCGTTACGCGTTCATCCGGCCCGACGCCGGCGTGCTCGGACCGCGTTTCCCGTTCGCGCGACACGGCGAGTCGGGCGCGGTACTCGGTGAGCCGTTGCGCTGTCTGCGGTCCGTCGTCGACAAGCTGTGCATCGTGCGGTCGATCCACACCGACCAGTTCAACCACGCGCCGGCGCAGTTGTTCTTCAACTCGGGTTTCGGCCAGCCCGGCCGGCCGAGCCTCGGTTCGTGGGTGCTCTACGGTCTCGGTGCGGAGACCGAGAATTTGCCCGCATTCGTCGTGATGAGCACGGGCTCGGGGCTCAGTGGCGGCACGGCGCTTTGGTCGAGCGGTTTCCTGCCGGCGCCCTACACCGGCGTGCGGTTTCGGAACGGCAAGGATCCGATCCTCAACCTGTCGACGCCCACGGAGTATCGCGGAGCGGCGCAGGCCGACACGTTCGAGTTGCTCGGCGAACTCAATCGCCAGCGATTTGACGCCGTTGGCGATCCTGCCATCGCGACGCGCATCGCGTCGTTCGAGAGCGCCGCGCGCCTCCAGGTCGCGGCGCCCGAACTGCTCGACCTGAAGTCCGAGTCGCAAGAGACACTGACACTCTACGGCTGTGAACCCGAACGCCCATCGTTCGCGCGGGCCTGTCTGCTCGCCCGCCGCATGATCGAACGCGGTGTGCGGTTCGTGAACATCTTCCACGAGGGCTGGGACGCTCACACCGACGTTCGCGGCAACACGCTGCGCAACTGCCGGGCGACGGACCAGGCGACCGCGGCACTGATCGCCGACCTCGATCGTCGCGGTCTGCTCGACGACACACTCGTGGTCTGGGGCGGCGAGTTCGGCCGCACGCCGATGGTCGAGACCAACCCCGCGCTCGGTCGCAAGCTCGGTCGCGATCATCATCCGCAGGCGTTCACGATGTGGTTCGCGGGCGGCGGCGTGCGCGCGGGCACGACGATCGGCCAGACCGACGACTTCGGCTTCCACATCGTCGAGGATCCGATCCACGTGCACGACGTGCAGGCGACGATCCTGCACTTGCTAGGTCTCGATCACGAACGATTGACCTACCGCCACGCGGGTCGTGACTTCCGACTGACCGACGTGCATGGGCACGTCGTGCGGTCGATGTTGGCTTAGTCGTCCGGGGTGCGCTCTCGCGAGAACCGCAGATGCAGCGCCAACCACCGCGCGATGGCGTGTCTCGTCAGGTGGTCGGACGGGTTCGGGGTGAGCGTGCCGAGCGCGGCTCGAACGGCGAAGCACGCTACGTCGAACGGCGCATGCACCGAGGTGTGGTAGCCGCGATGGCTGATGCTCGAGGGCAGTGCGAAGTCTCGCATCGGGTGCAGGGTCTCGAGGTCGCGGATCATGAAGGCGAGCAGTTCGGCGACCGGTGGGGTCGACCAGGAATCGACGATCGCTGAAACGTCGCGGTCGGCCGCGAGCCGCTTGACGAGGGCCGTGGTGGCGTCCTGAGCGGTTGGGAGTGGTCCGGCGATGGCGCGCAACGGGCTCGTCATGACGGTGACGAGGTCTTCGAGTTCGCGCTGGTGCTTGCTCCGAGAATGCACGCCGGCCCAGGCGCCGATGACCGTGCCGTCCTGGTCGCGCGTGAACCAGACCGGTTTGCCGTTCAGCGCCCGCAGGTGTTCGGCGGCGGCTTTGGCTTCGACGACTTCGAACCAGGCTTCGCCGGCCCACAGCGGGCCGACGTAGTAACTACGATCGGGCGAGACGGGTCTGCCGCCGAGCCAGCAGCGACTGTTCTCGAGGGGGATCGTCAGCGTCAGATACTTCTCGAATCTCCTGGGCGAACTCGCGATAGCGACCAGCTCCTGCAGAATGTGCTCCTCGATCGCGAGGTCACCGACGACGAGGTCGATGCCGCTGACCGACTCGAGCCATGTATCGGCCCGCGCGGACCGCGCCAGTCGGCTGCACGCGGCGGCGAGCGCGCCTTCGCGATCGGAGCGACTCGCGGGTGCCGTGTGACACGCGGCCAGGCTTGCCAGGATCCCGGCTGCGAGAAGCTGCGATCTGCCGGCGATCATGCCTGCCCCAGAATTCCCTGCACCACGTGCGCCCGTTCTTCGACGCCGGTCAAGCGCTGGTCAAGCCCCTGGAACGGGAACACCAACCGTTCGTGATCGAGGCCGAGCAGGTGCAGCATCGTCGCGTGGACATCGCGGACGGCGACGGGTTGGTCGACGATGTTGTAGCTGAAGTCGTCGGTCTGGCCGTAGGCGATGCCGCCCTGGATGCCGCCGCCCGCGAGCCATCCCGAGAAGCAACGCGGGTGGTGGTCGCGGCCGTAGTCGTCGCGTTCGAGCCGGCCCTGGCCGTAGACCGTGCGGCCGAACTCGCCGGCAAAGACCACGAGCGTGTCGTCGAGCAGGCCGCGGCGGGCGAGGTCGATGATCAGGGCGGCGGACGGCTGGTCGACGTCGTAGGCCTGACCCGGCAGTTGCTTTGGCAGGATCGAGTGGTGGTCCCAGCCGCGGTGGAACAGCTGCACGAAGCGCACGTCGCGTTCGATCATGCGGCGCGCGAGCAGGCAGTTGCGCGCGAACGACCCGGGCTTGTGGACTTCGGGGCCGTAGAGGTCGAGAACCTCGGTCGGTTCGCTCTGCAGGTCGACGAGTTCAGGTACGGCGGCCTGCATCCGGAACGCCATCTCCTGCTGCGCGATCGTCGTGCGGATCTCGGGGTCACCGATCTCGGCGTGATGCTGCGCGTTGAGCTCGGCCGTCGCATCGAGCATGCGGCGGCGGATCGTGCGGTCGATGCCGGCGGGATTGGACAAGAAGATCACCGGATCGCCGGCGACCTGGAACGCGGTGCCCTGATGCCTGCCGGGCAGGAAGCCGCTGCTCCAGAGCCGGCTGTAGAGCCCCTGCACGTTGCGTTTGCCGCCCGTCCAGTACGCGGAGGTCAGCACGACGAAGTCGGGCAGGTCGCGGTTCATCGCGCCGAGGCCGTAGCTGAGCCACGCGCCGATGCTCGGCTTGCCCGGGATCTCCGAACCGGTGCAGAAGTAGGTCTTGCCGGGGTCGTGGTTGATCGCGTTCGTGTGCAGCGAACGCACGAGGCAGATCTTGTCGGAGACGTTGCTGAGATGCGGCAGCAGGTCGCTCCAGTACACGCCGCTCACGCTCGATCGATGGAACCCGAACATCGACGGCGCGACGAGCTGCGTGCGGCCGCGCGTCATCGCGGTCACCCGTTGGCCGCCCTGGATGCTCGGCGGCAGCGGCTCGCGGAAGCGCTTCGACAGCCCCGGCTTGTAGTCGAACAGGTCGAGCTGGCTCGGCGCGCCGGCCATGAATAGGAAGATCACTCGGCGCGCGCGCGGCGGGTGGTGCGGCGTCGTCGCCGGTTTGCCGTCGCCGCCCAACAGGGCGCCGAGCGCGGTGGTGCCGAGCCCCATGCCCGTCGACTGCAGGAACCGCCGGCGGTTCTGCAGCACGTTGTGAGTGGTGAAGAGGTCGTGCATGGTCGGGGCCGCGGCTACTGACGCGTCTTCGTGATGTCGAGGTTGAACACCGTGCTCGCGAGGGCGGTCCAGGCAGCAAGTTCGACCTTGGTTTCGTCGGCGTCGAGCTCGAGTCCGCGAACCATCTCGTTGGCGAGCTCGGATCGATTGGCGTAGTGCTCGCGTAGATCGGCGAGCGTGCGCTGCAGAACGTGCAGCTCCTCGCTGTTCGGCAGCTGGGAGGTGACGGTCTCGAACAAGTGTTCTGCGCGTTCGCGCTCGGACGACGCGGCGTTCCGCAGTATGGCTCGCGCGAGATGGCGAGCTGCGCGCAGGTACTCCGTTTCGTTGAGCAGCAACAGAGCCTGCAGTGGGGTGTTCGTGCGTTCGCGGCGCGCGACGCAGAACTCGCGCGTCGGTGCATCCAGGATCGTGAGCTGCGGCGGCGGCAGGCCGCGCTTCCAGAACGTGTAGATGCTGCGCCGCAAGATCTGGTCGCCGGTGTCCGCGCGGAAGATCCGTGGCAGCGAGTCGGGCAGCGCGACTGCCTTCCAGAGGCCGGCCGGCTGCGGCGGCTTGACGCTCCTGCCGAACATCTCGCGGACCAGAACGCCGCTCGCAGCGAGGACCTGATCGCGCACGACCTCGGCATCGAGTCGGAAGCGTGAACCGCGTGCGAGGCGTCGGTTGTCGGGGTCGGCGGCGTAGGCCGCAGGCGTCGCGTGCGACGACTGGCGGTAGGTCGCGGACATCACCAGCGCCTTCATGAGCGCCTTGACGTCCCAGCCGGAGTCGATGAACGTCAGCGCGAGGTGGTCGAGCAGTCGCGGATGGCTCGGGTCGCTGCCCTGCGTGCCGAAGTCTTCGGCAGTCAGCACGAGACCGCGGCCGAAGAGCTGCTGCCAGAATCGGTTCACCGCGACGCGCGCGGTGAGCGGGTGGTCGGGCGCCAGCAGCCACCGGGCGAGGTGCAGTCGGGTCGGTGGGCCGTCGCCGCGAGTCAATTTCGGCAGGAAGGCCGGTGTCGCGCGTTCGACGCGCTCGCCCGGGTTTGCGTAATCGCCGCGCCGCAGGATATGAGCCGGTCGCATCGCCGCGCGTTCGCGCATGACCATTGCGGCCGGGACCGCGACGCGGATGGCGTCGCGCTGCTTGCGCAGCTGTTTCACGCGGGCCTGTGCCGACTGCCGTCGCTCATCGAACCTCTGCTGCTCTGCGCCACCCGCTCCCTTCGCCTTGGTCGTCAGCCACTTGACCTGCGCGTTGGCCGCGTCGAGCTCGGTTTCGAGGCGTTCGAGCTCCGCCTTCTGCCCAGCGTCGGGGAACTCGACGTAGGGCGGCTGCAGGCCACGCCGGAAGTCACCCGTGCCACGCCGTCCGGTCTCGGGCGCGCCGTCGAGGTTGTTGAAGAAGGCGGAGAGCGCAAAGAAGTCGCGCTGCGTGATCGGATCGTACTTGTGATCGTGGCACACCGCGCAGCCGACCGTGAGCCCGAGGAACGCGGTGCCGAATGCAGTCGTGCGGTCGATCACGTTGCGCGCCAGACTCTCCTCGGGCAGCGCGGTGCCGACGTCGATGATCAGGTGCAGCCGATGGAAGCCCGACGCGATGAGCTGGTCCTTCGTCGGTTTCGGGTGCACGTCACCGGCGATCTGATCGGTGACGAACTCGTCGTATGGCAGGTTGTCGCGGAACGCGCGGATGACCCAGTCGCGGTAGGGTGACTGCTCGCGGTAATGATCGTGATGGATACCGTTGGTGTCCGAGAACCGCACCAGGTCGAGCCAGTAGCGCGCCATGTGCTCGCCGTAGTGCGGGCTGGCGAGCAGGCGATCGACGAGCCGTTCGTAGGCGTCTTCGGAATCGTCGGCGAGGAACGCCCGCACCTCGTCGCGGCTCGGCGGCAGGCCCGTGAGGTCGAGGCTCAGGCGGCGGACCAGCGTGCGGCGATCCGCGGCGGGGTTCGGTTGCAGTCCGTCCGCCTCGAGCGCTGCCTGCACGAACCGGTCGATTGCGCTGCGCGGCCAGTTCGTGTTCTGCGTGGTGGGTGGCGTTGCGGCGACGGGTGCGGTGAAGGCCCAGTGCGCGCTTGCCCGATCCGCGCCTTCCTGGCTCGTCAGCGGGGCGATGATCAGAAGCGCGACCAGGGCGCCGGCTGTGTGGCGGGTGGGGCGAGACACCGCGGCAGTCTAACCACCATCTCGCCGTGGCGGGGCTCGCGGTTGCGCTGGGTGGTCAGGCGCGCGATCGTTCTCGCATGTTGCGCGCTTTGACGATGATGCTGTTGGCGGCGGTTGCTCCTGCTCAGGTCGGTGAACGCAAGCCTGAGATTCTGCCGCTCTGGGCGGGCGAGGTGCCGGGCGCGCAGGGCGATGCCGAGGGTGACCGACCGCGCGTGTTCGTTCACCACGCGCCCGACCGCGACACCGAAGAGTTGCGCCCCGCGATCTTGGTCTGTCCGGGCGGCGGCTACCGTGGGCTCGCGATGGGGCACGAGGGCCGTGCGATCGCGCAGTGGCTCAACGGCCTCGGCATCACGGCCGTGATCCTCGACTACCGCCACCGCGGCAAGGGCTACGGTCACCCGTGGCCGCTGCGGGATGCGCAGCGCGCGATCCGGCTCACGCGCAGCAGCGCCGCCGAATGGCGAGTCGACCCGAGCAAGATTGGCGTTCTCGGGTTCTCGGCGGGTGGACACCTCGCTTCGAGCGTGAGCGTGCATCACGACGCCGGGCAGCAGGATGCCGAGGATCCGATCGACCGCGCCTCCTGCCGTCCCGATTTCGCAGTGCTGTGTTACGCCGTCATCGCGTTCGACCAGCCGTTCACGCACCGCGGTTCGCAGCGCAACCTGCTCGGCAAGGATCCGGTGCCGGAGCTCGTCACGAAGATGTCCACCGAACGGCAGGTCACCAAGACCACGCCGCCGACGTTCCTCTGGCACACGAGCGCGGATCGCGGCGTGCCGCCGGAGAACAGCGTTGTCTACTACCTCGCTCTGCGTAAGCACGATGTGCCATGCGAGCTCCACGTCTTCGAGCGCGGCCGCCATGGTGTCGGGCTCGCCAAGGGGCTCGCCGCCGAGCGCTGGCCCGAGCTCTGTCGCCGTTGGCTGGTCACGCGCGGCGTTCTGTCGCAGTAGGTCCGCTCCATGATCAGCCACCGAAGGGAACTCTGGTTCGACATCCCGGGCCGTCGCGGCTTCGTCAACATCACCCCGGACGTCGAAGCCACGCTCGCCGAGTCGGGCATCCAGGAAGGCCTCTGCCTCGTCAACGCGATGCACATCACCGCGAGCGTCTTCATCAACGACGACGAAGCCGGCCTGTTGTCGGACTACGAACGCTGGCTCGAGGAACTCGCGCCGCACGAGCCCGTCGCGGCCTACCGCCACAATCTCACGGGCGAGGACAACGGCGACGCCCACCTGAAACGCCAGGTGATGGGCCGCGAGGTCGTCGTCGCGATCACCGCGGGCCGCCTCGACTTCGGCCCGTGGGAGCAGATCTTCTACGGCGAGTTCGACGGCGGCCGGAAGAAGCGCGTGCTCGTGAAGCTGATCGGCGAGTAGCAGTCGCGCCGGCTACCGCTCCTGGCCGCGGGTTTCCGTCGCGCCCGCTGGCGGCAGCTGGCGCAGCAGCCACACGCTGCCCGTGCTCTGCATCGCGACCAGCTTCTCGCGCTCCTTCCAGAGGCGATCGAGGGCCTTTTCGTCTTCGGCCTTCGCGGCTTCGTCGTACTGCTTGCACCACTCGGCGTAGCGCTTCTCCGCTTCGGCCAGCTCGAGGCCCTTGGCGGGGGCGAGCACGATGAACGAGTCGCCGAGCAGAACGTCGAGCAGGCCATCGCCGTCGACGTCGTCGATCCAGATGCGGGTCGAACGTTGCGGGCCCGTGATGTGATCGTCGCCGAAGCGGGCGTCGCTGGAGAACGCGTTCGGGCTCTTCGTGCTGGCGACGAGTGTGCGTCGTTCGCTCCATGCCGGGGCCGTCTTCGTGCCGACGTTCTCGAACCAGAACGCGCCGCCTTCGCCCGAACCGCTGAAGAGATCGAGATCGCCGTCGCGGTCCCAGTCGACGAGGCAGGGATCGCCGTGGGCCGGCACGCTCAGAGGCTCGCCGTCGCGCTCGAGCCAGGTGTTCTGCGCCGCGAACTTGCCGCCGCTCTCGCCCGCGAAGACCGCGAACGTGCCGCGAAAGTTGCCGACGACGAGATCCAGGTTGCCGTCGCCGTCGAGGTCCGCGGCAAACGGGCGCGTGCAGATCTGGTCGAGCACGGAGTCGTCCGACTCGCCGTTCCTCGGCTGGATGATCAGCGGTTCGCCGTCGCTGCCAGCGAGCGGCGTCGCGAGTCCGAACTCACCCTTGCCCTTGCCGTGCAGTACCTGCAGCAGGCCTGCCATTGCGGTGCCCTGGCGCGAGTAGCTGCCGGACAGGATGTCGATGTGACCGTCACCATTGAGATCCACGAACTGTGGAGTCGAGCTGGTGCATCACCAGACGCCCGGCACTTCGGCGGGTTTGCCGCCCACTTCGAGCCACTTGCCCGCGGCGAACTTCGCCTGACCCGTGCTGCGGTAGATCTTGATCTTGCCACCGGCGAATTGGCCGACGACCAGATCGCGGCGGCCGTCGCCGTCGACGTCGAACAGGCACGGCGCGGCGAACCCAGGTTGCTCGAGGCGGACAGGGCCGGCTGGCGTGGCGATCGCCACGGCGGCCTCGAATCGTGGGGGTGTCGGCTCCTGGGGGCAGGTGGCCGGCGTCAGGAGGGTTACGGCAGAGCAGACGGTCGTGAGCATGATGGGGGCCGATTGGTGGTGAAGGGTGCGCGCGAGTGGTCGGTGGCACCGTGTTCTCGTGTTACGTCCGTCGGCTCGCCAGTGCGAATGCGCCCGACCGGGTAGACTTTCCCGTCCCATGGCATCGCCCGTGTTCTCCCCGCGATCCGTCCGTGCCGTCCGTGGCTCGTGGTTCGCTGCGCTGCTGCTCCTGCTGTTTGCGGGCAGCACCCTGACGTCGTGCGGTGCCGGTCTGATCACCGGGATCGCGGCGAACGAGAACGGCAACAGCACCGCCGAGGTGGCGCCGCCGGGGCTGAGCTTCAACCGACTGCTCCCGCTCGTGCCGCCCGTGGGCGAGCGTCGCACCGTCGTCGTCACGAATGCGCAGATCCCGGCTTCGGCTGTCGTGCAGGTGACGATCTCCGCGCTCGGTCTCGACGTGGCGCAGGACAGCCCGACGATTGCGGGTCAGGGTGACTCGACGGCGATCACGTTCGGGCTCGTGACCGCGAGCATCGCGAGCGTGAGAAGCGGTTCGGGCGGCGCGGGCCAGTCCGACGTCGACGGTTTGTTGACCGTGCTCGTCGACGGGAGCCCCATCGTCGACCCGGTGCCGATCGTGCTCGCGAAGCAGCCCCAGGCGGAACTCGATCCGGCGGCGGGCGAGCAGACGTTCTTGTCGCCGCTCGGCCAGTCCGTGCAACTGCTCGTGCGCGGGCTGCGGGAGGTCGACGAGGGGGCGCTGTCGATGTTCATCGAGACGCGCGACCCCGTGCGTCTGACTTCCGAGGGCGACCCGGACAAGCTCGTGCGGCAGTGCACGAACCTGCGCGCGGTGCCGACCGGCAACGCCGGCGAGGCCATCGTGTCCGCGAACGTGCCCGGTCACGCCTTCGCTGAACCCGCGACGATCGTCGTGCGCGATGTGCAATCGGGGCAGTCGAGCGAGGTGGCCGTGTACTACCGTCCCGAGATCGCGCTGGCGCTGCCGCGCCAGGGGTCCACGACGGGCGGCAACCTCGTCACGCTGATCGGGACGGCCCTCGCGACCTACGACTTCTCCGTCACTCCGGCGCGGCTGTCGTTCGATACGGTGCAGCTGTCGTTCAACAAGGGCGAGCGCACGGTCGAACTCGCGCGCGAAGACTTCCGCGAAGAATTGTCTGCGCTCGATCGCCTCGTGTTCCGGATGCCGGCGTCGCCCGATGGTCGGCCCGGTCAGGTCGACATCGTGCTCGGCGTCGGGCTCGGCGATGTCGTGGCGCCGGTCACTGCGAGCCAGGTGTTCTTGTTCGCGAACCCCGATCCGTTCTTCGGCCCGCGTGGGGCCGTGCTCGATCAGTTCCCCGTCGGCGTCACGCCGATCCAGATCGACGAGGCGCCGAATGCCGACGGGCAGCCGGACTTCGCTGTGCTGACGGAAGAGGCTGGCACCGGTTTTCTGCAGCTGCTCGTGGCGCAGGAGAACGGCATGTTCCTGCGTTTCGGATCACGGCGTCGGATCGGAGATCCCGAGGTCGCGGAGGAACGCGATCCGACCGCGCTGTGTTCGGCCGACTTCGACGGCGATGGCATTCCGGACCTGTTCGTGACCAACTTCGGCGCGGCGGGCGCGGTGCATCACCTCGTCCTCGGCCAGGCACGGCCGGCGACGCCGCTCGGCGAGCTGCTGCGGTTTTCGGGGGTCGGGGGCATGGCCCGTTGTCGCGCCGGCGACTTCGATGGCGACCAGCTCGATGACCTTCTGCTCGTGCCGGGCCCCGGTGCGGCCGGCGTCGTCCGACCCGAGGTCTGGCTGTCGCGCCCCGTTGCGGTCGGTCAGCCGGGATTTGCGGCGCCGATCACGGTGCCGGTTCGGGCGATGAACTACCAGGCCGTGGAGATTGCGGATCTCGATGGCGATGGCCACCTCGACGTTGCGGTCGTGGACGGCTCACAACTCGAGCTCGACGTCGCCTACGGCCGCGGCGACGGCACGTTCGATCCGGCAGTCGAACTCGACTTCACTGTGCCGAACTACACGGTGGATCCCGGCTCGCCGGCCGTCGGCCTGCACGCGCTCGGCAACGGGCCGTGGCAGTCGCTCGGCCTCGTCCTCGGTGGCGACAACGACGGTGTCGGGGCCGACCCCGAGGCCGTCGTGGCGACGCTGCACCAGAACGCCGCCCGGGTCCACGATGCGCCGCTCGCGAGCGGCGTGTTCGGCCTCGGGTTCGACCCCCTGACATCCAGCGTCATCGCCAACCTCGATGGCGCCAGAACCCCGGAGCTCGAAGTCGTCGTCGGCATCCGCGATCAGCCGGTCACCGGCGTCATCTCCGTCGCGGTGTTCCGGTTCAACGGCGTCAAGTTCGAGCCGGTCTCGGGCGGTGTGGAAGTCGGTGACGAACAACCGCGCAAGGTGCGTTCGCTGCACTTCGGTCGCGCGTTTCCGCCAACACCGTCGTCACCCGACGGGGCGCGTGCGATCTTCGGGATCCACGAGAGCGACGTGGATGGTCAGACGGAGCAGCGACTGTCCACGTTCTTGATCTTCAACGTCGGCAACGAGCCCCGGCTGTTGCCCCCCGACGGTGGCACGCACTGGGACGAGCCCGTCGTGGGGCTGATCGGCGGCAACTGGGGTGTGCAGGCCGTGGCCGGGATGGACCGCGTGCGCGATCTCGCGGTGGCGCGAATCGGTGGCGTCGACCTGCTCGAGAACGACGGATTCGGGGGCTTCCCGATTCCCGGTGAGCGCCTCGCAGTGCCGGGCATCGTGCCGTCGACGGTCGTGCGGGTGCCGGCGCCTCAGGGGCAGATCGAAGGGCTGGCGTTCTTCGACAACACGTCGCGGCTGGGATTCTGGCGGCCCTATCAGGATCCGGTCGTGCTGGCGTGGAGCGGACCGATCCGGGCCGCGAGCCCGAACCCGTTGCTGCGCACTGCGCAACTCACCGCAGGTTCCCGTGTCCGGATCGGCGATGTGGACGGCGACGGGGTCGCGGATCTCGTGGCGTTCCTCGAGTTCGAGGTCTCGAATGGCGAGGACGAGGGGCTGCTCGTGCTCGCACGCGGTCGAGCGGCACCTGGTGCTGGCGAACTACCGTTTTACGAGCCGAGCGTCGTGACTCTCGCGCACGGCCGCACGACCTCGTTCGCCTTGGGTGATTTCGCGCCGGCTGACGAGTCGCTGCCGGTCCAACTCGAGCTCGCGATGGCAGTGCCCGAAGCCGCACTCGGCAACGGGCTGGATGGCGACCACGTGCGCTTCTACCGCTACGAAGCCGGCGCGACGCCGGCCGAGGACCGGCTCGTGAGGAGTGCGTCCGTCGGTGGGCCTCAGGTGTTGCTCGCAGGCAGCAAGCCGACCCGCGTCGCCGCGGATGATTTCGACAACGACGGCGTTACGGACTTGCTCGTGGCGGCGGCGGGCGACAGTTCGTTGCGGCTGTTCCGCAATACGAGTCTGCCGGCGTCCGCGCTCGGCGAGGATGTCGATATCGCGGCGTTCGTCGAAGCGCGTGCTTCGCCGCGGGCGCTGACGCCGGGCTTTCCGACGACGTTGCAGCTCGGGGACGTCGACGGTGATGGCGCGATCGACGCGGTCGTGGCCGTCGAGGGCTCGTCTGCCGGGCCGCCGGGAACGTCGGTGGCGTTCTATCTGAGTACCGAGCCCGGAGTCTTCGGCGATGCCCGCTTCGTGTCGCCGTCGCGACTCGGGAACCGCAGTGCGCCCATGGCGCTCGGGCTCGGTGACTACAACCGTGACGGTGTGCTCGACCTGTTCATCGGTTGGGACACCAACCTGGGCTTCACCGACCGCAACGTGCGCGTGCTGTTCGGCGGCGCGCGCTAGTCGCGTCGCCTGTCGCGGCTCACTGGTCGCGGCACTCTGGTCGACGGGGTATGGTCCGCCGCCATGAGTCTCTCGTCGCAGTCGAACACCGCCGGTGGGCGTAGCAAGCCCGTTCTCAACGTCGCGATGGTCGGTCACGCCTTTATGGGGCGGGCCCACGCCAATGCATACCGGCAGGTCAATCACTTCTTCGAACTGCCGTTCACGGTCGTGCCGAAGATCGTCGTTGGCCGCGATGCTCGGCGTGCCGGTGCGGCCGCCAAGAAGCTGGGCTTTGCGGATGCAACGGCAGACCTCGGTGCGGTGCTCGCGGATTCGACGATCGATCTCGTCGATGTCGCGACGCCCAACGACAGTCACCACGACATCGCGATGGCGGCGTTGAAGGCCAGGAAGCACGTGCTGTGTGAGAAGCCGCTAGCGATGACTCTGACGCAGGCGAAGGCGATGCAGACGCTCGCCAAGAAGCAGCGGGTGCGGGTCGGGCTGTGGCACAACTATCGGCGCGCGCCGGCGACGATGCTCGCCGCTCGGATGATCGCGCGTGGCGACATCGGCGACGTGCGACAGGTGCGCGCGGTTTATCTGCAGGACTGGCTGTCGGATCCGAAGACACCGGCGAGCTGGCGCACGGACAAGAAGCTCTGCGGCAGTGGTGCGCACGGCGATCTCAATGCGCACCTCATCGACCTCACGCGCGCGTTGACCGGGCTCGAGTTCGATGCCGTGTGCGGCCTGCAGCAGACGTTCACCAAGGAGCGGCCCGCCGGCCGCGGCAAGAAGGCGAAGGTCACGGTCGACGACGCGTTCTGCTTCCTCGCGAAGTTCAAGGGTGGCGCGATCGGCTCCTTCGAGGCAACACGCGTCGCGCCGGGCCGCAAGAACTACAACTGCATCGAGATCTCCGGCACGACGGGGTCGATCCGCTGGAACCTCGAACGCATGAACGAGCTCGAGGTGTTCTCGAGCAAGGACGGTCGCGATGCGCAGGGTTTCCGCACGATCATGTGCATGGACGAGGCGCATCCCTACGCGGCCAACTGGTGGCCGGACGGCCACATCGTCGGCTACGAGCACACGTTCGTGCATCACCTCGCCGACTTCGTGGCCGCGCTCGGGACCAAGGCGGCGTTCAAGCCCGACTTCGCCGACGGCGTTGCCGTGCAGGCCGTGCTCGAGGCTGCCATCGCGTCGACGAAGTCCGGCGGCTGGGTCAAGATTCCCAAGTAGCCGTCCCGCCGCGCGGGGCGGTTGGATAGGTTGCCCGGGTCATGATGAAAGGACCCGGAATCTTCCTCGCGCAGTTCATGAGCGACGACGCTCCGCTGAACCGCTTCGACACCGCCTGCGGCTGGGCTGCGGGTCTGGGCTACAACGGCGTGCAGGTGCCGACCTGGGACGGCCGTTGCATGGATCTGCAGAAGGCGGCCGAGAGCAAGGACTACTGCGACGAGCTCAAGGGGCAGGCGCAGGAGCATGGCGTCACGATCACGGAGCTGAGCACGCACCTCCAGGGCCAGCTCGTCGCGGTGCACCCGGCCTACGTCTCGATGTTCCAGTGCTTCGCGCCGGACCACGTCGACACCGCCGAGAAGATGCACGAGTACGGCAGCCAGCAGGTCAAGTGGTGCCTGAAGGCCAGCCAGAACATGGGGCTGAACGCGATGCCGACGTTCCCGGGCGCACTGATGTGGCACACGGTCTACCCGTGGCCGCAGCGGCCGGCGGGTCTCGTCGACGAAGGGTTCAAGGAACTCGCGCGGCGCTGGCGGCCGCTGCTCGACTATGCCGACGAGTGCGGGGTCGACTGTGCGTTCGAGGTGCACCCGGGCGAGGACATTCACGACGGCGCGAGCTACGAGGCGTTCCTCGCAGCTGTCGACGGTCACGCGCGGGCGTGCCTGCTCTACGATCCGAGCCACTTCGTCCTGCAGCAGCTCGACTACCTGGAGTTCATCGATCTCTACCACGACCGCATCAAGGCGTTCCACGTCAAGGATGCCGAGTTCCGACCCGACCGTTGGGTCGGAGTCTACGGCGGCTATCAGCCCTGGAAGGATCGCGCCGGTCGGTTCCGTTCGACGGGCGATGGCGAAGTCGACTTCGCGGGCATCTTCACGCTGCTCACGAAGTACGGCTACGACGGTTGGGCCGTGCTCGAGTGGGAGTGCTGCTTCAAGGACGGCCAGCAGGGCGCCGAGGAAGGTGCGCCGTTCATTGCGGCGCACATGATCACGCCCGCGGGCAAGGCGTTCGACGACTTCGCCGGGGGTGAGGTCGATCAGATCGCGGTCCGCAAGGCGCTCGGGCTCGACTGAAGCGCGGCCAGTTTTCGGAGACGGCATCGAACCAGGTGAACGCTCGTGGAATGGCTGTGGGTATTGATCGCGGCGGTGGTCGCGTTCGTGATCGGTCGATGGACTGCGCAGTCGGTGGCGTCGGGTTCGGAGGCCGAATCGAAAGAACCCGATGAGTCCGCCGATGATGAGTCCGGCGAAGGCGAAGGCGACGACGCGCCGGTGCACCCGCGCCTGGCGCTGATCCGGCAGGTCGACGAGGCCGAGGAGTTCTATCGGTCGACGCTCCGGCCCGAGGATCTCGAGGTCGAAGGACCGTGGCGGCAGCTGGTGGATCGGCTCGCGGCACCCGAGTTCGACTACGACCTCCTGCTCGACTATCTGCGTAGTGGCAACTCGCCGCTCGCCGCGGCCGCTTCGCAGGCGCTCGTGCAGCGGCCCGAGGTCGCCGGTCGGGAACGCGAGTTGCTCGAGGTGCTCGAGCACGTCAGCGTGTTCGCCGGCTTCTTCCTGCTGCGGGCGCTCGGTCGGTTCGAGGATCCGGCGCTCGCGTTCGACGTGATGATGGCGGAGCACGATTGGGACACCGCGCTCGGCATCGAGATGCTCCGGCGCTACCTCGCGCCGCGACTGGATGCGGAGCACGTTCGTCAGTCGGCCCAGCGGGCCCGGTTGCGTGAACTATCGAGCAGTGGCCGCGGTGAGATCGAGGCCGTGTTGCGCGGGGTCGACACTCCCGGTGCGCAGGCGGTACTCGAGGTCCTCGGGTCGAAGAGCGGGGTTTCGAGCTCCGGGCTCGAGTCGATTCGGTCCTTCGCCCGCGTGCTCGGCGCGAGCGATTGCGAGCAGGCGATGCTCGATTCGCCGACGCAGCTGGAGTGCAGTCTGCAACTGCGCCAGATCTTCGATCGCGGCGCGGCCAACGTCGTTCTGCTTGCCGGCGAACCCGGGGTCGGCAAGGCAACCGTGACGATGCAGCTCGCGGGTGACCTGCTCGCGAATGGCTGGACCGTGTTCGAAGCCAGCGCGCAACAGATGCTCGCTGGGCAGAGCTATATCGGGCAGATCGAACAGCGCATCCACGATCTCGTGGCGGCCGTCGGTCAGGAACCGCGGGCGCTGTGGATCGCGCCCGACTTCGCCGACTTCGTCGCGGCTGGTCGGCATCGCTACTCGGCCGCGGGTCTTCTGGATCTGTTGATGCCGCACCTGATCGCCGGTCGGTTGCGCGTGCTTGCGCCGTTGACGTCGGCTGCGCACGAACAGCTCCTACGGCAGATGCCGGCGCTGCGTACGGCGGGCATCACGGTCCGGTTGGCCGCCGCCGGCAGCGAGGAAACCCTCGCGATGGGGCGGGAGTGGCTGCGCCGCCGCGCGGTCGACGAGCTGCCGCTCTGCGACGGCGAGCAGCTCGCCGAGCTCTTCCTGCGGTCGCAGCAGTACCTGCCGAACGTCGCTCGTCCCGGCTGTCTGTTGCAGTTGTTGGAACTGCTGCATCGGCAGGTCGTGCCAGCGGCGGGACCCTCCCGGCGTGCGACGCTCGACGACGCCGTCGAGCTGCTGAGTCGGCTCACGGGCCTGCCTGCGGGCGTGCTCGACGACCGGGCCACGCTCGATCTCGATGGCATGCGGCGGCGGTTCTCGGAGCGCGTGCTGGGTCAGCCCGACGCGGTCAACTGCCTCGTCGAGCGCATCGCGATGCTCAAGGCCGGGCTCTGTGACAGCCGGCGTCCGATCGGCGTGTTCCTGTTCACGGGGCCGACGGGCACGGGCAAGACCGAGCTATGTCGGGCCCTGGCCGAGTTCCTGTTCGGTGCCGCCGATCGCATGCTGCGACTCGACATGAGCGAGTTCCGCCACGCGGAGTCGATCGGTCGACTGCTTGGAGACGCCGACGACGTGCACGGTCGCAAGGCGCTCGTGCACGCGATTCGCGAGCAGCCGTTCTCGGTCGTGCTCCTCGACGAGATCGAGAAGGCGCACCCGACGGTGTTCGACTTGTTCTTGCAGGTGTTCGACGAAGGGCGGCTGACCGACAGCCGGGGGCGTCTGGCGGACTTCCGCCACGCGATCGTGATCATGACGAGCAACCTCGGCGTACGCGATCTGCAGGGCGCGAGCCTCGGGTTTACCGGCAGCTCGCCGAACCTCCATCGCGCGCTCGAAGGCGCGTTCCGGCGCGAGTTCCTCAATCGCATCGATCGAATCGTCGTCTTTCGCACGCTCGATCGCGCCACGCTCCGGCAGGTGCTGCACAAGGAGCTCGATCTCGTCCTGCAACGCCGCGGTTTCCGCAACCGGCAGTGGGCGGTCGAGTGGGACGAGTCAGCGCTCGCGTTCCTGTTGGAACGTGGCTACTCACCCGAACTCGGTGCGCGGCCATTGCGGCGCGCGATCGAGCGCTATGTCCTCGCGCCGCTGGCCGCGACCATCGTCGGCGACCGGGCGCCTGCAGGGGACCAGTTCTTGTTCGTTCGCAGCGATGGCCAGGGCGTGCAGGTCGAGTTCGTCGATCCCGAGCAGGAAGCGCCCGCATTGCCGGAGCCCGCGGTCGTTGCGGCGCTCGCCGGGCTGCGGACGCTCGCGCGCGAGGCGGCGGGTGATCCATCGGAGCTCGTCACGATCACTGACGAACTGCGGGCCATCGAGGCGGCGCTCGATGAAGAGCCGTGGGGGCAGCGCAAGCAGGGGGCGTACGCGGCCATGAACGAGCCGGACTTCTGGACGTCGCCGCGGCGCTACGCGGCGCTCGGCTTCATCGAGCTCGCGAGCCGGATCGAGAACGCAGTCGCGAATGCGATCGAGCGCGCGACGTCGGGCCGGACGATCGACAGCGCCGCAATGCGCGCCCTGGCGAATCGCGCGCTCCTGCTCCAGCTCGCGGTCGCGGCGGTCGGCCGCGACGAACCGCAGGACGCCTACCTCGAGCTCGCGCCGGTGCACGACGCGCTTGGTAGCCCCGACGCGATTGCGGCCGCCTGTCGGGATCTGCTCGCGATGTACGAGAGCTGGGCCGAACGCCGCGGCATGACCTGGAACCCGCTCCGTGCCGATGACGAGGCGACCGTGATCGCGGTCACTGGGTTCGGGGCGTGGTCGATCCTCGCGGGTGAGAACGGTCTGCACGTGTTCGAGGGCGACGACTTGCCGCGGCCCGTGCGGGTTCGGGTCGTTGCGGTGCCGCAGCCGACCGAGCCGGCCGGTCCCGACGGTGAACTGCCGCTCGCGCAGTCCGTGCTGCGCGGCACGGACGGCAGCAGTCCGGTCGTGCTGCGCCGCTACCGGCGCTCGCCGTCACCCGAGGTCAAGGATCGTGCGCGCGGTTGGCGCACGGGGCGCCTCGATCGCGTGCTGGCGGGCGACTTCGACCTCATGGAATAGCCGCGATCGGAAGCGTCAATCTCGGCCAAAGCGGCGGATCGGACGCACTCCGATGCTGCTCGTCCGGGTGTCCGGCGGCATGGCATCGCGAGCCGTGGAGCGGCCGGCTTTCGCTGGCTGGTTCCACGCACCACCACGAATGACCCGGTCGGCGTCGCTCGTCATCGTGGGCTCGGGTGCGTTCGCGCTTGGAACTCGCAGTCCCGTGTTGGCTCGGGTCGACGACGTCGCGTAGTCGAGCAGTGGATCCAGGCACCACTCGGCGACGTTGCCGTGGCAGTCGAAGAGGCCCCACGGATTGGGTGCGAGCGACCCGACAGGCAGCGCGGACTGGCTCGCGAGGCGGGCATGGTCCGGCAGGCGGATGGCATCGGCGGACCACGGCGTTTTGGTGCCCGCGCGGCACGCGTACTCCCACTGGGCTTCGGTCGGCAAATCGAGGTCGAACTCGCCGAGGCGCCGGCGGGCGGTGGTCCAGTCGATGCCCGCCGCGGGCAGTCGTGGATTCAACGGCTGCTCGTCCTTCGCGTTGAGCCGCGCCCACTGCCCGCGGGTCATCTCCGAGTTCGCGATCAGGAACGCGTCGAGTTGGATGCGATCGCCGCGCAGTTCGTTGGCGGCGGCGTCGGGGTCGTTGCGCGGCAGTCCTGGCCGGTCGCGCTCGGCACCGATCGTGAACGAGTCGCGTGGCGCGAGTACGAACACGAGCCCCGTGCCGTCCTCGGCGACCGGTGCGCCGGTCGCCGGGTCACGCTCGGGGATCGGCGTGGCCGGGTCGTGGGTCGCGAGATCGAGGAACTCCTGGAGGCCGGTCTTCGGGTTGGGGCCGAGCGGGACCAGGCCGGGCAGTGGATGGAGTTTGAGGCCCGCGTATTCTCGGCGGATCTCGGTGATCGCGCGTTCCCAGTCTGCGGCGTGGTTCGCGAGTGTGGGGCTGACCTGGTTCTCGAGGAAGGCCAGCTTCTCGCGTACGCGTACGAGCCAGTTCTCTTCGAAGTCGGACAAGCTGTCTTCGAGGCGTTGGAGTGCTGAGTAGAGGTGGCGGTCGACGTCGTTGGCCAGCTCACGGCCCTCGAGTTCGGTCAGCTTGGTCGACAACTTTGGCAGCTCTTCGGCGAGGGTCTTGCCGTGGTTCGCGAGCCAATCGCGATAGCGCTGTTCGTTCTGCGGCCATGGCGGCGGTAATTGCTGCGCCGCCGCGATCGCGGCGATGAGCCGATCGCGGTTCGCGAGCAGGCGGAAGCCGGCGTCGGCGCGGCGTTCGATCTCCTGCTTCTGCTTCTCGGATTCCGCGAGGGCATTGTTGGTGGTCGCCAGTGCCCACCAGAGCACGGCCGTCGCACCGATCAGTCCGAACGTGACGACAGCAATGCCGAGGCTCTGCGCGCGGTGGCGCCGCACGAACTTCGCGAGGCGATGCCACGTCGATGGCTCGCTGGCGCGGATCGGTTCGTCCGCGAGGTAGGAGCGCAGGTCGGCGGCGAACTCGGCGACACCGGCGTAGCGCTCGTTGCGGCGCTTTCTGATCGCTCGCATCGTGATCGCGTCGAGGTCGCCGCGCAGGCCGTTCCTCGAAGGGCCGACTGCGACTGCACTCGGCGGTCGTGCGACATGGTCGCGAATCGCGCGCGCCATGCCGGCGATGCCCTGCGCGCGCAGCACGTGGCTCGGGACCGGCAGCTGATCGGTCAGCAGTTCGTAGAGCTGGACGCCGAGCGCGTAGACATCGGCGCGGGTGTCGATGTCACCGCTGTCGCCGGCGGCCTGCTCGGGGCTCATGAACTCGGGCGTGCCGAGCAACGTGCCCTGGAACGTCATCGCACCGCCGGCGAGCAGCGGGTCGGCGAGGGATTTTGCGATGCCGAAGTCGATGACCTTCGGCTGCAGTTGGCCGTCGACTTCTGTGACGAGCACGTTGTTGGAACTCAGGTCACGATGCACGACAGCCTTTTGATGCGCGTGCTGCATCGCATCGAGCACGAGGAGGAACAGCTCGATGCGTTCGCGAAGAGGCAGACTCTGCTGGCGGCAGTAGGTCGCGAGCGACGGACCCGCGACGAGTTCCATGACGAAGAACGGGCGGCCGATCGGCGTCGTGCCGGCGTCGTGCAGGCGCGCGATGCCGGGGTGGTCCATGCGGTTGAGCGCTTCGCGTTCGGCCGAGAATCGGGCGAGGATCTCGCGCGAGTCCATGCCCGGGTTGAGTACCTTGATCGCGACCGTGCGCTGGAACGGTTCGAGTTGATCGGCGCGATAGACCGTGCCGAATCCGCCGCGGCCGACGCGTTGCGTGAGCACGTAGCGCCCGAGGCGCGCCGGCAGAGTGTCGAGATCCTCACCTTCGACGACGCTGCCGCCGGTCGTGATGATCGCCGGCAGCGGGATGCCGGCGCGACCGAGCCAGGCCCGGATCGTGCGGGCGTGTTCGGGATGGCTCTCGAGCAGGTCGCGCAATGCGGTTTCCTGCGCGGAGTCGTCGCCATCGAGGATCGCAAGGACCTCGTCCTCGATCGCTTCGGGCAGGTCGTCGGAGGGCGGCGACGCTTCGTTCATCGCGGGTGGATCATACGTGCTTGACGAGACGGGTCTGCACCATCGTAAGTTAAGCGCATGACCGAGCCGTTCGTTCCGTACCCCGACCGCTACATTCCGAAGGTCCCGCCGGAGCAGGCCGCAGCCGAGTTCTACGAGGTGCTGCGGCGCCGGCGCAGCGTGCGGATGTTCAGCGATCGGCCGGTGAGTCAGGAGACGATCGAGTGGCTCGTGCGGTGCGCGCACACGGCGCCGAGTGGCGCGAACAAGCAGCCGTGGCGGTTCGTCTGCGTGCAGGACCCGGCGAAGAAGGCGGAGATCCGGCGCGGCGCCGAAGCCGAGGAGCGCGAGTTCTACGAACGGCGAGCCAATGACGAATGGTTGCGGGACCTCGCGCCGCTCGGCACGGACGATCACAAGGAGTTCCTCGAGGTCGCGCCGTGGCTCGTGGTCGTGTTCCAGATGTCCAAGCTCGACGATGGCAGTCAGGTCTACTACCTCAAGGAATCGGTGGGGCTCGCCTGCGGCATGTTTCTCGCGGCTGCGCAGATGGCCGGCCTCGCGACGCTCACGCATACGCCGAGCCCGATGGCGTTCCTCGGCGATATCCTCGGCCGGCCGAAGCACGAGCGGCCGTTCCTGCTCATTCCCGTCGGCTATCCCACGGACGACTGCATGGTGCCCAGCAAGGCCTTGGAGCGGCGGGAGCTCGCGGATGTGATGAAGATCGTCTGAGCGATCGCGTGCGTTTTTGGCGGTCCGGTTCTTCGTGAGCAGTCCCGCGTCCTTCGAGGACCGACTCATGAACAACTGCCAAACCGTATCTCTTGCTTCCCGCCGCCAGTCCGCCGCGTTCGCTGCGGCGACGCTGTCGCTCGGCCTGTTCGCCTCGAACCTGGCCGCTCAGGGTAATCCGTTCCTCCTGACCTACTCGCAGCCCGAGACCACCCTGTCGGGCAGCAACGGCACCGACCTGCAATACCTGCAGCCCAACGAGATCGCCAAGATCGGACCGTGCGCCACGCCTTCGGCCGAGAAGTGGGCGCCGCGAGCCGTCTTCCACGCCATGGCCGGCGACGAGAACAGCGATGCGCAGTACTGGCGCACCAACCTGTTCGGCCGAATTGATGCGCTGCTGGATCCGGTCTCGACCGCTCCGATCGGTGGCACCAGTCCGCGAACGATTTTCATCTCCCCTGAGGTGGATGTCGGAATGGGCGTCAGTGCGCCGCTCCAGCTGCGGGCCGGGGACGTCGGCCGCTTCGTGCGCCGCACTCCGCCGGGAGACGGGCAGATCGAGTACTTCATCCGTCGCGAGCAGATCAACCAGGCGCTCGGTATGCCGCTCGCCACGCCGTGTGACGTCGATGCGATCGCGTTCGTGCCGAGCATCGGCCTGTTCCTGTCGCTGGATGACGATCACAACATCCTCACGCCGTGTGGTCCGATGACGTTGAACGACGGCGGCGTCGTTTTCATTCCCGACACGGACCTGACCTACACGGGAGACTTCCGCATCGCGGGCGTCACCACGGCGAGTGCGTACGTGCTCTACAGTGAAGCGGACATCGACACGATGGTCGTCAATGCGGGTGTCACCAACCGCTTCGGCACGTGCCTGACCCAGGCCATCGACCTCGAGTCGCTGGACCTGCACTTCCAGGGCAACGGTTACACGTTCATTCCGTGCCCGGGCACGACCTATCAGGTGCCGCACCTGAAGTTTTCGGTCCAGACCGGTTCGGGCGCGAGCATCCTGACCACGTTCCTCGGCGGTTCGATCTACACCAACGCGTGCGGCGCCTACGGTTCGACGTGCATCAGTGGCCTGCCCACGTTCGGGCCGCAGACCGGTATCCAGCAGACGAGCGCGACCGTGGGGGCGCCGAGCTACGTGAACTCGCTGACGTCGTCGCGCGCGATGCGCTACGCGCTCGAGATTCGGACGCCGGTCATCAACAACTTGCCGACGGGTCTGCCTGCTGGCGCGACGCTCATGGACATCGGTTCGCCGGCGCCCGTGAACTTCGTGTTCTTCACATTCGTGCCGGCCGGCGTCAACGCGGTGCCGGTTTCGGCGCCCGGGGCACCGTGGTCGCTGCTCGGCTTCCCGGACTTCTACCCGACACCGTTCTATTACAACTTCTACCCCACGGTCGGCGGCACGAGCACCTTCCCGAGCTTTGCGATTCCGTGGTGGTTCACCGGCAAGATCCTGTTCCAGGCTGTTGGTGTGCCGGGCATGGTCGAGTTCAGCACGCCCGCGATCCTCGAGATCAATTGAGACGCGTTCGTAACGCTTCGGGTCCAGCGCGGAGCGTTGCGATGGAGGGGTTGCCAATGTCGCCCCGCGAGGGGATAAGACTGCCATGCGCCGCGGAACGAACTGCCCATGCGACCGTATCCACACTCGCCGTGTGGGGTCTATCGCGCTGCCGTTCGACCGCCCGCTCCACTCTTCCCACCGTCTGACCCTGACCCTTCGCCTGATCTTTTCTGGTCGCCTGATTTTTTCCGGCACCTGACTCGTTCGGGCTGCCAGGGTCTGACACGGTCGTGTCTGCCGAGACCCCCTGCGCGCCCGAACGCTCGCTCGAGGACTCACATGCAGAACCGCTGCCAACGCGCTGACTGCCAGTGCGAATCCGCCTCATCCGAGGCTGCGCAAACTCCCGAGGCATCCACTGATCGTCGCCAATTCCTGGCGGGTGGAGCCGCCGCCGTCGGTGCCGGTGCGCTGCCGTTGCAGGATCCGCAGGGTCCTCGCACCGATCTGTTCCTCGACGAGGAACACTGGCGCGATCGCATGCAGGCGCCCGACGACGGCAAGAAGTACGGCTGGGTCGTCGACGTGCGCCGCTGCTTCGGCTGCCATGGCTGCGAGGTCGCATGCAAGGCCGAGAACGACGTGCCGCTGGGCAGCTACATCCGGCAGACGATCTACCACGACTACGAGAAGCCGGGTCTCGAAGGGCAGAAGGGCGCGATGGCGCGCATCATGGTGCCGATGGCGTGCCAGCACTGCGAAGACGCGCCGTGCCTGAAAGCCTGTCCGTGCGGGGCGCTGCACAAGGGCTCGGGCGGCAGCGTCCAGGTCGACTACGACGTCTGTTCGGGCCACGCTTCGTGCAAGGAGGCCTGCCCCTACGGAGCGATCTACATCGACCCGGTCGCGAACCAGGCCGTGAAGTGTCACAACTGCACGCACCGCGTCGACGAGGGGCTGGACCCCGCGTGCGTCGCGACGTGCCCGAGCGAGGCGCTCTACTTCGGTGATCTCAACGATCCGAACTCGAGCGTGAGTCGCATGAAGGCCAAGATCGAGGACGAAGACAGGCTCGAGCAGTTGCGGCCGGAGAAGGGGACGAGCCCGCGAATGTGGTTCGCGAGTTCGAAGGATCGGCCGATCAGCGAGTGGGAGCCGAAGGTTCCGCGCGAAGGCCAGAGTTACGACCCGGAGGCTTACAGCGTCTACCAGTGGCAGGAGAAGGAGCACAAGCAGGGCCCGCTGGGTCCGCAGGCCGAAGGAGGTGCCCAGTGAGTGGCTCCAGCGATCAGGGTGCCACGCCGGCACCGCACAAGAACACCTCACGGCGCGGTTTCCTGCAGCTCTCCGCGGCTCTCGCGGCCGGCTCGGTGGCGGCGTGCGCCGGTGCGCCCAACGCGGGCGGTAAGCGCGGTCCGGCGACGAAGGCCGAGAGCGAGGCCGTCTGGCGCGCCGGCCGTGGCATGCCGTACGACAGTGGCGCGCTGAAGATGCCGGGCGTCTGTGAGCTGCCCGGCCCGAATCGAAAGCACCGGTTCCCCGACCCGGACAAGTACAAGAACACCAAGCGGGTCCACGGCCTGTGCCAGCTGTGCTCGACGATTTGTGGCATCACGGGTCACGTGAAGGACGGCCGCATCATCAAGGTCGACGGCAATCCGAACGACCCCAACTCGCAGGGTCGCCTGTGTGCGCGTGGTCAGGCTGCGCTCAATCACCAGTATCACCCCGAGCGTCTGCTCTACCCGTTGAAGCGTGTCGGCAAGCGCGGCGAGGGCAAGTGGCGACGGATCACCTGGGACGAGGCGCTCGACGAGATCGCGACGCGGATCCGCAAGGTCCACGACGAGGGCAAGCACGAAGAGTTTGCGTTCCATCAGGGGCGCAACCGCAGCAAGGATGCGGTCGGCGCGTTCCTCAATGCGATGCAGACCAACACCGCGCTCAATCACCGCGGGCTCTGCTCGGCGGCGCGGCGCGCGGCGAATCTGACCTACCTCTTCGAGAGCGACTGGGATCTCGGTGACTACGAGAACGCGAAGTACATCCTGAACTTCGGTTCGAACATGTTCGAGGCGCACCAGGGGCACGTCGCGGGGGCGCAGCGCATCCAACGCGGTCGTTTCAACAACGGCGCCAAGCTCGTCACGTTCGACGTGCGGATGTCGAATACGGCAGGCAACAGCGACGAGTTCTTCATGCCGGCCCCGGGCTCGGATGGAGCCGTGGCGCTCGGCATGGCGTGGACCATCGTCAAGGAGAAGCTCTACAACGCGAAGTTCTTCGACGAGTGGACCAACGTCGCCATCGAAGAGCTCTGGAGCGAGATCAGCGAGTACACGCCGGAGTGGGCCGAGAAGGTCAGCACCGTGCCGGCCGACGCGATTCGCCGGATCGCGCGTGAGTTCGCGGCGGCGGCGCCGCGTGCGACGACGATGTGCAACCGCGGCAGTTCGGCGCACATGAACGGCTACTACAACGATCGCGCGATCGGGCTGCTCAACGTGCTCGTCGGTTCGGTCGGTGTGGTCGGCGGCTGGTGCTGGATGTTTACCGGTGGCTACGACAAGAAGCGTTTCAAGGCCCCGAAGGCCGCGCCGAAGCCGAAGACGCCGTCGCTGCTCGCGGATCCGCCCGAGATCGCGCTCGCCAACGTCTGGAACAAGATGAAGGTCGGCGAGATCGTCTACTGGTACCTCGCGCAGGAGCGTCGCAAGATCCAGGTCTACATGACCTACAACCTCGACTCGCCGCTCACGTGGCCCGAGATGGACGTCACGCAGAACGTCCTGCTCGACGAGGACAAGATCAACTTCCACGTCTGCATCAACCCGTTCCTCAACGAGACGGCGATGCATGCAGACATGGTCCTGCCGTGGGCGACCTACATGGAGCGCTGGGACGTCGACGCCCGCGGCGCCTACAACCTCAAGCCCTACATCTCGATGCGCCGGCCGATGGTCGAGCCGCTCGGCGAAGCGCGCGACGTGCGCGACATCTTCCCCGAGATCGCGCGACGGGTCGGCGGTGAGGCTGCGAAGTACTACCCCGAGCGTTCGGTCGAGGACTACATGCGGGAGTTCGTCAAGGACGTGCCGCACGACAAGGCCAAGTACACGAGTGCTTTCGAGTTTCTCGAGGACGTCGGCGCCTGGGAGGATCCGAACCAGAAGCCGTATTACGAGCCCTACCTGCAGAAGCTGTCGGCGAAGGATCTCGAAGGCAGTGAGACCGATGCTGACACCGGGATCATCACGAAGGGGGGCAAGGGTATCGGCATCATGCAAGGCGGCGTCGCTGTGCGTGGCTTCAAGACGCCGTCGCGCAAGCTCGAGGTGCGTTCGAAGTTCGTTGCGATGACCGGTCGCAATGAGGACACGAGTGCGCTGACCAGGCTGGCCAACAGCAAAGGCAAGAACCGGCCCGGCTACCACAAGGGCAACGACGTCGAGATTCCGGAGTGGCCGACCTACATGCAGGTCGACGAGCACGCGGACATCCGCGACGACCAGCTGGTCATGACGTCGTTCAAGTGGAACGTGCACAACCACGGCCGCACCGCCAACCTCAAGTGGTGCAGCGAGATCGTGCACAGCAACCCGGCGTGGATCCATCCGGACACGGCGAAGCGCTTCGGTCTGAAGAGCGGCGACTGGATCGAACTCACCGGGCACCGCAGCAAGATGCTGAACCGCATCTCGCCGCAGCTCGGTCTCGGTGAGGGCGAGGTGTCGCGCAAGCTCGAGATCCCCGTGGTCGTAACCAAGGCGGTGCATCCGCAGGCGATCGCGATCAGCAACTCGCTGGGGCACAGCGCCTACACGAGCGTCGCGACGGCGAAGCAGAAACGCGATCTCGGCGACGAGCAAAACGGCATGCAGAACGAAGAAATGCGGGACCCGGACTGGGAGCGCAACATGTGGTGGGAGGACCGCTCCGGCGGCGATCACGGCAAGTGGGTGCGCAACACCGGGCCGGGCTGGGCGCAGAACAGCGTGCTACCGATCTCGCCGGATCCGATTTCGGGTCAGCAGGCGTTCAACGACACAGTCGTCACGATTCGCAAGCTGACGTGACGGACGGTTCCACTCCTGCCGGCGATTTGCCTGGCGAGGCTCCGGCGGGTGGCGACTCGCCGAATGCTGGCGCTCACGATCCTCGCACGCTCGTAGCGCGGCTGTTCGGCCGGCTGTTGCTGCGCGAGCTCGATCGGCCGACGCTGGTCGAATTGCAGGCGCCGGCGATCGCCGCTGCGCTGGCGGCCACGGGGATCGAGGTTCCCGGGGTCGATGTCGAGAGCGCGGACTGTGACGCCGTGCTCGAGGAGCTTGGGGCGCAGTTCTTCTCGCAGGTCCTGCATCCGGCGGGGCGCGGGCCGCTCGTTCATTCGCTGTATCGCGAGGGTAAGTACGACGGTGACGCTGCGGCGGACGTTCGCAAGGTCGCGAAGGGTGCCGGCCTCGAACTCGCCGACGGCGCGCGTGGTGCGGCTCCCGATCACCTCGGCTGTCTGCTCACGCTTTGGGCCGAGCTGCGCGACCGCGACGCGGAGTTCGCGCAGAAGTTCGGGGCAACGCACCTCACATGGGTCGCCCGCAGTCCGGCCGCGGCGGGCGGTCCCGGGTTCTACGGCGCATTGCTTCGTGCCGTCGCGGATCTGTGTGACGAGATCGTCGGCTCGCCGGCATGAGTGGGGCACTCGAGCGGCATGCGGCTGCATCCGAGTTCGTCGTCGGCGAAGCTCGGTCGTGGAGTCGACTGCAGTGGTGCTGGTTGGCCTCTGCGTTGGCTCTGGGAACGATCCCGCTCGCCATTCTCCTCGGTCGGTCAGCGGGCGTCTGGCCCGTCGTGGGCTGGAGTCTGTTTCTCCCGCTCGCCTTCCTCTTCTTTGCGTTCGTTGCCCGGCGCCGGCTGGAGATCGCGAGCCTGATGATCGCCGTTCCGCTCACGGTGATCGGCGCGATGATGGCGTTCGAGTCCGACCCGGCACCGGAGCGCGATCGAACCTTCGCGGCGATCGCGATGGGGTCGGCAGCACTGATGCTGATCGGTTTGGTGTGGACACGCGCGCCGAAGACGCGAATGGCAATCGTGTTGGCCGGGGGCGCCGTCGTCGTGGTCGGCCGCTGCGTCTTGCTGTTGGTGCTCGGGCCGCGTTGATCGGTGTTCCCCCGGTTGGTTCGGCAGGAGCCGTCAGCGAATCGTGGCGCTCCAGACGGCGGAGAGCTGGCCCGAGCCCGTGTTCGTGTCCACGGCGGCGCCTTGGCCGAGCAGCGTGATGCCGGTCAGGGACGGAGTGGGCGGAAGTGCTTGCTGCCACGTGCCCTGCTGGCCGAAGCCGATGTAGGGAATCACTGGCGAGCCGAGCAGGAGGTTCCCGAACGGAGTCGTCAGCGTGGCATCGTGCTGCAGGCTGAGCAGCAGCGCGTGCAGCGTCGCCGTCGGCGGCCCGAAGACGAGCCAGTCGGTCGTGGTGCCGGGCTGAGGCGTGCCCGCCTGCGACACGAAGGTCTGGCACGCTTCATCGGCCCCGAGGTCGACTCGTGCGGGGCCCGAGCCTGCGCCGATGTCGCTGTCGAGCACGCGCGGCTCGCCGTCCATGTCGATGTTCATGAATGCGTAGTTCGCGAGGTGAGTCGACGGCATCGCGTCGATGCATGGTGAGGCGAGCGCGAGGTGGTAGTTGCCCGGGCTCACGAAACCGGGGTCGATGGAACGATTGTTCAGGCCGGCTGCGATCGACTCGTAGTCGGGAGCGTTGTTCCAGACGACGTCGTGGTCGGTGTTGACGCCGCCCCAGGGCAGTGTCGCATCGTTCTCGATCCCGGCTCCGACGTTGTTGGCGATGATATTGCCGCGCATCGTGCAGTAATGCCCGCGGGTGTAGACCCCGGCGCCCTGCTGGATCGGCGTGTCGGCAAGCACGTTGTTGACGATCGTGTTGTGATAGATCGCCGCCGCGTTGGAATTGAAGATCCCAGCACCGACGTTGTCGTAGCTAGTCGCGGCGAGGTTGTCGCGGATCAGATTGCTGAAGATCTCGGTCTGTCCGAAGTTGCAGATGGCGACGCCGCGCGTGCCGAGATTCGTCGGGCCGGCCACGTTGTTGTGGATGCGATTGCCGAGGATCTGCGGGCGGCTGAGTCCGTCGACGTAGATGCCGACGCCGTCGGCGTTGATTGCGTCGAAGATCTCGTTGTGGGCGATCTCGTTGCCGACAATGCGCGGTCCCGGACTGGAACGACCGACGTAGATTCCTGCCCCGAACGAGTTGGTCTGCAGGAGGAGCTCGTTGCCGATGATCCGGTTGTTGCGGATCGTCGGGCCGGCCTGTTCGCAGAGGATCCCGGCGCCGTATGCGTAGTTGAAGAACCCGGTCTCGTAGCCGCCCGTGATCGTGAAGCCTTCGAGCACAGTCGCTCGTGTGATCAACCAGGAAGCGAACGCAATCACCCGCGACTGGCTCTGGGCGTCGATGATCGTGTTGCGCGCACCCTCCTCGCTGACCAGCCGGATGCCATCGCGGGCAGGCCAGTTGATGCTCTCGTAGTAGGTCCCGGGGGCGACGAGCACGGTCTCGCCTGACCGCGCCGCTTCGAGCGCCGCGCCGATCGTCGCGTATTGTGACGGCACGCGCAGGGTCTGGGCATGGGCGGTGCCGGTCGCCAGCAGGCTGGCGATGAGCAGGCTCGCAGACAGCGCCGTTCCGGCGGCGCTCCGGGCAGTCGTCTCCATGCCACCAAAACTAAGGCGGACCCGCGAACCCGCCAATGGGGGGGCGGTCCACGGCGGCTGGCCGCGGGGGCTGCGGCTCAGGCCGCGGCCCCGCGTGAGCGCAGTAGCCCCAGCAGTCGGAACGTCGCGATCAGCAGGCAGATACCGAGCAGGCTGCCGAACACCGGCAGCACGAAACGGCTGTCCACGACCCACTGCGGCGTCGCTTCGCCCTGGAAGCGATACCAGCCGTGCGTCGTGCCCGCGATCGTGAGCCAGGTGACGAGCACCGCGAGCGCGAGGCTGATGCCGCTCAACACCCACTTCGTCAGCGGCGCGTTCATCTGGTCGACGCCGCTGCGGCCGCGCAGTTCGCAAGCGAGGAACGCCGCACAGCCGAGCAGCACGAGCGTGTCGATGCCGATCGTCGTGCCCATCGCGTGGGCGACGATCACGTGCGTGCCGTGCACGACGCTGTTCCAGTTCGGCACGGAGATCACGATGGAGCTGAACAACATCACCGTCGTCCACCACTTGGCGTGGGTGAGCCAGCTGCCGCGGCCGCAGAACGGCTTCGGCTTGCGGTTCTTGACCATGCGAGAGATGTCGACGAGCAGCTTGAGCAGGATGATCGCCTCGGCCATGGACACGAGGAAGGCGATCCACTTGATCGTGGGATCCTGCGGCAGGTGGTAGGTGTGGTGCGCGTAGTTGGTGAAGCTGTTGAGGCAGCCGACGCCGAAGAGCCAGAACGCCGTCGGGGACTGCGCGTAGCTGCGATCGCCGGAGAGCTTTTCGCCGACGTAGGTCAGCGAGCCGTACATCAGGAAGTTGAACGACCCGACGAGCGTGCCGCAGGACTTCCACTGCACCTGCAGGTCGCGCACGGGTTGCTCGAACACGGCTGGCAGCAGGTAGCTATGGCCTTCGACGAATGTGTAGACGAAGTACAGCGTGCCGATGGTCCAGAACCACAGGTAGATCGGCTGGGCCCAGAAGCCGTGGCGCAGGCGCTTCAGGAAGTTCCACGCGAACGCGAACCAGCCGATGAGCAGCACGGCGCTGAACGACCAGTGGAAGCCGAGATACTCACGGCCCGTGGAGATACCCGAGAGCAGGGTCACGAAGATGCCCAGGCCGGCGACGAGCCAGCAGACCGTGTGGATCTTGAACCGCAGTCGGTCGCCGGCATCGAGGCCGCCGTGGCTGGTCGACAGCCAGTGATACATCACGGCGATCGAGGCTCCGAAGATCCAGAGCGAGGCGAACGACGTGTGGACCGGTCGCAGCTGCGCGAGGCCGATGCCGAGGTCGTTGAGCGTGGCCGATAGGGACGGGATGTAGTGCAGCGCTGCGGCGGCGCCGCCGACGACCGCGAGCAGAATGCACGTGAGTGCCATCTTCAGCTGCGTCACGACGGTGCCGTCGCAGCTGCTGCAGTCCGTCGGCTCGGCCACTCCGGTGGCTTCCTCCGGGCGATCGAGGGTGCTGGTCATTTGAACTCCCACCACGGCAGGCCGCTTTGTTCGGTCTCGCCGACCACGCTCGAGATCGACGCACGCTCCTGGCCGAGCCAGGTGAGGAACGGCAGGATCTGAGTCTTGACGGGTTCGCCGAGCGGCCACGCCGGCATGCCGCGATCGAGGCGGCCTTCGGTGATCGTCTTCAAGATCTCTTCGTCGCTGAGTCGCTCGCGCACCGTGCTGAGGTCCGGCGCAGTGTTGGGGCCGAGCGGCGTCGCACAGAGCGGCGTGTGGCAAGCGCTGCACGCGGTGCGGAACAACTCGAACCCCTGCTGCACGGCCGCGGGCGCCGCCTTGGCGTGCTCCGCGCACGCGTCGAAGACTCGCTGTGGTTCGGGCGGCAGGTTGGCGCGCGGGACGCCGACGCCGGTCTTGTCTAGCTCGATCAAGAACTGCTCGATCGCCGCGATCTGATCTTCGTTCATCCCGAACGCGGGCATTTGCGCATTGCCGTCCGTGAGGATCTCGGTAAGGCGCTCGGTCGTCATTCGCGCGCCGGCGTTGGTGAGGTCCGGGCCGAGGAAGCCGCCAAAGCCGTAGATCTGGTGGCAAGCCTGGCAGTTGTTGGCGTGCCAGATGCGCCGCCCCTCGAGCGCGAGCTCGCTGAGCGGCGGTGTGCGATCCGCGGTGCCGTCGGCGTAGACCAGGGCGGTCTGGCCGACGAACGCCGCGACGAGCGCTGCCATCATCGTTTTGCGAAGGCCGACATGCATGGGGCGTGGAAGGGTAGCGAGCTTGGCGGGAAGGCGCTATCGCGGGGCTCAGGGATCCCGGAACGGGGGGCTGGCGACCGTTGCCAGTCGGCGTCAGGCGCGAGCGGGAGGTTCGCAGGGCCTTGCTGGCGGCCGGTCTTCCCGGTCTCCTCGCATGGGGCCTCCGAGCCCAGGAACAGCGCCATGACACCGACCGTATCCCGAATCCTCAGCCTCGGCCGGGCCGCCGTGATCGCATTCCCGGTCGCCGTCGGGGTCGCCCTGGCGCCGGCGCAGTCGCTGCCTCTCGGCTTCGTCGTCGAGACCGTTGCCGGCAACCAACGGGGTCCCATCGCCCTCGACTTCCTGCCCGATGGTCGGCTCCTTTTCGCCGAGCAGGACACGGGTGCGGTCAAGGTCGTCGTCAGCGGCAGCGTGAGCACGGTCGGCACCGTGCCGGGGCTCGCGGTTTCCTACAGCCAGGGACTGCTCGCCCTCGCGGTCGACCCGCAGTGGCCCGCGCGGCCGTTCCTCTACTGCTACCACACGGACGCGGCTGCCGCTGATCTACGCATCACGCGTTACGAGATCACGGGTGACCTTGGCAACGCCGCGAGCAGCAACCTGCAGTTCGGCAGTTCGTACGTCGTGCTCGCCGGGATCCCCGACACCGTGCCGCAGCACGAAGGCGGCGAGCTGCGGTTCGGCGGGGATGGCATGCTCTACGCGAGCTTCGGTGATGATCGCAACGGGTGTCTCGCGCAGGACGTGACCGCGTTCCACGGCAAGCTCGTGCGCCTCCGGGTCGATGGGTTGCCGCCCGGCAGCGGTGGGCCGCCGCCGCGGTCCGCGCTCGTGCCGGCGGGCAACCCGTTCACGGGCCCGGGGGACGTCGCGCCGCTCGTCTGGGCGACCGGTCTGCGCAACCCGTTCCGATTCGATATCGATCCGGTCGCCGGCGAGTTGTTCGTGGCGGACGTCGGTGAGCAGGCTTTCGACGAAATCTCGCGCATCGATACTGCGGGCGGCAATCTCGGTTGGCCGTGGCGTGAGGGGTCGGCGCCGTGGCTGACCTGCGCCGGGAACGAGCCGCCGTCGATCACGCCGATCGCGGAACACGCGATCCCGGCAAGCTTCTTCGCGCTGGTCTCGCTCGCGGTGTACCGCGCCGACCCTGCGGCGCCGTTCCGGTTCGGCCCGGGATACGACGGCGACTACTTCTATGTCGAACACTTCTCCGGCGACGTGTGGCGGCTCGATGGCGGCAGCGGCTGGCAGAACGCGGTGCCCGTGCCGGGGCAGCCGACGGCCGAGCTGTGGGCCACGGGCCTGCGCTGGATCACGGCCGGCCGGGTCGGTCCTGACGGCGCGCTCTACTTCGTCGAACGGCGCAGCAGCACCCGCGGCAGCGTGCAGCGCATTCGGCCGGCAGGCGCCGCGTTCCAGGCTTTCGGTACGGGCTGCAGTTCGGTGCCGCCGGTGCTGGCCAGCGCGCCCGCGAGCTTGCCCGTGCTCGGCGGTACGTTCGACCTGCGGGTGCAGCAGCTACCGCCGGCGCCGGGCGGACTGACGATCGGGATGATCGGGTTCTCCAAAACCGTGTGGGCCGGCCAGGCGTTGCCGCTGCCGCTTGCGGGCTTCGGCATGCCGGGATGTACCGGCCTCGTCGCGCCGGCGCTCACGACGCTCGTCGTGCCGAGCGGCGGAGTCGCGAACTGGCCGCTGCCGTTGCCGGCCGCGAGCGCGTTCGCCGGTCAGGACTTCTTCGTGCAGGCGCTCGTGCTCGATCCGTCGCGTAACGCAGCGGGCCTGGCCGTCAGCAATGGTGGCGAAGGCGTGATGCGCTGACTCGAACTCAGACGACCGCTTCGCGCCAGCCGCCGCGGCGGAACAGGATCACGGCGGCGACCGCGAACAGCGCTTCGGAGATCGGGATCGCCCACAGCACGCCGAGCATGCCATGGTCGAATCCGAGCGCGAGGATCGCCGCGAGTGGCAGCTGGAACAGCCAGAAGAAGATCAGGTGCAGCCAGGTCGGAGTCCTGGTGTCGCCCGCGCCGTTGAACGACTGCACCGCGACCATGCCCCACGCATAGAACACGTAGCCGCTCGCGACGATCCACATCGTGTCGACGCAGTGGCCCGCGATCTCGGGGTCGCTCACGAAGATCGCCGCGATCTGCTCGGGGAGCAGCACCATGACGATCGTGACGCAGCCGAGAAACAGCATGTCGTAGCAGCCCGTGAGCCAGACGCTGCGCTCGGCACGGTCGGGTTGCTTGCTGCCGAGGTTCTGGCCGACGAGCGTGGCCGCGGCGTTGGCGAGGCCCCAGGCGGGCAGCAGCGAGAACAGCAGAATGCGGATGCCGGTCGTGTAGCCGGCGGTCGCGGCCTCGCCGAACGAGTTGACGAACCACATCAGCGCGACCCAGCTGGTCGTGCCGATCAGGAACTGGCCGATCGTGCCCCACGACAGCCGGATCAGCGTCCACATCGGCTTGGGGTCGAAGCGAACGAGGCGTGGCAGCCGCACGCGGCCGCGGCCGTGATTCAGCAACCAGAACTGATAGGCGACCGCGACGGCGCGGCCGATCGTGGTCGCGACGCCCGCGCCCGTTACGCCGAGCTGCGGGAACGGCCCCCAGCCGAACAGCAGACACGGATCGAGTACGATGTTGATCCCGTTGGCGACCGCGAGGGTCTTGAGCGCGAGGATCGGATCACCCGCGCCGCGAAAGATCGCGTTCTGCAGGAACAGCAGCGTGATGATCACATTGCCGCCGAGCATCCAGCGCGCATAGCCCGTGCCGGTCTCGACGACCGCCACGTTGCCAGAGGTCATCCAGTGCAGCAGATCCTCGGCAAACAGGATGCACGGAACGCCGAGCACGACTCCCGTTGCGATGCCGAGACCGATCGCCTGTGAGCCTGCGACCGCCGCGCCGTCGAGATCCTTCTCGCCCACGCGGCGCGCGACCATCGCGGTGACGGCCATCCCGAGGCCGAAAGCGACGGCATAGACGATCGACAACATCGCTTCGGTCGAACCGACCGCCGCTGCCGCTGCGCCGTCCGTTGGCGTCGACCCGAACCAGCCGTCGTCGATGCGGTTGACCCACCAGATGTCGACGAGAGCGAACGTGGACTCGAGCGACATCTCGAGCACCATCGGCACGGCGAGCAGTAGGATCGCCATGGGCAGCGGCCCCTTGGTGTAGTCGTGCTGCTCGCCGCGCAGACTACTCGTGACGTGTTGCCAGAAGCCGCGGCGTTCTGCCGCGGGCGGGACGGGCGCTGCGGGAGTTACTTCTTCTTCGGCGGGTCGGCCTTCTTCTTGCTTCGCTGCCACTGGTCGTTCCCGTCGTCGAGGTCGAGGGTGCAGTGATCCGGGTCGACGATTGCACGCACGACGTCAGGACCGAAGCGCAGCGTAGCTTCCCGGGCACCCGTGAGCCACGTCGCGGCCGGAACGGTCTGACTCGCCGTGCTGCCGTCGCCGTAGGTCACCCGGACGGTGGCGGGGCAGATCGCACGGCCGCGATCCGCGACCACGACCTCCGTGCCGCCGTCCACGTCGCGGACGGTCGCGATGGCGTGATCGAGCGTCCACGTTTCGCTCCACCAGCTGCTCCAGTACCAATCGAGATCGGCGCCGAGCGCGGCGTTCATGCTGCGGAAGAAGTCGATCGGGTAGGGGTGGGCGTAGCGCCAGTCCTCGGCGTAGCTCCTGAGCGCGCGCAGGACCGCGTCGCGACCGAACAGCCCGGCGAGCTGATGCAGCAGCGCCGCGGGCTTGATGTAGCCGTTGAGGTAGTAGTTGTCCTGATCGACGAGGTGGTCGGCGTGGGTCAACAGCGGCTCGCGATCCTGACCCGCGTTGGCGATGTCGCGATAGATCGCGGTCGTGCGGCGGCCGGCCGTCTTGCGGCGCCAGTAGGCCGCGTCGATGAGTTCGGTGTAGAAGTCGACGATGCCCTCGTCCTGCCAGACGTGCGCCTTCTCGTTGCTGCCGACGATCATCGGGAACCACATGTGCGCGAGCTCGTGCGCGACGAGGCTCTGCAGCGCCACTCCGTTCTCCTGATCGCCGCAGAGCGTGATCATTGGATACTCCATGCCGCCGCCGAGAATGCCCTCGACGACCGTTGCGTGCGGCCAGGGATAGGGCATCACGTTCTCCGACAGCCATTCGATCGCGTGTCTGGCGTACTTCGCGCCGCGGCGCCACGTCGTGGCCGTCGGGCGGTAGAGCGCCTGGGACAGGCAGTGATCGGGCTGACCGTCACCGTCGCGGTCACCGACCTCGGTCCGGATCGCATCCCAGACGTAGCCGTTCGCCGCCGACACTGCGAAGTCGCGTACGTTCTGCGCGCGGAACTTCCAGGTCAGGCGGCCGCCCTTTCCGGGCAGCGTCGCTTGGCCTGCGGCGACATCCGTCGCACTTACGATCGTGACGCGGCGGGCGGTCTTCGTCGCGCGCTGCAGTGCGGCTCGCGCTTTCTCGGTGAGCACGGCATCGGTGTTCTGCAAGGTACCCGTCGCCTGCACGAGGTAGCCGGCGGGCGCCGTCAGGGCGACCTCGTAGTCGCCGTAGCCCATGTAGAACTCGCTGCCGCCGAGATACTGCTCGGCGACCCAGCCGTTGACGTCGTCGCGCACGGCGAACTGTGGATACCAGTAGCCGAGAAAATACACCTCGGCACCGTCACGGCCCATGCGGGGTGCTTCGCCCGCCGGGACGTTGAACGCGAAGGTCATCGTGACCGTCGCGCGGCCACCCTTGGGGACGGGTTCGCGCAGCTGGATCGTCATCACGGTGCCGTCGACCCAGTGCGGCGCGGCACGGCCGTCGAGCTGTACCCGGTTGATCGACATGCCACCGGTGACCTCGACCTCGATGTTGCGGCGCGCGGTCGGTGCGTGCAGGTTCTGGCGCAGGTGGATGACGAGGTCCTCGAGCGGCTCCGGCGAACCGTTCTCGTAGGTCATCGTCACCGTGCCCTCGACGCGATGCCGTTCGGGCACGAGTTCGGCGTCGATCACGTAGCTCTGGCGGTCGCGCCAGGCCTTGGCGCCCGGTCGACCGTCAGCCGTTCGCGTCCCGTTTCGGACCGCGCGCTCGAACTCGGGTGTCGTATCGAGCGGGTGCGGTAACGGTCGTGGTTGTTGCTGCGCACCCAGCGCTCCCAGCAGGGATCCGTCGAACAGGAACCCGCCGACGAAGATGGTGGTCGCCGCCAGGCAGAACGTGCGTGCGAGCGGATGACGAGAGAGCGGTCCGGTCATGCGCGGCAGCTTAACAGTCCGTTGAACCGACCCCCCGAACGCGTCTGGCTCGCGCTTCTTCGGGAGCGCTGGAATCTCCGGTCAGGCGAACATTGCGGCGCGGGCGCGCTCGCGTAGCCACAAGCCGAAGAGCCCGGAGGCCATGATGAACAGCGCCAGCATGAGCTGCCAGTTCCGTGTGATCACGGTGGGCTGGCCAACGCGTCGGGTACTGCGCTCCGGGTCGAGGTTGCGCAGCGCCGCCGCGGTGCTGCCGTCGAGGGCTTCGCGTGTCATCGCGCGGGTGCGGCTCGATGCCGCTGGCCACAATGTCGTGACCGCGTCGGCGGCGGCTACCGTGGCGAGGGGCATCCCGGAGGTGGCGGCCTCGACGATGCGTGGGAGCTCGTTGACGGCGCCGAGGCGCACCAGGCTGTCGATCGCGGTGAGGCGGAGCTCGTCGGAGCCGTGCAGCATCGCGAGCAGGGCCGGGCGATCGGTGGTCGTCCGCGCCATCTGGCGAACGGCTTCTTCGCGGTCGCCATCGCGCGCGACGAACGCGCGCATCGGCAACGCCGATGTCGTGCCGTTGCCACGCTGCTCGGCGATGGCCAGGAGCACGGCCGGTAGCACGAGCCCGCCGCCGCTGCGGCCGCGAACCCGCAGGTGTTCGTCGTTCCACCAGGACTTCCACGTTACCTCGCCGCACAGCGATGCACCGAGCTGACACGTTTCGAGGTCGGGATCTCCGAGTGCGGTCGCGCCGAGCAGGTGACCGACGGCGACCGGGGCGTCGATCGTTCGCGCGCTGCCCGTGGCGGTTGCACGCAGGATCTGCAGTAGCCGCAGCCAGCGCACCGGTGGCGTGAACTCACGCGGCACGAACCAGTCCTCGACACCATCCGTGCTGCAGGTGACGAGTGCGCGGTGGTTGTGCCCGTCGCGGCCGTCGCGAATCGATCCGGCGGCGAGTGTCCCGGTCGGCAGGGCCACCGAGTTCGCCTGGATCGTCAGGCCGTCCGGGGACAAGCGGATGACGACGCTGTCATCGCGCGAGAGACCCGCAGGCCATTCGGGTCGCAGCGGTAGCACGGTGCCGCAGAGCCACGAGACCGCAGGCAGCCCCGCGGTCGCGGCGTCCTTGGCGAACGCAATCTCGATCGTCGGCGTCTGCGCGGCGGGGCTCAGGGCCAGCGTGGCCCCGGCGCCGAGAGTCAGCAGATCGCGGTGGCGCAGCATCAGCCGCGGTGCGGATCCTCGATGACTTCGTCGGCCATCTCGGAGCCCACGTCGCCGTAGATCGGGTCGTCGGTGTTGTCCGTCTCCTCCCAACCGTCCTCGACGTCGACCGCGACCGCTTCCCCGTCCTGATCCTGCCAAACGCCGTCGTCGTCGGTCTCACTGGCGAGGCCGCTCGCGTCGTCGATCAGATCGTCGGCGGCCTCGGCGAGCGCGCTGGATTCCTCCTCGAGCTGTTCGAGATAGTCCTCGGACGGCGCGACGAGGTCGCTCGCCATCTGGGCCGAGCGCCGGTGGCGACGGCGCTTCACGAGCACGCCGATGAGCGTCAGGAACGCGATTCCGAACACTCCACCGAGTCCGCCGATCAAGATCTGCTGGTTCGGGTCGAGTGCCGACCAGCGCGCGACGACCTGCTGCCAGGGGGCGGCTTCGGTGTTCGCGGTCGAGCCGTCGGTGGGCCTGGAGCCGGCTGGCGGCTGGCGGCGGATCTGGTTCAGCGCCACTTCGATGAGCGGCCGCAGCTCGGGACCCTCGACCGCAAGTCGGCCCTCGAGGGCGCGCACGGTCGAAAGGTCGCGGAGTTCGCTCAGGCGTCCGATCGCGTATCGGCGCAGCAGCTGCGTGCTGTGGCCGAGGACCGCGAGGAGCAGGGTCGCTTCGTCTTCCTGTTCGAGCTCGGGCGAGTGCGTCTGGTAGTAGAACGTCAACGCTTCGGCGAAGCCCTGCGCGCGGCTGCCGTCGAGTGCCGTTGCCACGGGCAGCATCAGCTTCGGCGTGCCGAGGTCGGAAAGGGCGAGCAACGCGGCCTGGAGATCGGTCGAGTCGTCTTCCGGGTCGGCGACCTTGGCGCGCGTGGCGAGCATCGCGAGCAGCGCGTTACCGGAATCCGGGTCCTTGAGCCGGCCGAGCAGTTGCGCAGCGAGCGTGCGGGCGCGCATGTCCTTGTCGTCGAGCCCCTCGATCGCAACCGGCAGGGTTGCGGCGTTGCCGACCCGGAGCAGCGCGTGGAAGGCCTGGACCCGAACCTCGTTGTGGGGGCTTGCGACCGCGAGGTGTTCGAGCGCCTTGCGGGCGTCTGCCGGTTCACGCTGCCGCAGCAGCCACGTGGCGCGGGCCGCGACGCCGGCGTGCTTGGCGTTGGCGAGTTCGGCGAGTTCCGTGACTGCCGTTGCTTCCGGGTTCGACTCGGCTTGCTGCAGTGCGTCGACCTGCTCCTTCGAAGCCGGCGTCGTCCGTGACTGCACGATCGGGATCGACCGACCGAGGCCGAACGATCCCAGCCACTGCGCGAGTCCGTCGCGGCGGTGGGTCGTCGCCAGGGAGCCCGTGCCCGGATTGCCGTGGATCATCGTGGTGCCCGGGAGTCGGGCCTTCAGGGCCGCGATGGCCTTGCGGTTGATCGCCGGGCGGTCGAGCTGGCTCGCGATGGCGGCGAGCGTGGCATCGCTCTCCGCGATGCAGAACCAGTTACCGAGCGTCGCGAACGACAGCTTGAGCGGCACGGCGTCGCCGCCGATCCGGTAGGCGGTTGCGCCGTCGACGGTCGCGCGCTTGACCGGCACCTGACCGGCGTCCAGCAGCTTGTCGATCATGGCCGCGAATCGTTCCGGTTCTTCGAGGCCGATCAGCGTGGCGGTGCCCGACGGCAACGTGAACGCCACCGTGCTGCCCGAGAAGCCTTCGAACAGGTCTTCGGTGAGATCCACCTCGGCCTGGTTGCCGAACTGCTGGATCATCATCTCGGCCATCATTCCGGCGCCGGGGTCGGCGGCCTTGACGAGGCCGAGCACTTCACGCGCGATGGTGCCGAAGTCGGAGGCCGCGAACGTGAAGTCCGTCGCCGTGATCGGAACGACGCGCGCGAGTTGCTCGTTGATGGCCGCCGGGTCACCGACGAGTGCAGTCATCAGCTTGCTCGCCGCCGGGATCGTGCAACTGCCCGCGAATCGCAGTCGATCCCGGTCGACGTTCCCGCGGAAGACCGCGCGCTCCCAGTCGGCGATGGCGAGTGCGTTGCTGATGCGTTCCGCGCCGGTGCGTTGTTGCTGCGGCAGAACCGCGGAGAGCGCGGCGAACAATGCCGCGGGCCGCACGAACAGCTCGATATCGGGCTCCTTATCGAGCGGTGCATCCTTGCACGCCGCGTGATAGATCGGGTTCGTGTGCAGCCGCTTCTGGTGGTTCGCGGACTCGTTTGCACTCCGGGTATTGGCATCGGGGCGCATCGCGGCAATCGTGGACTCGATTCGATCCACGTTGCTGGCGACGATGAGGAAGCCCTTGAACACGCCGCCGTGCAACCCTTGGGCGCGCAGTTCACTCGTGACCGCGCGCTCGATGCGCGGGCCGAGGTTGGGATCCGCACCGAGGTGGGCGACGGCGACGAACTCCGGAGTCGCGGCGGGCGTGATCCCCGTGAGTCCGAACGCGATGCCATGGCGCGCGATGTCGTGGAACTCGACCGTCGTCAGGCCGATTGGTTGCAGCGCTTGCTCGAGACCCGCAGCGAAGTGATCCAGGGCACCGAAGCGATCCATCGTGCGCAGTTGGCGTCGCAGTCCCGACAGATCACAGTCGTCTCCGAGCTGCAGGGTGACCGCGAGGAGCGTGTCGGCGGGCAGCCAGCTTCGCGGATTCGTGTTCGAAGTCGGTGTCGTCGCCGTGCCGGTCGGGTTCGTCGTTGCCGGTTCACCTGCTACCGGTGATTCGTCGGTCGGCGTTGGGCTGGCAGGCGGTGTGGCGATCGGCGAGTCGGCGGCCGGCGCTTCGGCCTGAGCCCCGCTTCGGGGCGAGGTTTCGGCCGGGGGCGCTTGGGCGGCGACACCGGGTTCTTGGAACGGCAGTACGGACAGCAGGCAGAGTTCGAGCACGAGCATTCGGTTTCCTCGCTGGATCGGAATACTCATCGGCCCTGGGTCCGCCGCGACTACAGGCGATCCGGTGCGGGTGAATCCCCCGTCAAGGCGGGTTCGGTTCGCTCCATAAGAGAAGTGGTGCAGCCGACCGCAGATCCTCCGAAGCCGGGCGTGCGAGCCATGGAGCCTGGGTTCCGTGGACTCGTGGCCAGCCTGCGTCACGTCGGGGCAGCGCTGTTGTTCGGTGCGGTGGCCGCAGCCCTCGGAGCAGCCCCTTGGCAGGCGGTCTGTGTTGCTCTCGCGGCAGCATTGGTCGCCGTGGTGGAACGCCGGTGTGGCCTGCGCGATGGCGGCGCGATGGCACCGAGCGTTGCACGCGACGGCAAACGCGAAATGGCCGCCCGTGTCCTGGCCCTGGAGCTCGCGTGTGACCGCTCCGAGTCCGTGCTCGAATCGCTGCTCGAGGGCGTCGTAGTCGTCGACTCGACCGGTGAGATCGTGCTCGCCAATCCGGCCGTTCGGAACGCCCTGGCCCGGTCCGAAATCGACCCGCTCGGCTGCGTGCTCTGGGACGAACTGCCGATCGAGTTGTCGCAGGCTGCGCGCGAGGCGTGGCTCGCGCTGCACGATTCCGGCGTCGAAGAACTCGGGGAACGTCCCACGATGCGACGGACTTCAGTGGCGAGTGGTGAAAAGTTCTACGACCTCGCGGCGGTTTCCGTGACTTCCCGAACGACCGGGCAGGACTTCGGCACGGTGTTCCTGTTCGTCGACACGACGCGAAATCACGAACTGCAGCGTCTGAAGGATCGGTTCTTGTCGAGTGTGTCGCACGAACTGCGTACGCCGTTGACGAGCATCCGAGCCTACTCGGAGATCCTCGAGACGATGATCCCGGGCGAGAGCATGGAGTGGCCCGAGTTCGTGCGCGTGATCCACGAGGAGAGCATTCAGCTCAGCACTCTGGTCGACGCCATGTTCGACTTCTTGCAGCTCGAGTCGGGTGACGCCCAGTTTACGATTCGTGCGATCGATGCGCCTGCGATCGTCGAGGAGGTCGCCGCGGCGTTTGGTCAGGCCATTGCGTCTCGCGAGATCGAGCTGGAGCTCGCGACCGGTCGGGTCGAAGGCCAGGCACTCGCCGACCGGACGCGATTCGCACAGGTCTGTCGGCATCTGATCGACAACGCGATCAAGTTCACGCCGGTGGGCGGGCACCTGCGCGTTGCGTGCGGCGAGCACGAGGGCGCCTTCGAGCTGCGGGTCGAGGACTCCGGTCCCGGCATCCCGCTGATGGATCGAAACACCGTGTTCGAACAGTTCACGCAGCTTGCGGACCACCTCACGGCCAAGCCCGAGGGCGCCGGGCTCGGGCTCGCGGTCTGTCGCTCGATCGTCGAGCGGTGCGGCGGCGCGATCTGGTGCGAGGATTCCGAGGCTGGCGGCGCCGCGTTCGTCGTGCGGTTGCCGATCGAATTGCCGATGACGCCGGCTGCGACGCTCAGCGAAGCGTCGGGCGAAGCGTCCCAACGGCTGCCGGATTCGGTGTCGATCTCGTAGCGCCGCCTGGCAGCCTCCCGTCGCGCAGGATCCTAGTTCCGAAGCGCCCCGACGACGAGGCCCACGATCTCGGCCTCGGACCAGCCACGGGCGTTCTCGCCGGTTCGTACGATGACGAGCTCGTGGTCGCGGATGACGAACACGCGCTGCTTCGACTTGCCGTCGAGGTAGACGAACGCGGGCGTGCCGTGATCCGTATCCGCCGCGTGTAGCCAGATGTGCAGGCCGTACGTCGCGCGATGCGGTGACGGGCGTTCGAGTTCGTCGAACCAATTCGAGCCGACGACGGTCTGGCCATCGACTGCGCCGCGATGCCGCACGAGCTCACCAATCCGTGCCCAGTCTCGCGCCGTGGCGAGGAGGCCGCCGTAGACCTTCGCGTTGCCGCCGTCGCGGTCGAGCCATAGCACAGCGTCGCGTGCGCCGACGGGTTGCCAGATGCGCTGCGAAAGCAGGTCGGCGTAGCGCTGTCCGGTCGCGCGTTCGAGGGCGAGCCCGACGAGCTGGGAGTTGAAGTTGTTGTACTCCCAGTCCATTCCCGGCTCGCGGTCCCGTTCTATGGCGAGGATCGTGGGCAACAGGTCGCTGCCGAGATGCATGTTCGCGATCGCCGAGAACGGACTGTTGCGGGAATCGTCGTTCTCGAGGCCGCTGCTCATCCGCAGTAGTTGCGCCAGCGTGACGGATCCTTTGGTCGTGTCGCGCCATTCTGCGACGTATCGGCCGATGGGGTCGTCGAGGCTCCCGATCTCGCCGCGCTCGATCGCCGTGCCGATAAGCAGTGCGATCAGGGTCTTCGCGAGTGACTGTGAAACGGTTGCGCGATCCCTGCTGCCACTGCGCCAGTAGCGTTCGAGAGCGATCTGACCGCGGCGCAGGACGAGGAAGGCCGAGCTGTTCTTCTGGTCGGCCCATTCGGCGGCGCGCGTCAGGCGGACGGGATCGAACCCGAGGCTCGCTGCACCCGCAGTCGGGAGCGGGGAATCGAAGCGGCCCGGCACGGGCTCGAGCGGTTCGTACCATTCGATCGCCATCGTCGACTCGTCGTACGGGAACGTCGCGATCCGGCTCCAGAACGGCCAGTCCGGCAGCCACCACAGCGCCGCGATCACGAGGCCGATGACGGCGAGCAGAGTGAAACGTCGTCGCCGAGCCGTGGGGCGGGTTCGAGTAGGGGGGTCGCTCACGCTCAGCGTCCGCGGCGCTTCTTGGTGCGTTGGAGGCGTACCTCGACCCGGTTGCTCGAACCCTCGGCAACCGTGAAGCGAACCTCCGCGCTGTGCTGCCGCGAGGCGAACTCGACGCGGTAGTTGCCCGGGACCAGTCGGCGGTGGGCCGAGACGGTGTCGTTGTCACCGCTCACCACCTGGACCGGTCCTGCACCGAACGCGCCGTGCGTGTCGGAGTGCCAGGTTGCGGTCAGATAGCCCTGGACCGTTGCCTTGGCGGCATGGAACAGGAACTCGCACGGCAGGCCGCTCGGCACGCGCAGGCGGTGCGCCGGCTGTTCGCCCGGCACGAGTTCGAGTGCTGCGACACCGAACGCGCGTTTGGGCGCGGTTGCGGCGACCCGGTGCCTTCCGGGCGGCAACTCGAGATTCACGCCGGCGGGGCGCAGCGGGTGCTTGTAGAGCGAGTGGCCGCGCCCATCGAGCTGGTGCAGCGTGCCGGTGTCGAGTGGCGCGCCGTCTTCGTCGACCGCGATGACCGTGATCCGGCCGAGGCTCGCGGCGGTGAGCGTGCCGAGGTCGCGGGTCTGGCCCGCCGTCATCGCGAACGGCAGCGGCTTCAGAGTCTGGTGACCGTGTATCGAGAAGCTGACCTCGAAGCGCGCCGGCAGCAATGGGCCGAGGCGGAACGGTCCCGGCGGTAGCGCCATCGACATCTGCTGGCCGAGCTTCGGGGTCTCGATCCGGACGGACGCAGTCGAGGCGCGCGCCTTTCCGTCACTTGCGCGCACTTCGCCGGTGATCCAGCACGAGGCCAGGTCGGCGTCCCGGACCTGCAGGTGGACTTCGCCGGTGCCGGGGCCGACGCCTTCGCGTTCCAGGACGGTCGTCGGCATCCAGGCACCGAGCTGCAGCACCTTCAGTGTGTAGGTCTCGGGGCGGCAGCGCAGCACGTGGAACGAGCCATCGGGTTCGGTGTGCGCGAACCCGCGGTGTCGCCTGGTGCCGCTCGCCGTGATCCGCCAGCCGGTGAGCGGTTGGTTGCGTTCGTCCGTGAGCCGGCCCGTGATCACGAGGCCGGGGTCCAGCGTCGGGTGCCACTCCACGGTTGCGCCCGGCGCCGAAGCGAGGCTGTCCGAGGCCTCGCCATGGATGCGATGTTCGGCCCGTGGGCGCAGGTTGCCGCTCGGCAGGTTCGTCAGGCGGAACGAGCCGTCCGGCGCGGAGATCGTTCGGTGTTGGAGCCATTCCGGCGTGCCGGACGTCCTCGGCAGCGTGATGACGGCACCCCCGCACGGTTGGCCGCGGCGATCACGTGCCTTGCCGTGCAGGGTCACGCCGCGAGTCAGTCGGATCTCGATCTCGGCCGACGGATCGCGTGACGCCTCGAGATCGAGTGGTTGTCGGTGGCTGGCGAAGCCGCTGGCACGCACGAACGCGAAAGTCTTCGCGACGACCGGCGCGGCGGCGGTCCGAAACCGCCCCTCCGCGTCCGTCGTCAGTTCGACGAGTCGCGGCGCGAGTTGGCCGCTTTGCACGCGATACTGCGCGAGCGTTGCTTCGTGGCGCGCGTTGCGATCGTGCCTGCCGATCGCGACGCGGGCGCCGGCTACGGCCTGCCCGGCGTCGTCGACGACCCGACCCCGGACCTCGGTCACGGCTTCGTCGAGCCGCAGGATCAACGGTTCGATCGCGAGTGCGGGAGAACTCAGCGGGACCGGGCGCGAGCAGCCCTTCGTGGTGGCGCGCGCGAAGGCGAGGCGTTCGATCCCGCGGCAGGTGAGCTCGAAGTCGCCCGTGGCGTCACTCCGCGCTACCAATGTGTCGCGCCCTGTTGTGCGGCACCCCGTGACGAACACTGCGGCGCCTGCGACGGCGTTGCCGGCGCGGTCGAGGACCCGACCGTTGAACGTGGTCGCCGCCGGCAGTCGTACCTCGATCACGGTTTGCTCGTCGTCGCGGACTTCGCTCGGCACGGACTCGTCTTGGCCGACGGCGCGGACGGAGTAGTCGCCGGGGGGCAGATCGGGTGCCGTGATCGTGCCCGAGGAATCCGAAGTGCCGAGTCTGGCGAACGGTCCGGTGCGTTGACCGCTGCGGTGCGCGATCTCGCAAGCAACGTCCGGCAGCGCTTCGGCAGTGCCCTGCTCGAGCGTGCGTACGACCAGGCCGCGAACCTGTTTCGGATCGACGGACTCCCGCTGGCTGGCGGTCGCGTCGACCGTCGCGGGATCGGTGACCTCGTCGTTGCTACGGGTCGGCGTCGCAACGCTCCCGCCCGGTGGGCTGCCGTCGGTGCGCGGCGTGCCGGTCGCTCGAGGTTCGTGGCCCTGGCTATCAGAGTTCCGGCCGTCATCGCCGCGAAACGCCCAGACGAGCGTCGCCGTGAGGGCGATCAGCAACAGGATCAGCAGCCCGGAAGCGCGCATCGCAGCATTCTACGCGTTGCCCCCTGGCTGCGGGAACGCTCGGGCTCGGGTGGCGTGGGAGATGATTTGCGACTCGAAGAAAACGCCTGTCGTCCCGCTCCAACGAGGAGCGGAACGACAGGAGTGGATCACGCGGCCAGCCGGCGTCCCTTCCGGCTGCCTCTCACCCTCTCAATGGTCGAGAGGCGTTGGTCGCGTGACGACCTGACGAAATCGATTGGTCGACCGGCTGCGGGCAGACCTAGAACGTTGTCGCGCAGCCGATGATGAGGTTGCGGCCGGGGCGGTTCTGGCCCGAGCCGTGGATGCGGTAGTCGACGTCCGTGATGTTTTCGAGCAGCACGTCGATGGTCGTGTTGTCCGAGACGTTCACGCCGCCGCGGATGTGCCAGACCGTGAAGCCGGGCGTGCCGCCGGGCGGGATGCGACTGCTGTCGCGCAGATCGCCGAACGACAGCTTGTCCGCGTCCTCGGCGTGCACCACGGCCGTCTCGGCCCAGAACAGGCCCTCCGCGTCGTCGAAACGCACACCTGCCTGGATGGTCAGCGGCATCAGGCGCGTAGGGAACGTGTTCGCCAGTGCCGAACCGCCGCTCTCGAAGTTCGTGAGGCGGCCGTAGAGCCACGTGGCGTTGCCGAACACCGTCGTCTCGTCGGTGACGCGCAGCGCGCCGCCGAACTCGACACCCTCGATGTGGCCGTCGCCGACGTTCCCCTTCGTGACCTCCGACTCCATGCTGGCATTCACGTTGCCGGTCGGGAAGCGCAGGATCTGGTCCTCGATGTCCGTGTAGAAGTACGACAGCTGGACCGAAGCGTCGTCGGTCTCGACCTTCGTGCCGATCTCGTACTGAATGTAGTTCTCGGGGTCGAGGTTGGGCGCGGGGATCTCGAACTCGCCCGAGCGCGCGGTGTCGAAGCGCGTGAGGTCGGAGAGGTTCGGGGCGCGGAACCCTTGCGACACGCCACCGAAGATCGCTACCTGATCGGGCACGGCCTCGTAGCGGATGCGAGCGTTGCCGACGACCGCGTCCCAACTGTCGTCGAGGGCAATCTTGCCACCGCCGACCGGATCCCGCGCACTGTTGGCGTCCGCGGCCGCGTAGGTGAAGCGCGCGCCAAGGTTGACGTCGAGATTGTCCGCGAGCTGGATCTGGTCCTGGACGTAGACGCCGATCAGGTCGTAGGTCGAGTCGTTTGCGATCGGACCCTGGATCTCGTCACCGACCTGCGGCGTCTGGCGGCGCAAGAAGGAGTTGACGTCGTCGTGGTAGATCTCGATGCCGTAGGTGAAGTGGCCGACGGACGTGTTGCTCTCGAACTGCACCCACGCGCCGGTCGTACCGACGTCGAAGCCCTGTTCTTCCTGCGCGCCGCTGCCGCGCACGCGGTCGCGCGTCTCCACCTGCTGGTGGAAGGAGAGGTTCGCGCGGACCGCGTTGACGGGGCCGTCGATGTTCTCCTTGTGGTACTGAACGTAGGTCAGGTAGCGGTTCTGGTCGAAATTGCGCTGCAGGTCGCTGCCGCTCGATACCCCGCGCCACGTGATGCCGTTGACCGTCCGGTGGGTTCGCGGCACGTCGTCCTGCATCAGGTTCTGGTGCAGGAACACGAGCCGCGTGTCGGCGTCGAACCAGTGCTCGATCTTGATGTCGAACGCGTTGTCCTGGTAGCCGGTCTCGGGCTGCGTGCCCACGCCACGGCCGCCTTCGAGATCGCCGAAGTTCTTGGCGCTGCCGCCGAACAGCACGCCGGTGCGGCTGCCATCCGCGTGGGTGTAGCCGACGCTGACCTCACCGCGGGCGTGCACCGAGTTCTCGGCTGTCGAGAACCGCACGTACGACGCGCCGCCGTAGTTGATGCCGTTGTCGCCGTAGGTGTAGGGATCCTTGGTGATCACGTTGACCGTGCCGCCGATCGCGTCCGAGCCGTAGAGCACCGAGCTCGGGCCCTTGACGATCTCGAGGCGATCGATGGAGTACGGATCGACCGTGTTCCAGTATTGGTTCGGGCCGGGGCGGAACGCCGAGTTGTTGAGACGAATGCCGTCGATCAGGAACAGGTTCCGGAAACTCGTGAAGCCACGGATGTAGGGCGAGCCGTGGCCGTGAGCGGTTTCCTGTACCATGACGCCGGGGACGTCGCGGAGCACCTGGGGCACCGTGCGGTAGGACCGTTGGCGCATCGTCTCGCGGCCGATTGACTCGACCGTGAAAGGAACGTCGAACGGGTCCTCCTCGATGCGCGTCGCGGTGACGATGACCGGCTTGGTCGTCGACGGATCCTGGCCGTCTGGATCCGCGCTGGCCGCCTTCGAGTCGGGGGGGGCGGAGCCCGGTCCCGGGGTTGATTGCTGTTGAGCGAGGGCGGGGTGCATCACGCACGCGATCGCTGCGCTCAGGATTGCGGTGCTGGACAGCGAGTTGCGCGAGAGGGTTGGGGCTGTCATCGCCGCATTCGAACGCTCCGTGGTGTCGGCGCGTTCATGCATTCGTCCCAAAAACGGGCCGCCGACGGGGTTCCGGCCATGGAGCTGGTGGTTGATGGGCGCTCGTCGTCCATGGCCGGTCGGGTGATGGACAGTGACTGTCCACTGAGCGCCGCGAGTGGTTCGGTTCGCCGCTACTCGAGTGCGCCGTCGTCCGGCGCGAGCCCGTAGTCGCGCAGCCGCCGGCGCAGGGTGGCGCGGTTCATCCCGAGGGCGCGGGCGAGTAGCGTGGGTTTGCCCGCGTGGCGCGGCAGCAGCATCGCGAGGACGCGCCGTTCGAGACCCGCGAGGAGCGCGGTGTAGTCGTCGCCGGCGCGCAGTCGGGCGTCGAGCCATTCGTCGAGCGCCGCATCGAGCTGCGGCGTTTCCGCGACCGGGCTGCCGGGCAGGCGCTGCAGTGGTTCGGGCAGATCTGGTAGCCGGATCAGGTCGCTGCTGCTGACGGCGCACGCGTGTTCGAGCGTCGTGCGCAGCTCGCGGACGTTCCCCGGCCAGTCGTGACGCCGCAGCGCGGCGAGTGCTTCTTCCGACAGGCCCGCGTTGCGATTCGGTGTGATTGCCGCGAGGAGGAACGCGCACAGGGCGGGCAGGTCCGACATGCGTTCGGTGAGCGGCGGGATGCGGATCTCGAGCACGCGGAGGCGATAGAGCAGGTCTTCGCGAAAGCGTTGTTCGGTGACGGCCGCGGCGAGATCGCGCGCCGTTGCCGCGACGACTCGAATGCTGCCAGGTTGGTCGCTGCCGACGCTCGCGTCGAGCGAGCCGGTCTCGATCAGGCGCAACAGTCGCACCTGCATGGCGGGCGGCAGTTCACCGACTTCGTCGAGATACAGTGTGCCCCCCGCTGCCTGCCCGACGAGTTCGTCGATCTGGCGTTCGAGTTCCGCCACGGGGAGATTGGCGCAGGACAGTCGAACGAACGGGCACGCGTGGCGTCCGCTGTGACGGTGGATCGTTTCGGCGGCGATCGACTTCCCGGCGCCCGACGGGCCAGCGAGCAGTACGGGTACGTCCGTGGTGCAAGCGTGAGCCACGCCGGCGAACGCGGGTTGCATCGCCGGTGCCGAGCCGATCAGAAGCGGCGTCCCGGACGGCTGCGCGGAGGCCGGCGACGAGAGTGCGGCTGGCCCGTCGAGCATCGAATGCACGGCGCCCGCAAACTCGTGCATGTCGATCGGTTTGACGAGATAGTTCGATGCCCCGCGCTTTCTGGCATCGACGGCGTTCTGCAGATTGCCGTGCGCCGTGATCACGAGAACAGGCAGGTCTCCGTGCTCGGCGCGGATGTGGTCGAGCACTTCGAGACCGTTCTGATCCGGCAGGCCGATGTCGAGCACGATGAGCGCCGGCGAGTGTGTTGCGATGGCCGCGAGCCCCTGGCGCGCCGATGCACACGTGACGACGGTGTGGCCAGCGCGCCGCACGATGGCGGCGAGTGCGGTCGCGAGCGCGGCCTCGTCCTCGATGATGACGATGGGGCGGTTCTGGGGAACGGACATCACGGCGCCCGCAACGTATCAGGTCGCCGGGGACGCATCATGGCCGGTGAGCCGCGGCAACTCGAGCGTGACGCGCGCGCCGCCGGTCGCAGCATTCTCCGCCGTCAGTTCGCCGCTGTGGGATCGCGCGATCTCGCGCGCGACCGCCAGCCCGATGCCCATGCCGCCTTCGCGCTCGCTGTGGAAGAACTCGCCGAAATGGGCGAGCGCGGTCGCGGAGAATCCCGCGCCGTCATCATGCACCGACAGCGCGACGCGGTCCGGTTGCCCGGTGACCTGGACCGTGATGCGGCCGCCCTCCGGCATCGCGTGCATGGCGTTCGTCAGCAGGTTTTCGAGAACCTGGTGAATGCGCTTCGCGTCGCAGGCAATCGTCGTGTCACCGGCGCTCTCGACGGCAACGGTGACCCGGGCGTGCTCGTGTCGGCGGGCGCGCGCCGCGACGACGCTACGCGCGAGCTGCGCGAGATCGTGGCCGGCGAGTGCGGGTGGCTCCGGGCGTCCGAGGAACAGCCACTGGTTGACGAGGGACTCGACGCGTTCGGCCTCTTCGAAGATCGCGTTCGCGGACTCGTCATCGCCGCCGGTCTCGATCGGTTGGTCGCCCGGTCGGGCGAGCCGCTCGGCGAGCAGCTGGGCGTGCAGTTTGATCGCGGCGATCGGGTTCTGCACCTCGTGTGCGAGCGACGCAGTCATCTTGCCGAGCACGGCGACCTTCTCCATTCGGATGCGTAGATCACGTTCGTCTTGGAGTGCTTCTCGAGTTGCGAGGAAGGCGCGGGCCACGTCGCCGACCTCGTCGTTGCGTTCGGCTTCCGGCATCGCGATCGGTGCGGTGCTCTCGATCGCTGGCAGTTTCTCGGCGAGGGTTCGCAATGGGCGCGAAAGGCCGCGAGCCGCAAACCAGCCGCCGACCAGTGTCAGTATCGCGAACGCCCCGAGGATCTGCAGCACGCGTGGTTCGAGGATCGTGCTGTTTGTCGGCTGTGCGAGCAGGAGGTGTTGCGATGGCCGGTCGGCGATCACGGCGATCGCGACTTCCCGGTTGGCGGTCACTCGTGCGTCGCCATTCGTCGGCAACGCGAGCAGCGCGGCGGCTACCGCGGGATCATCGGGCGTCGGTACGATGCGCTGCCGGAGGCGGAAGAAGACCTCGAGTTCGGTCACTCGCCGCAGGTCCATCGCCAGTCGTTCGGACAAGGGCAGTCCCGACTGGCCGACGAACGTCGCGTTCGCGCGCGCGAGTCGTTCGAGGCGCACGCGCTGTTCTGCCGCCAGCTGCGCCGACAGCACGAACGCGAGCGTCGTCGTCGCGGCGAGCACGAGCAGGAACAGCGGCAGGCCGAGGCGCCAGTGAAGACCGTGAATGCGCATGAGTGGAGCACGGCAGTGTGTCGCGAACCGCAGCACGGTTGCAAGTTTGCCGCGGTCCGTTACCTCACGCGTTCGTCGGTGGCCCAGGAAGTTGGCGGTTCCGGGGAATCTTCGCGGCAGGAAAGCGTCAGAGCCGGCAACGAACAATGCGGGTTCGATGGTCAGCAATCGCTGGTCGATCGACCCCCAGAGAGAGAGCTCGAGAGCGAGCCAGGAGAGAGCGAATGCAGACCCAGGTGCAAACTTCGGCGCCCGATCAACCGGTGCGTACTCACCCGATCAGAGGGCAATCCCTGCGAGCCATCGAGTCGACTGTCGGGCCGGCGCCAAGCCGTCGTTCGGCTGCGCGGATGGCCGGTGCGGCATTGCGCCGACCCGTCCAGGCACGGCGTGGACCGGTCGATCGACTCATGATCCACACGGGGCTGTTGTTCGCGTTCTTCGTCGTCACCGCGATGCTGCCGGCGGCGGCGTTCCCGTGGGGCTGGCTGCCGATCGTGGTGGCCAACCTGGTCGTGCTGCGAGGCATGCAGCTCGCGACGCGGGAACTCTGGCGTGAATGGCGCGCCGCCGCGCAGTCGTAGGCGTTGTCTGCCGAGGCGACCAGTAGCCAGTAGCCGTTCGTGCGCGACTACTTCGTCGAGCACGGGTGCCGAGCTGATGGCGCAGTGTTGCACGAGGACCCGAACTTCCGACGCCGGGCCGAACTCTCCGAGTGCACCGGCCTGGCCCTGCCCCGTCCGTGGACCGCCCCTTGCCAGCGCGCTTGCCGTGTTCCGGGGCCGGGAGGTCCGGGTAACCCCTCAGCATGAGCGTGCGAGATGTCCGATAGCGCAGGGACCAGGTCATGCTTCTACGCACGCTCCAGTATTCCGCCGCTTCGTCGTGGAGTGGTGAGTTCCCTGCCATCGATTCCCCCAGCACGCTGCTGATCGTCTTCGGGGCGCGCCGCTTCCTCGAGGACCGCGCGCCGGTCGACGAACTTCGACGGCAGTATCCGCAAGCGGTGATCGTGGGTTGTTCGACGTCGGGTGAAGTCCTCGGCGATCAGATCCTCGATGAATCGCTGACCGTGGCGATCGCCCGCTTCGATTCGACGCAGCTGCGTTCGATCACCGCGGAGATCGCCGCGCACGAGTCGTCGAAAGAGCTCGGTTCGGCGGTTGCCTCGGGCCTCGTCGGTGACGGCCTGCGCGGCGTCATGGTGTTCTCCGATGGCCTCGCGGTGAACGGAACGGAGCTCGTCGCGGGTATCGCTGGCGAGCTCGGCGACGAGGTCGTGATCACCGGGGGGCTTGCCGGCGACGCCGACCGATTCGAGTGCACATGGGTGCTCGGTGCGAACGGTGAGCCGCGAACCGGCTACGTCAGCGCGGTCGGGCTCTACGGCGATCGGGTCCGTATCGGCCACGGCTCGCGTGGTGGATGGGACACTTTTGGTCCTGAACGCGAGATCACGCGGTCGTCGAGCAACGTCTTGTACGAACTCGATGGCCGGCCGGCGCTCGACCTCTACAAGGAGTACCTCGGCGATCGGGCCGAGGGCCTGCCGGCGACGGGGCTCCTGTTCCCGCTCGCGATCCGGCAACGCGCGGGTGACGAGAAGCAGCTCGTTCGAACCATCCTCGCCGTGGACGACGAGACTCGCTCGATGACGTTTGCGGGCGACGTTCCAAAGGGCTGGCGCGCGCAGCTGATGAAGGCCAACTTCGACCGCCTGGTCGATGGCGCGGCGAGTGCGGCGCAGATCGCGCGACGGGAGGACGAGAACGGGATGTCGATGCTCGCGATCGCGGTGAGTTGTGTCGGGCGCCGGCTCGTGCTCGGGGAGCGTGCCGAAGAAGAGGTCGAGGCGGCACTCGACGAACTGCCCGAAGGCACCGAGATGGTCGGCTTCTACTCGTATGGCGAGATCTCGCCGAGTGTCGATGGGCAGTGTGACTTGCACAACCAGACCATGACGCTCACGACGATTCAGGAAGACTGAAGCCGGGCGCGGTAACGGAGTCTCGGGGACACTGCATTGGGGAAAGAACTACATCGCCTGCTGGCTCGGCAACTGCGTCGGGCTGGCTGTGACGTGGACTCTCCGCCCACGGACCTGAGCCAGTGGCACGATTTGCTCGCGCGGGTCGGCCGGGCCTATGCCGCGGCCGAGGACGATCGCTACACGATCGAGCGCGCGATGGAGATCAGCTCGGAAGAGTTGCAGCGGGCTCGGGACGCGGCCGAGCGTGCAAACGTGGCGAAGAGCTCGTTCCTGGCCAACATGAGCCACGAGATCCGCACTCCGATGAACGGCGTCATCGGGATCACGGATGTTCTGAGCCGGACGAAACTCGACGAAGAACAGGCCGATCTCGTCGAGACCCTGCGCCGATCCGGCGATTCCCTACTGCTGTTGCTCAACGACATCCTCGACTTCTCGAAGATCGAAGCCGGACACCTCGTGCTCGAGAGCGCACCGTTCCGGACCCTGGATCTGGTGGGCGACGTCGCCGATCTGCTGGCCGAGCAGGCGTTCCGCAAGGGAGTCGGTCTGACGACGTTCGTCGACCTCGACGTACCTGAGACGCTGCACGGCGACGCGGATCGCCTGCGTCAGGTGTTGCTGAACCTGGTGGGCAACTCCGTCAAGTTCACTGACAAGGGGCAGGTCGACCTGCGGGTTCGCCTGCTCTGCCAGAACGGCGAGCGTGCGTCGGTGTGGTTCGAGATCAGTGACTCCGGAATCGGGATTCCCGAGGACGTCCAGGCGAAGCTGTTTCAGCCGTTCACACAGGCCGACGAGACGACGACACGTCGGTTCGGGGGCACGGGGCTCGGTTTGTCGATCTGTCGCCGCCTCGTCGAGATGATGGATGGTGAGATCGGGGTCGAGAGCGCTGCGGGTTGCGGCAGTCGGTTCTTCTTCCACGCCGCGTTTGGCGTGGGGCAGTCGAGCGAGCCGTCCGTCGCGGACATGACGGGCCTTCGCGGATTCCGCTTGCTGTTCGTCGACGACAACGAGACCAACCGGCGATTGATCCGTTGGCAGACGCGGCCGCTCGGAGTCGAACTCACCGTCGCGACGGATGCGGCCGAAGCCAGGTCCGTGCTCGCGCAGGCGCGCGCAGCCGAGGAGCCCTTCGATCTGATCCTGCTCGACTATCTGATGCCGGATGAGGACGGCGTCGACCTCGCCGGCGACATTCGTCAGCGCCGGCTGGCGCCGGGCGTCCCGATCGCGTTCCTGTCGTCGGCCTACGACGCCGCAGCGGGAGCCCGGATCCGGCGGCTTGATCCGGCAGCCATCCTCTACAAGCCCATCAAGCAGCGCGACCTCATTGATCTCCTGACTGGGCAGAAGAACCGGGAGGCAGTGATCGAGGCCGACGATTCGCGGGAGGTCAACGAAGATGCGCCGCTGCAGTTGAAGGTTCTGCTCGCGGAGGACAACCCGATCAACCAGCGGGTGGCGCGGCTCATGCTCGAAGGTCTCGGCTGCGAGGTCGAGCTTGCCGAAGACGGTGTGGAGGCCATCGCAGCCTGCGTCGCAGCGCGCTTCGATGTCGTGCTGATGGACTGCCAGATGCCCCGCAAGGGGGGCGTGGAGGCCGCGCAGGAGATCCGCGAGATCGAAGCCAGGTCGGGTCGCCGACCGACGCCGATCATCGCGTTGACCGCCAACGCGATGTCGTCGGACCGCGCCGCGTGCCTCGACGCGGGCATGAACGACTTCCTGTCCAAGCCGGTCCGCGCTGCCAACCTGCGCCACGCGCTCGGGCAGCTGGACGCTAGAGCAGGCGGCTCGCGCGGCGAGCCGTAGGCACCGAGCTTGGGTTCGGAGCCCGCGAGGCGCGGTGCTCGCGCATCAGTTCGAGGGCGAGCACAGATCTGCCGTCGCCGTGCCCGAGGAAGAGTGGAGGCGCAGGCCGCGGAGGAAGCAGATGCGGAAGTCCGGCCGCAAGTAGCCGCTCGACCCGCTCAGTGCCACTTCCGCGACGCGAGCAGACACAATCGCAGGTAGCTGCGAGAACTCGCCGTCGCCGCCGGCCCTGACCGGAGCCATACGGCGAGCTCGCGCGGCGTTGGAAAGCGTGCGCGCAACTCGGCAAGGTCCGCCTCGCGGTAGGAGCCGTGTGTTCGCCGGGTCGCCGCGAGTTCGGCGGCTGAGCGCGAGTTCCACAATCGCACCGAGCGGTCGCCCGAGCCCGATGCGAGCATCGCGCCATCCGCGCTCCACGACACGGACCAGACGAACGACGTGTGACCGTCGAGTGCGACGATGCGGTCGCCGAGTTCTCCAGCGGTGGCGGCGTCGCGCCCGACCGCCCACAACCGCAGGCCATCGCGGGCGCATGTCGCGAGCCGGCTACCGTCCGGGGAGGCCGCGACCGCGTAGATCCGATCGCGATGACCGCTGAGTGTGGCGACTCTCTCGCCGCGGGCGAGATCGTAGATCGCGATCGTGGTGGGGTCGGCCGCGGGGCGGGCTGCGAGCTGGTGGCCACGCGGCAGCCACGCGAACGCGCCGGTCAGGCGTGGGAGATCCACGACGCGGTCGGTCTGCAGGTCGTGGACAACGAGTCCCGCGCCGGAATCGCTATCGGCGCTGTGCGCGGAGCCGCCGGCAGAGCGTCGTTCGCCGAGCACGACGAATCGGCCGTCGGCGGACACCGAGCGTGAGCCGCTGCGCCGCAGTTCGTTGACGCGCGCGGTGGCGATCGTGCCCGTTTCCGAGTCGAACGTCGCGATCTCGTGGTTCGGCAGCGCTTGGGGAATGAGGACTCGTCTGCCGTCGGGGGCGAATGTGAGCCCGCGCAGGCTGCCCTGGAGGTCAACCAGTGGCGGGGTCATCGCCAGGCGCGTGCCCGTGTCGAGGTCGAGCGCGAGGAGTCGGTCGCGGCTCGCGATCACGAGCCGAGAATCGTCCGCCGCGAAGGCGAGGTCGACGACCGTGCGCAGCTCCGTTGGGATTACTGCGACGCAGCGCTCGGTCGCGGTGGCCCAGAGTCGCACCGTGCGATCGCTGCCCGCCGAGGCGATCAGCGAACCGTCGTGGGAGAAGCGCGTCGGGAACACGAGATCCTCGTGGCCAGCCAGCACGCCGGCGTCGGACGTCCGCTTGCCGTCCCAGAGTCGGACGGTACCGTCCTCGCTGCTGGTCGCCAGAGTGCCGGTTGCGTGGTCGGACGTGACGTGACGGATGCCGCGTTCGTGACCCTGCAGGATCGCTCGCGGAGCGAGCCCGCCGGCGTGCCAGAGTCGCAGGGTGCGGTCGAGGCTGACGCTGCACAGCGTCTCGCCGTCGGTTGTGAATGTGACGCCGGTCACCGCGTGGCGGTGGCCGTCGCCGCGCATGATGCGATTGCGTGATGCGACGTCCCACAGCCCGATCGTGGTGTCTTGCAGTCCCATCGCGAACGTCTCGCCCGTGGCGTCGAACGCGACGGATCGGCCGTACGAGCCGACGCGGCTGAGCGGTAGCAGTTCGTCGCCGTCGCGCGGCCAGATCCCGGGACGGCCGTTCCGACCGGCCGCCAGAATCGCGACGCCGTGCTGCGAGATCGCCGTTGCCGTGACCCCGGTGCCGCCACGGTCGATGGCGACGGTTGCCTGCTCACCCGTCTCGAGGTCGATGCGGATGGCGCGGTCGGCGTTGCTCACGAGCAACCACCTGCCGCCGTGTGCGATCGCGAGTCCGTCGATCGACGACCAGGCGATTCCGACCTCGGTGAGGTTCCAGCGCACCGGTCGGCCGCCGCGGCGCGAGATCCAGAGTGCCTGGCCGTCGACCCGCGCGACCGTGGCGCTGGGCCCGTCGCTCGCGAACGCCGTCGCGGGTTCGTTGCCAACGAGCTCGTGAGTCTCGAGGTCGAAGAAGTGCACCGTCCCCAGGCGGAACACGGCGACGCAACGGCGTTCGTCGTGGGTCACGAACGCCGGCCGGTCGAGTGGGGCCTGCCCCGGTGGTCGAAGCACGGCGAAGCTGCCCTCGAGCCGGGCCGTCAAGTGGTGCCATTCCCAGTTGTGGTGCTCCGGCGGGGCGCTCTCGAGGCTCTCGCGGGCGAGCGCCACGTCGTGGTTGGCGAGGGCGGCACTCGCGGCCGCGATCGAGGCTCGGTACGTCTGCCAACGGCTGACGATCTCACCGCGTGTCGCGATCCACGCTTGTTGCACTGCGACCGCAGAGCCGACGACCAACGCCATCAGGGCGACCGCGGCGCCGGCGACGAGGCCGCTATGCCGCCGGGCGAACTTGCGCAACTGGTAGGTCGCGGTCGGCGGCCGCGCGACGATGGGCTCGTGATCGAGGAAGCGGCGCAGGTCGCGGGCCAGCTCGAGGGCGTCCTCGTAACGGCGGTCGCGGTCTTTCTCGAGGCACTTCGCTGCGATGATCTCGAGGTCGCCGCGGCAGTGCGGCGCGACGCTGCCGAGCCGTTGGGGGTCGGCGGTTGCGATCCGCTGGGCGGCGACCGGCAACGCGGTCCCCGCGACGTCGATTGGCAGCTGCCCGGCGAGTAGCTCGAAGCAGATGACACCGAGGCCGTAGACGTCGGCGCGCGCGTCGAGGCCGTCCGGGGCGCCGCTGGCCTGCTCGGGGCTCATGTAGGGCAGTGTGCCCGCGAGCGAGTAGGTCCCGGTGCCGACGGTCGTGCGATGCGGCTCGCCCTCGGCCGCGCGGGCGATCCCGAAATCGATCACCTTCGCCGTGCCGAGCGGACCCACGAGCAGGTTGTCGGGCTTGAGGTCGCAATGCACGACGCCGTGGTGGTGGCCGTAGCCCACGGCTTCACACACCTGCGTGAGCAGTTCGATGCGCTGGCGGACACCGAGTCCGATCCGTTCGGCATGCACGGTCAGCGTGGCCGCTCCTTCGACGTACTCCATGACGAAGAACGGCCGGTGCTGTCCACGATCCTCGAAGACATCGAACGCGAACACCTGGGCGATTCCGGGATGTTGCAGGCGGGCGAGCAGTTGCGCCTCGAACTCGAAGCGTCGCTGGCGGGCGGGGTCCACCAGGCCGTGGCGCATCACCTTCACCGCGACCCGGCGTTCTGGTCGTCTCTGGCGGGCGAGATAGACGTCGCCGCCGCCACCTGCGCCGAGCAGTCGCTCGACCTCGTACTCGCCGATCCGCTCGCCCGCCGTCAGTGGTGGTGAACTGAGCTGCTCGGCGAGCGGACGGACCGCCCCTGCAATCCAATCGCCGCCGTCGTCCTGATCGCTCTCGTCGATTGCGAGCAACGCTTCGACCTCGATGGCGACATCTGGTGCCGTCGCCCGCAGCTCGGCAAGGAAATCGGCGCGCGCTGGCCCGGTGAGTCCTGCCGCCTCGGCGAAGTTGCGAGTCAGGCGATCGTGAAACGATCGATCGTCGTCCGGGTGATCGGCAGGCGGGGGCACGGTGGCGCGAAGATAGCAGTTGCCGCGGGCTCGGCCTGCACCCGATGCCATGGTCCGAAGGCTCCCCGGTCGTCGCAACGGCGGTCACCGCCCGGTTGCTCCGCTTGGCTCTGGCCGCAACAATCCCGCCGTGGGCGAATCCATCTCCGACAAGGTCCGCACGATCGTGACCCGGCTCGTGGCCGGCGACGGGGCCGCGGAGTCGGACCTGATGCCGCTCGTGTACGACGAGCTGCGCCAGGCGGCCGAACGCATCCTCGGTTCACGCGCTGGCCAGACGTTGCAGCCCACGGTGCTCGTGCACGAGGCGTGGCTGAAGCTTTGCCGGGTCGAGGACGATGCGTGGGAGGGGCGGGCGCACTTCGCCGCCGTTGCGTGCAAGGCCATGCGCCAGGTGTTGCTCAATCATGCGCGCGATCGAGTGGCCCAGAAGCGCGGTGGCGGCGGCGGGGGGCGCGTGACGATCGACCGCGTGCTCGACGAGGTTCGTGCGGAGCAGGTCGATGTGCTCGTGCTCGACGATGCTCTGAATCAGCTACGAGCCCGCAGCGAGCGTCAGGCGAAGATCGTCGAGCTGCGGGTGTTCGGTGGCCTCACGATCGACGAGGTAGCGGGGGCTCTCGATCTCGGGCAGACGACAGTGAAGGCCGAATGGCGATTCGCCAGAGCGTGGCTCAAGCAGCAGTTCGCGGCGACCAGTTCGGACGCCTGAGCTGGCAGGTCAGTAGACTCGAGGCACCTCTTTGCTCTCGATCTGTCGAGGGGGCTGCCATGCCACGAGCGCTGCTACGACGCGTTCTTGCGCTGATTGGGCTCGTTTCGCGGTCGGGCGGAGCAACCCGATTTCTCGGGATACCGTGTAAGGAATCGCTGGCCCGGGAGAGTTCCTCCCGAACCGACGATTCCACCGCGTTGCCATGCCCGACCTGCCCCAGACCCGCCAGAGCCTGCTGATTCGACTCGGCCGGCACAGTGACGTTGCCTGGGCGGAGTTCCTGACGGTCTACGAGACCGCGATCGTGCGCTACTGCCGGGCCCTCGGCCTGCAGGATGCGGACGCGCGGGATGCGACCCAGGAAGTGCTCGCTGCCGTGCATTCCCGACTGCCGTCGTGGGATCACGAGGCCGCGGGCGGCTTTCGAGCCTGGCTGTTTCGCGTGGCGCGCAACATCGCAGTCGATGCGATCGCCGCGCGCGCGCGGCGGAGCATCGCGGGTTCCGTGACCGGGCTCGATCCGGTTCCGGAACTCTCGAATGATCCGCGCAGCAGCCACGAGACGGCACTCGATCTCGAGTACCGCCGCGCGCTGTTCGAATGGGCGGCGACACACGTGCGATCGGAGGTTCGCGACACGACCTGGCAGGCTTTTCAGCTCACAGCGGTTCGAGGTCGGACCGCGGAAGAGGCTGCCGCCGAACTCGGAGTGTCGACCGGGAACGTCTACACGGCGAAGTGCCGCGTCGTCGCCCGGATGCGCGCGCGGATCGCCACGCTCGGTGACGCGGTGCTGGAGGATCCAGCCGCGTTCCTGGCCGGCATCCCGCCGGGAGAACACTCCGCCGACCGCAGAGACGACCAGTCATGACCGATCCCATGAGCTCACCCACGACCGGCCCGATCCCGTGCCGGGATCCCGAGTTCTTGCAGGCCTATCTGCACGAACAGCTCGACGAGCGCGACGAGGCGCGCGTGCAGGAACATGTCGGCAGCTGCGCCGATTGCCAGTCGGCGCTCGCGGCTGCGGCCGGCGACCCGGCGCTGTGGCGCGAGGTCGAGGCGCATCTGCCCCACGAACCAGTCGACCATGATGCCGAATCGGAGGCGGCGGCGGCCGGGCAGACTCTGGCGGAATTGCGCGAGCATCTCGCGCCGTCCGACGACCCCGCGATGCTCGGACGTCTCGGTCACTACGAGATCCGTGGCGTGATCGGCAGCGGCAGCACCGGCATCGTGCTCAAGGCGTGGGAGCCGCGCCTCGATCGTTACGTCGCGATCAAGCTCATGCTGCCGGGTTACCGCGCGAGCGCTGCCGCCCGGCGCCGGTTCGAACGCGAGGCCCGCGCAGTCGCCGCAGTCGCGCACGAGCATGTCGTACCGATCTACTCGGTCGACGAGTATCGCGGGTTGCCTTACATCGTGATGAAGTACGTGCCGGGTGAATCGCTGCAGCAGCGATTGGATCGGACCGGACCGCTCGACTCGCGCGCGGTGGTGCGCGTCGGCGTGCAGGTGGCGCGCGCATTGGCAGCCGCCCACGCGCAAGGCATCGTTCATCGCGACGTCAAACCCGCGAACGTGATTCTCGACGACAACGTCGATCGCGCGATGGTCACGGACTTCGGTCTGGCCCGCGTTGCGGATGAGGTATCGCTCACGCACAGCGGCACGATCACCGGGACGCCGCAGTTCATGTCGCCCGAGCAGGCACGTGGCGACGTCGTCGATCCGCGTTCCGATCTGTTCAGCCTCGGCAGTTTGCTCTACGCCGCGAGCACCGGACAGCCGCCATTCCGGGCGCAGACGCTGTTCGGTGTGATCCATCGCGTCAGTGAGTCGGAGCCGCGCCCATTGCGCGAACTCAACCCGGAGATCGACGAGGTGGTTGCCGAGCTCGTTGGGCGGTTGATGCAGAAGCAGCCCGACGCGCGCTTTCAAACCGCGACGGCGGCAGCCGATGGACTCGAGGCCGAACTTGCGTGGTTGCAGAACCCGACTTCGGCGGCGCGTCCACCACGCGATTGGCGAGATGGCGAGCCCGCGACGACGTCGCGGGCGTTCGGCTCGCGCCTGCTCCTGGCGGCGATGACGGTTCTCGCGGGTGCGGCTGCGTGGTGGCTGCTCGGCATGGAGCGCGAGAGCGCGGTGCCGTCGGGCAATGGTTCAGGGCCCTCGACCGCTGCCGTCTTCGGTTGGCAGGATCCGGCCAATGGTGCGCAGTGGACCCGCCGTGCCGGGCCGGATGGCGGCACGCCGATCTTCGAACAGCGCGTGACGCGGTCGTTGCCGATCGTCGCGGGCGGCAAGTTGCAGGTTCGCATCGAGTCGGGTGATGTCGTCGCCCTGCCGGCCGCGGGTGCGGATGTACGGGTGGAAGTGATTCGGCGCTTCGCCACGAACGAACGTGCGGCCGCCGAGCAGTTGGCGCGTCTGCACGCATTCTCTGCGGCGCAGGATGGCGATGTCGTGACCTTGACCGGCGCGTTCGACGCCGCGGCGGTTGCGCGTCGAGGGCGTGGTGCGTTCGAAGCCTTGCGATACCACGTCACCGTGCCCGCCGGTGTGGCGCTCGAACTCGAATCCGCGCACGGTCGGATCGAGATCGGTGACCTGACTGGCGACGTTACGGTCCATTCGGCGGATGCCTGCGTGGTGCTCGGGCGGGTGCAGGGCGAAGTCGTGATCGAGGCCCGTGACGGCAGCATCGATCTCGGCCGCGGCTGCACGGGTAGCGCAGAGCTGCGCACGGTCCGGGGCAGCATCGCGGCGGCGAACGTCGAGACGTCGCTCCGGGCCTACACCTCGGGCGGTGACATCCGGCTTGCGGCATGCGAGGGTGACGTCTACGCGCAGACGTCCGGAGGTGGCATCCACGTCGAGTCGCTCGGCGGTCAGACCTTGGCGTTCAGCTCGGGTGGTGACGTGGTCGTTCGCGTGCCGAGCGCGCCGACCGCGAACTGCCGGTTCGGCGCTGCGGACGGCAACGTTGAACTCGCGGTCAATCGTGGTCTCGCGATCGAGGTCGCCGCGCGCGGCCAGGAAGTGGATCTGCCGTTTGCGTTCCGACCGGAAGCGGCCGGTGACGGAACCGACAAACCTTGGCTCGTGAGTCGACTCAACGGTGGCGGCCAGCGGATTCGCGCCGCGAGCACCGCGGGCAAGGTCACCGTTCGCGCGCTCACGGGTCAGGGCCAGTCGGCAACGGGTGGTTCCGGCCAGGGTCAAGGCGAGGGCCAGGGCGGCTCGGGCTCGGGTGGCTCGGCCCAGGGTTCTTCGGGATCGGATGGCTCAGGCCAAACTGGCTCGGGGCTGGGTGGTTCCGGGCTGGCTGGTTCGGGCCAGGGGCGTTCGGGGTTGGGCGGCTCGGGACTGGGAGGCTCGGGCCAGAGTCGTTCGGGTCTGGGTGGCTCGGGACTGGGCGGCTCAGGACAGGTTGGCTCAGGTCTGGGCGGCTCCGGGTCGCGCGCGGGATCCGGCAGCGCGAGCGAGCGACCGGCGCTGGCGACGGGGCCGACGCCGGGTCGTTTCGCGGTGGTCGAATTGCCGGGCGGCGGTGCGATGGACGGCTACGCGATCTACCTGCCGCGTTCTCACGCTACGACGAGCGAACCGGTCCCCGTGCTCGTCTATCTCCAGGGTGGTTTCGGAGTCGGCGGCCCGATCGGTGACGTCATCAACTGGGGACTCGCGCGGCTCGTGCGCGACGAGACCGATCTGTCGACCGCGCGCAACCAGCTGCTGCTCGACCGGTTCATCGTCGTTTGCCCACACATCCGGGAAGGGCAGTACCATGACGATCCGGAGGCCATGCGCTCGATCCTGGTCGATGTGATCGACAAGCATCGCGGTGATCCGTCGCGCGTCTACCTCACGGGTTTGAGTCGCGGTGGTCATGGCACGTGGGGCCTCGCCGCGAGACTGCGCGGCACCTTCGCGGCGATCGCTCCGATCGGTGGCCGCCACGAGGGCTTCGACGACTGGTCGGTCCTCGATGGTCCGGCGATCTGGTTGTCGCACAACCGAGGTGATGGCGTCGTGCCGTTCTCGAGCACGGCGACCGCGGTGGAGCAGCTCGAGGGCGAACTCGGCGTGGAGTTCCGACGATTCGATACGCTGCTCGTCGAAGGCACGGACTACTTGTCACACCCCTACATCCTCACCGCGCCTTTGTCGGACACGCACGACGCGTGGACCGACCTCTACTCGAACGCGCCGTTCTATCGTTGGTTGCTCGAGCACCGGCGGCGCCCCCCGGCGACGGAACGTCGGATTCGCTGAGTCACGGGCCGGTGCAGGAGCGTCGATCGCGATCGCGGGACGCTTCTCAGCCCGGCGGTGTGTTCCGACGATGGCGCAATCGATCCATCAAGGATCCGGCCAGCAGCCAGGACAGCACCAGGTTCAGGGACTCACCGACACCGTGACGAAGCGACATTCCGAGCCAGTTCATCATCGCGCCGTAGCTCGCCGCAGCTGCAGCCATGGCGAGGATGCCGACGGTCAGCAGGCGCCGGGATCGCGGCAGGGGCGCGAGTAGGCGCAAGGCCACGAACAGCATCAGTGCGACGGCGGCCTGCGTGATCGCGTGCAGACCGAAGTAGCGGCCGAGGTCATAACTCTGGCGCGGCACGGCGAAGATCCACGAGAACGTGTGGTCCGTTGCGAGCGTGTTCACGCCATCGACGAAGTCCCGTTCGAAGGCTGGCGTCACCCACGTACCTTCAGGCTCTTCGGTCAACGGGCCGGACGCCGCAACGTACGCGTCCTCGGACGTCGAGCTGAAGTTGCGAGCGCTGCCGGCTCCCCACGGCAGCATCTGGGCCGCACCGTAGAAGAGGAACAACACGACTGCGCCGAGCGATACGACGAGAGCGTCCCGGGGACCGATCATTCGTCACCCCCTCGGAGCACCAGCGCCAGGGCCGTCAGCCGCCGGCCCCATTCCTCGCGCAAACGATCGGCGGTGGCCTTGTCGGGCACGTCGGAATGCTGCAGCTGCACCTGGCAGCGCGATGGCCCCTTCTGCCAGAAGTAGACCTGGACGCGGGTATCGCCTTCCCAGTCGAACCGAATGGACTTGTTGCGCGTTGCCGTTCGAACCCTGCACTGGATCTCACCGATCCAGAGGCGACGCTTCCGGGCACTGAACGCGGCATACGCGGTTTCGATCGGCACGGCGAACGTCTTGCTCTTGTTGACGTCGTAGCCGCCGCCACGACGCTGGCCGACGTCACGCAGACCGCGGATCCGTTCGTATGCGACGGTCACGGTCTGCGCCCACCACGCGGCGACGCCTTGTTCTTCGCGCAGCCAGCGCGCGATCTCCTTGTGCGGCTTCGACGTCGCGCCGGACTCGTCGAGCACAGCAACCCAATCGCGCCAGTTTCGGCCGGTCTTGGCGTGCACTGCATCGTCTGACATGCCGGCCAACCCGGCCAGGTCTCGACGGTCGTCGTGGGCCCGGAGTACGTGTTGGCGGGCGGTCGTGTAGGCCTCGCCGGTCCGGCGTGCGCGTTCGCGCACGAGTCGCTTCAGATCTTTCTGCTTCGGCATCTCGATTCTCCAATCGCTACCGCGAGAACCACGCACCCCGGCTGCGAAGCCCACGCGACGCAGGAGCTTCTTGGATGCCGGTCCGGGAGTATGCCTCCCTTTGCCTCACGGGGACCCTTGCCGGGGAAGGGTCGAAGAGGTTGGGCGTGGACCGCGCCCTTGCCCACATTCTTGACCTGGCGACAGTCATCGTCAAGCGGGCGGTCGCTGCGAGCGACGAGCTCAGGTGCTGAACGCTGGAAACGGCCAGACCGCCCCTCTGAAACGCGACGCCGGTTCCTTAGCATGCGGCGATCGGCCATGGCTGATCGCCCGCTCACCCTCGGACCCAAGGCGGAGCTCCAGATCCTGGAGCGGTTCGCGATCTCGTTGCTCCAGCAGCAGACGCTCGACGACCTGCTCTGGGGCATGGCGCGGACCCTGGGCGAGCTCATGCTGCTCGAGGACTGCGTGATCTACCTCGTCGTCGATGGCGAGCTGCAGCAGAGGGCTGCTTTCGGGATCAAGAACCCCGACGCCCGCGAGATCCTCGGGCCGATCTCGATTCCGATCGGTCACGGTGTGACTGGAACAGTGGCTGCGACCGGACGGGCCGAGATCGTAGCCGACACGCGGGCGGACTCGCGTTACATCGCCGATCAGTTCGACGGTTGCTCCGAACTCGCGGTCCCAGTGATCTACCAGGGTGAGGTCCTCGCCGTGCTCGATGCCGAATCGCGCGAGGCCGGTCGGTTCCACGAGGGGCACAAGAAGCAGTTCATGAGCTGCGCGAACATCGCGGCGCCACGCATCGCGTTCGCGATCGAAGAGCAGCAGCGCCGGCAAGTCGAATCCGCGTTGCAGGAAGCCAACGAGCGGCTCGAGGTGCGCGTCCGGCAACGCACGAAGGCGCTGATGGAGGCAGTTGCTCGGCTCGAGGACGAAGCGCGCGAGCGCGAGCGGTTGCAGGCCGAAGCGCTGCGGGCGCAGAAGCTCGAGTCGCTCGGGCTGCTCGCGGGTGGGCTCGCGCACGACTTCAACAATCTGCTGCAGGGCATCCTCACGCATCTCGAGCAGATTCGGCTCGAACACCCGAGCAGTCGCGCGACCTCGGAGTTCGTCGACGCCGCGCAGACCGCTTGCCTGCGGGCCCGCGATCTCACCGCGCAACTGCAGACGTTCGCGCGCGGCGGGGCACCGGTGCGAGAGGTTCATGATCTGGCCACGATCCTGCGTGAGACCGTCGAGTTCTGCGTTCGTGGCTCGAACATCACGGTCGCGTTCGACATCGCCGCGGATCTCAGTCCTGTGTCGGTGGACTCGACGCAAATCAGTCAGGTGATTCAGAACCTGGCGATCAACGCGGTCGAAGCGATGGTGGGCGGCGGCCGGCTCTGGGTCGCCGCGAGCAATTCCGAAGCGCTGCCCGGCGGCAGCATCACCGTGACCGTGCGCGACGAGGGACCCGGTATTCCGGCCGAACACCGCAACAAGGTGTTCGATCCGTATTTCACGACCAAGACCGAGGGCACTGGGCTCGGACTCGCGTCGGCCTACGGGATCATCCATCGCCACGGTGGACGGTTGACCGCCGGCTCGGCGGCCGGTGGCGGTGCTGTGATCACGCTCGTGCTCCCCGTGACCGTCGAAGACGCCTCGGTCTCCGGCACGATCACGGAGCCGGCACTGCCCGCGATGCACGTGCTGCTCATGGATGACGACGAGCTCGTGCGCGTGGGCACGAGCAGTTTGCTGCGCCGGCTCGGAATGCGTGTCACGCTGGCGCGTGATGGTCGCGAGGCCATCGAACGCTTCGAGTCGCGGATCGACTCGGACGATCCGGTGGAACTCGCAATCCTCGATCTCACGGTGCCGGGCGGCCTCGGGGGCGTGGATGCACTGCGGGCGATCCACGCGCTGGACCCCGAGCTCCCGGCGATCGTCTGCAGTGGCTACAGTCAGGCCGGAGTCATGGCCGACCCGGCGCGTTACGGTTTCACCGGCGTGCTCCCGAAACCGTTCCAGGTCGCCGATCTGGCGCGGGTGCTCGCCGACGTCGTGCGCCGCTGACGGCCGTCGACTCGTTGGCCTCGATCCGAGTCGCTGACAATCGCTCACTCATGACCCAACTCTCCGATCGGTTGTTCTCTGTGTCGCCGGCGATTCGCTACGTGGCCACGCTGCGGAGCGGCGAGCTCGCGCTGTCGCAACGCCCGGGATTGCAGGACGCGAGCGCCAGCGAGACCGATCGCTATGAAGAACTGCTCGTCAATCCCACGCTGCTCGAACTCGCCGGGCGCCGCGGTGACCTCGACTGCGGGGGGCTCGAGTATCTGTTGGTCCGCTACGGCAGTTTTTTCCAGTTCGTCGAGCGACTCCCCGATGGTCATGTGTCGGTGGCGATCGATGCGTCCGCGGACGTGCTCGCCGTGGTCGCTGCGGTTCGCGAAGCGACGGCGGCGGCATGAACTCCTCTGCTACGGTGGTGTAGGGCGGTGTCGGAACGAGCCGAGCACTTCGCTGCCGAGTTGCAGCACGACGCGGCGACCCGGGGGTGGTTCGGTCGCCACGTCGGCGGTCGGATCACGGGTGTCGAAACCGTGCAAGAGCTTTGGAGCGGCTACGGTTCGATCCTCCGGGTGCGACTTGCGGACGGCCCGGTCGCGAGCGTGATCTGCAAGCGCGTGTCGCCGCCGCGAAGCGTCGAGCATCCGCGTGGGTGGGCGGGTCGGGCATCCGACGAGCGCAAGCGGCGGTCGTACGACGTCGAGCGGTGCTTCTATTCGGACTGGGTCGGCGACGGGGCGGCGGCTGCCGGCTTCCGCACCGCGAAGTGCCACGCGGCCGAGGCGACGGCGGATGGTTGGCGTTTCCTGCTCGAGGACCTCGATGCCTCGGGCTACGCGGGGCGCTTTCAGCGTCTCGACCGGGCGGCGCTCGAGCGTTGCCTCGGCTGGCTCGCGGCGTTCCATGCGCGCTACCTCGGGGTCGAGCCCGACGGCCTGTGGTCAACGGGAACCTATTGGCATCTCGCCACCCGGTCGGCCGAGTTCGACGCGCTTCGCGATCCCGAGTTGCGCGCCGCCGCGCCGCGGCTCGATGCGTTGCTGAACGGTTGCCGCTACCAGACGCTGGTGCACGGCGACGCGAAGGTTGCCAACTTCTGTTTCGCTGCCGATGACGTCGCGGCCGTCGACTTCCAGTACGTCGGCGGCGGGTGTGGCATCAAGGACGTCGTCTACTTTCTGAGCAGTTGCCTCGACGATGTCGAATGTGAGGCGCAAGCGGCTGGTCACCTCGACAGCTATTTCGCGGCGTTGCGCACGGCGCTGTCGGCCCGCGTAGGTACCCCTGGCCCGGTCGATGCCGACGCGGTCGAGGCCGAGTGGCGCGCGCTCTACCCGGCGGCCTGGGCCGACTTCCATCGGTTCCTCCAGGGCTGGGCGCCCGATCACTGGAAGATTCACGACTACACCCGGGAGATGACCCGGCTCGCGCTGCGCGAACTGGGGGACTGACCGAACGCGGCGGATCGTGGCCGACGCCAACGCGGTTTTTTCTGCGGCTCGGCTGCCCCTTCCGGGCCCGCCTTGCGAGTAGGGGGCGATGTTCCGCAGCTTGTCGTCCCTTCACCTCGTCCGTGGCGCCGGTCTTGCCCTGATGCTGGCCGGCTCCGGATTCTCGGGCCTCGTGGCTCAGTGCAGCACGCCCGTGACCCGATCGTTCTCCCATACCGGCGGCCTGCAGACCTGGACGGCACCGGCAGGGGTCGACGAGGTCACGATTACGGCGCGCGGTGCGCGGGGTGGTGCGTCCCATAGCGGCAACCCCGGTGGCCGCGGTGCGCGCCTGACCGCAACGGTGCCGATCCCGGCCGGCGCGACGCTGGTGGTGCTCGTGGGCGGCAGCGGTGGCGCGCTCCTCGGCGGTGGCAGTGGTGGTGGCGGCACCTTCGTCGCGGTCGGGTCTGCGGCTGCCGATCTGGGCGATCCGCTCGTCGCGGCGGGCGGGGGCGGCGGCGGGCACTACACGCAAGCTGGTGCCGGTCACGGTGGGGCTACGCTGCACGGCCACGGGATCGGCGGTGCTGGCGGCACGCAGGCAGGCGGCGGTGGTGGTGGACGGATCGGATCCGGGTTCTTCGGAACGTACAGCGGTGTCGTGGCCAACGGTGGTGTCGGTGCGTTCGCTGGCGGCGCCGGCGGCAGTTCCTACCTGTCGTTGCCCGGCGGCTTTGGCGGTGGCGGTGGCGCGGCCTACTTCTTTCCCGGCGGCGGCGGTGGCGCGACCGGCGGCAACGCCGGCAACCTCCTGGGGCCCGCGCAGGGCGGCACATCGACGTGGATCGGCAGCGCCACGAACGTCAGTCACACGGCCGGTGGCCACTCGGGCAGCAACGGCAGCGTGACGATCAGCTACCTGACGAAACTCGAGTGCGACTTCTCGGTGGACGTCGCCGCCGGTGGGGCGCCGCATGCGGTCACGTTTTCCGATCTGAGCTCGACACGCCATCCCGGCGGCGTCACGTCGTGGGCGTGGGACTTCGACAATGACGGCACGGTCGATTCGACGGTGCAGAACCCGCAACACGTTTACACGGTTGGTGGCAGCTACGACGTGGCGCTGACCGTGACGGATGCGGTCTGCACGCAGACGGCGGTCAAGAGCGCGTTCATCGCGTCGCAGTGCACGACCGTCGCGGGTTTCGCGATCAATAGCCCGGTCGGGCCACTGCCGCACGCCGTGACGTTCACGGACCAGAGTACGACGACGCATCCGAATGGCATCACGTCCTGGGCGTGGGATTTCGAGAACGACGGCACGATCGATTCGACGGCGCAGAATCCGCAGCACACCTATCTCGTGCCCGGCACCTACGACGTCCGCCTCACGGTGACCGACGGCTTTTGTCCGCCAACCACCTTGCTGCGGAACGCGCTCGTGACCGCGGAATGCACGACCGTCGCCGACTTCACCGCGGACGATGTCTCCGGACCGCCGCCGCACACGGTGACGTTCACGGATCAGAGCACGACGAGCCATCCGGGCGGCATCACGTCGTGGGCTTGGGATTTCGACGGCGACGGCACGACCGACTCGACGCAGCAGTTCCCGACGCACACATTCCCGTTCGGCACGTTCTCGGTGTCGCTCACCGTGACCGACGGCTACTGCGCGCCGCAGACGCGAGCCCGCACGGACTACATCACCTCGCGCTGTGGTCAGGAGTGGTCCGGGCTCGGCGGGGGAATCACGGGAACCATGCCCAACGTTGCCGTGCGCTCCACGTTGTGGCTGGCGAATGGTGACCTCGTGGTGGGTGGCTACTTCACCAGTGCCGGTGGCGTACCGTGCAGCAACATCGCGCGTTGGGATGGTTCGAGCTGGCACCCCCTGGGTGCCGGTGTCGACGGCGACGTGCAGGCGATCGCGGAGCTGCCGAACGGGGACATCATCGTCGGTGGCAACATGCGGACCGCTGGGAGTGCGGCAGTCAATTACACCGCCCGCTGGAACGGCTCCTCGTGGTCGGCGTTCGGCAACGCCACGGGGACGGTTTCCTGTCTGCTGGTGCTGCCCGACGGTTCGCTGCTCGTGGGTGGCCCCTTCGGGACCATGAACGGGATCCTGTGCGGGGGAATCATCCGCTGGACCGGCTCGTCATGGCAGCCGCTCGGTAGTGGCACCGATGGCGCGGTTCGGGACATGGCCCGCATGCCGAACGGGGACATCGTGGTGGTCGGTTCGTTCCAGGTCGCCGGCACCGCCTACGCGCCGAACATCGCGCGCTGGGACGGCAACGTCTGGACCGGATTCGGCGTGGGGGCCGACGCCCGGATCAACGCGGTCGCCGCGCTGCCGAACAGTGACGTCCTCGTGGGGGGCGCGTTCTTCAACATCGGTGGCGTGCGGGTGAACTTTCTCGCGCGCTGGGATGGTGGACGGTGGGTCAAGATGGGTTCGGTCGGGGCCAACAGCTACGTGCACGACTTCGTGCACTTGCCGAATGGCGATGTCGCCGTGATCGGGAGCTTCACGTCGATCAACTACCAGGCCAACAATCGGGTCGCGATCTGGGGAGGCGGCGGCACGTTCCGGCCGGCCGGCAGCGGGCTCGACAACAGCGCGATTGCTGGCGTCGCGAGCCCGAACGGGGATCTCTTCGTCGCGGGCTTCTTCGATGCCGCTGGCGGCAATCCGGCGAACGGAGTTGCGCGGCTGGCGCGAACGTGTCCGAGCACGCAGATCTCGATCCCCTCGGGCTGCACCGGTCCGGCGGCCGGTCTTCAGCTCGCGAGCAGCGGCGCGCCGTGGACCGGCGAGACCTGGAGCACCAGCTGCACGACGTTCGGTCCGCTGTCGCTCGGTGTGGCTGTCGTCGGCCTCGGCGCGCCGGCCGCGCCGCTGCCGCTCGGGGCGCTGCATCCGACGGGGGTATCCGGCTGCGTGCTCGCGGCGAACTCGGACGCGGTGCTACTCATGTTCCCGCAGAACGGGAGAGCGTCCTACTCGCTGACGATCCCGGCCGGCCCCGCGCTCGGTGGCCTGGAGCTGTCGCACCAGTTCCTCGAACTCGAACTCGACGCGGGCGCGAACCTGCAGTCGATCCGCAGCTCGAACGCGCTGCACGTCGACGTCGGGTTCTTCTAGGGCTCTGCGCTGCGCGTTCGGCTGGCACTGTCCAGCCGGCGCTGCGCGGTCAGCGGCGCTTCGGCCCGTGCTTGAAGGGCGGTTTTTTGCCGCCGCGGAACGGTCCCTTGCGCGGTGGGCCGAAGCCGGGCCGGCCACCCGGTCCCGCTCGCCGCGGGCCGCCATCCGAATGCGGCCCATCGGCCGGCGTGATGAACAAGTGCGGGTCGCGGCTGTCGCGCTTCTTCACGCGATGCCCGAACGACTCGGCAACATGGTCGCCGACGAGGAACGTCGTCGCGTGCAGCTGCATGTCGATCGAGCCGACCATCTTGCTGTCGATTCCGCCCCGGCGGCAGATGTGGGCGAGGATGCGGCGCGGGTCGGCGCCGTTCTTGTAGCCCCAGTTGATGCGGAATCGGGTGTAGCCCGACTCGTGGTGCGGCTGGTCGCCTTCGCTGTCACGCCCGCGGCCCGGGGCATCGCGGTAGTCGTGCATCGGCGGCCGGCTCCTCGTGGGGCCTGGCATCTTCGTGCCCAGACTCTTCGTACCTGGCCCCGTGAGGTCGAACGGCGCGCGTGTGGTCGCCATCTTCTGCCGCAGCAGCGCAGCGACGACATCGGCGGGTTCGCGATTCTCGAGGAGCTGTTGTGCTGCCTTCACGAGGTTGGGATGCGGCACCGGCCCGGTCTCGATCGCTTCGTCCGCGGCCTTGGTCGTCGAGCCGAGCTTGTGGGCGAAGACCTCGTTGCGGCCCGGCACGTTCTGCCAGTCGGTTTCGATCCCGGCGTCGCGGATCAGTCGGTGAGCGCGCGCGGCGAGCGGGCGCGTGACGAACAGCAGGCTGCGGCCCGTCTTGCCCGCGCGGCCCGTGCGGCCGCTGCGGTGGACGTAGGTCGCGCCGTCGATCGGCAGGTGGACGTGGATCACGCGCGTCACCGATTCGATGTCGAGCCCGCGCGCCGCGACGTCGGTCGCGATCAGCGTCTTGATCGTGCCACGCTTGAACGCATCGAGTGTTCTGGTGCGCTGGCGCTGCGCGAGATCGCCGTTGAGCGGCAGCGCCGCGAAGCCGTCGCCGTGCAGCTTGTCCGCGAGCGTGACCGTGTCTTCCCGTGTCCGGACGAACACCAGCGTGCGCTCGTCGTCGGCCATGATGAGCAGGTTGACGAGCGCGCCGTAGTGTTCGCGGTTGCCGATGCGGTAGGCGATGTGCTCGATGTCCGCGTGCGCGTCGGTCGGGCTCGTGCCCTCGATGAGCAGCGCGTCGCGCTGGAAGCGATCGGCGAGCTGTTGGACCGCGCGCGGGAACGTCGCGGACACGAGATGCGTGCGACGTTCGGCGGGCAGATGCTCGAGGATGCCGTCGAGCTCGTCCTTGAAGCCGAGGTCCAGCATCTGATCGGCTTCGTCGAGGACGAGTTGCTGGACCGAACTCAGATCCAGGGCGCCTTCGCGCAGGTGGTCGAGCAATCGACCCGGCGTGCCGACGAGCACGGCCGGGCGACGCCGGAGGCGCGAACGCTCCGCGAGCACGCTCGTGCCGCCGGTGACGACTTCACATCGTGCATTCGAGAGATCGGCGAACAGCCACTCCAACTCGGTCCGCACCTGCATCGCGAGTTCGCGCGTCGGCGCGATGACGAGTGTCGTGGGGCCGACGCGATCCGGGCGGTCGAGTGTGTCGGCAAGCGTGAGGCCGAGCGCGACGGTCTTGCCCGAGCCCGTTTGCGAACTGATGCGGAGGTCGCGCTTGCCGTCGTCAGCGTCGAGCACCGCGCGCTGCACGGGCGTGAGTCCTTCGAAGCCGCGGCGCTGCAGCGCGGGCAGCACGGTTTCGGGCACACCCGCGAATGGATCCGCTTCGGCGATCGGAGTCGTCGTGCTGTGGTCTTCCGCCGTTTCGTCTTCCGAAGGGGGGATCGGATCGGCCTCGCTCGCGGGCGGCGGCGTCACGTGGTTGGGCGTCACGGCGTCGGGCGCAGGGGCGTTGACGTCGGCGTCTTCGGCGGAGGCGGACAGGGCTTCGGGATTCACGTCGTGGGGCTCGGGAGCAGGGTCGATCCAGGGTGGGCGTGGTCGTCTGGAGCTCGCCGGATCGTGGCTGCTGCGGCACCATTTCCCCGCGGAGTCCGGGGAGACCAAGCCGAACACTCTACCCGCTGGCGGCGCGCGGCGCGCGCTTTGTGACCCGGTGCGGTCAAGGATGCTGCCGCCGGCTCGCGATCGGCGGCGCGAAGGAGCGCTGCGATGGGCGCTGCGGCGCCCGTTCAGTCATTGGCAGAACAGATCCGTCTGCAGGTACTTGAAGCCGGTGTCACACGCGATCGTCACGACCGTCGAGCCCGGGCCGAGTCGTTCGGCCAGCTGGATCGCGGCCAGGACGTTCATGCCCGTCGAGGTGCCCGCGAAGATGCCTTCTGCCAGTGCCAGCCGGCGGGCCATGTCACGGGCCGATCTCTCGGGCAGGGCGCGCACCTCGGTCACGATCTTCCGGTCGAACAGCGGTGGCACGAAGCCGGCCGCGGTACCGTCGATGCCGTGTGCTCCGGCTGGCCTGCCCGACAGGACGGCCGAAGTATCCGGTTCGAGGCCGATGATCCGCGCAGTCGGGTGGTGTTCGCGTAGAACGCGGCCCACGCCGGTGATCATGCCGGCCGTGCCGACGCAACCGCAGAACGCATCGACCTGGCGGTCGAGCTGCTCGACCAGCTCGTTGCCCATCGCCGAGTAGCCGCCGGGCGCGTGCTCGTTCTCGAACTGATCGACCCAGATGTGATTCCCGGCTGCCACGAGATCGTTCGCCCGTTGTCGCATCCGTGGCCAGAGGTCCGGAGTGACCTTGCCGCCGACACTCGGCTCGATCAGCAGCTCCGCGCCGAATGCCCGCATCGAGTCGAGCTTGGCGGCGGCGTAGGCGTCCGAAGAGATGATGGTCAGTGGGATTCGCTTCACGGCGCAGACGAACGCGAGCGAGGTGCCCGTGCTGCCGCCCGTGCACTCGAGCAGTCGGGTGCCGGGCCGGAGAGAGCCCTCGGCCTCGGCGCCGAGCACCATCGCGAGCGCGACGCGGTCCTTGTAGGAACCCGTCGGGTTGACGCCTTCCAACTTGACGAACACGTCGCCGGTTTTCGATGTCGTCAGGCGCCGCAGTTGCACCAGCGGAGTGTTGCCGATCGTTTCGAGCATCGCGTTCGTGCCTGAGGGCTGGGTCGGTAGCCGCCAGCCGGTTGCGGGGAGCGTAGTGTCGCGGCGTGCGGATTCCGCGTTCGGCCTCGATAGACTTCGTGAGATGAATGACCGGATGCGGGTGGCTGTTCTCGGAGCCTTGCTGCCCCTCGGCGGCGGGATCGTTGCGGGGCCCGTGAGTGCGCAGGATTCCGCGTTCCAGCAGGCGCGGGCCGGTTGGCGCGCCGCGTCGTCGGTGGCGGAGAAGGTCGCCGTGCTCGAGGCCATGCGGGCGACGGCGGGCTCGGCGCCCGCCGGAGCGGCCGTGATCACAGCCCTGGCGCTCGGGCTGAAGGACCCGTCCGCCGCGGTGAAGGTCCGCGCCATCGAGCTCATCGCGGCGGATCCGGATACGGCACTGGCCGCCGATGGGCTTCAGCGCGCGGCACGTGAACTGCAGAAGCAGCTGCAGGCGAGCGTGAAGCCGTTGCGGCCGCGCAAGGATCAACCGGTGCTCGAGACCCTGGCGCGTTTGCGCACGCGGCACGTTGCCGCCAAGGACCGCATGGCGGCGATCAAGAAGCTCGCGATCCTCTTCCAACCCGGGCCGGAGAAAGACCGTGGGCTGGCACAGGTGAAGGAGTACGAGGAGGAGGGGGCCGTCCTCGCGGATGTCGACGTCCTCGAGACTGCGCGCCGGACGCTGCTCACGGCCCTGTCCAAGAACGAGCAGGCGGCGGCGGTCGCCGGGCTCGAGATGCTGCTCGCGGATGCGCCGTGGAACGACGACGGGGTCGCAATCCTCGACGCTCTGCTCGCCAGGTCGTCTGGAGCGGTGCTCGCGATCGTCGCGAACCGGGCCCGCGCATTCGACAAGGCACTCGTTGCGGAGCAGAAGGCCGAGAAGGCCGCGGCGAAGTTCAAGGTCGGTCGGCGACCGAAGGACACCAGTGAGGAATACTGGGCGCGCCACCAGCGCAAGGTGCGGCTCGCACGCGCGCGGCAGTCGGTCGAGCATCAAGCAGCGATGATGGACTTTGCCGGTCGCGTGACCGAGCGCCTGCGTGCGTTCGCGACGGCACACGCGTTGAAGACGCCCCTGCCGGTTGGTGGCTGGATGGAACGCCCGTGGCAGGCCTGGTTCCGCAAGGCCGCAGCCGAGCTCGGCGGCTGATGCGCGAGTCGTCGGCCGCGCGGAGCGGTCAGTTGCCGATCAGCACTTCGAGGCCGCTGGTCGCGAGCGCCCCTGCGGGGTTGCTGCCCGTCGCGGCCACGAACGCCTGCAGGTAGAGGGCGAAGCCGATCAGGCCGGGGTCGTTGGGGAGCGCGACGTTCCAGGTTGCACGCTGCGGCATCTGCGGCAGGAGCCGGGTCAGCACGGGCTCGACGAGCAGCGCACAGTTCGTCATGCCGACGCCCGTGAGATCCCACGGCAGCGCGGTGCCGAGCCATTGGTCGGCCGTGAACCCAAGGGTGCCGAACGTGGCGGTGACCGTCGGCGTCAGGCCGGTGACGCGGCCGACGAAGGTGCCTCCGACCTCGGCGCCGGCAATCGCGATCAGATCCGGAGTCAGTCCGGCGCCGCTGCAGCCGTCGCCGAACGGGATCGCGACCGGGATCCCCCGCAGCGCCGCGAGCTCGCGCGACAATGTCCGATAGGCGTTCTCCGCGGTGGCCGTGAGCGGTTGCTGCAGCAGATCGGTCGCTTCCCAGGGGTCGTTGAGCAGGTCGTAGAGCTCCTCGCGAACGCCGTTGCGGGTCTGGAACCGCAGCAGCTCGAATCGTTCGTCCCGGACCACCTCGGCATCGCCGTTGTCGGTCATCGGAGCCGTGCCGGTGAAGGCCTGCGAGTAGACCGTCGGGCGCACGCCCGGCTGTCCGCCGCCAGCGAGCAGCGTGCCGAAATCGACGCCGTCGAGCGGCACGGTCGCCGGCACCGCGGCGCGCGCATCAACGCCCTGCAACGCCGCGACGGTGTGGAAGAAGTCGACTGCGCTCACGAGGCCCGGCTCGACACGGCCGCCGCCCGCGACGCCGTGGCCGGCGGCGAGCAGCGGGACGCGAACCCCGCCCTGGTAGACCGAACCCTTGCTGCGCTGCGGATCGAACGGCGCCTGTGTCACGGGCCGGGCGGTGCCGTTGTCACCGAGGAAGAGAATCGTCGTGTTCGCGAGCGTCGCGGGCGGGATGTTGGCGAGCAGGCGACCGAACTCGGCATCCATGGCCTCGATCATCGCGTGATAGAACGGGATCGGAGTGATCTGCGGATCGAGTCCGGTGAGGTTCTGGGAGTGCAGCCCGGCCGGCGGCGCTTCGTAGGGATCGTGCGGCGCGTTGAACGACAGCATCAGAAACCATGGCGCAGTCGTGCCGCCGATGAACGCGATGGCCTCGTCGACGAGGGCCGTCGTCACGTAGGTCGTCTGGAGGCGCGTGTTGCCGTTCCTGACCCGTGGCCAGCGGTAGTAGCTCGGCACGGTGCCGCCGAGGATGCCCGTGAAGACGTCGAAGCCCTCGGCGGTTGGGGTGTTCGCGCCGAGGTCGGCGCCGAGGTGCCACTTGCCGATCAGTGCCGATGTCACGTTGGCCGGCAGGATCTCGGGCAGGACTACTTCGCTCGCGGCCAGGCCGTCCGCCTGTCCCGCGACCGGCGCACCGATCCCGGTGCGAAAGCCGTGGCGGCCGGTGAGGAGCGCGGCGCGCGTCGGCGAGCACGCCGGACAGACGTGCGCGTTGGTGAAGCGCACGCCCTGCGCGGCCAGCGCGTCGAGGTTCGGTGTCGGTGCGGCGTTCGGGTGGCCGTAGCTGCCGACGCTGTCGACGCCGATGTCGTCGCCGATGACGAACAGGACGTTCGGAGTTTGCGCCAGCAGGCCGGTCGTCGTGAACGTGAGGAGGAGGAGTGTGCGCATGGCTTCGGAGAACGATCGTCCCCGGCTGGATCACACAACGGTTCGTCGATTCGACGAACGGCTCCGGGTGTAGTTGCCACGCCGTCGCAAGGGAACGGATTGTCAGGGCGTCCGAAGCCGGGGACGTCGAAAGCCTGGTTCTGCAAAATATTTACTCGTAGGTGTTTAGAGTTGTTCGAAGACCGCTCTTTCGGTGGGATCGCGGCAGCCGAGCACGTTTCTCGCCGCATGACCGAGTCGACTTCACCCGTTGCGCATCCGGCCGTGGATGACCCCGCATGCCGCGTCGCCATCGTTGAGCAGGAAGGTTCCCTGGTTCGCCAGCAGGGTCTCGTCGCCGCGACCGACTTGCCCGTCGGCGCTGCGGTGCTCTACATCAACGGCGCCGTGCAGGACTATGCCACGCGCTACTCGGTACAGATTGGAATCGACAGCCACGTCGACTGCACGCCCGACGTTGTCGGGCAGGAGGGCGCGACGATCAACGCGCGGTATCCATGGCGGTTGCTCAATCACTCGTGCGACGCCAACTGCGTGCTGCACCACCGCGTGCTGGTGGCGGTGCGCCCGATTCGCGCTGGCGAACCGGTGACGTTCGACTACGACACGAATGAATGGCAGATGAGTGATCCGTTCGATTGCTGCTGCGGGGCGCCGATGTGTCGCGGGCGGATCCGCGGGTTCTCGTTCCTGTCCCAGGCCAGTCGGCAACGTCTGGCGAAGCTGTTGTCGCCGCACGTCGTTGCGTTGGCGAACGCGCGTCGATGCTCCTGAGCGATCTGTTTCGCGATGCCGTCGAGCGGCACGGCGAGCGGATTGCGGTCGACGTGCCGCCGGGGCCCGAGCGACCGCAGCGGTGCGTAGTCAGCTATCGCGAGCTCGCTACGATGGCGGCCGCGGTCGAACAGCGGCTCGAGGCCGACGCACCCGGTGTCGCGAACGACGAAGCGGCTGTCGTCGCCATTCTGCTACCGCGCGAGACGCCGTGGCTGCTTGCGAGTCAGCTCGGCGTGCTCGAGTCTGGGCGTGCGTATGTGGGGCTGGACGTCGCGTTCCCCGATGCGCACCTGGCGAGGGTGATCGAGGATTCGGGCGCCGTCGCGGTGCTCACGGACGCAGAGTATGCGCCGCGGTTGGCGGGTTCTTCGTCGGCGGTCGTCGTGCTGCCCACGAAGTCTGACACGAGGGAGGCCGCGAACACGCACGCGACCGCTGCACCGTCCACCGGTCGCGAGCTCTGCGACGATCGCCGACTTGCGTACCTGATCTACACCTCCGGAACGACCGGGCAGCCCAAGGGCGTGATGCTCGAGCATCGCGGGGTAGTGAACCTGATTCGGGAGGGCGTGGCGCGCTTCGAGGTTCAGCCGGGCGACCGGATCGCGCAAGGCAGTTCGCCGGCCTACGACTCGTCGGTCGAGGAGACCTGGCTCGCGCTCGCGGCTGGCGCCACGGTCGTCGTACTCGACGACGCGGCGGTCCGGCTCGGCCCGGACCTCGTGCCGTGGCTGCGGCGCGAGCGCATCACGATCCTCTGCCCACCACCGACCCTGTTGCGCACGACGGGTTGTCGCGCGCCGCGCGAAGAGCTGCCGGCACTGCGGCTCTGTTACGTCGGCGGTGAGCCGCTGTCGGACGATCTGGTTGCGACCTGGGGAGATTCGCTCTGGCTCGAGAACGGCTACGGGCCGACCGAGTGCACTGTCACGGTCGTGCGCGGTCGCGTGCGGTCGGGGGAGCCGGTCACGATCGGCCTGCCGGTGCCGCCGCACCGCGCCGTGATCGTCGATGAGGAACTGAACCCGCTACCCGTGGGTGAAGTCGGTGAGCTGTGCCTCGCGGGGCCGGGACTGGCACGCGGCTATCTCCGACGCGAGGAACTCACCGCGAAACGCTTTCCGACGCTGCCCGAAATCGGTCGGGTCTATCGCACGGGCGATCTCGCGCGGGTCGAAGCGGACGGTCGTCTGACGTATCACGGCCGGATCGACGCCCAGGTCAAGGTGCGTGGTTACCGCATCGAACTCGAGGCGATCGAGGCCGTGCTCGCGCGATGTGAACCCGTGCGCGAAGCCGTGTGTGTCGCGCAGGGTGACGAGCCGAATCGCCGACTCGTCGCCCATGTCGTCTTGCGCGACCCGGCTGCCGAACTGCCCGAGGCGGAGCTGCGGGCGGCTGTCGCGCGGGAGCTGCCGGCGTACATGGTGCCAGCCTTGTTCGTGTCGCTCGCCGTCGTGCCTCGGAGTGTCGGTGGCAAGGTCGATCGCGGGGCGTTGCCGGCGGTGGCGATCGAAGTCGGATCGGAGCCGGCCGGCGAGCGGCACGGCGACGTACTGCGGGCCGCGTTCGTCGGCGTGCTCGGGCGGCCCGATTACGAGGTCGCTGACGATGCGGACTTCTTTGCCCTCGGCGGTGACTCGCTACGCGCCGCGGCTCTGGTTACCGCGCTTCGGCGTGACCCGACGACTGCGCAGATCGCCGTGCGCGACATCTACTCGTCGCCGACGATCGCCGGGCTGCGGGCGCTCGCTGCGGCGCGGGCTGCGTCGGACGATCGTGCGGTCGGCGTCGATCGCGCGGTCGCTGATGCCGCGGCCGTCGGACGCCGCAGTCTGATCGTATTCACCGCGGTTCAGCTGCTGTGGTTCGTGTGTATGTGGCTGCTCGGCGCAACGGGCCTCTGGTTCGCGGTCGACGCGATCGTACCGTGGCTGTTCGAGAACTGCTCGTTGGCCACCTTGCTGCTCGGATTACCGTGGCTGGCTGCGCCGCTCGCGTTCGTACTCGGCACTCTCGGGTTGTTGGCGGTAGTCGCCACGAAGAACGTCTTGATCGGCGAGTATCACGCGCAGCGTCGTTCGGCGTGGAGTGGATTGCGGCTGCGCAACTGGATCGTCGTTCGGCTCGTGCGGCTGCTGCCGTGGTTCCTCGTCGAGGGCACCGAACTCCAGTGTGTGGCGTTGCGATTGCTCGGCGCTCGCATCGGTCGGCGCGTGCATCTGCATCGTGGCGTGCGGCTCTACTCCGGGGGCTGGGATCTGCTCACGCTCGGCGACGACGTGACCCTCGGGCGCGATGTCGATCTCGGTCTGTGTGAACTGGATGCGGGTGAAGTCGTGTTCGGATCCGTCACGATCGGTCGCGGCGCCACCCTCGAGTGTCGCGCGGGAACCGGGCCGAACGTCGACATCGGTGAAGGTGCGATCGTGCGCCCGCTGTCGTTCGTGGCGGATGGCGACGAAGTGCCCGCGGGGTCGGTCGTGAGCGGGGTGCCTGCACGCACCGTGGCGACCAGTGCCGAGGCTCCCGGCAACGGCGCCTGTGCGATCTCCGATGCCACGAACGAAGATGCGCGGCGCGGCTGGTCGCCGTGGCGCTACACGGCGATCGCGATGCTGGTCCGCTTTCTGGTCGGGCCACTGCTCGCGATGCCGGGCGCGGTGCTCGTCCTGGCCATCTTGTCGTGGTGTTCGATCGATGGTGGGTCGCTGTTTCGCTGGCTCTGCGTCGATGGCCCGGCGAGCACGCCGGCCTGGTTCCTGGTGTTCGTGCTGATGGCCGTCGCGGTCCTGCTCCTCGGACTCTTCGAATCGGCGATCGTTCTGCGGCTGATGCCGAGCGTGAGAGCCGGCCGGTTTCCGCGCTGGTCGCTGCGGCATCTCTGGCTCACCGCCCGCATGCGGTGGGTCGAGCGCGCCGGCGAGTGGCTGTCCGGAACGTTGTTCTGGCCGTGGTGGCTGCGCCTTGCCGGCATGCGTATCGAAGGTGACGTCGAAGTCAGCTCGATCCACGACGCGCTGCCGGAGCAGCTCGCACTCGGGGCGCACTCGTTCCTGGCGGACGGCGTGTATCTCGGCGTGCCGCGTATCCATCAGGGCGAGGTGCGGGTCGCGCCGACGGCCCTCGGCCCGCGAACCTTCGTCGGCAATCACGTCGTCGTCGAAGCCGGCGCCACGATGCCGGAGGATCTGCTGCTCGGCATCAGCACGCTCGCCGATCCGTTGGCGATGACCGCGTCGACGTCGTGGTTCGGGCACCCGGCGTTTCTGCTGCCGCGACGTGAGGTCGTCGAGGTCGATCGGCGACTCACGCACGAACCCGGGCCTTGGCGCTATACCCGCCGGTTGGGCTGGGAGGCGGCGCGGTTCTTGCTGCCCTTGGTGCCGGCCGCGCTCGCGCTCTCGTGGTTCGGCGCGTACGCGGCCGGAGGTTGGCTCGGCGCCGTGATCGCGACCGCGGCGGTCGGCGTCGTCCTGGCCGTCGTCGTGCTCGCGGCCAAGTGGTTGCTGCTCGGCCGGGTGAGACCAGGGCAGCACGGGCTGTGGTCGGGATGGGCGAGCCGCTGGGACTTCCATTACGTGATGTGGCAGCGCTACGCGCGTGGCTTGCTGTCTTCGCTCGAGGGCACGTTGCTCCTGCCGTGGTATCTGCGCGCCATGGGCATGCGGATCGGGCGTGCGTGCGTGCTCGGCGATGGGTTCGCGCAGGTCGTCGATCCCGACATGCTGACAATCGAGGATGGCGCGACGGTGCACGCGCTGTTTCAGGCCCACAGCTTCGAGGACCGTGTGCTCAAGATCGATCGCGTGCGTATCGGCCGCGATTCGACGGTCGGCAAGGGCGCGGTGTTGCTCTACGGCGCGGATATCGGCGATGGTTCGCAGGTGATGCCGCACAGCGTCGTGATGAAGCACGAACACCTGCGCCCGAATCGCCGCTATGCCGGCGCGCCCACCGTGGAGCTCGCGCCGAGGCTCGTGACGTGACTCGCGGGGCCAGGGCCGGTGCGGCGGACGAGGCTGCGCCGCACCGTGATCTCACACTCGATGTCGCGCGTGGGCTCGCTGTTCTGGCGATGATCTGGGTGCACTTCGTGCCAGAGCCCGAAGCTGCAGCCGTCGGATGGCTCGCGATGCTCCAGCGCGCGAGTGTGCTGGGTCTCGACGGCTGGCCGGCGGCAATGTTTCTGCTGCTCGTCGGAATGGGCATCGTTCGCGGCGAGTCGAATCTCTTGGTGGTCACGCGACGGGCGGTCGCCCTCGGGGGCATCGGGTTGGCACTCTGGTGGTTCGTCTGGCCCAACGACATCCTCGTACCGATCGCATGTTGCCTGCCGATTGTCGCCGCGCTGCACCGCGCCGGCGCGAAGATCGTCATCGTCGCCGTCCTCACGCTGTTCGCTCTGGTGCCGATCGCAACCGTGTTGTTCGGAGAATACGCGTGGAGCGATGTGCGCGAGGACGGCACGCACGAGGCCAACCATTCGTTCGGCTGGCAGACGCTGCGGTTCTTCCTGTTCGATGGGGCCTACCCGCTGTTGCCGTGGCTGGCGTTCCCGTTGCTGGGCACCCTGCTGGAGCGAACGCGTCGCGGCCGGCGTGCGGGTGCGGCGCTGGGTGCGTGGCTGATCGCTGCGATGCTCGCCGCCGTGACTGCGGTTGCTGTCGACTGCCTTCACGGCGATGAATACGCCGGCGGTCTTGCGGCGCACCTCGCCGTCACGTGGCAACCGACGTCACTGCCGTTCGCCTGCCTTTGGGGCGGCGCAGCCATCGCAGTGACGGCTGCGCTCGCGCTCGTGCTGGCGCAACGGTCGGGGCGGGGGGGGCTCGTGGTGCTCGCCGCGCTCGGCCGCACGTCACTCAGCCACTACGTGGCCCATCTCGCGATCGTCTACGCCGGGTTGCGGGTCTGGTGGCCGGCCGAGGATTGGCCGACAGCGGTCGGGGTCGCGGCGTTCGTGGGCTATTCGACGCTGGCCGCGATCGGCTCGCCGCTGTGGCTGGCGCGCGGCGGGCGCGGACCGTTGGAAGCCGTCGTCGCCCGCGTCGCTACCGTGCGTGATCAGTAGTGGACGTAGGCCGACGGGTTGCTCGCGGCGACTTCGCCGTTGCGGTCGAGCACGAAGCCCTGCCAGCGCAGCACGAGGCCGGCGACCCATGGCGCGTTGGGCACTGAGTAGTCACCCGTGATGCTCGGGGCGCTGCCCATGGCTTCGAGTGAGCCGTGTGAGAACCAGATCGGATCGATGATACCGGGGAACTGCGTCGGGCTGGCTTCGAGACCGACGAACAGGAAGCCCACTCCGTTGGCCGGAACCTGCAGCGTCGCGGTGGCGGTGCCGCCGAGCGGCTGCGTGCCGGAGGAGACACTCGGAATCGCGCGCGACTCGAGCGTGATGTTCGGGTCGATCGCCGGCTTCGGCATGTTCAGCAGTTGGACATCCGGGTCGAGCACCAGGGTGCCCGTGCCCGCCGCGGCGGCGGACATGGAGTTCTGGCTGCCGTCGATGGTCGAGCCGCCATGGACCAGCATCTCGCCTCCGGCGAGGAACAGCAGCGCGCTGTTGAGCGACAGCGACTGTGCCTTGAGGATTCGCGAGTTGTTGATCTGGATTCGCCCGCCGCCCTGGCGCACTGCGAGGGCCGTGCTCTGGAGGGTGCATTCGTCGATGACGAGGTTGCTGTTGAAGCAATCGATCGCCGCATCGACCAGGCCGTTCACGTCCAGTACGCAGTTGTGGACGACCACATGGTCGCAGTTCGCGATGACGATCTTGCCACCGTTCTGCGAGGCCGGACTGCGATCGAACGTGCACGCGTCGATCGTCACCGCGCCCGCGCAATCGCGGACGTTGAGTCGCAGCAGTCCGAGTGTGGTCGTGAAACCGATCTGACGGATCGCCACGTTCTTCGTGGCGTCGAGATCCGAGACGTCGATCGCGACCGGCTGAAAGATGTTGGTGGAGACCAGCGCGCCGGGTTCACACAGCAAGGACAGGCTCTTGTTGCGGATTTGGAACGGCGAGTAGGTCCCATCGCGCACGATGAGTTGCGCGCCATCCGGCGCCGCGTCCACCGCGGCCGAGATCTGCGAGTACTGCGTGCCGGGGCGGAGCTGTGAGTCGACGATGATCGTCTGCGCTGCGGCCGGGACCGCGAGGACGGTGAAGAAGAGAACGGCTCTGGGGTCTGGCATGGTGTCCAATAGAACTGCCGGCGCGGAACGTTACCGGTTTGGTATCGGTTCTGCCCATCCCAGCGCGGCATCGGGGTCGCGGCCGAGCGTATCGGGCGAGGTGCCGGGTCGAGGTGCTGGCTCAATCACCTCTTGCCCGCCTCGAGGGGCGGCTCGAAGATGCGCCGCGATGATGCCCTCGGCAACCATGGTCTCCTGGCGTGTTGTGCTGACGCTCGTAGTCACCATGGCGAGCCTGCCCGCGCAGAATGCCCTGAAGCTTGCCAGGCCGAAGTCCTGGACCGGACTGGCTTCGTTCGCCTTCGCCCCCGACGGCAGGCAGGTCGCGGGTGGGACCGGGACGTTTACGATGAACGGCTCGGTATCCGGTGGCGACGTGCTGCTGTGGGACACCCGTCGCGGCAAATTGGTCAAGACGCTGAGTGGGCATCGGTCGGCGGTCACGGCGATTGCATTCACGAGCGATGGCAAGCAGGTCGTGAGCTTCAGCGCGGCCGACGGGGTCGTGTCCGTGTTCGATCGCAAGCGTGGCAAGCGAAAGCGCGGTTTCGAGGTGCCGGCCGTCGACCCGGAGTGGGTTTCGGTGCCGGCCCTGCTCGCCACGGACGGGGCGGTGCTCGCGCGGTTTGCGCAGGAGGAACTCGATCTCGCCGGCACGAAGAAGCGCATCATCGGCGCGCTCGAACTCTGGGACGTCGCTGCTGGCACTGTGCGATGGCGGCGCGAGCGGACGTTCGCCGAGACGGCCACGTTCTCTCCGGACGGCAGTCTGGTGGCCTACTATGCGCAGGAACTCAACTACGAGATCAAGAACGGCGAGGTCAGCTATTCGCCGCCGAACAGTGTCGTTCGCGTGCTGCAGACGAAGGACGGCAGCGAGTTTCGGGCGATCCAGGTCGGGTGGAACCCGGTGAACGGATTGGCGATTTCGCCGGACAACAGCACGCTGGTCGCGATCAACGAGGAGCTGCGGCGCTACGGGCTCGCGGACGGCAAGCAGATCGGCAAGGCCGTAGCCGGTGATGCTCTCCCCTCACGGATCACGGCGCAGATTCGGGCGGACGGCAAGGCGCTGGCGTTGTCGTCGACGTTCTCGAACGACCTCGTGCTCTGGGATCTCGCCGGGGCCGAACCGACGTCGCGGAAGGCGGAGCTGGTCGAGGGCGTCCAGCCACCGATGGTGATGGCACCGGACTTCTCGCGCTTGCTCGTGGATGTTGCGGGTTCACCCGTGTTGCTGGATCTGACGGGTAAGAAGGGCAAGTCTGGTAAGAAGGGGGCCGGCCGCGGTCGCTGAAACACGCTGCGGCAAGGAATGCGCGCCATGCTCACACGTCTCCTGTTCGTGGCCTCGATCGTGGGGCTGTTCGCTGCGTTCGGCTCATGCCAGGAGCCGGATCCAAAGTGCCTCCAGGTCTGGGTCCTCTGCGGCCAGTCCAACATGCAGGGGCATGCCAAGATCGCGACGCTCGACCATCTCGCGGACGATCCGGCGACTCGGCCGTTGCTCCAGAGGCTGCGGGATCGCGACGGCAAGCCGCGGGTTGCTGACAAGGTCTGGGTCTCGTACCTGACCGGTGGTCGCGGTGGTGAGGGCGAGGGCGTCGGCCGACTGACAGCGGGTTTCGGGGCGCGAACGGTTGCCACCGAGCCCGGTGACAAGATCGGTCCGGAGTGGACGTTTGGCCTCACGGTGTCCGCGGCGACCAGTCAGCCCGTGCTGTTGATCAAGACGGCATGGGGCGGCAAGTCGCTACACACCGACTTTCGGCCGCCATCGGCAGGGCCCTACGTCTTCGGCAAGGCGCAGCGCGAACGGCTCGAACAGCAGGGCAAGTTCGAAGCGGCGGAGAAGTCCAAGGTCGAGGCGACGGGCGTCTACTACCGCAAGATGCTCGCACACGTGCGGCGGGTGCTGACCGATCCTGGTCGGGTGTGCGACGCGTACGACGAGAAGGCCGGATTCGAACTCGCGGGCTTCGTGTGGTTTCAGGGTTGGAACGACCTCGTCGATCGCGGGACCTATCCCGAGCGGGGCAAGCCGGGCGGCTACGATGCCTACTCCGAATGCCTCGTGCACTTCATCCGCGACGTGCGCCGGGATCTCGAGGCGCCGAAACTACCGTTCGTGATCGGCGTGATGGGCGTCGGCGGCAAGCTGAAGGACGGCGCGCGCTACACTGCGATCCATCGCAGCTTCCGCGATGCGATGGCGGCGCCCGCGAGCCTGCCCGAGTTCCGTGGCAACGTGGCGGCAGTGCGGACGGCGCTCTACTGGGACGCGAAGCTGCAGCGGATCTCCGAGCTGCTTGAGCAGGTGCGCGGCATGTCGCGCAAGCTGCGCAGTCGCGCCAAGGACGGTCCAAATGCCGACGGCAAGATGGACGCGGCGGCGCAGAAAGCCTGGCTGACGCAGTATCGCGACGAGGTCGTAGGCCCGGAGAGCGAAGCGATCTGGCGGCGCGGCGCGTCGAACGCCGCGTTCCACTACCTCGGCAGCGCGAAGATCCTCACGCGCATCGGTCACGCGTTCGGCGAAGCCGCGCTCGAGCTGCAGTCGCGGTAGCGCGGGCCGGAGTCCGGCTCGCGATCAGCGCGTTGCCGGGATCGTCACCCGGTGCACGATCGCGCCGTCCACGTCGTGGTGCCGGATCTCGACCGCGTCGGCGGCCACCCGGGCGGAGAGGAAGCCGCCACGGATCCGCAGGAACGATTGCCACTCGGGCTGCAGTGACTTCTTGAAGCCGCCCGCGTGTTTGTTCGAGGCCGGTCCACAGCCGAACTCGTGCAGGCCCGTTTCGGGGTCGGTCGAGTGATATTGCCAGTGGCGATCGCCGTTGATGACGATCACGCCCGGGACCGCAGTGAGCAGTGCGCGCAGACGGCGGCCCTCGTGCGTGAAGCCGGCGTTGGCGTGGTTGTCGTTCTTGCCCTTGCGGTCCGGTCCGACGACCGGCGTTGCGGAGACATAGAACTTGAACGTTGCGTCCGACTGACGAAGCGATGCTTCGAGCCAGCGCCACTGCTCCTGGCCGAGGATCGACTTGTCGGGGCCGTCGGGCATGCGGTTGGGGGAGCGGAACTCACGACCCTCCGGCAGCCAGATCTGCACGTGCGGCCCCCAGCGGAAGGTGCGGTACGGCAGGTCCGACTGTGGCACCTGCTCACGCCAGATCTGTTTGCCCTGTTCGAACGTGAGGTCGCCGTACTTCTGGCCCGGCCAGCAGTCATTCTTCAGCAGGTCGTGATCGTCGTGCATCCAGTAGGACGGCACGCGCGCGTGGAATGCGCGCAGGTAGGGCAGCGCATAGAGCCGATTCCACTTGTAGCGCGCCGTTGCCATGTCCTTCGCGAACGGCTTCGGCTTGTCGTAGTAGAGTGTGTCACCGGTCTGTACGAAGAACGCCGGCTCGAGCGCGAGCATCGCGCGGTAGATCTTGTGGCCGTTCGCCGGGTCGTCGCGGCGTGGGAAGTCCTGGCACGTCGAGATGGTGAAGGTGAGCGCCGCGTCCGTCGCGCTGTCCGGCGCGGGCGCGGTCGTGAACGAACCGGCGAACGTGGCGGTCGCTTCGCCACGGCGAGCTTGGGCTTCGAACTCGTAGTTCGTGGCTGGCTGCAGGTTGACGATGCGGCGTTGGAGGCAGCTGTCGGTTTCGGCGTCGACCGCCTCCCAGCGCGTTCCGAATCGCTGCTGCGGAGTCGTCGCTTGCCAGTAGACGAACCTGAGCTCACCGGCGCCGCCCGGCATCCGCCAATGCGGCCGCTCCGGATCCCAATCATCGAGGCGGTCGAGCGCGTCGTTCGTCGTCGTGAGCCGCGTCCAGAGCACGGCGCTCGTAGCCGTGACCTCGCCGATCTTCACGCCGTTGCCGAGGCCGATGGTGGCCTCTTTGCGCGGTTCCGGATTCGGTCGCTGCGCGACTCCGCGGGTGGGCGTGAGGATCGCGAGGGCGAGGCCGGTCGCGACGACGACGTGGGTTGTACGGCGATGTTTCAATGTTCGGCTCCGCGGACCTGATACCTTCCCCGAAGCCCGATCGGGTGTCGACTTCGGCGCCGAGGTTGCCTTGAAACGAGATCCCTTGAGTCGCCTGATGCTGCCGCTCCTGGCCGGGTGGTCGCTGGTGCTGCTGGCCGGTTGCGACTACCTGCGCCATTGGGAGATCCAGCGCGAGTACGAGCGGCTGCAGCGGGCGGCGCCCTCGCAGAAGAACCTCAAGCATCTGTTGGATCGCCCCAACTTCGCGGTGATCGGTCAGACGCTGGATCCTGCTGATGAGTTCGTCGGTTCAGGCGAGGAGGTCTTCGCGGTGGCCGCGTTCTCGAGTGAGTTTCGCGCGAACGAGCTCGTCGATGTGATGCACGATGTCGGAGTCAATCGTCACTTCGGACTCGACTTGCCTGCCGGCGACTACGAGCTGCTCGCGCTGCAGGATCGCGATGGCGACGGGGTCTACCGGCGCGACGAGGTCGTCGGACTCACGAGCCTCGCGTTGCCCGAGGCCGCGGGGCAGGGACGCGTCGCGAGCGGGGTCGTCATCGAGCTTCGTTCGACGACGAGCGTGGACTGGTCGATCGGGTTACCTGTCGAACGCGTCGTTGGGGCGGCCGACTCGCTGTTCTTCCCGCGCGGGACGATTCGGGCGCTCGCGGATCCGATCTTCGCCGACGAGATGGTTACGCTCGGGCTCTACGACCCGGCGGCGTTCTTCGAGCGCGCGCCAACACTGTTCTACGCGCTCGAGGAGGACATCGTGTTCAAGACGCCGGTCATCTTCGTTCACGGGGCCGGGGGGAGCGCCCGCGAGTTCGAGGATATGGTGGCGCAGTTGGACCGTCGGCGCTTCAAGCCGTGGTTCTTCCACTATCCGTCCGGTGCCGATCTCGAGCAGCTCGGCGAGTTGTTCCATGACATCTTCCTATCGGGTGAGGCTGTCGCGCCGAACCCGTTCGTGCCGACGGTGATCATCGCGCACAGCATGGGAGGACTGGTCGTGCGAGAGGCTCTACGTCGGTTGGAGGACCGCGAGAGCGAGCCTTGGCGCGTCGAGTTCATCAGCCTCGCGACCCCGTTCGGTGGTCATCCGTCCGCCGACGGCGTGGGAGATCGCGGGGTGTTGATCTTGCCGTCGTGGCGGGGTCTCGATCCCGCGGGAGACTTCCTGGCCGAGCTTCACCGCGAGCCTTTGCCGGCGTCTGTGCGCCATCACCTGTTCTACGCCTACGACAACGACGCGATGGTCAAGTTCGGAGAGAACAGCGACGGCGTCGTGCCGTTGTCGAGTCAGCTCCATCCCGCGGCGCAGCGGCAAGCTGCGCGCCAGCTCGGTTTGGCGTCGACCCACACGGGGATCCTGCGCGATCGCGCGGCACTTGCGGCCGTGCAGGACATGCTCGCCGCGGTCACGACGCGTATTCCCGCGCCTCACTTCGCGGCGTTCGAAGCGGGTGGTTTCGAGGTTGCGGCCGACGACTCGGCATACAGCCGCAAGGAACGCTTTCTGTTGCGACACTACGGTCGGTTCCTCGAAGGCCTGGCGAGTGGACGGCTGCAGCCGTCGGTTCCCGCGCAGCGTGGACTCGTGCGCGAGTTGCGCGGTGACGCTGCGCCGGCGTCCGATCCGGCCCGCGCATGGCGCAAGTTTGTGGTGCGACGATCGCGGTGAACAGCGCGGCGCGTTTCTCGGCGCCGGCGATCAGCCGATCGTGACCACGAGCGAGCGCGTGGCCGCCAGGCCGCCAGGGACGCCGCTGTCGATGCTGAAGGCCTGGACGAACAGCTGGACGCCCGCGAAGGCCGGATCGTTCGGGATCGCGAGCGGGTAGCTCGCGATCGCCCCTGGCCCAGGGTTGGTCTGAACCGGAATGAGCACGGTTGCGTCCGCGCTGGACCACAGTCGACAGCTCGCCCCCAGGCCGAACGGTTGCAGGTCGACCGGGATCGGGCCGAGCGGGGACTGCTGCCCGTCGAGGCCGATCGTCAGGATCGCGGACGGATTGGGAGCCACGGGACCGGCGGTGAACGTGATCGTGCTGCCGAGCTCCGGCGCCACGTCCGGCGCCAGGATCGGGGTGATCAAGGTGCCGGGGCAGCCGACGCCGCGCGGAATGACCGATGCGGGTGACGTGAACGCCATGCCGCGCAGGTCCGGGGTGTTGCTCAGGAAACGTGTTGCGGCCGTCGTTGTGTCGACGTGGGACAGTCCGCTGCCGGCGCCGATCAGCGTCGAGCCGGCGAACGCGAACGCGGCTGGGCGGCCGGCGCCGCCGAGCAGAGGATTGACATCGGTCGCCTGCCCCGTGGTCAGGTCGATGCTCATCAGGCCGCGACCGGGGAGTGCGGGCTGGCCGGCCTCCCACGCGTAGGCGGCGCCGGTGTCCGAGATCGTAAGGGACTGGAGATTGCGGTTCGGTGAACCGGTGTTGCCGACGAGGGTCGTGGCGCCGGTCGTGAGATCGATCGTGTGCAGCTGTTGCGGATTGAACGTGTCGAGGCCGTAGCACGTTCCAGTCGTCGGGTTGAAGGCGAGGCTGTTCAACCGGACGAAGCCGGGTGTGATCGAGGCGGTGATCGTGCCGTTCCCCGTGGTCGGATCGATCTGGATCAGCCAGAAGCTGTTGGTCGTGTAGTAGGTGCCACTGACGTTGATGAGCGACAGGGTGTCGCTGATTCCGACGGGGCCGATCGGTGTGACGGCACCGTTCGGCACGTTGATCCGGACGAGGTCGTCGAACCGGGTGACGGCCAGGAGGTTGCCGGTTTGCGCGGTCGCGAGGGTCGTGCTCGCCGCGAGGCACAGAGTGCCGAAGAAGGTGTTGCGGAAGTTGTTCTTCATGATCAGCGCGACCGAGCGCGAGTTGGGGTTGCGGATCCTACGCCGAGACGCCGGAGCGGGGCGACGCCCGCCGTTCCTCTCGGTGAAACGGGCGTCGTTTCGCCGCGGCCGTCACGCCGGATTTCGGCTTTTTGGAGTCGTCGGCAGGGGGCGGGGTAACGTGTGCCGACCAGCCATGAACTACCGGACCGAGAAAGACACGATGGGGGACGTTCAGGTCCCCGACGACAAGTATTGGGGCGCGCAGACCCAGCGCAGCCTGGAGAACTTCAAGATTGGAGGGCAACGAATGCCGCGCGAGATCGTGCAGGCGTTCGCCATCCTCAAGAAGGCGGCGGCGCTGACGAATGCGGAGCTGACCGACTTCGATCAGAAGAAGGCGGACGCGATTGCCGCGGCTTGCGACGACGTGCTCGCAGGCAAGCTCGACGACAACTTCCCGTTGGTCGTGTGGCAGACGGGCTCTGGCACGCAGAGCAACATGAACGTCAACGAGGTCGTCGCGAACCGTGCGACCGAGATCCTCGGCGGGCAGTTCCGCGAGGAGAAGCTCGTCAAGGCCAATGACGACGTCAACAAGAGCCAGAGCTCGAACGACACGTTCCCGACGGCGATGCACATCGCGGCCTACACCATGCTCGTCGAGCAGACGATTCCGAAGGTGCAGTTGCTGCGGGCGACGCTCGCGAAGAAGGCCGCGACGTTCTGCGACGTGGTGAAGACCGGGCGCACGCACCTCATGGATGCGACGCCGCTGACGCTCGGCCAGGAGTTCGGCGGCTACGCGATGCAGCTGGAGCGCGGGCTCGAGACGCTGCGGGGATGCCTGTCGCACCTGAGTGAACTGGCGCTCGGTGGCACTGCGGTCGGGACGGGGCTCAACACGCCTGAGGGCTACGACGTCAAGGTCGCGGCGAAGATCGCCGAACTCAGCGGTCACCCGTTCGTGACCGCCGAGGACAAGTTCGAGGCGTTGAGCGCGCACGATGCGATGGTCGAGGCGAGCGGCGCGCTCAAGCGCGTTGCGGTGAGCCTCATGCACATCGGTAACAACATCCGCATGCTCGCGAGTGGGCCGCGGACCGGCATCGGTGAGATCGTGCTCCCTGCCAACGAGCCCGGCAGTTCGATCATGCCCGGGAAGGTCAACCCGACGCAGTGCGAAGCTCTGACGATGGTTTGCGCGCAGGTGATCGGCAACGACGCCGCGGTTGCGGTGTCAGGCACGCACGGCCACTTCCAGCTCAACGTGTTCAAGCCCGTGATGGCCTACAACGTGCTCATGAGTGCACAGCTGATCGCGGATGCCTGCCAGAGCTTCCACGACAACTGCGTCGTCGGCATCGAGCCCAACGCGGCCCGCATCGACGAACTCGTCGGTAAGAGCCTGATGCTCGTGACCGCGCTCAATACCCACATCGGCTACTACAAGGCCGCCGAGATCGCGCAGACCGCGCACAAGGAAGGCACCACGCTCAAGGACGCGGCGCTCAAGCTCGGCTACCTGACGGCCGAGGAGTTCGACCGGATCGTCGTCCCCAAGAAGATGATCTGAGGGCAGATGGCCGATGGCCTGACGACCAGTGGCCGGATTGCCGCCGGGGTCGCCTAGAAGAAGACGAACTCGTGCGCGTCGGTGGTCGTGAAGAACGCGTTACCGGTCTCCGCGCTCGGGCCCCATGCGAGGCCCTGCACGAGCACCGAGCTGCCCGGCCACGAGAACGGCATCGGGAACGTGAACGACAGCGGTGCGTTGAGGTCGCCGGCGCTGAGCAGCAGCGCCATGCGGCCCGGCGCGACCTGTAGCTCCGGGAACTGCACGTCGGGTCCGGGCGGCGAGCCGGTCTGGAACAGATCGACGAGCAGCCACGCGCCGGCCTGGTCGTAGACGCCGTTCAACGAACGCATCTGCATCTGCACGACGGTGTTCGTCGTCATGTCGAGCTTCGGGCAGCTCGTTAGCGGCGCGAGATCTGTCGCGGTCTCGAGCAGCAGATAGTCACCCGAGCCCGGGTAGTGCCGCGTTGCCGGGGCCGCAGTGCGATCCGCGATGCCGGCGAGGAAGTTCCACTCGGTCTGGCCGAGGCTCTTCGTGGCGAGCAGGGTCGCGAGCGGGCCCGCCGGGTTGAACGCGGCCTGGATGTCGCAGACGGGCTGGCCGTAGATCGACGAGTAGATCGTCATCGCGGCGAGCAGGATCATCGCGGGCGACGGGTGGGCCTTGTCGGCTTCGAACCACTGCGGGTCCCACTCGAGCAGGGCGACACCGTCGCCAGGCGCTGCGTTGACCGCGGAGCCCGCGCCGAGCGACGTGTTGAGGTCGTCGACCACGAGCTGGTAGTTGCCGCGGATCTCGTCGTGCATCTCGACCGGCGTGGGCCAGGGCACCGGGTAGTACATGTGACCCCAGGCATTGGCCCAGGTCTGAAACATCACGGCGCGCGCCGCCGGGCTGTGGCTGCGCACGTTGGCCATGATCTGGTGCACGCTGCTGTGGAAGACTGCCGAGTTGAAGCCGATGCCGTTCGTGGCCTCGAGTTGATGCCCCTGGATCACGATCTCGTCCCAGGTCTCGTTGGCGGGCAGCAGAGTGCCGATCTGCGCGATCTCGCCGGGGTCCGTCGCGAAGTACTGCAGCGTCTGACCGCCGACCAGCCGCTGCACGATGTTCGGTGTCGGATGGCCGGCCTCGGTCGCGATCAGACCGACGAGCTCCGGCACGCCGTAGCCCCACGAGTAGTAGGTGTAGCTGTTGCCGTAGAACAGGACGTTCTTGCCCTGGCCCGTAGCGAAGCAGGCCAGCAGCAGGGTCGGCAGCAGGACACGGGCGGCTTGGATCATCCTGGAAGCGTAGCGCCTGGGGCCACGCTGTGCTCCCTGGGGAGATCCCTACTTCCGACACCCGCGATTCGCTCCGCAGGTGCGGGGCCTGGATTCGGTGCGGCCGAATCGTCCGCGCAGCGTCGTGAGACAGTTAACGTAGGTGCTGCGGGTGGTCGTGCCCGCCGTCAAGGAGTCACGTCATGTCAGGTTTCGCTCGTCTAGCGCTCGCCCTCGTCTGCAGCCCCGTGCTCGCCCAGCAGACCTGGGTCGTCGACCCGAACGGTGGCGGCGACTTCACCGACCTGCAGGTGGCGTTCAACACGGTGTCCGCGGGTGACACGGTGCTGGTGCGCGATGGCAACTATACCGGGGTCGTGACGCTCGACAAGCCGTTGACGGTGATCGGCGACAGTACCGCGGGGGTCGACATCTGGTGGCTGCGGGTCGGACCGTTGACGACTCCGGGCCACGTCGTGATCGCGAGCCTGAACGTGGGTGCTGCGCTGGCGCTCGATGCGCCGGTCTCGCTGGATGCCGTCGACTGCGCCTACGTCTGGACCCAGAACCATTCGGTCCTGATGCGGGAGTGCCGATTCGGGCCGAACAATCAGTCCGCGCCCGGATTGCATGTGGCGTCGGGCGACGTGGTGGTGCAGAACTGCGTTCTCCGCGGCGCGCCTTCCACCGTATGGATCACGCGCGGCTGCAATGTCTCCGGTTCGCACCCGGCCCTCCGCGTGCAAGGTGGCACCGTCACGGTTGCCAACTCGAACCTCGCCGGCATCCACAGCGCCCCGCTCTACTGCCCTCACTACCCGGTCTACGGCTACCCCTTCGCGGCGGCGGTCGTGGCGGGCGGCGCGTTGCCGGCGCAGCGATCACCTGCCGGATCATGACGCAGTCCGCGCTGCCCGCCATCCTGGTCACGAGCCTCGGCACGCGCGCACCGATCGCGTCGCCGTTTGGCGCGGCGTGGGTGGATCCGGGCTTTTATTCGATCCTGCGCTGGGGCACGACCGACGGCAGCGGTGCGATGGACGCCGCGATTCAGATCCCGAACTGGGTGCCGCGCGGGTTGCCGTTCACGATCCAGGGGCTCGCGATCGACCCGGCTACGAACGGGCTCGTGTTGGGTTCGCCCGCCGTGGCGCACGTGCTCTGAGCTGAGCCGTTCGATCGAAAACGAGGGAACCGTCAGCGAGGTTCCACCGTTGTCGGGGGTATGCCTCGAGTTACCCGAGCCTCCGCCCTGCTGATGCTCCTGGCGCTCATTGCGACGGCGTGTCGCGATGAGATTCCGCGGTCGAAATCGGAATCGATGGCCGAGCCGGTGTCGGAGTTGCACGCACGCAGTCTGGCTCTGAGCGAACTCCACGAGCCGGCGCCAACGGTCGGGTCGGGCGACTGGCTCGCGGAGCACGAGGAGCCGGGGCAGACGTTCGCGGAGTACCTCGACGAGGACCCGGTCGCGGCGACGGCCGGTCGGCGTCGGATCTACGTCGTGCCGATCGGGGAGTTCGACGCCGGCCGTCAACAGGTCTTCGATCGCACGGTCGAGGCGGTGCGCCACTGGTTCGGGCTCGAGGTCGTCGTCGAGGCGGCTGTGCCGCTGAGCGCAATTCCGCAGAACTCCATGCGGCAGTCGAACCACGGCGATTGGCTGCAGCTGCACGCGGGCTACCTGATGCGGCGCGTGCTGCGGCCGAACCTGCCGGCGGATGCCGCCTGTCGGATCGGCTTCGTGAGCGCGGACCTGTGGCCCGGCCGCGGCTGGAACTTCGTGTTCGGGCAGGCGTCGCTGCGCGATCGGATCGGCGTGTGGTCGCTGTATCGCAACGGCGATCCCAACGAGTCGAAGGCCGCGGCGCGGCTGTGCCTGTTGCGCACCGTCAAGACGGCAACGCACGAGATCGGGCACATGTTCGGCATGCGGCACTGCACGGCGTGGAGCTGCAATCTCGCGGGTTCGAACCATCAGGCCGAGTCGGATCGCCAGCCGTGGCGGTTGTGCCCCGAGTGCCTGCCGAAACTGCTGCGGGCTACGGGTGTCGACGCGGGAGAGCGTTTTGTCGCGCTGCGGCGGTTCGGCGACGGGTTCGGTCTGGCGGCCGAAGCCGAGTGGTTCGCGCGGGCGGGCGACGCCTGGCGTAGTGCTCGTTGATCGTTTCGCGTCAGCAGTAGCGCGACGCGATCGGTGCTTCGCCAGGTATTGATGCGAGCACGAACTTGCTGCACTTGCTCGGTCGCAGACCGGTGTGCTGCAGCCACTCCTCGATCGCTTCGCGGTGCTCGGCCGCGGCCTTGAGCTCGACGATCAGGAGCTTCGGGATCGGGGTGCCGTGCCGGCAGTCCAGAGTGGACAGCACGCGCTGGTCGAACGCCGTGACGTCACGGTCGACGGTGACCCGCAGCTCCTTACCGCGGCTGACGAAGTATTCGCGGCGGTAGCGAATCCACTGCGCTGGCTCGAGGCCGTGCAGCCATTCGGCGGCGGCAGGTTCGAGGCGGGTGCGCAGGTTGGCCACGAACGCGCGGCGGTCGACCCCGCGCACCCGCAGCTCGCTGCCGAGTCGGACGACGTCCTTCGTGCCGAGCGCGTTGCTGCGGTGTTTCTGTTCGAGGTGGGCGTTGACCAGATCGGTGGCCTCGCCGTACCAACGCACCCGAACCTTCGTTCGGTTCGAGATGCCGGCGAGGTTGTCCGCGAGTGCCCGACCGTTCGGCGTGTCGAGGTAGATGCTCTGTACCGTGCGCGGCGGATGGTGCGGACGCAGCACCGCGGGCAGCAGTCTGAGTTCGCTCAGAACGCGGCGGTGGTCGCGGGCGTCACCGACGAGCTTCACCTCGTAGCGCGTCACTTGCCCAGAACCTTGGCGCGATATAGCGCGCCGACGTCGATGTCCTCGGTCGCGATCGTCTGGCCGTCGACTGCGACGGTGCACGTCGTTTGGGCCAGGTGTCGTGGTTTGCCCGCGCCGTTCCAGGTCAGTTTCTTGGCCTCGATCTGCGAGGCGCCGAACTCGGGCTTCTTGATGTAGCTCGCGAACACGAAGTGCTCGACCCGATCGACGGTCAGACGCTCGGCGACGGCTCGAGAACGATCCTTGCTCGCCATCGCGATCGCCGCCGAGCGCACCCGGCAGTCGCGGGCCGTGAGTCGTGACCCTTCGCCGACCGACAGTGCCTTGTCACCGATCTCGACGAACGTGCAGTTGCTGACCGAGAGGACCGAGCCACTGACGTCCAGCGCGTCCTCGCCGCTGCCGCGGAAGTGGCAGCGCAATACTTCGCCGCTCACGAAGTCGCCGTCGAACAGGTCGCTCGGTCCGCCGGTGAAGCGGCAACCCTCGAGCCGGCATCGCGTGCCGATGAGATTGAGCGCGTCTTCTCCCAGCGCGGCGTGGAAGTGGCAGCCCGTGAGTTCGACGCGTTGAGCGAGGAACGTGATGCCGCCGGTCGTTTGCCAGCCGCCGCGGTTGATCGCGCGGGCGTGCGAGAACTCGGTGTGCGTGAGCACGCTCGGGCCTGCGGTGCCGAGCACGAGGATGCCTTCGAAGCCCTGCGTCGGATCCGCGGCTCGGAGCTTGACCGGGTTCGTCGCCGTGCCACTCGACCGCATGGCGCCCATGACCAGGACCGTTCCGTGCGCGAGCACCAACTCCGTGCCAGCGCCGATGTGTAGCGTGACCGCGTCGGGCAGGATCACGTCCTGTTCGACCACATGACTGCCCGGCAGGACCCGCAGCTCGCGCGAGTCGAGGTCGTAGGTCAGGAACGCATGTTGCTCGAGCGCCTGCCACAGGCTCGGTGGCGTCGGTCGGCCCGTCGTCGTTGCGCTGGCGTCGTAGTTGGTGCGTAGCACGAGTTCTTGCTGGCGCGCCTCGGGTTCCGAAACCGGACGGTAGCGGGCCGTGATCGTGAGATCGGTCGGGTCGGGAGTCACGAGCTGCTGTCGGATCGCTCGCTTCATCGCCTGGACCTCGGACAGGCCCGCGAGGCGGCCGTCGAGCGGGAAGCGAAAGCGCAGGGCTCGCCCGTCAGTGGGCAGCAGCACGGCGTCATCGGGCAGGCGCACGACGAGGTCGGCGGTGTCCGGTTCGCCGGCGATGCCTACCGCCGTCAGCGCGGGTGACAGGGCCCGGCCGTTGCTGAGGACGAACGTGTCGATTCGCGTCGGCACTTTCGTCGTGGCGCGCACATCGACCTCGATGGCGCGCATTGGCCCGGGCTCGTGTTCCGAGCTGTCGAAGTCCATGAGCTCGACGACTCGCGCGTCGAACGTCGCCGCGACTTCGGGGCGCACGAATGCCGCGAGCCGATCGACCTGCTGGCGCATCAGCGTGTCGAGCGAGTCGAGCACGTCGAAGCCCGGGATCTGGATCCCCGTGGCCTTCATCGCCGCGGCGGCGCGCAGTAGTTCGGGGCGCAGTTCCTGCATCAGGTCCTTGGCCCAGCCCGGCTCGGTCATCTCGCCGAGTTGTTCGTAGGCGGTCGTCAGGGCGGTCGGGCTCTGCCGGAACCAGCGCGCGTCGGGCGAGCCGACGACGATCTCGCCCGGCCGCAGCAGGAAGCTGCCATCGGAGTCGTTGGCGATCGGTTCGAGGCGATCTCTGACGGGATCGTGGTAGAGCCGCAGTTGGTTCCAGAGCAGCCCGTGGAATCCTTGGTAGAACGTGTAGAGCGCGAGCAGTCGACCGAGTGCGGGTGTCACGAACAGATCGTCGACCGTGCGGCCCTGGAGCTGCGCGAGACTCTGCTGCACGCGCGTCGAATGGTTCGCGAGATCCTGTGCGACGATCAGCGCTTGCAGGTCACGGGCCTGCTTGACCGCACGATCGATGCGGCGGTTGAGCGTCTCGACCTTGGCGAGGCGGCGTTCGCTCATGACCTCCGCGGGTGCGTCGTAGGCGAGGTACATGCGCTCGAAGTCACTCGGCAGCACACCGACGCTGAGGAAGTCGAGCTGCTTGTGGGTGCTCCACAGCGCGTCCTCGCCGAACTTCACGATCGGGCCGTCGCGCCGGCCGCGGGCCTCGAGCATCTCTTTGCCCGGGCGTTCTTCGAGGTAGTAGACCTTGGGCTCGCGGCCGTTGATCGATGCGTGCACGAACTCGACCCGCGGCGCCAGCACGCCGAGCTTCTCGGCCGTGCGCATCACGAGCCATTCCATCACGTAGCCGCGGGTCTTGGGATGCTGGATCGAGAACCGCCGCATGCCCTGCAGCGGCTCGTCGAGCTCGATCCGCAGCGACCACTGGTCCGTGTCGTAGTGGTCGGTCCAGTCCCCCTTGAGGCGGGCGGTGCCCTCGGCGGTCCGGTCGCCGCGACGAATCGTCGCCGGCACGATCGCGGCGGGATCGGGGAACAGGAACTTCGCGGCGAGCGCACGTTCGCGATGCGCGGTGATCTTCTGCCAGTCGGCTGCCGCGATCGTGATCTCGAGCAGGGGTAGTTCGCCCGTGGCCTGGCGCGGTCGCGGCAGCAGTTCCGGAGTCGGGTCCCGGTCTTGGTGCGTTGCGTTCGCGGTTGCTTCCGAGTCGGGGCGGTGCTCGATGGCGATGCGGTACCCGAGCGCAAAGCCGGCAGCCGTGAGCAGGAGCGTGAGCAGTGCGATGCCGGCGCCGCGGCTTCTGGTCGGGTGGCTGTGGATCAACACCGGCGGCCCCCGTCAGTCCAGGCCGTCGCGCTCGACGACGCTGATCGTGGCACCGGGGACCGCCTTCTGGATCCCATCGAGCAGGGGCTGCAGGCGGTCGGGTGCGGCGATCTCGACGAGCAGGCTGGCGTGGAACTCGTCCGGGCTCGCGTCGACGCGGCGCAGATCAACGCGAGCGCAGTGATCGGAAACCGCTGGCAGCAGGGCGTCGAGCGGCGCGCGTTCGGCGTCGAGCGGACCGGGCTTGCTGACCTGCAGGATCGTGAGCAGCGGAGCCTTGCCTCCGGGCAGGCCGTGCCGCAGCGCCATCGCCGTGAGAATCACGACGAACACGAGTGCGGTCTCGAGGCGGCGATCCGCGCCGAGTCCGACGCCGACCGCGATCGCGAGGAACAGGTATGCGAGCTCCTCCGGCTCCTTGACGGGCGTGCGGAAGCGGATGATCGACAGCGCGCCGACGAGGCCGAGAGACAGCGCGAGCGAGACTTTGACGACGCTGATGATCAGCAGCGTCGTGGCGCTCACGAAGACCAGCACGCGCGCGAGCTTACGCTTGTTGCTCAGCACCTGGCCGAAGCGCACGAAGTGCCAGCCGAGCACGAACCCGAGCACGAGAACGAGCAGCAGATTGATCGCGAGATCGAGGAGTTCGAGCTCGGTCGGCAGTTCGCCGAGGAGCGTGCTCTGAGGCGTTGTGGCGAGGGCGAAGATCAAGGCCGGGTCAAGTTAGCCGCAGGGGGCGGGGAAGACCACGCGCCTAGACCTGAACCTGACGCGGAGGGGGCGGTCGCGGCCCGCGCCGTTGCGAGTCCCGAACCGGTGCTGCTATCGGTTCTTCTCGAACGTGATCTCCACCGGAACTTCCACTGCACCGACGTCGATTTCCGCCTTCCCCCGGCCCGTCCATCCGCGATCGTGGAGTTCGATGCGGTAGTGGCCCGGAGCGAGGCCGCGGAAGGTGAACGTGCCATCGTCGAACTTCTGGCGCCGGCCGACCGTCGGCTGGCCTTTCTCGGCGGCGACCCGGGTGATCGAGACCCAGCCGTGTTCTATGCCGCGGACGGTGCCGCGGATCGCTCCCGAACCCGCGTCGAGAGCCAGTTCGATGCCGTCGAGGTCCTTGGCGCCGACCTGGATCTGCTGGCTGAGATCCGCGCCGGTTTCGGGCTTCACGATCAGGTGGTAGCGACCGGGTCCGAGGCCCTCGAGCGTGAACGTCAGATCCGGTCCGATGCGCGTCTCGACCTCCTGGTTGCGACCCAGGGCGCGGATCTTCCAGCCCGCAGCGTTCTGGGCGCCGGTGACCCGACCACGGACCGTGACCCCGCGTCGCAGCGTCGGCTCGATCGTGACGGGCTCGTCACCCGCGGGAACTTCGAACGGGCCGTGGGCGTTGCCCGGGTAGTCCGCGTGGCGGACCGTGACGCGGTGAGTTCCGGGCGCGACGTTCGCGATCGCGAACTTGCCGTTCGCATCGGCGGTCGTCGTCTGACCGCGGCTGCGAAAGAAGCGATGCAGGTCGTCTTTGCCGTCACCGAGGTTCAAGGTGAGCTCGGCGCCGGCGATCGCGGTGTTGGTCGCGGCATCGCGGACGGTCCCCTTGACCGTGGCGCCGACGTGCAGGCGGACGACGTTCTGGTCGCGCGGCGGGTTGACTTGCCCGGCGCTGCGAACCCGGCTCGGCGCGTAGCCCGGGGCGCGGATTTCGAGGAACAGCTCGGCACCGGCCTTCATGCGCCAGTTCTGGAAGCGGAAGTAGCCGTGGTCGTCTTCGAACCGCTTCGGGCTGATGTGCAGACTCTGCACCTCGTGGTTCGCCGCGATCGCGACCGTGAACTCGCGGATGGGCTCACCGGTCGCGGCATCCACGACGCGGCCCGCGACCGCGGGCGCTGCCGCGAGTCGAAGCACGAGGTCCGTGCGGGCGTTGTGGATGCCGGGCAGCGACGCGCGCGCGTAGCCGTCGTGGTGTGCGTAGACGGTGAAACTACCGGGTGGTAGATCGTTGATCGCGAATCCCCCGGCCGCGTCGGTCTTCGCCCGGGTCCCGACCCCACGCTTGGCGAAGTCGGCCGTGGGGTCCTCGGCGTAGACCGAGACTCCGGCCATCGGTTCGCCGGCGGTGTCGGTGACCTGTCCCGCGACCGTGAATCCGGGCCGCATCGCGATCGTCACATCGCCTGTCGTCTTCGCTGCGTCGACGGTGCGGCGGTCGCGCACGAACCCGGGATACTGGACGATCACGTCGAACGGCCCCGGCGGCAGGTCGACGAGCCGCTTCTTGCCGGCGGCGTCGGTGAGACCGCGCGAGTGCCAGCCGCTGTGCGGCTCAGGCACGACGTGAACGGTCGCGCCAACGACCGGTTTGCCCGCGAGGTCGCAGACTTGCAGCCCGAGTTCGAGTCCGGGCAACAGGACGATCCTGCTGGGTTCTCCGCCCGGTTGCGCGATGGCGTTGCCGCGCCGGTACCCGGGTTTCTTGGCGGTGAGTTCATGGCGCGAGTCAGGTGCCGCGCCAGTGAGCACGAATCGTCCGTCGGCGCCGGTCTCGACGCCCTGGCCCATCAGGCCGGAGGCTCGGACCGTGGCTCCTGCCACCGGTGCTTCGTTCTCGTCGACGACGAAGCCCTCGAATGCGGCCCCGGGGACGAGTGCGATGTCGAACTCGTGGCGGGTCGCGTCGTCGGGCATGTAGCCGTTGATGAGGCGATGGCGGTGCACTTTCGGCTCGACGACGAGCGGATAGCTGCGCTGCGGCACGGGTAACTCGTAGCGGCCGTCGGCGTCGGAGACCGTGGCGCTCTTCCGCCAGCCGTTGATCGACAGTCGCACCCCGGAGACCGGCTTGCCGGCCCCGTCGTGCACGCGCCCGAACAGGACGCGATCGAGCGGGACGATCGAGACTTCGAGTGACACCTCGGTCGTGTCGGGTGCGATGACCTCGGAGTCGGCCCAGGCCTGCGCCCTTGCCTGCGGCGCGCTCACGCGGACCGTTTCGAACTCGGTTCTGGTAGCGCCGCGCCACACGAAACGGCCCTGGCTGTCGCTCAGAAGCTCGTGCTCGCTCAGAGGCGCGTCTTCGGTCTGGGTGCCGGTGAACCACTGCAGCGTCAACGGAACGTTCGGCTGGGGATTACCGTCGTGTACGACGACGCCTTGCACGGTCAGTGCACCGGTGGGGGCGGCAGTGAGCCGCTCGGGCGACGAGTCCGTCGTGGCCTCGTCGGCCGTGGCATCCGTGGCCGCGCGCGTCGCGACTTCGCCCCGAGCGATCGAGGCCGTGGCGTCGTTCCGGTTCGTCGGCTGTGGTGAGGGGGCGCCGTCGCTCTGCCACGCCAGCCAGGCCATCAATCCCACGGCCGCACAGGCGATCGTGCTCAGCAGCATCTTGGACTTCGTCATCAGTAACGCTCCGGTCGTCGAGATCTTGGTGGCGGTTCCGAGTGTGGTTGGCGTCGGGCCCGACATGAACGTGGCGGTGCTGGCCGATGCAGCTCCGGCTGGGGCGATCAGCTGGCCCGGATCGGCGAACGGCAGCAGTGCCGTCACCCAGGCCGCGCGCCCGCCGAACTCGCGGTCCAGCTTCTGGCGCAGCATGCCGATGCCGCGGTGCAAGCGGGATCGGATCGTTGCGTCCGGTTCGCCGAGTCGCTGCGCGATCTCGGCCGTCGTGAGCTCGCCCCAGAACCGCATCAGCAAGACCGCGCGATAGGCCGGCGGCATCGCGAGCACCGCCTGCACGACGCGTTGCCGTTCCTCTTCGCGTTGCAACACGTCCGCAGGCGACGGCTCGCCGGGTCGGACATCGGCGCGTTCCTCGTCGTGCTTGCGCCGCCGTCGGCGCATGCGCAGGTGGTCGAACGCGAGGTTGCGGGCGATTCGTGCGAGCCAAGGGCGCAGCCGACCGCGGTCACGCGGACCTTCGCTGCAGGCTTTGAGCATCGTCTGCTGCACGACGTCTTCCTCCCCATCGCTGCCGCGCAGCAGCGAGCGCACGATCCCCCGGATGAAGTGCCGGTGGGCCAGCATGTCGAGCGCCTGGTCGGGTGGAACGTGAGTGGACATCGGGTCGTGGCAGAGGCACGACGATCTCGGAGCCACGAGTGTTGCACGTTTTTGCGATGCGTGCCCGGCGATTGCGGCTCGGCGTGGGCTCCGCGGCGGCCGGCGGGGGCTAGCGCTTCGCGTTGGCGGCCAGTACCCGCTCGGTCGCGGCGACGAGGCGTTCGACCGTGATCGTCGTGTTGTCCGCGTCGGGTCGATACGTGCAGTAGTCGGTCGCCGTGCTGACGACCTTCTCGCCGAGGCCGTAGAGCTCGATCTCCGCGGCCGAGGTCGGGGCGAAGAACGCGACGATCGGCACGTCCAGCGCGACGCCGAGGTGCAGCGCGAGCGAGTCGCTCGTGAGTAACAGATCGCACAGGCCGAGGATGGCCGAGAACGTCGGGATGTCGTTGTCGGTGCCGGGGTCGACGGCGCGGGCGTGGTCCCCGAGGCCTTTGATGCCGCTCGCGATCTCGCCGTTGCGTTCGCGTTCGTTGGGGCCGCCGAGGATCAGGAAGTCGATCGGCTGCCCACTCGCCTTGGCGAGAGCGTCGGCGTAGGCGACGACGCGGTCGGTCGGCAGCCCCTTGCTGGTCCAGCGGCCACCCGCGCCGGTGTTGAGGCCGACGAGCAGCCGGCCGTCGCCGAGCCCGTTCTGCTGCGCGAAGGCCCGCGCAGCCGCACCGGCGGCATCGGGCAGCGGCAGTTCGGGGCGGCCTGGTTCGATGCCGAACATCGTCGCGAAGATTTCCGGGTGTGTGCGCTGGTTGCTGATCTTGCGCGCATCCGCAGTGGCCTTGCCGGCGCGCGCGAGCAGCCCCATGCCGAACCACGGTTCGACGTCGTCGGTGTAGATGCGTTGACCATCCTGATCGAGCGTCGCGCCGGAGAGCTTCTCCGCCGCGAGCCCGGCGGCGAGGGCGCAGAGCGGTTCCTCGTCATCGAGCGACAGCAGCCAGTCCCAGCGCGTGTCCGCGAGCCCGGCGCGCACGGCGGCGATCGATTCCGGGTCCTTCGGATCGCAGGTGACGACGCGATCCACGAGTCGATGACGCTCGACGAGCGGTTTCGCGGCTGCGGCGGTCACCCAACAGACCTCGAGGTCGTCGAAGCGGGCCGCCAGTCCCGGCAGGATCGACGTCGTGCGCAGCACGTCGCCGAGGGCTCCGGTCTTGATCACCAACAGGGTGGCCATGCTGAGACCGTCGGCCATCGCCCCCCGGCGACTCAAGCCCCGATTCGGCCAAAGTTCGCGGCCGGGACGCTCTACTGCCCGACCGTCGCGACGATGCCGTTCGATGCCGAGAGTCCGAGCGAGTTCGCGGTGGCATCGAAGACCAGGGCCTGGAACCGCATGGCCGTGCCCTGCAGCCCCGGATTGGCGGGAATGGCCAGGGGCCAGTCGCGGCCCGTGCGGACCGTCGTGCCGGCGGCCTCGGTGTGCAGCGCGCAGCCGGGCGCACCGAAGGGTGATAGGTCGATCGGGAGCGGCACGCCCTGGTAGGTCGGAACGTCGCTGCCGAAGACGGCCAGCCAGAACGCTCCGGCCGGTGCGCGGTCGAGGTGCAGAGGTCGGCTCGCGCCGAGTCGCAGCGGGCGTTCGCCGTGCAGTACGGGTTCGCCCGCCTGGCCGCCGCAGCCGTTGCCTAACGGGCGCAAGGTGCCGGCGCCCTGGGTGCGGATCGTGTACGGCCCGGTGTGGTCGAAGCCGACGAACTCGCCGCGACTGCTGTCGAACGTCATGGTGCCGGACGGGCTCGGTACGCTCACCGGGTTCACGAGCATCCACTGGTTGGCCTGGAGCTCGAAGATGCCGTCGCGGACCGTCGTGGCAAGCCAGCGATCGCGCGATCGATCGAAGCCGACTTCGGCCTGGTGCGACGGGGCGATGAGAGCCGGGATCCCGAGATTGAGCCAGTCGTTGCCGTCGAAGCGCCAGAAGCCATTCGATTCGTGCAGCACGCACTGGCCGCGTTCGGGATCGTAGAACAGCTGCGGGTACTGGGCGGCGGGTGGTTGCACGGTGGGGGTCAGGCGTGCCCACGATGTGCCGTCCCACTCGTGGGTGTCGTTGAGCCACGTGTTGCTGAACGTGATCGACCGGCCGCCAAACAGCACGACCCGGCCACGGCTGGCATCGAATGCCATTGCGGGGAACGCGCGGAACGATGGCGACGACGCCGTCCACGGCGTCGACCGCCAGGATGCACCGTTCCATGCCTGCGTGGCGTAGCCGTCGAGCAGCGGGAGGTAGCTGCCCGAGCCGGGGTCGACGTCGGCGCCGCCGAACGTCACGAGTTCACCGCGCCAGGAGTCGAACGCCACGCCGTGCGCCTGTCGCGGCAGTGGTCCACCGGTGCCGAGTAGCGTTGCGATGCCGTTCTGCCGTTGCCACAGTTCGTCGTGTTCGTAGCTGCCGAGCCATGCGCCACCGAACGTGAGCACGCGTCCGCGCCAGCTGTCGTAGACGGCTGGGCTGCCGATCGGGAGATGGCGCCCCGGGGCGGGCTGGGACCAGGACGCGCCGTCCCAGTACCAGACGCCGTGATTGGTCCTGGATGGATGCGCGATCACCGTTCGGTCGGGACCCGGCTCGTACCAGCCGACGCTGGCCAGCCGGTGCGGCGGTGCGCCCGGGCCTTGGAGGGCAACGTTGCCGTTGCCACTGTAGAGATCGTTGCCGCCGATGCTGAACGGCTGGGTGAAGCCGCCCGATCGGATCACCCCGGCCTGGTTGGGGGCGGTCGCGAGCGCGAAGTTCGTGGGGCCGATCGACGAGAACGAGACCTGGTTCCAGTCGGTGCCGTCCCACGCGAACTGGCCGAAGCCGTTGCCGCCATTCGTGATCATCAGCGCGCTGGTCTGAGTGCTCGGATCCCACGCCATCTTGCTGTAGGAGACCGCGGGCGGGTTCAGCGACGGAGTCCGCTGGGTCCAGTCGAGGCCGTCGAACGTCCACGTCGTCGACGCGGTGGTCGGGCTGCCGACCGCGAGCGCCACGACCTCGTTCCGCACCGGATCGTGACTCATCGCGAGTGGGTTCGCGGGCACCGCGTTCGTTGCGATCGACTGCCAGTTCGTGCCGTCGAACAGCCAGGTCGCACCGCTGCCGCACACCAGCATCCCCTGTCCCGGCCAGGAGGCCGCGTGCGGATCGACGAGGGCCGGCGGGGTGGTTGCCGAGATGACCCGTTGCCAGACGCCGTCCACGTGACGGTAGCAATCGTTGCGCCACTGCCGCGGCACGCCGGTGAAGCCGCCGAACAGCATGCCGTGGCCCGATTGCGGTTCGAATGCGACGGCGGGTGCGAATCGGGGTTCGAAATCGCTGAGTCGCTCGACCGTGACCTGGGCGAGGCCGGCCGTCGTCAGGGCCAGAACGGTAGCGAACGTGGAGCGACTGTGCTTGGTGGGCATCGATTCAACTTGCCGCGCTCTCGACGAGCTTGATCGCGGTCGATTTCATGCGGCCCCAGAGGCCTGACTTGGCGTTGTTCCACGCGCTCGATTCCTCGCGTGCGACCTTCAGTGAGTGGGCGACGAGCGGATCGGCACTGCGGATCTTGATCCCGTGGCCCTTGACGAAGCTCTTGGCTTCGGCGCGGACCGTGTTGAACATCGCATAGTTGCGTTCGAGCCTGCGGTAACTGAGTTCGGTACCGTCAGCACTTACGATCGTCAGGAAGCCGTAGTAGCCGCCGGTCATCGGCATGGCCATGCAGTAGGCGGACAGGATCGGCAGATCCTTGATGACGTCCTTGTACCAGGCGTGGAACGCCGCGGCGTTCTCGTGCAGGCCATTGCGTAGCTTGTCCTTGGCTGCAGCGAAGACCTTCTTCAGTCGTCGCAGGTCGCGGAAGCGCGCCCAGATCGAGGTCACCAGCGTGTAGAGCGTCGTGATCGCGGACACGATCGTGCCGGCGATGCCGCCGCCCGCGATGCCGATGCCGGCCGTGACCGCGGCCTTCACAGCCGACTTGACGCCGTCGATGCCGGCGTCGCGGATCTGCTCGCGCACCTTCTCGACGACCATGCGCGGCTGGCCGTCGAAAACGGCGGCGGGCAGGCCGCGCGTGCGGCAGTGTTTGATCGCCGCCTTCGTTGCCGCGACGAGCCCCTTGACGAAGTCCTTCACTGCACCGAGCTGGCCGGCCAGCGCGCCGAGGGCCTTGACGATCGCGTCACCCAGAAGGTTGATCACGAAGCGGCCGGCCTCGGCCGCGATCGCATCTGCTCCTGCCGATTCGACGAGGCCTGCGATCAGTTCCTTCAGCTGGTCGTAGAGTTTGCTGAGGAAACCCGACCCACCTTCGCTCTTGCCGCCGGCGAAGTCCTTCTTGCGCGGGTCCCACGAGATGCCCTGCGTGTCGACGTTGCGCAGGTCGTCGAAGTCCGAAGTCGCATCGATGGCGTCGTTGATCGCCGCGGGACCGTTCGTCGGTAGCTTGCCCGTCGTCGCATGGGCGAGGAAGTGCAGCGTGCCGTGGCGCAGGTCCACGGCGAGCGGGCTGTCGGACCGCGCGGCGCCGGGCGGGCCGAGGCGGCAGGTGAGCGCCACCTCGAGGCTCGTGATCGCGCCGCTGCGGTTGCGTCCGTCGGCGCGGTCCCACCCGGAACTGCGCACCTTCCATTCGCGCAACAGTTTGCGGATCTCGCGGGCTTCCCAGTCGCGGCCGTACTCGCTGCGGGCGCGGTGATAGGCCGCGATGCCGGCATCGACCCGGCGCAGAGCCGCGCTGCGCGGGCTGGTCGGCCCGAGGCGGGTGGCTGACTTCCAGTCCTGGAGGGTCGGGATCGGGATCGAGATCATGGTGGGCTCGAATGGTCCGTGGGTTCCGGCGGTCCGTGAGGACCGGCCCAATGCTACTTCAGCTCGAGCCGCGGCCGAACTTCCGTTGCCACGTCCTCGACGTCGAAATCGACCGCGCCCGAGAGGCCATCGTCCGTCGAGAACTCGACGCGCCAGCGCCCGGGGTTCAGAGTCGTTCGGAGTTCGTACGGATGGGTTGGCCACTGCGACAGGGAGCCCTCGAACTCGTGCAGCACCTTCCCGTCGCTATCCAGGACCCGGTACTTCCGCGACTTCGACGTCGACGGGCCGGCTGGCCACCACACTTCGCACACGACGGCAGCGCCTGCGCGAATCGTCACCTCGACGTCGACGGTCCGGCCCATCGTGACGTCGAACGGCGCGCTGCGCAGCGACACCATGCCCTTGGTCCAACCGCGGACCGTGTAGCGACCCGGCGTGAGATTGTCCGCGACGACCTCGTTCTTGCGGCCGAGGGGGATCCGCGTGCTGCGGCCGTCGCCTTCCCGTTTCAAGCTCAGGCTGGGCTCGAACGCTTCGGTGCCCGGAGTCCGGTCGACGTGGATTCGGGCGGCGCCAGCGGGCTCGGTCGTGAGCGTGCCGAGGTCTACCGTCGCCGCGGGGGCGATGTCGAACCACTCCGATTGCGCGAGGGCGCAGTCCGCCTCCATCAGCGTGACATGACAACGCGACGGCTTGATCCGTTCGATGCGGAACGCACCGTTGTCGAGCTTGATGCCGTCGCGGAACCAGCCGGCGTCCGAGTGCATCACGATCGTCGCGGCGTTGGGGTTCTTGATCCGGTTGCCGGTGTCTTCGATCCGACCGACCAGGACTCCGTGCGCTTGCTTGACGGGCTTGTCGTAGTTCGTGCGGAGTTCGACGCGGCCGCTGTTCGGTGCCACGCCCTTCGTGCCGAGCGGGTCGCGCTGGCCGCGCGGCGCGTCGAACGGATGCTGAACCCGGATCGAATACGTCGAGCCCTCTTCGAGGCAGAGGAACCGAAACACGCCGTTCCGGCCGCTTACCAGGGTCTGTTCCTCACGGTCGGTGCGGACCTCGTCGACGAGCGTGATGAACGTCGAGATCGGATGACCATCGCGATAGAGCACGATGCCCTCGACGACCAGGCCGTCGTCGATCACCGCGTCCCAGCGCTTCTCGGTGCCGGGTGGGATGATCATCTCCGATTTCACGTAGGCCACCGAGGTGCCATCGCGGCGCTGCGGCCTCGGGCGCTGCGCAAACACATGCACCTTGCCGGAAGTGACGGACGCGAGCCGATACTCCCCGTGTTCGTTGGTGAGCGTGCTGCGGTAGCCGAACGCCTCGTCGAAATCGATCTGACCGCCAGCGATGAAGGGCGTCTTCGGCGGGGTGTCGTAGAGCCGTACGCGCGCTTTTGCGATGGGCTCGCCCGCAGTATCGGTCACGCGGCCGGAGAGCGTGCCCGCGGTGGGCAGCGGATAGCGGAACTGCGTCGTGTTGCCGGCCTTGATCGCAACGGTGGTGCGATGGATCCCGTGGTTGCTGTGACGCATCGCGAGCTCGTGTTCGCCGGGCTTCAGGCCGTCGATCACGAAGCGCCCGTCGTCGTCGGTCGTAGCGGTTCGGGTACTCCACTGTTCGACGATCCGATCACCGCGCGTATCGAGGAACCGTGGCGGTGAACCGACCGTCACGAGCGCGCCCGGGACTGGCCGGGCCTCGCTCGTGACGAGCAGGCCTTCGAGCCGGCCGCCGGGCGGACCGAGTTCGAGCCGGACCGTCGCGGGAGTCTGCGATTTGTCGACGAGGTCGAGATCGACGAGTGTCGAGGGTGAGTGATTCGCGGCCACCGCGCCGAGTGACTGTCCGGGATTGACGTGCGCGAGTTCGAACCGACCGGCGTCGTCGGTCGTCGCGGCGACCCGGCCGCCAGCCCACGTCGTGCCGCGACTCTGCAGCCACACGCCGGCCGCCGCGACGGGATTGCCCGCAGGGTCCACGACCAGGCCTTCGACCGTGATACCGCCCTGCAGTTCGAATACGACCTGCTGCACGGCGCCTTCGACCGTGATCTTCTGACGGTCGCCGCGGTCCGAGTGCAGATGCATCGTGCCGCGCGGCACGCCGGCGAACTCGACCGTGCCGCTATCGTCGGTCAGTTCGCGCGCGAATGGCGTGTACGGCGCGCCCGGTTGGCCGTTCCGCAGCGCGATCATCACGCCGGGGGCAGGGACGTCGTCGGGCCACCGCGCGAGAACGCGGAGCGTCGCAGTGGTGGGGTCAGTGATCGGTTCGACCGCGGCTGCTCCGGCGTCGTCACGGATCTCGTTCGTTGCCGTTGCAGCTGCGGTCGTCGCGGCGTTGCCGGAATCACGCGCCGGGTCCGACGTGGCGTCGGTGACCGGCGCGGGCGCCGGCTCGGTCGGCGGCGTCATGGCTGTCGAGTTCCACCAGAGCCAGGCAGAGATCAGGATCGCCGCCGTGACGACGACGAAGAACGCGAGGCGCGATTGGGGCATTCGTGTCCGCGGCTGGTTGGGAGCGGGGTCACCGATCCTAGCCCGACATGGATGACCGCGCCCACCCGGCCCGCCCAAACCACCCCCTGGCTGCGTCAGGCGGCTGCCTTCCGTCTGTCGTCTATTGCCTCGCCGCCGCGGACTCTTCGAACGATCGGCACGCAGCCGTCACGAGTTCGGCCGCTTCGTCGGCGGTTCCGAATCCCGAGCATGTCAGCGCACCCGGGCCCTTGTAGTTCTGAAACCAGGTCCGCAGGATCGCCGTGATGCCGGGGAACGCGGCATCCAGCGCCGCGGGCGTGCGGCACTCGGCCATCGGTGAGTCGGCCGCGACGGCAAGGATCTTGTCGTCCTTCTCACCGTCGTCGACGAGTCGGATCGTGCCCAGGAGCACGACTGGCACGATGCTGCCGCGCGGTCGGGCGGGACCGAGAACCAGGATGTCGAGTGGGTCGCCGTCGCCGCCGATCTCGGTGCCGAGAACCGCGCGTGGCACGATGCCGTAGTTGGCCGGGTAGCCGAGGTAACGCACGCGGCGAGGTTGGCCGTTCTTCATGTCCCAGCGCATCACCCCGTCGAGGCCGACCTCCCACTTGTCCGTCGCGCCGGTAGGAATCTCGATGACGGCATTCACGAGGTCGCCGGTCGGGCGCGCGGGGAAGTCGCGAAGGAAGTCGTGTGGCGCGATCACCGAGTGCGTCTCGGAGTAGGAGAGCCCCGGTGCGAGTGGTGTCGCCGGTGGCGAGGTTCGCGGAGCCGTGCAGCCGGCGGCGAGTGCGGCAAGGGCGAGCCAGGAGCCGGCGCGCGACGCAGCTGCGCAGCCGCGGAATCTGGGGCGATTCGGGCTCATGCTTTCGGGTAGCAGGTAGGCATCCGTGGTGAGGGGCTGCAGCGTTGGCCTCAGTTCTGGCCGGCGGAGGTGTGCAGGTTGTCGACGTGGACGGTGGAGCGCTTGTCCGCTGTCAGGGGCTTGTCGCAGCCGATCGCCCAGAGGTCCGGCGCGATCAGGGTGCCTCCGTTCGTGTAGCGCGTGTTCTTGCGGTAGAGGTTGACCCCCGTGCCGCAACGGTTGAACCGCGTTTCCGCGTCGACCTTGGCCACGCTGCTGTCCTTGATCTCGATGCCGATCACACAGCGTTCGAACGAGGACCGTAGCAGCGTCAGTCGTGTGCCTTCGCCCACCGAGATGCCCTTGTCACCGGCGTCGATGAAGTGGCAGTCCGCCACCTCACACTCGGTCGTCATGAGGTCGAGCGAGTCGTTGCCGCTCTCGTAGAAGCGGCAGCCGACGATGCGCACGTCCTTGCCGATGTCCATGTCGAACGCGTCGCTCGCGGCGCCGCGGAACTCGCAGTCGCGAATCTCGCCGCCGGTCACATAACCCCAGTGCAGCGCGTCATCGCCCTTGAAGTTGCGGCCGATGAAGCAGTTCTGCATCTCGATGTCCGCCGTATCGATGATGCTCACCATGCCGGTGCGCAGCACCATCCGGAACTTGTCGGTCGAGCCGTCGCGCCATTGGCAGTGCGTGAAGCGGCTGCCGCGCGTGCCGATGCCGTGCAGCGCGAAGACACCCCACGGGCGAGCGGCGTCGGCGGGTTCGATCAGGATCGGCTCTTCCTCGGTACCGAGCGCCAGGACCTTGCCGCGGAACTCGACGCTGACGTCCGGTCCGAGGCGGAGCGTGGTGCCGGGCTTGATCACGACCGTCGTGGTTGGCGGCAGGGCCAGCGATTCCGTCAGCACGACTTCACCAGGGCCGACGTCGAGCGTGCGTTCTGCTGGCTGCGGCGTCAGGTCCCACGGGTGCAGCGAGTGGGCGCTCTCGTTCGATCCGAACGTGACCGCAGGCAGTTCGTCCACGGCCTCCGGAGCCACGGGTTCACCGGTCACGGTGTTGGTCGCCGTGAGCTCGACCGCGGTGATGCCGCCGCTCACCGGGCGCAGCAGGAACGAGTAGTCCAGCGGCGTGGGCGAGAGCTGCGTGCCGCCGCGGAGTTCGGTGAACGCCTGCGGCACCTTCTTGAGCCCCGGCAGAACCTTCAAGTCGAGCGCGAACCGGGCCTCGTTGGCCGTGCTGGTCGCGGTGGCCACGACGGGGTCCCCCGCGTCCGCGACCCCGTTGCGGTTCTGATCGCGAACGAGTTCGACGGTTGTGTTCGCTGCGGTAGTCCGGGCCGTCAGGTTCTCGATCGTCTGTCCCACGAACCCGGTGGAGCGTAGCGTCAGCACCGCGGGTCCCGTCGGGGGATGGGAGCTCCGCAGCTGGAGCCCGCAGTCGGCGAGTCGCGAGTGCAGCCACTTGGTGCGGCCTTTGAAGCCCCGGACCAGATACCTGACCTGGCTCTCGAACTCCGCGTTGCTGTAGAACGCCGAATGCAGCAGGGCGAGGCGCAGGTTGCGCCACGCTTTGTGGTCGCGCGTGTCGCGAAAGCCGTCCGCGTGCAGCGCGCTGCGGATCGAAGCCGCAGCGGTCTCGACGCGCTCGGCCAGCCGTTCGGGTGTCACGCGTTCGAGCAGTTTCGCGAGCTCGCGCTGGATCGCGAGCTCGAACGCGGGGTGCTCGCGGACCCGCATCAGTAGCGGGTTCAGGGCCTGGTCGATGCCGGGGTAGCGGCGGTGCATCATCCAGAACGCGAAGTCCCACTGGATCGGTTCGAACCGGCCCCGGTAGGGGTCGAAGTAGACCTTGTGATTGTGGCAGTGGTCGTGGTGTTCACCGCCGAACAGGCGGTCGACGGCCGTGAACTTCGCGAACTGGTCGAGGTCGACGAATTCCGTCACGAACGCGTGGAACGTCGGCGCGTCGAACTCGTTGATGGCCAGGATCAGGCTGCGGATGTCGGCGCGGTCGGCGGCCTGCTCCGCGTTGCGCGCGGCGTCCTTGGTCCAGAACTTCTCGTCGACGAAGACGTTGTAGATACCGTTCTTGTCCGGCGGCGCGCCATCTCCGCTGTAGATGCTGCCCGGCATCCGGCGGAACCGCCGCAGCAGCGACTCGTCGGCGCGGTCCCACCACAGATGCAGGCCGGAGTATGCCCCGTTCACGAACAGCTTGACCGGGTGCACGTCGGGCGAGATCAGGCCGATGTCCGCCGACAGCTCGTTGGCGATCAGGTCGATGATCGCGGTCGGGTCCGGTGGATTCTTGAGATTGAAGGTCGCGCGGTCGCGGATCGGGTCGACGCCACGGCACTTGATCTTCCACGACTTCTGCGGGTAGAGCCAATGCCAGTGGTTGTCGCCCATGTACCGCGTCTTGATGCGGTGGGGCTTGCCGTCGACCGTGAGCGTCGCGGGGTAGTAGGTCGTCTTGCCGCTGTCGGGCAGGTCGGCGTTGAGCTCACCGAGATGACGGCCGTCGATCGTGAGGGAGAGGGTGTCGAGGTCGCCCGCAGGCACGTCCGGTGCGAACGTCCGGTAAAGACTGCGCTCGAGTTCCTTCTTCGTGAAGTAGCGCCACTGGTCGACCTCGAACGGGGGCGAACGGTCCGGTTTGTAGCGGCATTCGAGGTTGCGGCGGTAGTGGACCCAGCCCCGGTGGGCGACGAGGATCATCACGACCTGCAGCGGGACCACCAGCCAGATCGCGTATCGGAAGGGCAGGCGCCAGAGTTTGTAGAGACTGCTCGTCATGTCCGGAGGCGTCTTTCGACGATACAGACCGCGTCAGGCAAGTGAAACACGCCGGGTGCGATGGGGCGTCCCCAGCCGCCGATGGCATCGCCATTGCGGCGCTGCGACGGGGGGTTCGGGTCTCGTACGGCCCGGTGCGGGTTCCGCTTCCTGACGGATTCCTTTCGCGCGAAGATTGCGTGAGGTATGGATTCTTCACGGTTCGCCCGTGACTCGATTCAGAATATGACGCTTCTCAATCTCGTTCCCCAAGGCCTCAACGAGCTTCTCAGCCAGGACGTCAACGCGATCGGTGATTTCACCGGCGTCTTCACGACCTGGGACATCGTGATCGTGCTGTGTCTGTCGTTCGGGCTGTCGCTCGTGATCGGCAAGACCTATCAGACGACGCACAAGGGCATCTCGTACTCGCAAGGCAACGTGCAGACGTACGTGCTCATGGCCGTCGTCGTGGCCGTGATCATGCTCGTGATCGGCAGCAACATCGCGCGAGCGTTCTCCCTCGTCGGGGCGCTGTCGATCGTGCGCTTCCGCAACGCAGTCAAGGAGAGTCGGGACGTCGGCTTCGTGTTCTGGGCGATGGCCGTCGGCATGTCGTGCGGGACACGCTTCTATCTGATGGCCGTGTTCGCGACGTTCACGATCGCCGGCTTCGTGTTCCTGATGCACTACTTCAACTTCTTCGCCCGCACGGTGCGCGAACGCATCCTGCTCGCGGAAGTGGACCCCGATGCAGATCCGGAGAAGTTGTTCGGGGAGCTCTTCGACAAGACGTTCCAGGAGCACTACCTGATCAGCATGGAGTCGATGCCGGGCACCGGGACGCTGCAGCTCGCCTACAGCACGACAATTCACGGCAAGTTCGACAGCGGCAAGTTCCTCCAGGAAGTCCGGCGTCTCAACGGCGACAAGAAGGTCAGCCTGATCGAGGGGCAGCAGCAGATCGATCTGTGATCGATTCGAATCTCTGAATCGATCCGTTCTCCAACGACTCGGTGCGATGCGGCTTCGCGGTCCCTCCTTCGGCTTCCTGTACCTCGTGCTCGCGATCGGTCTGTTCTTCGCGTTCTTCGCGTGGATTCGGCAGCCGATGTGGTGGGACCTCGAGGATCCGCGGGCTCGCGATCTCGCCGAGATCGACTACCTGCTGCGGATTGCGGGCGACGGTCCCGAACGCAAGGCCGGGCTCTGGCTCGGCGACGCGTTGAAGGTCGCGGTGCGTCAGTCCGAGTGGGCGCTCGCGGAGAAGGTGCTGGCGACGGCGCGGGGGCGCGGTGTCGAGATCGGCCCTTCGGCGCTCGTACCGGTCGCGCCCGGCAGGTGTTTCGCGGTCGGATTCGACGGCGGGCGATGGACGATGGGGACGGATCCTGCCGCGCTGTTCTTGAAGAACGGTTCCACGGCCGCGATGACCGTTCGGGCCTTCCTCACCAGCAATCGGGCGGCTCAGGGTGCCGTGCGGGATCCGGCGGGGGCGCCGGAGAAGTTCGATTTCGAGCCCGGTGCCGAGTTCTCCTTCGAGCGCGTCGTGCCGCCGGGTGGTGAGGTATTCGTCGAGGTGCGGGCGTCGCCCGAGATGTTCAAGAAGTGGGAGCGGCAGGCTCAGAGGTTCCGAACCCGGGGCTTTCGACTCGACCGCGTGGAGGTGTCGCCGTGATCCGCCGATTCAACCGCTACGAGATCAAGTACGCGGTCCCCGTCGCGTCGTTGCCGACGCTCAAGGCCGACCTCGAGCGTTTCCTCGGGCGTGACCCGCACGGCGGCAAGCATGGGTTCTACTCGATCGCGTCGCTCTACTTCGACACGCCCGATCTCGACTGCTATCGCAACAAGCTCGACGGTCTGCTGTTCCGCCGCAAGCTGCGCATCCGGATCTATCCGGATCAGCCCGGCAGCGACGCGTTCGTCGAGATCAAGCAGCGCGTCAACCGCACGGTGCAGAAGCGCCGTCTGCAGCTGCCGCTCGATGCCGCTTATGCGATGTGTTCCGGCGACACGCGTTTCGAGCTCGATGATCCGATCGACCAGGAAGTCGCGGACGAGGTCCACTACCTCGTCACGTCACTGCGGCTGCGGCCGAAGAACGTGATCGCATACACGCGCCAGGCCTACGTCGGCCACACGGTCGATCCGGGGATGCGGCTGACGTTCGACACGCTCGTGCGCACGCGGCGGGCCGACTTCGATCTCGAGCAGCACCAGTCGATGCAGCTCGCGTTCCCGGCCCATCTCGCGATCATGGAGGTCAAGGCCAACGAGCGCGTGCCGCACTGGCTAACTAGTCTGCTCGCGCGACATCAGTGCACGCTGACGCGGGTCAGCAAGTACTGCAACGGCATCACCGCGATCGGCAAACGGCAGGAATCGAAGCGCACGGTGCTCGGCACGCGCTCGTCCTGAGCCTCGGCTGGGCCTACCAGTCGCCGATCGTGGCGCGCAGCGCGTTCGTCATCGAGCCACCGAGCTGGTTCGGCGCGGCTGGGTCGAGGATCACGGCCTGCAGCGAGTAGTCGATGCCGACGGCCCACGGGCAGGTGCAGACGTTGAGGCCCCAGGAGGCCTCGCCGTTGACGACGACGAAGAGCGCGGTCACGTCGGAGCTGAGCCATGCCTGGCAACCGGCGAGTCCGACCGACGTGAGGTCGACGGGGATGGGCTGGCCGTTCCAGATCGTGTCGGAGAGTCCGAGCACCATGAATGCGACGGCACCGCCGGGGCCGTTCGTCAGGTTGACGTCGTAGTAGCTGCCGGTCCACGGCAGCGACCCGGGCGCCAGCGCCGGCACGCCGTTGCTGCCGGGGCAGCCGGCGCCGTAGGCCTGCATGTCGGCGGGGGAGGCGCTCTCGAACGTGTAGGTGTCCGAGAACGTCGTCGCGCTCGAGAAACCGCCGTGAACCACGAACTGTTCGTTCGTCGCGTCCCAGACGCCCGCGGGATACGAGCGCGAGGACGGTAGCCCGGCAACGCTCTTGCTCTGCCAGCCGTTGCTGTCGAGCACCCAGAAGTCACCGAGCGTGACCGGGATGTTGCCCGGCTGCTGGAACGCGGTGAGGCCGCCGTACATCACGAGCTTGCCGCGGACCGCGTCGAACGCGAGCGCCTGGTCGCAGCGCTTGGTCGGAGTCGTGGCCGACGGGATCGTCGTCCATGCCGTCCCGTCGTACTGCCAGGTGTCGTCGACCGTGTCGAGCAGTGGCGTCCGGAAGCCGCCGAACATCACGATTGCATCGCGGGTCGGGTCCCACGTCATCCGGTGGGCGCCGCGTGCCGGTGGTCGCGGCGTGAGCGGGCGCGACGTCCACGAGTTGCCGTTCCACTCCCAGGTTTCGTCGTTGTCCTGACCCGAGGAGACGAAGCCACCGAAGAGCACGACGACCTGGCGGTTCGGGTCGTAGGCCATGGCGGCGCCGCTGCGTGGGCCGGGACGGATGCCGACGGTGCGCTGCGTGAACGCCGCGCCGTCATACGTGAGTGTGTCCGAGAGGAACGTGCCGTTGTTCGTGACTCCGCCGAACACGAGCATCTCGTTGCGCGCCTCATCGAAACCGAGCGTCGGGCGACCGCGTGGACCGGGACGCGATGCGACGTTGGGGTTGCTCCAGTTGGCGCCGTCCCACTCGTAGACGTCGTTGCGGAACAGGCCGAGCCGGTCGCCCGCGAACAGCACCGTGACGCCGCGATTCGTGTCGTAGCCGTAGCCGAACTCGAGCAGCGCCGGGCCAGGCGTCGTCGGGGTCTCGAGGGTGGCCTGCAGTTGGGCCGAACAAGGGGCGGCGATTGCGACCAAGGTAGCGATGCCACCGGCCAGGCGATGTCGAGTCATGATGCGTTCCTCGGGGTGCGTCGTGGGCCTGGCGCCGTTTCGCGCCCGGGCGCGAAACGGCTCTTCGAGGCCGATGCCGCTAGTCCGCAGCCCGTGCGCGGTTACTTCGCGGCGGCGATCTTCTCGCCCTTCGGGAACGGGTGCAGCACCAGGTTGCGCACCTTCTTCTCATGGTTGAGCAGTCGGGCGCGGTCCTTCTCGATCTTGTCGAGCTTGGCTTGCAGCTTCTTGGCGCGTGAACTCCGCGGACCCTTCTCGGCGCGCGCTTCCCGCCACTGCTCTTTCACGCGCTTGCGCTGCGCGTCGAGCATGTCGAACTTGTCGAGCAGCGCCAGCCACTTCTTGATCGCGCGCTTCGGGTCGAGTTGGTAGCGCTCCTTGATGATGCCGGTCATCGACGCGAGCAGGCGGCCCTGCGTCGGGCGGCCGGTGAACGCGACTGGCTTGCTCGTCGGCGACGAGAGCAGGTAGAAGTGCGGCAGCGCGCCCTCGAATCCCTGGCCTGCGAAGACGTTGTAGAACGGGTGCGACTCCTGCGTCACGTGCGGGGGCAGCTTCACGACGCGGAACCAGCTGGCGAGCAGCTTGGTGCGATCATTGTTGAGCGACACGTTCAGCAGCGCTCGGTCCGAGCCTTGGCAGAGGTTGCACTCGCGCAGCACGAGCAGCGGCCGGGTGTCGTCGCCCCAGAGTTGGGCGAGCGCATCGGCGAGCGGCAGCGCGCCGGCAGCCGATGTGCCCTCACCGCGTTCCGCGGGCACCGGGTGTTCCCAATCCATCTTGAGCCGGTCCTTCGAGGTGCGGCCGCGTGCGAACGTCATCACCGCGCCGCGCGCGCCGGTGCGACCCGGGCGAGCTGCCGCGGCGGGGCCGCCGCCGGGACCACCCGTCGTCGGGCCGAAACCGGGAGCCGACGGACCGCTCGGGCCGCCCGTCGTCGGGCCGGTGCCGGGGTCGCTCGGGCCGGGCTGGCTGGGGCCGCCGGGGCCGGGGGTCGACGGGCCGCCGGGGCCGGGAGTCGACGGGCCGGGCACACCACTCGGGCTCTGACCCGGGGTGCTGCTGCCGCCGCCGCCGCTGCGCGGTCGTGGGCATTGTGCGGACAGGAGAGTCGTCGTCAGCAGGACAGCGCTGAGAACGTGACAGAACACGACAGACCTCGACATGAGTGCCAGGCTCCTATGGCTCCTTCGGAGGGAGGGGAATTGCACGGACGGACGAGAAGGATTCCCGAAGGCGTGCGGACGAATGGTAGCGGACCACGTGGCTGCTGCGCAGCCCCTCGGTGAGACCGATTTGGACCGGGTCGAGAGCAAGGACCATGCCGCGAACGAGGGAAACGACTGGGGTGGCAGGCGCTTCGCCCGAACACCGGGTTCTCAGCGGCGGCGTTTCGTGGCGCCCTTCCGCCAGACTGCCTCGAGCTCCTCTACGGTCAGGTCGAATGCCGCCTTGACGCATTCGTCCTGGCGGGCGAGCAATTCCTTGTGGGATGGCAGTTTGTGCTGTTGGTGGAAGGGCGCCTTGAGCCCGTGCACGAGCATGCCGAGTTCTTTCGGGCGTTCTCGCATCAGGAAGTCGACGAGGCTCCAGGCCTGGATGTGCTGCTCCATGTCGAAGTTCGCAATCCGTTCACGCAGGAACAGATCCGTCAGGGATTCGAACACGTCGTGCTTCAGCAGGCCGCGCGCGCGCTCGTCCCACTTCCAGAACGAGGAGTCCTCTTCGTCACCGTCGCCCTTGCGCTCGTAGGCGGGATAACGCGGCGACACCTGGCGCGAGTAGTGGTGCGCAATGCCGAACGTGAGCCACGGGGGCAGGTCGTGGCCGTAGGAGCGGTAGCCGTTGATCAGGTTGACCGCAACGTTGTAGGCGAGCTGGCTGTGCAGCGCCTGGTCGTTGCCCATCAGGCCCTCGCTCGATTCCTCGGCGATCACGAACACGAGCGTGCCGACGCCCGGTGCATGGAAGCGGAACGGCTCGCGTGTTTCGCCGCTGGCATGGGCGCGCGTGTAGCGCGCGAGGCTCGCGCCGCGCCGCACGATGAGCACGGCGTATTTCTGCTGCATGCCCAGATAGGGCCCTTTGCCCATGTAGCTCGCGGCATCGGCCGGGTTCATCGGCTTCTCGGGGAACTTGCGGCCGTTCCAGCCGAGGTCCGTCTGCACCTTGGCGTAGAGGTCCTCGAGACGTTGTGCGATCAGGTGCGCGCGCAGCCACGGGTCGAGCCTGCGCACCGACTTTTTGATCGTGGGCAGGCGCTCACGCAACCGCTTCAGCTCTGCCTTGACGCTCTTGATCCACTGCTTGTCGCCGCGCTTGAGGCTGAGCTCCGACAGTGCGCAGCCGAGGTGGAAGTGCTCGGTTTCGATCCAGTGCAGCCGCTCGTCGCCGAGCAGCGCTTCGATCGTGGTCGTCGTGTGGGCATTCCCGAACTCGAACGGCCCCAGCGACGCGTAGCGGGCGCGCTCGAGGTTCGCTTTCTCGCCACCGGTGTAGGGGTCCGTGCCGACCCGCGCCGACGCGAGTTGGGTCTGGGCGTTCGCGAAGGCGAGCACCATGCCCGTGAAGGCCATCGCGAATCGGAGAACGTGTGATCTCGACCCCGTCATCCGCGCGACTCTAGCAGTCCCGCTCGAATCGTGCAGAGGCACTCCACCAGGCGGGACCGTGAGTTTCCCACTCGTCCGATCAGTCCGGTTCCTGTTTCGCTCGCGTAACGATAGCGGTGTGGTCGGATAACATTGCTCCGATGCCCGAGACGCCCTGGCTCCGTGCCCGACCCCTCGTGCTGTTCGGGCTGCTGATCGTCGGCTTACGGTTCGCTGCGGAGTTCGTGTTGCGTGACTGGCTCCAGCTCCTCGCCACGATGGCCCTCGTGGGGCTGTGCGTCTGGAGCCTGCCGAACGCGGTGATCTACACGCTCGGGCAGTCTTCGAGTGGAGCCACGGGCGGTTTCATGCCGGGGACGAGGCCGGGGCAGGCGCGCGGGCCGCACCCGTCGCCGCAACGGCGTTGGGCAAGCTGGGCGCCGGGCTGCTGTACGGCGTCATCTCCTTCGTGACCGGCACGTTGTGGTGCACGCTCTCGGTCACGCTGTTCGTCTGGTTGCCCGCCAAGGTGATGCGGCACGGCGCCACGGAGTGATTTTTCTCGAACGGTCGCAACGCTGACGTGCTCACCGGCATACCGCTCCCGTGGACCTGGAACATGACTTTGCCGAGTGGGTGGATCGCCGAGATCCTGCGGCTCTGACCCGGGTCTTCGACGCGACCGCCGGGCGGCTCGTGCTCGTGGCCTCGCATCTCGTGGGGCGCGAGGGCAGCGCGGAGGATCTCGTGCAGGCGACGTTCCTCGCCGCGATGGCGAAGGCGACGACCTGGGATCGGTCGCGGCCGCTGTGGCCCTGGCTGACGGGCATCCTGCAGAACGAGGCACGCATGCACTGGCGCCGGCAGCAGCGCCGGCGCGAGGTCGATCTCGCGGCCGCTACCGCCGAGCCTGCGGCGACGTCGGATCCGCAGGCGATCGCGGCGTCGGGTGAAGCGTTCGACGCGCTGGTCGCGGCGATCGAAGAGTTGCCGTTGCCGTATCGCCAGGTGTTGCGGTTGCGCCTCGTGCACGGCATGGAGCCGATCGCGATCGCGCAGGTGCTCGAGCAGCCGACCGGGACGGTGCGCGCGCAGTTGCATCGCGGGCTCGAACGGTTGCGCCAGGCGCTGCCGGCCGGGGTCGCGAGCGCTGTGGCGGCGTGGTTGACGAGCGAGAATGCGTTGTTCGCGCAGGTGCGGGAGCGCGTGATCGCGGAGGCGATGGCGCTCGCGAACGCGACGCCGGTTGGTGAGGCTCCGACCGGTGTCGCTCCGACCGACGGCTCGTTGCTCGGCGTGACGACGGGTCACGTCCTACACGGAGGATGGTGGGCGATGCATGGCAAGACGGTAGGTGTGGCGGTCGTGGGGGCAGCGCTGCTCCTGCTGGGCGCGTATGTCGGTTGGCTCAAGGCCATGGCGGGTGAAGACTCACCGACCGCGACGCCGGATGCCGCGTCGGCCGGCGTCGAGGTGGCGGCGGAGTCCGGTGCCGCGAGTGAGGTCGTGGCCGACGCCGGGGACGAGGTCGAGCGCGACGTCGTCGAGCCCGGCGCGCGCGCACTCTGGCAGCTCGAGGTCGTCGTGCGCTCCGGGGGGGAGCCCGTCGCGGAGGCGAACGTGCGTGTGAGCGTCGTGCCACGCGGATTCGGCTACGGCGAGTCGGCGCCGGCATCTGCACGCATCGCGATCGCACACGGCACGACCGACGCCGACGGCCGGTTCCGCTGTGTGTTGGACGAGCTGCGAGAGCGGTCGACGCTGTTCCGCTGCACGAACTACGTGGTGGTCGAAGCCGTCGGCGCGGCCGCCGGCCGAGCCGATCGCGACTTGCTCTCGTTGCCGCGAGCACTCGAGCCGCACGAGTTCTTGGCCGAGATGGAGCTCGAGTCGGGGGCCGGAATCACCGGTCGGGTCGTGGATGGCGACGGGTTGCCGGTGGCGGGTGCGTCGATTCATCGCCGCTACGGTGAGCGGCTGTTCAACCAGGACGCGACGAGTCGGGCCGACGGCACGTTCTTCGTGCCTGTTCCCGACGAAGACGGCCCTGAAGCGATCGTCGCGCGCGATCCGCGTCACGGCGTTGTCAGCGCCGCGATCGAGCGCAAGTCGGGTGAGGCCTTTGGTGTCCGCGACGTTGGCACGATCACATTCGCCGGTGAGAGTGCGATTCGCGGTCGCGTTCTGCTCGCGGACGGCGCCCCGCTCGCGAACTACCCGGTGTTCGTGGCGACCATCGATCCGGCTCTAGCCGACCCGCTCGACGTCGTTGCGATCCAACGTTCGTTCATGGGCAAGCGTGAGGTGTTTGCGCTGCGTGACGGTTCGCCAGCGCAAGTGCGCACGACGACCATGACGGACGAGGGCGGTGGATTCGTCTGTGCGGGACTCGATCCGGCGGCGGTCTACGCCGTTTGCGTTCGCAGCACATTGCACAGTTGCGTCACGATGGTGGCCGCACGCGTCGGGGAAACGGTCAAGCTGAACGTCGACCGCCAGCTGTTGTTGCTCTCGGTGTGCGGGCCCGACGGCGAAGAGTTGCCGGGTGCCGAGGTGCGCGGCGATTGCTTCGACCTGACGCGTGACGGACCGGTATGGAAGCCGCGACCCGGGTTCCCCGAAAAGGGCCAGATCGGCTCCGCTGGCTTCTTCTCGCGCGATGCCTCCGGCCGGCTCCAGGTGCTGTCACCCTTCGGCCACGTCTGGGCGCTCTACACGACCGACGAGATCGCGCAGGCGGCCGTGCTGCGGCACGACGTGCACCCGGGGATCTATCGGGTTGAACGCTCGCTCGTCGTGCGCCCCGCGGAACAGTTCGGCGCCTTGCGGCTCCTCGTCGAATCGCCGACGGGCGAACCGATCGAGGAGCACGGTTTCGAGTTGCGTCACCTCGAGCGCGACCTGTCGCGGACTCACACGTTGATGATCCCGCCCGAGGATCGCACGTATCGCGAGCTGCCGGTGGGGCGCTGGCATCTCAGCGTGCTGCTGAGCAGGCCGATGTCGCAGGTGTTCGGCTACCAGACCGCGGGGCGCGGGCGCCACGAACGCGAGATCGTGATCCAGCCGGGGGCGATCACGGAGGTCAGGGTCGTCGCCCATCCGGCGGGGCGGATCGCGTTCCGCATGCGTTCGTCGAAGGTGCCCGACGGCGGCACATGGGGGCCGATCAAGGTGCGTGGCGGCCCCGACAACAAGCCTCTCGAACTGACCCTGCACGCCGATGACCAGGCCGTGTCACCGTGGCCGATCGAGAGCACCTACTACCTCGCGAAGTCGGCGTTCCCGCCCGGCAAGTGGGGCTTCGAGGTGCTCGTGAACGGCTACGAGCCCGCGTTCTGCGAGGTCGAGGTCGAGGACGCGCGGCTCAGCACCGCGATCGTCGAGCTCACGCCGCGCTGACTCGGTCCGGTGCTCAGTAGATCGACACCGAGTCGATCTCGAGCACGAACGGACCCGTCGTGCCGCCCATGGGCGTGTTGCGGGCCTCGATCTGCAGCCCCTTGATATCGGTTGCCGACCAATCGAGGCGCTTGCCGAAGCCGATTTGCCGGAACGACTCGAACGGCAGATCGATCGTCTGCCACTCGCCGGTGGCCTCGAACTTCGCGGTCCAGAAGTTGAAGTCACGCACGGCGGCGCGATGACACGTCACGGTGTAGTTGCGCTTCGTGCCGCGGATGCGCAGCCGTAGGCCCGTGTACTGCGAGGCATCGACGAGACGCTTCACCGCGGGGTCCCACTGCACCGCGGCACCGGACCATGGCCCCCACTGGAAGCCCTTGTTGAGCTCGCCGGTGACCTTGAGCACGTCGTGACCGTCGACCTTCGCGGCCGCGACAGAGCACTTCGATTTGCCGCCGGCGATGGCGTCCGTCGTGGGTTCCCACTTGCCGCCCCAGTCGCACTCGAGGTCCTGGTCTGCGAAGTCGTCGACGAGCGGGGCGACATCGGTACCAGCCGCGATGGTGACAACGGGGCGGGCGAGCTGCTTCACCGCGGCGGCCGTCGCGGCGCGATCGCATGCGGCGCCGGCCTTGTAGACCGCGTCGATGTGCCACATGTGCGTGATGTCCGTGGCCGGGTCACCGTCGACAACGATGACATCGGCGACCTTGCCGGTGGCCAGCGAACCGAAACGATCGTCGACGCGGAGGAGCCGGGCGGCCGTCGCCGTGGCGGATCGCAATGCCTGGCCCGGGGTGAGGCCGGCGGCGACGTGCCGTTCGAGTTCGAAGATCACGGCCGGGCCATGGGGCACGAGTGGATTGCCGGCGTCGGTGCCGATACCGATCGCAATGTCGTTCTCTTCGAGCTTCTTGATGTTGTTGAGGTAGAGCTTCTCCTGGCGCATCCCGATACGAACCATCGGTGAACCCTGCAGGCTGGCCCGGGTCGCCTCGTCGAGGTACGCCCCGATGAGGTCGGGATGCAGGCATTCGCGGGCGAGCGCGTGGTCGTACGGCGAGTTCCCCTTCATCGTGTGCACCGACGCGAGCACGACCGCGAGCGTCGCGATGTAACCGGTGTCGCGCTGCTGCATCGCGGCGACGAGTTCGTCGGTCACCGGGCCGAGGAATACGCCGTGCGCCAGCGCGTTGGCGCCGTACCTGGTCGCGAGCATTGCTTCGGCGGGTGACCAGACGTGGCTGAACAGCGGCAGCTTCGCGGCCTTGGTCTGGCGCGCGACTTCGGCAAACAACCGATCGTCGAGGGTCGGCATCTCGTTGAGCCCGCCCCAGCCGCCGTGTTCGACGACTGCCTTGATCACGTCGGGTTGCTTTGGCAGCAGCGTCGCCATGCGCTTCGTCACGTCGGCGGGCTCGTCGATCGTGTTGGCGGGAATGCCGAACTGCGTCGCGTGGCCGCCGGGCCGCGTGAACGCCGCGCCTGCCGCATAGAGCCTGGCCATGTCCGGGGCCTGCTTCGAGGTCTCGCGCAGATCGAAGATCGTGGCCTCGTTGCCGTGCAGGTCGACGACGTGCAGCACGCCACAGTAGGCGTGGGATCGGAGGTTCTGTTCGGGTGTCGCCTGCACGACCGTCGACCATGGCGCGCCTGGTACCGCGATGTGCACGTGCAGATCGAACATTCCCGGCACGAGCGTCTTGCCCGTCGTGTCGACGACGCGGGCGTCGGCCGGGATCGCAGCGTCATCGGGGGCTTCCGCGAGCACCTTGCCGCCGGCGATCCGGAGCTGGCCGAGTGGTCGGCTCGTCGCGCTGGCAGAATCGAAGATCCGGCCGCCGCGGAACACGAGTGTGGGCTCCTGGGCGCGCCCGTGCGAGGTCGCGCCGAATGTCGTGGCGAGTGCGAGCAGCGCGATCGTGAGTCGCGGCCGGCTGGCTGTGGCTGGGATTCTTGGCATGGCAGAAGCTGTTGGCGTCGGGGAATACGGAGTCATGGTCTGGTCGTGGGAGGGATGTCGTGGTCGATGGCCGTGAACAGCGCATCGCCGTGGGCGAGCGCGCCCGGTAACCAGCGCTCGTAGAGCGTGACCGTGAGCTTGCGGGCCGCGATGCCGGGCCAGCGCGGCGGCAGCAGTTCGGGCGGCAGGTCGGGGTCGCTCCAGGCGATCGTGAGGTAGGCCAGTGCGAGTTCGAGCCGCCGTCGGAACGCTTCTGCAGGACGCGGGCGCTGCCGTGAGGCCTTGGCGAATCGCGCAAGGAACCTGTCGTACGCGGTGGCGATGTCGTCGAGGTCCCACGCGCGCTGCACCAGTTGGGTCGGCGTCTCGCCGGCGCGGGACTCACCGCGGAACACGTTGACTTCGGGTGCCGTCGTCATCGCGGCGAGGCCGTCGCGGACCTGCTGCGAGCGGTCCCGCGGATGAATGAACAAGCCGTTGCCGAGCTGGCCGAAGCCCTCGATCTCGAGCAGCTCCTTGAACTGGTCCCGGTCGCTGCGCCCGCTCGCCGGAAAACGGTAGTGAACGATCGTCCAGATCCCGTCCCACGGCTCGGCAGCAGGTGTGAAGATCTTGGCCGTGCCCGTCGTGATGTGGCCGCGGAACAGGTCCGTGAACGCGTAGTGCTTGATCCGGCCGACCTTGCGTGCGACGAGCTCGCCGCGCTGCGTCATCCGCAGCAGGGTCTGGCGCACGCTCGCGGCCGGGATCCCGAGCGGCTCGAGCGCCGCGACGAACCACGGTCCGGGCAGCTCTCGCCCCCGGCGTTCGCCGACGACGGCGAGCAGCGAGTGGATCGACTCGGCGATCGGGTGGTTCGGGATAGTCGACATGATGCTGTGCAGAGACAGATATCTGTCGTATATAGGGGCCGCGCGGATTGCACCTCGGTCGGTGAAATTCGAAGCGCGGCATTCTTCCCTCGCCGCTGCGCAGCCTGCCCGCTGACTCGGTCGAGCGGGTGGCTAGCGGTGCGTCGGTCGCGGACGCCGACGCGTCGGTCCTACTGCCCGTTCAGGAAGTGCTTGCTGCCGACCCAGGTCTTCCAGGCATCCTCGAGCTCCCGCCAGTCCTCGTCGGTCATCTCGCGGAACGCGATGTCGACGCCCTTCGTGGTGTCGCCGTAGGCGATCGCGACGTTGCCGTAGATGCCGAGGGCTTCACCCCACCGCTGCTTGAACCCCGACTGCTTCTGGCCGCGCCGGAAGAAGTCGATCATCGAGTAGGCCTGGGCGTAACGATACGCCGGACGGTTGGTGTAGAAGAGTCGCCGCGGCCACTTCACGAGCTCCTTGAACGGGATGTAGTCGCCGACGCGCACCATGTTCTTGCAGCTCTCGTGGCGCATCTTGGAGCCGACGTACTTCCAGCCGGCGTTGCTCCAGCGGAACGAGCCGAAGTAGTCGCCGTGACCTTCGTCGAACCAGCGGTGCAGGCTCGCGTGCTTGGGACTCGCGGGATGATGGAAGTAGAGATCGGCGTACTGGTGCCAGCCCTCGTGGAACGTCACGGTCTCCGTGGCGCCCTTGCCCATCATCTTGTCGCCGCCGAGGAACACGACGAGCTCCTTGCTGCCCGGTGAGTACCAGCCGACGACGCCGCCGCTCGTGCCGCCGTACTTCGAGAACTGATCGTAGGTCGCGCACAGGCGGAACACGGAGTAGGGCACCTTGCCCTCGGCCTTCTTCGCCTTCGCCGCGATCTCCTCGACGGTCGGGCCCTTGTCCTCGGTGCGCGGGCCCGTGATCGGCACGTTGTCCTCGAGCTTGGGGATCTTGTTGACGTCGGGCCAGACCGCCTTCAGTCCGGTGTCGTCGAGCGGGAAGCTCTCGACGTAGAGCTTGCGCATCTTCTCGAGCCGGTCGGTGTAGTACTCGGCCTGCTTCTTCGACTTGGTGCGCTCGCTCGGCTTCGAGAAGTCCCACGAGTAGAGCACGATGTAGTTGGGGCTCGTGAAGTAGTCCCAGCCGTCGAGACCGGCGATGTTCTCCTTGGCCTTCTTGAGCGCGGCGAGCTTGCCCGGCGAGTCGGCGAATTTGTCGCGTGCCTTGTCGCCACGCTTCTTGGCGCCGGGATCCGTCTTGGCGAGGTCGCCGTCGTCGAGCTTCTTGCCGCTGCGCATCATCTTCTTGATGATCGCCTTCCACTTGCTCTTGGGCTTGGCGTTGAGCTTCTCGACCGGCATCTCGATCACGAACGCGACCTCGCGCTCGCCGAAGTCGTAGACCGCCGCTTCGCACCAGCACTGTCCGGCGGGGCCCCATTGGTTGTCGAGGCGCCAGACCCAGTGCGTGTAGTCGGCCTTGCCGTTGCGGCCGCGCCTCTTCTTGCCCTTCTGCACGATCCCGACGCCTTCCTGCGCGTCGAGCCACTCCTTGAACGATTTGTGCGACTTCGCTCCGAACCGCATCATCGCCTCACGGATCTGCTTGGCCATCTCTGGCGGCGTGCCGTCGGGCAGGTCGATCTCTTTGCCCTTCTTCTTGCCCTTCTTCGAGAACTCGTAGACGTCCGCCTGCCAGGTGTAGCGCGCGCGGATCATGTCGTTGCGATCCTTCGACATCAGTCGCGCGCGGTGGTGCACGCCGCGCTCGCCGAGGCGCATCGGCAGGCGCTCGAGGCGCTCCGGGGCGTCGACCTCGAGCTGGACCTCACGAATCTGCTCCGTGCGCCACTGGGCACTGGCGGGAGCGGACGTGACGCCGATGGCGGCAACTAGAAGGAGCATGGCGCCGAGGCGGCGCATGAGAGGGTGCACTGGTGGGGTCTCCGAGAGTAGGGGGGCCGATCGGCCAAGGGACCGACCAACGCATCTTGGTTCCGATCGTTCCCGAATCGCCGAGGTACGCTCGAGAGAGTCGTGGCCGCTGCGACCGGGGAACTGTTGAGTGGAGTGCCGGGGGGACAAGATCTTCACGCACTGCCGGGGCGGTTGCGGGCCCACTGGGTAGACGTGGAAGGGGGTGGTTGGCTTACGGGGCGACGTGTTCGTGACAATCGAGGCGATCAGCTCGGCTCCGACAGGTGTGCCCGGATCGAGCCTGAGGATTCGTAAATCTCTGAGAAAACGAGGTTTGGACAGGTGGGGTAGGCGTCGGGGAGCGCGGGATGTGCGGTTTGGCGCACGCCTTCGGCCATTGCCGGCGCGGAGCCGATAGAACTCGCGGGCGGTATGGCGAGGCAGGATTCAGACAGGGTCGACGAACTCGAAGCGCGGATCGCGGCGCTCGAGGCGCGGCTTCGTGAGCTCGAACTGCGTGAAACGTCGCCTGCCGCTGGGGCGTCATCGGCGCCCGTAACTCCGCCGCCGCCGCCGCTACCCAAGCCGGGCATGGGGGGCGTCGGGCCGGACGAGTCCACTCGATCGGCGGCGGTGCCACCGCCGCTGCCGACCGGTGTGGGCGCGATCGCCGGCGCGGCTCGCGAGTCGGCCGGGCAATCCGCCGCCCGGCAAGCGCCGGACCAGTCGACATCGCCTTCGGGCAGAGGCACCGGCGGCGACCTGGAACAGTTCCTCGGTCTCAAGGTGCTCGGTCGCCTCGGCGTCGCGGCCGTGGTGATCGCGGCGGTCTACTTCGGCAAACTCGGCTGGGATCGCATCGGCCCGCCGGGTCGGGTGCTGTGCATCTACCTCGGCGCGGCGCTGATGCTGGGCGCGGGGTTCTGGCTGCGGGCGCGCGGACGGGTGCGACCGACCTACGTTGGACTTCTCTGTGGCGGGGCCGTCGCACTGAGCTACGTGGCGGGCGTTGTGGCCAAACTCGGCTACGACCTGATCGGTGGCACGACCGCGCTGGTTCTGCTCGTCGTCAGCACCGCGCTCGGGCAGTGGCTCGGCCGGCTACTGAAGCTCGAAGTGATCGCGACGGCCGCTCTCGGCGGTGGCTTCCTCGCGCCCGTGCTCGTTGGGGATCCGAGCGAATCGCCAACGGCGCTGTTGGTCTACCTGATCGTGTTGCATACCTGGGCGGCCTGGACCGAACACCGTTGGTCGTGGCACTGGGCGCGCGGTAGCGCGGTGTTCGGCACGACGAGCATCCTCGCTGCGTGGTTCCTTGCGAACGGCATGCCGTCTGCTTGGTCGCTGGTGCTGCACGTGCAGACTGCGTTGCTGGCGGTCGTGCTACCCGAACTTCTGGGCGTGTGGCGAATCCGCGTCGGCGATGCCCGCTGGAGTGCGGTGCTCGGTGGACTCTGGCTGGTGCAGGGGCTGCTCACGACCGTGGCGCTGCGGCATGCCGAAGTCGGCATCTACGGCCTGGTCGTCGGGGTTGGTTGGCTCGCGGCCGGGTTGCTGCTCGCGCGGCGCGACGAACTACGCCACGGCCCCGACCTCGCGCGACTGGGTGGTGTGCTCCTCGTGATCGGCGCCGCCCTGGCCTGGAACGTGCCGGCCGTCGACTACACCGACCTGCAGCAACTGTGCGATCAGCCGTGGACCCGAACGGGCGCACTGCTCGGCGTTGCGGCAGCGCTGTTCGCGCTGCGACGCTTCGTCAGGGCGGGCGATCTCGCGATTGCCGTCGCCGCCGTCCTGGCGGGCGGCATCAGCCTCGGTGTCGACGGCGATGCGGATCGGCGCTGGCTCGCGCTCGCGAGCCTCGCGCTGCCCACGGTGCTCCTCGGGCTGGGCAGTGCGACGGTTGCGCGCGCTTGCGGTCTCGTCGTCGGCACGGTTCTGACGTTCCTGGCGCCGGGGCTCGTCCATGACTTCGGTGCGGACGTCGGATCGTGGCGCGCGTTGGCGTTCGGCGTGACGGCGCTGTGGCTCATTGCAGGGGCCATCGTCAGCGTGCGCTGGAATGATCCGATGCTGCACAGCGCGGCTGCGACCCTGGTGGCACTGCTCGGCATCGCGTGGATCGGCACCGCGGGTTCGACGCACTTGGCGAGTGGCGGCCTCGACGTGCTGGCGAACTGGCGCGCGGTCGCCGCGGTCGCGGTGCTCGCAGCCGCTGGTGGCGTCGGGCGCTGGCGACCGCTGCCGGCGGAGCCGCGCGATCTGCCGATCGTCGCGACGACGGGTCTCGCCATTGCCTACCTGGCGGGTTTGGTGGAGGTCATCGAGCTCGTGCGCGACTGGGCGAGTGGCTGGCGTGGCGCGATGGTGAGCCTGTATTCCCTCGCGTTTGCCGGGGCTCTGCTGCTCGGTGGGTTCGTGCGGCGGATCAGCGCCGTACGGCGAGCCGGGCTCGCGGGTCTGCTACTCGTTGCCGCGAAGGTCGCGCTGCACGATCTCGCTGCCCTCGACACGACGCTACGGGTGCTCGTGACCGGGATCCTCGGTGTCGTGTTGATCCTCGGAGCGTGGGGCTACGCTCGTGTACAGCGCGTGGCCTGACTTCAGCGCACTCGATCCGTTGCCAAATCCCGTTCGCCCGATGCCGTGCCGATGACCCGCGACAATCCCCCGATCTGCAAGCGCGTTCCCCACGAGAACCACTGGCACGGCGAAGTGTTCGTCGACCACTACCATTGGCTGCGCGAGAAAGATTCGCCCGCGGTGCGCGAGTATCTCGAAGCCGAGAATGCCTACACCGCGCAGCGTACGGCCCATCTCGCGCCGCTCGAACAGGAGCTCTACGACGAGATGGTCGCGCGCGTGCAGCAGACCGACCTCAGTGTGCCGGTGCGGCTCGGCGGCTACTTCTACTACCATCGCACGGTCGCAGGCCTGCAGTATCCGATCCGCTGCCGGCGTCGGATCGGCGATGCCGAGCAGTACGACGAGAGCCTGGCCGAAGAGGTCCTGCTCGACCAGAACGCAATGGCGGAGGGGCTGACCTACCTCGGGATCGGTGACGTTGAGGTCAGTGACAGCGAACAACTGCTGGCGTTCTCGACCGACGTCACCGGGTTTCGGCAGTACACCCTCCACGTCAAGGACCTGGGCTCCGGCGAGGTTCAGGAGAACCTCGCCGAGCGCGTGACTTCGGTCGAGTGGGGCGCCGATGACCGGACGTTGTTCTACGTGACCGAGGACCCGGTCACGAAGCGCAGCAACAAGCTGTTCCGGCGGCGGCTCGGTGGCGAGCCGGAGCTGATCTTCGAGGAGACCGACGAGCTGTTCCGGATCGGCGTGAGCCGAACCAAGGACGGTTCCTATCTCGTGGTCACCGCTGCGAGCACGGACACGTACGAGTGTCGAGTGCTTGCCGCGGATGCACCGGGCGGTGATTTCCGCGTGCTCCTGCCGCGGGAAAAAGGTCACCGTTACACCGTCACGCATCGCGACGGCGTGTTCTACCTGCGCACCGACAAGGACGCGCTCGACTGGCGGATCGTTCGGGTCGGCGTCGACGATCCGAGGCCGGAGAACTGGGAAGACCTCGTGCCGCACCGCGAGGGCGTCTTCGTTGCCGCGTTCGAGGTCTTCGCCGACTTCGCGGTCGTACAAGAACGGGTCGAGGGCCTGAATCGCTTTCGAGTCCTGTCGTTCGACGGGACCTCCGGAGACGACGGCGGCGATTGGCGCGAGATCTCGTTCCCCGAGAGCGTCTACGCCGCGAGTGGGGGCGGGACGCCGGAGTACACGTCGACGAAGTTGCGCATCGATTACCAGTCGATGGTCACGCCACCCTGCGTCTACGACTACGACCTGCGGACGCTCGAGCGCGAGCTCAAGAAACAACGCGAGGTGCACGACTACGATCCGTCGGCCTACGCGACCGAGCGGGTCTGGGCCGAGGCGCGTGACGGCGCGCGAATTCCCGTGTCCGTGGTCTATCGCCGCGACACCCCGCGCGACGGCTCGGCGCCGCTGTGGCTCTACGGCTATGGCTCCTACGGCATCTCGGTCCCGGCCGGATTCAACAGCGATCGCGTCAGCCTGCTCGATCGTGGCGTCGTGTTCGCGATCGCGCACATTCGCGGCAGCAGCACGCTGGGCGAGGGCTGGCGGCGCGCCGGGATGTTGATGCAGAAGCGCAACACGTTCTACGACTTCATCGATGTCGCCGAGCGCCTGTCCGGTTCGGGTTGGACGAGCAAGGATCGGTTGCTCGCCGAGGGTGGCAGCGCGGGTGGCTTGCTCATGGGCGCTGTCGCGAACATGCGCCCCGACCTGTTCCGCGGGATCCACAGCGCCGTGCCCTTCGTCGACGTGATGAACACGATGATGGACGCGTCGCTACCGTTGACCGTGGGCGAGTACCTCGAGTGGGGCAACCCCAACGAGAAGCCGGCGTTCGACTACATGAAGTCGTACAGCCCGTACGACAACCTCGAGGCGAAGGACTACCCTGCGACCCTGGTGACCACGAGCTTCAACGACTCGCAGGTCATGTACTGGGAGCCAGCGAAGTACGTCGCCAAGCTGCGCACTCTGAAGACCGGCGGCGAGGAGCTGCTCTTGAAGTGCAAGCTCGAGGCGGCCGGACACGGCGGCGCGTCCGGGCGCTACGATCGTTGGCGTGACCGCGCGTTCGAGATGGCCTGGATGCTGTCGCAGGTCGGTCTCGGTCCAGCGCCGGGCGCGCACTAGCAGTGGTTGTTCAACGGCCTGCTGGTCAGCGGTCGCTGCCGCGTCGGAGGTCGAGGACCTTCGTGGCGAGTCGCGGCAGCGCGCGGTGGTAGCGCTTGCGCGCGGCCTCGCCCGAGATGCGCAGGAGCTCGCCGATGCGCTCGAACTCGAGCTCTTCCCAATCGCGCAGGCGAATCACGTCACGGTCCTCCGGTTCGAGCAGCTCGACGGCGAGCAGGACCCATTCGCGGCGTTCGGTCTCGGAGGCGTAGACGCTCGGGGTCGTCACCGACCGGGCGGGTGGATCGAGTTCGAGAATCGAGTCAGTGGCCTGGCCCGCGTGCCGGCGGCGGTCGCGCTTGAGTCGGTGAAGCCGACGGTAGCGGTCGCGGATGTTGTTCTCGACGATGCGCAGCAGCAGGTTCTGGAAACGTTGCCGGTCACCGGTCGTGAAGCTCGGTCCGTGGGTGATGACCTCGAGGAACGCTTCCTGCACGAGGTCGTGAGTGTCGCCGTCCTCACGCACGATGTTGCCGAGCCGCTGGCGCACCTGGGTCTCGATCCAGGGCAGATGCTCGCGAACGAGTTCTTCGAGCACCGCGGGATCGTCGGCGCGGCCAGCGTGGAACCGTTCGCTCATCGCGATACCTCGGCGCGCAGCCGTTCGAAGTCCTCGCGGCCTCGCAACGCGGCGAATGCCTGGCCCGCGAGCAGATGGCGCAAGCCCGTCGCGGATCCGCGCGTCAGCCCCGCGAGCCATGTGACGCAGTCGCGGTGCACGCGCTCCACCCGTGCTTTGTCGTCGAGCTTCGCTGCGAGGCGCAGGGCGGCGATCGCGCAGACGCGTACCGTGTTGACGTGGGCCGAGGCGTGGTCGATGCCGGCGTGGGCGGCTGCGAGCGTGGCTTCGACGTTGCCGAGGCGCTGCTCGGCGAATGCGAGCTGGGAGTAATGCATGCCGAGATAGTTGCGGATGCGATCCGAGTCCGGGCGCTTCGCGCGGGCTGCCGTTTGTCGTTCGATTGCGGCTGTGGCGTGCTGCCGCGCGGCCGTTGCGTCGCCGAACTGGTTCTCCCAGGCCGCGAGGTTGTTGTGGGTGGCGGCGCTCTCGGTCAGATGGGTCGCGATCTCGGGTGCGGCGTTGCACAACTCGTCCTGGAGTGCGAGGGCCTCGACATAGAGCCCTCGCGCGAGCTTGCGGTCGCCGTTCTGGCCGAGCAGGTGGCAGTTGCCGATGTGTGTGCAGCAGACCGCCTGCGCCATCGCATCGCGCTCGACCGGGGCGCTGCTGAGTGCGATCAGCGCGGCGAACGCGCTTCGCGCGGCCTCGAGCTCGCTGATCGCCGACTCGTGTTGCCGCCGCAGGGCGAGCAGAATGCCGCGGCGCATCTTGATCGTCGCGACCGTGCGGCGGATCTCGGCGTCGCTCGGGAAGTCGCGGGCCGCTGATGTGATCCGTTGCAGGGCCGCGTCGAAGCTCTGTGTCGCCAGAGCGTACTCGCGTTGTTTCTGCGCGACGATGCCAAGGCCGAGTAGCTGGCGCGCGAGGAGTTCCGGTCGGTGGTTGCCGAGTGCGGTGCTCGAGAGGGCCGCGCCGGCGCGCTCGAACGCGGCTCTTGCGGCCGGGTAATCCTCGCGGTGTCGATGCAGTTCCGCAGTGGCGAGCAGCAGTTCGCAGTTCGTGATCGCCCGCGCCGTGGTTTCGGTAGCAGTGCGAGTCCGGTTGGGTTCGTGGGCGAGATGTTCACGCGCCCGTTCGAGGCTCGCAGCGGCGGTCGGCAGGCCGGCGATCGTACCGAGCGCGAATCGGGCTTCGGCGATCGCGAGGTGGGCCAGTGCGCCGTGGGCGTGTAAGCGCGTTGCGTCGTCCGTCAGCAGGTCGGTCCAGGCGGATCGGGCCGCGGCGGTCGCTGCCGGACCGCGCGAGTCGTAGAGCGATCGCAGCAGGCGGGCACGCTGGGTGAGAGCGCGCGCCCGGGTCGTTCGTTCCGGGATGGACTCGCCTGCGGTCAGCGTCGTGATCGCGTGGTCCAGCGGCGTCAGCCCGGCAGCCGGCTCCCCGACCCGCCGATAGATGTCCGCGATGTCGGTCAGCGCCGCGCCGAACCGATGGCGATGCTCATTGCCAACGGCCGTGGTTCGCAGTTGTTGGACGCACAGCTCCATACTGCTTTCGAGCTGTTTCTCGTAGCCGGGTTCGAGGCTGGCCTGGCGCGCGAGGCGGTCGTCGAGCACCGCGACGAGCTGTTGCACCGCGCGCAACGCGCCCGCCGCAGCGGAACGAGCGCTGTCGCGCTGGTAGAGCCACAGCGCCATGGCCACGGCGAACGCGATGCCGGCCGCGATGCCGAACACGCGCGCGGGATGCCGACGAAGCGTGTGGGCGATTCGCGCGGATCGAGAGCGTGGTGCTACCCGGACCTCGGCATGAGCCAGCCACGCGCGCAGGTCCGCCGCGAGTTGCGCCGCGGTGGAGTAGCGAGCCGCGGGATCGGTCGCGAGACAGCATTCGCAGATCTTCACGAGTTCGCGAGGCACGTCTTCGAGCTGTGCCACGACTCGTGCTGCATCCGAATGGACGACGCGAGCGAGTATCGCGGTCGTCGAATCACCATCGAACGGTCGTTGACCGCGCAGCAGTTCGTACGTCACGACGCCGCATGCGAAGATGTCGCCCGCGGGCCCGGTCGCTTCGCCGCGGGCTTGTTCGGGGCTCATGTAGTGGGGCGTGCCCGCGAGGCCTTCGCGTTCTGCTCCCTTGGGCTCGTCAAGCCACGACAGATCCGCGGCGAGGCCGAAGTCCAGCAGGCGCACGGAGCCGTTCTTCGTGAGAAGCACGTTGTGGGGTTTGACGTCGCGGTGAACGATCCCTTCGCCATGGGCGTAGGCGAGCGCCTCTGCGAGCTCGGCGACCATCGTCGCGACCCGTTCGTGCCGGGCGCGGGAGCCGAGCGGTGGCAGGGTGCCGAGCGCCTCGTTCAGCGGTTCGCCGTGGACGTGCTCCATCGCGAAGAAGTGCACGCCGTCGCGCTCCGCGACTTCGAAGATCGGCACGATGCCCGGATGCTGCAGTCGGGCTGCGTTGGCGGCTTCGCGGCGAAAACGTTCCACCGCGGCGGGCGTGCGCGCGAGCTCGTCGTGCAGGATCTTGAGCGTGACGCGGCGTTGCAATGAGATCTGCTCGGCCTCGAACACGGTGCCCATACCACCGCGCCCGAGTTCGCGCAGCAGCTCGTAGTCGCCGAGTCGCGTGCCTGCGGTCGGCGCGGATCCGGGGGGTGCAACGGCTTCGGGTTCGTCGCCCGTCGGCGGGTAGAGCATCGGCTCGAGCAGCGGGCGCAACGCTTCGTTTCGTGTCAGGAACTCCTCGGCGCTCGGTGCTGCCGGGTCCTCGCGAAACGCGACGAATGCGTCGAGGGCCTGCTGCAACAGATCGAGTCGATTGTCGGTCATCTGACGCTCAGGGGTGAACATCGGCTGTGGAGTTCACGGAATCCAGGCGTCCCGGGCGCGGGCGCCTCAGTGAGCAAAAAACTCGTGCGCGGCTGTCCGGTGGTGCGTCGTGCGGTCGCCAGTCTCTGGAGGCCTGCTGACATGACTCGCACCTATGGATTGGAACTGACCAGCTGGGCTGTCGTCGCCTGGTCGCTCGTTGCCTGGCTGGGCTCATGTGCCGTGATCGGCGCCCAGAACGCCGCGGCCCACCCGGAACCGGCGTTGCCAGCGCGGTCTGGGGGCACCATGGTCGATCGCTTCGGGCCCGCCGCGCCGGCGGTGTTGCGGCGCAGCGGCGCGCTCTGGGCGGTAGGGCGAGACTACAAGGCGCGGTTCGACGCTGCCGGCGTGGAGTTCGTGCCCGCGTTCGGTGCGGTAGCACCGCACAACCTCCCGGTGCGAATCGCGTGTTCCGCCATCGGGCGCGAGTCCGGGTTGCAGCTCGTCGAGCGGGTCGAGCCGCAGGCGTTCCACGATCGCATCGAGTTCCGGCGCCGCGCTGCGACTGAGCGCTACGAAGTGCGGCGCGAGGGGCTCGCGCAGAGTTTCGTGTTCGAACGGCTTCCCACGGGCGTGGGAGACCTGATCGTTCGTTGTGCGCTCGCGACCGAACTCGACGTCACCGCGGTGGCCGACGGTCTGCGGCTCGAGCGGGCCGGCATCGGCGGGCTGACCATCATGGGCGTTGCCGGGATCGACGCCGCCGGGCGGCGGGTCGCGGGCGCCATTCGTCGCGACGACGATGCGTTCGAGCTCGTCCTGCCCGCGGCGTTCGTCGAGAGTGCAGAGCTACCGCTCGTGCTCGATCCCTTGATCGGTTCGGTCTTCCACAGCGTCGCGACGAACCTCGACGATCGCGATCCGGACGTTGCGTACGATCATTCGAACGATCTGTACCTCGTGGTCTTTCAGCGGGTCTACTCGGCGGCCGACCACGACATCCACGGTCAGCGTGTGGCGCGCGATGGCACGCTGGTCGGCGGGCGGATTCACATCGAGCTCAGCACGTCGGGCGAGTTCGACCCCGCCGTCGCGAACGTGAACGACCGCGATACGTTCGTCCTCGTCTACGACCGCGGCTCCGACATCAAGGCGCGTGGGGTGGCGGCGGCAACCGGGGCCGTATCACCCGAGATCGACATCGCATCGGGCGCCGACTCGCAGATTCGCCCCGACATCGGCGGCGAGGCGACCACGGTCGACGACGAGGCGATCTGCGTCTGGTGGAACTCGACGCAGGATCGCATCGAAGCGAAACAGATCAACGTCACGGTGGCGGGGGTGCTGGGCAGTTTCGATCACACGGTCATCTACGAGTCGGCGACGCAGCCGCCGTCGAACCCGCGCATCTCCCAGGGTGGCGGTCGTACCGGGCACCACATGATCGTGTTCGAGCAGCAGCTCTCGGTGAGCAATCATGATCCCGCGTATCGCATCGTCGATCGCAATCTGACCCTGCTCGAGACCAACGGCCGCTGCACGACCGCGAGTGACGATCAGCTGCGACCCGCGGTCGACGGGGATGGTCGGGTCTGGATCGTGGCCTGGCAAACACAGGAAGGCGCGGTGCCGAGCAAGGACGACATCGTCTGTCGTGCAGTGTCGTGGGATCCGCAGGAATCGCCGACGGGGCAGAGCGCGTTCCTCACCGGGGTGGTGCCGATCACGACCGACCCGAACGATGCGGAGTCGGCGCCTACGGTCGTGATGACCGGCGAATCGGCGTTGGTCGGGTGGACGGACCAGGACGGTTCGAACACGTTCAACACCTATGTCCGATCGATCGATTCGCTGACGTGCGTGCCGTGTGAGTCGACGGTGCAGTCGCAGATCGCGGGCGCCTTCCCTTGGGACTATCAGTTGGCGGGCTGCAGCGATGCTTCCGGGGGTGGCGCTGGCGACGATGCCCTGCTCGTCATCGAGAGCTATGACGCCGGCGGCGCGTCGGTCGGTGACGTGCTGGCGCAGCGCTGGCAATGTGTCGACGGTCGGGTCACCGATGTCGGTGGTGGCTGCGGCAGCGACGAGGGCCAGGCCTACGCCGCCTGCGCGATCCACGGTAACGGCAGCTTTCGCGCGTCGGTCGTCAGTGAGCTGACGTTTGCACCCTGCTGGCTCGTCGTCAGTCGCGATCAACGCGGCGTCGCGTGCGGTCTCTCGTGCCGCCTCGTGCCCGATCCGTACACGGGCTTCCTCGTGGCGTCGCAGACGGGCGGAGCCGGCCAGGCGTCCTACGCGGCGGCCTTGCCGTCGACACCGATCATCGTCGGGGCGTCGTTCTACATGCAGTGGTTGGTGTTCGAGCCACTGTCGCCTGGCTGCCTGCTCTACGGCTCCGACATGACGAACGCGATTCGGATGACGATCGAATGAGAACTCGTGCCATGACCGTTGCTGACAACTTCCGATCGGGTCTGGTGATTGCCGCGTTGGTTCTCGCGGGGTCTCACGGCGTTGCGCAGTCTCGTTCCCTGCCCCGGTCACCGTCGATGGCCTTGCGCGAGTCGCTGCGGATCGAGGCGATCGAAGATGGCGTGCGGTTCTCCGGCTGGGACTACATCGCGACCGTCAAGTCCGGCGGGTTGACGTTCGTTCCGATGCTCGGTGCCGCGGCGCCGACGACGCAGCATCTCGCCTTCGAACCCGTCCAGTACGGCCGTGAATCGTTCGCGGTCGATGTGCCGGAAGCCCGGCCAGGCCACCGAGATCGCGAGGTCTGCCTGCGTCGCGGAGGCGGAGTTACGGAGCGGTTCGCGGCCAGCGGCGCCGGCATCGCGCTGAGCTGGCGGTTCGACGAACAGCCAAGTGGGCAGGGTGACCTGGTTGTGAAGTATCGGGTCCGGACCTCGCTGCAGCTCTCCCGTGACCACGGCGACGGCCTGCGCTGGTGGTTGCCCGGGGTTGGCGGCGTGCATGTCGGCGGGGTGACCGGGATCGCCGCCGACGGCCAGCGGGTTGGCGGCAGCCTGGCGATGGCGGGCGAGCTGCTCGAGCTGCGGCTGCCTGCCGAGTTCGTGGCGAGCGCGCGCTATCCGCTCGTGCTCGATCCCCTCATCAGCACCGAGTACGCCGCGACGTTGACCTCGGCCAACGAGAGCGCGCCGGACCTGGCCTACGACTACGGCAGCGACACCTGGATCCTGGTCTATCGTCGCGTCGTCTCGGCGGTCTCGATGTTCATCGCGGCACAGCGGTTGCATTCTGACGGGACGCCCAACGGCGGCTGGATCTCGTTGAGTGGCAACTCGGTCAACGTCGGCGCGCCCAAGGTCGCGAGTGTCAACGCACGCGGTTGCTATGTGGCGACGTGGCAGGAGGCGAACTCGGTCTTCGGCCCGTTCGCGATTCGGTGCATCGCGATCGACGGTGCGACGGGCGCGCCTTCGGCTGCGGTCACGCTGAATCCGACTACGGTCGGCAGCGCGGTCCATCCGGACGTCGCTGGCGATCGGTCCACGACCGGCACCGCCGCGCTGATCGTCTATGAGCGGGAGAACGCCGGGGTCAGACTCTCGCGAGTGACGGTGGCAGGCGGAGGCGCCGCGCCCGTCGTGGCTTCGACCGTGAGCGTGTCGACCAACCCGACGGCAATCCGGCCGACCATCTCGAAGAGCAACTCGGAACGGGCGTATGCGATCGCGTGGAACGAGGTCAACGGCATCGCGCGACAGATTCGCACGCGGATCTGCAGCCGTGCAGGCACGCTGCTCGGCCTCTCGGACTTGGTCGTCGACTCGAGTGTCTTGATCGTCACGGCACCGGGTCGCGTCGACATCGATGGTTCGGGAACGCGGTTCGTGGTGGCCTGGGAGCGCGGGGACCCGGGCGGCAACAACGGGGAGCGTGACCTTTGGTGTCGGCCGCTGAATTGGGCCTCGTTTCCGGGGCAACTCACCGCGGCCGGCAACGCCGTCGCGGTCGACGTGCTGCCAGGGATCGATGCCCGCGATCCGGCCGTGGGCTACTGCCGTGACAAGTATCTCGTGCTCTATGCCCGCCAGGTGTTCCCCGGCACCTCGAACTACGACGTTCGCGGCGTCGAGCTGGCCGCGGATTGTTCGACCTGCGGCGAGCCGTTCCTGCTCACGGGGCTCAACGGCAGCGCGTTGCGCAACGTCGAGACGACTCCCGCGGTCGCGTCCACCTATGGCGGTGGCGACGACGACGGGGACGAGGCCATCCTCGTGTTCCACGAAGCCGACGATGCGCCACCGTTCACGGGGAGTATCGTCGGGCAGCGCTACGAGGCGCTCGGTGGCGTGCCGCCGGCGTTCGCCGGATCCGACTGTGGCACCCCGGGAACGATCCAGGCCGGCAACGGCCCGTTCGCCGTCGGCAACACGGGCTTCGCCGTGGAGCTCGCAGGCGTTCCGGTTGGTGGCGTTCCGATCCTGATGTTCGCGTTCCCGGGTGGGGAGCAGTCGTGCGGCACTTGCTCCGTCGTCAACAGCCTGAGCAACGTGTTCGTCCCTGCGGTCGGCGGCACCGCGAGCTACCCATGGAACCTGCCGTGCTCCACTGCGCCGTTCGTCGGCACGGTGTTCCAGGTGCAGTGGGTCGTGTTCGGATCGGGAGCGTCACCGTGCCCGCTCGGTCCCGGAGCTTCGTTCACTCGCCGCATGACCCTGACTCTCGATTTCTGAACTGCGCCCATGACACGTCGATTCCAGGTTTCGTTGCTCCTTGCGTTGTCTGCCGCGGCGTGCGCGGTCATGGACCCGATCGGGGACGTGCGGCCCTCGCCCGCAGAACTCGACGTCGGACCCAGTGGCGCGGGGCAGGCACTCGAGTGGCGGCTCATGCGGATGCGGAACGAGAACGGCCGGATCGCTGCGGATGCGCGGCGCGTCGCGCTGCGCCAGCGCGATGCCAACCTCGACCACTGGGACGGGATCGATGATGGCGGTATCGGCAACCTCAACTGGATCGAACGCGGGCCCGACAACCTCGGTGGCAGGTCGCGGGCGCTGCTCGTCGATCCGCGGGATTCTTCGCGACTCTATGCTGCGTCCGCGGGTGGTGGCATCTGGCGGTCACTCAACGGCGGTAACTCGTGGCTGCCGCTGGACGAGTTCATGGGGAACCTGGCGGTCTCGAGTCTGGCCTTCGATCCCGTCGATCCGGACATCATCTATGCGGGCACTGGGGAGGGGTTCGGCAACGATGACGCGATCTTCGGCGCGGGCATCTGGAGGACCGTCGACGCCGGGGTGACGTGGTCGCAGATGCCGACCACGTCGGGGTTCGGCAACATCAATCGAATCGCCGTCTCGCAGGTGGACCGTGACGTGTTGTTGATCGCCACGGGCGCGGGCATTCGCCGTTCGGACGACGGTGGGACGTCGTGGTCGATCGTGCGTTCGGGCCGTAGCCTGCAGGTGTTGATCGACCCGAACAACGCGAACCGATGCGTCGCGCACTCCTCGACGACGTTCGCCGGAAATACGACGCACTCGATCGTCTGGTCGATCGATGGCGGCCAGACCTGGACGCCCGCGACCGGCGGGTTCTCGCCCGGGTCCCGGATCGAGCTCGCCTACGCCTCTTCGGTGAACAACCGCGTCTACGCCGTGATCGCGGGGTTCCAGTGCTGGCGCAGCGACGACGGCGGCCAGACGTGGACACAGCGGACCACCGCACCGATCCCCCAGGCGTCCTTTCCGTGGTACTGCAACTCGATCTGGGTCGACCCGACCAACTCGAACTGGGTCGTCGTCGGCAACGTCGGAGTTCACCGCAGTTCCGACGGCGGCCAGACGTTCACGACGATCGGCGACGGCGGGATCGACACGGCGCATCCGCACAGCGATGTCCACGGTTTCGTGCCGACGCCGCTGTACGACGGCCGGGGTAACCGGCGGATCTACGTTTGCACGGACGGTGGCATCTGGCGCACGAACGATATCCGGACGGTGACCCAGGCCGTCGGCTGGGAGCGGCTGGATCGCGGGTTCAGAACGGTCCAATACTACGGTGTCGCGGGTCACGCCAACGGTCGGCTCGTCGGCGGCACGCAGGACAACGGCACCCACCTGATCCAGTTGCAGAGCGGCAACGCAGCGACGATCACGTACGGCAACGACGGCGGTAACTCGCAGATCGACCCCGTCGATCCCGACTACGTGTATGGCGAGTGGCAGAACCTTCGCGTCGTGCGTTCGACGGATGGTGGGCAGACGGCGCTGAGCATGCAGCTCGGCCTGCTCGATGCCGGCAACTGCACCAACTTCATCGCACCCCTCGTGCTCTCGACGGCCGACCCGAACTACCTGTTCGCCGGCGGCTGCTCGGTGTGGCGGTGCTCCGATGCCAATGGCGTACTGCCGGTATGGGGCTCGATCCGCGGACCGATCGGGGAAGAGGTCAGCGCCCTGGCGACCGCACCGTCCGATGTGGACGTGCTGTGGGTCGGCTACAACGACGGTCGCGTCTTCCGCACTGCGAACGCGACCGCACGGACCCCGACATGGATCGCGGTCGACAACAACGGGACTCTGGACCCGTTCCCCGATCGGTTCGTGACGCGCATCCTGATCGACCGCACGGATCCGACGGCGGCGTTCGTGGCGTTTGGAGGTTTCTCCTCGACCAATCTCTGGCGGACCTCGAACAACGGCACCACATGGCAGAACGCCATGGGTAGCGGTGTGACCGGGCTGCCGGACGCGCCGATCTATGGCCTCGCGCAGCACCCGTCGCTGACCGGTCGCTACTACGCCGCGACCGAGGTCGGGATCTTCGGAACGTCGGACGACTGCGCCAACTGGTCGACCTCGAACCGCGGGCCGGCGGATGTCAGCTGCAACGACGTGACGTTCCTGCACGGCAGCACGACGTTGCTGCTCGGCACGCACGGCCGTGGCATGTGGACGTCGACGATCTTCGAGCCCGAGGTCCGCTCCATCGGTCCGGGTTGTGCCGGAACGGCGGGCGTACCGGCGTTGGCCGCGACGTCGCCGCGGCTCGGCGGAACGGCGGCGGTCTCGGCGAGCGGCATCGTGCCCGGTCAGTCGGTCTGGCTCGTTCAGGGGCAGTCGAATGCGTCGTGGTACGGCAGCACGTTGCCGGCCGACCTCACGATGTTTCAGGCGCCCGGTTGTTTCCTGCGGGTGCGACCCGACATCGTGCGGGACGGCCGGGCGAGCGCGACCGGCGACTACAGCGTGGAGCTGCCGATCCTCGCGCACACCGCGCTGCTCGGGCAGCGGTTCTACCTGCAGCTGTTTCCGGCGGACCTCGCAGCCAACGGCTTCGGGCGCACGGCGAGCAATGCGCTGGAGCTGACGATCGGCAACTGATCGCCGGTCCTACCGCATGCGGGCGAGCTGCGCGAGCGCCTGCTCGATCTTGCGCAGGCGGGCTTCGAGCGACTCGACCTTCTGCGCCAGGTGTGGGGTCACCTCTTCGGGCTGCGGCACATCGGACTCGCGAATCATCAGGATGGCCGAGGCGACGCGGTTCTGCATCCCGCTGATCAGGAGCGTCGACTTGCTGCTGCTCGTGCCGATGATCAGACCCTGCATGTTGGAACCCCCGATCTGTGCGAAGAAGGGTCGCAGGCTGTTCGTCGCTATCATGGCGTCGATGTGCTTGAGCTGAACGACGGTCGCCACCGGCATGCGCAGGTTGCGCCGCGACAGGATCTGCTCGGTCGTCTTGAGCGGCGCCGACTCGAATGCGATCCGGGCGCGTGGTCCGCTCACCGCGATGAGTTCGTAGAGGTGCTGGCTCTCGTTCATCGCGCTGAGGATGAACCCCTTGGTCGAGAGCAGCGCCGTCAGTGCGTCTGCACAGCCCGCCGAGTCCGTGTCGATGCCGCGCTGCAGCGTGAGCATCGTGCCGCCGATGGCCTGGTTCTGCACCTCGGCCTCGTTGGCCAGGATGTTCCAGCGGAGGTGCTCGGCGGCCTGGTTCACGAGCTCGAGTAGTTCGACATTGCCCGCGGGCACGACGAAGCGTTTGCCGGCAGGTTCGTCCTGCGCGAGCGCTGGGCCGGCGGACAGGGTGGCGGCGAGGAGAAGACTCAGGATTCGGGCGTTCGTAGGCATGGTTGGACCTGGCTCCTGGGACGGAATCGGCCGGGTCTTTCTTCCCCGGAAAGCCCGCTCTCGGGCTTCTCGACGCGCCGACCGCCTCAGCGCGTGCCGATGCGCAGATCGATGCCGTTGCTGCCGATAACGCCCAGCAGGTTTGCGCCCGGCGCGATCGCCGCAGCCTGACCGAATACGTGCAGGCCCGTGAGCCCGGAGTCGTTCGGCACCGCGAAGCCGTAGCTGCCCGTGCCGTTCTGTGGCACGAACGGAACGACAGCCTCCGGGGTGACGAGCCGCAGGCAACCCCGCATGCCGATCGCCCCGAGGTCGAGCCCGGGCAGGAACTGGCCGAAGCCGAGGACCATCGCGCCCAGCGTTGATGCGAGGGGCACGTTGGTCGTGACGAGTTGCGCAGTCGAGTCGGTGACGGGGCGTGAGTTCGCAGTGAGCGCGAGCGCGTCGGAGTCCGGCGTCGTGGTGAGCGGCAGGTCGGTCGAGAGATCGCTCGCTCCCGAATCGCGCGCGCCGTTTCCTGGCGACCAACCCGTGAGTGTCGTGTGCGCGGTCACGGCGCAGTTGCCGTAGCGATACTCGACGGCGCCGCTCGCGAAGAACGCGATCTGGAACGAGTTGGTGCTGGTGGGCTGGTTCCTCTCGGGGACGTTCCGATAGGTGACATAGGCGACGCTTCCCGATGGATCGACGTCGAAGTGGATCGTGCCCGCTGCCGCGGGGTCGAGATCGCACCAGAGCGGCGCCCAGCGGGCGGTGCGGTTGAGCAGATCACCCTGGTTCGGTGTGCAGCAGCCGCTGTCGACGTTCGGGGTGGCCCAGACGAAGCCGTTGCTGCTTACGAACAGCGCGTTGGTCGCGCCGCCCGGGTAGGGCATCGAGAACGGCAGCTGCACGGCGCGGACACCGTTGCCCGCCACACTCAGCGGCGTCGACGTCGGGGTGAACCATGTCATCGCAGTCGGCAGGACCGCGTAGCCTCCACCGGAATCGGGCGTGAGCGTGATCCCGGTGTTCGAAAGGTCGAACGTGCTCGGCGGAAAGATCTCGTAGAACGATGCGGACGTGTCATAGCAGCCGGCACCGTACGGCGTCGCGGTCGCGATGTCGGGCGTGGCGGGGCTGTAGGTCAGCTCTACGATGACGCCATGATCCTGCGTCGTACCGTTGGCGTTGGGGTACTGCGAGCTCGAGAACACGCGGCTTGCGCGGGCCGACGCGCCGCCGGCGATGTCCAGTGGCACGCGGGTGCCGCCCGTCCAGGCACCGTTCCAGTCGCAGTCGATGACGAGGTCGCCCGCGGTCGGATCGAAGGTGAACGGCGTCGCGAGTTGGACGTCGACGTGGAACGGCCCCGGCAGCCCCGGGCCGTTGCCCGTGTCGGGAAGCATCGTCACCGTGCCCGTGTAGCACGTCGTCAGGTCACCGCCATGGTTGCTGTTCCAGTCGGTCGAGACCGCGGTGTAGTCGATCGCTGCAGTCGACAGTCGGACCGTTGCCTGCGAGTAGCTGCCGCCGTCCCAGGATCGCGCGAGGTCGTCGGCGCGCCAGCGCAGCCGGCTGATCGTGATCGGATGATCGATCGCGGCGTCGAGGAAGTGACTGCTGTCGTAACAGGCGAGCACGCGAATGCCGGCGCTCGTCGTGCCGCCCGTGCCCCAGGGGAAGTTGTTCGACGTGCTGCCCGGCGAGGTCGCGGCGCCGAGTGGAACGACGTGCGTTTGCTGGGCTGGCAGGTCGGTGACCGGCGCGAGGCCGAGCGTCAGGAGAGCAGCGAACGGAGAAGTGGCCGTGGGGCGGATGCGTCGGCGCATGGGGTTCCTCGAGTGAGCGAAACGAGTGCGCTGCGATCATAGGGCTCCTGCGGGATGCGCGCGCCAGATGGGCGGCGAAGTAGCCGTCAGGAGCCTTATGGCCTCGAGGAGGCGGCGCGGTCAGGCGCCGACGTGGATCTGCGCCGCGTTGGTAACGCCGGCGCCGCCCGTCGCGGTCGGGTCCGTGACGAAGTACTGCACGAACAGATCGAGGCCTACGAGCGCGGGTGCGTTGGGTAGCACGAGTGCGAACGTGTTGCTGCCGTTGTTCGTCGGCACGAACACGCTGAACTCCGGTGACGCGTATAGCGTGCAGCCCGTCAACCCGAACGCGCCGAGCGCGAGCGGCAGGGTGTTGCCCTGGTAGACGGTGTCGGAGAATCCGTAGCCCACGAGCCCGAACTGCTGGGGCGGCAGATTCGTGAGGTCGACGTTCGCCGTCTGACCGATGTCAGGCAGGCCGCTCATCGTGAGTTGCGGCGCGCCACCCGCGCCGCCGCAGCCCTGGCCGAACAGTGAGAACGTGCCACACGCCTGGCTCAGGGCGCTGCTGATCGCGTTGGCGAACACCGGCTTGTCGATGCGGGTGCCGTAGTTGCCGCCGCCCGATGCATTGCAGCCGCCGTGCGTGTGGACGCCGATCGCGTGACCGGTCTGTTCGTGGATGATCGGTGAACCCGAGTTGCCACCGGTCGTGTCGGTCTGGTAGCGCAGCGCGTCGGCGCGGGTCGTGCTGATGCGTGGGCCGAGGTGCGTCTTCGTCACCGCGTTCCACGTCGGCGACACCGGCGTGGACACCCGGCCGTTCCCCGTGATGCGGATGTCGACGCCCGTGATCGGGCCCGGCACGTTGCCGAGCTCGAACCACGCGCCCTGCTTCTCGCCGGGGTATTGACCGTGGTTGCTGTTGCGGCCCATGCGCATCACGGCCCAGTCGCGGCCGATGCCGCTGTTCTCGCGCTGCAGTGTCGGGACGATCGCGGGGTACTGATCGTCTGGCGGCGGGTGAACCATCGTTCCGCTGCCAGTCGAGAGTGGGATGTTGAAGCCGATGATTGCCGGCGTCGAGATGCTCGAAGTGCAGTGGCCGGCCGTGATGATCACGCACTCGCTGATGAGCCACCACGTGCAGGCCGACGCTCCCGAGACGCCCCGGCCGATGCGCGCGTCAGTGAACAGCGTGCGGTCGTCGGTGTTGCCGCAGATCGAGTCGGGTCGCGGCGCGTCGCGCGACTCGAGTTCGACGGCCTGCAGGCTGACGCGGTTGCCGACCGTGCCGGGGCCGGCGATCAGTTCGAGACGCACCGACTTGCCGTTGAAGTAGGCCGAGGCGAAGCCGTAGTCGCGCAGGCTGGCCGCGTCGAAGTGCTGGATCGCGCCATCGTGCAGGGAGGTCAGGCGCAGCGTGCTGCCACTCGGCAGGTTCGTCGGGCCGAAGACGAGGCGCAGCCAGTGCGCGTCCTCGATGACGAGATCGTGATGGAAGACCACGTTCGCCGTCGAGCCGGGGTTGCCGAGGTAGCCGGAATCGACGACGACGGGTCGGTTCGTGATCGGTAGAGGAGCGGCCTGGGCGCGGGCGCCGGGGCCGAAGAACGCCGATGCGATCGCGATTGCGAAACCGGCGGTGGTGGAGGTTCGTGGCATCAAGTGCGGTCCTGGGGGCGGACGTGGAATCATACCGCCCCGTGATCGGGCCGATCCGCTATTGTGGCATGCGCCCCTTCCTTCCGCTCGCCCGTGCCCAAGCTCCGCTTCACCGTTCTCTCGGCGGTTCTCGCCAGTTCTCTGTCGTCTCAGGATCTCGAGCGGGCCCGCACGCTGCTTGCCGATCGGCGCGAGGCCCAGGTCACGGAGGGCTCCCGGATCTGTGTCGAGGCGAACAGTGTCGAGGCCGTCGAGCATCTGCTCGAGGTCATGCATCAGAAGCGGCGACGCAGCCGCGTGCACCTGTCGCCGGGTCACTATCGCGACATCGCATGGGAAGGGCTGAAGAAGATCACGGATCACTACGCGCGCCGCCGGGTCGAAGAGGAACTCAAGAAGGGTAAGAACCCGCGCGTCCGGCAATGGTGTGCCGAACTCCTCGGGATCTACGGTGACCGCGGCTTCGGCGCGACGCTCGAGAAGGCGCTGAAGAGCAAGGAGCCCTACATCGTCTGGTGTGCGGCACGGGCGCTGGGTCAGCTGAAGTACGATGGTGCCAACAAGAAGCTGAGCTTCCTCACGCATCACAAGGACGAGCGGGTCCGCGCCAACGCGATCGAGGCGCTGGCGCGCATCGACTCCGAGCAGTTCCTGACGTTCTTCCTGGTTGCGGTGCGCGAGGACAAGGACGGGGGCGTGCGCTGCGCGCTGCTCGGTGCGGCGCCGGAGATCTGTCCGGATCGCGTCGAGGAGTTCTCGACGTCGTCATTGAGCGACGCGGACTGGCGGCCGCGCATGCAGGCCGTGCAGAACCTCGGGCAGATCAAGACGAAGACGGCCGTCGACAGCCTGCTGCTCGCGCTGCGTGACGGCCGGCCGATCGTGGCCGCGCGCGCCATCTCCGAGCTGCAGCAGCTCACCGGTCAGCCGATCCAGCAGCCCGACGTCTGGGTCAAGTGGTGGCAGGACAACCGCGAGACGTTCGGCTTCCCCGAGAAGCGTGGCAGCAAGAGCAAGAAGTCGGTCGGGACCGTCGCCTACAACGGTGTGCCCGTCGACAGCGACCACATCGCGTTCCTCATCGACAAGTCGTTCCGCATGAAGGACGACCTGACCAGCAAGGGGATGTCCAAGGAGGAGGCCGCCGTCGCGGAGTTGCAGCGCGTGCTCGAGATCCTCGAGGACAAGCTCGTGTTCAACGTCTTCAACTACGATACCGAACTCGTGCCGTTCAAGAAGAAGCCCGTCAAGCTCGGTAGCAAGACGCGACGCCGCGTGATTGCGTTTGCTTCGGCAGAAAGCGATGGTCGCGAGAAGGACATCTGGCAGGCGCTCGACACCGTGGTCGCGGATCCGACGCTCGATACGATCTACCTGCTGTCATCCGGCGAGCCCGATACCGGGCTCTACGTGCACTGGAACCGCGTTACCCGGCATCTGAAGGACCTCAACCGGTTTCACAAGGTCACGGTGCACAGCGTCGCCTACACCGACAACGAGTGGTATCGCGACCAGTTACAGAAGATCGCCGAGGTCACCGGCGGCCACTTCGAGTGGCTGAAGTAGGCCGCCTGACGATGGATCGGGTCACCAATCGGCATCAGCGCAGCGGCTGACGCGCGTGCGGCGTCCGCGTTCGCCACTACCTGCCGGACTTCGGCCACTCGGTGATGAGGCTGGGGTCGCGGTCGTAGTTGAAGGTCTTCTTCACCGTCCGGACCTCGATTGCGCGGCCCTGCCACTCGCCGCGGAACGTCAGCGCATCACGTTCGACATCGACCATGGTCCGGAAGTCTTCCGGCCGACGCGGAGCCGGGTGGAACGCCTTGCGGATCACGATGCCGCGCTCGACCTGCCATTCGAATGCCGGCGTGTTGCCCGACGTTGGTGTCAGTGCAATCGTCATGGTGTCCAGGTCTTCGTCGTAGCGGTAGCCGAACGAGCGGCCCGTACGCGTGCGGATCCAGACCCTGTTGCCGCGATCGATCGCGACGTCGCGCCATCGTGCGACGTCGGTCGACGGCAGGCGATTGCCATCGACGACCATCGACTCGACGCGCCAGAGTCCGTAGAGCGCGGGGATTGCGTGGGTCGTGCGATCCGCATTCAGGCGCCACCTGATCTGCGCGGAACCGACGTGGTAGCAGGCCGCCAAGGCCCACACCGTGCCGGTCACGAGCAGCGGCCAACCGAGCCAGCGCGAGCGCGTGACGCGTAGGTCGACGGGGGCCGCGTGATCGTTCCGCCACAACACCGACCACAGTCGGTGGCGGAACGGCGCGATCAGGCCGATCGCGATCAGCACCAGGTGCGTCGAGAACTGCTTCAGAGGCACATCGTAGAGCCAGTTGAACGCGCACACGTTCGCCATGACCAGGGTCGTGACGCCGGCGCCGAGGAGCGCGGTTCGCCGATGCAGGAGCAGCGCGAAACCGGCAAGTTCGCCGAGTCCGCCGAGGAACGAGTAGGTGGCGCTGTTGCCCATGAATCGCCACAACACGCCGCTCGGCGTCAGATCTCCGACCTCCCACGTCAGCTGCTGGATCGTGGGGTGAGAGAACTGACTGCCCACGAACTTGGGCCACGCGTACTCGAGCATGTAGAGCGCGAGGTACCAGCGTGCTCCGAGGTGCAGCCAGCGGCCCAATCGCGGGTGACCTGATCGCGGGTGATCCGGCCCCCGGCGGTCGATCAGGGTCCAGATCGTGGTGAGGAATGCCGCGATCGCGGCGATGTAGGCGACCCGTGTCCACGCCGCGCAAGTGTCGCTGCGAATCGTGCTGGTGTGGATCATCTCCGCGCCGAAGGTCATGTTCTGGTGCTGGAGCCAGGTCAGTGCGCCTTCCCACCACTCGCGTGGCTTCTCCGCCCATTGCGACCATGCGTGGTTCGCACGGTGCACCCAACTCGGCACGGAGTCGCTGCCGAACAAGGTGGCTGGCAGGCGCAGCAGCGTCGTCCCCAGATCGCCGAGCGGCTTCGGGAACGCGTAGAGCAGCCAGTGGAGCAGCAGATAACGCACGGCGACGCAGTGCCATGCGGCCCATCGCGCGGGCTCGGGGTGGTGAGACTCCGGTTGGCGCGAGGCGGGGGCTCGATTCGCGGGTTGGGGGCTGGTCACGGCCCCAACCTACCGCAGGGTGTGCCGCGGCGCCGGAATCACCGGCGCCCGGCAGCGACCGCGCGAATCAGTCGCGCTTGTTGACTGCCCCTTTCTCGAGGGCCTTGTCGTCGGCGTTCATGCGGCGCTTGTACGTGATCTTCAACGTCGTCATCATCTTGCCGTCGAGGCCGCGCATCGACATCTCGAACAAGTGCTCGTTCTTGCTCTTCATCGTCGTGACGTAGCGGTACTCGGTCATCTTGCCGTCCATGCCGATGGCCTTGCCGGTCATGGTGAGCACCTTGCCCGACTTGTCGTAGCTGCCCTTCATGATGGACAGGTAGGGGCTCATCGAGTCAGTCCACGTGGCGACGTGCTTCTTCTCCAGCGGGTCGTAGCCGCTCATGCCATGGCCGACGAACTTCATGCCCATCATGTTGGCCTGGAAGTCATCGACCAGCCAGAAGCCGCCCGCCATCATCTTCTTCTTGGAGACGCCCTTGCTCTCCATCCAGTCGCCCGTCGGGCCGGGCGTGTGTAGCGTCGCATCCCACGTGCCGACCATGGCGGCCATGGCCTTGTGCTCGGGGCCGGGGGTGGGCATGTCTTGCGCGGTGAGCGGCAGGGCGCAGGCGAGAAGGGCGGTGAGGGAGCGGATCGGTGAGCGAGTGATCATTGGTTCGGGTTTGGAGTGTTGTTGGGGGGAGAGTCCGCCGCGCGTCGCGGCTTCGAACAAGTGACGATCCGCGAAGCGTTGGATCGACAGCATTCCGAGAAGATTGTCGGAGGAGGTTGTTGGGGAACGCCCGCCGGAGCGCTCCGAAGTTCAGTTGCCGACGGTCGTGCGAATCGTCGAGGTCAGCGCGAAGTCGACGCCACTGCCGTAGTTGCAGCCGCCGTTGATCCCGAACGCGTCGACGCCCTGGAGCCACCAGCGGGTGCCGACGAGTCCCGGGTCGCAGGGCACGACGAACGACGTGCGCGCCGGCAACGTGCCGACGGAGCTGACCCCGAACACACAACCGCTGCACCGCGTGAGGTTGGCCGGCGCGAATCCGAACACGAGGCCCTGGAACGTTCCCGTGCCGCCGGTGACGTCGTAGTCGACGATGCCGCCGAGGTTGGGGGCGCCGCTCGCTGCGAGCGTCACGCTGCTGCCGCAGCTCGGGGTCGTCGTCGTGAAGTTGCCGGTGCCGTTGTCGTAGCTCAGGCTCAGCGCGAAGGAGTCGGTGGCCGAGTTGGCTGCAGCGCTCACCTGGAGCCAGTAGCTCGTGCCCTGGCTCACGGTCGCGGTCGTGACGGACTGCTGGCCGCAGGCATCATCGTTGCAAGACAGTTGGGCGAGGCTGCCGCACGGGCCCGCCCAGATCGCGACCGTCGTGTCGAGTCCGCTGCCCGAGCTGCACGTGGCGGCCCGCAGGGTGCCGGTGCAGAGCGCGGTGTGTTGGAACCACACGTCGCGGCGAGCGCCGGCCGGTTCGCAGCTCGCGATCGCGGCACTGCGGGTTGCTCCTGCGAGGGAGAGGTCATCATGTTCGCCGAGCGTGAGCGTTGTAGCGCCCGTGCAGTCGTCGTGGATTGGGGCGACCTCGAGATCCGAGGTCGAGAGGAACACCTCGCCGACCGGGTCGTCGCGTTGCCAGGCGACCCAGAGCACGTGATGGCCCTGCCGATCGGCGGGCACCGTGATGTCGAAGTCGTAGTGGGTGCCGGTGAACGTCACGGTCGGGCGGCCGAGGAACTCCATGTGCGACCAGCGCAGCGGGGTGTCGGGCTGCCAGTCGGCGGTTGTCATCCACACGTCCCAGACGCTGGGATTGTGCGGCGCCGTTGCGAGAAAGCTCACCGGCAGGACCTGGCCCGCGGTCACGGCAGTCTTCGGCCAGTCGCGGCTGACCTGGTCGAGGCCGCGGTAGGTGCGCGGATAGAGCGGCGAGTTGGGGTTGACCCGGCCCGCGCTCGCGAGCTGACCGTCCGGGATCCACGGCGAGTAGTCGAAACCGGGCGGCAGGCTGGCCTGCACGGCCTGCGGGATGTTGCGCGAGACCTCGTTCCACGTGTAGTAGGACAGCGTGCCGTCGAGCGCGATGGCGTTGGCCGCGAGCGCGAAGTTGGGGTTGGACGGGTTGCTCTGATAGACGCGGTAGACGCGGCTCATCGGGCTGACCACCGTGCCGTGTGGCAGCGGCGCGTGGTCTGCCGGAACGGGCACCGGCCGCGCGGTTGTCGCCTGCATCGGGAGCCCGCCCGCGGTCTGGGCCGCCCAGACCATCGCCACGGCGCACGTTGCCACCGCGGCCATCATCGGTGGCAGGATCGGGGAGAGGCCGAGGCGTGGAGCGGTCATGGTTCGATTACGGTCGAAGTCGCGAAACCGGCTCATGAATCGCCCGGCGACGAGCGCGATACGATAGCCGGGTTACCGGCTGTGCACCCCGCGTGACGCCGTGGCGTGCGAGTGCGACGAGCAGCGGTGATCTGGCGTGCTCGTGATGGCAGGCCCAGGCGAGCCCGGGCCGCCGAGAATCGGGACTTGCTGAGGCGCGAGGCGAAGGCCTCGCGCCTCGGGGCATCAGCCGCCGATCGAGAGCGTCATGCCCTCGGTGTGCGCGACACCACACGGCGTCGCGTCGACCCAGAAGAACTGGAAGCCGAAGCTGCGGGCGCAGAAGGCGCCGCCCGGCGGGACGTTGACCGTGAACTCGCTGTTGCCGAGCGCGTCCGTGATGGTCAGGATCGAGGCCAGCGTCGGGATGACGACCTCGACACCGAGGGTGCACGAGCCGAGCGGCACGGGGATCGTCGCGGGAGCCGGGAAGCCCATCGCGAGCAGCGCGCCGGCGCTCGCCGGGCCGCCGCGCAGGCGGGCGGTCATCGGGCTGCCAGCGGCCGGGATGGCCGAGCCGTTGAGGATCTCACCACCGGTCGCGGTGCCCTGGATCGTTGCCGCACCCGGGATCGGGCAGGCGGGATCGCCGAGGCTGACACGGAAGTTGTCGAGCAGGCACCACTGGGCGTCGGGGTTCGTGTTCAGCGAGTTGAACGGGTCCTCGTAGCCCATCATCGCGAAGCCGCTCGGCGACAGGCCGGTCTGGTTGAAGAACTCGACACCGTTGTAGTAGACGCGCACGTCGCCGTTGGTGTCGACGTCGATGTCGACGCGGACCCACTGGTTGGCCGCCGCGTTGTTCGGCGCGGCCGCGACGACCGGCTTGTTGAACGCCTCGTTGAACGGGACGTCCTCGCCGGGCTGCGTGTCGCCCCAGTCGGCGAGTTCGGTGCCGTCCTGGAAGATCACGGCGTCATCCGTGGAGTAGCCGTTCTCGCCGGCGAGCCAGCCCCAGACGCCGATCGTGTTCGAGTTGCGGTTGTGGCGCGCTTCGATCGGCGCGACGTTGTCGGTGCCGACGCCCCAGAGCACCTGTTCGGTCGAACCACCCGGCAGCGGATCCGGCACGTTGATGTAGACGTCGAACGACAGGCGGTGGCGGCCGGAGAAGGAGATCGGCGTGGCGCCCGCGATGATGTTCACGGCGCTCGCGACGCCGAGCGTCTGGTTGGCCTGGCAGACAATGCCGCGCGTCGCGGCGGAGCCCGGGATGCGGCGCGGGGCTTCGGGGATCGAGAACGTCTGCGAACCCAGCGTCATGTTCGAGTAATCGACGAACTGTGCCGACGAATCGGTCTCGGCGATGACGAGAACGTCGGCCGAGCTGTTGTCGAGGCCGTCCGCGAACTGCGCGCGGGCGACGCCGGAGGCGATGAGGGTGGCGGTGGAGGCAAGAAGCAGTGAACCGATCTGCATGGTGATTGTGTCCTGGTGATTTGGGGTGGACCTCGCGGTCCTGACAGAACGCGTGAGTGTAGGGCGGAGCGCGCTCGCTGCGAGGGGGGTAGCGGCTTGCGACGGGAATGCGACCGTCGCACAAGTCTGCCGGACCGTAATCTATCAGGGCCGCAGTGTATGCCGGGCCGTCATGCGGCCCGGGTGCGCGGCGGCCCGGCGCTACTGGCAGGCCAGCTCGGTGCCGTTGCTGGCGTCGAGCGAGCGGGTCCGCGTGGCCGGATCACGCGTCAGCACCAGGGCCTGGAATGACACGGTGAGCGCCATGTTCGGCGTCGGCACGTTCACGGTCGCATCGCCGTTGCTGTCCGTGCGGAACATCCGGAACGAGCCTCGGCCCCAGCCGCGACGGTCGACGAGGATGTTGCAGTTGCCGATCGGCGCCGGCATCGGGGTGGCGAGTTGATCGCCGAGCAGCATGAAGCCGTACGCGTCGGGCGCGGCGTTGCTCACGTCGAGCGTGAGGTCGAGGTTGGGGCTGACCGAGCCATTGAGGTCGGCGCCGCACGCGGTACCGAAGTTGGTGAACGTGCACGAGGTCGGCAGCGTGCCCTCTTCGACGAGGACCGTGAGCGCGCCGGCGTAGCTCTCGCGGCCGTCTGCCGCCACCGCGGCCGAACCGTTCGTCGTGATGTCGATCGTGACGCCATTGGTGCCGGCCGTGACCTGCAGCGTTGTCGCGACGGGCGTGCCGTTCGCGGTGCCCATGAAGTCGGCGTTGCCGTCGCCGTCGACGTCGACGGCGGCCGCGCAGCTCGCACCGGCCGACGCGTTGCCGCGCCAACGGATCGTGACGATCGCATTCATGCCTTGGCCGATGTTCGGGTAGTTGACCGATAGGCTGTGGCCGCCCTGGCTCGGACTCTGCGTCGACGGTGCGTCCGCGGACGTGCCGGCGGCGGCGCTCTGGGCCGGGTCGGCGTTGCGCACGAAGCCGTGCTCGCTCACCGTCACGCCCTGACCGCCACGCGAGGAGCCGGCACGCTGGATGCGGGTCGAAGCGCCGGCGACGTCGCTGCGCCGGCCGCCGCTGGTCTCGCGCGCTGCCACGCCCAGCCCACGCATCACCGTCGTGGCCGTCGCTTCGGCGTCGTAGTCGACCGTGCCACCGAGATTGGCGAGGACGCCGTAGTCACTGGCCGTCATGATCGTAGGCCCTTGCGTCATAGGACCTTGGGCAAGGAGGCAGGGCGAGAGGAGCAGCGGGAGGAGGGTGCGATTCATGGCTGTCGAGAGTTGGCGAAGGGGCAGTGGAGCGAACGTCGCGCTCGTGCGGCGTCCCACATCGATCTGGCGGTAACTGCGGCAGCACGGTCGATTGCCGGCCGCCACCGAGAGTTGTTGGCTCACGCAGGCGGAGGGACTCGGGCGTCGGATTCTTCGAGAACGGCGGGATTCGTGCCGGGCTCGAACGCTGTGGGGTCGATGTTCGCCATCCGATCCATGCCAGCCAACCGAATCCCAATCGCCGCCGTCGCCGCGCTGCTGTTGCCGGCGGCAGCGCTTTCTGCCCAGGACCAGCTCGTCCGTCAGGCACTGAAGAAGATCGAGTCCGTCGAGAGTCGACTCGCGGATCTGCCAGCCGGTGACGTCACCGCCGCGAATCGACTGCTCAGGGATCTCAAGTGGGCGAACAAGCGCCTCAAGGCGGCCTACAAGAAGAACACGACACACTGGCAGGACGCCGCGAAGCGTCTGGCCGCGGCCGATGCGGCCATCCGTGAGCGGGCGGCCGCGAAGGTGAAGTCGTCGGGCCAGAAGGGTGAGAAGGGCCAGAAGGATGCGACTCCGCAACCGGTCGCCGGCAAGCAGCCGGCGGGCGCGGCAAAGGCCGGCCCCGTCATGGGCGATGACTTCGCGAAGCTGCAGCAGCTGCACAAGGAGGTCGAGAACGGCTTCCGTAACCTGAAGATGCTCAACAAGTCGTTCATGGGCGACGCGTTCCGGGTCGGTTCGACGCAGAAGGAACTGCGCGGGCTGAAGCGGCGGATCGCCGAGTTCCCGGCGGGCGACACCAACGTGCAGAAGGTGCAGCAGCGCCTCGACGAGTTCGACGGACTGTTCGCGAAGTGGCGGGCCGAGTTCGCCGCCGATCAGGCCGGTGCCGCGGGGCTGCAGCAGCAGATGGACGCGATCGCCGCGCGCTACATGCGGGACAGTCTGCCAGGGCCGATGCACTGGCCGTTCGAGCTCGACAAGCTGCGGAGCTGGGCCGAGCGCACCCAGGCGGTTTTGAAGCAGGTGCCCGCCGACGTCGCCGTGCTGCAGCGGGCGTCGCAGCACAGCCAGCTCGGCCGCAAGGCGAAGAGTCTGCTGCACCGCGTGCAGCACGACATCCCGCGGCAGCTCGGTGAGTTCGCGCAGCAGGTGCGCTACCAGTGCGATACCGCGGTGAAGGACTCGTTGCGCGTGGCCAAGCTGTTGCGCGAGATCTCGCCCGACGACAAGAACGCGATTACGAACCGCGTGCTGCTCAACGGCGCGCTCGAACGCAACGTCGCGACGCTGCAGAAGGGTATGGACGCGGTCGATCAGGCCGCCGCGCTCGACATCGCGTTCGCGGCCGAGGACGCGCCGGATCGCAAGGCGCAGCGCGACGAGATCGAAGGCACGATCGGTGTGCTGCGCAAGCTCGCGAAGTCGGCGCTGACTGAAGTGCGCATGCCGCGCGGCGTGAAGCTGGCGGACGAGGAGCTGAAGAAGCTCCAGGCGGTCGCCGCCACGACGCTCGCGAAGAAGAAGTACGGCACGCACCCGATCCAGAAGCTCGTCGTCACGTCGAAGCTGCAGCGCAAGGAGAAGACCGAGGGCGACGTGCGCGGCACGGTCACGGGCGCGCGCATCACGACGTATCACTACGTCTGGGACCAGTTCCACGTCGTCACGGCCGAGAAGGTCGGCGACGAGGTCTGGGTCTACCACAACCTGCTGAAGTACTACCACTCGTCGGACACGGTCACGCCGCAGGACGTGTGGATCCTCAGCCGCCGCTTCCAGGGCACGCAGATCCTCGCCGAGAACGTCGACAAGTAGTCGGTTCCCCGAATCCGCGGGGATTGTCGCCGTGGGTGTCTATGTTCGCTGCGGACATGGTTCGCGCGCGCTCCTTCCTCTTGGCGTCGATCTCGCTGCTTCTGATTGCCTGCCAGGCGATCGTGCAGTCCGGTGATCGCCAAAACTTCTTCGAACTGCGCGACGGCCTGGAGCGATCGCGCGCCGTGTTCGAACAGACTGGCAAGGGGCGCGTCGCGTTCCTTGGCGGTTCGATCACCTACAACCCCGGCTGGCGTGATCAGCTCTGCGACTGGCTGCGCTCCCGGTTCCCGGCGACGGAGTTCGAGTTTGTCGCCGCGGGCATCCCGTCGACCGGATCCACGCCCGGTGCGTTTCGGATCGCGCGCGATGTGTTCGCGCTGGGCAAGGTCGATCTGTTGTTCGAAGAGGCTGCAGTCAACGATTCGACCAACGGCCGCAGCAACGTCGAGCAGGTGCGGGCGATGGAGGGCATCGTGCGGCGCGCGCGCGCGCACAATCCGGCGATCGACATCGTGCTCATGCACTTCGTCGACCCGGGCAAGATCGCGCGCTACGACCGTGGTCAGGTCCCAGCGGTGATCCGGAATCACGAACGCGTCGCGAACCACTACGGTCTGCCGTCGCTGAACCTCGCGCTCGAGGTCGCCGAGCGCATCGGTCGCGGCGAGTTCACGTGGCGCGACGATTTCAAGAACCTGCATCCTTCGCCGTTCGGCCAGGCGCTGTATGCGCGAGCGATGCAGCGGATGCTGGCAGCGGCGTGGCCCGAAGGGCGTTCCCCGTCACCGCGTGAGTCTGCCCTGTTGCCGCCGCCCCTCGACCCGTTCTGCTACGACCGCGGTCGTCTGCTGCCGCCGAGCGCGGTGGCCGAGGCGGACGGGTTCGAGCTCGTCGACCGCTGGCAGAACGAGGTCGGCGGCGGTACGCGGCCGGGGTTCGTCGACGTGCCGATGCTCGTCGGCACGCGGCCCGGTGCCAGTCTGCGCCTTCCGTTCCACGGTTCGGCGGTCGGAGTGTTCGTCGCGGCCGGGCCCGACGCCGGTGTGATCGAGTACCGCATCGACGGCGGCGCGTGGCGGCGACAGGATCTGTTCACCCGCTGGAGTCGGGGGCTGCACCTGCCCTGGCTCTACGTTCTTGCCGCCGACCTCGAGCGCGGTGCGCGGCAAGAACATGAACTCGAGCTGCGGATCATCGAGCAGCAGAACGACAAGAGTCGCGGTCACGCCTGCCGCATCGTGCACTTCGCGGTCAACGGAGCGTGACGGTCGCGCTCTCGCCCCCGACCAGTGCCTGTTCGAAGTTGCCGATCGTGCGCCAGGGCGACTCCGAGTAGGGGCCGCCGGATTGAACCGCGAGGTCGAACCGCGTCGCGTGAGCCGGCACGTGCGGGAACACGATGCGCAGGTCCCGCGTGGTCTGCGAGCCGAGAATGCGATTCGACCCGCTGATGCGCAGCTGCAGCGGCCCACCTGCGCCGCCCGCGGGGCCGTAGAACCGAAGGCGGAAGTTGCCGTCCTCCGGCAGTTCGAACGTCTCGGGTAGCCGGACCGTGAGCGCCGCGGTCTGCAGCTCGAACTTGCGTTCGAACTCGCCGCTCGGGAGGACGAACGCCTCGGTCTGGGGCAGCATCGTGTCGGCGACACGGATCCGGGCGCGCACCGCCACGTTGGCCTGCACGGTTCCGACTCCGGCGCCGCTCTCGCCGATCTCGATCTCGCCCGCCCGCTGGCGCACGCCTTCGCGCCAGAACGAGATCTCGGCGTCGGTCGCCGGCTGACCGTTGACGTGCAGCGTCGCCGTGAGCCGGCAGGAGGCCTGCACCGGCAGCTCGATCTCGATGTCGCGCCGCTGGCCTGGGGCCAGACGCAGATACCACGACCGGCCGAGCAGCTCGGGGGCGGCGATACGGTCACTGACCTGGACGCGGAACCAGTGCTCGCCGGGGGCGAGGTCTTCGAACTGGAACGAACCGTCGCGGCCGACCCGGGCGCGCCGTCCGGGGCTGCTCTGCAATTCGACCAGCGTGCCGGTGAGGTCGACGGGCAGGTTGGGCAGCAGCTTGCCGCGCAGACTCGCGGGTTCGACCAGAGCGATCTCGCCGAGCTGCAGCTCCGCCTCGGTCGCGAACACGAAGTGATCGTTCGTCAAGACGTGACCGTCCGGCGAGTTCGCGACGACTCGTCCGACACCGATCGATACCTCGAAGTGGAAGCGCCCGTGCTCGTCGGTGTAGGTCTTGTGTTCGCGCAGGCCGCCGAAGCGCGCCAGCACGACGGGCGGGAGCGGGTTCTCGTCGGGGTCCTCGAGATTCAACATGTCGAACATCGAGTAGCCGCCCTGCTTTCGCAGCATGCGTCCGAGCTGTGAATCCCGCGGCAGATCCGGCGCCTCGCCGGTTGCGTGATCCGTGACGCGGCCGAGTCCACCGAACAACAGTCGCAGCGGAAGTTCGGGGACGCCGTTGCCGGCGGCGTCGACGATGCGGCCGCGGAGCCGCGGAGCGCGGTCGAGCGCGATGCGCTGACCGGTCGCTTCGAACGCCGCGGCCGCGACTTCAGCGATCGCGGGGCGAAAGCCGGGCGCGTTGACCTCGACCTCATCGAACCCGACGCGACACGTGCCGAGGGCGCGGCCGGTCTTGAAGTGGTGGAACTGCCGCTGGTACCAACGTGACGGGGGCTGCCGGTCGTCGCCTGCCGCCGAACCCGTGTTCTTGCGGATCCGGATCGCGAAGCGCTTGACCGGCTCACCCGTGGCGCGCTCGACGACGGCGAAGCGACCGCGCGGGGCCCGCGGCGCGAGCGCGATCCGGACTTCGCGTTGGCCGGGCACGACGCGGGTGCCGTCGGACTGCACGAAGCCGTCGGCACGGGCGATCACCTTGCCCGGCTCATCCTCGGGGAGCGGCACGTCGAACGTCGCGTCCGGCGCCGTGTCGAACACCCAGCCGCGGGTGAAGCCGCGCGTCGAGACCCGCGCGCCGGGCAGCGGTCGCCCGGTGAGATCGGTGACGATGCCCGTGACGCGGGGGGCGGTCGTGAGAGTCACGTCGCCCAGTCGGGTGATCGCTCCCGCCGTCAGTTTGACTTCGTGGCGCTGCACCAGATAGCCCGCCGCCTTGATCGTGAACTTCTTGCGCTTGGTCCACAGACGGGGGAGTTCGAAGTGACCGTTTGGCAGCGACCGCGTGAACTCGCGGCCGTTCGCTGCGTCGATCCATGCGCCTTCGATCGGCGTACCGTCCTCGGCGAGGACCCGCCCCGCGAGCATGCCGGCGGCCGTGAGCCGCAGTTGTCCGACGTCGATGTGCGCGACTGCGAGGGCGCCGAAGTCCGCATCGGCTTCTCCGCCGAAACTGCGTTCGAGGCGAACGTGCAGCGGCGAGGCGGAGACTACGAGGCGCACGGGCTCGTCCCTCTGCAGGCCGTTCGACAGCAACTCGAACGAGCCGTCCATCCCGGTTCGGGTCTCGCGGGTCCAGGTCGGGCTGGCAGACCAGTGATCGGGGCCGCCGAGCAGCTGCACGGTGGCGCCTTGGAACGGGTGTCCCTTGCCATCGATGACGAGTCCCGTGACGCGGCAGCCCTGGACCGCGTTCGCGGGTTCGGTCGCGGTCGGCGCCGAAGGTTCGGCGGCCGTGCGTTCGAGGTTCTGCGGCTTGCCATCCGCGGCGGCGACCACGGCGCCGTTCGCGGCACCCACCCGCGACGCGGCGTGCTCCTCGGGTGGCGGCTCCGGCGACTGATTGGCGTGCCAGGCGATACCACCGAGAACACTCGCCGCGATCACGATCGCGGCCACGGCAACGGACTTCTTCATCATCCACGCTCCGATCAGGACCGCGGCGCCGGTTGACGCACTCGTCATGGCCGGTGTCGCGAGGTTGGTCGCACCGGCGGGGTCGCCGGTGAGGTCGCCATTGGCGACGGTCGTGGATGGATTGCCGACGGGCCACGCCACCAGCGCGAGGGCGGAAAGTCCGCGACCCGGCTGGTCTCCGTCCTGCTGGTAGCGCTCTCTGAGCAGCTCGAGCCCGCGGCGAATGCGGCGGCGCACGGTGTCCTCGGGGGCCTCGAAGCGCCGGGCGATCGCCCGCGTATCGAGACCTTCCTGATAGCGCAGCAGCAGGGTCGTGCGGTACGGCTCGGCGAGTTCCGTGAGCCGGCGCCACAGTCTTTGCCGTTCTTCGCCGCGACTGAGGAGCTCGGCGGTCGACGGCAGGTCGAAGCTGCGCGAACCGGCAGCCTCATGCCGCGAGCGCCGGCCTTCGGCACGCCGCCAGCGCCACGCGAAGCGGCGCATCGCGCGGAACAGCACGCCACGCCGTTCCGGGCCGTTGGTCCGGCCCGAACGGTCGGCCGCGAGCCAGGCCTCCTGAACGGCGTCGTCGGCGAGCGCCGGATCGCGGATCAGGCGGACCGCGAGTTCGCGCAGCCAACGCACGTCCGCGCGCAGCTCGGCATCGAACTCGTCGTGTAGATCGGCATCCATCCACGGGGTAGGGCCCCGGCCAGCGGTGAAACGCGAAGGGAAAACCGGCACTCGGGCAGTTTATCCGGTAGAGAAGGGCGCCTCATGACGATCTGGACGCCGCGCTCCGCTCTCGCGCTCTTCTTGTCGTTCCTGGCGCTGACTCTCGGCGCTTGCAACTCCATGACCCCGATGGGGAACTCACCGTCGCCCCAGTCCGAAGCCATGCTCATTCAGTATCTCGAAATCGTGACCCCCGATGTCAATGCGACCTGCGAGTCGCTCGGTCAGGTGCATGGGGTGAACTTCGGTGAGCCGGATCCCGGATTCGGCAACGCGCGCATCGCCGAGCTGAGGAGCGGCGGTCGCATGGGGGTGCGCGCGCCGATGCGTTCCGACGAGGCGCCGGTCGTGCGGCCGTATCTGCTCGTCGAAGACATCGCTGCCGCGGTCAAGGCGGCCGAGGCGGCCGGCGCTCAGGTTGCGATCCCGCCCATGGAGATGCCCGGCCACGGCAAGTTCGCCATCTACATTCTCGGCGGCATCGAGCACGGACTCTGGCAGCACTGAGCCGGCGCTCGGCCGCGCCGTTCAGTGACGCATGCTGCTACGGCAGGACCAGCGCACGGTGATGCCGTCGCGCAGGACCTCATCCTGCTCACCAGGGTGACTCGGCGGCATCGCGACGACGCAGTCGTGAAGGATCACCGACCGCAGTGATGCGGAGCGATTGAGTGGTTCGAGCAGCGCGCCCGAGACCTCGGACTGCAGCAGCGTCACCTGCACGAGTCGCGGCAGGTGTTCGACGAAAGCGAGAGACTCGCTGTGGGCCGTCGGCGTGATCGTGAGATCGCGGAGTCCGGCCTGGGACGAGACCGCAGCCGCGAGCTTCTCGGTGAGTCGACCGTGCAGGCGCAGCACCGGCCAGGACCGATCCCCGAGGATCTCGAACGCCGCCGCCGGAGAGAGGCGCTGCTGCGCGATTTCGTCGGGCAGCGGCGGCAGCCACATCGAGGCGAGCGCCTTGCCGTTCTCGGCTTGCAGCGGCAAGCCGAGGTCGCGCATCCTCGGCATCTCGCTGATCACAGCGGCGAGTCGGTCGTCGACTCCGAAGCAGCGGCTGAGGTCGAGACGTTCGAGGCCGCGCGGCAATGCGGCGACGAGGTCGCGATCGAGGAAGCAGCCATCGAGGACGAGAGTGTCGAGGTTCGGCAGTTTGGCGATGCGTCGCATCACGTCGACGGATAGCGCCGCCGAGCCGAAGTTGGCCAGTGGCCGCTGCGCCGGTTCGGCGGCGGTGTCGCTGTGAATCCAGCGCAGCGTGAGGTGTCGCAGAGAAGCGAACTCACCGAGCGGCAACAGGTCCGATGCCTGCGTGTCAGAAACCCCGTCGATCGTCAGCGCTCGCAGTCGCGAGCGTGCGAGAGCGGTGAGGCCCGCGGCCGTTACCGGCATGGTGTTGATGCTCAGCGCCGGTGCCGGATTCCACTTCGCGATCGCCGCGCCTAACTCGCGGTCGAGCGGTCGGAACGCGGCGGTCTTGTCATCGGGCCGCCAGAACGAACCGACGCTCAGGCTCTCCAGCTTTTTGAGGTGTTGCAACGCGGCGAGATCCGCCGGGGTCACGGCGAGTCCCGCGAGCGCGAGGCTGCGCAGGTTCGGTGTGGTGGCCAGTGTGTCGAGCCGGCCTGCGATGCGCGGCTCCGTCCCCGCGCGCACCAGACCGGCGACCATTCGCGGAGCGAGTTCGACGTCGAGGTGCTGCAGTGATTCCAGGCGGGACAGATCGCGTGCGAAGTGCAGCGGCAGGCCGAGATGGAGATGGCGCGTTGTGTCGGGCAGCGTGGGCAGGCCGAAGACATCGTCGATTCGGGGGGCTCTCACGGGCCAGCGCACGTCGCCCGTTGGCAGGATGCCGCTGTTCGTCGGATCCTGCGCAGGATCCTGCAGGGGGCTCGGCACCGGGCCCTCTGGCGTGGTGGCCGCGTTGCGGTCGTCTTCGGCCCGCCGTTGTTGCCACGCCAGCGCGATGGCGACACCGATACCGAGGAGCGCGAGCGCGGCGGCGAGCCAGGACGAGGTCCGGCGCCGCGGCATCGCGGCGGCCGGGGGGTGGGCTCGCCGAAGGATCGCAGCGATCGGTGGTTCGTCGGTGAACTCTTGCTCGAGCAGCGCTTCCAACGCGCGGTCGCGTGCTCGTTCCCGATCGGTGAACTCGGGGTGCGAGTGCTCAGCGGTCATCGGTAGCCTCCGTGGTCCGGGCGGGATCGAGCTGCAGCGTGCGGCGAATGCAGTCGGCCAAGGTGGCGCGGCAGCGGCGGAGCAACGTCTTGACGCCTGCGACCTTCATGTCGAGCGCCTCGCCGATCTCACGCCACGATCGGCGCTCGCCGTAGGCCAGTCGGACGGCTGCCTGGCCACGGCTCGTGAGAAGTGGCAGGCAGTCACGTAGGGCGCCCTGGCGTTCCGCGGTGGTCGCGTCCCCGTCTTCGTCTCGCCAGACCTCTTCGGCCACATCGAGCTGGGCGGGCCGAAGCCGACGGGAATGATCGAGCAAAATGAACCGGCCCGTGCGGCGCAGCCAGGCTGCCGTTGCCGCACCGCGGTCGACGATGCCTTTCTGCAGCGCCAACACGAACGTGTCCTGCGCGAGGTCGTCGGCGAGCGCCGCGTCCGCGCCGAGGACGCGGAGGTAGCGCCGGGTGCTGGCCCAGTGACGGCGAATGAGCTGCTCCGCGGCCGAGTCCGCGCCCGGCACGGCGGCGGCCGCGGGCGCTTCCGGCGATTCCCGCTTGCGGTCCACTACGGCATGGATCATGCCCATGGATGGGGTGGGCCGCGCCAAAGGGGTCGAGAAATCGGGGTCGAGAAATCCGGCGAGTGTCGGGCCAGCCGATCGGCGAGCGTGACCTCACGCTTGGCAGCCGCTCAGGCTCTGCCGACACTGGCGGAATGCGCTCCCTCGCCCGTTGGCTGTGGGGGCCCTGCTGTCTTCGACACTCCTGTCTCAATCGCTGACCCCCGACGACTACGACGAGCGGGCGGTCATGATCCCGATGCGTGACGGCGTCGAGCTCTACACGGAGCTCTACACCCCGCGCAAGTTCGGCACGCCGCGGGCGATTGTGTTCGTGCGCACCCCCTATCGCGTGGCCGATCCCCGCGGTGGTTCACGCGCTACTTCTGCGGCGCGTTCCGCGTGCTCCGCGAGCGCGCTATGTCTTTGCGGTGCAGGATGCCCGCAGAACTGATCGATTGAGTGGGAACAGACACAGGGCGTCGCAGAGGCTGCAGTCAGAGCGCTT
>JANSXC010000045.1 GCA_024743115.1 bacterium | reverse complement strand
CTGAGTGATCGCGTGCACGATCTGCTCCTCCGTGAACCTCGACCGCTTCATATCTGCCTCCTCGCGATTCTAGCGCGATTTGGAAGCTCCAGCCTGTCCACTTTCTTGGGGGCAGGTCAATTTCGGCGACCCCGGCAAGGCGCCAAGTGACTCCATGATCTGCGCATGCGCGTGCTCAGTGAGCATGCGACCGTTCTGGGCGCGGGCGGCGGTGACCTGCTGTTTGAGGTCTTCTACCTGCTGCTGAAGTTTCGCGACCCCGGCGGAAGTAGCTTGATCCGGCTTCGCCGGAATAGCGGTTTTCGACATGTCGGGCAGCATCGCTCGGCGCGATCGAGTCCGGGTCGTGGATCGCCGCGAGCACCTTCCGCCTCCCGCCACACCGCGCGCACACCAGCACATCGACCTCGAACACCCGCTTCAGCAACTCCGCCCACGGATAGCGCGGACGCCCGACCCGTCGCCGCTTCGCTCGAGAAGCACCTGCGGTTCGAGCACCACGTTCGTCGTGCCGTCCTTCCAGGCGCGCTTCAGCTCGTAGCACACCCGGCCGGCCGGCCCACGTAACCGCCCAGCTTCTCGAGCCGCTCACGGTCGTATCCTGGCGCAACGCCCCCCGCGCGCAGCGAGAAGCCGTTCACCTCCGCGCACAGCGGCGCCTTCACGTACGGCTCATCGCGGCTATACCACCCCGGGCGTGCGTCCCGCCCCCGCTCCCCCGCCCGCCCGCCGAGCGCGGCGCGGCCCTGCACCACCGCCGAGCCGAGCGCGAGCTGCTGCTGCTCCTCCTCGCCTCCTACCTCGAGCTCCTTGCTCTCGTCCGGCCACTTACCTAGCCTGCGCAACGCGCGCAGCACCCGGTCGCGGACCCGGTCGACCAGCCTGCCCACGTCCGCGTCGGTCAGACCGCCGCGCCCGCACCACTCCTCCTTCCGGCCTGGCTCCCAGCAGTACACCCCGTCGAGCCAAAGCACGTGGACGTGCACGTTCAGCCGCAATCCCGAATCGAACCGCTGCACGAACGCCACCGCCCGCACCAGCATCTCCCGCACCAGAGCACACGCGTCCGGGTCATACGCGCAGAGGAGCCCCACCCGATACGGCAGCGACAGCACCCACTGCCGCACCGGCAGCTCGGGCAGCAACGGTCGACGAGCCACGCCGCCGTGTCGACCAGCTGCCAACTCCCGGTTTCCACCGGCTCACGATTGAGCGTTCCGTGTCCGGCCGTAGTCTCTGCGGTTCAGCCCCACCTGGAGGAAGTCAATGGCAAACTGGGACAAGGCCACCGTGGCCTGCAAAATCACCTGGATCACGCTCTCCGACCTCGACCAGCATTCGCGCGGGTTCGACAACGCCGGCAAGCTCAAGATGAAGAACCTCGGCTTCTGGGATCCGAACGCCAGTAAGCCGGTCCTGAAGATGCGCGCCAAGACCGTGCAGATTCAGTGCGACAACCTGTTTCGTCGCTACTACGGCGCCAAGTACGAAGACAACAAGACGCGTCCGCAGGTGCAGCGCGCCTGCCTCAAGGTCTTGACCGATCCCGACAAGACGGTCGCCGATCTCGCGGAAGTCAACGACTCGGTCTACGAGTTCTTCGGTGAATAAGGGCATGCGAGCTCTACTTCACGTCGCCGCCGGGGTCGCGGCGTTCTGCTCTGCCGCGTCCGCGCAGTCCATCGAGATCGCCCTGCTTCAGCGCGGGGCCGACGGCTCGTTCGTGCCGTTCGTCGTCGGTGAGCCGATGCCGAACGACGTCGTGTCTGGCGGCAGCTTCCTGCTCCGCTATCCGAAGGGGGTCATCGACGCAGAGGCTGCCGATGCCACGTTCGCGACCGATCCCGCGGGCGAGGTCATCCAGCGATCCAACGGAGATCAACTGCTGTTCGTTCCACGCAGCGTGCCCCGCACGGAGCTACCCGGCGGCAAGTCCTATCTCGAGCTGTGGATCCCGGCGCGGGCTGCGGGCGGCGCTCCGCGCAAGCAGCGTTTCGAAGCACTCGGGGTCACCGTGCGACCAGTACCGCCCGGTTGGCAGCTGCTGGGCCTCGACGGGAAGCCGGTGGATGTCGGGCTGAAGCTGCCGCTGCTCATCGAATCCCCGCTTAGGGTCGTCGAGCCACCGCCGCCGGCTCCAATGAAGCCGAAGCCCGACGAGAACGTGACGAATGCCCTGCTGGAGCTGATCGACAAGAAGGTGAAGCAGAGCCGCAAGGTGAAGCCGGGCGACAAGCCGAGCCAGGGCAGCAGCGTGTCCGATCGGCTGAGTCTGCTCGAGAACCCGGACACCGCCAACAAGCTCATCCAGCGGCTGATGGAGCGCGATTCGGGGCTCGCGTTCCTCAAGGACTTCAACCTAGCGGTCAAGGCCTTCGATGACGAGAACGGCCAGTCTGCGCTCGGCTTCAGCTACGACTACGCCAAGACCTGGAGAACGGGGCCTGACTCGCACAGCACTCCAGACCACGGCTTCGAGTTCGAGCTCGCGGCGCGCGGCAACGTCGTGTTCGACTCCACGTTCAATCCGGAGGACTTCCTCGATACGAAGTTCGAGTACCGCTACTACCGTTCTAACGGTGGCGTGCGCGACGACCTGCCCGACCCGACGCCGGAGCAGAAAGCAGAGCGGCTCGACCGGGTCAACAAGCTCGCCGAGTTCGGTGACGACTACAAGTCGAGCGCGCTCTACATCGAGCACAGCCGGGACATCCGGCAGGCGATGGAGGCGCAGGTCCACTTCGACCTCGGCGTCAACGGCGGCGTCGAGGCCAACCAGGACTTCACGGCTCGCAACTACACCTACGGCTTCGAGGCGATGCTCGACGTCAAGGTCTGGGACCCGACCGATCCGTGGTGCAACCTCAACCTGCTCGACATCCCGTTCGCCGCGTTGCGCCTGGTCACCGGCTACGACCAGGAGTTCACGGTTCGGGGTTCGACCATCCCGACGTTCCTGGTCGCGATCGATCAGGTCGAGCCTGATGGCGGAAATCCGCGCGCCATGGTGAACGACGACTCGTCGTTCGGCCGGCTGCGCGGTGAAGTGTCGTTCCGAACGCCAATCGCGTGGATCCGAGACAGCCAAACGTACTTCAACGCCAACTACCGCATCTACCACGAGCTGAACGCGTCGCAAGCAGTCGAGAATGCGGACCTCGAGACGTTCCACTTCGTGGCGCTCTCGATCACGACCGACGCGGGCTTCCTGGTCACCTACACGCGCGGTCAGCTGCCGTTCGATGTCGCGGATAGTGAGTCGATCCAGGTTGGCTGGGCTTTCAATTTCTGAGGCCAGCCGCCCGTTCTCCCTGGCTGATCATTCGTTCTTTCTCAGGGATTTGTGTTCGGCGGAGCGCGGCCCGAGTCCGCGCGGCCGGTCAACCCGGAGGGCGGAATCGTTCGAATCCCACGACGATCGGAGACTACTCGCGGCGCAATGCCGCGGGCCTGTGAAAGCCCGCGCGTCGCCGGCGGCCTCACCTGTCATTGTGGTTGACCGACTCGTCCGGGTGCCGGATACTACTTGCTTGGAGGCTCGTCGCCACACCGCCGAGTGCGCGCGATTCTGGCACGAGCGTGGAAGATCAGAGTCCCGGTCACGTCGTGATGCGAAGTCGTCGAATCTCGTCCCGCCTGGGGTTTCCCGTTTCGTGCGGGCGGTCGAAAGTCCTAGGACCGAAGTGGGTCGTTGCTGAACGCCTGCTCGTCCCGGCTAAGGTGAGCGACATGCGGACTCGTCGTTCTTCTTGGCCCGTGGCTGCGCTGGGCGCGCTTCTGTTCAGTGGCTGCGTCGCCGTCGACTTCGACGGCATTCGCCGGGACTTCGAAGCTGCGGTGGCAGCGGAGTTCTCGGGGCAGTTGAAGGCCGCGCCGTTCACGGATCCGTACCGGGCGGTCGTCAGTGCGATCTCGGACACCGACTTCTCGCGCCTCGAGCCCGAGGAGCTGTCCGAAGCGTGGATGATGTGGGTCGTCTCGTTGTGGCGATCCGGAAACTTGCAGCAGGCACAGATGGTCGCACAGGACGCCTTGCGGGGCTCTTGGCTGGCGCCGGGTTCCCGGGAACGCGTCCTGACTCGATTGGTCGAGGCTCTGTCGCACGACGAGCTCATCCGCGAGGCTTGGGGAGTCCGCGGCAGCGATCTCGCACTCTTCGTCGAGCGGTATCAGTCGCAATTCGGCGCCGCGGCAAACGGTATCCAGACGACGATTTCGGAGATGGATTCGACAACGCCGGCCGACGTGCGGCACTACGTCGCCTACCAGCGCTGGCGGGTCATACAGAACTGGCGGCAAGTGCTGAGCGGTTTGCCCGGCGAAGACTCGATCGCCGCGCACGAGGAGTCGGCGAAGGCCTTCGTACCGATCCAAGGGCTCTCGGATTCGCAGATCCTGGAGGTCCTCCGCAACGAGGCAGAGACTTCGCGCGATTCGATCCCGTCCGACCATCCGCTCCGCGAGCTGATCCGCGCCGATGGAGGCGGCTGATCCGCGATGGCCGACGTATTCCTGAGCTACACGCGGAGGGACCCCGACCGGCGCATCGTAACGGCGCTCGCGAAGGCACTCACGGCGCTCGCGGTGAACGCATTCTTCGACAGCCAGATCGAGCCGGGAGAGGACTGGCCCGATCGACTCGACGATGAGCTGGCGCGGTGTCGGACGTTCGTGATCCTCGTGTCGACCGAGTCGCAGAAGAGCTGTTGGGTTCGGCAGGAGTTGACCGCGGCGGCGAACCGGAACGCGAAGACCGTGCGGGCACTGCGGATCCTGCCGGTGTTGATCGACCTGAGTCCCCGTGAGTACGATAACTACTTCGGCGCCTACCTACGGCGGATCCAGCCCATCGAGTTCTCTGCGAACGGCGACGTGGACGAGCTGGCTGCAACGATCCACGCCGCGATTCGGCCGGAGTCCGAGTCGGGTGCTCATGAGCCCTTCCCGATCAGCTCGACGGGGTACGAGGTGCGCCCCGTCGACGAGGAGCTCAACGCCCTACTTCAGAAGGGGCAGGACACAGTGACGTTGCGTGGCCCCAGGCATTGCGGGATGACGTCGATGCTGCTTCGCGCCCACGCGGCGGCGGGCAACGACGACGAGCGGATGTCCTGCTACGTATCCCTGGAGCGATTCCGCGGGCAGGACACGTTCGACGGTCTCTGTCTGCAGCTGGCCCACACGCTGGGCTTCGAGTTCGGACTCGAGAATCCGCCCGAGGACATCTGGAACGAGGCCCGCGGCGGCTACATCAATCTGACCCACTACATCGAGGCTGCGTTGCTCGGCCATCGATCGCAGGTGCGCAAGCAGATTCTCTTCGACGACGTCGACAGTGTGGTCACACGCGACGACGTCGGCCTGGACTTCGCGACCATGGTTCGCGAGTGGCAGCGTCGGCAGGCCGGTAGCCGGCGGGGGTGGGAACAGCTCAGCCTCGTGCTCGGGTACTCGCTCGATCCGTCGAGGTGGATCACGAACGTCGACAAGTCGCCGTTCACGGTCGGCAAGAAGCTTGAGATCACCGACTTCACGGCCGAGGACATCATGCGCCGGATCCAGTCGCAAGACCCGCAGCTCGGTCGACGGATCGACGTCGAGAAGCTCACGGAGTGGGTCGGGGGGCATCCCGTGCTCATGACCCTGGCGGTCAACTGGCTCATGGACCGGTCTGGGGCTTCGCTCGAAGACCTGAAGAGGTCGGCCGAGCAGCCCGACGGTGCGTTCCGGTCGTATCTACGGCAGGTTGCCGCCCGATTGCGCGAGCACCCTGAGCTCATGAACGCGTTCTGCACCGTGCTGCAGACCGGCAAGTGCTCCGAGGACCGGTTCGACGACCTGTACGCGTTCGGCCTGGTTGCGGGTGCGTCCGGGAGCCGGTGCGAGCCACGTAGCCCGGCGCTGTCTGACTACCTCGGCCGCGAGCTCTGCCAAGCCGGCGATGGTTAAGCACGGCTCTTTCCGGGCCGGCGGGACGCTGAACGCGAAGGAAGAGATCTACGTCAAGCGTCAGGCCGACGTCGATCTGCTGAGCGCTGTTCGCAGCGGCAAGTACGCGTTCGTTTTCACGAGCCGACAGATGGGCAAGTCGAGCCTCATGACGGCCGTGCACAGTGAGCTTCTGGACGAAAAGATCGCCGCAGTGGTCCTGGACTTGTCGACGACGCCGGAAGAGGCCGTCGATTGGGACGCGACGCGGTGGTTCGCATGGTTCTCAAGCCTGCTCGTCTTCGAGATGGAAGGGCAACGCGAGTTGGAACCGGGGGCGATCGATGTCAAGCGCTTGTTCGACGAGCATGCGAGCCTGGGAGGAGCGACGGCACTGACAGCCCTGCTCGAGGAGATCCTACGCAACCAATTGACGCGTTCGGTCGTGCTCTTTTGCGACGAGATCGACTCGGTCCTCGCGCTGCCGTACTCGGGCGATTTCTTCCGCAGCGTCCGCGTCTGGTCGAACCAGCGTGGGCAGCGCGGCAAGGAGGTGTTCCAGCGTCTGACCGTGGTTCTGCTCGGTGTCGCGAGCTCGCATGAGCTCATTCGGGGCAGGAGTCGGACACCGTTCAACATCGCGCCCGAGAAGATCGAGCTGCGCGACTTCTCCCATGAGGAGGCGCTCGAGTTCGCGCGTCGGCTGCCCGTGGAAGAGCGAGAGCACGATCGCGTGATCGAGGGCGTCTTGAAGTGGACCAGCGGGCATCCCTACCTAACCCACCGAGTCTGCCTCGAGCTCGCGGTCAGCGGCGCCTTCGATGACGCGACGATCAACCGGGTCGTGGAGCACTTGTTCTTCTCGGATCGCGACAACCCCTCCGACGACAACATCAAGCTCACACAGGAACGGCTTCTGGACGGTCGGCGTGACAAGCGAAAGATGCTCTTGCTGTATGACGCGATCCTGGCGGATGGCAACGTGCGCAAGTCGGCACAGAACGCGACACAGGACAGGCTCCAGCTCGCCGGTGTGATCCGGGTCGATTCGGACGGCCTGCTGCGGCCGAGGAACCTGATCTACGAACAGTTCTTCGATCGCGACTGGGTGCAGGAGTGGATTCCCGCTCGGTATTCTCGCGCCGAGCGCATCGCGCAGTGGATCGCCCTGACGGCTATCGCGTTGGTCGCTGCCGTGATCCTCCTCGTGATCTTCCTCGGCGAAGATCCGAATTTCGCCGAGCCGGGATTCTGGCGCGGGTTCGAGGCGCAGGGCGCGAGCCTCTTTGCAGAGCCCGGGCGGATGGAGGACGGCTTGTGGCCGGAGCTGACTTACTCCGAGCAGGCGCCCAGCCCGCGAGTGTTCTGGGCGCGAAGCCTCGAGTGGCTCGCGGCGAGCGACGCGATCTACCTGCGCAGCAGCGACTCCGAGCTCGCGCGAAGGAAACTCGCGCTTTGGCGCTGCTCCGCCGGCGGGGTCGAGCCGCTCGAATCGGGGCTAACCGTGACCGCCGACGGCGGTCTACGTCTGGACCTGGCAACGATCGCGCGATCGCTTTTGGCCTCGGGCGTCTCCGTATCGACGGACCGGCTGGACTTCCGTTTGCAGTTTCGCCGGCAGGGCAGCGTCGCGAGCAGCCGGATCGACGCGGCCTACGTGCACGACTTCGCGCTGCGATTCGTGCCGGGCGACCTCGAGCTACGCTCCGCGACCCTGCATGCGCCCATGGGCGACGACATTGCGGCGATCGACAAGTCCGTCGGACCAGGCGACGGTCCGGCGCCCGGCGTGCGGATCGCAGGCTCGCCGGATGCGCAACCGCGGTTCATGCTGCAGATGTCCCAGAGCAACGAGGAGCTCGACGGCGGAGTGACCGCACAGCTCGCCGGCGGTGGCGATCCGGTGCAGCTGAGGGAGAGTCCCGAATCGCCCGGGACGTTCGTGCTGGCCAACGCCTGGTCGCGGCTCGGGCTCGCGTCGGGTATCGGGACGGAGACGGGGCAGCGGGTCGAGGTGCTCTTCGCCGCGCGCAGCAAGAACGGCAGCGTAGTTGCATTCCGGCCGTTGGAGGTCGTGATCGACTCGGGCGCCGGCGTGCAGTTCGATCCCGCGCCCGTGCAGCGACTCGCCGGTGGTGTCGGCCGCATCGCGCTGGTCGGGCCCGAGATCAGCCGACTCGAAACCGGCCCCGACAGCGTAGGTCTCGAGGTGCGGTTGCGTGTCGGCGATCGAATGTTCGAGCCGGTTTGGCGGCGCGACGCTTCCGAGCTGACTGCCGACGTCGCGTTCCGCGATGAGCTCGAAGATCAACCCGCGTTCGAGTTGGTGCTCGAGGCCCGCGAGTTGGACGTACTCGGACGAAGTGACTGGCGGCCTTTGGCGAAGCGGCGGTTGGAGCGGGGCGCCCCGCCCGATGTCTCGCCGAGTGCGCTCGATTCCTACGTGGCGTTCGAGTTGCTCGGGCGATCGCGTCAACGGGCGTTGCGTGACGGGACGGGCCGGCTCGTCGTTTACTCGGACTCCGTTCCGAGCGAGCTCGTACTGGTGCAACGCGAGGCCACTCCGCGTGTCCCCGCGATCGATTGGCAGCGGACGGTCTGGCGACTCGAAGAGAGTGGATCCGAACTGGGCCGGGGAGACTCTCTTGACCTTGCCCGTAGGGCTGGAGGCTATGAGCTCCGTCTCGTAGTGGAGCTCGCTTCCCTCTGGGGCGCGCGGGCGCCGGTCGGTATCACCGTCCTCTACGACGTGAACCTTCCTCGCCCCCGAGGTCTGCGGTTGAACGGCGTGTCGTTGCTCCAGAACCAGCCCGCAGAGGTCGCAGTCGAGAATGAGCGCGAGTTGGTGTGCGAGATCGAGTGGTCGAAGTTCGCTGAGCGCTGCGCGGTCGAGCTGCTCGACGACAGTGGAGAGTCCGTGGCGCGCGGCGAGGCGCGGCCGGAATCGGCCGAGACCGAGTCGCGATTCTCGCTCGAAGGTAGGTCGCGGATCCTGCCCGGCATCTACCGCGTCGCCATGCAGCTCTCGGATCGGTTCGGCAACGAGTGGCGCGCGACCCCGGCCATGGCGCGCGTGCTCGTCAAGAAGCCACGGATCGAACCACTCGCAGATCGGACGGACGGCGACGTGTACGTCCTACCCGCGGAGTCCGGCAGCGATGGCTTCCGGCTTCGCGTGAGCGATCCGTCGGGCTTGTCACGACTTCGCGTGTCGCTCGAGAACGTAGCGAAGGAGTTCACCACGACTCTGGACACGAACCGACTCGGGCTGCTGTTGGAGACCGGCAACAGGGACGAGCATCTGACGTTGGTCCCGGAGAAATGGGTGGCGCCGCGTGGCGCCGTCGGTCGCCCCTACATCACCGAGCTCCTGGTTCGGGTCCCGGTGCCGCTGCAATCCGAGCCTGCGAGGGTGGTGGTCGCGGCAGCGGATGGCGACGGCGACTCGCGGCTGGAGACTCGGTCGTACGACGTCCTCCGCGACGCCCCGACGGAAGCGCCCGTGATTTCGCCGATCACCCTCCTCGGGATCGAGTGGCTGCACGTCGACGGCGGTGACTTCTACGTTTCCAAGACGGAGATCCCGCGCTCGTGGCCGTTGTCGAACGCGGTACTCGAGCTCGTCGGGCCGGATGCCGTTCCGGATTCCCCGCGCCGACTGCTGGCCCCGAGTCGACGGCAGCTGGTTCCGCAACCCGGCGAACCATTGACCGGTGTGGAGATCGGCCAAATGGACCGGTTCGCCCGTGCTCTCGGCGGGCGCTTGCCGACCTACGACGAATGGCGGTTGCTCGTCGATCCCGGGGACGGGATTCGTACGACCGTGAAGCATGAGTATCAGCGCGGCTCGTCGGTGTTTCCGCTCGATGAGGCCATCCTGTCGCGTGAGTTCGCGCAGTTGGATCGGCTACGCGCCGCGGCGCAGGTAACGGACGAGCGGCCGCGTTTCGTCGCCGTCGACAGATTGCTCGACCTCGAGTCGGCGGCACGCGACTTCACGGCGCTCCGTAGCTGGATCGGGCCCGATCGGTCATTGGTATCTGCGCTTCATCTGCTCGGCAACGCCGCCGAGGTCGTGACGCGCGGCACCGGCGCGCGTCGGACGTTCGCCCGGATCGGAGGATCGGCATACGACTCGATCGCGACCTGCCTCAGCCTGGCGCCCCAGGATCGTCGGTCGGTCGACCGCGAGTTCGACCTCGGCTTTCGAATCGTGTTCGAGCCAGGTGATGGTGGTCCACTCGCGAGGCTGCTGGCGGAGAAGCGGAGGGATCCGAAGTAGGTGCGGCCGGCGCTGCGGTCGACGAGATACTGCACCTGCAAGCGATGCGTTCCATCACTGCGATCCGCCTAGGGCGAAGAGCTCGAGGTCGGAGGTGAGGATGCGCACTCCTTCATGCTCCGTTGTCGGAGCCGGAACGGTCTGGATTGGGCGCTGTCGGAAGCCCGGAAGGGCCAGCCGCCCCTTCCAACGCACGTCAAGCCCGGCCGGACCCCGGCGAAGGAGACCAAGATCGTCGACCCCGTGCCGTGGGCCTGGGTGAAGGCCGTGCTGCCGCACCTGACCGGCCCGATCCGGGCCTCCGTCCTGCTGCAGTGGTGGTCGGGGATGCGCCCGTCCGAGGCGCTGACGATGACCGGGCGGCAGCTGCAGCGCACCGACACGATCTGGATCTACCGCCCCGTTCAGCACAAGGGCGTCTGGCGCGGTCGAGACCGCATCGTGCAGCTCGGTCCCAATGCACAAGAGGTGCTGCGGCCACGGCTCAAGCTCGACCCGGACGCGGCTATTATCACGCCGCTGGACGCCTTCCTCGAGGTCAAGGCGAAGAAGCGCGCCGACCGCAAGACCAAGGTCCAGCCCAGCCAGCAGGCGCGCGACGAGCGCAACGCGAAGAAAGCACCGCCGGTCGGCGCGTTCTACGACGTGAACAGCTACCGCACCGCGATCCACCGCGCCTGCGACAAGGCCGGCGTGCCGCGGTGGTCACCGCACCGGCTCCGTCACGCGGCCGCGGCGCGGCTGTTCGGGGCCGGCGAGTTCGAGGCGGCCCGCGCGGTGCTAGGCCACAGCCGACTCGACATGACACGCCACTACGCCGCCAGCGCCGACCGCCGGCTCGCGGCCGACGCCATGGCAAGACTCGGGTAACATCACGATGCCGGGGCACCGGCGGGGTCGCTCCCTGCCGTGGCCTTGCGGACTTCCGGCCCGCCCCGGCACGTTCTGCTCGAGGGAGTCCGACTGGAAGTCCCGAATGGTCACGGAGACAAAGCACGCGATCGCGTCCGGCATCCACCGGCTCATGACCGAGATCCTCGACGAAACGAAGTTCGTCATCGAGTTCTCAGGGCCGCTCCGCACGTTGATGCCCGAAGGCAAGAGCCTCGACAAGCAAGCCCGGGGCACGCTCGACCACCGCGACAGACTGATGGCCACGACGATGGACAGGTTCGTCGCCGAGCAAAGGAAGATCGAGCGCAGGCTGGGCGAGGCAGAGTACGAACGCACGTTCTTGATCCGTGACGAGATTATCGCGCACCCCGTGGGACCGGTGCTCCGTGAGATGCTGCGAGAAGGGCTGGTCTCACGCTTTGACGGCAAGCTCGTGTATGACGCCGAACGTCCGGCTCGGCTCGAGGCTGCAGACAATGTGATCTTGGCGCTCGAGCGACGACTGCGTAAGGCGAAGAGGAAGACCATTCGGGTCTCGAGCGCGATCGCTCACAAGATCAACGCGATTGCCGACCGCCTCGGCAACGAGGTGCAGCTGCAGCAGACCCAGCGGCTCCGCGAGCTCGCTGCCGAGGCGAGCCCCCTGATCGAGGAGCACGAGTTGGTCCTGACTTGGCCTCTGGATCGAGACGATCCGGAGTTCGGCGCCTGGTCTGGCACGAGCGCCTCGGACGTCACCCTGCAAGTTGCTCGTGCCGTCGCCGGCACGATCCAGAGTGACGGGTCTATGAACGTCCGCGCGGGCCTGGCCGAGAAACTCGACACGATCGACTGGGACGAGCTACGTCGAACGTTAAAGCGTGAGATGGCCGACTTGGCGAGGTCAGCGTCGACCGTAGCAGAAGTGGGGACCGCTCCGGCGGCACCGCCAACAAGGAACGTGGTGCTGGCCGTGCTCGAGGTGCTCGAGAAGGCGGGTGACGAAGGCCTCCCCACGCTGCAAGACATCGCAGATGCCACCGGCTACGAGCTCGACACGCAGCCCCACGAGAGCAGCGATCGGCTCCGGCAGCCTCGTCACGGATCCGGCGTGCACGATCCACGGCAGCGTGCATCCGAGCCTCGCCGCGACGACGCAGCGGGTCCACCAGACCGACATCGAGGTGGCCCGCCTCGGCGCGAGCCCGCTCGTCACGGTCACGAGCGAGCCGAACCAGCTCGCGATCGTGGCAGCGGGCTACCGCGCGAGCACGCCGCTGACGACGCCGTTCGGCGACCTGTGGCTCGACCCCGTGGCCACGTTCGTGCTCGGGGTCATCACGCTCGACGCGAACGGAAGTGGGACGCTGCCGCTGCCGACGAACACGTCGGTGCTAATCGGCGCGCACCTCGGCGTGCAGTCCGCGATCGGCCGCGCGATCGCGCTCACCGAGCCCGCGTTCACGAGCAACCTGCCGCCGATGTTCTAGCTTGCGAGGTCCACAGATGAATCACCTCCGTCTCGTCACGTTCCTGCTTCCGGCTGCCCCCGCGACCGCGCAGCTCGACTGGCAGGAGATCGTGCTGGCCAACCCACCGGCTGCCCGGCACGAGAGCGCCCTGACGATCGACCCCGAGGCCGGCCTAGTGATGTTCGGTGGCAGCAGCAACTCGGGCATCCTCGGCGACACCTGGCGCTTCAGCGCGAACGCCTGGGTGCAGCTGACCCCGCAGGTCTCGCCGCCCGCGCGCGTCGCACCGCGCATGGCGACCGACTCCGCGCGCTACGACCACGCGATGGCCTACGACATGGCGCGGGCACGCACGGTCTGGTGGCGCTCGTGCCGCGGCCGCGGCGGCACCTGGTGACGTACCACGGCGTGCTCGCTCCGGCGGCGGGGCTGCGTTCGCGGGTGGTGCCGAAGTGGCGGGAAGAAGAGGACGAAGAGCGCGCGGGGTGCCGGCACACGGGCGTCGAGGAGCGGGAGGTGGAGGACGAGGCGAGCTGTCGCCTGTTACTGCGGAAGGTGGTGCCGCACGCGCCGGGGACGCGGCGCCGGGGCGGTGGGATGCGATGGCGGTATCCGTGGGCGGAGCTGCTACGGCAGGTGCACGACGTCGACGTGCTGGTCTGTCCGCGGTGCCGGGGACGAAGGCGGCTGCTGTCGGCGATTCACGACCCGGACTCGATCGCGCGGGTGCTGGCCGCGATGGGGCTGTCGAGCGCGGTGCCGGAGCTGGCAGAGGCGAGAGGGCCGCCGAGGGACGGGGACTGGTGGGGCGCCTGAACAGAGCGCTGGCGTGACGGGGTGATCAGGCCGAGATCGTCGGGTCGCGGTGAGGGAGCGGTCTGGGGCGAGGGTCAGAAACGGGGCGGAATACCCGATTCAGGCGGGGTGATGGGTGCGGGTTGACGGCGTGTCGCAACCGCGGGAGCGTGGGTAATGGGTCGCGGGTGGGCCGGAACCGGTGCTTGTTCTTCCTACGCGCGGCCGTTCTGCTTGATGGTCCCTTCGTTGACCTTCCGATCGGTCGCGCCGTCGGGCTTGTTCTCGATCGACAGCCCGACGCCGAGGTCGGCGCACTTCTGGAACGCGTCGCCAACGATCCAGTTCGAGAAGTCGGGGATGATGATTCCTTCGGGTGTCGCGTCGCTCTGCATCGTGGTCGCGAAGGATACCGGACGAACGGGCCCGTTCCCCAGCGGACCCGCGGTTGATCGCCGCGACTCGCAATCCGGGCCTGGATCCGGCAGGTATGGCTCGGGGCCACGACCAGCCAGCACCTGGGCCCTGGCCGCGCCGCCGTCACTCCTCGGTTTCCTCGCCGGAATCAGACTGAGACTCGGGCGGGTCGTCTGACCTGCGGCGCTCTCTGGCCGCATCCTCCGCCGCCTTTGCACGCTTCTGACGCTCCGCTTCGGCGAAGCGTTGGTGGTCCAGGAAATGCAGCGTAGACACGACTGAGCGCGTGTTGCCCGCATCGTGCGCCGCATACAGCTCCGTCAGCGTCGAGCTGCGATTGAGCAGTTGCTCGAACACGTGCAGTTCGGCGCGAAGATCCCCCCCGAGAGCCTGAGTCAACCAGGACCTGGCAGCTGGCGGCGCGTCCGCGACTCCGACCGACCTGGCGACCGCGTCGTGCTTCTCACGCACGGCATCCTCGGGCCAATCCGCAGCGTCTGTCGTGCCTACCGTCGGGCTCCGCAACCGCGACTCGGGGACACCGCGAGGGAAGTCTTCGCCGAGGGCCTCGATCGTCGAGTAGTCCATGAAGCAGAGGACCGCCTGAATGTTGTCGGTCTCGCCGCGCTCGTGAGCGAGGTGCAGCTCATGGACGCCCTGCTGCCGCAGCGAAAGCTCTTCGACGAGCCGCAGAACAAGCGCGAGGCGGTGCTTGTTCTCATGTTCGAACCGACCCCACCATTCGCGCGCCGCCGGCGGGCAATCGTCGAAGTCCGTCAGCTTGAGCGTTTCGTCGAGGCGCTCTCGCACCCTCTCGTCGGTCCATCCCTTCGTGTTGGTGATTCCCCGTGGCGGCCCTCCCGCCGGCGACGACTGGCTGCGCAGCGAGCGCAGCACATCGCCGAGCGGCGCGCGGCCATTCCAAGCCGCAGCGAGCTCCGAGAACGCGATCCCCGACTCACGCAGCACCTCGGACAGGACTAGCAGCGGCGTGGGCGACGCCCCGTTCGCGGTCTGCAGCTGAGACCAGAGGCGCAGGGCCGCCGCCCCGCTACCGTCGACGCCGAGTCGAGTCATCGCGTCCGAGAGAAACGCCCGAAGATCGCTGTCGGTGAGCGCAGCCATCTCATAGGCGCTGCGCTTCGGGCGCGCCTCTTCGCTCTCGTACCACCGCATCAAGCGGTCGATGGCCGAATCGTGCGTGCGCGACTCGGGGCTGCGCAGAATCAGGGTGGCCAGATCGACCTCGTCGGGCTGCGCCGCGACTGCGTCGAAGAGGCTCTGGATGTCCGCCCCGGCGTCGATCATGGATTCGACCAGCGCGATCATCTTGCGCGGCAGGTTGGTGGCGGCAACGGCCTGCCACCACCGCCGAGCCGGCTCGCTCGCTTCGCTCTCCCCGATCTTGGCGCGACAGGCCGCGAGACGGTCCTGGACATTGCTCTCCGCGAGGGCGCTTGCGACTACGTTCATCACGACCGCCAGCTCGTACTTCGCCTGCCTGTCGGGCGACAGGTAGATCCAACGCCGCGGTCGAGGCTCGGAAACGTCGACGCGGCTCTTGGACCTCGCCTTCTTTCGGCGCTCGGGCACGTCGGCGAGCGCCGGTAGCGCTTCTTGCCAGTCGCCCGGCACCGCCTTTCGCGGGCGCGGAACCTTGCCGCCGTGGAACCGCAAGAGGTCGCGCGCCTGCACCCGGAAGAACTCGAACGAGAACGGTGGACCGTCGCAGTACGCCGCGCGGTAGGCCCGCTCGGCATAGGCCAGTCCATCCGCCTGTCGCTGCTCCGCGAACGCGAGCTCCGCCCGCAGTCGATAGGCCTCGGCCGCCGAGAAGCGATAGGAGCCATCGGGGTCGACGTGGTCGTAGTGGTCGAGATGCTCGAGCGCTCGCTCGAGATGGTCGTGCTTGAGCTCGAGACGCGCCAACCAGGCCAACGCGAAGCACTCGATCACCTTGTCCTTGCGGCGACTGGCGAGCTGCCTCGCGGCGCTCAGCGCATGCTCCGCGCCGAGCTGGTTCTCAACCTCGCAGAGCGCCATCCCGAGGCTCAACATCTCCCAATTCCACTGCCCCCCCCAGTCTTCGAGAGGCTCTCTGTCACCCGCGCTTTCGAGTATCTGGTTCAAGAGCTCGAGGGCCGGCTCGGCTCGCCCCATGTAGAGCTCCGCCTCCGCAATGCACTGCAACACCCAACGACGCGAGTCCGCCTCCAGCTCGCGCCGCGCCGCGCCGAGGAGCGCGCGCGCTTCCCTGCGGCGAAGCCCGAGCGCGGCGACGAGGCCGAGCCACATCCGGGCGCCCGCAGCCACCCCACCGAACCCCTTCTCCGTCGCGCGATTCGCGACCTCGCGTAGGCGTCCCTCGACCGCGAACATGCGGCCCTGGTAGAGCTCGCCCCAGAGCGCGTTCTGCGCCTGCCGCAGGTATTCCTCGTCGCTCCCGGCGAGCAGGTGCAGCGCGCTGGCCCGGCGCATCGTGGCGCCCACATCCTGCCCCATCTGCTGTCTCAGCTGGCCGACGCGGGACAGCGACGCGGCCTGATCTTCGCGCTTCTGCAGCATCGGCAGGGCGTCGAAGTCGGCAGCCCCGTGCTCGTTCCGCGGAAACAGCATCGAGAGCAGGCGGATCGACAGCTCGGCGTCGCTGAACTTCACGTAGAGCAGGGGCCAGATCTTGCCGCGGAACGTGTCCCATGCGCGATCGCGCTCGCCGGCCTGAACCCGCAGCCGATACCACTGAATCGTCCCGTTCAGGTGTTCGGGCGCCTTCACGTCTTCCGGCGGCGCAGCGGCTTCGGATTCGAGCACCTTGATCACGGGATCACGCCGGTTCTTGGCGCGCTCGGGGTCCTTCAGCCGTTTCCACACCAATCCGCGCACGACCGGATGGACGTCGTATACTTGCTCGGCAGGATCGCGACCGACGAGACCTCGGCCGTGCAGCTCGCCGAGCTTGGCCCGCAGCTCGCTGTCGGTGAACTCGCCAGCGGTCTCAACCAGCACTTTGTGCAGAACAGGATAGCTCGATGCTTCGCTCACCATCGCGATGCTCTCGAGCACGACCCAACCACGCTCCTCGAGATCGCGAGTCGCGACCTCGAGAATGCGCCGCCGGCGCGGAGTCATCAGCTCGGTCGTCTCGTAGGGATCGAAGTCCTCGTTTTCTCGCCGCCATGCGTCGAAGTCACCGCGCGACGCCGACTGGGCAACGGAGTTGGCCAGCACGCCGATGATCAGCGGGTGCATCCCGAAGCTGCGGAACATCCGCACGAGGTCGGTCTCGGTTCCGCTGAGCCCACAGTCGCTCCAAAACCGCAGCGCCTGCTTCTCCGAGAAACCACCGAGCTGCACGAACATCGCGCCGTCGTGAGGCGCGCCCTTGACGCGCTCCTCGAGATCCGCCGGTTCGATTCGGCTGCTGATCAGAATGCGCGAGCGGCTGCCGAGCAGCGACTGCAAGAACTTGCCGTCGATCTCGTTGAGGAGCTTGCGATCGAACCAATCCACGTCGCCGCGCTCGATTCGCTCGTCCTGCTGATCGTCGTCGATGGCCTTGGCGGCGTCGTCCGCAAACGCCTTCATCTCGCGCTCGAGGCCATCCAGCACGATCAGCAGCGGCGCCTGATTCAGCGCTTCACGCAGGTAGACCTCCATGTTGCGGCGGTGACGCGCCGGGTCGACCTCCTTCGGCAGATCGATCCCGATGTAGTCGACCAGAGCTTCGAGGAAGTCCTGGAAGTGAAATCCCTGGCGGTAGAACGAGCACCAGAATGCGCCGCCGTAGCCTGCATCGCGCAGCCCCGCCTTGATGTCCTGGAACCAGTTCCACGTCAGCGCACTCTTGCCGCCTCCGCCGAGTGCGTACAGACAGAGGGTCGAGATGCCTGCCGTCTCGGGGTCCTTGCGCTCGACCCACTGGGTCAGCATCTCCCCCCACTTGGGCCGGGCTACGAATCGCCTGCCATAGAGCAGCGTGTACGTGTCGAGTTCCCGCGGCTCGCGCCATTCGGGATCGTCGAGTTGGCGGAGGCTCGAGTCAGCGGCAGGCGGCGTCAGCCGCCGCTTCTTCCACTCCTCGAGCGCGTTCGTGAGCTTGAGCTTGAAGTCCGAGAGATTGGCGAAAGACGCGACGATCCGCGTGTCGCCGAGCCACGACTTGAAGTCGCGTAGCGCGGCGAAGCCCTCCTGGACCTCCGCCATGAAGGCCTCGGTGCACTTGCCTTGGCGTATCGCGCGCGCGGCACGCCCCTCCTCCCGATGCTCGTCCGGCCACTCGGCCTTCGGGTCGACGAGGAAGCTGACCAGGTCGGCATCGCGCGCTTCGTCCGCCGCTTCGCATTCCAGGCGGGTAATGCTCTTTCCCGGCCGTGCGCCCTGGCCCGCCGGGCGAAATCCACACCAGTGCGCGACGATCGCGATGACGAGGTCACATTCGCGCACTCGTTCGAGACACTCGTCGAGCGGCCGCGCATCCACGGCGTCGAAATCCTCGGAGAGCACGACCGCGAAACCCTTGGCTCTCGCGATCTCCGCCGCGGCGCTCCGGTAGTCGCCGAGGTCTCGCACCGTCGAGCTGACGAAGAGTCTCGGTATATTCTTGTCCAATGCTTCTTCTCGTCGCGGATTCCCGCTGCTCGCCTACGCGGCGGATTGGATCACGGCTGGTCGCAGCGGTCAAACCGCGGCAGCTGCGACGGCGGCCAGCTGCAATGGTGAGTACCGGCGGACAAGAGAGGGTGCGGATCACGCCGTGCTCTCCAGGCGATGGTCGAGCCAACCAAGGTTGACAGGGATCGAGCGCATGCGACCCAGGCCCCGAGCAAGTTCACGCAGTCCGGCCCGGCGCCTGGAGGCTGCGTCAATGGCCCTCACGATATGAATTGACCTCGCCCGAGGGCTAGACTCCGCGCACGAAGGAGCGCAGCAGGAGATCGACATGGAGAAGCTCGATACGAAGACGGCCGTCCGGCTGGCCGAGGAGTTCTGTGCCGGGCGCAGCAGATGGTTGGGTCCGGATTCGTCGGCCGCGAGCCTCGATGCCGAGATCGTCGAGATCCGGCAGGTCATCGAACTGCTGCAGGCCGACGAGCAGCGCGCCTTGGCGCGCCGCTTCCTGCAGCGCCTCATCGACGTGCTCGAGGCGCGCGCGGACCTCGCGGCGCTGCGCGATCACTGCCGGCTGCAGCTCGCGCTCGCGTACTACAAGGACGACTCGCTCCATCCCAGCCAGCGGCTCGGTGACGCCAAGGACGCCCTTGCGGGGATCAGCCTCGAAGGCAGCAACAACCAGAAGCTGCTGTGCGCCGTCGCCGCGGTCCACAAGTACCTGTGGATGCACGGCGGCCGCGAGGAGGATCTGCGATGCGCGCTCGACCTCTACCGCACAGCGCACGAGCACAACCGCACGACGACGGCGCGGTTCTTCGCCGCCGACAAAGACATCACCTCGGACGAGAACCCCGGCTACCCCGGCATCAACGCGGCCTTCCTGCTCGACCGCCTCGCGGAGCGACTGGCGCGCTCGGCCCGCCTCTCGGGCGAGCTCCCCGAAGAAGCCGTCGCGGCGACGGCGAAGGCGCGGACGCTGCGCCAGGAGGTCGTCGCGGTCCTTGAGGAGGCGTTGGAGCTGAGGCCGAACCAGCGAGAGGATCCGTGGTTCGTCATGACCTACGCCGAAGCGCTGTTCGGTCAGGGCGAGCACGAGGCTGCCGGCGCCTGGCTGGAGCGGCTCGGTGGCCTCGCAGGAGTCGACGACTGGATGCGCCGGACGTGCTTCCGGCAGCTCGCCGCGATCGGTCTCGCGCAGTCGGGCGGCGAGGCCGCGCAGCTACCCGAAGCTGTCTGCCGGGTCCTGCTGCCGCTGCTGGCTCGCGACCCGAGCCCGGCCGGGGCGGACGACCTGCAGAAGGTCCGGGAGCTCGCGGCGTCGATCGCGCGCGGCAAGGTCGGGCTCGCGCTGTCGGGTGGCGGACACCGGGCCGCGCTCTACCACCTCGGCGTCCTCGCGCGGCTGGCCGACGTCGGCGCGCTGCGCGACGTCGAGGCGATCTCGACGGTCTCGGGCGGGAGCATCGTCGGCGCGCTCTACTACCTGAAGCTCAAGGCGCGGCTCGAGCAGCACCCCGACGACGAGCTCGGCGACGGCGCCTACAAGGAGCTCGTCGCCGAGGTCATCGAGGACTACGTCGAGGGCGTGCAGGAGAACGTGCGCATGCAGTCCCTCGCGAGCTGGAAGATGAACCTGCTCATGATGCTGCGCCAGAAGACGCACAGTCAGGTCCTCGGCGAGCTCTACGAGCGGTTCTTCTTCAAGCGGGCGCTGGCGATGAGCGACCTCGTCATCCGCGCGCAGACCGCCAGCGGCGAGGACTTCAATCCGTGGAAGCACAACTGGAGCCGCGTGGCCAAGGCCCCCGTGATCCTGCTAAACGCAACCACGCTGAACACCGGGCACAACTGGCAGTTCACGGCCAAGTGGATGGGCGAGCCGCCCGAGCTTCGCGGCAACGAGATCGACAAGAACGAACGGCTGAGACGGGCCTACTACCCGGAGTTCGAGCGCGCGGCAGAGCCCGGGTTCGCGGCCCGCTCGCTCGGCGAAGCCGTCGCCGCGTCGGCCTGCGTCCCCGGCCTGTTCCCACCGATCCAGATCCCCGAGATGTACGAGGACCGGAGGGTGGAGCTCGTCGACGGCGGCTGCCACGACAACCAGGGCATCGAGGCCCTCTGGACCGCCGGCTGCGAGCGCGTCCTCTGCAGCGACGCGTCGGGCCAGCTGCACGACGAGCCCGTGCCTTCGCTGTCCCGGTTCGGCGTCTTTTCGAGGATGGTGAACATCCTGATGGACCGCGTGCGCGAGAGCCAGTTCCGCGACTTCGACATGCGGGTCCAGCGCGACGCCATGAAGGGCCTCATGTTCGTCCACCTGAAGCAGGGCCTCCCGGCGCACGACGTCCCCTGGATCCCGAGCAACCGGGCCGCCGGATCCGCGAGCGCCGCCGCGGACGACGCGCCCGCATCGGACGGGCCGACGGACACGGGCTATGGGGTCCGCACCGACATCCAGGAGAGCATCGCGCAGCTTCGCACCGACCTCGACTCGTTCACCGACGTCGAAGCCGACGCGCTGATGTGCAGCGGCTACCTCGCCACCCGCCAGCAGCTGCACGACCTCACGAGGCTCCATCAGCAGCAGGACAACCCCGGCACGTGGGGCGGCTACGACACCGCCGCGGGCGGCACGTGGCCGTTCCTCCGGTTGCGGGGCGCGCTCGCCGGCGAAGGCGCGCAGGTCGGCGAGCTCAAGCGCCAGCTCGAGATCGGCGCGAGCGTCCTCTTCAAGCCCTGGAAGATCAGTCGGATCCTCGCGGGCATGAAGTGGCTGCTGATCGCGCTGGCCGCCGCCGGGCTCGTCGCGCTGGCCGTGGTCTATTGGAGCGCCGAGTTCACGTTGGGCGTCCGCGCGATCATCGCGTTCGTCGCCGCGAGCCTGGGCTACGCCCTGCTGAGTCGCGTGATGGGCGCGCAGCTGACGCACGTCGTCAGCGTGGCGCGCGACTGGGTGAAAGCGCTGTCGATCACCGTCGTCGGCGCGGTCGTCTCCAAGCTCCATATCCGGGTCTTCGACAAGTGGGTCTTCCAGCGCCTGGGCCGACGTACCGGACACCTGCAGGAGCTCTACGCGTCATCGGATACCATGGAGGGGCCGGGGAACGCGCCGCCGGAGACGCGGCCATGAGCACGCATCAGAGCCACAGGCACGCGACGCGGCTGCCGCGCCACTTCTTCGAGTCAGGAGGCTGCTCACGCAGCGAGAGCAAGAGATGACGGACAACGATCACAAGAAGACCTGCTTCGTAGTCATGGGGTTCGGCACCAAGACGGACTTCGAGCAGCAGAAGACGTTCGACCTCGACAAGTCGTACCGGATCATCATCAAGCCGGCCGTCGAAGCCGCGGGCCTCGAGTGCGTCCGCGCCGACGAGGTCATGCACTCGGGCGTCATCGACAAGCCGATGTACGAGCAGCTGCTGCAGGCCGACGTCGTCGTCGCCGATCTCTCGACCTCGAACGCCAACGCGATCTACGAGCTCGGCGTCCGCCACGCGCTGCGACGCAACACGACGGTCACGATCGCCGAGAGCGGCTTCAAGTTCCCGTTCGACATCGGCCACCTGCTCGTGCGCGGCTACCAGCACCTCGGCGTGGGCATCGACGCCGAGGACGCCGAGAAGTTCCGCACGGAGCTCACCAAGGCGCTCCGAGAGCTGACCGAGGAGCTCGCGGTCGACAGCCCCGTGTACACGTTCCTGCCCGGCCTCAACCGACCGACGCTGGGCAAACCCGCCGTCGCCGTCGCGCAGCCGGTCCAGAAGGCCGTGCCGCTGCCCGAGAACCAGAGCGTCGGCATGTTGATGGACATGTACCGGGCGGCGCGCGCGGACTCCAACTGGGGCGGCGTGAAGACCGTGCTGGGGCAGGTCCGGGCTTCGATGCCGAACGACCCGTTCGTGCTGCAGCAGCTCGCGCTCGCCACGTACAAGGACAAGTCGGCCGACGAGCGGGTCCGCTACGAAGATGCCAGCAAGGTCCTCGCCCCGCTCGATCCCAACAAGAGCCAGGATCCGGAGACCGTCGGGCTCTGGGGCGCGATCCACAAGCGGCTGTGGGAGCTGACGAGCGACCGCGCCGCCCTCGAGACTTCGATCAGGTCCTACGGACGCGGCTTCCAGCTCAAGGACGACCACTACAACGGCATCAACTACGCCTTCATGCTCGACACCCGAGCCGCGGTGTCCGACGACCAGGAGGACGCGGTTGCCGACCACGTCTGGGCGCGGCGCGTGCGACGGCGCGTCGTTGAGATCTGCGAGCAGGCGCTCGCGAGCGACATCAAGGACGACGACGGCAACGCCGACGCCGAAGCGAAGTTCTGGCTCGAGGCGACGCTCGTCGAGGCCATGATCGGCACCGGCGACGCACGCGGAGCAGACAAGCTGGCCAGCGTGGCCGAGAGCGCGCCGGAGGACTGGATGGCCGACACGTTGAAGAAGCAGGTCGGCAAGCTCGAAGGACTCATGGCGCCCGGACCGTAGGTGACACGGGCGGCGGCTCGTCGGGTCAAGTCATCGACGCTCGCAGACCGACTCCCTCCTGGTCCGAACGTTCGTTCGGACCTCGTCACGCTCACGCGCCCGCGCCGGCCGAAGCCCCGGACACTGCGCTCGACAGCATTGTGCCCCTCCGGTTCCGCGTGATCCGGGACTGCAACTTCTGACGAACTATCACCACCGCCAGCGCGATGGTGCGACCCTAGTCGGGCGCTTTGAGTCTTTGGATATTGCCCTTGTGCGGGAACCGGCCGCACAGCTGCTCAATCGTCTCTCTCTCGACAGGTCGGCCTTCGATTCTTCGGGACCAACTATGAACGCGTATCCGGCGATGCGATCGCCGACCTTGACCGGCACTCGTGTCGTGTCTCGCTTGAACGGGGTCAATCGTCGTTCGCTCGGCAGGCTGAGTTGGAACTTCTCCGCCGGCGAAACGCCGTTCTCGATCGGAATCAGCGATCGAGTCCGGGTCGTGGATCGCCGCGAGCACCTTCCGTCTGCCGCCACACCGCGCGCACACCAGCACGTCGACCTCGAACACCCGCTTCAGCAACTCCGCCCACGGATAGCGCCGCCGCCCGCCCCGTTCGCCGCTTCCCGTTCGCCGCCGGCACCGTGCCGGCACTCCGCACGCTCCACCTCCTCCTCGTCCCACCGCGGCACCACCCGCGAGCGCAATCCCGCTGCCGGCGCGAGCACCCCGTGATACGTCACCAGGTGCCGACGCGGCCGCGGCACCAGCGCCACTAGCCGCTCGAGCAGCACCTGCGGTTCGAGCACCACGTGCGTCGTGCCGTCCTTCCAGGCGCGCTTCAGCTCGTAGCACACCCGGCCGTCCGGCAATAGCGACAGTCGGCTCTCGGCGACCGCCGGCCGGCCCGCGTAACGGCACAGCTTCTCGCGCCGCTCGCGGTCGTATCCT
>JANSXC010000022.1 GCA_024743115.1 bacterium | reverse complement strand
GGCTGCCGTTTCACGGTATCGGCGAGTGGCGCAACCGGCGGCCACGCCCAGGAGGGAGACGCGTTTGCGACGCGCGGAAGGGCGCGGTGACCGGCTGACCCCGGGGCGTCACGGCGCTACGCGCGCCGCATCGCAGCCACCGCCTACTTCCCCAACCGCGCCGCCAGCAGCTGCACGCCGAACGTCAGGTCCTCGATCGACGGGTGGCGGGCGGTGGCGGCGATGATTCCACCGCACAGCGCGTAGGGGCGCTGGGCGTCGACGGCGATGACGTCGGCGACGAGTGCGGCCGTGTCGTTGACGTCGACGCGGAGCGGCATGGCGAACGCTTTGACGGTGGGCGGCAGCGGCGCGGGTAGCGCTTGGACCGGGACGCTCTTTTCGAGTGACGCGGTGAGTGACGCACGCACGCCGAAGCCGGCGATCACGGACCAGATGCTCGGCTTCTGGACGACCTCCCAGAAGTAGTCCTCCAGCACCTCGTCGTTCTGCACGACGTCGAGCAGGGCGATCAGCGCGATGAGGCCCTCGGCCATCGGGCGGACCTCCTCGAGGCTCTCGAACTCTTCGAACGTGCCGCCCTGACTCTGGTGGGCGCGAGCGGCTTCGATGCCGGGGAGCAGGCCCTTGCCCATCAGTTCGGCGGGCAGTTTGACGAGCGACTTGCCGAGCGGCTTGGCGTTCTCGTCGTGCACGACGACGCTGACGAGGGCGGTGCGGGAGTCGACGCCGATCTTGCGGCGCTCGCCCTTCACCATGGCGTGGTAGCTCCATTGTCGCTTCTCGAACAGCTCGAACTTCGGGAACGACTCGTCCGCGCCGGCGGGCCGTGGCATGCCGTCGCCGACGACGACTTCGAGGAGCAGCAGCCAGCGGCGGAACTCCTCGCCGCGCTGGAGCCGCAGGCCGAACAGCAGCTGATCGCCGCTCTGCCAGAACGGCTGTTCGCTGCGGTGGTCGAAACCCGCCATCAGCCGGGCGGCGCCGGGGAAGTCGTTCGGGCCGACGCTGATCGCGAGGCCGGGGTCGGGCGCCTGCAGTTCGAGCGGTGCGGTGGCGCAGGCCGTCAGCAGCAGCGCCGGGAGGCAGCCTGACCAGGGACGCGAGGTTCGGTTCATGCGGTCTCGATCTTTGGCGCGGCTGCGGAGCGGATCGCGCCGAACGAGATCGTGTGCCGCGCGCGGCCGGCGTGCAAGCGGGCCGTGCCGTTCGCGCAGCCGGCGGGCGCGGTTGCCGGCACATCCGAGGTGTGCCGGCGGCGCGAACCGATACGATCCCCGCGTGAGCATGCTCCGCACGATCGTTGGTCTGGGGCTCCTGGCGATCGCCGCGGCGTGCGACCGGGCGCCGGTAGTGCACGAGATGTCGGGGCCGACGATGGGTTCCGGTTACGTCGTCAAGTTCGTCGGCGACGTGCCCGAGGCGCGCGTGCGGGACGTCGTGGCGGAGGTGCTCGACGAGTTCGACCGCACGTTCAGCAAGTGGCGTGAAGACTCCGAGATCCTGGCGTGCAACCGCGCGGCGGCGACGGCGCAATCGTTCCGGGCGACGCCGCGGTTCGCGCAGGTGCTCGAACTCGCGCTGCACGTGGCGCGGGCGACCGACGGTGCCTACGACCCGACCGTCGAGCCGCTGATGCGGCTCTATCGCGCGGCCAAGGTAGCCGCCCAGTCCGGCGAGGACGTCGTCCTCGAGCCGGCAGCGGTCGCGGCGGCCCGTGAGCGAATCGGGCACCGCCACGTCAGCGTCGACAGCGGCACGGTCCACTTCGGCCGTCCCGGCATCGAACTCGATCTCGACGGCATCGTTGCGGGGGCCTGCCTCGACGAACTCGCGGCCAGACTGCGCGAAGTCGGTGTTCCGGGCGCTTTTCTCGACGTGACGGGCGAGATCTACTGCTACGGCGAGAAGGCGTCCGGGGTGCCGTGGCTCGTCGCCGTGGTCGACCCGCGCGCGGATCTCACGGGGCGCGATGCGGCGTTCGTGAGTCTGCCTGCGCGTGACCTCGCGGTTTGCACCAGCGGCGACTATCGCAACGCGTTCCTCGGCGCGGACGGTCGCGTCGTGCACCACGTATTCGATCCGCGGACGGGCAGCAACAGCGAGACGGCCGTGGTCAGTGCGACGGTGCTCGCCGCGAGCGCTGCAGTGGCCGATGCACTCGGCACCGCGCTGCTCGTGCTCGGCGAACACCGCGGCCAGCGCGTGCTCGATCGCGTGCGCAGTGAGCTGCAGCCGGCAGCGTTGTTGCTCGTCCGTGATGAGGCGCAGGGTGGCCTGCGTGCGATCTACCACGACTGGCCGGCGACCGGCCGATGAAGGAGTTCTCGATGGCAGGTCTGCAACGTTCGTGTCGTGCAGTTTCGATCGCGCTGGCTGCCGGCCTCGTTCTTGCCGCGTGCGCGGCCGACGCCGGCCCCGACCCGATCCACCAGGGGCTGGCAGATCCGTCGGCCCGCGGTGCGGTGGCGTTCGACGGTCGAGTCCTCGCACCCCAGCCGATCGCCGCCGCGATGCGGGAGAAGCAGGAGCGGCTCCTCGCGACGGCGCGGGCCGAGCTCGCCCAGCGCCCGCGCGATCGCGGCGCCGCGATCTGGGTCGGCCGTCGACTCGGTTATCTCGCGCGGTATCGCGAAGCGATCGCCGTCTACACCCGCGCGCTCGCGCATCATCCCCGCGACCCCTACCTGCTGCGCCATCGCGGTCATCGCCACATCTCGCTCCGTCAACTGGATCGCGCGATCGCGGATCTCGAACTCGCGGCCCGGCAGTGTCGACACGAGCCCGACTGCGTCGAGCCCGATGGCCTGCCGACGCCGGGGCGGCCGCCACACAGCTCGTTGCATTTCAACGTTCACTACCACCTCGGTCTGGCCCACTTCTTGAACGCGGACTTCGCGGCTGCGGAACGGGCCTGGCTCGACTGCCTGGCAGTGTGCGACGACGACGAATCTCGCGTCGCCGTGTCGCACTGGCTCTGGTCCGTCCGGATGCGGCGCGACGATCCTGCCGGGGCGCAGGCCGTCGTCGCGGCGCTCGGTGAGGAGCTCGACGTCGTGGAGAACACGAGCTACCTGCGGCTCTGCCGGCTCTACGCCGGTCGGTTGCCGCGCACGGAGCTGGTGGCGGGTGGCGGCAGTGCGGGTGCCGCGCTCGCGTTCGGGCTCGCGCACCACGAGTTGGTCACGGGGGATGAGAGCGCGGCGCTGCGGCAACTCGACGCGCTCGCGCGACGGCCGGGCTGGGCCGCGTTCGGAGTGATCGCCGCCGAGGCCGAGCTCTCGCGGCGTCGGTCCCGATGAACCGGATCGCGAACGCGGCTCCTCGTTTCACGAACTGCGCTTCGTGCGGTCTTCATCCGCGGATTCGGAGTCTTTTGCCGCGTGGTCGTGGGCGCTACCCTCTGGGTCATGTCCAACTCCAACGAGCACGTGACCCCCGTCGAGGCCCACTGCGACGGGCCCTGTGGCATCTACGATCCGGCGTCGGCCCGCATCGCCGCGGAAGCCGCGGTCTCGATGACCAAGAAGATTCTCGACCTCACGCCGCCGGCAGCCGACGACGCCAAGGCGATGGCCGCCTACGTCAACACGCTGAGCCGCTACATCGCGATCAAGGAAGAGCAGGCCCATCTCGCCAAGACCGAACTGCTCGTGCTCTGGACGGACTACTTCAAGCCGCCGCATCTCGAGCAGTACCCGAACCTGCACGACACGTTCTGGAAGGCCGCGAAACTCTGCTCGGCCGTCAAGGTCGAGGTCAGCGCGCAGCACGCCGAGGAGCTCATGGCCGCGATCGAGGAGATCCACGGGATCTTCTGGGCGACCAAGAGCCGCGACGTCGCGTTCTACCGCGCCGGCTAGACCGGACTCACTGGCGTGCGAACCGTCGTGGCGCGGCCCGAACAGCCGGCCGAGTTGCGGCGGTTCGAGATCGTCGGCGATTCGATGCTGCCGGCGCTCGCACCGGGCGCTCACGTCCTGGCCGCGGTCGGGCGGCAGCCGGAGATCGGTGACATCGTCGTCTGTCGGCATCCGTTTCGGCGGTCGACGCTCGTCATCAAGCGCGTGCAGTCCGTCGATGCCCGCGATCGCCTCGTCCTCGCCGGCGACAATCCGGCAGCGAGCACCGACAGTCGCACCCTGGGTGCATTTCCGCGTGACCTCGTGATCGGCACCGTCGTCGAGAACTGAACCTCGAGCAACCTGTCCATGGATTCCACCTTCGTCGCCGATTCGACTCTCGCCGTCATCGGGTTCGGCCTCGCGGCCGGCAGTCTGCACGTGGTCCTCGGACCCGACCACCTTGCGGCCGTCGCGCCAATCGCCGCGAAGGAGCCGCGCCGCGGGCTGCGGGTCGGTCTGCTGTGGGGTCTCGGTCACGGTCTGGGCGCGGCATTGCTGGGTGGCCTCGCGCTCGTCGTGCAGGACACGTTCGATGTCGCGGCGCTCTCGGAATGGTCCGAGTTCCTCGTCGGTTTTCTGCTGATCGGGCTCGGCCTCTGGGCGTTCCGCGCGGCGACGCGAACGGTCATCCACAGCCACGAGCACGATCATGACGGTTCGCGGCATCGCCACGTGCACGTCCACACGGTAGGGGAAGCGCACTCGCCGAAGGCCGAGGGGCCGCATCGCCACGGTCACCTCGGGCTCGGCATGGGTTTCGTGCACGGCGCCGCCGGCACCGGCCACCTGCTTACCGTGATGCCCGCGTTGGCGCTGCCGACGGGCTGGGCCGTGCTCTATCTGGCCTGCTACTTCGTGGCGGCCGTCGCTTCGATGGGGTTGTTCGGCCTCGGGCTCGGCCGGCTCGCGAGCGGCTCCGCCTGGCGGCTCAAGGGCATGATGTACGCCAGTTCGGTGGCGGGCGTTGGCGTCGGGGTGTTCTGGGTCATCACGACCTGGCCCGGCTCTGCGTAGGGAGACCGGGTCCGCCTGGAGCGACCTGCTCTGCGTGGCGGGGGCGCCTCCGCCTGTGGAGTGCCGAGCGGTCCGAGGGAAAAAAAGCGGCCCTGGCGCGGCACCACTCCGCACCAGGGCCAATCCCTGCCACTGGGCCCATGCCCAGGCGTTTCTTTCCACCGCCCATCTAGAAGCACAACCCGTGCCGTCTCGGGCGATCGGTGTCGATTTTTCGATCATCGACGCAAGATTCGCTCGCGTAGTGCTTTATGGGTTCGTGGAAGCTCCCTCTCGGGCGCGCTCGAGGGTCGTTTCGAGCGATCGACGGAATCCCGTGACGGGTCGCCGTCGATCCGCCGTCGGCGAGCCGACGGCCCGCGGCGGGGCGTCTTTCAGGCTTGCGGTTTGGCGCGTTGCCACGCCGCTTCGAGTTCATCGAGGCTGCGGCCGCGAAGGTCGTGATCGAACTCGGATTCGATGGCCGTGAAGCGCCGCTGGAACTCGTCGCAGGTGTCCGCGAGCGCGACCTCCGGATTCACGCCGAGGTGACGCGCGAGGTTGCAGATGCTGAAGAGCACGTCGCCGAGTTCGGCGCGAACGGCCGCAGGATCGCCCGTGGCGACCGCTTCGTCGAGTTCCGCGATCTCCTCGTCGAGCTTGGCGCGCGGCCCGCTGCGATCCGGCCAGTCGAAGCCGGTGCGACTCGCCTTTTCGCCGATCCGGAACGCGCGCAGCAGTGCCGGAAGTGCGGCCGGGACACCCGCGAGCACGCTGCGTGACGCCTCGGCGTCGGCAGCTCCGCGCTCCTGCTGCTTCATGCGTTCCCAGCTGCCGTAGGCCGCCTCGGCACCGTCGACCCGATCGGCGTCGGGGCCGAACACGTGCGGGTGGCGGCGGATCAGCTTCTCCGCCGCGGCTGCGGCGATCGCGTCAGCACCGAACCGCCCCGCTTCACCCGCGATCTGGCAGATCATCGCGACGTTGACGAGTACGTCACCGAGCTCTTCGGCAGCTTCGCCATCGACGTTCCGGCGCAGAGCGTCCGCGGTCTCGAAGGCCTCCTCGAGCAGGTGCGGCGCCATCGAGTCCGTCGTCTGTTTGCGGTCCCATGGACAGCCATCGGGGGCGCGCAGTGCCGCGACGGTGGCCAGCAGGCGCTGCAGGCCCGGCAGGTCGGAACGCTCGTCGATCGGCGGTGGATTGGCCATGGCGGCAGGCTATCTCCGGCGCGCGTCGGCGCGTGGGCCGGGTCACCGAAAACGCGCCGGCCGCGCGGCGATTTCGGCTCGCAGCGCCTGGAACGTCCCGTAACCTGCAGGCTGCCACGGCGATTCGCGGTGCCACAGTGGGCTCGCCGCCGGGAGAACACCGTCACCTGCCGCAATTCGTGGTCAGCAATCGCAAGCGCAAGCAGAAGGCCCGGCAGATGGGGCTCACCGAAGCCGAGCTGCAGCTCGTCGAGCTGCTCGGTCAGGTGCTCGAGCTGCTGCGCTGGAACCAGGTGCTTGGTTACAGCAACCAGTACCTGTTGCACGAGAAGCTCGGGCTGTCGCAGGAGGAGCGTCATCGGGTGATGAAGGCCGCCGCCGCGGCGGTCGAACAGGACGGTCGGCTTCAGGATTGGGGGCGACGGCTCATCGAGATCCAGGACGCCCTCGAGCGCATCCAGGTTCGCATGATGTCCGACGCGCCCGACGACGCGGCCCTGCCGCCGGAGTGGCCTGCTGGCGCTCCGGATGCCAGCGCACGGGGAAGCGCGGAACGGGGAAGCGCGGAACGGGGAACCGCGGAACGGGGCACCGCGGAACGGGGCACCGCGGAACGGGGCGGGGGCGAACCCGATGCCGGAGCCGGCGCCGAAGCCGAGGCGGGGGATGAGTGAGCAGCCTCGCACGCCGATCAGCGGCTGCGTGATCTGCTATCAGGAAGCCGACCGGATCGTCGATTGCGTGCGATCGCTCGGGTTCTGCGACGAGGTGGTCGTCGTCGACAGCGGCAGCACGGACGGCACCGCGGAGCTCGCGGCCGAGCACGGTGCGCGCGTGATCAGCAACCACCCGTTTCCGGGCTATCGCGACCAGAAACAGTTCGCGGTCGAGCAGTGCGAGCACGACTGGGTGTTCTGCCTCGACGCCGACGAACGGGCCACCCCGGAGTTGCAGGAGCGGCTTCGCCAACTCGCGGGAGCCGGGCTGACGGAGGTCGCCTACGAGACCCCGCGCCTCAATCACTACCTCGGGCGGATCCTGCGCCGGGGGCTGTTCTGGCCCGACCGCAAGGTGCGGCTGTTCGACCGCCGGCAGGCGCGGTGGGGCGGCCGCAACCTCCACGAGCGCGTCGAGCTGCGGGCCGGTACGGCGCCCGTCCGACTCGCGGAAGGGATCGAGCACCTGAGCTACCGTGACTTCGCGCATCACCTGCGCACGATCGACTCGTTTACGCGGCTCGCCGCGGAAACGATGGCCGCGGAGGGCCGGCGCACCAATCCGTTCGATCTGCTCGTCCGGCCGCCGGCCGTGTTCGTAAAGAGCCTCGTGCTGAAGCGCGGGTTCCTCGACGGTTGGCGCGGTTTCGTCGTGGCGGCGATGGCGGCATACACGGATTGGAAGAAGTACTGGCGGCTGTTGTGGCAGCCGCGCCCGGGTTCGGAGCGTGCGGCATGATCCGGCTCGCGGACGCGCGAATCCTGCACCTGTTCGCCAACTACAAGTGGACGGGGCCCGCCGATCCGGCGATTCGGGCCGCGGCGCGGTTGCGGCAACGCGGGCTCGACGTGGCGTTCGCGCAGGCGGCTTTCGTGCACTCCGGCAATCGGCACGACGTGGCGGATCAGCTGTTCCGCTGGCGGCTGCCGGTGCTCACGGGGTTGCAGTTGCGCAAGCACTTCCATGTTCCGTCGCTGTTGCGCGATACCGGGCGGTTGCGCACGCTGCTCGAACGCGAGCGCATCGCGATCGTTCATTGCCATCTGCCGGGCGATCACTTTCTCGCCGCGCTCGCGAGCCGGCGGCTCGCTGAGCCGCCGCGGATCGTCCGCACGCTGTACGACCCCGAGGCGCCGCCGCGCGGTTGGCGCGAACGCTTCGCGTTTCGGCGCACGGGTGTGGTTCTCGCGCCGACCCCGGCCGCGCGGGATGGTGTGCGTCAGCGCTTCGGCATGAACGGCAACCAGGTCCGCTACCTCGATCCGGTGACCGAGCCGCGCGTGCTCGAGGGGCCGGATGCGCGCGCGAAGTTCGGACTGGATGCTTCGCACAAGATCGTCGGGATCACCGCGCGCATTCAGCCGCACCGGCGCTTCGAGCTGCTGTGGGAGATCGCGCGCCGCGTCGTCGACGCCGTGCCCGCGGCACGGTTCGTACTGCTCGGTCGGGGCAACGACGAGGATACGAAGGCGCACGTCACCGAGCCGATCGCCCGGCTGGGGCTCGGGCGTCATGTCGTGCTGCCGGGCTACCAGCGTGGCCCGGACTACGACGCCGCGCTGCGTGCGCTCGATGCGTTCCTGTTCCTCGTGCCGGGCAGTGATGGCACCTGTCGGGCCGTGACCGATGCGATGGCGTTCGGGCTGCCGGTCGTGGCGACGGATCGCGGTATCCTGCCGGCCCTGCTCGCGCCGCGGCGACCGGACGAGCTGCCGGGTCGCGCGTGTCCGGAATCGGCCGAAGAGATGGCGGGAGAACTCATCGCACTCCTGCAGGACGACGACCTGCGTGCCGCGCGCGGTGCCGCGGCGCTGCGGGTCGCGCGCACCGAGATGAACCCCGCGCACGCTGCTGCGGTTACCGCGGAACTCTACGAACGGCTGCTCGAGGGCCCGCTGTGAGTTCGCTGGGCGAGCGGCAGCAGCTCGCGGATTGGTGGGAGCACTATCGGCGGTCGGGGGCACTGCCGGCGGAGTTGTCCGAGGTGCAGAGTCGACTGATTCGCAGCGTTCACCGCGGAGAGTTGCCTCGTGGTGCCGTGTTCGTGAAAACGATGACGTTCCCGCGCCGGAAGGACCGACTGCGGTACCTCGTGCGCGCCCTGCCCGCGCAGCACGAGGCCGCGATGCTCGGCCGGGTCGCGGCCGCCGGCATCCCGTGTCCCGAAGTCGTCGACGTGCGGGCGGCTCGCCGCTTCGGGTTGCCGCACCGGTCGTGGCTCGTCACGCGCGCGCTGCCCGTCCCGTTGGCCGGAGAGCCACCGAGTCTGGCTGAGCAGGCCGAGGTCGCGCTGCGGCTCCTGCGGGCGGGGATCGTGCATCGCGATCTGCACGCCGACAACTTCGTGCGGCTGCAGGATGGCTCCGTGGCCGTGCTGGATCTGCAATCCGCGAGTGCCGGGAAGGCAGCCGACGACGCGGTGCACCGCCTTGCCGCCGCCGCACGGCTCGTGCGGGATCATCCCACGAGCCGGGTTGCGGCGGCCGTCGAGGGTGGGCTCATCACGAGCGCGGAGGCCGAGGCCGTTCTGGAACGCGCCGCTCGCGAACGCACGGCGTTCTGGCGGCGGCGCGTGATGCGCTGTCTCGGGGAAACTACTGAGTTCACGCGGCGTGTGCGCTGGTCCGGGATCGAGCATCGTCATCGCACGGTCGCGCCGCCGGGTTACTGGCACCGGCAGGGTCGCGGTGTCGAGTTGCGTGACGCGTGGATCGGTCAGCGCGTCCACGCGATGTTCGGTTCTCGTTCACCCGTGTTCTGGGCTTTCTTCCGAAAGTGGTGGTGGCTCGGCGGTGGTGGGGCCTTGTATGTTCCTCAAACGTGCAGAGAGGAACGGTTCGAGCGAGAACTCGCGATCGCCAGGTCAGGCGTTGCGGAACTCGATGGGCACTTGCAGCAAATGCAGCTACGGCAGCAAGCGGGGAGCGGTACGGATGGGGACTCACGACAACCAGATGAGTGACGACTCGTCCGAGTCGGCGTTCGTGATACCTGCCGGTACTGCCGGCGACCCCGCTCGGTTGGGGCCGGTCAAGCGCGTGCTGTTCTACGGGAAGAGCATGTCACGCACGCGGTGCACCGGAGCGCTCGTCGAGGCGCTGCGCGAGCAAGGTGTGCACGTCAGGTGGCGCAACCTCACGACCTGGCGGCGATGGTTCGGTGCCGACCGGGCGATCCGCATGGCGCGGGCCGAGTTCAAGCGCTTCCGGCCCGACACCGTCTTCGTGTTCTTTCGCGATCTGCCGGCGCTGCTCGCGTCGGAGTTCCGGCGTGACGCCCGCATCGTCATCTGGTGTGAGGAGGCGCTCGAGTCGCTCGATGGTTCGATCGTCGACTACTTCGAGCTCGCGGACATCGTCTGCATGAGTAACCCGGCTCGGTTCGCATGGCTGCGTGAGCGGGGCCTCGACAACATGGCGTTCCTCATGAGCGGGTTCACGCCACGGTTCCACAGCCCTGCGCCCGCACAGCCGATGAAGCGCGATGTCGCGTTCATCGGCGGGCCGGGTCGCAAGGGGCAGCGCGCATCGTTCCTGGCGCGCATCGCCGAGCAGTTCGATACCGAGGTATTCGGCATGCACTGGAACCGCTGGCCGCACCTGCGCGGGCGGCTGCGGGTTCGTGGCGCGGTCAAGAACCGCGAGTATGCCAGGGTCTGCGCTTCGTCCCGGATCGTGCTCGGGATCAACGAGGTCAACGAGGACACCTACTACTTCAGCAACCGGACGTTCCTGACACTCGCGTGTGGTGGTTTCCACCTGACGCACTATGTGCCGCGCCTGGAGAACGTGTTCAAGGACGGCGAGCAACTCGCGTGGTACCACGACGAGGACGAAGCGATCGAGCAGATCGGTGACTGGCTGCAACGCGACGCCGATCGCGCGCGGATCGCTGCGAGCGGCCACGCCGAGGTGATGGAGCACCATCGCTACTTCCACCGGGTCGCGCGCGTCATGCACTGGCTGCAGACCGGTCTGCCGCGTGGCGCGGCGGCTGCCGAAGGTCTCGACGGCGCGCCTGAGCCGATCGAACTCGAGCGGCCAGTCGCCGGTGACCAGGCAGCGGGCGACCGCGCGTCGGCGGAGACCGGCGCGAGTTCGCAGTCGGGTGCCGTGCCCTCGTCTGCGCCCCGGCGCGAGACGGGCGACTCGTAGGTCGCCGGCGGGCATCATCGATGCGGCTGCTGCACGTGCTTGCCGAGACCGGTTACTCCGGCGGTGAGACGCAGCTGCGGCTGATCCTCGAGCACTTCCTCGCGGCCGGCTACGACAACCACCTCCTGCTCGCGCCGGGCGGCAAGTTCGTGGCGACTGCGCGCGAACTTGGCGTGCCGTTCGCCGAGGCGCCGTTGCGACGCTGGTGGCGCCCCGATCTCTGGACGAAGGTGCGGCGCGTGCTGCGCGACGTGCAGCCCGACGTCATCCACTACGCGTGTCCGCGATCGCTCGTCAACGCGGGTCTCGTGGCGCGCAACCACGCGGCGAAGAAGTTCACGATCCGCCGCATCGACTACCCAATCCGCCCGGGGCTGTTCGGCGGCGCGCGCTATGTGCGACTCGTCGATCACACGATCGCGATCTGTAACGCGATTCGCAACCGGCTGCGCGCGGGCGGCGTGCCCGACGAGCGGATCACGCGCGTCTACGACGGCATCGATCCCGCGCCGTGGACCGGCCTGCAGGACGACAAGGCGGCGGCGCGCGACCGCCTCGGCATCGCCGGCGATGCGCTCGTCATCAGCCTGGCCGGGGTGCTGCGGCCGCGGAAGGGGCAGCACGTGCTGATCGATGCGTTCCAGCGGCTCGCGGCACGGTTCCCGACGGCTGTTCTGCTGCTCGCCGGTGGCGGCACGGAACGCGAGCGCCTGGCGGGGCAGGCGGCCCGACACGGGCTCGCCGAGCGCGTGCTGCTGCCGGGCCCCGTCAAGCCCGTGCACGATGTCTACGCGGCATCGGACATCTTCACGATGCCGTCGTTTCACGAGGGTCTCTGCAACGCCTGCCTCGAGGCCGGCTTCGCGGCGCTGCCGCAGGTCGTCTCGACGGCGGGTGGCAACGGCGAGATCGTTCTCGACGGCGAGACAGGGGCGGTCGTGCCCCCCGGCGATGCCGAAGCGCTCGCCGTGGCGCTGGCGCGCTACCTCGAGGATCCGGCCTTGCGCGCGGCCCATGGCGCGGCGGGGCGCGAACGGTGCCTTGCCAACTTCACCATCGATCACCTCGGCCCTGAGATCGAGGCCGTGGTGCAGCGGTTGGTGTCGTGAGCGTGGAGCGGTCTACGCCGCGGCCGGCCAGAGCCAGGCGAACGTCGCGGCCGTGACCATCGCGTAGATCGCGCCGTCGATCGCGAAACGCACCATGACCGCCGTAGGGAGACCCTTCCACGTCCATTCGTGGACGTGGGAGAAGACGTAGCCGAGCGTCGCGATCGCACCCGTCATCTGGAAGACGACCTTGGCCTCGGCGCCGGGTGCGTTCCGGATCGCCGTGAGGTAGGCGCAGAACGTGCTCACGACGAGCGAGAACACGAACCACTTCAGCAGCGCCGGCCCGAGACCCCACAGCCCGTTGGGCCGCACGATCATCGTCGCGACGGGGCCCTCGTCGAGCTTCGCTTTGAACTCCGGGGTTGCGGCCGCCTGCATGTCGGGCGCGCACGGGATCATGTACTGACCCGGTGCGGGGCTGGCCTTGCGGATCGCGGCACGGACCTCGTCTTCGTCCGGCACCTTGCCGAAGTCTTTGCGATGGATCGGGAGCACCATGTGGATGATGGAACTCACGACGAACACGAAGACCGCCGACAGCAGAATCGGCAGCCACAGGGCGGCGAGAGCAGTCATGGCGCGCTCATGATGCCCGGCGCCGAGCCCGGGGCCCAGGAGGAGCCGGCGAATCGCCTCAGTGGCCGCGCGTGTCGATTCAGCCGAGTTCGGCGAGCACCGTCGCGGGGAACGTCTTGGCGTCGACCTTGGGCCAGTAGTGGGTGATCTTGCCGTCGGGGCCGATCACGGCGGCCGCGCGCGTCGCGTACTGCGCGTCGTCCGTGATCGCACCGTAGGCCTTGGCCAGCGCGTGGTCGGTGTCGCAGAGCAGCGGGAACGGGAAGGCGAACTTGGTCTTGAAGGCGGCGTTCTCGGCCGCGGTGTCCGTCGAGGCGCCGAGGATGACGGCGTTCTTGGCTTCGAACTGCTGGACTCGATCACGGAGTCCGGATCCTTGCGCCGTTCAACCGGGCGTATCGGCCTTGGGATAGAACCAGAGCACGAGGGTCTTGCCGGCGTAGTCGGCGAGACGGTGCACGTTGCCGGACTCGTCGGCAACGGAGAAATCGGGAGCGGGTTGTCCGGCGGCTAGCATGGTCCCAGTCTGCGCTCTGGTCGCTGCGAACGCCACGACTCCTGGGCAGTCGTGGCGTTCGCCGCCCAGGTCGGCCACGATCGGGTGATGACCTCGACTCGGAGTGCGGCTCTTCCGCTGCTTCTGCTCGGCCCTGCACTGCTCGTTGTCGGTCTCTCCGGCGGCTGCGCTGCGCCCGACTCCGCATCTCCCGTGCCCTCGCCTCCGCCTGCGCCATCACCCGCCGCCTTCGGCCTCGACCTGCCGGCGCTCGACGCCCGTTCGGCGGAGCATTGGCAGCGGGTGCGGCGGCCCGAGGTTCTCGCGCTGTTCGAACAGCACGTCTACGGCCGGACGCCGGGAGGTTTCGGTCAGCCCGCGTTCGACGTGCTCGCCACGCGGTCGGACGCGCTCGGTGGGCGCGCGACCCGGCGGCTCGTGCGCGTCACCTTGCCGCGAGTGCCGGATTGGCCGGGCCTCGTACTCATGCTCCACGTGCCGAACGGGCCGGGTGGGCAGCCTGCCGGTCGGGTGCCGTGTTTCGTCGGTCTGAACTTCGCCGGCAATCACAGCGCTACGAACGCCGCCGACGTGCCGATCGTCGCCGACAGTGAAGTGGCGCGTGGGGCGAAGGCGTCGCGCTGGCCGTTCGATCAGATCCTCGGTCGTGGGGTCGCGGTCGCGACGGCGTGGTACGGCGATATCGAGCCGGATTCACCGAACGGCTGGCGACGTGGCTTGCGCGGGGCGGCGGCGCCGCAGCGGCACGAGCACGATTGGCAGCCCGGCGAGTGGGGGGCGATCGGCGCGTGGGCGTTCGGGCTGCGCCTGATGGCCGATTACCTCGAACAGGACCCGGCGATCGACCCACGGCGGCTGGCTGTGATCGGTCACTCGCGGCTCGGCAAGACGGCGCTGTGGGCCGGGGCGCAGGACTCGCGCTTCACGGTCGTCGTGTCCAACGATTCGGGCGAGGGTGGCGCGGCGCTGATGCGCCGGCCCGTCGGCGAAACGACCGCGAAGATCACGTCGACGTTCCCGCATTGGTTCACCTCGACGTATGCGACCTACGGCGACGACCCGTCGCGCTGCCCGGTCGATCAGCACATGCTCGTGGGCCTGGCGGCGCCGCGCGCGGTCTACATCGGCAGCGCGATAGAGGATTCGTGGGCCGACCCGGAAGGCGAATTCCTCGCTGGGTTGTTGGCCGGGCCGGTCTACGAGGCGTTCGGGCTCCATGGCGTCGGGGTCGAGCGCTGGCCCGCGGTCGACGTGCCCGTCGGGCATCATGTGGGCTACCACGTGCGTCGCGGCGGCCACGATCTCACGGCCTACGACTGGCAGCGCTACGTCGACTTCGCGTGGCGGCACTGGCGGGACGCGGCCGCCGACTGAAGCGGCTTCGCGCTGCGCTTCAGCGCAGGTGTCGCCGGACCTCCGCGATCGCCGCCTCGAGCTGCTCGAGTGCCGCGCGCAGTTCGGTCGCGCTCGCCGGCGCCGGGTCACGGAAGTTTGGCAGCCGGGTGTCCGGCAGGCCGTCGCTGTCGCTGTCGGTGTCGGTGAATGTGGATACGCCGAAGTTCGTGAACCCGAAGCCGGTGGTCGCGGTTGTCTGCCGCAGCTCGTCGGGCTCGCCATCGCCGTCCGTGTCGATCATGATGACGCGGCCCGGTTCGTTCGGGTCGGACGTCTTGCCCAGGATGCCCTCGGGCAAGCCGTCGCCGTCTTCGTCGACCATGATGGCCGGGCCGAGGACGGTCGCGTGAGGTGCCACGATGACCCGCTGGTCCGGGAGTCCGTTCCCGTCGGTGTCCACGAACACCGCCTTGCCGGCCTCCGTGAGAATCGTCGGATACTCGTGGTGGTGGGTCGTGCAGCCGACGAACAGCAGGCAGAGCAAGGCGGGGGTGTGACGCATGCTTCGAAAGGTCAGGTAGTTGGGTCAGGAGGCGTCCTGGCGGGCGTAGTCGCAGTCGAACATACCCTGCCAGGTCTCGCGGTCGCGCGAACATGCCATGGACGCCCGCAGCACGCCCGGCTTCCCGAAATCCGAGGTCATTCGCATGTGGCCCATCATCGGGCTCTCGCTGAACAGGGTCAGCACATCGCCGTCCCAGCCGCCACGGAACTCCTCGCAGCTGCCGCTGAAGCTGTCGAACCAGTAGAGCACGACGTCCTTGGTCGTGGAATCGACGGTGTAGACGCCGTGGCCCTCGTAGGTCGTCTGGCCGTCGAGCGATTGCGTGTAGTCGGTCACCACGGTGAACCCACCGAGGGCGACGCGGCTCGTCGTGACCCCGTCCGCGACGCCGCCGTTCGGCTGCCACTCGGAGGGATGCATCGTCTCCTTACCGACCCAGTGCCCGGCGAGGCGATGGAGGCGAAGGTGGTGTTCGTCGGGCTGGGGCGTGGGCATGGGTTTCTACGGGGCGTCAGCTCATTGCGGAATCGTGAGATCGACCGCGGTCGCGTGAGAGGGGTCCCGACCGAGCGAGATCTCGTGGTCGACCTCCTGGCCGAGCGAGTCGAGGAGCGCGACGATACACGGTCCCGGTGGTAGGTTGCGTGCGGTGAATCGCCCGTCGCGGTCCGTTGCCAGATAGATCGGTCGGAGAGTGCCGGACGTCATGATTCGGATGGGGGCGGCGATGGCCGGTGCGCCGCTCGGGTCGGTGACCGCGGCCGTCAGGTTCATGCCCCTGGAGGATGCGATGGTTCCGAGGTCGACGGCGCGGTTGTCGGCGAGGGGCGCGGTGTGGTCGCCATAGCCATCGGCGCCGCTGACGAGCACGCGGATGACGTCACGCTCCGTGAGGTCGAGTCCGGTGAGCGTGAAGTGTCCGCGCTCATCGGTCACGGCGAACACGCCACCATCGTCGCCCAGTGTGCGCCAGTCCGGCAGGCGGCGAATCATCCGTTCGGCGTCGACCAGCAGGATGCTGATCATCGCGAACGGATACGGGGCCCCGGTCGCCGTGTGGGCGGTCCCCGTGAGGCGCCACGCCGGGCGGGCCTCGACCTCGTGGAATCGCCGGCGGCCGTGCTGCAGGAAGACCTGCGAGGGGTGGCGTAGCGCGCGCAGGGCCCGTCGCGAGTCGGCATCGACGAGCACGAGGTCTTCGGCGGGGCATCGGAGCACGAAGTGGTCGCCTGTCGGCGTCGGTGAGCGGAACTCGAACGAGCCGTCGGCGCGGGTGATTCCGGTGGTCTCGACGGTCTCGCCACGTCGGACCGCGCGTGCGACGAGTCGGCGGCCGCCGAGTCCGAGTTCGTGATCCGTGACGAGTTCCCCGCGGATGTGGCGGTACTCGTCGACCAGCGCGTGGAATCGTTTGGTGCGATTGCTGCAGAACGCGCGGATGCGGCTCTCTGCGGGTTCGAACGTCACCGCGTCGGCGAACGTGGCGAGCCGCAGTTCGTCGGCGATCGGCCAGCCACGAATGGTCCATCTCGTAGCGTCGTTCGGATCGCGCCGGACGAGTCCTGGCGGCAGCGGATGGCGCGCCGCGGCGGCCGTGATGCGCAGGTCGATGTGCGCCGACTCGAGTTCCTTCGGAGCGGCGCCGAGGAGCGTGACCGTATGAACCACCGGCTCACCCTCGGCCATCGTGAGATCGACCTCGGCATGTGGTTCGCCCGCGTGCGGCAACGTGGCGGTGGCGCCGCGATGAACCGCTGACCACGCGCGCAGCTCGAGCCGGCCGCACGGCACGTGCGTGAGTTCGTATTGGCCAGCTTCGTCCGTCGTCGACGATTGCGCCAACGGACGGCATGCCGCGAAGCCGAAAGGGGTCGCGCTCACCCAGGCGCCGGCGATCGGTTCGCCTGCGGCGCCGCGAACGACGCCCGTGATCTTGCGTGCCGGCCGCGTGCGAATGGTCACATGGCGCGGGTCGGCCGCGGCGCGGTTCACGGCGGCTGCTCCGATCTGGGGGCCGCGCTCGGTCTCGGCCACGACGCGAACGACGAGGCGGCCGGCCGGCAGCCGCGTGACCCGGAACTGGCCCGTGGCGTCGGTGAACGCGCGTCGCGGTTTCTCGTCACCATGATCGATCGTGATCGCGGCGTTCACGGCTGGCCGGGAGTGCGGGTCGAGGACGAGGCCGTGGAGTCGTGCGTGGTGCTCCTGGCATGACAGCGTGGCGGCCAGGCCGAGCGGGAGCAGGCCGCAGCGAGCCGCGTTCCGGAGCGATTCGGCGTTCGATCGTCGCACGGTGTCAGGTTAGCGCGATTTCCTTCCGACTGCCGGATGCGGCCCGGTCGGCTTCGGGGCCGGCGTGTACTGGCTCGGCCGTGGGTCGCTGCGTACGCTCGGCGTGGACGCCTGACCATCCGAACCGCCCATGCGACACCTTTTCGCCAGTCTGCTCTCGCTCGCCGTTCTGACCCAGCTTCCGGCCCAGGTCGAGTGGTGGACGCAGGACTTCGACAGCGCCCTCGCCGCCGCGGGCGAGGCGGAAGGCAAGATGGTGATGCTTTACTTCTGGCGGGCCGACCATGGCGGCTGCTCGTCGATGTTCGGTGGCACACTCGGCGACGAGAAGGCGGTGCCCGTGATCTCGCGTTATGTCTGCATGGGCGCGCAGGCCGAGACCGAGATCGGCACGCCGCTGTTTGCGAAGTACCACATCCAGCAGGTGCCGACCGTCGTGTTCGTGCAGCCCGATGGTGCCGTCGTCGACCTCGTCGAAGGCTACGTGGCGGTTGCGGACTTCCTTGCGGAGGTCGAGCGGATCGAGAAGGGGGATGACACGATTGCGGGGCTGCGGGCGAAGATCGCGGCAGCGCCCGATGACTTCCAGAGCGGCGCCGACCTCGTGAACAAGCTCAACTCGATCGGTGATGCCGAGGGTGCGGCGAAGGTGATCGACGCGATGATCGCGCGTGATCCCAAGGGCAGGAACCCGTTCGTCGCCGAGATGATGCTCGCCAAGATCATCGCGGAGGTGCGCAAGCCCGGTGTGTCGTCGCTCGATTACGACGTCGCGCCACTGCGCAAGTTCCTCGCCAAGCAGCGCAACAAGCGCGTCAAGTTTCTCGGCTACGACCAGATGGCGCGGATCGAGTACTCACGCGACAACCTGAAGGCCGCGGCGAAGCACTGCGAGGCTGCGTGGAAGAGCATCCCCAAGGATCGCGTGCTGGACTGGGGCCAGCGCATGGCGAGCATCGCCTACAACAAGCACAAGGAGCTCGCGAAGATCGACAAGGGCATCCTCAAGCAGGCGCTCAAGATCAGCAAGAAGGCGCTCGACGCCGCGGAAGCCGCGTTCAAGAAGACGCCGGACAAGGCCTGGATGGCGAACGCGCTCGTGCGTCACGCAGCCGTTCTCATCGTCAACAACAAGCGCAAGGAGGCGTTCGCCGTCGTCGACCGCGCGATCGAGCTCGATCCGAAGACCGAGGATCACAAGGAATGGAAGAAGCGCTGGGTCAGCGGCGCGAAGTAGCGCCGCAGCGCCGCAGGCGCCGGCTGTGGCGCCGTCTACTCCGGTCGTTCGGTGACGGCACGATCGGGCGCGGCCGGCAAGGGCTCGAGCCCGGTCGGAACCCTGCCGGCGAGCAGATCCCCGGTGTCCGCGCACGGGTAGATCACCGGCGCCCCGTCCTTGCCGAGGCCGCCGGTGTCGGCCGTCGGGCCGTAAGTGCTGTGCAGGTCCTGGCCGCGCGCGCGCAGCAGCGCGGTTTGCTGGCCGCGATGGTGCGCCGTGTGGGCGATGCGCCGCACGAGCACCCAGGCGCGTGAGCGCCGGACGTCGAAGAAGTCGACCTCCTCCTGCCACCAGCTCGCGGGCTTCTCGCCAAGGGCGGTGAGTCGTTCGCCCGCGGCGGCCGCATAGGTCGCGACGAACGCTTCGCGCGTCTCGGTTTCGGGTAGCACGGGCACCGTGATGTCGATGCCGAGCATGTTGGCAAACCACCCGTGCTCCGACATGCACTGGTGCACCATGTGCTCGCGCAGCGTGCGGCCGCGACGATCGTCCGAGCGCGGTCGGGCGTCGATGGTATCCGGGTCGAACATGCACCAGACCGAGAGCGTCTTCTCGAGTTCGGTCCGATAGGTGTCGACGAGGAAGTTGAACGTCATCGGGCGAACGTCATCGTGGCTCGCTGCCGTACGTGATCGCGGCCTGCACGAAGTCGCGGAACAGCGGATGCGCTTCGAGCGGCTGCGTCTTGAACTCGGGGTGGTACTGGACGCCGACGAACCACGGATGGTCGGGCACTTCGACGATCTCGATGAGCCCGTGTTTGGGGTTGTTGCCGGCGAGCACGAAGCCCTTGGCCTCGAACTGTTCGCGGTAGTCGTTGTTGAACTCGAAACGGTGGCGGTGGCGTTCCTTGACCTTGTCCCTGCCGTAGGCGCGGTGGCTGTGCGTGCCGGGCGTGAGCTCACACTCGAACGCTCCGAGTCGCATCGTGCCGCCCATGTCGCTCTTCTGCTTCTGTTCCTCCATGAGCGAGATGACCGGGTGCTCCGCACCCTCGTCGTATTCGGTCGTCGTTGCGTTCTTCAGGCCCAGGTCGTTGCGCGCGAACTCGACGACCGCAGCCTGCATGCCGTAGCAGATGCCGAGGAACGGGATCTTGTGCTTCCGCGCATACGCAATGCTCGCGATCTTGCCCTCGAACCCGCGCTCGCCGAACCCGCCCGGGACGAGGATGCCGTCGACGCCCTTCAACAGCTCGTCCGGGCCCTCGTTGGCGACCTGCTCCGCGGACACCTTGCGCAGCTTGACCTTGCACGCGTTCGCGATGCCGGCGTGGCTCAGCGATTCGTAGATCGACTTGTAGGCGTCGTGCAGCTCGATGTATTTGCCCGCGACCGCGATCTCGACCTCGTGCTCGGGGTGCTTGACGACCTGCAGTAGACGGTACCAGTCGGTGACGTCCGCTTCCTGGCGCGGTGCCGTGCCGAGGTGCGACAGGATGCGGGTGTCGAGACCGGCGTCCCGCAGCATCAGCGGGACTTCGTAGATCGAGAAGTCGACGTCCTTCTCTTCGATGACGTCCTCGGGGCGGACGTTGCAGAACAGCGAGATCTTCTTCGCCATTTCGTCGTCCATCGGGATCTCGGTGCGGCAGATCAGCACGTCGGGCTGGATGCCGATCTCGCGCAGCTTGCCGACCGACTGCTGCGTCGGTTTGGTCTTGAGCTCACCCGACGCGCGCAGGAACGGCAGCAGCGTCAGGTGGATGAACATGCAGTCGTTCTTGCCCTGCTCGAGGCTGAACTGCCGAATGGCTTCGAGGAAGGGCAGGCTCTCGATGTCGCCGACGGTGCCGCCGATCTCGGTGATCGCGACGTCGGGCACGGGTTCGCCCTCGGTCGGCGTGGCGCCCGCCTTGATGCCGGCCTTGATCTCGTCGGTGATGTGCGGGATCACCTGCACCGTCTTGCCGAGGTAGTCGCCGCGCCGCTCCTTCTGGATCACGGACTTGTAGATCTTGCCCGTGGTGTAGTTGCTGTCCTTGTTGATCCGCGCGTGCGTGAACCGTTCGTAGTGACCGAGGTCGAGGTCCGCTTCCGTACCGTCGTCGGTGACGTACACCTCGCCGTGCTGAAACGGCGACATCGTGCCGGGGTCGACGTTGATGTAGGGGTCGAGCTTCTGCATCGACACCTTGAGGCCGTGGCGCTCGAGGAGCCAGCCGATGGCGGCGGACGTCAGGCCCTTGCCGAGGGACGACACGACGCCGCCCGTTACGAAGATGTACTTGGTCATATGGTCAGTTCGGGCCACTCGTCACGGTCCACTCAACGATGGGTGCGACGCGCCAGCCAGGCGTCGTAGTCCGCGCGGTTCTCGATGCCCCAGGGATCGCCCTGGGCGTCGAGCACGTGCATCTGGATGTCGTTCTCGAGGAAGCGCAGTTGTTCGAGGCTCTCGGTTTCCGCGAGACCGCTGCTCGGCAGTTCGGGAATGCGCAGCAGCACGTCGCGGGTGAAGCCGTAGACGCCGATGTGGCGCAGCATGGGCGGGGCCGCTGTGGCGTCCGCCGGATCGGGGTTGTTGCCGTGGTTCTGGCGATGGGGGATCGCCGCGCGGCTGAAGTAGAGCGCTTTGCCGTGCCGCCCGCGCACGACCTTGACGACGTTGGGGTCCGCGATCCGGGCTTCGTCGGTCAGCGGCGCCGCGAGCGTGTTGCACTCGGCCTTGCCCGCGAGCAGCTGTTCGGCAAGGGCATCGAGGTCCGCGGGCGTGACGTCGGGCCAGTCGCCCTGGATGTCGAGAACGGCGCGGCAGTTGAGGGCCCTTGCTGCCTCGGCACAGCGTTCGCTGCCGGTGCGGCAGTCGGGGCTCGTGCGGGCGACTTCGATGCCGGCGGCGCGTGCAGCTGACTCGACCTCGTCGTCGTCGGTCGCCACGACCACACGGTCGATCAGCGCGGCGGCCTGGGCCGGCTCGCAGGTGTGGAGGAACAAAGGGCGCCCGCTCTCGCTGAGGAGAGCCTTGCCCGGGAGTCGCTGGCTGCCGACGCGCACCGGCACGATCGCGACGGCGCCGGGGTTCACTTGCCGCGCTCCTTGAGCCGCTCGAGCTTGCGGCGCGCACGATCGGCGTCGTAGCGCGCGCGGTCGCCTTCGTTGCGCAGGTCGGTGCGGTTGATGTCGGCCGTGTGGAAAGCCTCGGCGCGGTTGTAGACGTCGAGGAAGTACTTCTTCGCCTCGAGGTAACGCTGGGCCTCGGCGAGCGGCAGGCCTTCGCGGTGGATTACGTAGCGGCGCGATCCCGATCCAGGACTGTTGTGATCGATGATCAAAGCGTCGCGGGCCGAAGACGGCGCGGCCGGCGTCGCGGTCTGGAACAGGCCGCGTTCGGCGAGGACGTCGAGCAATCGTTGCAGCAGTTCGTCGTCGACCACCTTCGTCAGCGGGTCGCTGCGCTTGTTCTTGTAAACGTCGTGCGCCGAGCCGCTCGAAGCGTTCTGCAGCGTGAACATCCGGCCGCCGTTGAACTGCACCATCCGGACCGTCGTGCGCTCACCGGGGTGAACCGTCACGGCGCGGCGGAGGTTCGGTGTGGCGGCGCAGGCACCTGCCACCAAGAGGGTGGGCCAGACGAGGCGGCCGACCGACCGGCGGCCCGGAGGCCGCGGCGCGGTGGTCGTCGAGGGCTGCGTGACGGCCATGCGGGCGCTCAACATAGCGGATCGGCGGCCAAAGAAAACTCTGCTGCCGGGCTCGGTTCGCAGGGCTCGGAGCGGCGCGGTTCAGCGGGCCGGGGGCAGCCAGACGAGGTTGTGGCACCAGTGTCGACTCAGCTGTCGCGGGGGCCGTCCGGGGGCGAACAGGGCCAGGTGCCGGCGCCGGTCACCGAGACGAGCCGTGGCAAACCGGCCGCTCGGCGCGATCAGCAGGTCCTCGTACTGCTCGTGTTGTCGGGGGCGCTCGGCCAGGGGCGTGTCGTTGCCGAGCTCGTGCAGGCTCGCGCGCTCGCGGTTGCGGCGGATCTCGAACCGGGGCGCCTGGCCCTTGGGTTCGGGTGCCCGATGGTTGATCGCGAGCCCCGAGTAGGGCGCCTCGTCCGTGATTTCGCCGGTTTCGATCGCCCGGGTCACGTGCACGAACTCGCCCTGGATGCCGCGCGGATCGCCGCGGGTCTCGGAGCAGACCACGTGGCGGTCGCCGGCGAACGCCACCTCGAGGGTCGGCGTGCTGCTCGACAGTGGTGACAGCCAGATCGGCAGGTTCGCGGCGCGGCTCAGGACGCTGCCCGTCGCCGTGTCGATCACGGTCAGGTGGCCGCGATGGCCACGATCGACGGCGCCGATCGCGAGGTGCTGACCGCCGGGGGCCAGCGCGATGCGCAGCCGGCCGTGACCTGCAGGCGCGCGCCAGAGCCGGCGGCTCCTGCCCGACGCCAGGCTCACGACCCAGACCTCGCGATCGTCGGGCGCGATGGCGAACGCGAGGTTGCCCGCGATCCGCGGCACGCGGGCCAGCGGCTGCTCGGCGAGCCGGACCGGCATGCCGGGGCGGCGCCAGGGCACCGCGGCGAGGTGGGCCGTTTTGCCGCGGCCCTCGACGAACACGACGTCGTCGCCGCGCTGACCGGCGAAGCGCACGTCGCCACGAATGAGTTCCCGCATCCGGCCCGTGCGCACTTCGACGGTGACGAGGCGGGACGGTTGCCGTAGCGCGAGCAGGATGTGGTCGCGCCCGAGCCGCTTCAGAACCCGGACACCACCCGGGCCTCGGTAGATCTCGTGCGTCGTGATCAGGGCCGGTGGCGGCGCGTCGGTCTTCGGCTCCGCGGTCTTCGGCTTCGCGGTGGGTTCCGGGGGCGTGAGTTCGGCGATGTGGACGGCGACGATCCGGGGGCGGTCGGTCACGACGGCGGTGAACGCGAGCAGGGGGCCGGGGCCGAGCTGGGGTTCCGCGGGCGCCTCGGGCTGCACCTTCGGAGACTGGGCCTCCGGAGACGGGGTGTCCGGAGACTGGGCCCGGGGCGTGGCGTCGCGTGGCACTGCGATGGCGGCCGCGACCGCGAGTGCGAAGCGAACGAATCGGGCAACGATCAGCACGTGTAGGGAGGTGGATCTGGCCATGTCGAGAAACTTGACACCCGGAAGCCCGTCACGGTCATTGCCGTGGCGCAGTCACCGTGATGCACTGCGGCAGTCTATCTGGAGGCAGTCTACCTACAGGCAGTCCGGCGGGGCTGTCGAAGGTTCTTCACAGGCGTCGCCCATGGAAGTTCGCTCGTTTCGGAAGGTCCTCTGCGCGAATCGTGGCGAGATTGCGATTCGCGTGTTTCGCGCGTGTGCCGAGCTCGACATCCGCACGGTCGCGGTCTTCAGCGAAGAAGACGCGACTCACCAGCACCGTTACAAGGCGGATGAGTCGTATCTCGTCGGCCAGGGGCTGGCGCCGGTCGCGGCCTACCTTGCGGGCGACGAGATCCTCGCGATCGCGCAGCAGGCCGGTGTCGACGCGATCCATCCCGGCTACGGCTTCCTGTCGGAGAATCACGAGTTCGCGGCCAAGGTCGAGGCGGCCGGGATCGCGTTCATCGGGCCCAAGCCGGAGGTGATCCGGTTCCTCGGTGACAAGGTCGAAGCCCGCAAAGAGGCCACCCGCCTCGGGATCCCGACAGTGCCGGGGATCGAACTGCCGACCGACGAAGCCGCGGCGTTCGCGGCGGCCGAGACGTTCTTTGCCAGCAACGGCACGACCATCGTCAAGGCTGCGCATGGCGGCGGCGGTCGCGGTATGCGCGTGATCTCGGCGGCGTCGGAGCTCGCGGGTTCGTTGCGCCAGGCGCGCAGCGAGTCGCTCGCGGCGTTCGGCAGCCCGGTCGTGTTCCTCGAGAAGTATCTGCCGCGCGTGCGCCACATCGAGGTGCAGGTGCTCGGCGACCAGAACGGCAATGTCGTCCATCTCAACGAGCGGGACTGCTCCGTGCAGCGCCGGCATCAGAAGGTCGTCGAGATGGCGCCGGCGCCGAACCTCGAGAAGAACGTGCGCGGCGCGCTGTTCGACGACGCGCTGAAACTGGCGCGCGGCGCCGGCTATCACAACGCGGGTACGGTCGAGTTCCTCGTCGCCGGGAACGAGCACTACTTCATCGAGATCAACCCGCGCCTGCAGGTCGAACACACGGTCACCGAGCAGGTCACCGGCGTCGATCTCGTGCAAGCGCAGATTCGCGTCGCCGAGGGGCACGAGCTGACGTCGGATGCGATCGGCATCGACTCGCAGACTTCGGTGCGGCCGCGCGGCTACGCGATCCAGTGTCGAATCACGACCGAGGATCCGCAGAACGACTTCCTGCCCGATACCGGTACGATCATGGCCTACCGCTCGCCGGGCGGGTTCGGCCTGCGGCTCGACGGTGGCGACAGCCTCGCGGGTACGCACGTCGGCGGGCACTACGACTCGCTGCTCGTGAAGTGCATCTCCTACGGCGCGACGCTCGAGATTGCGGCACAAAAGCAACTGCGCGCGTTGCGGGAGTTCCGCATCCGCGGCGTGAAGACCAACCTCGCGTTCCTGCAGAACGTGATTGCGCACCCGGCGTTGCTCGCGGGCGAGACCTGGACGCGCTTCCTCGACGACACGCCGGAGCTGTTCGAGATCGAGGCCGGCCGCGATCGGGCGACGCGGCTGTTGACCTATCTCGCGGAGGTCATCGTCAACGGCCATCGCACGATCAAACCCGAGCTGCGCCTGCGCCCGGCCGAGTGTGTCGATCCGCCGGTGCCGACGGTCGATGCGGGCGCCCCGCCTGCGGGTACGGCGCAGCTGCTCGAAGCGGGCGGGCCGGCCAAGGTCGTCGAGTGGATCAAACAGCAGGAGCACCCGCTGCTCTGCGACACGACGATGCGCGACGCGCATCAGTCGCTGCTCGCGACCCGCCTGCGAACCCGCGACATGCTCGCGGTCGCACATCCGACCTCCCATCTGTTCGCGCCGCTGTTCTCGCTCGAGACCTGGGGCGGTGCGACGTTCGACGTTTCGTATCGGTTCCTCGACGAGGATCCGTGGGAGCGGCTCGAGCAGCTCAAGGCCGCGATTCCGAACGTGCTGCACCAGATGCTGCTGCGCGGCGCCAATGCGGTCGGCTACACGAGTTATCCGCAGAACGTCGTCGAGGCGTTCATCGATCGCGCCGCGGAGACGGGCATCGACGTGTTCCGCGTGTTCGACAGCCTCAACGATCTCGATTCGATGGCGGTGTCGGTCGCGCGCGTGCTGCAGACGGGCAAGATCGCCGAGGTTGCGGCGTGCTACACGGGCGACATCGACAACCCGGCGCGCACCAAGTACGGGCTCGAATACTACGCGGATCTCGCCAAGCGCATCGAGGACCTCGGGGCGCACATCCTCTGCATCAAGGACATGGCCGGGCTGTTGCGGCCGCAGGCGGCGCGCATGCTCGTCGAGCGGCTGCGCGAGGTGACGTCGTTGCCGATCCACCTGCACACCCACGACACCTCCGGCAACGGCATCGCGACCTACATCGCGGCGATCGAGAGCGGGGTGCACATCGTCGACACGGCGCTCGCGCCGATGGCTGGTCTGACGTCGCAGCCGAGCATGAACGCGCTGATCGCCGCGCTGCGCGGGCATCCGCAGGAGACCGGGCTCACCAATCGCGCGATCCAGCCGCTCGCCGACTACTGGGAGGCGGTGCGCGAGTTCTACGCCCCGTTCGAGTGCGGGCTCAAGAGCAGCACGAGCGAGGTCTACTATCACGAGATCCCCGGCGGTCAGTACTCCAACCTGCGGCCGCAGGTCGCGGAGCTCGGACTCATCGACCGGTGGAAAGACGTGCGCCACGCGTTTGCGGTCGTCAATCAGCTCGTCGGCGACATCCCGAAGGTGACGCCGTCGTCGAAGATGGTCGGCGACTTCGCGATCTTCCTGGTGCAGAACGATCTGCTCGTGCTGCAGGGCGACTTCGACGAGTCGGTGCGCGCGACGATGGAGCGGGTGCTTGCCGAGAGCCGTCGCCTCGACTTCCCGCAGAGTGTCGTGCAGTACTTCCAGGGTTACCTCGGCCAGCCGCCGGGCGGGTTCCCGACCACGCTGCGGGAGGCCGTGCTGAAGGGGCAGTCCGTGCTCGAGGGGCGGCCGAGTGATGGCATGGCACCGTTCGACTTCGACGCGGCGGCGGATCATGTGGCGCAGCAGACGGGTAAGCCTGCGACACCGCGCGACGTTGTGAGCCACGCGCTCTACCCGCGCGTACTGGACGACTTCTTCGTGACGCGGCGCCGCTGCGGCAACGTGTCGCTGCTGCCGACGCCCGTCTACTTCTATGGCATCGAGATGGGGCAGGAGGTCTGGGTCGAAATCGAGCCCGGCAAGACGCTGGTGATCTCGCTCGAGGCCCAGAGCGACCCCGACGAGAACGGCGACGTCACCGTCTACTTCAAGCTCAATGGGCAGAACCGCCAGGTCACGGTTCGTGACCTGGCGCGCGCGCCCGAGGGCGACGCCCGCCGCCGGGCCGATCCGAAGAACGCTGGTGACGTCGGCGCGCCGATGCCGGGTCGGGTCGTGACGCTGCACTGTCGCGAGGGCGCGACCGTGGCAGTCGGGGATCCGCTCGTCACGCTCGAAGCGATGAAGATGGAGACCGTCGTGCGGGCGCCGATCGACGGGACCGTGCTCGAACTCTGCACCGATACCAAGGCGCAGGTGCAGGGCGACGACCTGCTGGTCGTCATCGAGCCGTAACGAAGGGGCAAACGAAACGAGCCCGCTCGACCGAGGTCGAGCGGGCTCGTTGTCGGACAACCGGAGTTGCCCGAGCCGGTCCGAAGACCGGCGTCACTGCAGTCGACCGGCAGTCGACCGGCAGTCGACCGGCAGTCGATCAGTTGTTCGACTGGCCGATGATCGCACGCGTGTAGTTCGTGAACGTCAGGCCACCCGCGGCGTTGCTGTCGAGCGCAGCCCAGTAGCCGTTGATGATCAGGCCATCGTAGATGGTCGTGTTCGGAACGTTCACCGTGTGCGACGCGAAGCCCGAGGCCGACGTCAGCTTGAACACCGAGGCGACGTTGTCGATCCAGGCGTAGCAGCCGTCGAAGCCCGAGGTGCTCAGCGGCGTGCCCGGCACGCCGAAGCCCATGATGATGAACGCGCCCGCGTTGGCCGGGGCGTTCTGCAGACGGTACGCGTAGGACGTGCCGGCGACCGGCGTGCTTGCGGCGTAGCCGTCGGCCGTGCCACAGGACGTGCCGAAGTCACCGACGTTGGCGCAGGCAAACTCGGCGCGAACCATCGTGCCGAAGTTGTCGATGCCTTCGACTGCCGTGCCGCCGGTCGTCGTGCTCGGCTCCGAGCTCCACGGCCAGCCACAAGCGAAGGCACGCGGGGTGTTGGCGTTCGGGTCGCGGTGGAACTCGTCCACGGAGCCCGTGCTGGTGTGGTTGCCGCGGCACATCAGCTCGACGACCACGTCGGAGACACCGTCGTAGGCGAACGAGTTCTGCAGGCCGATCTCGTTCCACGCGTTGGCACGGACCTCCCACGAGTGGTCGACTTCGCTCAACACCGTGGTGGAACCCGAGATGTTGGTGTTGAAGTTGGTCGACAGCGCGTAGCCGGCCGGCTTGTGCGTCATGCGGATGCGCATGATGCGGTTGTAGTGCACGCTCGAAGCCGACGAGGCGAACGACAGGCCAGTGATATCGCCGGCGCCACCGAGCTCGTCACAGCGCAGGATCGTCTGGTACTTCTGGTTGTGCCAGGTGGCACTGTCACGCTGGTAGCGCAGACGGAAGTTGCCGGTGCGCGGGCTGAACTGGCTGCCCGAGAAGGTGCCCGAGGACGCCGCGCCGGTGTCGACCGTCAGGTCGGCGTTGCTGTAGGTGTTCGCTCCGTTGGTGTAGTTGGAGTCGTAGTTGCGGGCGACGACGGCGATGCCGTTGGTCGAGCCCGAGGCCAGGTAGATGCCCGAGTTGAAGTCGAGCACGCTCTCGTTGCCCGTGCCGGCCGACTCGCCCTTGGCCGTAGTCCACAGGGTCCAACCAGCCGAGCTGGTCGTGTTGCCGACGTAGGTGCCGGAGCGGCGGTAGATGTCCGCGGCGATCTCGGTGCCGGCCGTGACGTCCGTGTGCACAGCGAGGCCGTGCAGGTAGATGTGCGACGAGGAGGCGGTCGGCGTCACGTCCATGTAGACCGTGTGGCCGGGCGAGCTGTTGCCGTTGTTGTTCGCGAACGTCGTGAGCAGCGTGCTCGGGGCCGAGGTGCCGAACGGGATGAAGTTGTCGGTGCCGGCGCTAGCGGCGTCGTCCGCGGTGTAACGCGCGCAACCGTTGTAGTCACGAGCGCCGCCCATGGCGACGAGGGCGTAGGTGGCGTCCGTGGCCGCCGTGGCGGTGTGGGCGTCCTGCGCGATGACCGGCGCGGTGATGTCGATGCGCCAGAGGCCGACGGGCGGGTTGTTCCAGATGAACATCTCGACCGTGTCGATCGTGTCGGCGCTGCCGAGCGTCGAGGAGTTGTTGTTGGTCTTCAGACCAGCGTTGCCCCAGTAGTCGAACACGCCGTTCGGGTGGAGGACCTCCATCGTGAGGTCGTTGATGCGGTCGATCGACGCGGCGACGTTGCCGGCCGGATCGAGGTACGACATGCAGATCTTGAGGACCGGCGTGCCGGGCTCGACGTTGACCCAGTAGCTGTGGGTCTGGCCCTGCTGGATCGGGTTGTCTTCCGCCACGACCATCATCTTGTCGCGGTTGTCGTACATCGTGCGCAGGTTGGGGTAGCCCCAGCCCTGGTAGTTACGGATCGCCTGGCCGGTGCCCGTGCCCCACGGGTAGAGCGAGGCGTTGACGATCTGCAGCGCCTTCAGCGTCTGCGCGTACGGACGGTTCTGGAAGCGGGTGCCGCCTGAGACGCGCGGCGTGTTGCAGAACAGGAAGTCCGTGTACATCTGGCACGCGAGGGCGTTCGTGCCCGCCACGATCGGCGTCGCGGCCGACGTGCCGTTGAAGCCCGTCGTCGAGTTGCCCGACGAGTAGCCGTTGCTGCCCGTGCGGTCCGACGTCCAGACCGAGTCGTAGAAGTTGCAGAGGTCGGGCTTGATGCGACCGTCCGCCGCCGGACCGATCGAGGCGCCGTTGCCCCAGCTGTCGTTGGCCGGGTTGGCGTCGTTGAAGTGACGCATGCCACCGACCGAGATCACGTTCTTGGCCCAGGCCTGCGGGCGCGAGTTCTGGTTGCCCGCGTTGCTCTGGCTCTGCGTCCACGGGATCCGGTGGTCGAACACGATGTCGTCCGAGTCCGCCGAGGTCGACGTGTACTGCGTGGTGCGCGAGCCGCCCCACGAGGCGGTCGTGAACATGCAGTTGTGCGTGTTGACGACGGCGTCGATGACGTCGTTGCGCGACACACCGCCATTCACCGTCGTGTAGTTGGTGTAGTAGCCGCGGGCGTTCGGCGCGTGGCCGCGGGCGCTCGCAGCGCTCGTGCCGTTGCCGAAGACGATGCCGGCCGTGCAGTGGCCGTGGCTCTGCGCCTGGCCGCCACTGAGGACGTTCGTCATCACGAAGTTGAAGTCGGGATGGTTGTTCTCGACACCCTCGTAGACGTGGCCGCGGATACCCGTGCCGGTGTAGCCACCCTGCGTCTCGATGTAGTTGCTGCCGCCCAGGTTGCGGGCGTTGTTCATGTCGAGCTCGTTCTCCGGCGTGCGGTCGATCCACAGCACCTCGTCGAGGCGCGCGGCCTGGATGAGCTGGGCTTCCGTCAGCTTGGCGGAGAAGAGGAGGCTGTTCGGGTGACGGTGCGTGACCGCGCCGCCGATCGCCTTGATCTTCGCTTCGAGCGTGGCCTTGTCGTTGTGCTTGTCGGCCATGACCATGTTGTACTCACGGGCCGGCATGCCGGTGTGAGCCGCGATCTCGTTCAGCAGGTCGCCTTCGAGGCGGTAGGCCGGCTGGAACGGGCCAACCCAGCGCACGCCTTCGATGCCGTTGACGACGGCAGCCTGGCCGGCGTCCATGCGCACGACGAGAGCGTTGTGGGGCAGCGGCGAGTGCAGTTTGGCGCCAGCCGCACGCAGCGCGTCACGATCCGCGTCGATGAAGGCGTAGTTGAACTGGACGATGTAGAGGTTGGTGTCCGCGCCCGCGAGCAGTTGCTCGGGGATCATCGGCAGGCCCGCGAGCGGGTCGAAGACTCCGTACTTGAGGTGGAGACGGTTGTCGTCGATCGCGGTGCGCGTCGCCGAAGAGGTGTTCTGGTTGGTGGTGTCATCACCCGCGGCCTGTGCAAGGACGGGGGCGGTGAGGGACAGGGCTAGAGCGAGCCCGGTCGAGAGTGAGACGAATTGCATTGAGAATCCTCTGTGCAAGGGAAGTGTGCGAAGTGACGCAGAGTTGATTGTACTCGAGTCGCGACAACGGGGACTCGGGTCTCAATGTTGCAGCGGATTGCTGACTATCTTTTCTCGCCGTTTTCGTCGTTCTTCGCCGCCGACGTATCGGTGGGCGGTGTCGGCGTTTCTTTTGACCGTACGTCAGGGTCGGCGCGGCGTGCACCCGTGGCCAGCAGCCGGCCCAGAACTGCCGGCGAGGCTTGGACTTCCATCAGGCAGCCTTCCTCGGTGAAGAACTCGGACAGCACGGTAGCCCGGGCCCGGATCTCGCTGTGGAGTCCGCCCGCCGAGTGGGGCAAGAGGATCGAAATGCGATTTTCTACCGCGGCCAGATGGGTCTGCACCGCGGCGAGCAGGTCGGCTTCGCCTTCGCCGGTCTTGACCGAGATCGGCACCGCGCGGGGTTCGAGCTGCCAGAGTTCGGCGAGCTGGCCGCGGTCCTCGACCCGGTCGAGCTTGTTGAAAACCGTCAGCCGCGGCAGCTCCTCGGCGCCGAGTTGCTCGAGCACCTCGTCGACGGTGCGCAGTTGTGTGGCGGCCTCGGGAGAACTCGCATCCACGAGCACGAGCAGCAGATCGGCGTGCAGGGCCTCCTCGAGCGTCGCGTGGAACGAGGCCACGAGCTGGTGCGGCAGCTTGCGCAGGAAGCCGACCGTGTCCGTGAGCAGGATCGTGCGACCGCCGGGCAGACGCCACGGTCGCGTTCGGGTGTCGAGCGTCGAGAACAGTCGGTTCTCGGCCAGCACACCGGCATCCGTGAGGCGGTTCATCAGGCTCGACTTGCCCGCGTTGGTGTAGCCGACCAGCGCGATCGTGAAGAGCTCGGGGCGCGCGGCGACCTCGCGGACCTTGTGCTGCGAGATTCGTGACAGCTCGCGGTTTGCAGCGGCGATGCGCGTGCGCAGCAGGTTGCGGTCGACGTCGATCTGCTTCTCACCGGCGCCGCCGCGCAGGCCGATGCCGCCGCGCTGACGCTCGAGGTGGGTCCAGCGCCGTTTGAGGCGCGGCATCTCGTACTGCAGGGCTGCGAGCTCGACCTGCAGCCGCGCCTGCGGTGTGCGCGCGTGCATGCCGAAGATCTGCAGGATCAGCTCGCTGCGATCGATGCAGGGCACGTTGACCGCGGTCTCGATCGTTTTGGCCTGGTTCGGCGTCAGCGAGTCGTCGCAGATCACCGCGCCGCTGTGGGCCAGGCGCACGACTTCGGCGAGTTCTTCGAGCTTGCCCGAACCGAGATAGCTGTTGGGGTCCGCCGTGCGGCGGTGCTGGACCATGCAGCCAGCCGTCACGAACTCGGCGGTGTCCGCGAGCTGCTGGAGCTCGTGCAGGGCCTCGGCCGCGGTGCGCGGGTCGCCCGCGGGCACGATGCCGAACAGGATCGCCTCCGTTGGCGGTCCCTTGCCGGGTTCGATCTTGTTGTCACCGTGCATTCGCTCAGGCCTGCTGCCGATCGCTCGCCGCGAGCACCGCGCCCGCCGTCGAACGTATCGAACCATCTTCCTCGCGATGGAGGTAGATGCGGCGGCAGAACGCGTCGTCGTCGCGCTCGCCGAAGTCGCTGCGGTAGTGGGTGCCGCGCGACTCTCGGCGCTCGGCGGCGCCCGTGGCAACGAGCGCTGCGACCGTGAGCATGTTCGCGAGTTCGCAGGCGCGTTGGTCCTGCGCGTCGGCGCGAACGAGGCAGTGGTTCCAGAAACCGATGCGGCTCCTGGCCTCCGCGAGCCCGCGGGCATCGCGGATGAGGCCGACCTGGCGGCCCATCATGCTCTTGAGCGAGTAGAGCAGGTCTTCGTGGAGCAGGTGCGGTCGCGGGCCGTTGGGGCGGGCGTCGCCGCCGCTCCTGGGCAGCTCCGTGCGTGGGTTGCGGGCCTCGGCCGCGGCCACGAGACCGGTGCGGCGACCGAGCACCGCGCCCTCGAGCAGCGAGTTCGAGGCCAGGCGGTTGGCGCCATGCAGACCCGAGCCCGCGACTTCCCCGACGGCGAGCAGGCCCGCGACGGAGGTGCGCCCGTCGAGGTCGGTCGCGGCGCCGCCGAGCATGTAGTGGGCGCCGGGGCGCACCGGGATCGGGTCGCGCGCGAGGTCGAGATCGAACGTGCCGCAGATGCGCGCGATCGACGGGAATATCGAGCGCGGATCGCCCTCGACGGTCGAGAGGTCGAGATAGACGTGCGTGTCGTCCGTCGCGACCATGCGCTCGAGGATCGCCCGGCTGACGACGTCGCGCGGCGCGAGTTCGGCCATCGGATGCGCGGCCGGCATGAATCGGTCGCCGTTGCGATCGCGCAGCACGGCGCCGGCGCCGCGCACGATCTCGCTGATCAGGAAGCGTGACGCGCCCGCGATGTAGAGCGTGGTGGGGTGGAACTGCACGAACTCGCAGTCCACCATCCGCGCCCCGGCGCGGAAGCACAGCGCGTGGCCGTCGCCGCTGGCGCCGGTCGGGTTGGTCGTCTCGCGGAAGATCTGGCCGGTGCCGCCCGACGCCATGACGACCGCACCGGCCTCGACTGCGAGTTCGAGGTCGTTCTGCAATGCGATCGCGCCAAGGCAGCGTCCGCCGCGCACGATGAGGTCGCGCACGAAGGTTCGCGGTCGGACCGTGATGCGCGGGTGCTCGCGCAGCGCCTCAGAGATCGCGCGCTGGATCTCGAGGCCCGTGGCGTCGCCGTTGGCGTGGGCGACGCGCGGATGCGTGTGGCCGCCCTCGCGCGACAGCTCGAGGCTGCCGCCGTCGTCCTGATCGAAGCGGGTGCCGAGGCGTTCGAGCCACTCGACTGCGGTGTCCGCGCCCGCGATGACGTGGCGGGCGACCTCGGGGTCGCAGAGGCCGTTGCCGACGCGCAGTGTGTCGTCGACGTGGGCTGCGATGCTGTCCTCGGCGCGGCGTACCACGGCGATGCCGCCCTGGGCATAGGCCGTGTTGGTGTCGTCGATCTCGCCCTTGCTGAGCAGCAACACGTCGGCGCCGTCGTCGGCCGCGTGGAGCGCCGCGCAGGCGCCCGCGATGCCGGAGCCGATCACGAGGACGTCCGTGCGCAAGAGCGCCGTGCGGCGCAGGTCGAACGCCCGCAGCTGCGCGGGGAACCGCGGCTCGGCGTGCAGCGCGCTCATGGTTCCCGTCATCGGTCGATCCTCATGGGCCGATCGTCGCTCTGGTGCGCCGTTCGGGTTGGGGGGGGGCGCCTGAGGGCCAGTCTCGCGACCGGCTCGCGGCGCGCCCCCCGGCGCGGCTACTGCGCCGGCTTCTCGCCTTCGGCTTCCGCGCCGCCGGCGTTGCCGCCTTCGACGAGGAGCGCTTCGACGTCTTCGATCTCTTCTTCCTCGGGCTCGATGATGATCTCTTCCTGGCGCATCTTGATGAGGATCGGCGCCGCAATGAACATCGTCGAGTAGGTGCCCGAGACCATGCCGACGATCATCGCGAACGCGAAGGCGCCGAGCTCACTCTCGCTCTGCCAGTTGACGAAGAACTGCGCGAGCACGACGAACAGCGTCAGGCCGGTCGTGATCAACGTGCGGGACAGCGTCTGGTTGAGCGAGCGGTTGACGACGGGGCTCATCGGCTCCTCGACGCCCGCCTTGGCGTTCTCACGCAGGTTCTCACGGATGCGGTCGAACACCACGATCGTGTCGTTCACCGAGTAGCCGATGATCGTCAGGAAGGCCGCGATCATGCTGACGCTGATCTCGGCGCTGACGAGGCCGAAGTAGTTGGCCGCGACGACTGCGCCGAACGTCACGAGCACGTCGTGCACGAGCGCGACGACGGCCGCGAAGCCGTACTTGTACTCGTGGAAGCGGATGCGCAGGTAGAAGATGATCAGGCCCCACGAGATGATCAGCGCGCTGATCGCCGCGTTGCGCAGGTCGTCGACGAGGCTGCCCTGGATCTCCTGGGCCTCGGGGAACGGGTTGCTGAGGATGACCTTGTCGCCGTCCGTGGTCTTGAGGTCGGCGAGCGATGTGCGCGCCAGCTCGAAGAGCTCCCATTCTCGCGTGTTGGTCGGCACCTTCCACTGCACGAGGACGTCCTTGGCCGTCGTGGCCTTGGGGTCCGCGAGGCCCTGGATCTCGCCCTCGAGGAGCTTGTTCTTGATCAGCTCCTGCTGCGCGTCGGGGATGTTGATGTCCGACTGGAAGTGCAGCTCGATCTGCGCGAACTGCAGAGCCTTGTTGTCGGGGTCCTCGACGAGCGCGGGGGCGCTCGAGGCCGGCTGGACCAGCTCGCTCTCGAAGAGACTCTTCAGCGCGAGCAGGTACGGCGGCTCGTAGGGCGCCGGCGGCGGCAGCTCCTGCTTCTCGTTCTCCTTGCGGAGTTCGCGCCACGCCTTGCGGCCTTCGGTGATCTTCGCCCGCTGCTCGTCGTTGAGCTTCAGACGAACGTTGAACACGTTGGTGCGGCCGGCGTCGTCGAGGTCGCCAACGGTGTTGACCGTCGCGTTGGGGTAGTCCTTCGTGAAGTTGGGATCCTTGGCGATCATGCCGCGGACGTCGTCCGCCGCCATCGACTGCGCGACGACCATCTGCAGGTTGCCGCCGCCGGTGAACTCGATGCCGAGCATCACGTTCCGCGGCACGGCCGTCAGCGCGAAGAACACGCCGCCGAGGATGACGATCGCGCTCAGCGCGAGGCACATCCGGATCTTGCCGACGAAGTTGATGTGCGAGTCACCGAGGATGCGGCGCGGCTTGTAGTCGTCGAGCAGCTTGCGATCCAACGCGAAGTGGAACAGCAGGCGTGTCACGAAGAACTGCGTGAACACCGTCATCACGATGCCGGCCATGAGCGTCACGGCGAAGCCACGGACCGGGCCGACACCGACGTTGAACAGCACGATGCCGACGAGGAACGTCGTGATGTTCGAGTCGAGGATCGCGGACATCGCGCGTTCGAAGCCGGCGCGCACGGCCCGGACCATGTCCTTGCCCTTGGCCAGCTCCTCGCGGATGCGCTCGTAGATCAGCACGTTGGCGTCGACCGCCATACCGAGCGTCAGCACGATGCCACCCAGGCCCGGCAGCGTGATCGTCGCCTGCATGAACACCATCGCCGCGAACAGCAGCGTCATGTTCAGCAGCAGCGTGATGCACGCGATCACACCGGGCTTGCGGTAGTACCAGAGCATGAACAGGAACACGAGCACGCCGCCGATCAGCAGCGAGATCACGCCCTTGTTGATCGCCTCGTCGCCGAGCGTCGCGCCGACCGTGTGCTGGCTGACGAACTCGGGCTCGATACGCAGCGAGCCGGTGCGCAGCACCTTCACGAGTTCTTCGACCTCGAGGCGGGTGAAGGAGCCGGTGATGCGGCCGCGGCCCGGGATGCGGGTGATGAACTCCGGCGCCGACTTGACCAGGCCGTTGAGGATGATCGCGCTGCTCTTGCCGATGTAGCGCTCCGACCAGTCGGCGTACTGGCCCGACTTGTCGCCATAGAGCTGGTAGGCGACCGCCATGCCGCCCGACTCATCCGTCGTCGGCCCGACGCCGGTCGGGTCGAGATCGTCGCCCGAGAAGTTCTCCTCGTGCATGTTGATCGCGATCAACTCGACGAGGAACGGCTCGGAGCCGTTCTCCGCGGCCTTGGTGCGCGCGGCCTCGGGAATGATCCCGTTGTTCCACTCGGCGTCGTCGTAGACCTTGACGACCGAACCGCTGAGCCCGGGGATATCGGAGTAGGCACGATCCCAGGCGTCGGGGTTCTTCGAGCTCGCTGTGATGACGCGGGGGTACCACGCGAGGTTCGGGAACGCCTCGGGGCCGACGGCGGGGCCGGCCTCGTTGAAGCGCCGGATGTTCTTGGCGAGCTCGTCGATCTTCGAGCTCATCAACGCCTTGTTGCCTTCCTGCTGCAGCCAGTTCGTGAGGCGGGTCGACTCCCCGCGCATGTTGAACCGGACCTCGGGCTCGTTGTCGGTGGCCGGCGCGTTGTAGTCGCCGTCGGCGACGACGCGCATCTCGAGCTTGCCGAGGTTGGCGATGCGGTCCTTGAAGCGCACCAGGTCCTGCGGGTCATCGGACCACGGCAGCTCGATCAGGATGCCGGTGTCGCCGCTGCGCGTGACCGCCGCACCCGTGGTGCCGTTGGGGTCGATGCGCTCCTTCAGGACGAGCACCGTCTGGTCCATGATCTCGTTGACCGAGATCGAGTCGCCCTCCTTCTGGGTGAGCTCCTCGAGGACGTCCTCGGGCACTTCGTAGATCAGCTGCGTGCCGCCCTTGAGGTCCGGGCCGAACAACGGCTCGAACACCGAGATGCAGACGGCGGCGCCGAGGATCGACAGGAGGACGATGAAGAGCTGTGCGCGAATGTTTTCGAGCATGATCGGTGGTGACTCGCTGGCTACCGCGCCGACTGACCTTGGTCAGCGGGCGTGGTCACGGGGTCGGGTGTCGCGTGGGATGCGGTCGGGGATCAGTCCTGCGACGCCGCGTCGTTCGAGGCGGCCTTGGGCTCGAGCCCGCTGCCCTTGCCCGAACGCGGCTGCTGCAGCTTGCCGAGGTTGGGCTTCAGGCGCGTGGCCTTGCCCTCACGGTCGCGCAGGTAGTAGAGCTTGGCGCGGCGGATGACGCCGCGGCTCTTCACCTTGATGTCCGCGACGCGCGGGCTGTGGAGGGGGAACGTGCGCTCGACACCCTCACCCGCGACGATGCGACGGACGGTCGCCGTGCGGCGGACCCCGCCGCCCTGCAGTGCGATCACGGTGCCCGAGAAGATCTGGACGCGTTCCTTGTCCCCTTCCTTGATGAGGTAGTGCACGTCCACGGTGTCGCCGACCCCGAAGTCAGGGATGGTCGGCTTCATGTGCTCGAGTTCGATTTGGCGCAGGATGTTCATAGTTCGTTACCTGGGGTCCGGCGGTCGCGGGATGCTGGTCGCGGGCCGGTAGTCAGACGGGCCGGTTGTCAGAGTTGATGGGTTGTTGGTTGGCGCTGCCAGGCACGCGATTCAGCCGTCGGTAGAACGTTTCTCGGGGCGTCTCCCCTCGGCCGCGACCTTGGCAGCAGTCAGCTGTCGAGCCTGCTCTTGTCGCCAACGTGCAACCGCGGCGTGATCGCCGGAGAGCAGCACGTCGGGCACCGTCATGCCGCGGAACTCGCGAGGTCGCGTGTACTGCGGGTAGTCCATGAGGTCCGATTCGAACGACTCGAGCGTCGCGGAATCCGCGCAACCGAGCACTCCCGGGATCAGGCGCACCGCCGCTTCGAGCACGCAAAGGGTGGGCAGTTCGCCGCCGGCGAGCACGAAGTCGCCGAGCGAGATCTCCTCCCATTGCATGCCCTCGCGAATGCGTTCGTCGTAACCCTCGTAGCGGCCGCACAGAAACAGCAGTCGTTCTTTGCGACTGAGTTCGCGCGCCCGCTGCTGGTCGAACGACCGGCCGCGCGGACAGAGCAGGATCTTGTGGAACGAACCATGGGTGCGCTCCACGTCTTCTATGGCGTCAAAGATCGGCTCGGGTTTCAGCACCATGCCCGGACCGCCACCGAACGGTCGGTCATCGACCGTATGGTGTTGATCGTAGGCGTAGTTCCGAAAGTCGACGAGGTCGACCTGCAAGTGGCCCTGCGCCTGCGCAATCCCGAGGATACTCTCGTCCAGATAGGGCCGCAGAGCGGCCGGAAAGAGCGTCAGGATGGCGCAATGCAAGGTGCTTTGCCCCGAGGAAAGGGCGGACCAGAGTAGGGATCGCCCCCGGGGCGGTCAAGAATTCCGGTGACCCGATTGTCGTTCGGTCGAGCGAATTACCGAGCGGTCTGGCCCGCTCGGGTCGGTCGATCGCGGTGCCGGGTGGAAGAACGGCTGGTAGATCTTGAGCGGTGCGCCCCGGCGGTGGAGGCAGAACTCGACCATCGGGCCATGACGCTCGAACCAGCTGAGGTCGTTCGGCCGCAGCAGGTAGCGCTGGCCCTCGTGCAATCGTACGGTCAGGCGTATCGGATTGCAGTTGAAGGCGAGCGGCCGGCGGTCGAATCGGGCGGCGTCGAGTTCGACCGTCAGCCCGGTTTCGCGGCCGGTCCAGCTCGTCACCTCCCAGCGGCCGGTGCCGCGCGCCTCGATGCCGGATTCCTTGCCAGGCCCGGCGCGGTGGGTATTCCAGCGCAGCCAACGCAGGGTGCCGTCGGGCAGCAGATCGAACTCCTCGTGGATCTCCGGCGGCATGACCCACACGAACTTGCCGACCAGATCGTGCTCGGGGCCCGTTCCTGGGTCGCGCCGTGGAGGGCTGGTGCAGCTGCCGATCAGGGCGAGGACGGTCGCCAGGCCGGCAGTTGCGTACTTGGGGTGGATCGAGCGCATCGGAGCGTGACGGCGTTTTCGCGGTGCAATACACCTTGCCGTCATGTTCACGGGTCTAGTCCAGACGATCGGCACTGTCACGGCCGTGCAAGACTCCGGTGACGCGCGACGGATCGACGTCGACCTCGGGGCGCCGGTCGCCACTGAGTTCGGTGGAACGCCCCGAATCGGTGATTCCATTGCCCTGTCGGGGGTTTGCTGCACGGTCGTCGAACTCACGGGCCACGTCGCCGCGTTCGATCTGAGCGCCGAGACCCTGGCGCGGACCTGGCTCGGGCAGGCGGTCGTCGGCGACTGGCTCAACGTCGAACCCGCGCTGCGGGCGGGGGATCCGCTCGGGGGGCACCTGGTGCAGGGCCACGTCGACGGCGTCGGCGAGGTCACCGCGGCGATCGACCCGGCGGCGGGCGGCGAGTTCGCGGTGCGGGTGCCGGCGGAACTGCGGCGCTACTGCGTCGAGAAGGGCTCGATCACGCTCGATGGCGTCTCGCTCACGATCGCGGGGCCGCCGACCGACGTGGTCAAGATTGCCGTGATCCCGCACACCGCGGCGGTGACAACGCTCGGTAGTTTGCCCGTGGGACGGGCGATTCACGTCGAGGTCGACGTGCTGGCGAAGTACGTGGAGAACCTGCTCGCGGCTCGTGGGCTCGGTGGTGGCCTTGCAACTCCGGCGTCCGAGTAGCATTGAATAGACGTGGACCTCATCCTGTTCGATGGCGACTGCAACGTCTGCAACCGGTCGGTGCAGTTCGTGCTGAAGCGCGATACGAAGCGGCGATTCCGCTTCGCCTCGCTGCAGTCGGCCGTGGCCCGGCGGGCGCTCGAAGAGCGCGGGGTCACGGGTGAGGTGCCGGACTCGATGATCCTCATCACGGAGGGCCGGGTCTGGCTGCGGTCGGGGGCCGTGTTGCGTATCGCGCGTGGTCTGCGTTTCCCGTGGCCGGTGCTGAGCGTGTTCCTGCTCGTGCCGGCGCCGATCCGCGACTGGTTCTACAAGCGTTTCGCGGAGCGGCGATACCGCTGGTTCGGGCGGGCCGAGCACTGCCTGGTGCCGACGCCGGAGGTCCGGGCGCGGTTCCTCGACGCCGACGAACGCGGGTAGCCGCCGCTGCCCGGAATCGGTCGTTCAGCCATCCATTCGCCGGAACTCGAGGTGCTGCACGCCGGTCGTGCCGTTCTCCTCGACGGTCACCGAGGCGCGCAGTCGATCGGGTGCGAGCAGCTCGTAACGCACCGGGCCGAACGTGACGCTGCTCGGGCCGAGGTCGGTGCCTGGCCAGGTGAGGACTTCGTCGCGTTCTTCCCAGCCGCGCAGGTCGGCGTGGAAGTGCTTGAGCTTCATTTGCAGTTCGCCGTCGATCTCGGCGATGGTGAAGAGCTCGTAGAACCGCACCTTGCCTGAGACAACCAGGCGGAAGATTCCCGACAACGTGCCGTCACGCGCGGGTAACCAGACCTCCTCGGATTCGCCGCCGAAGCCTTCGCCGACCCAGTGACCCGTGAGCCAGGCACAGGGGAGCGTCGGTTCGGTCGGGCGGTCGCCGGATGTGGCGCAGCCGGTGCAGAGTGTCAGGGTCGCGAGCAGGGCCGCGATCGCGAGCGGGACGAGGGAGGTGGCTTTGAGAGGTCGGTTCATCGTGGGTTGCCGTCGGCGTTGCCGGAACGACGGGTGGGGCGGCACGGAATCGACAGCAATTCGTCAGGGGAGCGAGAAACCGTCGCGGCCCGGCCGAGTCGGCCGCAGACTGGCGGGATGCTGGGGCGCTATCGCATGGTGCGCGGCACGCGGCCGAGTTCGGAGCCGCTGCCGGCAGGCATCCGTCAGGACACGCGCATGCATACGCGGCACGTGGTGCGGCCCGAGGCGGCGAAAGTCAGGGCTTTCCTGGCGGCGCCGAGTGCGGCGGCGTGGGTTACGTTCGCGGCTTCGTACCAACAGCTGTTGCACCGGCGGTTCGCCCAGGACCGGGCGCCGTTCGACCTGATCGCCGAACGCGCCCGAACCGGCGATGTCTGGTTCGGCTGCAGCTGTCCGACGGCGAAGAACCCGGATGTGGCGCGATGTCACACGACGCTGGCACTCGAGTTCTTCCGGGCTCGGTATCCTGATCTCGTCATTCGTGATCCGCGCGAGTGACCGACCGTTCTCGTTCGCGAAGTTCCATGGCCAATCGCAAGCAGGCGACGCTCTCCCTCTCCGGCATCGCCATTGCCGTCCTCGTGCTCGTTGCCAACTGGTGGCTCGACCTCGGGTTGTTCGGTGACCAGAACGGTTCAAAGCCGCCGGCCCCGGAGCCGACGCAGAAGTCCGCGCCGGCCGACCACGGCTCAGCCAAGGGGGCGCCGGCCGAGCGGGCACCCGCGGCCGGGCCCGGGTTCACGAGCCCGCGGTCGCTCGAGCGGCACTTCGAGAAGCACGGTCACGAGTTCGACGTCGCGTCGGCGGCGGAATACCTCGCCATCGCTCAGCGATTGCGGGACGCGCCGGTGGGCGGGGATGTGCTCGAAGAACGCCGGCGGGACGGGGTGGTGACGCGGTTCGATCGCGATACCGGTGCGTTCGTGGCGTTCAACGCGGACCGGACGATCCGCACGTTGTTCAAACCCGATGACGGCGAGCGCTACTTCAAGCGCCAGGCCAGGCGCGAAGACTGACATGTTCGACGACGACCCCGTGCGTGCGTTGCTCTCGGCTCGCGGTGTGGCGCAGCATGTCGTCGCCGGTGGGCTCGACGGGCTCGTCCTGCGCTGGGAGGCCGTCGCGGCCGAGGTCGAGCAGGGCTACGAGTTCTCACCCGAGGACTGGTGCAACGATCTCGACGCGCGCCTGCTGCTGCATCTCGCCAAGGAAGTGGCGGCGGCGAACGAGTGGGCGCGCGTCGCCGCGCGCGTGGACCGCGCGGACGAACGGTTGCGTCAGACGACGCTCGCGAAACCCGAATGTGTCTATGGGGCCGCAGCCGCCGCGGCGGACGGGCTCACGGCGGAGGAACACTGGTGGTACTGGCGCTGGCCGGCGGCGTCCGATGCGGGCGACTGACTCAGCGGCGGTTGGCGTTGAACGGCCGTTCTTGAATCCAGCGGAACGGTGACGACTTGATGCGGAACGTCGATTCGTCGCGATACTCGAGCACCGCGCGGACGTCTTCGCCTTCGACCGTGCCGCTCAGGATCAGTTGTCGCACCGGGTCGGTATCGGGGTCGGAGGCGACCTGGCTGCGTTCTTCGAACGTGAGTTCGAGCGGTGGCTGTTGGCGGCGGAGGATTCGCAGTTTGCCGCGCTCGAGGTCGAACTCGGCGCGGCCTTGCAGCAGCTCGCCGGAGTTGGTCTCGATGCTAGCGAATGCGATGGTCGTACCGCGCCGGTTCCAGCGCTGCACGGCGAAGTGGTGCCAGTGCCGGGTGGCGTTCTGCTGTGAGTCGAACTCACGGGTCTCCCAGATGCCCTCGAGCGGTCCGGTCGGGCGGTTCTGCATCTGCATCCAGCGGTCGTGGCACGCGTGCCACGGCACGCCGACGATGATCGCCACGATCAGGAGCTTGCCGACCAGCTGCGGAATCGATAGCCAGCGCGCCGGTGTTGCCGGCGTTGCTGCCGCTGGCGTCGCGCGATGGCTGACGAGCAGCGCCCAGAGTCGCGGCAGGTCCGGCGCGACCAATAACACCGAGAACAGCACCATGTGAAGCGAGAACAGCTTCTCCGGCACGTCGTAGCAGAGGTTGAGCGTCGCGACGTTGAGCATGACGCCGAAGGCGACGAGCGCGCCGAGCAGCGTGGTGCGGCGCCAGAACAGCAGCAGTCCGCCGAGTAGTTCTGCTGCGCCCGAGAAGATCGTGTACGGATCGGACGAGCCCATGAACGTCCACAGCATGTTCATCGGTGACGCCTCACCGAACGAGCCGTAGAGCCACTGGCCGTGCAGCATGCTGAACTGCAGCGGGTAGACCTTGGCGAAGCCGTAGACGCAGAGCGTGGAGGCGAGGCCGTAGCGCACGATCACGCGTGCGAAGCCGTGGCACCACCGCAGCGAGCGGTTCCCCGTCACGAGTGCGAACAGCGGCGCTGCGAGCAAGGCGAGCGCAAGCATCAGCGCGACCCGGACCCAGTCGAACAACGTGTCGCCGCTGCCCGAGCTGGCCGGCTTCACCTCGGCTTCGAGTCCGAGCACGGTCTGCCCGAACCACCCGGTGTAGTCGGCGACCTCCTCGTCGACCTCGCGCTTCCACTTCACGGGGTACTTCAGCCAGTCCGGCGCCGCCACGGTGTCTTGCTCGTTCCACCAGTCCACCGCCTCCGCGATTGGCCACGCGTCCTCCTGTGCCGGCACCTGGCCCAACGGAAACGGCAGCCCGTAGAGCAGCAGGTACACCAGCACGAAGCCCAGTCCGAGTCGGACCAGGAACGGCTTGGGGTTCGCCTGGGCGATGGGGGAGAACGGTTCGGGTTCGCTCATGGCGGGGCTCGGCGGCTGCTACGCACGATGCGGGCGTCCAGCGAAAGATTGTCGCCCGCTGCCACTGGCCGCGGAGTCGGGAAAACCGCCCCGGCAAGCGTTCGCCCTGCCCCCGTTCGATCAGAACACGCCGAGCAGGACCTGCACGAAGCTGCTGATCGGTGCGGCTTCGCGGGCGTCCTCGAGCGCGCGTGAGACCTGCGTGAAGATGCGGCGCAGGCGGACGCCGACGTCCTTGTCGTTGATCAGGATGCCGAGCGCGCCCTCGGCGCGCGTGAGCTGGTCGGTGACGTCGCGGATGTTTGCGACGGCGACCTTGAAGTGTTCGGCCGAGGCCGGGTCGGCGAACGCGGCGCCGACGAGGCCCGCGTCGGGGTCGTTGGCGCGCTCGAGCAGGCGGTTGAAGTTGGCGACGGCGTTGTTGAAGTTCGTCGCGAGCCGATCGTCGCGCAGCAGCTGGCCGACCACGCCGCGACCATCGCGCGCGTCCGCGACGATCACGGCGATGTCGGCGACGATCCGCCGCACGTTGCCGGCGGTCTCCTCGTCGTTGAGCAGCATGCCGATCGTGCCGTCCTTCTCGGTCAGCGTCGCGCTGGCCGTCGCGAGGTTGTCGATGAGGAACTGCACGCGTTCGCCCATCGCGGTGTCGACCGCGAGCCGCCCGAACGTGCTCTTGCCGCCGCGGATCTCCGCGAGGATCTCGTTCATCGTCTCGACCGTGCCGAGCACCTCATCGTAGAGATCGCGCTGCGTGAGCAGTCGCCCCATCGTGTTGTTGGGATCCTGCAGCGCTTCGGCCGCTTCTCGGATGGCAGTTACCATCGCGTTGAAGTTGCTGCCGACCGGGCCCTGGCCCTCCGCGAGATCGGTGAACGCGTCGAACACGTTCTTTTGGACCTGGCCGAGCAGCTCCGTGTCGGCCGCGAGCGGGGTGCCGCGCCCGGGGCTGATGTAGATCAGCTTGCCGCCGAGCACGCCGTCGGCGCGCACCTCGATCGTGTAGTCGCTCGTGAGCGGCACTTCGTCCTCGAGCAGCAGCGTCATGCGGATCGGGGTGGCGGGGCGCTCGTCGCTGTAGACGATGTCGATCTCGCCGACCTTGCCGATGCGCTTGCCGAGCACGAGCACGTTGGTGCCGACCTGCGCGCCGCCGCCGTCCTCGAACCAGACCTCGAGCGGCGGCACCTCGCCGAGCGAGATGTCGGTGAGGTTGACCGTCGCCCAGAGCAGGAACCCGAGGGTGCCGAAGAAGACGAGGCCGAGCAGGGTGTCGCGGCGGGTGCGTTCCATCAGTTACTCCGGCGGTGGGTTCTCAGGGTCGGTCGTTCGGGGTTCAGTCGCTGCCTTCACCGAGGAAGGCCTTCGCGAGTTCGTGGTCGCTGTGAATCATCTCGTCGACGGTGCCTTCGACGACGATGCGGCCGCCCTTGATCACGCCGATGCGGTCGCCGCACTGTGTCGCGCAGGCGCGCGAGTGGGTCACGACCAGGCCGGTTACGTGCAGCGTGTCGCGGACCTCGGCGATGAGCTCGTGGATCTGCTGGCTGATGATCGGATCGAGGCCGGCGTTGGGTTCGTCGTAGAGCACGTACTCGGGGCGGGTCACGAGCGCGCGCGCGAGGCCGGCGCGCAGCTTCATGCCGCCCGAGATGCTCGGCGGAAACTGGTCGGCGGCGTGATCCATGCCGACGAGGGCCAGCACCTCGTGCACGCGGTCATCGAGCTCGCTCTTCTTGACGCGGCTGTGTTCCCTGAGCGGCAGCGCGACGTTGTCGAACACGCTGAGCCAGTTGATCAGCGCGCCGTTCTGGAACAGGTAGCCCATGCGCTTGCGCAGCGCCATGAGCTCGTCCTGGTTCATCGACGGCACGTCCTTGCCGTCGACGCGCACGGTGCCGCTGTCGGGGCGGAGGATGCCGATGACGTGCTTGAGCGTGACGCTCTTGCCCGTGCCCGACGGCCCCATGAGCACGTAGTTGAGGCCCTTCTGCACCTCGACCGTGAGGCCGTCGAGGATCTGGCGGTCGCCGAGGCGCTTCTTGACGTCGAGTAGCTCGATCATCCGGCGAGGAAGTAGAAGAACCAGGTGATGATGAAACCCAGGATGATCACGAGGATCACGGAGTTGCGGACCGCGGTCTGCACCGCGAGGCCGACGCCGAGTGCGCCGCCGCTCGCGCGCAGCCCGGCGGCGCAGCTCACGGTCGCGATGACGATGCCGAACACGAGTGCCTTGAAGAGTCCGACGTAGACCTCCTTGGGCAGCAGCGTGCCCGACGAGGTCAGGGCTTCGCGCGCGCTGCTCCAAAACAGCACGGAGCTCACGCCGAGATTCTGTTCCGCGATGATGCTGCCGCCGTAGATGCCGATCAGGTTGCTGAGCACGGTCAGCGTCGGGCACATCAACGCGAGCGCGATGACGCGCGGCATCACGAGGTAGTTGACCGGGTCGACGGACATCACCTCGAGCGCGGCGATTTCGTCGCTGACCTTCATCGTGCCGATCTCGGCGGCCATCGCCGAGCCGACCGTGGCGGCGAGGATCACCGCGGTGATGAACGGCCCCATCTCGCGGCACATCGACAGCGAGGTGATCGTGCCGAGGATCGCGGTGTCGCCGAAGCGCTTGAGCTCGATGCCGGTCTGCATCGCCAGGATCGCACCCGCGAACGCCGCGACGATCATCGTGACCGGCAGCGAGCGTACGCCCGCGTTGAAACCGACGTCGAGCAGGAAGCGCAGTCGGCGTGGTAGGAACGTCAGCTGCAGGAACGTGCGCAGCAGCAGATCGAAGACGTAGCCTGCGCCGTCGACGCGCGACGTCAGGCTCTTGCCGACGGCAGCCAGAGGGTTCACTCGGGGTCGCTCCCTTCCGGTTCGGCCTCGGCACTCGCGGTACCGAGCGAGATCGGCAGGAACTGGAACAGGCGCAGCGTGCGTTCGCCGTTCGAATCGCGCTCGTAGTTGAACAGGAAGGGTACGCTGCTCGTCTTGCTGCCGTTGCGTACGCGCTCGGTGTAGACCCGACCGAGCACGTCGATCGCGTGATCGTCGGGGCCACGCTGCCGCCAGGCCGCGAGCTCCCAGAGGAACCCGTAGGTCTCTGCGAGCCCGGCCGCGCTGCTGCCGCGGACCGGCAGCGGGGACAGCAACGTCGATTCGCCCATTACGGTCTTGCCTGCCGTGTCGGTGTACACGGTGCGGTGCCACAAGGGCCAGACCTTGGTGTGATCCTCGCCGGACCCGTCGTTGTTCGCCATGTTGATGTGCCAGAAGAACGGCAACACCCACTGCTGCTCCGTCACACCGTCGGGGTCGTCGTAGCGCCGCCACCAGATCAGCGGCCAGAGCGCGGTCCAGGCATCCTGATCCGTGCTCTTGGTGCGCGAGAAGAACGGCCAGAACCACCACGTCGTGACGTCGTCCTGCGCGCGGTTCCAGTAGTAGTGGAACAGCGGCCAGAACAGGTGCAGCGACGTGAAGTGATTCTCCTTCCAGACGTGCGAGAAGAACGGCCACAGCACGCTCCAGCCACCGACCGTGCGGCCGTTGCGCCAGGCGGCGAACGGCCAGATCCAGAAGCTGGACACGGGCGCGTCCGTGTCCATGTTCTCGGTGCTCCAGCTGATGAACGGCCACAGCAGGAAGCGCCGATCGTGGATGCCCGGATCGATGTCGTGGCCGTAGAACGGGTAGAAGTGGAACCGCTGGTGGCCGTTCTCCGCGCACGAGCTCGTGCCGATGAACGGCCAGAGGAACATGTGGTGGCGGTGACCTTCTTTGTCGAGTCGCAGGTAGAGCGGGAACAGGATCGCGAGGAACCGGTCCCAGGTCAAAAACTGCGGGATGTCGGCGTAGAGCGGGAAGATCGCGAAGTAGTCCTCGCGGCCGTCCGCGCTGCTGCCGCCCCAGAAGATCGGGAACAGGAAATACCAATCGACGTCGCGCTCGCCGACCTCGTTGCGGTGCGCGCGCCAGCTCCAGAGCGGGAACAGCCGGTGGGAGGTCTCGCCGGCGTCGGTGCGGACGCGGCCGAACGGCACGAGGAACTGGTGCTCGACCGCGTCACCTTCGCCGACGTTCTGCTCCTCGGGCTCGGTGAAGCGGCGGTAGAGCGGCCGAATGCGGAAGTCGTCGCCGCCCTGGGGCGTTTGCTCGTAGTGGACGATGGGCCACAGGAAGTCACACTCCAGGAGCTCGCCGTCCTCGTCGAGCCGGTGGAACCACAGCGGCGTCAGGTTGAGCTCGCGGGGCATCAGCGAGCACGACGTCAGCAGCAGCAGCGCCGCGACCGTCATCACGTTTCTCAGAGTGCGGCTCGGGCGCGCCATGGAGGAGTCGGAAGATACTGTCGGGGCAACTGGCGTCGAGTTGGGAAACCGGAATGCGGGGAGACCCAGCGCATTCCGGCGGGCACCGTTGTGATCGAATTCGCGGGGCGCGGGTCCGCCACGTAGACTCCGGAGCCATGCACGAGAGGTCGAAACGCCGGTTCGTCGCGTCGCCGTCCCACTGTTACGGGGGCGGTTCGTCGCGGTTCCGTACTCGCTGGTGCCGCCTGCCAGGGGCAGCCACGGCGGCGCTGCTCGTTGGGCTCGTCGCGGCGGGCTGCGCCAGCGGACCCGTGGCGCCCGAGGACGTCGAGCAGACGGAGAAGGCGCTGCTGCAGCCGTTCCTGGTCAACAAGACGGTGCGCTGCAACGAGCTGCTGATCGAGATGACGGGCAACTTCAACCAGTTCGTCGGGCAGCCCGCGGTCGATCCCCGGGTGCACGAGATGCGGCACGAGCAGGCGCAAGACGGCAGCTACATCGACAAGATCTGGACCAACCGGATGGGGCTCTCGCGCGGCGCGATGACGATCGCGGTCGGCGAGTTGCCCGAATACACCCCGACGGGCATCAAACTCGGCCCGCGCACGACGTTCTCCGTCACGCACGAGGTACGGCTGCGGATCCACCAGCGCACGCACGCGATGACGCTCAAGGCGACCGCCTCGGGTGAACGCGTCGTCGTGCAGGAGGCGCGCGGGCGGCCGCGGGCGGTGCGCGAGTTCGTCATCGCGGACGGTGTGCTCGGAGGGTCGTGAGGTGAGCCGATCCCGGGTCGGTGCCAGCGTGGCGCTGATGGCCGTCGCGTTCTGCGTGACCGCGTGCGTGACCGGCCCGGTGCGGCCGCGGAACGCGCAGGATCCGCGGCGCTACTCCGAGCCCGCGCCGACCGTGGCGGCGGACTGGCAGACCGCGCGGGAGGCGGCGGCGGTGGGGGAGCACGAGATCGCGTGGCCGCTGCTGAGCCGCATCGTGCGCGAGAGCCCCGATCTCGTGCGGGCCCACCTCGCGTATCAGGACGCGAGCATGGCGATCGGCGGGGAGAGCGAGGCCGAGATGCGGCGATACTACCGCTACGAGCTACCCGAGAGCGATTCGCCGGTCGGCCCCTACGTGCGCGCGCGGCTCGCGGACACGTCCTACGCGCGCGGGCAGGCGCTGCAGCAGATCCTCGAGGGGGATCGTTCGTTCGGCTGGGCGTGGCTCTCGCTGGGGCGCGTCCGCCGCGGGCAGGGTCAGCTGCAGGCCGCGGTCGATGCGTTCGCGACGGCCTACGTCAACGATCCGGGCCTGCACGAAGCCGCGCTCGAACGCGCGCAGGCGCTTGCCGATCTCGGTCGGCTGCCCGAGGCCGCACTCGACTACGAGCGCTACTTCGAGCACGTGCCGGACGATTACGTCGCGATGCGCGAATACGCGTCGATGCTGATCTATCGCCTCGTGCGGATCGATCGGGCCCTCGAACTGCTCGCGCGCCTCGATGCGAAGTTCGAGAACGATCTCGACCTGCGCATGCATCGCGCGGCGGCGCTGTGGCGCGCGTTCCGGCCGCGCGAGGCGCTGTCGAACTACCTCGCCGTGCTCGACCTCGATCCGCGTGCGGCGCGCGCCGCGCTCAACATCGGACTCATCTACTACGACGCGATGCCGCAGAACGACTCCGATCAGGAGCGCCGGCAGTGGTGGCCGAAGGCGCGCGCGGCGTTCCGCTACTTCCTGGCGCTCGGTGAAGCCGCGGACGGCCACGAAGCGTTCGAGCGGTCGCTCGCGGTGCCGTATCGACTCGGAGTGATCGACGAGCTGCTCGGGGCCGCCCCGACGACGCCGGTGACGGTCGACGACCTGCGGCTGGCGGGCGGGTAGTCGCGGCGCTGGCGACGTTCCCCGATCGGTGTTTGTGGCCCGAGGCGTTGCCATCGCCCTGGCGCTATGGGCGATCACCGCCATCCACGTCGCGCCGATCGGGATGAAGCAGGCCGCCTTGGGGCTGGCCCATCACGCTATTGGCTGCGGTGCTCTCGCGTGTAGTCATCATGCGCGGCACCGGCCGCCTGCAGCACCGCACGAACGATGCCGAACGGTTCGAGTTGCGGTCGCAGTCGGTCCCAGTCGCGCGTGATCGCGGTGTCGCTGCGTCGGCCGGGCGCGGTGACGTGGTAACGCGGCGAGTCGATCTTGCAGATCTGCCAGCTGCCGCGCGCCTTGTCGGGGCCGGCGAGCAGGTTGCGGAGGTCGAGGTTGCCGTCGCGAAAGCCGTGGGCGTGTAGCCGGCCGACGAAATGGCCGAGCGCGATCGCGAGGTCGGTGCGTTGCTCGGTCTCGGCCAGCAGTTCGTCGAGTGCGCGGCCGGGGAACGTGTGGGTGATCAACACGGCGCGGGTGAGGAATCCTGCCCGACGGTTTTCCCACACTCCGACGGGTTCGACGCCCTCGTTGAGGTGGGCTCGGAGCCACTGGAGCGCGTCGAACTCGCGGGTCGCCCGGGAGGCGCGGCCGGGTCCCGTGAACCGCAGCGCGCCCCGCCAGCGGTCCCTCCAAGTCGGGTAATCGTAAGTTTTTACGTGTAGTTCACCGGCCTCGGAGCGGACTTTACGCACCCACGAGCTCCGTCGATCCGTTACGATCTCACCGAAATCCCTGCTGCCAAGGGGGTTCGGGCCATTCGTCAGGCCGAAGCCCGACCCCGATTGCGGTTCGCCGCGAACTTGCGCCAATTGGGTGGGGATGCTTGTCGACACAGTCTCCACAAAGGTATAGTCGGTAGCTACTTGTTGCTTTGGAGCCCCAGGCGGTCAGCGGACCGGAATCCGCGCCTCGTCTCCCCGCCGGGCGGCCATCGGAGCCTCGGAGGATACGTTGAAAACGATAACCAAGAAGGAACTGGTTCACCGCATCGCGGACAAGACCGGCGTGACCAAGGTGGTCGCGAAGGACGTGATCCAGTCCTTTCTCAACTCGATCATCGAGGAACTCGCGGCCGGCAACCGGTTGGAGTTCCGTGAGTTCGGTGTATTCGAGTCGCGCGAACGGGCGGCCCGACTGGCACAGAACCCGCGCACGCTCGAGAAGGTCCCGGTGCCCGCGAAGCGCATCGTGAAATTCAAGGTCGGGCGCCTCATGCGCAAGCGCGTCTCCGGTGAGGACGTCGGCAACATCACGCTCGATGATGATGACGACGCGCCCGCGCCGCGCTTGAGCAAGCCCGTCACGGATCCGCCCGCTGCCGGCGAGGCGCAGGGCAGCGCGTAACGCGCGCCGAACGCTCGCGAGAGTTCGGGAGAGCGACGGCGAGGCCGACAGTCGGCCGATCGTGGGAAACAAACGGCGGGTCGCGCAGCGGACCTGCAGGGCCTCGCGTCTAGCGGGCCACGCTACAGGCGCTTGAGCGCCTGATCGAGATCGGCGACCAGGTCGTCGAGATCCTCGATGCCGACCGACAGGCGGATCAGGCCGTCTTCGAGTCCGGCCTTCTTGCGTTCCTTCTTCGGGATCGACGCGTGCGTCATCGATGCCGGATGGTCGACGAGGCTCTCGACGCCGCCAAGACTCTCGGCGAGCGCAAACACCTCGAGGCGTGAGCAGAAGCGCTTGGCCTGCGCGACCGTCGCCTTCAGTTCGACGGACACCATGCCGCCGCCGTGCTTCATCTGCTTCTTCGCCGTGCGGTAGGTCTCGTGCGACGGCAGGCCAGGGTAGTAGACCCGCGCGACCTTCTTGTGCGATTCGAGCCACTTCGCGATCTTCAGCGCGCTCTCGCAGTGGCGCTGCATGCGCACGTGCAGCGTCTTGGTGCCGCGCAGCACGAGGAAGCTGTCCATCGGCCCGGGCGTGCCGCCGCACGAGTTCTGGAAGTGCGCGAGGCGGGCGCGGAGTTCCTCGCCGTTGCCGACGAGCATGCCGCCGACGACGTCACTGTGGCCACCGAGATACTTCGTCGTCGAGTGCACGACGAGGTCGCAGCCGAGGTCGATCGGGCGTTGCAGGTAGGGCGTCGCGAACGTGTTGTCGGCGAGCGTGAGCAGCTTCTTGCGGCGGCAGATTTTCGCGATCGCGCGCAGATCACAACACCGCAGCAGCGGGTTGGTCGGCGTCTCGAGCATCACGAGCTTCGTGTTCTTCTGCAGCGCGGCCTGGAACGCGTCGAGGTCCGTGAGGTCCACGAACGTCGTTTCGACGCCGAACTTCTCGAACACCGTCCGCAGCAGGCGGAACGTGCCGCCGTAGAGATCGTTGCCCGCGACGACGTGATCGCCGGCTTCGAGCAGGTGCAGCACGCAGGTGATGGCCGCCATGCCGCTGCTGAACCCGAGGCCCCATTCCGCGCCTTCGAGGCCCGCGATGTTGCCTTCGAGCGCCGAGCGCGTCGGGTTGCCGGACCGCGAGTAGTCGTAACCCTGGGTCTGGTTGGGGGCCTTCTGCACGTAGGTGCTGGTTTGGAAGATCGGGGTCATGATCGCACCCGTGGACGGGTCGGGCGACTGACCGGCGTGGATCGCGAGGGTGCCGAAACCGGGGTTTTTGCGCTTCATCGGGCGCGGAGTTTACAAGCGCGGGCGAGTCGGCAACATGCTTCGCAACAATGCCCGCCGAACCGTCCACCCCGAGGCCCTACGATCTCGAAGCGCTCGAGTTCGGGGCGGTGCGCACCCTGCTCACCGCGCGGCTGAGTTCGCCGGTCGGGCGCACGGCGGTCGAGGCCCTCGGTCCCTGCCCCGATGCGGCAGCGGCGCGGGCCCGGCACGCCGCGGTCGAAACCCTGGCCGAACGGCTCGATCACGGGCGTGGTCTGCCGCTCACGGGCGCGATCGAGGTGCGGTCATGGCTGCCGGGGTTTTTCGCGGGCGAACACGTCGTCGCGGCGCGGGATCTCGCGGACCTCAAGCGCCTGCTGCGGGTCGCGGAGCACTGTCGGCGCTGGCTGCTGGCGCAGCCCGAGGCGCTCGCGGCGGTCGCGCGAGACGCGGCCGATCTCCAGGATCTCGTCGACGAACTCGATCGGCTGGTCGACGACCGCGGCGAGGTGCAGGACTCGGCGTCGCAGCGGCTGCGGGAGATTCGCCGCGAGATCCAGCAGGCGCGCGGTGCCGTCGATGCGGCGGTGCAGCACGTGCTCGGGGATCCGCAGGTGCGGCGGGCGCTGCAGGCCCCGGATGCCGCCTGGCGCCACGGTCGGCCCGTGTTGCAGGTGCGGTCGGACTCCCGCAATCGCGTGCCGGGCGTGCAGCACGATCGCAGCAGCTCGGGGCAGACGCTGTTCATCGAACCGCAGAACGTCGTCGAGATGGCCAACCGCCTGTCCGATGCGCAGGCGGCCGAGAACCGCGAGATCAACGTCGTGCTGGCCGATGCCGCGCGCGCGCTGCGGCGGCTCGAACGCGAGGTCGTGACCGCGGTCGAGTTCGTCGCGCACGCGGACCTGCTGCAGGCCAAGGCCCGGCTCGTACGCGAGGACGGCTATACCGTTCCCGAGGTTGCGGACGGCAACGACACGGCCGTGCTGCGGCTCCACGGCGCGCGTCATCCGTTGCTCGAGATCGACGATCGCGGCCGCCGTTCGGAGCAGGCGGGTGCGGCCGTCGTGCCGCTCGATCTCGCGCTCGGCGATCCGCATCATCTGCTCGTCGTCACGGGACCGAACACGGGCGGTAAGACGGTCGTGCTCAAGACCGTCGGCCTGCTCGCGCTCATGGCGATCAGCGGCGTGCCCGTGCCCGCGGATGTCGGGGCGCGCGTGCCGTTCTTCGCGGCGGTGAAGGCCGACATCGGGGACGAGCAGGGCATCTCGCAGAACCTGTCGACGTTCAGTTCGCACGTGCAGCGGATCGCGACCTGCCTGGCGCACGCGGCGGGCAATGCGCTCGTGTTGCTCGACGAGCTCGGCGCCGGCACGGACCCCGAAGAAGGTTCCGTGCTCGGCTACGCCGTGCTCGAACAACTCGTGCGGGCTCGCGCGTTCGCGGTCGTGACGACGCACCTCGGTCGGCTCAAGGAGTTCGCCTACCAGAACCAGGGTGCCGACAACGGCTCGATGGCGTTCGATGGCAAGACGCTCGCGCCGCTCTATCGGCTCGAGGTCGGCATCCCGGGCAACAGCCACGCGCTCGACATCGCCGCGCGCGTCGGCATGCCCGAGCGGGTCGTTCAGCGCGCCCGCAAGCTTCTCGGGAAGCGCGATCCGCAGCTCGACAACGTGATCGAGAAGGTGCAGGTCGCGCGACGAGAGGCCGAGGCCGACCGTCAGCGCACCGCCGCCAAGTCGCGGGAGGTCGCGAGTCAGCAGAGCGAGCTGGAAGAGAAGCTCGCCGAGGCCGTCCGCCGCGAGACCTGGCTGCAGGAAGAGGCGGATGGCGTCGTCGAGCACGAGCTGCGCGCGGCCAAGGCGGCACTGGAGGAGCACGTCCAGGCGCTCGAGAACGCGCCGGGCAAGCACGGCGACCGCGCGCGCGAACTCAAGCAGGCGCTCGACGGATTGCTGCGGAACGCCAAGGTCCACCGCCGCCGCACCAGCTTCTGCCACGGATTGAAGAAGGGTGACCGCGTCTTCCTGCCGCGCTGGCACCGCCACGCGCAGGTGCACAAGGTCGACAAGGTGCGCGAGCAGGTCACGGTCGACTACGGCAAGGTCAAGATGCAGGTGCCGTTCGAGGACGTCTCCTGGCTCGTGCCGCTCGACCAGTCGTGAGGGCGCGGCCAGCGGGGGCGGCAGTGGGTCCAGGTCAGAACGAGCCGATCTCGACGAGGGCGCCGTTGCTGAACGAGATCCCCAGCGCGTTCTGGTTGGTCAGAGTTGCGAACTGTTCATGGAGTTCGACGCCGAGGAACGCCGGTTCGTAGGGTACCGGCAGGCTTACCGTTGCGCGCCCGAGCCCGTCGGTGACGGTCCAGACCACGAGTTCGGCGCTGGACTGCGCGATACAGCCCGGCGCTCCGAGGCTCGACAGGTCCGTGGCCGGGTTCGAGAACCCGACGCCGAGCATCGCGATCGTATTGGCCGGGGCGGTGGTCAGGTCGGTGTCCTTGGTCGTGCCGATGATCGCGGGGTCGCCGGTCAATGTCGGGGCGAGCGGTGTGGAGGTCGTGATGTACGTTCGGGTCGCGTACGACGTCGAGCCGTTGCTCTGCCAGCTCGTGCCGTTCCATACCGCGCCATTGACGGCGCTGCCGAAGCGCTCGGCCGGCACACTGAGCTGGTCGCCATCGAGGGACTCGAAGCCGATCCAGTAGGACATGCCGGCGCCGATACGGGCCGGGCCGTCGAACGCGGCGTGAATGCTCCCGACGGGGTTGGTCACGGTCACATCGGTCTGGCTCAGCACGCTACCGGGATCACCGTTGGTGTCGCTGAGGATCGAGACGCGTAGTCGGCTCGGTGGGGTCAGCGAACCGATCGGCAGGTCGAGACCGCATATCCAGCGCGACGGATAGCCGAAGTTGTCGGCCATGCGGAACGCGCGCCGATCGTTGAAGAGGTTGCCGAGTGGCGGGTTGCCGTTCCAGTTGAGCGTGCGGTATGGCGTCGTGCCGCAGGCCACGCTGGTGCCGCACGGGCTGCCGACGGGATTCCAGTTGGCCCGTTCCCACGGTTCGTAGCTGACGCGGTAGCGCAGCGGCTGGTCGTCGCGCAGCCAGAATGTGACGCCGCTCTGCTGCACTTCGGACCAACTCTCGACCCTCGGGCCCGAGCTCGTGGCGGGCAGGTCGACGAACGTCGCGAAGAAGCCGCACGGGTTGGTGTTCTCGTAGTCGATCACCACGTGGTTGCGCTCGCCGGCCGCCAACACGAGATTGGTGAACGTAGCGCTGCGCGTCGTCACGCTGCTGGGGATCGATTGGCTCGGCGAAGTCTTCCGAAGCGCGCCGGGTTGGCCGCTGGCGTCCGACGTGCGAACCTCGAGATGCATGCTGGCGCTGGTGCAGCCGCCGTTCCGCATCCGCACATCGATCTGGCAGATCCGGATCGGGAACGGGTGCAGGTTGTGAATCACGAAGCTGCGTCGCAGGCTGAAGTCGTCGGTCGAGGTGTGGATGCCATTCCAGTTGTCCTGGTAGCCCAGGGGGCACTGGGCGGCGGTTGCCGAGATCAGCGTGGCGGCGGTGGCAAGGGCGAGAACGGGGGATCGGAGTTTCATCGGGTTCGGCGCGAATGGGTTCTGAGAGGCGGCGATCGGCCGCTATTCCGATTCCCGGTAGATCGCGAGGAGTTGCGCCACGAATCTCGAGTTTTTCGGCGGCGAGGTAGGATTCGGCGGACCGATGCCCTCCCAGGACCCTCTCAGACCCGATTCCTCAGACGCTGGTCGCGGCCCGGGTCGCGAGCAACCGGCCGCGTCCGAGCTCGAGCCCGAGGTCTACGCCGAGTTGCGCGCGGTGGCTGCGGGCTACCTGCGCGGCCGGGCGGCGGGTGCGACGCTGCAGCCGACGGTGCTCGTGCACGAAGCCTGGGTGCGGCTCGCGCGTCCGTCGGCGCCGGGCACGGGGCCGCGCTGGCGCAGCGCGACGCACTTTGCGGCGCTGGCGGCGAAGGTGATGCGCGACGTGCTCGTGGATCAGTTGCGCGCGCGGCGGGCCCAAAAGCGTGGTGGCGGCTGCCGTGCGGTGACGCTGCAGACCGCGCTCGCCGGCGAGGCCGGGCCGACGGTCGACGTGCTCGCGTTGCACGAGGCACTGGCCCGGCTCGCCGCGATCGACTCCGAACAGGCGCGCATCGTGGAGCTGCGGTTCTTCGGTGGGCTCACCGGCGACGAGATCGCCGAGGTGCAGGGCATCTCGCGGCGAACGGTCGTCCGCGAGCTGCAGATGGCACAGGCCTGGCTGTTGCGTGAGATGCAGCGCGGGGATGGTCATGACGAACGGTGACGCTGCCGCGGCGGCGCACCGGGCCGAGCTCAAGCGTCGGTTCGCCGCCGCGGTCGAACTCGACGCCGAAGCGCGCGCCGACTACCTGGCGCGGGAGTGTCCCCGCGAGCTGCGCACCGAACTCGCAGAGCTGCTGGCTCACGCCGCCGACGATGGTTTTCTCGCGCCGGCGAGCGAGACGCCACTCGCGTTGCCGGACTGCGGGGGCGATGGGTTGGGTGGGGACCTTGGGTCGGTGCCGCGGCGGCTGGGGGCGTACGCGATCGAGCGTGAGATCGGCAGCGGCGGGATGGGGCGGGTATTCCTCGCGACGCAGGACAAGCCGCGCCGGCCGGTCGCGCTGAAGATCATGCACTACCACGGCTCGTCCGAACTCGCGGTCCGGTTCGCACGCGAAGCGGAGCTGCTCGGGCGGCTCGAGCATCCCGGCATCGCCCGGATCTACGAGGCCGGCGTTGATGCCACCTTGGGGGTGCCCTTTCTGGCGATGGAGTTCGTCGCGGGCGCGGGGTTGCTCGATCATGTGTCTCGCGCCGAACTCGATGATCGGGCGCGGCTCGAACTCGTCGCCGCGATCGCCGATGCGGTGGCGCATGCGCACCAGAAGGGCGTGATCCATCGCGACCTCAAGCCCGGCAACGTGCTCGTTACGTCGCGAGGGCAGCCCGTGATCCTCGATTTTGGCATCGCGCGACCGGCCGCTTCCGAGCCGGATCTCGAGACAACGCGCGCGGGTCAGGTGCTCGGGACCGTTGCCTACATGAGCCCCGAGCAGGCGGCCGGACGCATCACTGACGTCGACACGCGCGCCGATGTCTGGGCGCTGGGGGTGATCGCGTTCGAGCTGCTGAGTCGCGGGCAACGGCCGCACGAACTCGATGATCTCGGACTGACCGCGGCCCTGCAGCGGCTGGTCGAGCAGTCGCCACGTTCGCTCGCCAGCGTCGCGCCGGGGCTGCGCGGCGACGTATCGACGATCGTGGACAAGGCGCTCGCGACCGACCGCGATCGGCGCTATCCGACCGCGGCGGCGCTGGCCGATGACGTGCGCCGGTTCTTGGCCAGCGAGCCGATCTCGGCGCGGCCGGCGACGACCGTCTACCAGCTGCGAAAGTTCGCCGCCCGCCACCGCGGGCTCGTGCTGGCTGTTGGCGGCGCTCTGCTCGCCCTGGTGATCGGCGCCAGCATCGCGGCGTGGCAAGCGGTGGTGGCCCATGACGCGGCCGGCCGCGAACGCGTCGCGCGCCAGCGAGCCGAGCGCCGCCTTGGGGATGTGCAGGAATTCGCGACCCACTCGGTGTTCCGGGTGCACGATCGCATCAAGCATCTCCCGGGGGCCGCGGAGGGGCGGCAGATGCTCGTTGATCTCGGGCTCGAAGCGCTGCGCAAGCTGCATGCCGAAGAAGGCGACGACCCCCGACTCATGCGTCAGGTCGCGCAGGCCTACCTCTGGCAGGGGCGGCTGCGTGGTGGCGACACGTCGCATCGGGGCGACAGCACGAGCGCCGGGGAGTGCTTTGGCGAAGCCGTCCGGCTCTGGCGGCTCGTTGTCGACAGCGACCATCCCGAGCAGTCGACCGATGCGAGCAAGTACGGGCTTGCGCTCTACTACCTCGCGCGCCACCACGTCGACGCCGAGCGATCCGACGTGGCGCAGCGACTGCTGCGCGAGGCCGTAGCCGTGATGCGGCCGGCGGTGGCGCGGTACCCGGCCGAAATCGACCTGCCCGGAGATCTGGGCGCCGTGCTGAATCAGCTCGGTCGACTGCGGTTGCGTCGCGGCGATCGTGCCGGGGCGATTGCTCTGTTCGATGAGGCGCTCGTGCAGAGCCGCGAGTCCTTGCGCCGGTCGACGACGCCGGCAGATCGGGCATACCAGCTGCGTGGTCTCGTCGTCTCGCACAGCTGGCTGGGCAACTTCTACTTCGAGGCCGGCGAACTCGACCGTGCCTGGCGGGAGTACGAGAGCTTTCATGAGTGCGCGGCCGCGGGCCACGAGCTCATGCCGCAGAACGAACTCGACCAATCGAACCTCGCGGTGGCCGAGGGCAAACTCGCGCGCGTGCTGCTCGCGCGTGGGCAGCCAGTCGCAGCGATCGAGCGACTGCGGCGCGGCTTCGATCTGCTCGAGCCGCTCGTCGCGGAGGACCCGGGCAATCTCCGCCGCGTGTTCCAGTTGTTCTCGACGCAGCGCAAGCTGATGCAGGCGCTGCACGAACTGGGGCGCGATCACGACGTGCTCGCCGAGCTCGCGGCGACCGAGGCATTCGAGCCGGCCTTGGCCGGAGGCGCCGGTGAGAATCGCACCTGGCAGCGTGCGCTCGCCTGGCGGGGTGCCTGCGCCGCGCGAGCGCACGCTCGACTCGGGGCGCCGGGAGCCGCGCTCGCGGCGCTCGGTGCGACGGTCGACGCCGCGCGGCGCGGGCACGTGGCGGCGGCCGATGGCGCGGATCCGAGTGCGGTGCGCGAGGCCGCCGCCGTGGCGCGCGCGCGCGCGTCGGTGCTGCACGCGGTGCTGTTCGCGGCAGCGGCGCTCACCGATCATCGGCTCATAGGCCGATGATCGTGCGCTGCGAGTTCGACGTGCGGAACGCCGACCGGCCGAACGAGTACCACTGCGACAGGAACTCGGTGCCGACGAACGACGGATCGTTCGGGATCGTCAGGCTGTGCGTCGCGGTGCCGATCGAGTCGCTGACGTGCGCGACGGGCACCACGATGTCGTTGTAGGCGAAGCAGCCGGATTCGCTTCCGAAGCCGCGCATCGAGGCCGGCAGGGCCGTGCCGTTCCAGATCGTGGACGAGAACCCGAAGCCGATCACCGCGAGCGTGCTCGGGTTACCGTTCCTGGCGCGGTAGCTCACATTGGTGCCGATGCGTGGCAGGTTCTGCAGGTCCTGGCGGTAGACCGGGCTGCCGCAACCGGCGCCGAACGACTGGCTGCCCGCGAGGCTGTTCGTCCACGACTGCATCGCGGCGCGGATCTCGGCGCGGAGGAGCGTCGGGATCGCCTGCTGGTAGATCGCGTTGTTCGCGTTGGTACCGTTGGTCGCGTCGTTGACGAATGCGCCGAAGGTGTATTCCCGCGGCACGATCACGTCGTTGCTGATGAACGGTAGCGACACCCAGCCGAACGCCGAGCGGTGCTCGGCCGAGTTGAGCGTGTAGCTGCCACCCTTGTGGGCGGCGAGCGTGAAGTTCTTGAAGCTCGCGATGGTCTGCGACGACAGGTTGAGCGACGCGCCTTCGCTGTCGATGACCGCGCTGATGCCGATGCCGCTCAGATTCTGGAGCATCAGGTCGTAGAACGTGTTGCGGTAGCTGCCGAGGTAGCCGTTGGCGACGGCTTCGTAGAGCACGTGCAGATCACGCAGGGTCAGTTCGTTGGGGTTCGCGAGCGCGGGGCTGCCACAGCCGATGCGGTGGTTGAGGCTCGTCGACGACATGCCGAGCGACGCCGCGGTGGAGTTGATCGCGCTGGTGCCGAAGCGGCGGGCGACGGCCTGGGTGCGGGCGTTGTCCGAGTTCTCCATCATGCGGCGCAGCGACGCCTGCAGTTGCTCGCTGAACGGGCCGGTGTCGAGCGGGCACGAGCCGTTGTAACCCGAGTAGACGGTGATCGGCGTGGTCAGGTTGATGCCGAGGAATCGCACCTGACGCATCGCGTGCACATGGTGCAGCACCTTGATCGTGCTGGCCGGTTCGAAGACGGCGTTGCCGTTCAGGTCCGCGAGGTTGCTGCCGTTGACGCGTTCGAGCCAGCAGCCGACCGTGCCGTTGGTCGTCGAGCGCATGCGGTTGCCGACGTCGGTGGTCAGGGCGTTCTTGTTGTTGATCGTGAGCACGGCGTAGTAGCGCGTGCCGCTGACGACGTAGCTCATCAGGTCGATTGCGCGTTCGCCGTAGTTCTCGAGTCGCGACACGAGCTGGCTCGTGGGCACGCCGACCCACCAGTGCCACTGCTTGGGCGAGGGGTCGCGGATCATGATGCAGTCGAATCGACCGGTGGAGCGTCGGTCGAGCGAGTAGAGCCGCGCGTTGTTGGAGTTGATCCGGCTGCTGATCGTGCTGACGGTCGAGTTGACGTACCACCACCACGATCGCGCATCGGAGCCCGTGTTGCGGATCATGATGCAGCTGTAGTAGGTCGTGCCGTTGACCGTGTACGAATCGACGTCGACGAGGCGGCCGTTGTTGGAGTTGATGCGACTGCTGATGCTCGAGACCGACGAGTTGACGTACCACCACCAACTCTTCGCGTGCGAGCCCGTGTTGCGGATCATCACGGCCGCGTATTTCAGCGTGCCGTTCTCGACGTAGGGTTCGAGTTCGACGAGCCGCGCGTTGTTGGTCGACAGTCGGCTCGAGATCGAGCTCACCGACGAGTTGACGTACCACCACCAGGTGCGCGCGTAGGAGCCGGTGTTCCGAACCAGCGTGGCGTCGAACATGGACGAGCCGAGCAGGTTGGTGCCGCGGTACTTCAGCGAAGTGATGCGGTAGCCCTGGTTGACGACCGAGCTGATCGAACTGACGGTGGAACCCCAGACGTAGTAGTTCGTCGGGGTGGCGTTCTCGCGATCCTCCTGGGCGGATGCGGAGCGGGCGAAGCCGAGACCCACGAGTGCACAACTCAGGAGCAGGAGCAGAGAACGGAACGAAGAACGCAGAGGATACGAGCGCATGGCAGAGCGGTGTCGGGGGTGGTGCCGATCGGACAACGATTCGGCTGTCTGCCATGAGGAGCGACAACCCGGTCAGCCACGTTCGTGCCGATGGCGGTTCGCGGCGAACGCCGGCGGCCGCCGCGGCCGCAGCTTTCGCGAATTGACCCGCGATCCGCGCCCGGTCGGTGCGTTACCATTCGATCCCTTGCCTACTCCGCTCGTCCTGATCGCCGACAACGACCGGGCGGTGAGCGCGCTGCTCGTCGACGTGCTCGCCCGGTCCGGGTTGCGCACTGCCTGTGCCTACGATGGCAACGAGGCGGCGCACGGCGCGTGCGACCCGGAGGTCCAGGTGCTGGTGTGCGACCTCGACATGCCCGGGCGTAGTGGCCTGGAGGTGCTCGAGGGGCTGGCGCCCGAGTGCCGGCCGCCGACGGTCGTCATCTCGGGATTCGTCGACGAACGGGCGCAGGCCCGGCTCGACGCCCTCGATTTCGTGCGTGCCGTAATGCGGAAGCCGTTCGACCTGTTCGAGTTCGCCGACACCGTGCGCGCGCTCGCCGTTCCCGGTGGTGTCGAGGCTGCCGGTGGTGCCGAGGCCGCCGGTGGTGCCGAGGCCGCCGCAGGTGGTTGAGCCCCGATGAGTGAGCCGCTGGCACGATTGTCGTTCCGCAGCGCCGGCGAGTCCCACGGCCCGGCCGTCATGGTCACGCTCGAGGGCGTGCCGCGTGGCCTCGAACTCGACGTCGCGGCCATCGATGCGACCTTGCGACTGCGCCAGGGCGGCGCCGGGCGCGGCGGGCGTCAGCGGATCGAGGACGATCACGTCGAGATCCTCGCGGGCGTGCGGCAGGGCCGCACGATCGGGTCGCCACTGTGCTTCCGGATCCCGAACCGCGACCACAAGATCGACGAGTTGCCCGAACCGGTCCGGCCGCGCCCGGGACATGCGGATCTGGCCGGTTGCTACCACTGGCTCGATCACGACATCCGTTCGACGCTGGAACGCAGCTCGGCTCGAGAGACGGCGGCCCGGGTGGCGGCTGGCGCCGTTTGCCGGCAGCTACTGGCGGTCGCCGGGACGGCCGTCCTGGGCTACGTGCGAGAATGCGAAACAGTGTCGCTCCCCGATGATCTGCCCGGAGAATCGGCGGATATCGAAGCCCTGCGGGCGCAGCGCGACGCCTCCCGGCTCTACACCGTCGATGCCGCCACCGATGCCGCAATGCTCGAACGGGTGCAGGAAGCGGCCAAGGATCGCGACACGGTGGGCGGCATCGTCGAGGTCGTCGTCAGGGACCCGGTGCCCGGCATCGGCACCTGCGTGCAATGGCACGAGCGTCTCGAGGCCCGACTCGGGGCCGCCCTGCTGTCGATCCCCGCGATCAAGGGCGTCGAGATCGGGCTCGGCATGGCGGCCGGGCGCCGCCGCGGTAGTGCAGTGCACGATTCGATCCTGCCGGCTGCGACCGGGCTCGGCGGCGTCGCGCATGGCCGTGGCAGCAACCGCGCCGGTGGCATCGAGGGCGGGATGACGAACGGCCAGGCGGTGGTCGTGCGCGCGGCGATGAAGCCGATCAGCACGCTGCGGCAGCCGCTGGCGAGCGTCGATCTGACGACGGACGCTGCGGCCGCGGCCGGCTACGAACGGTCGGACGTCTGCGCGGTGTCGGCCTGCGCGATCGTTGCCGAGGCGATGGTCGCCCTGGTGGTCGCCGATGCCACGCTGCAGCGGATCGGTGGGGAGAGCGTTGCCGAGTTCGAGGCCCGCCTGCAGGCCTTCCTGGCAGCGGCGCGCGCACTGCGTCCGCCGGCCGAAGGCTGACCCCGCCGCGCGTCGCGGCTCCGCGACGGTCGGCGCGGAGCCCATGCGCCGAGCCAAAAAATGCCCCTGGGTGCGCTTGAACTGCCCCAGGCCGTCGGTATCCTCCCTCGGCCTTTCCCAAGGCGACAAGCCCGCTAGCGTAGCTCAATCCGGTAGAGCTCTTGATTTGTAATCAAGAGGTTATGGGTTCGAGTCCCATCGCTAGCTCCAGTCAGGACGCTACGAATCGGACTTCATCTGGCCCTCGACGGCCGTGTTTCGGACACGGTCAGCGACGGTCCGGGGAGCCGGGCTCGCGGGCTCGCAGTCGAAGGAAAGGAGCGCACGAACGCAACTTCGGGCGGATACCAAAGCGGTCAAATGGACCAGACTGTAAATCTGGCGGCTCAGCCTTCGCAGGTTCGAATCCTGCTCCGCCCACCAGTTTCCCCTCCGGCTGTCGGCCTCGCGGCAGTCGTCGGTCGGGAGGCAATCCGCGTTCCTGTGCTACCACACTTCTGATCGCATTCTTCCGCCGAAGGATGCGGGTGTAGCTCAATGGTAGAGCTCCAGTCTTCCAAACTGGTGACGAGGGTTCGATTCCCTTCACCCGCTCCAGAACGCAGTTCTTTTTGACTGAATCGCTGCTGCTATAGCTCAGTGGTAGAGCACTTCCTTGGTAAGGAAGAGGTCCTGGGTTCGAGTCCCAGTAGCAGCTCCATCTGAAATCCGCTTCACCTGTTTCTAGACTATCATGGCCAAGGAAACCTTCACGAGAACCAAGCCTCACGTCAACGTGGGGACGATCGGGCACGTTGCCCACGGCAAGACCACGACGACGGCGGCGCTGACCTACACGCTCGCTGCGGTTGGTCTGGCCAAGTACAAGGAATACTCGGCGGTCGCCAAGGGCGGCACGGTCCGTGACCCCAGCCGCGTCGTGACGATCTCCTCGGCGCACGTCGAATACGAGAGCGAGAAGCGTCACTACGCCCACGTCGACTGCCCGGGCCACGCGGACTACATCAAGAACATGATCACGGGTGCCGCCCAGATGGACGGCGCGATCCTGGTCGTGGCGGCCGACGACGGCCCGATGCCGCAGACGAAGGAGCACGTCCTGCTCGCTCGCCAGGTCGGTGTGCCGGCGATCGTGGTCTACCTCAACAAGGTCGATCTCGTCGTCGAGATGGAAGTGCGTGAACTGCTGTCGAAGTACGAGTTCCCCGGCGATGACTGCCCGGTCATCCGCGGCGCCTCGTTCCCGGCGCTGCAGACCGAGAACCCCGGCCGCGACAACCCGGACAGCAAGTGCATCTTTGATCTGCTCGACGCGATCGACGAGTACGTGCCGGAGCCGGAGCGTCTGACCGATCAGTCGTTCCTGATGCCGGTCGAGGACGTGTTCTCGATCGAAGGCCGCGGCACCGTCGCGACCGGTCGTATCGAGCGCGGCATCATCAAGGTCGGCGAGGCCATCGAGGTCGTCGGCATCAAGGAAACTCGCCCGACCACCTGCACGGGTGTCGAGATGTTCCAGAAGACGCTCGACGAGGGCCAGGCCGGTGACAACGTCGGTCTGCTGCTCCGCGGCATGAAGAAGGAAGAGATCGAGCGCGGCATGGTGCTCGCGGCGCCGAAGTCGGTGACCCCGCACACCAAGTTCGAGGGCCAGGTCTACGCGCTGACGAAGGAAGAGGGCGGCCGTCACACGCCGTTCATGAACGGCTACCGCCCGCAGTTCTACTTCCGCACGACGGACGTGACCGGCACCGCGACCCTCAAGGGCGCGGAGATGGCCATGCCCGGCGACAACGTCGAGATCGAGGTCGAGCTGATCATGCCGATCGCGATGGAAGAGACGATGCGCTTCGCGATCCGCGAAGGTGGCCGCACGGTCGGCGCCGGTCGCGTCACGAAGATCATCGAGTAATCAGGCGCCGGGTCTTCGTGCTGCCGGGTTGCCGGTAGCGAGAAGATCCGGAATGGCGCGCTGAGTCCATCGCGGCTCGGTGTACCATGCGAGGCCGGCGGTCACCTCGGGGTAGCCGTCGGTCTCTGACAATTCGGAGGGTAGTAGCTCAATTGGTAGAGCAGTTGATTCCAAATCAACCGGTTCAGGGTTCGAGTCCTTGCTGCCCTGCCACTCCGTGAGTCTCACGTAACCAACCCCGACTTCGAACATCCGCGCACGAGCACAGTGAGTTATCGCAAGAACCAGGGGCGCTACGCCCGCATGATCGCCTTCTGGGTGGTGGCGTTGCTGCTCGGCTACGGCTTCTTCAACAGCGGCGGTCTCGCCGACAACATCAGTGGCTGGATGGGCAAGGCCTCCGACACGGTGTTGGTCGACAACTTCCCGCTCGTGACGCAGCTGCGGATTTCGACCCTGATCGCGGCCGGTCTGCTGGCCGCGGTGCTGTTCGTGCTGTCTCGCATCCTCAACAAGCCGAAGGTTGCCGACCTGCTCATCGACACCGAGGGTGAGATGCAGAAGGTCACGTGGCCCGGCTGGGGCGAGGTCGCGCAGGGCACGATGGCGGTCACCAGCATGGTAGTCGTGTTGTTCCTGTTCCTGACCGGCGTCGACCTGCTCTTCAGTTCGATCATGACCTACCTGGCGGCCGGGGGGCAGGGCTGATGAGCGGCGACGGGATTCCCGGCGGCGACAACCCCAACCCCGACGTCACCAGCTCCGACATCCCCGACGGGAACGACACCACTGGGAACGACACCTCTGGGAACGACACCTCTGGCGATTCGTCGAACGTCGAGCCAGGTGACGGCGGCGCGGGTTCCGCCGCGAGTTCTGGCTACGCCGCGAGCGGCGACGAAGCCGGCGAGGGCATGTTGGGCGCCGAGGGCGCTCCCGAAGCCAAGCTCGAGTGGTACTTCCTGCGTGTGCAGGTCGGTCGCGAGGATCGCATTCGCGAGAACATGGTGCGGCGCCTCAAGCAGAACGGGCTCGAAGAGCACGTGCCGCAGCTCGTCGTGCCGACCGAGACCATCGCCGACCATCGCGCCGGCAAGAAGACGGTCAAGCGTCGCAAGCTCTACCCGGGCTATCTGATGGTCCAGATGAAGCTCAACGACGACGTCTGGTTCGTGCTGCGCGAGACGCCGGGTTTCGGCGACTTCGTCGGCGGCCACGCCCAGCCGACCCCTGCCAAAGCGGAGGACGTCGAGAAGGTGCTGGCGACGATGGACGCGAGCAAGGAGCAACCGAAGGTCGCCGTCCAGTACAAGAAGGGCGACCGGGTGAAGATCAAGACCGGCGCGTTCGAGAACACGGACGCGACCGTCGAAGAGGTGCATCCCGACAAGGGCACGCTGGACGTCAGCGTGAACTTCTTCGGCCGCCCGACGCCGCTCAGCCTCGGCTACTGGGAAGTCGAGCCGATCTGACACGGGCTTGGCCCGCTAGCGCGGCCAAACCGTCTCAGGGCCTAGCCGTTCCAGGGCCAAACCGTTCCAGGGCCAAACCGCGCGCCTTCGGCGCGCCGCTCAGATTCTGAGCCGGGTGTTGGCTGCCGCGGCCCAGGCGGTTGATCCACGAAGGCCTTCGCGGGGCGTCGGCGTGATCCGCTCTGAGGTGGCGGGATAGGGGGCATGGGGCCATGCGTTGCGGCGGTTTTCGCGACGAAGCGGGTGTCGGCCAGGTCGAACGCACTCACTCTCGGTCGGTCTCGCCTTACCGCGTCTTGGGTGTAACCAGGTGGTCCGGCGAAGCCCTCGGGGCGTTCATCGCTTCTTGATGGAAGGTCCAAAGCACCTTCATGGCTTCTTCATGGGGCTGCCTATTCGTTATCCGCGTCCATGATTGCAGCCCCTCGTTTGCAGAGGGTGAGGTCCATGCCAAGAACACGCGAAATCGTCCTCTCGTTCCTCTCCGTCAGTAGTCTCCTGGTGGCCCAGTCGCCGGTCGGATCCGCCGGTGGCCAAGACCCCGCCGGGCCGGGCGATTCCGAGATCGCGGCCGCGATCCAGAAGTACTTCGAGACGCAAGGTTGGGCGAAGGCCAGCTACGGCAAGAAGGGCTTCCGTCTCGAGTCGCAGGACGGAAACTTCCAGACCAACCTGCAATGGCGCGCTCAGATCCGGTTCACCCAGCCGACGCGCAGTGATCCCCGCCAGGTGGATGACTTCGAAGCTTCCGACAAGGCCACTGGCGAGCTCCGCCGCGTCCGCATGAAGATCGGCGGTCACGGCTACCGTCCTTGGCTGAAGTACTACTTCGAGGTCGATCTGCAGCCGACCCGCTCCTCCGGCAGTTCGAGCGCAGGCGCGAGCTCACGCGTGATCGACTGGCGCATCGACGTCGCCAAGAGCAAGGCCTTCGGCATCCGCGTCGGCCAGTGGAAGATCGACTACAACCGTGAGCGCGTCGACTCTTCGGGGCGCCAGCAGTTCGTCGAGCGGTCGATCGTCAATCGGCCCTTCACGATCGATCGCCAGATGGGTGCGGGCGTCCGCGGCCGCCTGTTCGAGGGTACGGCCGCCGACTTCCGCTACTACGTCGGCGCGTTTACTGGCGAAGGTCGCGGTGTCGCCAATGACGATCGCAATCTGATGTACGTGACGCGCCTGCAGTGGAACTTCCTCGGTCGCGACCTGCCGTTGCGGCAGACGGACGTCGAGCGCACGGAGAAGCCCACGGGCACGTTTGCGCTGGGTGCCGCAACCCACACCGGGCGAGCGACGCGCTGGTCCTCGAGCGGCGGCGGCAACCTCGATGGTTTCGACAGTGTGTCGAGCGCGATGAACGCCCAGCACCGGATCAATCAGGCCGTGGCGGAGTTCGCGTTCAAGTACCAGGGCTTCTCGACCCAGAACGAGTTCCACTGGAAGAGCATCACCGACAAGAGCATGGCCTACGGCATGCGGGGTCGGGAGACCGACATGTATGGCCTCTACACGCAGGCCGGCTACTTCTTCCATGAGATGTGCGAGTGCTTCCCGGAGGAGCTCGAGCTCGCGGCCCGCTACGCGTGGGTCAAGGAGCCGAACGAGATGATGCGCACCAGTGACAACGAGCGGCAGGAGTTCACGGTGGCCGCCAACTGGTTCTTCGCGGGCCACAACAACAAGCTCACGCTCGACGTCTCGTACCTGACGCTCGACGACAACGTGCTCGGCAGCGACAAGTCGACGAGTCGGGTCCGGCTGCAGTGGGACATCTCGTTCTGATTGCGATCGGCGCCTGATCCAGGCTGGGAAGAAGTTCCGTAAATGGTTTCTCCCAAGTATCTTGCATGATTGCTGAACGGTCCGTTAAGGCCACTGCGTAGTGTCAGTAGGGGCGTGGCCCAGCGAGCTACTGCCCCGTTTGAGACACGCAGTGATGAGCGGTCAGGGCGGCGGGGCCTCGTCCCGTCGCCCTGGCCTTGTACCCCCGCTCGTTCGCTTGCGCGGCCGATCGGAGGGGAGTCCGCAGGTTTCGGATTGTCGCCTCGGTTTCCAGTTGACTCCTCAGGGGCCGCTTGGTTTCATGCTCCGCCCTTTCCCGCGGCGGAAGCGGTCGAGACCCTCTCGGCAGCCGGCGCGGAATCCTCTTGTAGTGGGAGGTCGGACCGCGAGTTCGGCCGCCTGAACCGCTGAGAGACAGCAAATGGCGAAAGAAGTCACCGCAACGGTCAAGCTCCAGTGCCCTGCCGGGCAGGCCACCCCTGCGCCGCCCGTCGGCCCCGCGCTGGGTCAGCACGGCATCAACATCGGGCAGTTCGTCAAGCAGTTCAACGACGACACTCGGGCGCAGCAGGGGATGATCATCCCGGTCATCATCTCGGTCTACAAAGACCGGACCTTCTCGCTGGAGTACAAGTCGCCGCCCGCGGGCGTGTTGCTCAAGAAGGCCGCGGGCCTGGCCAAGGCCGCGAACGCCACCGGCAGTGAGATCGTCGGCAAGGTGACGCGCGCGCAGGTCAAGGAGATCGCCGAGATCAAGGCGAAGGACCTCAACAGCAACGACATCGAGGGCGCGATGCGGATGATCGAAGGCTCCGCTCGTTCCTGTGGCATCCAGGTGGTGGACTGATGGCCAAGAAGCAGAGTCGGCGCTTCCAGAAGGCGCAGAGTCAGGTCGACGGCGGCAAGCGCTACGTCCTCAACGAGGGCATGGAGTTGCTCAAGTCGTTGCCGGGTCCGAAGTTCGATGAATCGGTCGAGGTGGCGGTGCGTATTGGCATCGACCCCAAGAAGACCGACCAGCTGGTTCGTGGCTCGGTGAGCCTGCCCAACGGCACCGGCAAGTCGATCAAGATCGCGGTGTTCGCCGACGGCGACAAGGCCAAGGAGGCCGAGGCCGCTGGCGCGGACTACGTCGGTGCCGCCGACCTCGCCGAGAAGATCGAGAAAGGCTTTACCGACTTCGACATGACGATCGCGTCGCCCGACATGATGCGGTTCGTCGGCAAGCTCGGTAAGGTCCTCGGCCCGCAGGGCAAGATGCCGTCGCCGAAGGCCGGCACCGTGACGCCCAACGTCGCGGCGGCCGTCAAGGAGTTCAAGGCGGGCAAGATCGAGTTCCGCACCGATTCGGGCGCGAACATCCACGCCGCGATCGGCAAGAAGTCGTTCGCGGCCGGGGATCTCGCCGAGAACCTCACTGCGTTCGTCGACCACCTTCGCGGGCTGCGGCCGTCGCAGGCGAAGGGTTCGTTCATCCGCAAGGTCACCATTTCCACGAGCATGGGCCCCGGCGTCCAGCTGGCCGTCGAGTAGGGAGCCTCATCATGCCGAACATCGTCAACCAGAGCCTCGTCAAAGACCTGGAAGCGACCTTCCAGGAGATGGGTTCGTGCGTCGTCGTCGAGCACGGCGCCGTCGATCCCAAGCAGGACATCGAGATCCGCACTCAGCTCCGCGAAGCGGGGGTGCAGTACCGCCTCGTGCGCACGCGCCTCGCGAAGCGCGCGCTCGCGGACGTCAGCCCCGGCCTCGGCGATTCCCTCAAGGGTCGCTGCGGCTTTGCGATCGCCGAGGAGGAGGGCGCCATCAAGGCGGCCAAGATCCTCAAGGAGTGGATCAAGAAGACCAAGGACGCGCCGATCGCTATCCGCGGCGGTGTCGTCGAAGGCACCGTCTACGCCGGCGACGACGCGCAGATGCTCGCGGAGCTGCCGGATCGCGACACCGTCAACACGCAGATCGTGCAGGCCATCAGTGGCCCGGCGCGCTCGCTCGCTTCCGTTCTCAACGCCGTTGCCGGTGGCATGGCGCGTTGCATTCAAGCCAAGATCGACAAGGGCGAGTAACCGAGATCGAGCAATCGATCGCGATCGCCCTGACCAACTGACCCAATCCCATTCGCACCCTTGCCCCCGCCGCGTGGGGCAGCGCACCATCCGGAGTTCATTATGTCCGACGCAGAAGCCGTGACCCTCGACGCCGACCTCGAGGAAATCTTCACCAAGATCGATGCCCTCAGCCTGGGCCAGGCCGCCCAGCTCGTGAAGGCGATGGAAGACCGCTGGGGCGTTAGCGCCGCGGCGCCCGTCGCGGTCGCCGCTGCCGGTGGTGGTGGTGACGGTGGTGGTGGCGCTGAGGAGCAGACCGAGTTCTCGGTCGTCCTCAAGGATGCCGGCAGCGCCAAGATCAACGTCATCAAGGTCGTGCGCGAAATCACGGGTCTGGGCCTCAAGGAGGCCAAGGCGCTCGTCGACGAAGCACCGAAGCCGATCAAGGAAGGCGTTGCCAAGGAAGAAGCTGCGGAGCTCGAAAAGAAGCTCACCGAGGCCGGCGCTTCGGTCGAGCTCAAGTAGTGCTGCTGCAGCGAGATCCGCGGGCCGATCGCCTCTCTGGAGACGTTGGTCCACGGTCAGTGAACGCACGGTTCCGGCGGCCTCAGCCCTTTTAGGGTTGCAGCCGGGGCCGGTGCGTTTGTACGCTTTGCCGCGTGCTGGTGCGCTTTTTGCGGGGTGGCTTCGAGCCCGGTCCATCCCGTGTGTCGAATTCGGTCGTCCGTCCTCGTCGCGAGGGACTTGCGTCACCGGATCCGACTCGAATGTCTTTCCCGGGCTCGCATTGTCATTTGGCCGTTGAGTAAGTGGCCGCAAGGGACCTCCTGGCCGAGGTCCGCAGGTGGAATCGCATGGAGACCGTAGTCTACGGGCGTCAGAGGTCCGTTGCCGAGATCCCCGACCTCGTCGAGATGCAGACGAAGTCGTACGAGAGCTTCCTGCAACCGGGCGTGGCGCCGAACCGCCGCGTCGCCGAGGGGCTGGAGGCGCTACTCCAGGAAGTCTTTCCGATCTACTCGTACGACAAGACCCTGTGTCTCGAGTACGTGAGCTACGAGCTCGGTCGGCCGCGCTACACGGTCGAGGAGTGCCGCAAGCTGCGGGTGACCTTCGGGTATCCGTTCAAGATCCGCGTCCGCCTGGTCAAGCCGGAGCCCGTCGAGGAGGACATCTACCTCGGCGAGATCCCGATCATGATCGGTGGTGGCGAGTTCATCATCAACGGCAGTGAGCGCGTCACGGTCAGTCAGCTGCACCGCTCGCCCGGCGTCGACTTCTCGGTCGAGCTGCACACGGGCGAGAAGAAACTGCACAGCTGCTGGATCATTCCGGAGCGCGGCAGCTGGATCGAACTCAACGTCACCAAGAAGGACGCGATCGCGATCCGCATCGACCAGTCCGGCAAGTTCGCGTGCACCACGCTGCTGCGCGCGATGGACGCGAAGTACTCGACGGATGCGGCGATCCTGCACGAGTTCTACGACGTCGAGAAGGTCACGCGGAAGAAGAGCGATCCCGAGGCCAAGTTCAGCAAGGCCCTGGTCGGCACCTACGCGGTCGGTGACATCGTCGACGCCGCGACGGGCGAGCCGTTCGTTCGCAGCGGTGAGGAGATCACCGAGGAAGCCGCGCGCGCGATCGCCGAGAGCGAGATCAAGGACGTCGAGGTCCTGCGCGATCCCGAGGACTTCCTGCTGCTGAACACGCTGCGGGACGACACCACCAACACGCACGAAGAGGCGCTGCTCAAGATCTATCAGCGCCTGCGTCCGGGCAACCCGCCCCAGATCGAGAAGGCGCGCGAGCTCTTCCACGAGAAGTTCTTCGACGAGACCCGCTACCGGCTCGGCAAGGTCGGCCGCTTCCGTCTCAACCGCAAGTTCGAGATCGAGGGTGAGGAGGGCAAGCAGACGCTCGGCGGCGAGGACCTCGTCCAGGCGATCGCTTACATCCTCGAGCTGCGTCAGGGCGACGGCGAGATCGACGACATCGACCATCTCGGCAACCGCCGCGTGCGCACGATCCAGGAGCTTGCGGCCGACGAGTTCCGCAAGGGCTTCCTGAAGCTCCGGCGCACCGCGCAGGAGCGCATGAACCTCGAGAACGTCGATCAGCTGACGCCGCGCAATCTGATCAACAGCAAGACGTTCAGCTCCGCGATCGAATACTTCTTCGCGCGCGGTGAGCTCAGCCAGGTGGTCGACCAGACCAACCCGCTGTCGCAGCTGACGCACGAACGCCGGCTGTCGGCGCTCGGCCCGGGCGGTCTCAACCGCAAGCGCGCGGGCTTCGAGGTCCGCGACGTGCACATCTCGCACTACGGCCGCCTGTGCCCGATCGAGACGCCGGAAGGCACCAACATCGGTCTGATCAGCAGCCTCGCGATCTACAGCTCGCTCGATGAGTACGGCTTCCTGACCACGCCCTACGTCAAGGTCAAGAACGGCAAGCTCACCGACCAGGTCGTCCGCCTGCGCGCGGACGAGGAGGCCGCGTCGGTGCTCGCGCCCGCGGACACCGAGGTCGACGACAAGGGCCGCTTCGTCGCCGACGATCACGGTCGCGTGATCGCGCGCGTGAAGGGCGACCCGGCGCTGGTCGACGTCAAGGACGTCGACTACATGGACGTCAGCACCAAGCAGATCGTCGGGGTTTCCGCCTCGCTGATCCCGTTCCTCGAGCACGACGACGCCAACCGCGCGCTCATGGGTTCGAACATGCAGCGGCAGGCCGTGCCGCTGCTGATCTCGGACGCGCCGGTCGTCGGCACGGGCATGGAAGAGGTCGTCGCGCGCAACTCGAGCATGGTGATCGTCGCGAAGAACGCGGGCACCGTGACGGCCGTCGACGCCAACCGCATCGAGGTCGGTGACGACGTCTACAAGCTGCGCAAGTACGAGGCGCTCAACGAGCGCACGTGCCAGAACCAGGTGCCGATCATCCAGCTGGGCGACAAGGTCAAGAAGGGCCAGGTCCTCGCCGATGGCGCGGCCACGGAGAACGGCATCCTCGCGCTCGGCAAGAACGTGACCGTCGCGTTCATGCCGTGGGACGGCTACAACTACGAGGACGCGATCCTGCTGAGCGAGAACCTCGTTCGCAACGACGTCTACACGTCGATCCACATCGACGAGTTCGAGGTCGAGATCCGCGAGACCAAGCTCGGTCGCGAGGAGTTCACGCGCGACATCCCGAACGTCTCGGAGAAGGCGCTGCGGCACCTCGACGAGAGCGGCATCGTCCGTGTCGGCACACGCGTCAAGCCTGGCGACATCCTCGTCGGCAAGGTCGCGCCGAAGAGCAAGAGCGAGCTGACCCCCGAGGAGAAGCTGCTGCACGCGATCTTCGGCCGCGCCGGTGAAGACGTGAAGAACGCGTCGCTCGAGGTCCCGACCGGGGTCGAGGGCATCGTGATCGGGGCGGAGAAGTACTCGCGGAAGGTCAACCTGACCGAGACCGAACGCACCCGTAACCTCGAGGAGATCAAGAACGCCGAGATCGACTTCCTCAAGGCGTTCCGGTCCAACACGAAGAAGCTGCTCGAGAGCGCGAAGACCATCACGGGCGACGCGGTCAAGGGCACGGACGGCAAGGCGCTCGCGGTCACCGACGAGATGTTGATCCTCGACCTCCGCACGGTGCGCGATCGCGTCCGGCAGGTCGCCGAGGAGCTGTCCGACAACCAGCAGAAGACCGACCTGCTCAAGACGCTGCAGGACTTCGGCGATCGCATCGAAGAGAGCGAGGCCGAGAAGAACAAGCTGGTCAACCGCCTGTCGCGCGGTGACGAGCTGCCGCAGGGCGTCCTCGAGATGGTCAAGGTCTACGTCGCGACCAAGCGGCGCATCTCGGTCGGCGACAAGATGGCCGGCCGCCACGGCAACAAGGGTGTGATCAGCAAGATCCTCCCGGCCGAGGACATGCCGTTCCTCCAGGACGGCACGCCGGTCGACATCGTGCTCAACCCGCTGGGTGTGCCGAGTCGTATGAACGTCGGGCAGATCCTCGAGACGCACCTCGGCTGGGCCGCGCGCAAGCTCGGCTGGCGGGTGCAGACGCCGGTGTTCGACGGCGCGAGCGAGGCCGACATCGAAGCGGCGCTGACGCAGGCCGGGTTCGCGACCGACGGCAAGTCGACCCTGCACGACGGCCGCACCGGCGAGCCGTTCACGCAGCGCGTCACCGTGGGCACGCTCTACATGCTCAAGCTGCACCACCTCGTCGACGACAAGGTGCACGCCCGGGCGACGGGGCCGTACTCGCTCATCACCCAGCAGCCTCTCGGCGGCAAGGCGCGCTTCGGCGGCCAGCGCTTCGGCGAGATGGAAGTCTGGGCGCTCGAGGCCTACGGCGCCGCGAACATCCTCCAGGAGCTGCTGACCGTGAAGTCGGACGACGTCGACGGTCGCACCAAGATCTACGAGGCCATGGTCAAGAACGAGAACATCCTCGAGCCCGGCACGCCGGTCTCGTTCGGCGTTCTCTGCAACGAGATCAAGGGACTCGGACTCAACATCGAACTGCACAAGCGCGGCGCGGCGGAAACCGTCTTGCCGGAATAGGGGCCTCGCAGCAGGCCTGAAACACCCGATCCCGCACCGCACACAACTGACTGAGGCAACCGATGGTCGAACCCATCTACGACAAGATCAACGACTACGCGCTGGTCACCATCAAGCTGGCATCACCCGAAGACATCCGGGCGTGGTCGTTCGGCGAGGTCAAGAAGCCCGAGACGATCAACTACCGCACCTACCGGCCCGAGCGGGACGGTCTGTTCTGTGAGCGCATCTTCGGTCCGGAGAAGGACTGGGAGTGCTCGTGCGGCAAGTACAAGGGCATCAAGCACAAGAACATCACTTGCGACAAGTGCGGCGTGACGATCACGCACAGCCGCGTGCGTCGGAAGCGGATGGGTCACATCAACCTGGCCGCGCCGGTCGCGCACATCTGGTTCTTCAAGGCGATGCCGTCGCGCCTCGGCACGCTGCTCGGGCTCAAGACCGCGAGCCTCGAGAAGGTCATCTACTTCCAGGACTACATCGTCATCGACCCGGGCGACACGCCGCTGAAGGCGCAGCAGTTGCTCAGCGAGGACGAGTTCCGGCAGTCCCGCCAGAAGTACGGCATGGCCTTCCAGGCCGGCATGGGCGCCGAGGCCGTGCGCGAACTGCTGCGCGGGCTCGATCTCGCGCAGCTCAGCGACGCGCTGCGTGAGGATCTCAAGCGCACCGAGTCCAAGCAGAAGATCAAGGACATCATCAAGCGGCTCAAGACCGTCGAGATGCTGCGCGACTCCGGCAACCGCTCGGAGTGGATGATCCTCGACGTGATTCCGGTCATCCCGCCGGATCTCCGTCCGCTCGTGCCGCTCGACAGCGGCAACTTCGCGACGTCGGATCTCAACGATCTCTACCGTCGCCTGATCAACCGCAACAACCGCCTCAAGAAGCTGCTCGACCTCAACGCTCCCGAGGTCATCATCCGCAACGAGAAGCGGATGTTGCAGCAGTCGGTCGACGCGCTGTTCGACAACAACCGCTGCCGCCGCCCGGTGCTCGGCTCGAGCAACCGCCCGCTCAAGTCCCTGACGGACATGATCAAGGGCAAGCAGGGCCGCTTCCGCGAGAACCTGCTCGGCAAGCGCGTCGACTACTCGGCGCGTTCGGTCATCGTCGTCGGCCCGGACCTCAGGCTGCACCAGTGTGGTCTGCCGAAGATCATCGCGCTCGAGCTGTTCCAGCCGTTCATCATCCGGCGCCTCAAGGAGCTCGGACACGCCGACACGATCAAGTCGGCGAAGAAGATGCTCGAGCGCAAGGACGAGGAGGTCTGGGACATCCTCGAAGAGGTGATCCAGAACCACCCGGTGCTGCTCAACCGCGCGCCGACGCTCCACCGCGTCGGCATCCAGGCGTTCGAGCCGGTGCTGGTCGAGGGCAACGCGATCCGCATCCACCCGCTGGTGTGCTCGGGATACAACGCGGACTTCGACGGCGATCAGATGGCGGTTCACCTGCCGCTGTCGTTCGAGGCGCAGATCGAGGCGTCGACGCTGATGCTGTCGACGAACAACATCTTCTCGCCCGCGCACGGCGGTCCGATCATCGCGCCGAACCAGGACATCGTCCTCGGCTGCTACTGGCAGAGTCTGCTGCGCTCGGGTGAGCTCGGCGAGGGCAAGACCTTCGCGAGTCCCGACGAGGTGTGGATGGCCTACTCGATGGGCAAGGTCCACATCCACGCGCGCATCAAGGTGCTGTTCCCCGCGGACATCGAGGTCCGCAACCAGGGCACCACGTTCCTCACCGACGGCAAGACGATGGTGGAGACGGCCCCGGGCCGCATCATCTTCAACGAGATCCTGGAAGAGGGCATGCCCTTCTACAACCACGACCTCGACAAGAAGGCGCTGTCCAACATCATCGCGGACTGCCACCTGATCCTCGGCCGCAACCCGACCCTGCGTCTCCTCGACAAGATGAAGGAGACCGGGTTCAAGGCCGCGACCGCGGCGGGCATGTCGTTCGGCAAGGACGATATGGTCGTGCCGCCGACCAAGGACGACATCATCGGGTCGACGCAGGCCGAGGTCGAGAAGATCGGCACGGCGCACGCGCGCGGCATCATCACCGAGGGTGAGCGCTACCTGAAGGTCATCGACTCGTGGACGCACGCCCGCGAGCGGATCGGCGAGGACATGCTGCACGAGCTGCGCAACGACGTGCGCGACGGCAAGCCCTACGTCAACCCGATCTTCTGCATGGTCATGTCGAAGGCGCGTGGTTCCGTCGAGCAGATTCGTCAGCTCGCCGGCATGCGCGGTCTGATGGCCAAGCCGTCCGGCAAGATCATCGAGCAGCCGATCAAAGCGAACTTCCGCGAAGGTCTGCGCGTGCTCGAGTACTTCTCGTCGACGCACGGTGCGCGTAAGGGCCTGGCCGATACGGCGCTCAAGACGGCGGACTCGGGTTACCTGACTCGCAAGCTCGCCGACGTGGCGCAGAACGTCGTCATCGCGATCGACGACTGCGGCACGGAGAACGGCATCGAGAAGGGCACGGTCTACCAGGGCGACAAGGTCGCGGTGACGTTCGTCGATGCGGTGCGCGGACGCGTGTCGCTGCGCACGATCATGGACCCGATGACCGAGGAGATCATCGTCGAGAAGAACGAGCTGATCACCGTCGACACGGCCAAGAAGATCGAGGCCGTGGCGAGCAGCGAGCGCATCCTGGTGCGTTCGCCGCTGACCTGCGAAGCGTCGATCGGCATCTGCGCCAAGTGCTACGGCATGGATCTGTCGCGCAGCCAGGGCGCGGAGTCCGGTCTCGCGGCCGGCATCATCGCCGCGCAGTCGATCGGTGAGCCGGGCACGCAGCTGACGATGCGGACGTTCCACATCGGTGGCACGGCCAGCAAGAAGGTCGAGGACTCCGAGGTGCGCAACAAGCGCGCGGGCCGCATCCAGTTCGCCAACCTCGTGCCGGCCGAAGTGCCCGACGAGGACAACAAGGGCAAGACGCTGACCATCGCGCTCAAGCGCAAGGGTGAGATCCTCATCGTCGACCAGAAGGATCGCGAGCTCGAGCGGCACGCGGTGCCGCTGGGCGCGGTCATCCACGTCGAGGACGGCGCGGAGATCAAGGAAGGCACCGCGCTCTGCGCGTGGGACCCGCACCACAACCCGATCCTCGCCGAGGTCGCCGGTATCGTCCGCTACGAGGACATCATCGAAGGCAAGACGTTCCGCACGGAGCGCGATGCCGAGACGAAGGTCCAGCGCAAGGTGATGATCGAGCACAAGGGTGACCTGCACCCGCAGCTCATCATCGAGGACGAGGGCGGCAACCGCCTGGCCATCAACCCGGTCCCCGAGAAGGCCTACATCGAGGTCGATGCGGGTGCCAAGGTCCAGGCCGGCACGCTGCTCGCGAAGATGCCGCGCGAGATCCAGGGCACGCAGGACATCACGGGTGGTCTGCCGCGCGTGACCGAGCTGTTCGAGGCGCGCAAGCCGAAGGATCCGGCGGTGCTGTCCGAGATCGACGGCATGGTCGAGCTTGGCGACAAGCGGCGCGGCAAGCGCACCATCATCGTCAAGGGCGAGGGTGGCCTCGAGCGCGAGCACCTGGTGCCGCAGGGCAAGAGCCTGCGCGTTCACCGTGGGGATCACGTCAAGGCCGGTGAAGCCATCGTCGACGGCCCGCTCGTGCCGCACGACATGCTGCAGATCCAGGGCGAGCGCGCCGTGCAGAACTACCTGCTCAAGGAGATCCAGACGGTCTACCGCGCGCAGGGCGTCGCGATCGACGACAAGCACATCGAGATCATCCTGTCGCAGATGATGCGCAAGGTGCAGGTCGAGGATCCGGGCGACAGCGACTTCCTGCCGGGTGCGGTCGCGGACAAGTTCCGCTTCCGCGAGGCCAACCAGCAGCTGCGCGCCGAGCGCAAGAAGCCCGCGACGGCTTCGCCGCTGCTGCTCGGCATCACCAAGGCGTCGCTGCAGTCGGATTCGTTCATCTCGGCCGCGTCGTTCCAGGAGACCACCAAGGTGCTCACCGAAGCGGCGCTCGCGGGCAAGAAGGACGAGCTCGTCGGCCTCAAGGAGAACGTGATCCTCGGTCACCTCATCCCGACCGGCACCGGCTTCCGCGAGTACCAGAAGACGCGCGTTCGCAAGAACGTCGACCTCCAGGCTGCGGCTGAGGAGATCGGGCGCCTCTCGAGCCAGGGCTTCCTGGACGAGGGGGGGCCGGTCATCCGCCTCGACGGAATCGACGAGGAGCAGCCCGCTGGCGAGGACGCGCCGCCGGCTCAGACCCCCGCGGAGCCGGCTGAGTAGCCGACCTCCGCAGCCGGAATCCCCCGGCGATTTCGCGGCGTTGGCGCCTTTGCGCGCTTCCGCCATTGCAATGATCAGCGGACGTTCCTAGACTTCCGCGCCCAAAACCCGGCTCCCGAGGCCCTCTCAGGGCCTCCCGGGTGCCGTGAATCCCTGACTGCAGACCAACTTCATGCCCACGATCAACCAGCTCATCCGCAAGGGTCGGAAGAAGATCAAAGAGAAGAGCAAGTCGCCGATCCTCGAGGCCTGCCCGCACAAGCGCGGCGTGTGCCTGCAGGTGAAGACGATGACGCCGAAGAAGCCGAACTCCGCGCTGCGCAAGATCGCGCGTGTCCGGCTCAGCAATGGCAAGGAGACGACGGTCTACATCCCGGGTGAGGGGCACAACCTGCAGGAGCACTCGATCGTGCTGATCCGTGGCGGTCGCGTGCGCGACCTTCCGGGTGTGCGCTACCACGTGCTGCGCGGCTGCCTCGACGCGTCCGGTGTCGACAACCGTCGTCGAAGTCGTTCCAAATACGGCACCAAGCGTCCTAAGGCCTAGTGGTCCTTCCGCAGCATCAACTGAACTACAGACAGGTCCATTAAAGACAGGCCAACTCACCCATGCCCCGGAACTACAAGTCCACGGAAGTCCACCTCAAGAGTGACCCGCGCTACGGCAGCAAGCTCGCCAGCAAGATCATCAACAAGATCATGCTCGACGGCAAAAAAGTGACCGCGCAGAAGCTGTTCTACGACGCGATCGACACCGTGGCCAAGAAGGTCGAGGCGGAGGACCCGGTCGAGGTCTTCACGCGCGCGATCGACAACATCAAGCCGCGCGTCGAAGTGCGCAGCAAGCGCGTCGGTGGTGCGACCTACCAGGTGCCGCGGGAAGTCAGCAAGCGTTGCCAGCAGAGCCTCGCGATCCGCTGGCTCGTCGACAGCGCCCGCAGCAAGCGCGGCAAGCCGATGGGCAAGTGCCTGGCCGAAGAGTTCTTCGACGCGTTCAACAACCAGGGCGCGGCCGTCACGAAGAAAGAAAACGTGCACAAGATGGCCGAGGCGAACAGCGCCTACAGCCACTTCAGCTGGTAGCGCAGGTGACTTCAGCCGGGAGGTTCTGCCTCTCGCTGCTCGGTAGCAACGGCTCAGCATCATGCTGGGCCGTTTTGCGTTTGGGGGCCGATCTGCCGAATCGCAGCCCGGCGGGAAGAACCCGCGCTGCTGCCCCGTCCGTTGGGGCATGGCCATGGTGTCGTCCGGCGCGAAGTCGTTCGTCGGGCCGTTGCTGCTCTATGCGGCATCGGTCGGGCTGACGGGATTTGCGAGCCTACAAGTCGTTGCCGTGTTGCCGCTGCACCGGCCGGAGAGCCGGGAAGTCGCGGCGCGACGCGGGGTGGTGGTGGCGCACGAGCGCCTGACTGCAGGCCGGCGGCGCGCGTCCGGTCTGAAAGGGGATGACTGGTTGTATTCCAACACCACCCGGTCCTGGTGGGAGGGGTTCGCGGATACGAACTGGCTCGGGACCCGGACGAGCCACTCCGGGGCCGGCGGGCGCTCCGGGGGCCCTTGACGAGGGCCGGAGCAACCGGCCGGTCTGGCCGACCTCCTGACGATCGAACTCCTGGTCCAGGGCCGCGACGCCGCGACCGGACCCCGCCGCTCCCACATCGTGGTGCGCTACGACCCGCGCGCCGGGGTCGAGCCGCCGCCGAACGCCCCCGGACTGGCGGTCCAGCAGGTCTGGGCCGGCGGCCGGAACGCGCCCGCCGACTCCCGGCTCTGGCGCCCGCTCGACGACTACCACCTGGTGGAGGTGGAGCCGGGCACCCGCCGGGCGCGGTTCGGCCATCCCCATGGCGATGTCGTCGTCGAACAGGCGGAAGCGACGCTGCGGCCCGAGCTGCTGCGGAGTCTCCTGCCATCCCTGCGGCCCGCCTCGGCGCGGCGGCCCGCGGATTCTCGGGAAGAACGAGGCGCCTCCCAGCGTCGATGACCTACCGGATTCCGGTGCGCCGCCCCGGCCCCGGAGCTAGACTGCCGCGAACGCGGAACTCGCTGCCGATATGAAACTTCCGATCGCCTTCCTGCTCTACACGACATCCCTCGGCCTGGCCGGTTTCACGGGCTGGCAGGTCTACGAGCTGCTGCCACTGCAGAAGCCGGACAGTAAGCGCGCCGCGATGCAGCGCGGCCTCGAGTCGGCGACCGACCGGATCTCGAAGGGGCGCGGCCGCGGCCAGGTCTCGGTCGACTGGCTCTATTCGAACAAGAACCGCCCGTGGTGGGACGAGTTCAAGAACACCAACTTCATCGGCAAGCTGCCGCCGCCGCCGCCGAAGAAGGAGGACCCAAACGGGGGGCAACCGCCGCCGCCAGAGGTGCCGCCCAAGACCCCGCTCGAAGACATCTTCGAACTCGCCGCGCTCGTGTACGACGGCGCCGACAAGGGCAAGGGCAAGCTGTCGCACGTGATCGTGCGCTACAAGCCGGAAGCGAACGTGCAGGCACCCGAATGGTACGTGCGCCAGACCGCGGCCGCTTCGGCTACCGGTTCCTACGGCGGCCCGCGCGACGGCGCACCGCCGCCGCGTCGTGGCGGCAACCAGAACTTCCGCGGCGGCAACCAGAACCGCGCCAACAACCGCGCCAACAACAACCGGAACAACCGCAACGCCCGCGCCACGACCCCGGCGATGCCGACTGCCGGCGCCGCGACGAGCGTCGTGCTGCAGAAGGTCTGGATCCAGACCGACGGCGAGGATCGCAAGGATCCGCACCTGTGGCCGCCGTACGAGCACATTCGCCTTGTCCGCGTGGACCCGAGTGCGCAGTCGGCCTACTTCGTGCGCGAGGAGCCCGGCGAGCCCGACAAGGACGGCAAGCCGACCAGGAAGGACACGGACGAAGAGCGCTTGTTCAAGTCCGCGGCCAACCTGAGCCAGGACGTGCTGCGCGAACTCGATGCGATGGAGGGGCGCGATCCCAGCGAGTCGCTCGCCAACAACTCGCGCCCCGAGGCCGCCGTACCGAAGTGGATCGAGAGCGACGACATCACGGTGGTCGGCAACACCCGCCACATCGGTCGCAAGCAGCAACGCGAGTTCGAGAGTGAAGGGCAGTTCTTCGAGAAGGTCTACTTCGACACCTACACGAGCAAGCGCAGCAACCTGCGCGGGCTCCGCGTCACGAACCTCGATCCGCAGCTCGCCTCGAGCTACGGCGTCGTGCAGGGCGACGTGCTGCTGTCCGTGAACGGTCGGGCGGTCAAGACCAAGGCCCAGGCCGTTCAGTTCGGCAAGAAGGAGTACAAGAAGGGCGTGCGCAACTTCAAGACGACCTGGCTGTCCGGTGGCCAGGAGGTCGAGCGCGTCTACCAGCTGCCGGACAAGTAGCGCGGTGAGCGGCCGCGAGCGGTGGCCCGTGCCGTTGCATCGGGCCGTGACCCGGTGCCTGACGATCGACGGTGGCAACACCACCGTCACGTGCCGCTGCGACGGCGACGAACTCGTAGTCGCGAGCAACCCCGCGGCGCGCGGCGAAGCGCTTGTGCAGTTGCTCGCCTTCGCGCGGGAGCAACACGCCGACCGCGCCGTGGCGGTGACGGTCGTCGAAAGCGTGCGCGAGCTGCTGGCTGCGGCGACGACCGATCTCGCGATCCCGCTGGCGTTCGCCGGCGAGGAGTTGCCATGCCCGCTCGGCATGGACTATCGAACCCCCGAAACCCTCGGCAACGACCGTTGGGTCGGGGCGCTCGCGGCGTGGCACGAGTTCGGTCCGAGCGTCACCGTCGACTGCGGCAGTGCCACGACGGTGAACCTCGTGGCGGCCGCCACCGACGGGGCCGGCGGCGTGTTCCGCGGCGGGGCGATCGCGCCGGGGCTGCTGGCGTTCGTCGCGGGGATGGCGGAGCGCACCCCGGCTCTGCCTGCCGCGGATCTCGATGCCGAACCCGTTGCGGGCTCGGCGGCCGCTACCGGAGTCGAAGTCCCGGCGCGCTCGACTGCCAACGCGGTGACCACGGGCGTGCTGCGCGGCTACGCCGGCCTCGTCGAACGCCTGGTCGGCGACACGTTGCGCTCCGCGCGCGGCCCCGCCACCGTGGTCGTCACGGGTGGCAACGCGGCGCGGCTGTTGCGGCACTCGCGCCTCCGCGCCCGCCACGTGCCCGACCTCGTGCATCGCGGCCTCCTGCGACTCGCGACATGCGGATCCTGACTCCGCGTGGCATTTCGGGCGTGGCCGTCGTCGCGTTCACCGGCAACGAACGGGCGGCGATCGCGCGTTGTCTGCGCACGCCGGGCGGCGCCGAGTTCGGGTTGCGGTTGGGTGCTGCGGCCCCGGCCGCCACGACGGCGTCGGCCGACTCCTTCGCCGCCGCTCTGCCCGGATCGGGGTCGGCCACACCAGTGCTGCCGGCGCCGCGGCTGGCGACGCTGACGCTCGGCGGCGCGTCGATCGACGAGGTGCTCGTCGTCGAGCGCGGTGGGGGAGCGGCGACCCCGCCGAGCGTCGAACTCCACTTGCACGGCTCGCTCGCCGTGCTCGACGCGCTGCGGGCCGAGTTCGAGGTCGAGCCGGCGCCCGACCTGTCGCCCGCCGACCGGCTCCTGCGCGCGGCCCTGTCCCCGGCGCAGCTCGATCTCGCGCTCGAGCAGTTGCATCTCGACCGCGAGGCGGCCGGCGCTCGCGGTGAGCCGGCGCTCGCGGCCGCAATCACGGCGCTCGCCAACCGGACCCCGGCGGATCGCATCCCGGCGCTCGCCGCCCTGCGCGAACGTTCGCGCATCGCGCTCGCGCACTCCGAACCGTGCCGACTCGTGCTCGCTGGCGGGCAGAACGCGGGCAAGTCGACGTTGTTCAACCGCCTGTTGCTGCACGAACGGGTGCTCACCGGCGCGCTGCCGGGGCTGACCCGGGATCCGGTGGGGGAACTCACGACGCTCGCGGGATACCCCTACCAGCTCTTCGACACGGCGGGTGAAGGCCCGACGGCATCCGAGCTCGACGCCGCCGCGATCGCGCGTGGCCGCGAGCTGCGCGCTGGCGCGCTGGTCCTGCTCGTCATCGACGGCCATCGGGGGCCGACCGCGGCCGATCGCGCCCTGTATGCGGCCTGCGAGGACGTCTTCGTGATCGCGACCAAGAACGATCTGCCGGCGGCGCCCTGGCGTCCGACGGCCGACGCCGCGCCCCAGCCCGGCGACCTGGCTGGTGACCTACCCTGTGACCTGCGCTGCGCCGCGGCCCATGACGACCCGGCCAGCTTGCGGACCCGGCTCGGCGAAGCGCTGCGCGGCCGCCGCCGGCTGCCCGCTGCGGGACCCGTCGGTGGTCCGGCTGCGCTCGATCGCGTCGCGCTTGCCGCCTTGCCGGCGCTGCCATCCGAGGCCACCGGCGACCGCCGCCCCGAGTGACTCTTCCCTGAGCCGACGCGGAGGGGCATGATGGTTTCTCAGCTTGACCGAACACCAGAAGCGTGACCTCGTCTCGATCGAGGATCTGAGCACCGAAGAGATTCTCGAACTCTTCCATCACGCCGAGGAATTCCGGCAGAACCTGCGCGATTGGTCCGACGTCTGTCGCGGCACGATCATGGCGACGCTGTTCTTCGAGCCGAGCACGCGCACGCGCCTGAGTTTCGAATCCGCGATGCTGCGCCTCGGCGGTGGCGTCATCACTGCGGCCGACTCGGAGAACTCGAGCTCGGCCAAGGGCGAATCGCTCGCGGACACCGTGCGCGTCGTTGGCGGCAGCTACGCCGACATCCTCGTGGTGCGGCACCCGCAGGACGGCGCCGCGCGGGTCGCGGGGCGCTACGCCCGCGTGCCCGTGATCAACGGCGGCGACGGCGCCCACGAACACCCGACGCAGACGCTCTGCGACCTCTACACGCTGTGGAAGGAGAAGGGGCGGCTCGAAGGCCTCGAGGTCGTGCTCTGCGGCGACTTGCGCTACTCGCGCACGATCCACTCGTTCTGCTACGCACTGGCGCGGTTTGGCGCGAACATCGTGACGATGCCCTATCCCGGCTTCGAACTGCCGGAGTACGTGCTGCTGCGATTGCGCCGCGACTTCGGGGTGCAGGCGGCCACGGCGGCGGTCGACGATCTGCCCGGCATTGCGAGCGGCTCCAACACGGCGGCCTATCTGACCGCGAGCAAGCCGCACCAGCTGGCGCTGTTCACCAACCTGACGAACGTCGAGGTGAATCGGATCGACGCGATCTACATGACCCGCGCGCAGCTCGAGCGTCACGATGGTGAGTCGACCCTCGACTACCCGCGCCTCACGCGCTCGACACTCGGTGCGGCCGCGGCGAAGGATGCCCGCATCATGCATCCGTTGCCGCGCGTGGACGAGATCGACTACGAGGTCGACGATGATCCGCGCTCGATCTACTTCCGCCAGGCCGAGCTGGGGGTGCCGATGCGGATGGCGCTGATGGCGTTCCTGCTCGGCAAGATCCAGTTGCGCGCGCAGCCGCCGAAGGTGCTGGCGACGCAGCGCGGCATCGATGGCGGGGCGACACTGCGTTGCCACAACGAGCGCTGCGTCACGAATGGCGAAGGGGTGCGCTACCTCGATCGCGACTTCCGCCTGCGCTCGAGCGAGGCGGTCGGAGTGCTGTGTTGCGCCTACTGCGAGCGGGAGATCCTGGTGCGTTTTCTCGGGGACGAGAAGAGTCGCACGTTCCACGCCTACGGATCACCTGAAGGGCAGGCGATTCCGGAGCCGCGGCGGGTTCATTTCGAGACCGACTCGCAGGCCGAGGCCGCCGGCTACCGGTCCGCGGACGACTGAATCCGCACGCTGCCCGGCACTTGCGTCGGGCATCCCGAGCGGATCCGCACGGCGATCAGCGCGGAATGCCCCTGAGGTAGCACTTTCGGCCTGCCGGCCCGGCCTCGTAAAATGCCTCGCAAAAGCGACTTACGGGTTCTTGCGGTCCAGGCGAGATGCGGCATGATGTTTGATACCCCTCGGTTCGATACCCCCTGTCTGGAGCCTCCCGTGACCTTCGGCTCCGGCATTTCGTCCCAGTCGTTGTAACATCCCCATGGCTCTGGTCTCGTATTCGGTCGCCCCGGTCTGCGTCGGCAGTCCTCGGTGCGCACTCGAAGCTGCGGCCAGACCGATTCTTGCGTCCGTCAAGACACCTCTTCCGAGATCTCTCCAGCTGCCACTCCCGGTCACTCGTTCCAGCGTTCGCTCCGGCGGGCGCTTCAGCGTTCGATCGGGACGTTCGTTCCGTCCTTTCGCCACCGCGGTTCCTGCGGTCGCGAGCGGGTCGCGGGTGAATGCCGGCGCGTTCTTCGGGAGCGGTGTCCCAACGTCCAACTGAAACATGGCAGACATTTCCTCTGGTCGTTCCCCTTGCCGTTCATTCGGCTTTCGACCGTTCGATTTCCGGGCGCTCGGATCCGCGCTCGGACTGTTGAGCGTTGCCTGGCTCGCGGCCTGCAGCGGCAACAGTGATTCGGCCGGCGGCGTGACCCCGGGCACGACGGTGCAACCGGAACTCGTGAGCGCGCAGTACGGTCGCCTGGTCGATGTCTACGGTCTGCGGGTTACGCAGGAAGGCAGTGCGATCGCGCTCTTCCAGCGAGACGTGCTGATCGGCGCCAACATCGACGACGAGCGTGGCACCAACGAGATCAAGCGCGACGACGAGATCCTCTACGACTTCATCGGTGCGGATCCGGACTCGCTGCAGCCGCGACTGTTCATTCCGCGCGACATGTCGGGCACCGCGTTCAGCGACGCCTTCGCCGCGCTCGACGACCAGCTCCGCGACATCGCGCCGATGCGCTACGGCACCAACCAGCCCGGTCTGCCGTTCGCGGTCGTGCCGCGCAACGCCGCGATCCGGCTCAACTTCTCGGCACCGCTGGGGGTCGACGACAGCTTCTTCGTGCAGCGCAATGCGCAAGGGCAGATCACGGGCCTGCGCAACACGGAGGCGGTCCAACTGCTGAGCATCACGGGCGATCCCGAGGAGCAGGGGGGGACCGAGCCACTGGCGACGCGCGTCATCCCGCGCGACAACAAGCTGATCCTCGATCCGGTGCTGCTCGGCACGGAAGGCCTGCAGTACCAGACGCAGAACAACGCGCGCGGTCTGCCGGAGTCGCCCGATCAGGTCGGCGCCAACATCCGCATCGCGCTCGCGCTCGAGGGCCCGCTGGCGATCCCGAGCCTGCGCAGCCGCATTGGCCTCACGGGCCTCAACAACAGCGGCCGCAACTCGATCATCCGCGACTTCCGGTCGGGCAACCGCGCCGACGAGTCGGCGGACCTGTCCAACGGCTTCGTGCGTGACCCGCTGCCGCTGCGCGTTGTCGGTGAGATCGTCATGTATCTCGAGCGCGTCGAGCGCATCAACGCGTTCACGCAGGAGATCACCGTTTACAAGAACGGCGTCTCGCACGAGATCGACCGCGGCGACGTGTTCCGCATCATTCCGGACAGCACGGGCATCCCATTCGGTGCCTCCGAGGTGGTCGTCGAGCCGGTCGATGATGCGCAGGCGCCGGGCGTGCAGCACGTGCGCGTGCGCATCCGCAACATCCCGGATCTCTCGGACCTGGACCCGCGCAACCTGCCGGGCTACCCGTCGTCGCTGTCGGAGCGCGAGCCGTGGCTCGTCGCCAACGCGCCGCGCGCAGTCTGTGTGTGCGAGTTCGCCGCCGGCGACGGTGGCGTGACCTCGGGTGACGATCCGCGCAACTTCCTGACCTTCACGCCGGAGCCGTTGCCGAACCTCGACGGCACGCCGAGCCCCGCCAACGAGAACGTATCGCCCTTCGCCGGTGCGGTCGTGCGCTTCACCAAGCCGGTCGCGATCGAGACCGTGAAGTGGGCGGACACGTTCTTCTTCGCGATGCGCGACCTGACCAACCAGGCGAGCATCCAGGAGTTCATCGATTCGCGCACGAACCGGAACGGCGGCACGGGTATGGAGCCCTCGACGTTCAACGACGCGAAGTACCGCACTCCGTACCTGATCGGCGCCCGCGTCTTCGACGAGGACAGCTCCGGAACCGCGCTGCGACTGCAGCCGTCGACGGGCTTCTACCTCGACAACACCATGCGCAACCCGCCGGCGGGTGCCGACTACCGCTACTACCTGCACCTGATCGCGAACTCGACCGAGGGCGGCATCCGCGACCTCGCGGGCAACCCGATCGACCTGCAGGGCGCCGACGTCGAGCGCAGCAGCAGCGTCGTGATCCCGTTCACGGTCGACACGCGCGCCAACGGCCCGACGCCGTTCTTCGAGGACAACCTCGCGGTCTCCGTCGTGCGCCGCTTCGCGAGTCGCGACGAGGACGCCAACCCGTCCTACTTCCTCCCCGAGGAAGTGCCGGAGCCGGGCAACACGGGCTACACGCTCGCCTACCCGCTCGAGGACATGTTCGGTGGTTTCATCTACGTCGACGGTCGCCTGCAGGCGCGCCCGACGTCGCGTTCGCGCCAGGTCGCGGACAACCTGAACCAGGCGCCGGTTTCGCCGCAGGAATCGATCTTGCGCTGGTGCCCGGAGCGTGTCGGCTCCGAGCTCCAGGTGGCTTCGAATTCGTCGACGACGCTGTTCGGTCAGGGCATCCAGAACCCGCTGAACCCCTACGGCTGCCGGCTCCAGACGCTGTGGCGCGAGGTCGACCTCAGCCTCTCGCGCACCGACCCGTTCGACTTCAACCTCGACGTGGAGCAGATGTACTGGGCGCCCTTCACGGGGACGGTGCTCGTGTTCGACGAGTTCGATCGCGTGAGCCTGTTCCTCGGCCACAGTGAGCACCGCCCGGCGCCCTGTGTCGGTGACTTCAGCTCGCTGCCGTCGCTGCCGGACTCCGGCCTCGAGACCCAGTTCCAGCAGAACTTCCTGTGGAACCCGGAGCCGACCGGCACGGGCCGGACGATCGAGAGCCAGCCGACGCCGCACCCGGCGTACGTCGACACCCCGATGACGATCGATCCCGCGACCGTCGTCTACGAGGTCAACAACGTCAACCGCTTCCTGCCGCTGCCGACGTTCGAGAAGCCGTACTTCGTCTACCGCGACGAGACGGTGGTCGAACAGGGTCTGAACATCCGCGCCGGCCAAGATGTCGGCGCTGGATCGATCGTGACGCCTTACATCGTGTCGCCGTACAACAACGGTATCGGCCGGCGTTGGCTCTACGACCAGAACGCGAACCCGGGCGAGGAGACCATCTACGCCAACTCGTTCTGGAACGACCTGCCCAACCGGCAGCTCGATTCGCCGAACCAGACCGACAACTACACGGGCGGCCTGACCGGCGCCGTGGCGTTGCCGCTGCTCGCGGACTTCTGGACCTACTGCGATTCGTCCGAGTTGCCGCAAGGCAACGGCTACGTCGCTCTGGGCACCAACGGCTGGCAGGTCTCGCTGACCGTGCAGTCGAGTCCGACGCCGCACTTCCGCGCGCTGTCTTCGGGTCGTGCCGCACTCCAGAACGGCTCGCCGCCGATCTGTGTCGCGCCGGGTGAGAGCCGCTGGAACAACGCGCAGGGTGGCTACACGCCTGCGGGCGGTGGCACGGCGGCCCGGGACAACACGTTCTACTGGATCATGATCGACATGCTGAAGCGTCAGAGCGTGATCACGAACGGGTTCGTCGATCTCAACAACCCGCACCGGGTGCCTGAGGGCTTCGTCGATCCGCGCCTCGGCCCGTTCTACCTCGCGAACGGCCAGAGCACGCGACCAGGCAACGTGGTGCCGTCGTTCGCCTTCGAGTTCGATCCGCCGCTCAGCGATCTGCCGGGTGGCACGTCGATCGTCGCGCAGTTCCGCGCGGCGGGCGTGGTTGATCCCGACCCGTGGTACTACGACGCCTGGGCGGCGCAGAGTTCGCCGCTCTACGGCGCCGATTTCAACAGCGTGCGAGGCCAGATGAAGCCGGACGCGACGAACTTCCCGCTCGATCCCTACATCGCGGGCGACGCGCAGATCCGCAAGTGGGATGCGCGCAACAACCGCGACTGGTGGACGTACTTCTACAACAAGCACGTCACCACCTACGTCGACGATCCGAACACGCTCGTCGACCCGGGCTACACCATCCAGTTCGCTGGCCCGGGTGAGTCGTTCACGCCGCGCGACGTGCGCTACGTCAACTGGCGCTTCGTGACGAGCAACAACGTCGACGCCTCGCCGCCGGTGGCCCCGACGATCGAGACGTTCGCGCTCACCTGGCGCTTCCAGCGCCAGTAGCCGCGCGCCCGGCGGCCTGGCCCGAGAGCGTGCCCCCACGCGCTCTCGACCGGCCGCTCTCGGCGGCCCCCGTGAAGGGCCGCCGACCCCCAGCCGACCTTCCCAATCCCAGTCCTCCCGGTTCGAGTCCCCATCTCCCCTCATTCGCATCCGCCGGTGTCATCGACCGCTCGCCAGCCAGTCGCCGCCCGCTGCTTTGCCAGCGTCGGTGACCGCGTCCGTTCCCGGACGCAACTGCCGCTTCGGCAGCCGGCTCGGGCTACACTATTGGCGGTGTGTTCGGGGGCTCCCCGATCTCTACCCAGACCTCTCGACCCGCTCGGCCAGCGCTCGCGCAGCCGGGCCTACCCCTCCGCGCCAGCCGTTGTGCCCCGGCTGACGACCGTGCACAGATCGTGAACGTCATGAATCGACTGACCCGCTCGCTTCCCACCTCCCAACCGTCGCCGGTTCGCCCGGGACCGGCCTCCCGGCTGGTTCGCCGCGGTACGGCTCGCGGTACGCTGGCTCGCAGTGCTCTGGCTACGGTGGCCTGCCTCGGCCTGCTCTTCAGCGGTTGTTCGGGTGGTTCCGATACCGGCGATCTGCTGACCGGCGGTGATTTCGTGGTCCTGAGCACGCAGCCGGAGACCAACGGTCAGCTGTTCCTGAACGATCCGATCCGGATCGATTTCAGTACTGGCATCGATCTGGACAGTGTCGATCTGACGACCTTCTCCTTCCAGGTGTTCGACCAGCTCGGCAACCCGCTGCAGGAGAACGTCTCGGGCATCTTCCGCATCGGCACCTCGCCCGGTGACGCGGCCCCCGGCCGTCGCCTCGAGTTCGTGCCCGTGTTCCCGACGAACGACACGTTCGACAACGGCGGCTTCAAGCCCGGCCGCACCTACAACGTGCAGCTCGTCGGCGGTGATCGCATCAACGGTACGGTGCTGCGGGACGTCGCGGGTCGCGCGCTGCTGCAGCCCGTGAGCTTCCAGTTCCGGACGGCGGAGGGCACGACGCCGGCGCAACTGTTCCGCAACACGCTGCCCGGTGGCCCGCGTCGCACCGGGCTCGATGTGACGCCGCGCGCCGAGGACGGCGCCGTCGTCCTCAACCGCTTCGGGGCGCCGCCGGTCGAGATCCGTCTGGTCTTCGATCAGCCGATCAACCCGCGCAGCTCCAACATCCCGACCGCGTTCGATCCTGACCCGCTCACGCGCAACACGTCGAACCGCGGCAACGTGTTCCTCGAATACGACGATCCGGACTTCGGTCCCAACTGGTGGATCCCGGCGTCGGTCGAGCTCGAGGCCAACGAACTCGACAGCTCGACGCTCCTGCTGCGGCCGGTCGGCGTGTTGCCGAACAACGCGACCATCCGCGTCATCGTCGAGAGCAGCGTCGCCGACATCTCCGGCGAGTCGAACGTCTCGAACGCGGCCTACGATCGAATCTTCGGTTCGTTCCAGACCCAGCTCGCCTACGAGCAGCAGTTCGACGCCCTGATCGCGTCGTTCGACATCACGGACCAGATCGACTTCGATGCCGCGTTCGGCGAGCCGGTCGGCGAGGTCGGCGAAGGCTTCGTGCGCGCCGGTTTCGGGTTCGAAGGCACCTCGACGCAGATCGAGTTCGAGCCGCGTGTCCCGACGGTCCTCAACACGGACTTCACCGTCGTGACGCCGAAGGTCGGCGCCCCGTACAACGTGTCGGGCGGCATCTTCAACTTCGCGAGCGTCAACATTCCGGCGGGCATCACCGTGCAGGGTCAGGGCACCAACCCGATGGTGTGGCTCGTGAGCGGCGACTTCACGGTCGCCGGCACGCTGTCCGTCGATGGCGGCAATGGCGAGATCGCTGACCAGGTCGCTTCGGCCAACTTCCCGAAGGCGGGTGGTTTCGGCGCCTGTGGCGGCGGCACGGGTGGCGACGGTTCGCCGAGCGCGACCGAGCGCTCCGGTTTCGGTGATACCGGTAACGGCCCGCTCGAAGAACCGCTCACGGGCGGCACGGGCGGCACGCTGGCCTGTGTGGCCGGCTGCGGCCGTGGCTCCGGCGGTGGCGGCGGCTCGCTCGCGACGCAGGGCGATCCTGGCTTCCCGGCGCAGGTCGTGCCCACCGGCGGGTGGCAGGGCCCCAACCAGACGACCAACGCGTTGCCGGTCTTCGCGCAGGTCCAGGGCACCGGCGGTCGCGGTTGCGGCGGGATCGGCGGCTCGAACTCGCGTCAGCTCGACGGCGGCACGGCCGGCGGTGACGTGTTCCTGGATTCCCGCAACGACAACGATTTCTGGGGCACGGGCATCAACGTGCGCCAGGGCTTGCGCATCACCGGTGAGCTGTCCGTCCCGCTGGGCGGTGGCGGCGGCGGTGGCGGCGGCGACCTGTCCTACAACAACTCCTGCACGCTCGACGATCCGAACTTCAACAACGACGGCGCGGCCGGCGGTGGTGGTGGCGGCGGCGGCGTGCTGATCGTCAAGGCGCTCGGCACCATCCTCATCACCGACTCGGGTCGCGTCAGCGCCGACGGCGGCGCTGGTGGCGGCGGTGAGATCAACGGTTCGTCGAGCGAAGGCGGCGGCGGTGGCGCCGGTGCCGGCGGCATGGTCGTTCTGATGTCCGCGACGGGCATCGAGATCAACGCCAAGGGCAACGGCTTCGGCGACGACGACTACAACTTCGCGATCTCGGCCGATGGCGGCGTCTGCCAGACCGGCAACTTCGGGTCGCCGATCGTGCGCAGCAAGTACCCGGCGTCGCCCATCCAGGGCAGTGCGCCGAACTTCCAGTACCAGTTCAACTACGACCGCGCGCCGCTCGGCGGTTTCGGTGGTATGGGCATCGTCCAGCTGATGGCGCCTCCGGGCCCGCCCGTCGGCCAGCCGAACCACAACGCCGACAACAGCAACACGATCCTGGACGACAACATCCGCGTGTTCCGTCTCGGCGTGCTGCAGACGGGCGTCGGCAAGACCAACACGCTCGCCTGGCGCGGCTACCCGAACCAGCTCGGCCAGCTCGTCGACGACTTCGGCAACCCGACGCCGACGGTGGCCGGTGACGTCCGCCCGCAGCCGGCGCTGCTGCCGACGCCGTTCGCGGAGCGCTCGCGCTTGCGCTCGAAGTGGCTCGACCTGGGTGCCGCCCAGCGGCGCGCGCTGGTCGCGGCCGATGACGATCCGCGTGGCATCATCGATCCGACCAACTCCCTCGCGGGTCCGACCTACGAGTTCGCGGGCCTCAATCCCGCGACGGGCTACATCGACTTCGAGACCGTCGGCGAGACCTCGCGGGCGCTGCAGCCCACGGTCGGCAACATGATGCCGATTCTCGCGACCAACGACGCGGACATCTACCGCGGTGCGGCGGCCTACGCGATCGACGTCGCGCCCGCCTCGCTCGGCTCGATCGTCAACCTCTACGCCGGTTACGAAGCCGAGCTCTACGACGACAACGACTTCCTGGTCGGCAGCTACCGGGTGCTCGCGCACAGCGACAGCCGGCTGCGTCTCTCGACGGAGTCGGGGCCGCTTGCCGCGACCGGCACGAAGGTCCAGCTGCGCGCCAAGTTCTACAAGGTCATGGTCGACGGCGTCGAAACCCTCGGCGGCACCTACCCGGGCAGTCTGCCCAACACGCGCGTGCCGACCTCGAACATCCGGATCGGTTTCGCATTCCACACGGCGCCCGGGAATGGGGGAACCCGTTACCCCGCTGGTCAGGACACCTACTTCTACAACCTTGATGACCCGAACGTGCAAGAGATGATTCGCGGCTACGGCGCCACCTTCGTGCAGTTCGACATCCTGTTCGATTCGCGGTTCCGCAGCGTCGCGGGTGACAACCCGCCGCTCCTGAACCCCGATACTTCGCGCCCGGAACTCCACTTCCTGCGCTTGCCGTTCCGGTTCTAGACCCAATTCCTGGACCGGATCTTCCAACCCAAGCATCCATGAACACCGCAGTCCACGACTTGCCGACCGTCGCGCGCCCGCTCTCCGGCGTGCGTTGGCATGGCGAGTTGCGCGCACGCTCGTCGTGCGTGGGCTTCGGTTCCGATGAAACAACCATCACGCTCTCCCACGAAGCAACCGACCCGTTCCCTGGCTTTCGCGCCCTCAGCCGCCGTCGTTCGACGGTGCTGCCGGGCGTGACGCAGTGACTTTCAGGGGATCCTCGCTATGAAAACCCGCAACCATATTCCGTCTCGGCATGTTCCCTCGGGCAGCCCCTTCCGGACGGCGGCTCTGCTGTCGGCGACCGCGCTGTCGCTGCTGTTCACCGCGTGTGACGGCAGCTCGACCGTTGCAACCGTCGGGCCAGATGCCCAGCGCCCGAGCCTGCAGAGCGTGCAGATCGGCCGGCTGGTCGACATCTACGCCTACCGGATGATCGATTCGTCGCAGGAAGACCGCCGTGTGCGCTTCAACCGTCGGCTCGAGCTGGTCGCGGAGAACGTCGTCATCAACCCGAACATCCAGTCGGAGAACCTGTTCGACGCCGCGGGTGAAGAGGTGCCGACGGCGAACTTCGAGCTGCGGCCGTTCGACAAGTCGGTCGGGCACGAGGAGCTCGTGATCCTCTGGGACAACGTCGACAGTCGTGAGAAGCCCAAGTTCGACGCCGCGCTCGCCGCGTGCCAGTCGGGCTTGGTCGACCTGGCGCCGTCGTTCCGTGGGCAGAACACGCAGGCCCGCCCCGTGCCGGTCGTGCCGCGTAACGCGGCGCTGCGCCTGCAGTTCAGCGGCAGCGTGAACGTCACGGATGAGTTCTTCCAGTTCAACCCGTCCGCGATCCAGGTGCTCGAGTTCAAGGGCGATCCCGACGTGGTGGCGCCGGTCGATGCATTCCGGATCCTGCCGGCGCGCATCATCGTGCAGGGCGATCAGATCGTGGTCGACACGACGATCCTCGGCGGCGAGGGCCAGAGCGGATTCACGACCTCGGGTCTGCCGGAGTCGACGGACAACGTCACCGCGAACATCCGCGTGGCGATTCCGACCCGCGGCACCGTCGTCTCGTCGTTCTTCGTCAACGAGGATGACATTCAGGACCTCAATGGCGTCGACAGCGCGGGGCGCGCGGCGGTCATCCGTGACTTCCGCTCGGGCAACCTGTCCGACGGCGCGGCCGGCAAGCTCCCCGACGCCGAGAAGCCGATGATCGTCGGCAGCCTGGCGATGGGCATCGTCTCGATCGACGAGTCCACCAACTCGGTCGTGCTGAACAAGCGCTTCAACTTCGTGCCGGTCCGCGGTCGCTACCCGTTCGTGGATGGCCCGCTGACGACGGCCGATGTGCCGCTCGGCCCGGTGAACGTGCCGACCACCTCGGCGCTGCGCAGCGGCGACATCCTGACGCAGGATCTGCTCGTCCAGCTCTCGGACGGCTCGCTCGAGACCGTGACGGTTCGCGCCGAAATCCTCGAGAACCTGGCGATCGGTGCGCGCGTCGGTGGCGCCCTGCCGATCGGCCTGAGCAGCAACCAGACCCCCGGCGAGGAGCAGGGGCAGATGGCGACCCAGGTGACCGTTCGCGTCGCGTCGCTCGAAGGCGGGCGTGACTCCGAGGGCAACCTGCACTCGTTCCTGCCGATTGCCGATCCGATCGCCAACCCCGAGGGCCGCGATTGTGTGCTCCGGGCGCTCTACTACGAGGAAGTACCGTTCTCGTCGGGCGGCCTCGCGGTCACCGACGCGCAGTGGCGCGACCGCTTCCTGCGCATCGAGCCGCAGCCGCAGACCCCAGGTCTGATCGGCCCGATGTCGTCCGTCGCGATCGAGTTCACCAAGCCGCTCGACCTCGACCAGGTCGACAACACGGAGAACCTGCTGCTGACGAACACGTCGATCGCCTTGGAGTCGTTCTCGGAGCAGATGAACGATCCGAAGCTCGCGACCTCGCGGGTCGTGCCGACGCGCCTCGCCGACCTCGGCGGCGACGGCACCGTGCTGCGTCTGCAGCCGCACATGGGGCTGTTCCACCAGGAGACCGCGTCGGAAGTCTACGGCTTCCACGTCCGTCTCGGTGCTGGCGGCGTGCTGGACCTCGGTGGCAACGAGCTCGAGGTCTTCGACGATCCCACCGCGCCGCTCGACAGCTGGTCGGTCGACCTCACGATCGATCCCAACGCGCCCGACAACCTCGTTGGCTGGCACACCTGGCTCTTCCGCGATGCGGACGAAGACGGCTCGCTGCCGGGCTCGATCGACCTGTTCGGTCAGTTCCGCCTTCAGGACGGCCGTCTGCTCGGTGCTTCCGGCGTGCGCTTCAGCCGCACCGCCGACAGCCAGAACCTGGGCACGATCAGCCGCGTCTCGCGCGGTGAGTGCTGGGATCCGGACTTCGATCCGGCCGTGGCGATGACCGGACCGCTGTCGCCGCAGGGCGCGCCCAACCTCGCGCCGGCCGACCAGCAGGGCAACCTGCACACGGGCCTGCTCTACTGGAACCCACGGATGTTCGACATCATCGCGCCGCCGAACGTGCCGCAGGTGTACGAGTACTTCCAGACCGTGCCGCAGAACGTCGGACGCGTCATCGAGCCGCTGAACGCGCGTGGTTCGCGCATGCAGATGCGCTACATCGAGGACGATTTCTCGCTCGACTACACGCAGCCGGCCGAGATGGGCATCGACGTCGATCAGCTCTACTGGTCGCCGTTCAACGACGAGACGGTCTTCTACGACGTCTTCGATCGCTTCTCGATGTCGCTGTCGCACTCGAACATGCGCCCCGACGAGGTCTGGCGTTTGGTTCCGGGTGACGTGGGTGACCCGAATGCCATGCCGCCGGTGCCGCCGACGCTGCCGCTCTGCGACTACCTCTGCACGAGCAACAACAGCGCGCTGTCCGCGGTGTTCGAGGAGAACGTGCTCGAGGGCTCGGAACAGGTGCCGGTGTTCGAGGATCGGGTCTACACGATCAACCCGAACGAGGCCTTCCGCTCGCCGCTGAACGTCAAGTACGTGCCGTTCCCGCGCTTCGATCGCAGCTACACCTGGCGCGACTCGCGCCTCGTGACGGTCGATGCGTCGGGTCAGGTCATCGGTCTCGGTGGCGCGCAGGCGCCGTCGGCGCCGACGCCGAACGACGACTGGACCGCGCACATCGATTCGCCGTGGATCTCGGACGACATGCCGGACAACGCGCAACTCGCGGGTCTGGCCAACTGGGTCATGGACGAAGGCGACTTCAAGGGCAACCACCGGCACGATCACGACCCGATCGCGCTGCCGCTGCTCGTCGACTTCAAGGTGTTCCCGGACAGCGCCGCCAACGGCATCGCCACGGCGAGCAACCAGTTCCAGGTCGCCATGCTCGGCCCGCCCTCCTACGGCTTCGCGCCCTACGGTGGTTACTACGACGGCGTGGGTGCCGGCTGTGGTGTCCGTCCGCCGTGGCCGTCGACGCGTGTCCAGGTATCGGGTGGTGAAGACCTCATCACTGGTGCGGCGATCCTCATCGATCCGGCCAACGAGCTCTCGGGCCAGCCGAGCATCCTCAAGGACGCCGGCCTCGGCAACCCGGCGCGGGCGCTGTTCCAGGCTCCGCCGCGTGACGGCATGATGAACTGGGCGCAGGCCGACTTCGTGCGCAAGGTGTCGACGATGACGTTCGGCTTCTTCGATACGCTGCAGCCGCAGCGTTCGGAGTACGGACTCGATCCGAACGGCACGCCGGTGCTCAACCCGCAGCCGGGCTTCCCGGATCTGGCGGCGATCAGCGGCAACCTGCGCGTCGACGACTTCATCGCGCAGCTCGATCCGCCGCAGGGTCGTCAGCCCGCGGGCACGTCCGTCGTGCTCGAGGTGCGTGGCGCCGAGGACTTCGACAACTCAGGCAACCTCTACAACCCGAGCTTCGGCGCGAATGCCGACGACTCGTTCGACGGTCGCGGCAATCTGCTCAACGCCAACTACGCGTGTGAGGCCTACCGCTACTCGCAGGCTACCTACGCCGAGGGCCACACGGCCGGCGGCGGCGACACGGCGCGTATCGCCGCGACGGGCCTGACGCGTTACGTCACCGAGGACCAGCTCGGCCAGATCCGCAACCCGGCGACCCAGCTGCTGCCGCGGTTCCTCAACCTGCGCCTCACGATGACCAACAACGTCGACGTGACGCCGGCGCTGTCGCCGTCGCTGCGCAGCATGAGCACGATCTACCGGTTGGTTTCCCAGTAGGGGCTCGCAGTAGCGAACCGATGCAATTGCAGGCTTCGCGGCGCGTCCGCGCTGCGGAGCACGATCGTCAGCGAGCACGCCCGGGTTCCTCGGGCGTGCTTTTGGTTTTACCGGCCGTATTCTCGAGTTTTCGGAAGGTCCGCCGAGGCTCGTTCGTGACTCTCCGGCGAGGTAACATGGCACGGCAGATGCGAAAGACCCGAACGTTGGCCGGGTGCGCGCTCGCGCTGTGCGCTGCAGCGTGTTGGCGGGCCGCGCCCGAACCGGAGGCGCCGCTCACGGTGACGCGGGTCTCCCCGGTCGACGAGCAGCCGCTCCTGCTCAACGATAGCGTCACGGTCTACTTCTCGGACGCGGTCGATCCCTTGAGCGTGACCACCGAGTCCGTCGCCGTGGTCGGATCCGACGGTCGCCCCGTGCGGGGCTCGCTGCGGACGGGCACCAACTGGGTGACGTTCGTGCCCGACCCGCCGATGACCGCAACGCTCGCGGATGGCTCGTTCCGGCCCGGAGAGCGCTATCGCCTCGTCGTCGCCGGCTATCCGCGACCCGATGCCGTGCGCGCCGTGGACGGTCGCCGACTGAGCGAAACGCCGGCGCGCGAGTTCGTCATGTCCCCGGCCGGCCCCGTCGATTTGCCAACGGGTCGGCTGCCAGCCCCGCTGCGACCACCCAACTCCGAGTTGCCGTTCCTGCAGCATACGACCGATGTGCTGGCGCAGGTTCCTGCGGGCGCGCCGCGATTGCGGCTGCACTTCACGCTTCCGGTCCTGCCGACCAGCGCCCGACCCGAGGCGTTCGTCGTGCGGTTGGCCCACACCCGACAACGACTCGACGTGCGTCGCGTGCGCGTGCTGACGACACCGGTGGATCCGCATCCGGGTTCGACCGTCGAACTCGATCTCGGCACCGAGCCGCGTCTACACGGTGGCGGCCCGCGCGTGACGCTGAGTGCGGGCAACCTGCTCACCGTGCTTCTCGCGACCGGGCCCGACGGGGTCCGCGACTATTCCGGGCAGGAGCCGTTCCCGAGGCCGATCACGAGTGCGCCGCTGTGGCAGGTGGTGCACGGGGGCTCGCTCGCGCTGGTCGCGTGGCCGGATCAGGACGAGGGCATCGTCGGCGACGATTGGCTGATGCCGGGGTTCGAGTCCCAAAACGGCATCGTCCGGCCGCGCGTGCGGGTCGAGGCCGGTAACGGCTCGCTCGGCGTCCTGCGGCCGACCTCCGATCTGACATTGCGCCCTGGAGTCGCGTTCGATCGCGGTGACGGCGTGATGGTGCAGAGCGTCGACGGCAAGTTCCCATTCCTGGCAATCGACATTCCTCGCGGTGTCACGCTGCGGATCGATTCGCCGGGACCCGTTCGCCTGCAGTCGGTCGGCGGCATTGCGATCGCCGGTGATCTCGAACTCGCCGCGCCGACCGCGACCGTGCCGACGTTGCAACATGGCGCGTTGGCGAGCGAGCTGCTCGCGGAGGCGCCCGTCGCGCTCGTTGCGGCCGGCGAGGTGCGGGTCACCGGTCGGATCGTGACCGCGACGACGCTGCCCTCGAACCAGACCGCGCTTGCGATCGCGACGGCCGCGAGGATCCAGCTCGGCGGTGAGCTGCCCTACAACACCGTGCTGGCGGTCGAGCGTGCCACCGCGCGCAGCGGCCCGGCGATCCAGGGGCCGCGCGGCCAGAGCCTGCCGACCGCGGTGGCGTTCGAATATGGTCTCGCTGCGGGTGCGCGGTTCGCGGTACGCGGTGCCTCGCCCTGGCGGCTGCTCGGGCGCGACCACGATCGCGGCGTGCTGCGTTTTCTCGGTGCCAGCCCGAGCCTGCAGATCCGCTGGCAGACCGTGCTGGCCGACCCCGCGGAGCCGACGGCGCCCGACCTGCGCCCGGATCGACTGCCGCGCCCGGAGTCGATCTTCGACGGCGACTGGCTCGCCCTGCGCCCGGGCAGCTTCGGCCGCTTCCTGGTCCACGCGGATCTGGTCGCGGGCTACGAGCTGCCGATGTTCGAAGAACTGCGCCTGGCGGACCGCTGAGCCGGGCTGCGGCCCGACCGCGTGTCCCGACTCGCGGACCGGGGCCAGGGGACCGGGGCCAGGGACTCGTTCCCATTCAATCGAACAGCCGTGAGGGATGGGTGGATTCGGTTCGGCGTGACCGTATGCTGCGGTTCTCGAGTGCGTTTCGCACGGCGTGGGTCAGCACGGCGTGCGGCGATCGATGGGATCGCAGTGCTCGAAACGGTGGCCCGGTCAGGCTGCCGATCCAGGTCAGAGAACCAGCGTTTCGACGATGCCGACGGCGGTCTTCGAGGTGGGAGCCGCGCTCTTTGGAGCGTGCGTGGGCTCATTCCTCAACGTCGTGATCCATCGACTGCCGCAGGAGGATCCTGCGAAACGGTCGCTGGGCGGTCGCTCGCACTGTCCACATTGCGGTGCGCAGATTCGCTGGTTCGACAACATCCCGGTGCTCGCGTGGGTGTTGCTGCGCGGCCGTGCGCGCTGCTGTGGCGGACGCATCGCATTCCGCTACCCGATGATCGAGCTGCTGACCGCCGCGCTGTTCTACTGGCTCGCGTGCCAGCCCGTGCGGGGCTTTGGTGCGCCGTTCGACTTCGCGGCCGATGGCGCGCTGATGTTCAGCGGCGCCAGCGCGGCCGCGTTCTTGGCCTATGCGACGTTCGTGTCACTGCTCGTCGCCTGCACGTTCATCGACCTCGATCACTTCATCCTGCCCGATCGCCTCACGAAACCCGGGATGATCCTCGGCGTCGTCGCTGGGGCTTGGCCCGGCGTCGCGGGTGCTCTGACCGGGGATCCGAGCGTGCCGCCGGCCGTCGACACGGCGCTCGCCAGCATCGCCGGACTCGTCGCCGGTGGTGGCGTCACGTGGGGGATTCGGATCCTGGGCTCGTGGATCTTCCAACGCGAAGCGATGGGGTTCGGCGACGTCAAGTTCATGGGATTGATCGGCGCGTTCGTCGGCTGGCAGAACGCGTTGCTCACGCTGTTCCTCGGTTGCGTCTTCGGCGCGTTGATCGGCTCGGTCGCGATGCTGCGCGGCGGGGCCGGCGTGAAGATCCCGTTCGGGCCGTATCTCGCCCTCGGTGGCGTCGTGGCGTTGTTCCTCGGCGACCGGGTGCGTGAGTTCTTGTTCGTTACCTGGCCGGAATGGCAGCGCGGCTCGTCGTCCGCGCCCTGGGTGCTGCTGGTCGTGGCACTCGCCGCTCTGGTGTTGTTGTTCGTTCTCCTGCGCCGCGCGCGCCGCGCAGGTTGATGCGAGTGGGGTTCTTGTTTCATCGAGGTTCTCGTTAGGGAGGCATCATGTTCCGCAAACCGATTCTGATTCTGTCCGCGTTGACGCTCGCGTTGTTGAGCACGAGCTGTACGACGCGTTACCAAGACATGCTGCGGGAGCGCGATGCGCGCATCCGCGAGCTCAACGGTCAGGTCGCGCAGCTGCGCGGCGAGAACGACGAGCTAATGCGTCGTGAGCAGGCTGCGCAGGCCGCGCTCGCCGACGCCTCCACGCGCCGTCCCGAGCCGGCCAGCAACGAGCTGTCGGACACGCAGCGCGCGGTCGGCAACGACGCGGTCGTGTCCTACCGGCGCGGGCGCCTCAGCATCGGCGTCAACAACTCGGTGACGTTCTCCTCGGGGAGTACGGCGCTGAAGAAGTCGGCACACCAGGTGCTGCGCAACGTCGCGCGCGTCTTGCGCGGCCAGCATGCCGGAAAACGGTTCTACATCGAGGGGCACACGGACACCGATCCGATCCGCAAGACGAAGAATAAGTATCGCAGCAATCGCCACCTGTCGGCGGAGCGCGCTGACGCGGTCGCGGCCTACCTGGTGTCGCAGGGGGTGCCCGAATCCGCGATCGCGGTAGTGGGCTATGGCCCGTTCGATCCGCTGGGCGCGAGCAAGGCTGGGAACCGTCGCGTCGAGATCGTGATCGGCGACCCGATCCAGTGACCGTCGTCGGCCGCGGCGAAAGGGCGCCGTGGCCGCCCCGACAGCCAGGCTCGACCGGCGGATCCACCTTCGCGATTCAAGGTGGCTTCATACCGTAGCAGGCGTTGCCGCCGCGGCCGGCGGCCGGCGCAACGTTCGCCATAGGACTGTCCCGGGCCCAGGCCGGCGGGTACAAGAGAAGGCTCTCCACGCATGCCTGCCAATCCTGGTAGCCAGCGGCGTCCAGGACGGCTCGGTCTGCCCCCTTCTTCCGGGCGCATGTCCCGCGCCCTCAACCATCGGAATCGCCATGGCCTACGGATCGGAAGACATCCGCAACGTCGCGCTGGTCGGACACGGTCACTCGGGAAAGACCGCGATCGTCGACGCAATCGCGCACCATCTCCAGCTCAGCTCCCGCCTCGGGAGCGTCGCGGACGGCACCAGCGTCAGTGACGTCGAGCCCGAAGAGAAGGAGCGCAAGCAGACGCTGACGTCGCACCTCTTCCGCATGCCGCTGGAGAACAACCATCGGCTCAACCTGTTCGACACGCCGGGCCACAACGACTTCATCGCGAGCGCGATCTCGGTCATGGACGTCGTCGAGACCGTCGTGCTCGTCGTCAATGCGACGAGCCCGTTGACGTTCCATGCTCGCCAGCTCTGGAAGGCAGCCGGTGAACTCGGCGTCGGACGCGCGATCGCGGTGACCCACCTCGATCAGGACAACACGGACTTCCAGCGCACGATCGAGGAACTGCGTGCGGCGTTCGGCCACGCGGTCGTGCCCGTGACCTATCCCGATGGCAAGGCAGCCGGGTTCAAGACGGCGTTCAACGTGCTCGATCGCGAAGGGCCCGAGGGCGAGAAGTACCACGACCAGATCGAGGAAGACGAGGCCGAGGTCGACGACACGCTCATGGAGCACTACCTCGAGGAGGGGCACCTCGACGACGTGGAGTTCGAGGAGAACCTGCGGCGCGCGATCGCGGCGGGCAAGCTCGCGCCGGTCTTCGCGATCAACCCGCTGAGCCCGCTCGGGCTGCGCAAGTTCCTGCGCTTCGTCAGCGAGCACTTCCCGTCGCCGGTCTGCTTCGGTGGTCGCGGTTCTGGCAAGCCCGGCAGCGACACGTTCGGCGACGTCTGCGAGCCGGCGGCGGATGGCCCGTTCGCCGCGAAGGTGTTCAAGACGGTCTCCGATCCCTACGTCGGTCGGATGTCGTTCCTGCGTTGCCTGCGCGGCGGCGCGAGCAAGGATGACTCGGTGGCCATCGCGCGCGACGGCAAGAGCGTCAAGCTCGCGCACCTGTTCGATGTGCACGCCAAGGAGACGACCGAGATCGACAAAGTCGTCACCGGCGACCTGTTCGCGGTGAGCAAGATCGAGGACTTCGAGTACGGCGACACGGTGTTCGCGAGCGGTGGCGAGATCGCGTTCCCGCGGCCTGCGTTCCCGCTGCCGACCTATTCGCGTCACATCTGGCCCAAGACGCGTGGCGACGAGCAGAAGATCGGCGGCGCGGTCGAGAAGGTCGTGGCCGAGGATCCGACGCTGCAGTACGGCCGTGACTCGGAGACCGGCGAGTTCCTGCTCACGGGCATGAGTCCGCTGCACCTCGACGTCCAGTTCGCGCGCATGCACGAGCGCTACCAGGTCGACGTCGACCACGGGCCGCCGACGATCCCGTACCGCGAGACGATCACCGTGCCCGCGGACGGTCATCACCGGCACAAGAAGCAGTCGGGTGGCCGCGGCCAGTTTGCCGAGGTCTACGTTCGGGTCGCGCCGCGCGAACACGGCGAGGGCTTCGAGTTCGTCGATTCGATCGTCGGCGGGGCGATCCCGCGCCAGTTCATCCCCGAAGTGGAGAAGGGCGCGCACAAGTTCATGGAGAAGGGGGCGCTCGCCGGCTTCCCGGTCGTGGACATGAAGGTCGAAGTCCACGACGGCAAGTTCCACGACGTCGACAGCGATCAGCTCAGCTTCCAGCTTGCGGGGCAGCGAGCCTCGCTCGATGGCTACCTGAAGGCGCGCCCGATCCTGCTCGAGCCGATCATGGACGTCGAGATCCACATCCCCGAGCGCTTCACGGGCGACGTGGCCGGCAACCTGTCGAGCTCGCGCGGTCGGATGTCCGGGATGGAGATCGAGGACGGCATCCAGGTCATCAAGGCGCAGGTGCCGCTCGCGTCGATGTTGGATTACTCGACACAACTGCGCTCGATCACCGCGGGTGAGGGCACGTTCACGATGAAGTTCGAGCAGTACGAAGCCGTGCCGCCGAACGTGCAGGCCGAGATCGTCGCGCAGCGCAAGGCGATCGTCGAGCAGGCGCACGCCGACAAGTAGCGCCGGCCGAGTCCCGTTTCGGGACGGTCGCGCGCGCGGCGGCCGGCGATCCTGACAGCGCGTCACGCCATCGCGTCGACCCGTCGTCGCCATCCGGGTCGGCCCCAAGGGTTCGCCCGCGACGGCCTCAACCTCCCTGCCACGTCCCGCCGATAGGGCCGTGACGACCGATCATAGGGATCGGCCGAGCAAGGAGCCCCGATGGTCTCGATGGAAGAACTGCTGAACCTCATGGTTCAGCGCGGTGGATCAGACCTTCACCTTTCCGTAGGCACGCCGCCACGGATCCGCGTCGACGGCAAGCTGATCGACACCGAGTACGAGCCGCTGTCGCCCGAGGCGGCGAAGAAGCTGATCTACTCGGTCATCGGTCCGGATCAGGTCGCGAAGTTCGAGAAGAACCTCGAGATCGACTTCTCGTTCGGCGTCACGAACCTCGGTCGCTTCCGCACCAACGTCTTCCTGCAACGCGGCACGGTCGCCGCGGTGCTGCGTGTGATTCCGTACGAGGTCTTCGACTTCGCGACGATCGGTCTGCCCACGAAGGTCTGCGAGTGGATCTGCAACCTGCCCCGTGGCCTCGTGCTCTGCACGGGTTCGACGGGCTCGGGCAAGTCCACGACGCTCGCCTCGATGGTCAACTACATCAACGAGACGCGGCAGGGTCACATCATCACGATCGAGGACCCGATCGAGTTCTTGCACGGCAACAAGAACTGCCTGATCAACCAGCGTGAGGTCGGCGGTGATACGCACGGTTTCGAGAAGGCGCTGAAGTCCGTGCTGCGTCAGGATCCGGACGTCGTGCTCATCGGCGAGATGCGCGACCTCGAGACGATCGAAGCGGCGCTGACACTCGCGGAGACCGGTCACCTGACGTTCGCGACGCTGCACACGTCCGACGTCCAGCAGACCGTCAACCGCATCGTCGACGTCTTCCCGGCGCATCAGCAGCAGCAGATTCGCACGATGCTGTCGTTCACGCTGCAGGCTGTCGTCTGCCAGCAGCTGGTGCCCCGCGTGCACGGCAAGGGTCGCGCCTTGGCGAGCGAAGTCATGCTCGTCAACCCCGCGATCCGCGCGATGATCCGCGACAACAAGGCCCATCAGATCATGTCGACCATCCAGACGGGTGGCCAGGCCGGCATGAAGACGATGAACCAGTCCTTGTTCGAGCTCTACCGCAGTGGCGTCGTGAGCTACGAGGACGCTCTCGAACGCAGTTCCGATGAAGCCGATTTCATGCGTCTGCTGGAGCGAGCCGGCGGCGGAGGAGCAGCCTCCCGGAGGCGATGAGACTCGATGTCGCAGCTCGCTAAGAAGCTCAGAGCACTGCTCGAAAAGGCCGGCAAACTCGAGCCGGATACTGCCGACGAATTGCTCGCGGAGGCCCAGAAACAGGGTCGTCCTTTCACGGAGATCCTCACGAAGAAGGGGGTCGCCACCGAAGCCGAGTTGATCGCGATGATCGCTCGGGCCGCGAACGTTCCGCCGGTCGATCTGCAGAAACTGGCCACGAACAAGGACGTCCTCGAGTCCATCCCCGAGGACGTCGCGACCGAGTATGGCATCTATCCGATCGACAAGATCGGCACGATCCTCACCGTTGCGGTCGCCAACCCGTTCGACGTTCTGAAGCTCGACGACATCCGGATCATCACCGGTTGTCAGCTACGCACGGTCGTGAGTACGGCCGAGGAGATCGAGAAGGCGATCGGTCGGGGCTACCAGAAAGAGCTCGAGTCGGTCGATGGCATCCTCGGTTCGTTCGACGGCGAGGACGTCGAACTCAAGGAAGCCGAGCTCGATGACGAGACCACCGACCTCTCGGCGATCAGCGACGAGGATGCGCCGGTCGTCAAGCTCGTCAACAAGATGATCCTCGACGGCTGCAATACGGGCGCGAGCGATATCCACATCGAGCCGTTCGAGAAGAAGGTCATCGTGCGCTACCGCAAGGACGGCGGCCTCTACGAGGCGATGTCGTTGCCGAAGCGGATGCAGAACACGATCACTTCGCGCATCAAGATCATGGCGAAGCTGGACATCGCCGAGCGGCGTAAGCCGCAGGACGGCAAGTTCCAGATGAAGATCGGCCGCAAGGCGGTCGACTTCCGCGTCTCGATCCTGCCCGTCGTCTGGGGCGAGAAAACCGTCTTCCGTATTCTCGACTCGAGCAACCTCGCGCTCGACATCGAGTCGCTCGGCTTCGAGTCGAAGTCGATGGAGGACTACAAGTGGGCCTGCGCGCAGCCCTACGGGATGATCCTCGTCACGGGCCCGACGGGTTCTGGCAAGTCGACGACGCTGTACTCCGCCGTGCGCAGCATCGCGCAACCGGACATCAATCTCGTCACGGTCGAGGACCCGGTTGAATACCAGCTCGAGGGCATCAATCAGGTGCCGGTCAATCCCAAG
>JANSXC010000036.1 GCA_024743115.1 bacterium | reverse complement strand
TGCTCGCCGCTCTGACTGAGCCAGAGCAGGTTGTCGAGCAGCTCTTCCCGGTGCAGATACGGGATCTGGTCGATGCGCCGATCGATCTCGGCACCCATCAACTGGTTGGGTTGTTCGTACGGGCTCTCGGTCGACGAGGTCGTCGTGGTCGAGCACGCCGTCAGAAGGAGCAGGAGAGTGGCAGCGAAGGCCGCGGTCCGCATTGTCATGTCCTCGTGAGTTTCGGGGGTGCAGGAGCACCGGCTCCCGTCGCCATGGCATCGGCCACTCGCGGTCGCCGCCTTGAGCCTCAGCAGCAGTTCCGCCGGAGCTACCCCAGGAGTCCGCGCAGGACCTGCCGGATGAGCCCGCACCGGAGGCCTCCTCCCGGGCCCCTCGCCCGCTGCCTGATCCGCGCCAAAACCCGGCCCGGGCACGGGATTCGGTTAGCCGGCTTGGTATCGGCGAATGGCCGGCCGTAGGATTTTTCCCCGGTCTCCGCCCTCCGTTGGCGGGACCGTATGCCGTTCCGGGCTGGCGTCGGCCGCTGCCCCGGACGTCGGGAGACAATGACTATCCGGCGCACGTCAGCCCTCGAGGCCCCGGCGTGCCCCCTTTCGGAACCACAGACTCAGGAGCAGAGAATGAACAAGGCAGAGCTGATCGAAGAGGTCCAGAAGAACATCGGCAACGACTGCAGCAAGGCTCACGCCGAGCGCGCGGTGAACGCGCTGCTGACGTCGATCCAGAACGGGCTGCAGCGCGACGGTGAGGTCCAGATCGTCGGTTTTGGCACGTTCCAGGTGAAGGAGCGCGCCGCGCGCATGGGCCGCAACCCGCGCACCAACGAGCCGATCGAGATCAAGGCCTCGCGCACGGTTGGCTTCCGCCCCGGCTCGGCGCTCAAGGAGAGCGTCTAGCGGCGCGCGCCGGGTCGCATCCCGGCCCGCAGCGCCCCCAGGGCCGGCTCAACCCTGAACCGGTTCGCCCCCTGGGCCGGCTCGCCGCTCGACGTGACCCCGAAGCCGGGCCTGTGACCTGCGCGGCGCGCGCTGCCAGTTCAGAAATTGCCGGTCACCGCGTCGATCGCGTTGCTCGTCACGACCTGGTTGGTCGCGAAGTCGAAGGCGGCCGCCTGCGCCGCAAACGGCAGGCAGAGGAACGCCGGATTGGCGGGCACGCTCGAACTCGCGGCGTAGGTCTGACACGCATCCGCGTTCACGACGAGGCCCAGGCTGACCGGCACGGGCGACGGCAGGTAGTTGCTGCAGTTGGCCGCAAACAGCGGGCCGATCAACGGCACACCGGCCGTCGGCGGCCCGAGATCGAGCTGGATCGCTCCGAGCCCACCCGCGGGCAGGCGCGACACCTCCAACGACAGCGCGCCGCCGAGGCTCGGCGTCTGCGTCGCGACGAGTGCGACCGGCGCGCCGCCGGTGACCACGTAGGTCGAGGCGGTCAGATCGCTGCTCACGGTGCCACTCGTGCCGATGCCGTTCGTGATTCCGACGAGTCCGGCGTTCGCGAAGGCGGCCGTGGCGTCGTAGCGGAAGCGGATCTCGCTCGCGGTGATCGAGCACTGGCAGGTCACTGCGGTCACCGTGCCCCAGAGCGCGATGCCGTTCCAGGTCACCAGCGTCTCGGTCGGCGTCTGATCGACGTGCACGGTCCCGGCCCCGCCAGCCAACCCTGTCTGCAGATCGGTCCAGTACGGTGCGAGGCGGGCCTCGCCACCCTCGAACTCGCCCAGCGTCTCCGAGAAATCGCTGGCGCCTTCGACCCCCAGCCAGACGCAGCCGTTGCTGTCGATCGAGATCGCGTCGCGGCACGGCATGCCGAAGGCCCCGAGGTCGAATCCCAACGGCAGCAGCGGCGTGGTCTCATCGTCATCGAGACCGAGCGGGGCCGCCACCGGTGGCAGGAGGGTCGTGCCCGGCACGGCATCAACGGCGTAGCCCGCGCCACTGCCGACGATTCGCACGTCGTGCGCGGTCGCCGGCTGCGCCATGCGATCGGTCAGATCCCACGTTCCGAACAACTCGGCCACAACGGCTGGCCCGCCGCCGCACCCGGCTCCCACCGTCCCCGCGGCCCCCGCCTTGAGGCATGGTGAGAGCGTCACCGGTGTGACCCCGACGTCGTAGTCGATGGTGCCGTTGAACACCCGCGGCGCGAACAGGGTCGTCGGCCCGGGGAAGGCGTTGCTGGCCTGGCCACCGCGAAAGCCGACGTTCGGATCCGAGTTACACTGGTTGCCGGGGAGGCAGCCGGTACCGGCGGTGTAGCGATGCGCGAAGTCGCCATTGCCGAGCGCGATCAGATACTGCCCAGGCGGGAGATCGAGGGAGTTGGTCCCGTTCTGGATCGTGCACGGCGAAGGCTGGTCCGATCCGTTGCCGGTGCCGCTGACGCCCGCGACCTCACACCAGTCGGACGCCGCGTTGTTCACCGCCCCGAGCTGTGTGACGTCCGAGATCGACTGGTGCACGTACAGCGTCGCGTTGATCGGGCCGAACGCAGAGGTGTTGACCGCGATCCCGCAGATGCTCACGCCGTTCGGGGCAGTCACGTCGAGCGTGAAATAGACCGCTCCGCCGATCCCGCCGCCGTTGTCCGACGCGTAGTTCGGCGGCGTAACGAGCTGGCTCGCGCCACACTGGCCTGGCGCGCGTCCGACGGTGGCGATCGCGCTCGTGAGCACGAACAGCGGAACGAGACCCGATCGAGAGAGCCGCATGGTCATGTTTTCCGGAACCATTCGCGTCGCCGGAACAATCCCGCAACACCGCCTGCCAGTTTCCGGCGAATCAGCCCCGGCCCTAACGGACCCCGGCGACCAACCGCACGGCGAACCGAGTCGATCAGACGTCCCCGACCATCGCCTCAACCGCGTTGGACAGCGTTGCGTTCCCGCTCCCGAGTTCCAGCGCCGCACCCTGCGCCGTCAACGGCAGACACACGAACGACGGATCGTTCGGCACCGCGAGCGAGAACGGATACGTGACGCAGGGGTTGGCCGCGACGATGGTGCCGATGTTCACCGCGTTGAACGGCACGTAGGCCCGACAGCTCGGCAGCACCGGCGGCGGCAGTGGCGTCCCCGCACCGGCGTTGCCAATCGTCGCGAGCACTGCGGCGATACCGCCGGCCGGCAGGCCGAGGAGTTCGATCCCGAAGGCGCTGCCCCGAATGGTCGGCGCACTGACCGCCCGCAGACCAAGCTGCGGACCGCCCGCAACCGTCACGGGCGTCGCCGCGGTGAGATCCAGGTTCGGCGTGCCGACGGCGCCGACGCCGTTGGTGAATCCCACGAGCCCATCGTCGGGGAACGGCGAGTCCGCGTCGTAGCGACACGTGATCCGAGTGGGCTCGATCACACACTGGAACGTGACATCGCGCGGAGTGCCCCACAGCAGCACGTCGCTCCACGTCACGGTGGTCGAGTTGGCGCCCTGGTCGACGTGGATCATGCCACGCCCACCGCCGGTCAGCGGCCGCAGATCTTCCCAGAACGGCGCGATGCGGGCACCGTCCCGTTCGAAGCTCGCGATCGACTCGAGATAGTCGTCGTTTCCGACGAAGCCGAGCCAGATGCAACCGTTCGACTGCACCGCGATCGAATCGGCGCACGGCAGGCCGAACGCCTTGAGATCGAACCCGAGAGGAATCAGCGCCGACACGTCGTCGTCGCCGAGTCCGAGATCGGGCGCCGTCGGGGGCACGATCGCGCTGCCACCCGCGACGACATCGACGGTGATCGTGCCGCCCTGCCCGCTGAACACCACGTCCGTCGTCGTCGGCGGCTGCGCCGTGCCGTCCGTGAGATCCCAGGTGCCGAAGTCCTCGACCAACGTGACGTCACCACCGCCGCACGAGTTGCCGATGTTGGTGGTCACGGCCGCCTTCTCGCAAGGCGACCGGGTCACCGCGGCGGTAGCCACGTCGTAGCGCACCGTGGCGTTGAACACGCGCGGCGAGAACAGCGGCGAGCCGTTCGGAAACGTGTTGCTCGCCTTGCCGGCGGTGAACGTCAGCACGCCGTCGGAGACGCACTCGTTGAAGCCCGGCCCGCAGCCGGTCCCGAACGTGTAGTCGTGATCGAAGTCGCCGTTGCCGAGCGCGAACAGATAGTCACCCGGCGGCAGGTCGATCGAGTTCGTCGGGTTGACGACGGTCATCGGCGAGGGCAGACCGGCACCGTTGCCCTGTCCGGTCAGCGCGCCGAGACGACACCAGTCCGCGCTGCCGTTGTTGCTGCCGTTGAGCTGCGCGACGTCCGTGATGGACTGGTGCAGATAGACGATGCCCGTAATGGGCTGGCCGAGCACCGACGTATGCACGTCGAACCCACAGATCGAGACACCGTTCGGCGCGCCACCGCCGTCAACGGCCAGCGAGAAGTAGACGACACCGCCGATCTCCCCGCCGTTGTTGGCGACGAAGGCCGGCGGCGTGGTGAGCGCCTGGGTGCCGCATTGGGCGACCGCGACGGAGCCGCTGCCGAGTGCGAGAACGCCGGCGACGACACGACCGAGCGCGCGAAGCGCGGACCACGAGCGCGGGGCCGTGCGGGTGAGTGCGCCGTGAGCGCTGGGGTGTGAAGGTCGTTCGGTCGGCATGGGCGAGGTTTGCGGCATCACAACGCTACCACCGCGAACCACGGCTTGGGACCGGCGAACCGCGCGGGATTGCGACCCAGGTCGGGCTTGCAAAGGACCGTAAAGGTGGACGTCCTGACCGATCCCGCTCGCAGAACTCGCCGGTCAGTCGAGCCAGCCGCCGCCGAGCACGCGGTCTTGTCGATAGAACACGGCCGCCTGCCCCGGAGTCACCGCATCGACGGGCGCGTCGAAGCGCAGTTCGACCGTGGCCGCGTCGCGCACCCGAATCGTCGCTGCCACCGGCTCCTGCCGCGCGCGCACCTTGACACTGGCGGCGATCTCGTCATCCGGCGCGGGATCGTCGATGAGCCAGTGCACTGCACGCACCAGCGCCGACCGCGCGGCGAGACCCTGACGTTCGACGAGCAACACGTCGCCCGACTCGGGATCGATGCGACCGACGTAGTGCGGCGTGCCGAGCGCCGGCAGCCCACGTCGCTGCCCGACCGTGAACCCGTCGACCCCATCGTGGCGGCCGACCTCCGCCCCGGCGGCGTTCAGGAAACGACCCGACCGGCCGCCACCACCGCGCGTCCGCACGACGTCGCGGTAGTCGCCACTCGTGACGAAGCAGATCTCCATCGATTCGGGTTTGGCAGCCGTCGAGAACCCCGCGTCGGCCGCGATCGCGCGCACCTCCGCCTTGGTCAGATCCCCGAGCGGGAACAGCGCTCGCCGCAGTGACTCACGTTCGACGCCGAACAGGTAGTAGGTCTGGTCCTTCTGGGTATCGCGGGCCCGCAGCAACTGCCCGTCGACGGCGCGCGCGTAGTGGCCCGTCGCCACGGCCGCGGCCCCGACATCGTCCGCGAGCCGAAAAAGGTGTCCGAATTTGAGCTGCGTGTTGCACAGCACACAGGGGTTGGGTGTGCGACCACGGCGATACTCCGCCGCGAAGTGGTCGATCAGCCCGCCGAACTCTTCCGCGTAGTCCACCGAGTAGAACGGAATGCCGAGCCGATCCGACACCAGCGCCGCATCGCGTGCGTCCGAGGCCGAACAGCAGGATTTCTCCTGCGCGACCGACGCCGGGCCTCCCAGCCCCGACACCCCGTTGCGCATAAAGACGCCGACCACGTCATGGCCCTGGCGCTGCAGCAGCAGCGCAGCAACGCTGCTGTCGACTCCACCGGACATCGCGGTCAGAACACGCATTCGCGCAGGATGCCGACAAGAGCCTCCAACGCAACCGCCCCGCGGCCTATACTGCTCGCCCGTTTTCCCCCCGGATCCACGCCTTCATGCCCGCGACGACCTATCTGCTCCCCTACCCGGCCTACCTCGTACTGCCGATCGCCCAGGATCCGACGCCGTCAGGTGGCCCTTCCGGTGGTCCGTCCGGCGGACCGACCGGCGGCGGCTCGGGCCCGGTCGGCGGTGGGATCCCGGTCGATCCGAACGACCCGAACGCCCCCACCGGCCCAAACGGCGCCGGCCAGGGTGGCGCCGGCTTCGCGAACGACATCTTCCTCTACATGGCGTTGTTCGTCGGGCTGATGCTCTTCCTCTCGTTCCGCCGCGAGAGCAAGGCCCGCAAGGAACAGCAGTCGATGCTGTCGTCGATCAAGCAGGGCGATCGGGTGGTCACCTCGTCCGGGATCCACGGCAAGGTGCACAAACTCGAGGATCGCACCGTGACCCTGCTGCTCGACACGATGCAGGTCACGTTCGAACGTTCGGCCGTCGCGCGGATCGTGCGCGATGAAGCGGCGACGAACCCAGCCGCCCAGAAGACGGGCTGACCCGAACCCGCCTGCGGCCAGTTCGCCATGGACCCGCTCGCGATGGACCGAACGGAGACCGGCAGGCTCACCCACCGAACGATCGGGTGCGCGCGGTGAAGTAGTCGCCGCCGCGGGATTGCGCCACGCCGGCTACCGCATCGAAGCCCGAAACCTCCGCACGCGGGCCGCAGAACTCGACCTGCTCGTGCGGCGCGGTCGCACGTGGATCGCGGTCGAGGTCAAGGCCCGGGCCGATCACCCGGCCCCGGAGCGGTTCGTCGACAGCGCTCGACTCGACCGCCTGCAGGCCGCGTTGCTGGCCCTCGCCCCGAGCCTGCGACCGCGCCCCCGAGGACTACGGATCGACATCGTCGCCGTGCGGTGGAGCGCGGCCGGACCATTGGCACCGCCACGGGATTTGTTGCATTTTGCCAACGTCCGCACCGTTGCTCGCAGCGACGATGCCGTCGGCCGATGGCGTCGCGCTGTAGACCCGACTCGCCGATTACCGAACAGACCCCTAGGCACCCACCCGCCGCGGAGGAACCCGCAAGGCTCCCCCCGCAGACTGTCGATTGCCGCCACACCTTCACCGCCCCACATGCCCACTCTCGTCGAACAGATGATCCCGCGGCGCAAGCTCATGCTGCTGCTGCTGGAGAACCTCGTGTTCACGCTGGTGATGCTCGTGGGCACGAGCGCACCGCCGTTCAGCACGCGGTCGTTCTTCCTGTTCGAGCCGTCGCGAGACCTGCTGCTCGGCGTGCTGACCTGCGTGACGATCGCGATCATCTGCCAGGCGTCGCTGAGCTACAACGACCTCTACGACTGGCGCACGGCGCAGAACCGCGCCGAACTCGGCAACCGCCTGGTGCATTCGTGCGGCTATTCGCTCGTGATGCTCGCGGTGCTGGTGCTCGTGGCGCCCGGTCTGTTCTACTTTCCGGGCCTGGAGGACGTCAGCGGCGAGACCTGGAAGCTGATCCTGCTGCTCGGCATCGCGTTCGCACTGGTCTACGCGCTACGGCACGGCTTCCACTGGTTCTTCTACAAGTGGCGCTTCGGCGAGCGCATCGTGATCGTCGGCGCGTCCGAGGAAGCCCTCAAGCTCGGGCGACTCATCCAGTCGCGCCCGATGGCCGGCTACGAGCTCATGGGCTTCGTCGAGGAGCCCGGCCAGCCGCCACTCGACCGGCAGAACGGGGACGCGCCGGCAATCGGCCGGCTCGACGACCTGCGCGGTCTCTGCAGCGAGGAAGGCATCAGCCGAGTGGTGGTCGCCCTGCGCGAACGGCGCGGCCGCCTGCCCGTGGGTCAGCTGCTGGAATGCCGCACCGACGGCGTCACGGTCGAGGAACGCGAGGCGATGTACGAACGGCTGACGGGCAAGCTCGCGGTCGAGAGCATGCGTCCGAGCTACCTGATCTACGGGCGCGGCTTCACGAAGGATCCGCTGACGATGGCGATGAAGCGCGTCATCGACATCGTCACCGCGGGGCTCGGCCTGCTGCTGTCGCTGCCGCTGTGCCTGTTGACCGCGCTCGCGGTCAAATGCACCAGCCGCGGTCCAGTCTTCTTCACCCAGGAACGCACCGGCCAGGACGGCGTGCCGTTCAAGCTCGTGAAGTTTCGCACGATGAACGCGGACGCGGAGAAACACTCCGGTCCGGTGTGGGCGCAGAAGAACGACTCGCGGATCACCCCGATCGGCAAGCTCCTGCGCCTGTCCCGGATCGACGAGATCCCGCAGTTCGTCAACATCCTCAAGGGCGATATGTCGTTCGTCGGCCCGCGCCCGGAGCGGCCGGTCTTCGTCGACCAGCTCACCGAGGAGATCCCGTTCTACCCCCTGCGACACACGGTCAAACCCGGCCTCACCGGCTGGGCGCAGGTCCAGCACAGCTACGGCGCGTCGGTCGACGACGCCCGCGAGAAGCTGCGCTACGACCTCTACTACATCAAGAACATGACCCCGCTGTTCGACCTCACGATCATCCTCAAGACCGTCGCGGTTATCCTGCGCGGAAAGGGTGCTCGATGAGCGGGCCGGACGCGGTAGCGTCAAGCTGCACATGACGACGAAGATTCTGGTTGCGGACGAACTCTCGGCCGAAGGTCTCGAACTGTTGAACGACGCCGGCGACGTCACGGTCAAGACCGGCATGGACGAAGACGCGCTGCGCACGACGCTCGCGGACTACGAAGCTCTGATCGTGCGGTCGGCCACGAAGGTCACCGCGCGCAGCCTCGAGCTGGCGGACCGCTTGACCCTGATCGGCCGCGCCGGCATCGGCGTCGACAACATCGACGTCGAAGCCGCCACGGCGCGCGGCATCGTGGTCATGAACACGCCCGAGGCCGGCGCGGTCACGACCGGTGAGCACGCAATCGCGCTGCTCGTCAGCATGGCGCGCCGGATCGCCGCAGCCGATGCGTCGGTGCGAGCCGGTAAATGGGAGAAGTCGAAGTTCACTGGCGTCGAACTGGCGGGCAAGCAGGCTGGCGTGCTCGGCCTCGGCCGCATCGGCCGCGTGGTCGCCGAGCGCTGTCGCGGACTTGGCATGACGGTCTCGGCGTACGACCCGTTCGTGTCGCAGGCCAACGCGCCCGACGGTGTGCGGATGATGGAACTCGACGAGCTGCTCGGGTCGAGTGATTTCGTCAGCGTACACGTGCCACTCGCGGACGAGACCCGCGGACTCCTGTCCCGCGAACGCATCCAGGCCATGAAGCCCGGCGCCCGCCTCGTGCACGCGGCCCGCGGCGGCATCGTCGACGAGGCGGCGGTCTGTGAGGCGCTCGAGTCGGGGCATCTTGCCGGCGCGGCGCTCGACGTATTCGAGCAGGAACCCCTGCCAGCCGACAGCCCGCTGCGCTCCGCACCGAACCTTGTGCTCACGCCACACCTCGGCGCCTCGACGGTCGAAGCCAAGCGCAACGTCTCGCTCGACATGGCGCGGCAGACGGTGCTGGCGCTGAAACGCGGGGTCGTACTCAACGGCATCAACGTGCCGCGCGTGGCGCCGGCGGACGCCGCCCAGCTCGGCCCCTGGCTCGACCTCGCCCGCAATCTCGCGGGTCTGCTCACGCAGCTCTTCGAGGGTCGCGTGCAGTCGGTGCGACTGTCGGTTCAGGGCGGCATTCCGGACTCGGCGCACCGTCCTCTGCGGGTCGCCATGCTCGGCGGTGCGCTACAGCACGCGGTCGAGGGCACGGTGACGCCGGTCAACGCCGAACGCATCGGCGAAGAACTCGGCCTGCGCGTTCACTCGGAGTCCTCGTCAATGAAGCGGGACTTCATGTCGCTGCTCCGCGTCGAGGCCGTGATCGACGAAGTGCGGCACTTCGCATCCGGCACCGTCCTGGGCCAGCGCCACGGCCGCCTGGTCGAACTCGACGGCTACGTGATCGACGCCATTCCGGAGGGCCCGATGCTCGTGACGTTCCACTCCGACGAACCCGGCGTGGTCGGCAAGCTCGGGAGCCAGCTCGGCAACGACGGGATCAACATCACGCGGATGCAGATCGGTACCGCCTCGAACGGCGGTGGCGAGGGCGGTGAGGTGTCGGCGCCGGCCCTCGGCATCCTCAACCTCGACCGCGAACCGACCGCGGATCAGCTCGACGCGATCCGTCAGATCTCCTCGATCACACGCGCCGCGCTCGTCCGCTGACCCGCCGGCCAGCGCGGGCACGCCCGCGCGCTCCGTGCTGAGACTCGAACGCGTCGGCCCGGATCGGCGAAACTGACCGGGTGCCACCGCCGAAGCCCCGCCTGAGCCGGCGTTCCTGCCGGCCTCACGGCCCGCTCGGAAGCATCCGGCCAGCCCCCCCTTGCCAAGGCATCCGGCCACGCTTAGTTTTCTTCACTTAGTTGACTAAGCTTGGAATATTCTGCGGTCGATACCCGTAGATCACCTGTGCCCCTGGCGCAGCTCGACCCCGCGACACCATGAGCGACCTACCCAAACCCTCCGAACGTGAACTCCAGATCCTCAAGATCCTCTGGGACCGCGGCGAAGCGACGGTGCGGGAGGTCTACGAGGCCTTGCGCGACGAGGTTCCGATCGTGCAGAACACCGTCCAGGCGTTCCTGCGCACGATGGAGGAGAAAGGGCTCGTGAGCCACCGTTCGGAGGGCCGCACGTTCGTCTACCGCGCGACGCTGTCCGGCGAACGCACCAAGAAGAACCTCCTTGGTGGACTGATCGAATCGGTGTTCGACGGCGCGTTGGATCAGCTCGTCGCGAGCGCCCTCGCCGCCAAACGCCCGGACTCGGAGGAGCTCGCCCGCCTGCGCCGCCTGCTCGCCGAGGCCGAACGCCGGGAGGGCAAGTCATGACCGCCCTGACTCCGTTCTGGTCGGAACTCGCCGAGCACGGGCCGGGCCTGCTCGTCGGCGTGACAATCGTCCTCGCCGGCGGCTTACTGATGCTGCGTCGACAGCGCACCGCCGAAACCCGACGCCGCCTCGGGATCTGGACGATGATCGCCGCAGCCGCCTACCTCGCGCTCGCGACGGTGCCGTTCCCCCGGCCCTTGCGGTCGCCCCGCGTCCCGGTGACCGCTCAGCCCACTGCCAACCTCGACGGCGGCAACGCAACGCCGACGGCCAGCAGCAAACCGACCGAACCCAGCACTGCTATCCCGGCCACGCCCGCGGGGTCGAGTCAGAACACCGGGTCGGCGCCGGCGGGCTCCAACCCCGGCGCGCCCGGGCCGGCCGCCATGCCCACCGAACCGTCGGTTGAGAACTCGGCGATCGGTAACACGCCCCGGACCGTCGCGATCGCCGGCGAGCCGTCCGGTGTACACCTCCCGAACGACCAACCAGTGCCTGCCACCGGGCGGATCGCATCGCATCGAACGCGCACCGACTTGCCCCTCAACGCGGCCGCCGCCGATCACGCAGGTGATGCCGCGGCGGTCACGCCTTGGCCGTGGCGCGAGGGCCTCATCGCCCTCGCGGCGGCGATCGCGTTCCTGCTGCTGCTGCACTACGCCGTCGGCGCCCTCCGCCTGTTCGCGATCCTCCGGCGATCCACGCGAGCCTGCGCCGCGACGCATGCGCTCGTGCCGTTGCCGAAGCAAACCCGCATCGTGTTTGCGGCGCGCTCGGTGCGACCGTTCTGCGTCGGCGTGCTGCGGCCGGTCATCGTGCTATCGCCCGAACTCGCTGGTCGGCCCGATGCGCTCGCAGCGGTTCTGCGCCACGAGTCGGCACACCTGCGCGCTCGCGACCCACTCGTGCAGGCCTTGTTCGCCCTGCTCGCGCTGCCGCTCGCACTCCACCCGTTGTTCTGGTGGCTGCGCGCGCGCGTGCGATTCGAGAGCGAGCGACTCGCGGACGAGCGCGCCGCCGGTGCAGAACGCACCGCCTACGCGCGCCAACTACTCAACCTTGTCGACGACTCGGCGCCCACCGCGCCGGCCGTCTCTGCCATGGCGATCTTCCATCGCCGCACCGCCTTCTACCGGAGGATTCAGATGCTGCTGCAACCAAAGCCCGACGACCAGACGCCCCTTTCCCGCACCCGACGTGTCGCCCAATCCGCGCTGTTGTTCGGCCTCGTCGCGACTGCCGCGAGCGCGTTCGGCGTCGAAGCGAACGCGCAGGACCCTGCGCGGACGCGCCAGGCAACGGCCCGCTATGAAGCCGAACGGGCGGAACTCGAAGCCGAGATCGCGGCCCTCAAACGCCAGATCCGCTCCCTCAGCGAAGCAGTCGACCGCCAGAACACGAAGCGCAAGGTGAGCAACTTCGGAACCTGGAAGAGCGTTGCGAACCGGATCGCAGGCGCCAACAGCAACCCGGGCGAGACCACCCCGCCAGCGGAACCACCGACCCCCGCCCCGCTGGACACGGCCTCGCCGCCCACAGCCCCGACACCGCACCCGTTGACGACCCGAGCCCGCCGCGGCCAGTTCGCACCGGGTGACACCACGGTGCCGCCGCCCGGCCAATCGCCGCAACCGTCTTTTCTGCCGACGACGCTGTCGGTGGATGTCCGCCCCGGTCGCAACCACCAGAACCCGATGGCGCCGCCCAGGGCGCCTCGTGCCAGCAACCCGGGACAGCCGTCGGCCCCGCTTCCGAACACCACGACGTTCCCGGGTGGCCGCGCGAACTCAACGGCTCGCCCGCCCCGGCCGGAACCGACCCCGGCACCCGCTGCCAAGCGGTGGCCGAACCAGCCGCTCGTGTCGACGGCGCGCGGTCCGCTCAACACGCAGAACAGTCGCAGCAACGCCCGCGGCGGGCCGAGCCGCAGTGGCCAGAATCGTGGCGCAACCCCGAGCAACTTTTCAGCACCGCGCTTCGCGGCCAACAACGATGCCGCGGCTTCGGAAGCCATCGTCGCCTTGACCTCGCGCATGCTCGACCTCAACACCGAAATCGAGATCGCCAAGTCGAAGCTCGAGGAAACCAAGGCGCTCGCCAACAACAGCATGGTCAGCAAGGGCCAACTGCGGCGTGAAATGGCGCAACTCGCCAACCTCGAACGCAAGCGCAAGATCATTCGTGGCCTCGTCGACGGCGAGATGAAGGCGACCAAGCTCGAGCTGGTCTGGCTCAAGGGTAAGATGAAGGCCGCGTCGAAGATCGACCGCCTGCGCTTCGAGATGCAGCGCGAACGCGCCGAGGGCCGACTCGACGCACTGCGTGCGGCGCGCTGAACCGACGGTATGGTGCGGGGCGTGGCCACCACCCCCCGCCCACCGTTCGCCGCGGTCTACTTCGACTGCGATTCCACGCTGGCGACCATCGAGGGCGTCGACGAACTGCTCGACGCCGTCGATCAGGCAACGCGCGCCGAGATCGCGGAGCTCACCGAGCACGCGATGAACGGCACGCAACCGCTCGCTCGAATCTACGAGCAGCGGCTGCAGAAGATCGCGCCGCCACGCGCGCTGCTCGACCGGGTCGGCGCGCTCTACGTGGCAAACATGGTCCCCGACGTTCCGGGGGTGATCGGCGCGCTACGGTTCCTCGGCAAACACGTCGGAATCATCAGCGGCGGCCTGCTCACGCCGGTGCAATACCTCGCGAACCACCTCGGGATCCCACTCGCGAATGTCCACGCGGTGCCGCTGCTGTTCGATGCCGCCGGCAATTACCGCGACTTCGACCGCGAATCACCGCTGTGGCAGAACGGTGGCAAGATCACGGTCCTGAACGGCCTGCCGGCGGCCCAACGGCCGGTTGCGTTCGTCGGCGATGGCGCAACCGACCTCGAAACCAAGGGGACCGCGGAACTGTTCGTCGGGTTCGGTGGCGTCGCAACACGCGCGGCGGTGCGGGCCGGTGCCGACGAGTTCGTACCGGGTCCCGGGCTCGCCGGCGTCCTGGGACACGTGCTCACGGCTGCCGAACTCGACCAACTCCGCTCCGAGCCGGAGTTCCGCGAGTTGCTTTCGGCCGGCGAATTGTGATGCTGTCGCCATGCGCGACGACCATCTCGTTCTGTTCATTCCGGGCCCGACCGAAGTCGATGCCGAACTCCGCGAGATCATGGCGATGCCGCTGCTCGGCCATCGCGATCCCAAGTTCGTCGCCACGGTGCAGGATGTCTGCCGGCGGCTCCACGACGCGTACCTGACGCGGCAGAACGCCGCGTTCGAGACCGCCCCGGCTACGGCGCTCATGGAGGCCGCGATCCGCAACCTCGTGCCGCCTCGCGGCCGCACGCTGCATCTCGTCGGTGGCGCCTTCGGCAAGCGCTTCTTTCAGATCGCCAAGCTGTGCGGGCGCGACCCCGAAGCGATGCAGGTCGATCTCGGGCAGGCCCATGACCCCGAAGCGCTCCGTGCCCGGCTGAAGGCCGGCCCCGAAGTCGCCGCCGTCGCGATCACGCACAACGAAACCTCGACGGGCGTCCTGCAGCCGCTGCGGGAACTCGCCAGCGTCGTTCGGGAGGCCCAACCTGACGCGCTGATCCTCGTCGACGTCGTCACGAGCCTCACGGGTGCCGAGCTGCGCTTCGACGACTGGGGCCTCGACTTCGCGTTCGCGGGCACCCAAAAGTGCCTGGCACTGCCGCCGGGTCTCGCGACCTACGCCATCAGCGATCGCGCGCTGGCGCGCGCTGCGGACGTTCCGGATCGTGGGTTCCTGTTCGATCTGCCGCGCAACGTCAAGGACACCAACGCGGGCAAGACGCTCGCAACGCCCTGCGTGCCGTTGGTCTACGCGCTGCAGCGCCAGCTCGAACGCATCGAACACGAGACCCTGGAAGCCCGCTGGCAGCGCCACCGCACGCTGCAGGCCACGACCCTCGGCTGGGCAGAGGACAACGGTTTTGCGCCGTTCGTCGCCGACGATGCGGCCCGCTCCCCAACCGTCAGCTGCCTCGATGCGCGCGGCGCCGACGTCAACGCGCTCGCCGAACGGGCCGCAGACTCCGGCTTCAAGCTCGACAAGGGCTACGGCGACCTCAAGGGCAAGGCGTTCCGCATCGGCCACATGGGCGATCACGACGAAGGCCGGCTCGAGCGTCTGCTGTCGGCGCTCACCGACTGAGCCAGCCGAGGAACTCGGGAAAGCACAGCGCGGCACCGGCGACCGTGAGCAACGTGCCGAGCCAGCCGACCCAGCTGATACGCGAGCCGTAGGCCCAGCGCGCAAGCGGGATCATGAACAGCGGTGCGGTCGCCATCAATGCCGCCGCGACACCGACGTTGGCACTCTCCTTCGACGCGACCATCGACATCCAGACGCCGATCACCGGTCCGAACAGCGTGCCGAGCAGGGCGCCGCGCTGCGCGGCCGGGCGGCGGACCACCGCGGCACCGGCCAATGGCTTCTGGCGCAGCAGCGCGACGAGCTGGAGGCCGAGCACGGCAGCCGCCATGCGCACGAGCGTGGCGCCGAGCGGGTCGAGTCCCGCCGGTAGGTCCGCATCGGCCACCATCGCGTAGCGCGCGAGAACGACTCCGCCCGCCTGCCCGAGCGCGGCAACGACGGCGCCGATCAGGCCCGTGAGTCGCTGCCGCGGCGTCGTCGCCGGGTTCCATGAACTCGACCGGCCCGTCGCCAGAACCAACGCGACCCCGAGCACCGTGACGAGCACGCCGGGCAGGACCACGCCGTCGAACGACTCCCCAGCGAGCGGCCCGAGTCCCAGCGCCATCACCGGCCAGGTCGCCATCACGACCGACGCGAGCCGCGGCCCGATCGTGGCGAGTGCGTGGAAGTAGCCCAGGTCGCCGATCACCAGCCCGACGAACCCCGACAGCACGAGCAGGGTTGCCCGCTCCCCGTTCATCCCAGCGGGCAACAACGTGCCCTGCGACACCAGTGCCATGATCGCGAGCGGCGGCAGCGCGGCCCAGATGCGGAAGTGATTCGTCGCGAACCCGCCGACCGACTTCGTCGCCACCCCGAACGTGATCCCGCTCAACGCCCACATGGACGCCGTCACGAGGGCACAGACTTCTCCGAGGTAGGGCATCGGGCGCGGAACGCTATTGGGACCGCCCCACCCCATCCACTACCGTGCTGCGAAGATGGTCGCGGTCGTCGACGACTACCTGCAGTTTCTCCGCAACTCGCGGCGCAAGAGCCCCGCGACGTTGAAGGCCTACGGCGGCGACCTGCGGGACTTCGTCACCTGGTTGCGTAGCCAGGACTGCGACGTGCTCGAGGTCTCGCGCCTGACCCTGCGACGGTACCTCGTCGAGCTCGAGGAGCAGGGCCTCGCAGCGACCTCGGTGCAACGCAAGCTCGCGAGCGTTCGCGGCCTGTTCGCGTGGGCCCAACAGGCCGACCTGCTCGCGAAGAACCCCGCCAAGCTGCTGAAGGGCCCGAAGGCGCCGCAGCGCGTGCCGCGGTTCTTGACGAGCAAGGAGGTCGACCTGTTGCTGAGTCAGACATTCGCGGACACGCCGCAGGGCCGGCGCGATCACGCGATCCTCGAGGTGCTCTATTCGACCGGTTGCCGTGTGAGCGAGTGCGCCACGATGGAGCTGCAGAGCCTCGATCTCGACGAGGGCATCGTTCGGGTGCTCGGCAAGGGCAGTAAGGAACGCCTCTGCCTGCTCGGCGAACCGGCGACCAGAGCCGTGATCGCATGGCTCGATGCGCGCCGCCAGATCATGCGCGCCAGCAAGCGCCGTGATCCCGGCACGCTATGGCTCAATCGCACCGGCACTCCGCTGAGCTCGCGCTGGATCTTCGAGACCGTCCGCCGTCGCGCCCGTGACGCCGGCATCCAGACACCGCTGACGCCGCACGGCCTGCGGCATTCGTTCGCGACGCACCTGCTCGACCGCGGCGCGGACCTGCGCACGGTGCAGGAACTACTCGGCCATGCGCGACTGGTCACGACCGAGATCTACACGCACGTGTCCGTCGGGCGCCTGCGCGATGTCTACGACCAGGCACACCCTCAGGGCCGGGCGCGCGAAGGCTCACATGACGCGTGAGCTGCTGACCGGAGCTACGCGGTAGTCGTCGGTTCGGCCGATGACGCCGGCACATCGCCCAGCGCCGCCGCCCGCCGCCCGGTGGAGTGGATCGCGGCGAACGCGAGCAGGTAGAGCGCGGCGGACCCGATCAGCACGGCGGCGAAGCCGAACTGCATCGAGATGATGACGGTGAAGATCGAACCGACCACGGTCAGCGTGCCGTTGACCGCCCACGCCCAGGGCACGAACGAAGGGTTGATCCGTTCGACGATCGAGATGCCGTAGGCGAACGGCATGCCGAGAGCCAGGCCAGCCGGCGCAACGAGCCCGGCGACCACCAGGGCACGACGCCAAAGCGGTGAGGCGATCTCGGCCGCAACGATCGACTCACACTGCAACGCCACGAACAGCATCCACCCGAGGATCACCAACGGCACGACCCAAACCAGGATCGAGCCAGGACGCAGCAGCTTGCCGCAGAGCCAACTGCCCACACCCGTGAAGATCAGGATCGAGAAGAGCGTCACGACGATCGAGTAGAGGGGCTGGCCGAGCAGCAGCGTGAACTTCTGGATCAGCGCGATCTCGATACCGATGAATGCGAACCCGAGGACCGCGAAATAGCCGAGGAACGGTAGCGCACCCGCCCGTGACCGATTGACCGAACCGCCACGGAACAACAGCGGCAGCAGGATCAGGAACAACGCTGCCAGCGAACTCAGACCGAGCTGGATCCAGAGGAACAGCGGGTTGCCCTGCACGACCCACGTCGGCTCGTGCTTTCGCAAGCTCTCCGCCGCCTTCTCCGGGTTGTCCCACCGCAGGAAGCTGAAGAAGTAGGGCCAGTCATCGGTCGTCGGCCGGATGTCATACGGATACTGGCGCGTGAACTGCTCCTTGTCCTCGGCACGCAAGAACTCGGCCACGCCGTTCTGCTGATTGCGACCCGGCAGGTAGACCCGCGGGATCTTTGCCTCGGCGGCCCACTTCGCGACCTTCGTGACCTCGTCCTTGTCGAACTTGCCCTTCTTGAGCATCACGGCACGCAGGTTGTCCGGCGTGGACAGCGAAATCACGGAGTCGGCGAAGTCGGCTCGCGCAGCCTCGGGCAACGCTGCATACATGTTCTGCAGCAACCGAATCGTCTCCATGTCCGCGGCCATGCGCGTGATCTGCAGCACGCCCCCATCGGCCAGGCGATCGTACATCGTGCGACAGGCTTCGACCGTGTAGAGATAGTTCTCGGCGAGGACATAGGCCCCCGAGGTCAGCGCGGTCCACGTGTCGATCCCCGTCAGCTGGATGACGTCGTACAGCTGACTGTCGCGCATCAACGCCGAGCGACCTTCGTCGCACACGATCTCGACTCGGGGATCGTCGAGCAGCGGCTTGCTGAACTCGTTGGCGACGCCATGGTGCACGTCGATGATCGAACGATTGAGTTCGATGCCCTTGATCGACTCGCAATCGTGCAGCTTCGCCGCCCACAGATCCGGCGCACCGCCGACTCCGATCACGCACACCCGCGGCTTGCTGCCTTGCTTCAGCTGGAACGCGGACGAGTACATCGTCCACTTGAGGATCTCGAGTTTCTCGGGCTCGCCACCGAAGTCGGTGAGCATCGTGCCCGCATCGCCATCCTGGCCGATCCACCATTGCCGCGGCAGCTGCATCCTGAGCGCCTTCTGGCCGCGCGCCTGGAGAAAACTGGGCCAACCCGCCGGCAACCCCAACACGTCGACGCGGGAGTTGACCGACCATTGGGAGTACTTCGGCAACCCGAACTCGGTAACCGTTCGTTCGCTCGTCAGGTCCAGCCAACGCTTGCCCGGGACTGGCAGTAGCCCATCGAGGAACGGCGCGATCGCGAGGCATCCAACCGTTCCGAGCCACAGCACGGGCCGCGCATAACGCCCCTGGCCGAGAGGCCACGCGGTCACGGTTGCAACGAGCGCGAGCGCAACGGTTGCGGCGAAGCAACCACCGGCGCCCACGGGCCAGAGCAGCGCCGGACACAGGAGGCATCCGAGGCCCGCACCGAGCAGGTCCGCCGCGTAGACCGAATGCACGCGGGCGGCGTGCGCGGACAGCAACAAGCCGATCGCGGCACCACCGAAGAAGAACGGCACCGCGCAGGCCAGATTGAAGAGCGAGAACTGCCCGATGGTCTGCCACTGCCACACGTCGTCGACGACGAACTTCAGATCCTCGGGGATCGGCGCCTGCAGCAGATAGCACCACGAAGCCGGCAGACTGATCACGAACAGTACGCAGAACACCGCGATCCAGGTCTGTGGCGCCCGCCGCCATAGACGGTCCAGCAGCGCAAGCAGCGACCCCGACGCACCGATCCCGAGCAGGCTGTTGCTGATGATCAGGAAACCGAAGTGGAAGTGCAGCCGCAGCGCACACACGCGGGTCAACAGCACCTGGAACGCGAGCAGGGCGGCGGCGAGCAGCGCGATCGTGAGCCACGGTCGACGCAGCGCTGGAGAGGGCGAGGTGTCTGTCATGCGATTTCGGGCGCAGGAGCCTACCGGCAGCCCGCGCGCGATGGCGAGGGAATTGCCGGCGGACGGACAGGGCTCATCGACCGGGCTGATTGACGCCCCGGACCGGGGACCCGAAAATGCGCTCTCATCGCGGCGAGAGGATCTTTCCCATGCAGAATCGCAGCTGTCTGACCATTCTCGCGTCGAGCTTTCTCGTCGCCATCGCGCCGCCCCAGACACTGATCGTCGATGCTGCCAATGGCCCCGGCACGAGCTTCACGCAGCTGCCGACCGCGACCGTGCAGGCACCCGACGGTGCGGTGCTACTCGTGCGCCCCGGCACCTACAGCCCGTTCACGCTGGCCAACAAGTCCCTGACGATCCTCTGCGATCCCGGCGTGAGCCTCGCCGGAACCGTGACGCTCGGGCCGACGCAACCGCACCAGACCCTGAACGTCCGTGGACTCACCTGGAGCACCGCACTGCTGGCGACCGGAACGATCCTGCTCGACCTGCAGTCCTGCGCCGGCCCGGTTCTGCTCGAGGAGATCGTGCAACCGGCCAACGTGAACTGCCTGCCGAGTTCCCCGTTCGGACAGTGCTACCGCTCGTTCGGGATCGCCGCACTCGACTGCGCTCAGCTCGCCGTGCGCGACTGCACGATCGCCTGCACAGCCACCTTCGAACGCTGCAACGTCGCGGTCGAGAATTGCCGCATCACCGGCGAACACCACCTCGTACCGCTCGTGGGCGGGCGCACTGCTCTGACGGTGCGTGACTCCACCCTCCAACTCGCCGGCAACTCGTTCGTCGCCGGTGGCGACGGTGTCAACAACGGTGGACGCGCCTACGCGGGCGCGGGCAACGGCATCTTCGCCTGGACTTCCGACCTGCGTCTCGCGGGCGGCACGGTCCGTGGCGGCGGCAACACCGCGGGCCCGTTCCCGGCTCCCTTCGGTGGCTTCACCGTGATCGAGTCGGCGCCGACGCGCCCCACCCGCATCGATCCCCGAGTGGCGCTCACCGGCTTCTACGGCCCCCAGGCCGGCACGGATGCAATGCCGATGCTGACCGGCAGCGGCGCGCCGACAGGTGGCACGCTCTCGAGCCGGGTGACCACGCGCGACGGCGACCTCACGATCCTCGTCGTCGGCCTGCCAGGCCCCCCGGCCCCACTCCTCGGGATCGCCGACGCGTTCTGGCTCGAACCCTCCGCCCACGTGTTCGTCGCAATCGGGGTTCATCAAGCCGCCAATCCGATCGCCGGCAGCATCCAGGTGCCGAACGATCCGGGCCTGCGCGCCCTTCGCCTGCACTGGCAGGCCGTCTGTCAGGGCCCGAACACGGGGTTCCAGGCCACGAACCCGGTCGTCACGCTCGTGCGCTGAGTCGCGCGCTCAGAAGTTCGGCCGGTACGCGTCCCACATCGACGTGTGCCAGCCGACCCACGACCGGTGCCAGTCGTCGGTGTGGTCCACCTGCATGTAGCGGTCCATGTAGGCGAAGAACGCCGGGTGGTTCCAGATCTCCTGCAGCCCCATCATTCGCGCGGCGAGACACTGCCCGACCCAGCCGTTGGCCGTACAGCACCGGCGGTACGGGTTGGCATCCCAGACCGAGTCGTCGGACTTCGTGCTGGTCGCATGATCGAAGCCCCATTCGGGCAACCCGTCGTGCTCGCGGGTGTAGCCGCCGAGCCCCCAGTTCCAGACACCGGGTGAGGTCTGCTCGACGAAGAACGTTTGACCATCCTCGCCGAAGTAGTGATCGCCATCGCCTGGCGCACGGCACTCCGAGACGAACTCGCGACCGATCGCGAGCATGCGTTCGTTCCCGAGCGTCAGCCCGGCGAGCAGGATCGGCAGCTTGCGGCCGTGCCCGTGCCCACCGATGCCGTGCCAGCGACAGCCACCGCGCAGCGCCCCGTGCAGATCGATCCCGATCTGGGTCAGGCGAATCAGCAGGTCGCGCTTGCGACTCGGCTCGACGTCGTATTGCAGAGCGAGCATGCCGCTGCCGATCAGCGCCGCGATGTCGCGCCCGTAGTCGGGCATGTTCTCGAGGGGATGCGAATAGCGCACCGGCCACTGTTTGAAGTGGTCGAGCCAGAGCCGCTCGAACCTGGTCGCGAGCACGTCGATCGGCGCCGCGTCGACGGTCGGCTTGACCCGCCGCAGCACGTCGAACTGCAGATCCGCCGCGCGATGCCGCGGCTGCTTGTCACCCTGGACATAGGGCGGCCGGAACGCATCGGGCGCCGGGACCGCCGCGAGGCACGTCAAGACGGCAGCCGTGCGCACGAGGGGCGTCTGGGTCACGTCCTGGCGACTCTCGATCGAGACCAGGCTCGTGCCCGACGCCAGCGTCAGCGGCGACTCCGGTCCGAGGCCCCAGGCGACATTGAGCTCCGCGCGATAGCGCTCACGTTCCTTGTCCGCGAACATGCAGCTGTCGTAGCCCTGCACCATCGCCGAGGGATCGGGATCGATCATCGAGCCGTGCATCACGCGGCCATCGACCTCCCGACAATCGGGCTCGATCCGCACGATCGCCACGGGACCGAGAACCCAGGGATCCCCGTTGCAGAACGTGCCGACGCGCGTTGGGCGCTCGAAGTGCCAGGTGATGCCGTGTCGTTCGACGACCCGCACGAGCTGCGGCAGTGCCGCCGGATCACCCCCGGTCACGGGCTGGCCCGTTCCCGCGAGTTGCTGCTGACCTCGCACATCGACCACGGTGGCCAGAAACGCGATCCCGAAGATCGCTACGGCCACACGTCCACATCTTCCGAAACCGTATTGCACTGGCTTTGCTCGTCCCGCGAACTCTATCGGCGCAACCGGGGTCGGTCTTGGACCGATCCTCCTTGCCCGGTAGATTCCCGCGCGTCGGGTTCACCCGCTGGTGTGCCAGGGACTCCGCTCGGCGTCTCGCCCGGCGCTCGCCCGCCGATCTGCCCATTGGGGCCCACAACATGGCCGTCACGTCGATCTTCAACCGCCTCTCGAAGCGCTCGCGCGAGATCAAGATGCAGCTGCTCCGCGAGCACCTGCCGCTGCGCGGCGACGAGCGCATTCTCGACATCGGCAGTCAGGTCGATAACCAATCGCGACAGATCCTCGAGCGCGTCGAGGACAAGTCCAACGTCACCGCGATCAACCTGATGGGCGATCACCTCGACGAGATCCGTGACACCTACCCCGGCATCCATGTCATGCGGGCGAACGCGTGCGAGCTGCCGTTCGCGGACAAGTCGTTCGACCTGGTCTACAGCAACGCCGTGATCGAGCACGTCGGCGACTTCGAGTCCCAGCAGCGCATGGCGGACGAGGTGCGACGGGTCGGCAAACGCTGGTTCATTACGACGCCGAACCGGTGGTTTCCGTTCGAGTTTCACGTCCGCATGCCACTGATCTCGTGGCTGCCGCCCCGCACGATGCATCGCGCCGCCCGGATGTGGGGCTACAACCACATCCGTCGGCGCTATCAATCGGGGTGCGATTACTCCGACGTGTTCCTGATGACCGCCCGCCAGCTCAAGCGGGCGTTCCCTGATTCGATGGTCATCAAGCCGCGGGTGACCATCTGGCCCGAGACCCTCGTGATCGTCGGTCCGATCAGCGAGCTCGAGAGCGAGTCGCCCGCGAACGGAAACACCGGCAACGGTCAGGATTGACTGCGCGCCGCACTGCTGGCATCCGCCGACTCGAGCAGGTCGAGGGGCAGCGCTGGCAGTCGTGCCCGATCCACACGCATCACGAACGAGCCGCTGCCCGCCCCGGCGCGCGAGAAGACCAGAACGCGATAGCGGCCATCGCGCGGCACGAGGAACGTGTGACTCGCGCCGAAGTCACCGACGCCGCGATCGTCGAAACTGGTCACCCCACCATCGGGGTCCCAAAGATCGAACTGCACGTCGAATGCCGCACTCGCCGCACGCACCCGCACGAGGTCACCGGCGGAGAGATCGAGATCGTGCAGCGCACCATCGCCCAGACCGATCTGTCCGAACCGCACGGCACCCGCCTCGACCGGGCGCTCGACGGCACGTAGTTCACCCGCACATCGCCGCGCTGCAGGCGCGCGATTGCGCAACGCGATCTCCGCGACGAACGGGCGTTTGACGAGCAGCCATTGCCGCTGCCGACCGTTCTTCAGGAGTGCGCCGCAGAAGCGGAATCGCGGTTCGCCAACCGCGCGCGCGTCGCGCAGATCGACCGTGACGCCGGGGGCCCGGACGTCCAGCGCGAACCGATAGGCCCCTGGTGCCAGCCGCCGTCGCATGACCGTGAACGACGTCGAACTGACGGCGCGCTCGAAACGACCGTCCTCACCGAGTTCGACGACCGGCTGCCGTTTCAGAGTGAGCCGGACCAGGGCCCCCGGCGCGCCGGTCACCAGCAGCGTCCAGTCACCGGCCTCCGGTGCGAGGTAGCCGTCGTGCCACGCCGCCACCGCGCGCTCGCGATCGTCGAGCACGCTCGCAAGCGTGCCACCCTCGACGGTCGGCAGCAGGACTTCGTCAGCCACGACCTTCACCGGCACGAGCCAGCGGCCGTCCTGTCGCAGAATGCGCTCCTCAACGCGGGGAAGCTCGGACCGAACAGGCTGGGCCAGCACGGCGGGAGCAAGGGTCGAGATCACGGCCAGCACCGCGTAGGTCGATCGATGGTTCATGCACCACCGAACCCCGACGACTGGAGTCCTTACCGGTTTTCCTCGCGGCGCCGCGCGCGACTCACGTCACTTTGCTGCCGGATGCAGGTCCCGGCAACTCGTCAACGTCGCGGGGTCATAGGGCTCGAAGACCACGCGGCGATGCCACATCGGCTGCTCGCGGCCATCCGCGCCCTTGAGCCCCTCGGTGCCGATGCGAATCGACAGCCGCACCTGGCCGGGCCGATCGAACGCCACCGCGGCCCCTGCCCCGAAGTAGAACGGCGCCCCGTTGCGCGACTGGCTCGAACCTTCCTGGACGTGGCGCGTGAACACGAGCTCCCACGGCGCGTCGTCACGATCGCGCCGCTCCGCGGTGTATTCCACGAAGCGGTAGTCGCAGTCCCGCGGTTCATCCATCCAGGTCGACAGCACGAAGCGCGGCCGCCGCCCCAGAGCGAGCTTTTGCACCTTGACCCGGAACTTACCGTCGCGGATCCGCGCCGTGCGTTCGAACGGATCGACGTTCGGCGCGCGAATGCTGGCTTGCTGGATCTGCAGTGCCTGGATCGCGTGGAGCCGGTGGTAGTCGAACGTAATCCAGCAGTAGCCGGACTCGCCCCAGCCCGTGCCCCAGGAGTTCTTGGCGAGAAAACCACGATCGTCGTAGCCCACGAGCAGCACGGCGTGGCCGACGTACTCCTCCTGCCCGCCGAGCGGCTGGGTCTCGATGAAGCCGACTCGCAATTCGTGAGCGAAGTCGACCTCGGCGCCTTCGCAAACGCGCAGCATCTCCTCGTACGGCAGCCACTCACCCTCGTCGCGCCGAAAGCGCGCCATCATGCCGGGGTGGATGTAGCGCCGCCCCTCGACGGTCCCCGTCATGCCGACCGACGCCACGTTCGCCCAACTCGGCGCGTGCACGAGATAGCTGACTGCGACCGCGTGGGAACCGGCGCCGAGCAGCCGCTTGAACGTCTCCGGGTCCCGCAGTTCGTCACCGGTGTAGACTTTGGTCGCGTGTGGGCTGATCCCGTACTTGCCGTAGCCATCCCGCAGCGCGGCCAGGTCCTTTGGCGTGACCTCTGCGCGCTCGAGGAACTGCTTCAAGTCCGCCGGCACTCCCGCCGCGACCTGCCGCGGGTCGGGATCGCAGGGCAGGAACGATTCGGGGCAGGTGCCCAGGAAGGTGAGCAGCGGCGTATACACGTCGAGCAGGTGATCCGCGCCGAGCCGCGCCGGGCTGGCGAGCTGGACCTCCCCTCCGATCTCCCCGATCCAATTCTCGACCTCGTTGCGATGCAGCTGCCACGTCGCGTAGGGCAGCTGCTCGCTCAGGTCGGTCGGGATCCCGGGGAACGTCTCGAGCAGACCGCAGATCGCGAACGCGGCACACGTCCCGCGTCGCCCCTGATCCTTGACCGGCGACTGCGCCGCTCGCCAATCGACCTGCGCGAGCGCGGTCGACACCGATAGCATCAGTGAGACGGCCGCGACCAGCGCGCGACCGCTGCGCTCGAGGCGGAGAATGTGGCTTGGCGGGTGCACGGCCCCCAACGTATGCTGCGGGATCATGGCGGCAAGTCGAATGGCGGTGCTCGAGGCCTTCTCCACCCACCGCTGTTCCGCGATTTTGCGAACCAACCTCGGCGCGGCCGTGCGCCCCGCGCTGGATGCCGCGATCGCCGGTGGTTTCCGCATCGTCGAAGTCACGCTGAACACGCCCGGCGCGCTCGATCAACTGCGTGACCTGAGCAAGCTCCGCGCCGCGAAAGCGGGGGATCTCGTGCTCGGTGCGGGCACGGTGCTCACCGTCGAGGACGCGAAGGCCGCGATGGCCGCCGGCGCACGCTTCCTGGTCTCACCGGTCACGGACCCGCAGGTCATCTCGTTCTGTCGCCAACACGACCTGGTCTCCGTGCCGGGAACGTTCACGCCCACCGAGATGATGCACGCCCACCGCGCGGGCGCTGACATGGTCAAGCTATTCCCTGGTCCATCGAATGGCCCCGATTTCCTGCGCGCCGTGCGCGGCCCGATGCCGTTCCTCAAGATCTACCCGACGGCCGGCGTCACCGAGACCAACGTCTCCGAGTGGCTCGCCGCGGGCGCATTCGGGGTCGGGTTCGTCGGCACGCTGTTCGAACCCGACGACCTCGCGGCCGGACGCTTCGATGTGATCGAGGCGCGAGCCAGTCGAATGGTCGCTGCCGTCCAGGCCTGGCAGAGTCACGCCGCGCCGACGGCCAACGACGGCCGCGAGCTGACGGTCTGACACGCGGCCGACTGCCGACGTCGGACGGTCAGCGCTCGAAGTGCGTCACGATCGAACTCGTGAGCGAGATCGCGAGCGTGGTCGTGTCGATCTTCGCCGCCTGCCAGTGCAGCTCAGCGCCGCGCAGCCACGTCTCGTTCGGCACGAACTGCTGAAACTGCCCGTTGCCGGTCCCGGCGGCCACCGAAACGTACGTGCTGCCGAGCAGTAGGCGGCCATATGGCAGCACGGTCTCGCCGGCTTCCCAGGACGCGGCGAGGAACCAGAGTTCGTTCGTCGTCGCGGTGACATCGAGCGTCGCCGTCCCGCCGGTGATCGTCTCGGCCTGCAGCGTGAGCCCGTTCGGCAAGCCGAGCGCCCCCATCAGCGCCCCCACATCGGGGCGTCGGCCGATCGAGGTCACGACCGTGCCGTGGTTCTGCAGCAGCGTCCGCAGCTGCGCTGGTGACAGCACCTGACCGAGCTGGAACTTCGCGGCCCCGAGCGTCGCGGCCGCGGCACTCGTCACGATCGGCGTAGCGCTCGAGGTGCCCGAGAACGTCGCGGTATAGGTCTGCCGCTGGTCGCCGTTCGGGAAGAACAGCGCGCCGTAACCCGTCGTCGTCACGTTGCGACCCCAACCGTTCGCGTCGACGATGGTGCCGAAGTTCGAGAAGCTCGCGCGCGCGAGCTGGCTGCCGTTGGTGGCGCCGCAGATCACCGCGCCCGAATCGCGCACGTTGCGATCGAACAACCCCGCGTAGGACGCGCTGTCGAGGTTGCGGCTGCCGTTGCCCGCGGCCGCGATCACGTGGATCCCGGCCAGCGTCGCGTTCCGCACGGCATCGAAGACGTCCTGCCGCCCCTCCATGGGGCAGACGCTGACGCCCGTGACCGGACACGGCAGCTGCACCTCGAGAACGATGATGTCGCCCGCGACGCTGTTGGTGGCCGCGACGTTGACGGAGCTCGCCCAGTTCTGGCTCTGGTGGCTGTGGAACTTGAACCGCGCCTTGTAGACGCCACCCGTCACCCCGTAGCCGTTCTTGTCCGCGACCATCTCCCCGGCCACGGCCATGCCGTGATAGGTCGACTGCGGGTTGGGGCCGATGACGTTGGCCGCGATGGCCTCGGGAATGTCTTCGTGATCGAGTCGTAGCGCAGTCTCGATGTCGAGGATCTGCAGCGGCTCGCCGCGCCCGCCCGGGATCACGCGCGAGTGCACGATGTCGATCCCCGTCGGGTGCGCGCCCCAGTAGCCCTGCTGGCTGGAGTAGTCCGGGGTCGTCGGCGGAATATCCGTCGGGTCGGCGTCGTAACCCGGCGGCGTGTCACAGAACACGGTCTCGACCAGTGGGAGCGCGGCGAGCGCACGCCACCTTGCGATCCCGGCCGCCGGCACCGTCGATCGCACGCGGAAGTAGAGATTCAGGTCCGCGGGTGGATCCACGTCGCGGCCGACGAGGCGGGCCATCAGGGCTGCGCGTTCCCGGTCGAGTTCCGCCTCGGTGCGCTGGAACAGCCGCTCGAGGTCGGCTCCGTCCCCCAGCGCCGCGGCGACACCCGGCAGTGGCGCGCCAGCTGCACTGATGAACTCGCCGCCGCGCAATCGCACCCCCGAGCCTTCGACGAACTTCAGCACGAGGTTCGTCGGGTCCTCGTTGCCCGCGACGGGTTCGAAGCGTGTCGGTCGCGGGACTGGACCGCGACGATCCTGCGCGGGCAGCGCGGCCAACAGAGCGGAACAGACGAACAGAGGGATCGAACGCAGCATCGGAACTCCTGGGGCAGCGCTGGTGGCGGGAACCGCAGCGGGTGCGGTCGTCGCAAGCATAGCGCCAGGCCACCTCGACGTTCGGCCTCGCCATTGCGGCGGCACCGATTGCGGCCCAAGATGCGGGCCGTGCTGCTGCTCGTCACCAGTTTCCTCGCCCTGGCCGTGGGCCCGTTGATCGTCTGGCTGGCGCGGCGCCACACGTGGTCCACGGTCCTGATCGACGCGTTCTGCCTGATCGCGGTCGCGGGTTTCGCACTGCTGCACGTCCTACCGGAATGCGCCCTGCAGGCCGGCTTCGTCGCGCTGCCGCTGGCGGTCGTCGGCTTCCTGCTGCCAAGCTTCGCCGAACGCGCGCTGCACGCGCGGCAGAGCGCGCTGCGGCCGATCGTGATCACGCTCGCGATGCTGGGGCTCGGTGCGCACACCGTGCTCGACGGCTTCTTCCTGACCGAGGAAGCTGCCATGTCGAGTCACGGTCATAGCCACCAACTCACGGCCTGGGCGATCATTCTGCACCGCATCCCGGCGGGCATCGGAATCTGGTGGATCGTGCCGCGCACGCTCGGGATCCGGGCCGCGATCCTGCTGACCACGATCGTCTTCGGTGGCACGCTCGTCGGCTACTACCTCGGCACGACGTTCCTCGATTCCACGTCACAGTACGGGCTGGCGGTCCTGCAGGCCCTGCTCGCCGGCTCCCTGCTGCACGTCGTGCTGCACGCGCACATTCCCGCCCCGGAGGGCGCCGGCGGTCACCGCCTCGCGTCCGTCGTCGGCGCGGGCGTCGCGGGCTTTGCGTTGTGGCACGTGATCCACTTCCACGGCAAGCCGGGAGAACTCGGGCCCGGCGGCGTCTTTCTCCGGCTCGCATTCGAGTCGGCCCCGGCGCTGCTCTTCGCCTACCTGCTCGTCGGCCTCTGCCACGCTTTCCTGCCGACGAACTGGCTGCGTCACCTCACGACGGGACCGACCGTGCTCCAGGCCATCAAGGGGGTCGCGGTCGGTCTGCCATTGCCCGTGTGCTCCTGCGGCGTTGTCCCGATCTACCGCGAACTCGTGCGGCAAGGCTCGGGTATCGCCGCGGCGCTCGCGTTCCTGGTCGCCACGCCCGAACTCGAACTCGCGGCGTTCACGCTCACCTGGCAGCTCATGGGCGCCGAGGTCGCACTCGCGCGGATCGCCATGGCTGCGGCACTCGCGCTCTTCGTCGCGGTGCTCGTGAGCTGGCTGCTCGGCGAACGAAACGACGCGCCGTCGAACACCGAGCCAGCTACGGACACCGAACCGCGGGAGCCACTCGGCGCGCGCTTGCGACGCGCCTTGCAGTTTGGTTTCGGCCCCGCGGTGGACAGCACGGCAAGCTGGATCCTGGCCGGCTTGCTGCTCTCGGCGCTGCTCGTGCCGTACATCGACCGCGACTGGATCGCCGCCCTGCCGCCCGGAATCGACGTGCCCATCGCCGCTTTGATCGGCCTGCCGATCTACGTCTGTGCGACCGGCAGCACGCCCCTCGCGGCACTCCTCCTGTTCCATGGGCTCTCCCCGGGAGCCGTGCTCGCGTTCCTGCTCACCGGCCCAGCCACCAACATCACGACCTTCGGCGTGCTGCGCAAGCTCCACGGCACGCGCGCGGCCATCGCGTTCGCGCTCGCGATGTGGGGCGGCGCCATCGGGCTCGGCCACCTCGTCAACTGGCTGCTGCCGACGCCAGTGGTCGCCGCGCTGACCCCCGAGGGCGGTGGCCACGGCACCGTGTCGAAGGTCTTCCTCGGATTGCTCGGCGCGGTCTTCGTCTGGTCGCTGCTGCGGCAGGGCGTGCGCCCGTTCCTGCAACGCCTGTTCGAGTCACCCGCCGGCCACGATCACCCCGAGGGCGACGGTCATGGCCACTCGGACGGACACGATCATGGCACCGCCGGCTCGGGGCACTCTTGCCACTGACCGATCAGTGACGGAACGCCACGATGCGACCCGTGCCGCTGTCTCCGGCCGCGACGTGGACGAGATGCACGTCACGTTCCGGGTCCGACAACCCGTTGAGATGGAGCAGACGAGCTCGTAACCGTGGCCGATCTGCGCCGGGGGCACGAGCTCGCCCTGCCCATCGGCCTCGAACTGGTTGGCGTCGAGCCGCTGGTTCAGCGTCGCTACCGCGCTCCCCGGTTTCACACAACGCCAGGCGTGACCCGCGAAGTCGTAGAACCAGACATCGTCGATGTAGCGCCCGTTGTTCGGATTGACATAGCCGTGGCCGCTCTCCACCGTCAGGAACGCGCCCCAGGCGACGGCGACCAGGCCATCCGCGGAGTGTATTCCCGACCGGTCGCGAGCCCGTGAACCGGGTCGGGCTGCGGCACCCCGAGGTCGGACCACGCCCCGGTCGACATCGCCGCGACCTGCGCCAGATGGGGTCCCGCGGGTGACGGCAGCCCCGCGAGCACGCTGTCGAACGCACCTGGGGCCGCAGTCGGATGGATCACGGCCTGGGCCCCGAGCGTGACGCCGATCCACGCCGGATCCGCGGACACGTCGAGCAGGCCGTGCGGTTGCCCCAGCGGCAGGAGACCGGCCACGACGAGCGCGCCGTTCTCGAGCTAGCCGTCGCAACCGCCCGCCAGCGTCCCGGGGAGAGCCTGTGGAAAACCCAGGATGAGTATCGCGGGTCCCGGTGTGGACCAAGCGACTTGGAACTGCACGGTCGACCTGAGGATCGGTGGAGACATGGCCAGCGTTGGCCTGCCGACGCCACATCCCACCCCGCGGACCTGCACAAGCGGATTCCCCTGGGCCGTCAAGCCCGTCACGACGACACCGAACGTGAGCAGCAACCGGGTAGCGCGTGCCATGGCCTGATCGTACCGTGGATCCGTGCAACCGGGGGTCACCATCTACACGAGCAACCGGCTCGAAGACCTCCTGCGGGTCCTCGCCGAACGCCTCGCGGTCGACCCGCTGCCGCCGCTCGTGAGCGAGACCGTTCTCGTTCCCGGGCAGGGCATCGCCCGCTGGTTGCGGTTCGAGCTCGCCGAGGCGCACGGCATTGCCGCCGGGCTCGAGCTCCCGTTCGCCGGCGCCTGGCTGCACCAGCTCGTGCGCACCGTAACCGCGCAGGACGCGTTGGGCCCGGATCCCTACGCGCCCGAACCGCTCGCCTTCCGCATCCACCGCCTGCTCGCCGACCCCGACCGCCAGCGCGAACTCGGAGCCGCCGCGCGCTACTGCGAGAACGATCCCGACGGCCGCAAGCGCTTCCAACTCAGTTCCCGCCTCGCGACCTGCTTCGACGACTACCAGCTCTATCGCCCGGACCTCCTGGCCCGCGCCGGCCGTGGCGAGGATCTCGAAGAACTCGGCGAGCACGGGCGCTGGCAGGCCCGGCTCTGGCGCGCACTGCTCGCCGACGACAACGGCTCGCCCGGAGCCGACCCAACCAGCCCAGCCGGCCCCGCGCACGGCCTGCTGTTCGGCGGGCCCGAGGAGGCCGCGAGCGCAGAACCTCCGACCGCCGAGCGGCTCGCCCACCTGCGGGCGGTACTCGCCGACACCAAGCGCGCGCGCGAGCTGCTGCCACGCCGGCTCACGGTGTTTGGACCGTCCACGCTGCCGCCGGCGCTGCTCGGTCTGATCGAGACGATTGCCCAGGCGATCCCGGTCACGATCTACGTACCGAGCCCCGCGCGCGGGTGGTTCGGCGATCAGAACCGCCGCAGTCAGGGCGACGGCAACGCGCTGCTTGCTCGCCTCGGCAGCGAGGCCCGCGAGTTCCAGGGCTTCCTGACGGAGCTTGCCACCGACGAATGGCGCGAACTCCACGCCGAACCCGTGACTCAGCCGGATTCGCTGTTGGAATGCCTCCAACAGGACATCGTCGCCATCCGCGAGCACGGCCGCGACCTGCCGCGCTACGAACTGCAGCGCGACGACGCCTCCGTACGCATTCACGACTGCCATTCCGAACAGCGCGAACTCGAAGTCGTACGCGACCAGATCCTCGCCGCGTTCGCCGCGGACCGCACGCTCGCGCCGCACGAGATCCTCGTGCTCGTGCCGGACATCGAACGTTACGCGCCGTACGCGCACGCCGTGTTCGGTCCACTCGCCGACCACCTGCCGTTCCAGGTCGCGGACAAGAGCCCGCGCAGTGAATCGCCGCTGTGTGCGGTGGTATTCCAGGTCCTCGAACTCGCGCGCGACCGACTCGCCGTGTTCGACGTCCTGCACCTACTCGAAGAGCCCGCGGTGCAGCGGCGGTTCGGACTGTTCGGCAGCGACCTGCCGACGCTGCGCCATCTCTGCGAGCGCGCCGGCATCCGCTGGGGCATCGACGGCGCGATGCGACACCGCCAGTTCCAGGTGCCGGAGTTCGAGGACAACACCTGGCGCGAGGGACTCGAGCGCATGCTACTCGGCATCGCGACCGGTCCTACGACGGATCTCGTGCTCGGCACGTTCCCCGCCGCCGACTCGACGAGCGGCCGCGAGGAACTCGTCGCGCGGCTCGCGCACTTCGCCGAGTCCGTGTTCTCACTCCTGCGGCAACTCCAGAAGCCGCTGACCCTGAGCCAATGGGCGGATCGCCTCGACGACCTGGCCGCGGCGATGTTCACCCCGTCGACCGCGAGCGAAGAGCAGAGCCTCGGCGAGCTGCGCGCCGCGACGACCGAGCTGCGTGCGCTCGCCACAACCGCCCGCCACCGCGAACCGCTCGGCAACCTCGTGATCCAGGATTGGCTCGAGCTCGCGCTCGGTCGCGCAGCCGACAGCCAGGGTTTCCTCGGCGGCCGCGTGACGGTCGCGGCCATGTTGCCGATGCGCGCCGTGCCCGTACGGCACCTGTTCCTCTGCGGCCTTCATGATGCGTCGTTCCCGCGCCGGCACGAGCCGGCACCGTTCGACCTCGTCGGTCAGCATCCGCGAGCCGGCGATCGCAACGTGCGCCTCGACGACCGCCAGATGTTCCTCGATTGCCTCATGGCCGCGCGCGAGGCCCTCCACATCACCCACATCGGACACTCGCAGAAGGACGACAGCGAATGTGCGCCGTCCACCGTGCTCGCCGAGCTGCTCGACCTCCTCGACCGGTGCGTCGCACCACCGGCGCCGTTTCCTGCGGCCCGCGCCGCGGTCACCGTGCGGCACCCGCTCCAGCCATGGAGCCCGCGCTACCTCGACGGTCGAGACCCGCGACTCTTCACCTACGCGCGGCCCGTGCAGGGCGACGGCACGCAGCTGCGAACCGATCTCGACGGTGGCCTACCAGGACGCGAACGCCCGGAGGCAGTGGCCCGGACCACCGATCCCGTGTTTACCGAGGTGGCCGACACCGAGCCCGCAGCCAGTGGCCTCGATCTCCGGCTCGAGGACCTGGCAACCTTCTTCTGGCATCCGTGCCGCTGGTACTTGCGCGAACGACTTCATGTCTTCCTACCGCGTCGTGGCGACGAGACGACGACGACCGAACCGTTCACCGTCGACGCGCTCGGTCGCTGGCGTGTCCTCGATCACGCATTGCAGCGCCGCGAAGCCGGCGTCGGACGCGGCCGTGACCCGATCGCGCTCGCGCGCACGACGACCGAGTTGCCGGTCGGCGGCGCGGGCGAGGCCGCGTTCGCCGAAATCGACGACATGTTCGGCCGCTTCGTCCGCGACCTGGAAACCCGCGGCGAGCTCCGCGCCGAACCCGTTCGCATCGTCAAGGACGCCTTCGGCGTGCACGGCACCCTGCCAGGCGTCGGGTCGGAGCACCTGGTCTACTCGCGACTCGCGTCGCTTGGCGCGAAGGATCGGCTGCGCGCGTGGCTCTACCACGTCATTGCGGCCGTCGCCCGTCACAGTGGTGCCGCACTCCCGGCGACGACGGTGATGATCGCGCGCTCCACGACGGAGAGCTATCGCGAACTCTCCGAGGAGGCTGCCGTCGAACAGCTCGAACACCTCGTCAGCGCCTTCCGCGCCGGTCAGCAGGCACCGTTGCCGCTCGTCGAGAAGACATCGATGGAGTACGGGCGCGCGCTCCACGCGGGCAAGGACGCGGCCGATGCCAGGCGTGCCGCCGCGAAGAAGTGGTTCCCTGATCCGCGGCCCGACAATCCCGTTCCCAACGACGGCGAGGACGACAACCACGCGCTGTGCTTCCGCGGCCACGAGCTGGTCGAACTGCCCGCGTTCGCGACGTGGGCCGAACGCATCTGGGCCACGTTGCTGAGCTATACCGAAGCCAGATGATTCCGGCACCCGAGACCTTCGACCTGCAGACCGCGCCGCTCGCGGGCGGCACCGTGCTGCTCGAAGCCAGCGCTGGCACGGGCAAGACGTACAGCGTCGTCGGACTGTTGCTGCGCATGCTGCTCGAACGACAGATCGAGAGCATCGACCAGGCGCTCGTCGTCACGTTCACGGTTGCAGCGACCGCGGAACTGAAGAACCGTCTACGGGCCGGCCTGCGTCAGACGCTCGCGATCACGCGCGGTGAGCCGGGTGATCCGTTCTTCACGAAGCTGGCCGGCATGCAAGACGCCGCGGCGCTCGCCGAACGCGCGCTCGCGGACTTCGACCGCGTCGGCATCCACACGATCCACGGGTTCTGCAAACGACTGCTCGACGACTCCGCGTTCGAGAGCCAGGAGCCGTTCGTCCTCGACTTCGCCGTCGATCCGGTGCCGCTGCGCCACGCCGCCGCGGCCGATGCCCTGCGCACGTGCTACACCGACGGCCCGACGACCAAGGGTGCACTCATGCACCGTGCGGCGCTCGATCCCGAAACGCTCGTGCGGCAGTACGGCCTCTGGCAACGCTATCCCGACGTCGCGATCACGCCGGATCCGCCCGACCCGGCGACTTGCATCGACCGGGTCGACGAGATCCTGACCCGGATTCCGCCGCTCGTCGATGACGACCTCATCGACCGCCTCGCGAACCTGAAATGGCGCAAGTACAAGGGCCTGTACCAGGACCAGCACCGGTTCTCCGCACCAGCACTCGCCGAACGCATCGGCAGCGAACCGCGCCTCGTGCTGCCGGAACTCTGCAAGCTCGCACCCGCCGCGCTTACCCCACTCCTGTTCCAGCGGCCACCCCCACGAATCGATCACCCGTTCTTCGCTGCCTGCGACGAACTGCTCGCCGCGACCGATGTCGCGAACGCACATCTGCGCGCACATCTGTTACGGGAGATGGACGCGCGACTCTCGCAGCACAAACGCAGTGAGCACACGCTCGACTTCCAGGATCTGCTCGAACGCACGCACCAGGCCCTGCAGGATCCCGAGCGCCGGCAGGCGATGCGCAGCGCAGTTCGCGAGCGTTATCGCGTCGCGTTGATCGACGAGTTTCAGGACACCGACCGCATCCAGTACGAAATCTTCGCCGACTGTTTCCGCGAACGGCCGCTGTTCCTGATCGGCGATCCCAAGCAGTCGATCTATGGCTTCCGCGGTGCGGACCTCGATGCCTATCTCGCAGCGCGGGGCGACGCGACAGCGCGCTACACGCTCGGCACGAACTTCCGCACCTCGCAGGCGCTCGTCGACGCCGTGCAGGACACCTGCGGCCGCACCGGCGCGTTCGTCCGCGATGCGATCGACCTGCCCGACATCACGGCGAACGCCGCGGCTGACGAGCTGCAGCTCACCGGCGACGACTGTCCGCCGTTGTCGTGGCGCTATCTCACGCTGACCGGCAACGAAGGTCGCACGGGGCTGATCGCGAAGGCTGACGCCGAACCACGGATCGCGCGCGACGTCGCCGCCGAGATCTCCAAGCTACTGCGCGGCGAAGTCCAACGGGACGGTGAGGCATTGCGACCGCGCGACATCGCGGTGCTGACCCGGACCAACGCGCAGGCCATCATGGTCCAGGACGAGCTCCGCACCGCCGGTGTCGTGTCGGCGATCGGCAAGGGCGGCGACATTCTCGACACCGACGAGATCGGCGAACTCGAACGGCTCCTGCGCGCGATCCAGAAACCCCAGAACCTGCAGCTCTGCCGCGGTGCGATGGCAACGCGGATCTACGGACTCGATGCCGCGGCGCTGCGGGCGCTCGACGCGGACGATGCCGCGTTCGACCGTGAGCTCCTGCGTTTCGAGCGTTGGCGCCAGACCTGGGTCCGACGCGGGTTCGTGGTGATGAAGGAGCAGATGTTTGCGGATCTCGCGATCGCAGAGCGGCTGCTCGCGCAGCGTGGTGGCGAACGCAGGCTCACGAACGTTCAGCAGCTCTGCGAGATCCTCCACCGCGCCGAGCACGAACACCGCCTGTCGCCCGAGGGGCTGCTCGAGTTCCTCGTCAACGAACAGCTGCACCGCCAGGAGATCGACATCGAACTGCGGGAGTTGCGCCTCGAGAGCGACGAGGATGCGGTCAAGATCCTGACGGTCCACGGCAGCAAGGGCCTCGAGTACGAAGTCGTGTTCTGCCCGTTCCTCTGGGACGGCCGCACGCCACCGCGAGAAGCCATCGTGCCCGAGGAGGGCGGCCGCGAGGTGGTGTTCGAGCTCAAGAAGGCCCACCCGCGTTACCTCGCCGCGGACCGCGACCGGCTCGCCGAGGATGCGCGACTGGTCTACGTGGCGTTGACCCGTAGCAAGCGCCGCTGCTACGTCCACGTCGGCCCGATCGGCTTCCACGGTTCGGGCGCGGTGCGCAGCGCGCTGTGCTGGATGCTCGCGCCGCTCGCCGAGGCCGACCAGAAGGATCGCGCCGGCAAGCCCGAGTGTCAGTGGTACGAAGACTGGGTCGAACGCCACAAGACCGCCGCAGCGATCCGCGACCTGGTCGAGCGCGCCATCGCCGCGAGTGACGGACGCATGGCGCTCACGGATGTACCGGCGGCGCCCAAGGCCGAGTACGTGATGCCGCGCTCCGACGGCGACCGCGGCGCGGCGCGTGTCCTGACCCGCAAGCCATGGGCGCGCGGACTGCACAGCTTCTCGTCGATCGTCTCGGGGGCGTTGCCCGAACCGGCCGCCCGCGACGTCGCCGACCCGGCCCACGAAGTGCCGACACCGACGGACCCGACAGGCATCTTCGCATTCGCGCGTGGACCCGCGGCCGGCAACTGCCTGCACGCGATCCTCGAACACGTCGATTGGCGCAAGCTCGACGCCGCGGAACTCACCCCGCTCGTTCACGGGCGACTCGACAGCCACGCGCTGCTGGACCCGGCCAACCACATCGCCCCGATCGACCCCGTCGCCACGGTGGTCGACAACGTGCAGACCCTGGCAACCGCGCGCGTCGGCGTAGCAGGGGCCGAGGCGGAATCCGTTCCGTTGGCGGAGCTGTGCGGTGGCACGATCGCACCCGAGTGGAGCTTCACGCTGCCCGCTCGCTTCAGCCGGCTCGAGGACCTCGCAGCGATCTTCCGCGCCAGTGACAGCGCAGTCGCGCAAGACTACGCCCCCCGCCTCGCAAACCTCCCGGACCGCGTCCTGCGTGGCCACCTGGTGGGGTTCGTCGACCTGGTCGCCGAACACAACGGGCGCTACTGGGTGTTGGACTGGAAGTCGAACCACCTCGGAGACCAGGCCAGCGACTACGGCGAAGTCGTGCTCGGCCACGCAATGCGCGATCACGACTACGTGCTGCAGTACCACCTCTACGTGCTCGCGCTCCACCGTCAGCTGCGAGCCAGGCTCGCCGATTACGACTACGACCGTCATTTCGGCGGCGTCGCCTACGTGTTCTTGCGCGGCGCGGTGAGGGACATGCCTTCGGGCATGTTCTGCGATCGGCCGCCGAAGGCCCTCGTCGCCGCGCTCGATGCCTGGGCCGCGGACGAGCTGGCGCAGGAGGCAGAGGCATGACCGCTGCGCCAAACGGCGAACGCCAGTCGCCCCCGCAGACCACGGTCGGCGATATCCTCGCCCCCGCCCTCGCGGCCTACGCCAAGAAGTCGACGCGCGCGACGGTGCAGCATGCGGTCGCCGTGCTCGCGACCTTTCGCGACACGGGCAACGTCTGTGCGCCGCTGGCCGACATCGTCACGAGCTCGTCTACTCAGGAAACCACGCACCCGGAGTCGGTCGACGACCTGCGCGAAGCGCTCTTGCAGTCAGGGATCTGCGCCCAGCCGGCAGCGACGCCGGGCGCGACGCGCGAAGACCTGCCCCTCGTGCTCGACGAGCGCGATCGGCTCTACCTACTGCGCGATCATCGCACCGAAGAACGGATCGTCGCGGCGCTGCGCTTGCGACTCGCCGCCGCACCGGTGGCGACGCCGGAACAGGTTCGGGCGATCCTCGAAGCGCGCGGGGAACGGACCACGGCAGCAGCGACGGACACGGCCGACGAGCCAGACTGGCAGCTCGCGGCCATCGCCGCCGCGGCCACCCGACGCTTCCTGCTCCTCACGGGTGGCCCGGGAACCGGCAAGACGACGACCGTCGCGCGCCTGCTCGCCGTGCTCGAGGCGCTGACACCGGGCCACCGCATCGCGCTCTGCGCCCCGACGGGCAAGGCGGCCGCACGCATGGCCGAAGCGATCACTGGGTTTGCCGAACACGACGAACTGCTCGCGACAATCCAGTCGACGCTGGTGCCGAGCACGCTGCATCGCCTGCTCGAGTACCGCCCCCTCGACGACCAGTTCCGCCGCGGACCCGAGCGCCCACTGCCGTTCGACACGGTCGTCGTCGACGAAGCGTCGATGCTCGATCCCGTGCTGCTCGCGACCCTGCTCGAAGCCCTGCCGGCTGATTCACGGCTCGTCCTCGTCGGCGACCGCGACCAGCTCGCAGCGGTGGCCGCTGGTCAGGTGCTCGGCGACCTTTGCCGCGCTGCCGAGCCCGATCGCGGGGTCGGCCCGAGCCTCGCAACGACGGTCCGGGCGGCGACGGGTATGGACTTGCCGACAAGCCCGGCCGACAACCCGCTCGCCGACCATGTCATTCAGCTGCGCACGAACCATCGCTTCGGTGCGCAGCCCGGCCTCGACCATTTCGCGCGGGCCCTGGCCCTGCGGCAACCCGACGCGGCCCTCGCAGTCCTCGACGACGGCCATCCGGATCTCGTGCACGCGGACGCACCCGAACCCGTGATGAGGGCGCTGCAATCCGACCTGCTCGAGCTCGTTCGCATGGCTCCCGAGCGCGCGGTCGCGGAACTCGGGCGCCTGCGCGTACTGGCCGCGAGCCGCTCCGACGCCCACGCCTGGAACGCGCGCATCGAGACCTGGCTCGCGGCGCAGGGCGTCCGCGTCGACGATCCTTGGTATCCCGGCCGCCCGATCCTCGTGCTGGTCAACGATCACCAGAACCGGATCTACAACGGCGATCTCGGGGTCGCCTGCCGGGACGGCAACGGCCGATCGCTGGTCGCGTTCCCCGGCAAGGACGGCGGCGTGCGCTACGTCAGCGCGTTCCGCATCCCGGCACACGAGACCGCCTGGGCGATGACCGTGCACAAATCCCAGGGCAGCGAGTTCGACACGGTCGTTCTCGCGATGCCGGCCGACGACGGGCCGCTGTGGCAGGCCCCGCTGCTCTACACCGGCATCACCCGCGCCCGCCGCCGTGCTTTTCTCATCGCCGATCGCAAACTGCTCGCCAGCGGTTGCCGGCGCTGGCCAGAACGGCGCTCCGGACTCGCCGATGCCATGGTCCTCCCGGCGACCGGGAATGGAACTGGATCGAAACCGCCGGATCGGTCGATATCCTCGGCAGCCGATGCCGAGAACGCCTGAAGAGATCCGAGCCCTCGAGGACCGCGTCAACCAGATCGAGAGCTGGTACCACCGCATCGACCTCGGCGACGGGGTCGAAACGCCTGGCCATTTCCGGATGGCCGACTACCTCGACTACTACCACTTCCCCGCCGACATGTCGGGCATGCGCGTGCTCGACGTGGGTGCGAGCACGGGCTACTTCGCCTACGAGTTCGAACGCCGCGGCGCGGCCGAGATCGTCGGAATCGAACTGCCCAGCTGGGAAGCGCACGACTGGACGCCGCGCAAACGCCGCGAGCTCGACCACAAGGACGCCGACAAGCGCGCCAAGGACAACCGCGACGTGATGATCGACGGCTTTATGGTCGTCGGCGAGGCGCTCGGCAGCACGCGGGTCAAGCGCGAGTTCCGGCCGATCTACGAGATCAACTCGCAGGACCTCGGCACGTTCGACATCGTATTCTCGGGCGCGATGCTGATGCACGTCCGCGACCCGATCCTCGGGATCCAGCGCATGCGGGACTGCTGCAAGCCCGACGGCCGCCTCATCGTTTCGATCTCGGCAGCCATCGACACCGACGAGCCCGTAGCCAAGTTCGTCGGCGAATGGAACGAGTGCAACTGGTGGCAGATGAGCCCCAAGTGCCTAGACACCGTGCTCGAGTGCTGCGACTTCGATCGCATCGAGCATCGCGAGCGCTACACGCTCGAAGACGTGACGGGCCAGTTCAAGGACCCGACGTACGTCTGCCACGCGCTGCCGCGCCAGGACTGAGCGTGGCCGCGCGCACCCCTGGTTCCTCCGTCGAGGACTATCGGACGCTCGCCCTCCGCTGCGAAGGTGCGAGCGAAGGCGCCCACATGGAACGCCCCGACTTCCGGGCCAACGGTCGGATCTTCGGCTCGCTGCATCCCGACCGCGGCACGGCGATGGTCAAGCTCACGCCCGGCCAGCAGGAGACCTGGCTCGCCGACCATCCCGCGGCCCTCGCGCCGGCTAGCGGCGCCTGGGGACGGCAGGGCTACACCCTGGTCGAACTGGCGCAGATTGATCGCACGCGCCTCGGCGAACTCGTGACCACGGCGTGGCAGAACGTGATGGCCATGCCCCCGGGACGCTCGCGGCCAGCGAGCAGCGCTCCCCGCGCCAAGAAGGCGCAGAAGAAGTAGCGCCGCACAGAGGGAACGCGGCCACTCAGTTCGCGAACCAGATCGTATCGACGAGCAGCTCGCGCAGCGCCGAGGTCGCGTACGAGCCGCGCGGCAACCCGAACGACAACTCGATCCCCGCCTCGACCTCGCGGACACCGGCGTCCGTGAGCGGCACGCGCAGGGGCCGCCGTTCGCCGCGGGCCATGCCGTACGGCAGCCCGGCGAAAGCATCCACTTCGAGCCCCAACGCCGCGAGGGCAGCTGCCTCGATCACTTGTGGCTCGCCCTCCGGCAGCGTCATCTTGGGCCCAGGCATCGGCCCCGACGGCGAGATCTCGAGTCGGTCCGCGCGCTCCTGCTCCGCGGCCGGATCGCGCACGGCGAACACCGCCCCCTTGCTGTGCAGGAACGCGAGGTCGCCGACCAGCAACCGGTCCAACGCTTCGCGCCGCGCGGCCACGACGCGATTGAAGACTTCGCTCTGCACCGCCGACACGACGAGCCCGAACACGCGGCGTGGCATCCGCCGCGCGAACGCGCGCGGGTTGCCCGCCAGCACATCGAGACCCTTCTGAAGGTTCGCGCCGCGCTTGCCGAAACGCTGCTCGCCGAAGTAGTTCGGGACGCCAATCCGCTCGAGCTCGGCCAGCCCCGCCCGCGCGAGCTCGATGTCCCCGGGCCGGGTGCCGCGCAGCGTGATCCGAAAGCGATTGCCACGCAGGTGACCGAGCCGCAGCTTGTTGCCGTGGCGTGCAACGCGCAGCACGCGGAACGTCTCGGACTCCAAACCCTCGCAGGCCGCCGGATCGACGCCATCGATGCTCACCCACTGGCGGGAAATCGAACGCGCGTCCTTGAGCCCGGCGATCCCGAAGTCGCGATCATCGCGACCGAGTCGGTCACCGAGTTCGCGCAGCAGATCGATCGTCGAGAGCAGGCGTTTCTCGATCAGCAGGTAGACGTGCTCCCCACTGCCGGCGGGCTCGTACGCCGGGATCTCCTCGACGACGAAGTCCTCGGGCTCGACCTTATAGCGGCCCGGGATACGCGCCGACTCGGGCGCGCGCGGGACCGGCTGGAGCGGCTTCTGCAGCTCGCGTCTCAGCGCCCTACTCTTTCTTCTTCTTGCGCCGAGCGCGCGGTTTGGGCGTGGCGTCGACGGCGCCGGCTTCGGCCTCGATCACGAGTTCCGGCCCGGACTCCGAGGTCTTCGCGCGACTCGCGGCCTTCGCCTTGGCCTTGGCCTTCGCCTTGGGCTGGCCATCAGCCGGCTCCGGCTCGGGACTGCCACCATCGGGCGCCTCGGACTTGTCACCGTCGGGCTTGTCGTCCGGCTGGAACGCCGCAACCGGATCCCGCCCAGTGGCATAGGCCAGCAGTCGCCCGAGTTCGTCCCGCATGTCCGAGCGGGCCACGATGCGATCGACCTGGCCCTTCTCGAGCAGGAACTCGGAACGCTGGAAACCCTTCGGCAGCTCCTTCTTGATCGTCGTCGCGATGACGCGTGGTCCCGCGAAGCCAATCAGTGCGCCGGGCTCCGCGACCGTCAGGTCGCAGACCGACGCGAACGAGGCCGTGACGCCACCCGTGGTCGGATGGGTCAGGACCGAGATCGAAACCTGGCCGGCTTGGTTCAACCGCGTCAGAGCGCCACAGGTCTTGGCCATCTGCATGAGCGAGACGGCGCCTTCGTGCATACGCGCGCCACCCGAGCAGGCGAACAGCACGACCGGCACCTCGCGTTCGACGGCCGCCTCACAGAGCATCGCGAGCTTCTCGCCGACGACCATGCCCATCGAACCGCCGAGGAACGCGAAGTTCATCACGCCGAGCCCGCACGGAATGCCCTTGATCGTCCCGAAACCCGTGACGACCGCATCCGACTCGCCGGTCTTCTTCTTCGTTGCCTTCAGCTTGTCGCCGTACGGCATCTTGTCGACGAAGCCGAGGACGTCGTAGGCCTTGACGTCACCCCACAACTCCTCGAACGAGTCGGGATCCGCGGTGAGCTCGATCCGCTCCCGCGCCGCGAGGGTGAAGTGGTAGCCGCAAGAACTGCAGACCCGGTGCTTCTGTTCGAAGTCCTTGCGGAAGAGCATCGCCCCGCAGGACTCGCACTTGATCCACAGCCCACCGGGCATGTCTTTCTTCTTGCCGAAGCGCGTCCAAGCCATGTCACTCATTCGTTCCGTGGGATGTCGAGACTCGGGAAGATAGCAGTCTGACGCGATGGCAAAAGGCCGAACCGGTCCGTCAGACCGCGGCGGCGGCGCGATCGCGCAATTCCGCGATTCGGGCCTTGCGATCCGCAACACCGAACACGGCCGTACCGGCCACGAATACGTTGGCACCGGCCCCAGCACCTGCCGCAATGGTCTCGGGGCCGATCCCACCGTCCATCGAGATGTCGCCGGTGAAGCCGCGATCCCGCAGCTCCTGCACCTTGGGCAGCACTTCGGGCATGAACTTCTGCCCGCCGAAGCCCGCGAAGACGCTCATCACGAGCACGAGATCGAGCCGGTCGAGGAACGGCAGCAGCCGCTCGACCGGCGTGTCCGGCTGGACGGACAAGCCCGCGCGGGCGCCGCGAGAACGGATCCGCGCGAGCAACTCGCCGACATCGCCGTTCTGCTCGACCTCGATGTGGAAGGTCACGAGGTCCGATCCGGCATCGAGGAACGGATCCGCGTAGGTCCACGGGTCCGTGATCATCAGATGCACGTCGAGCGGGCGCTTCGCGCAGCTCTTGATCGCCTTGGTGATGAACGGGCCGAAGGTCAGGTTGGGCACGAAGTGACCATCCATGACATCGAGGTGCAGCCAGTCGGCACCCCCATCCTCGACGGAACGCACCTCATCCGCGAGGTGCGCGAAGTCGGCGGCGAGCAGAGACGGGGCGATGCGGACGGGCTGGCTCACGTCGTCAGTATGCCGCAGCCGCGCCGCCACTGCGATGATCACACACGGCATGCCGCGTGCCGTTGGCGAGCACCTCGATCGCCTGCACCCGGCCGATGCCCCGCGATCGCGGCGCGAACGTGTGCCCCTTAGCCGTCAGCGCGGCCCGCACGTCCGGCGCCAGGGCGAACGGTTCCCACTGCATTTGCGCCGGCAGCCACTGATGGTGCACGCGCGGTGCGCGCACGGCGTGATCGAGCCGCATCCCGTGCTCGACGACGTTGACGAGCACCTGGAACACCGAGGTGATGATCCGACTGCCGCCGGGCGCTCCGAGCACGAGCCGCACCTTGCCGTCCCGCAGCACGATCGTCGGCGTCATCGACGACAGCATGCGCTTTTGCGGCACGATCTTGTTGGCCTCGCCGCCGACCAGGCCGAACTGATTCGGCACGCCGGGCTTGGCCGAAAAGTCGTCCATCTCGTTGTTGAGGAAGAAGCCGGCGCCATCGACGACGACTGCCGCACCAAACGTGCTGTTGATCGTGGTCGTGCACGACACGACGTTGCCGTCCTTATCGATGACCGAAAAGTGCGTGGTGTCGTCGCTGCCCTTGGCCCCCGGGGGGCGCCCGGGCGCGACCTCGCTCATGCGCTTCAGGTCGATACCCTTGCCGAGTTCCTCGGCGTATTCCGCGCTGACGAGGCCCGCGAGCGGCACTTCGTAGAAATCCGGATCACCGAGCCACCGCGAGCGATCGGCAAACGCGCGCCGCATCACTTCGGTGAGCAGGTGGATCGAGTCGCTGCCGCCGTAACCCATCGCCGCGAGGTCGTAGGGCTTCAGCAGGTTGAGCATCTGCAGCACGGCCACCCCACCGGACGACGGCGGCGGCATGCTGAGCACCTCGTGGCCGCGGAACTCGCCGCGCAGGACCTTGCGCTCGCGCACCGCGTAGGCCGCGAGATCGCGCCTGGTGACGAAGCCGCCACCGCGCTCCATCTCGGCCGTGATCAGCTCCGCGGTCCGACCACCGTAGAAGCCGTCGAGCCCGCCCTCCACGAACCGCTCGAGCGTGCCCGCGAGATCCTCCTGCACCAGCAGATCGCCCTGCCGCAGCGGTGCCCCCGCTCGGAAGAAGACCTTCTTCGTCGACTCGAAACGTTCGAACAGTCGACGCTTGCTCGCCAGCGAACCGGCAAGGAAATGATCGACGGGAAAGCCCTCCCGCGCGAGCCGGATCGCCGGCCGCGCTACCGCCTTGAGCGTCGAGGTCCCGTACTTCTGCAGTGCGAGCAACAGCCCCGCGGGGCTGCCCGGCACACCGGCAGCCGTCGCACCCCACTTGATCTTGTCGCTGTCGACGGTGCCGTCGGGGCGCAGGTACATGTCGGCCGTTGCCGACAACGGGGCCTTCTCCCGGAAGTCGAGTGCGGCCGTGCGGCCGTCCGTCATCCGGATGAGCATGAAGCCGCCGCCGCCGAGGTTGCCGGCCTGCGGGTGGGTCACGGCGAGCGCCAACGCGACCGCGACCGCGGCGTCGACCGCGTTGCCGCCGGCCCGCAGGATCCGCATCCCGGCCTGGGTCGCACGCGGCTCTGCGCTCACGATCGCACCCGCGCGGCCGCGCGCGACGAGGTCGTTCGGCAGCGACGGGGCGAGGGTCGCGGCATGGGCCGCCGGACCGTGTCCATCGAGCGCCCGCTCCGGCTCGCCGGGCCCACCGGCGCCCGTTGTGAACGTCACGGCACCGGCGAGCAGGAGCGCGAGCTTCACCGCTCGTAACTCCCCAGGCCCTCACCGAGCTTGACGCTCTGGCCCTTCAGGAACTCGACCACGCGATCGACCTCGGCCTCTTCACCCTCGAGTTCGAGGGCCATGAATCCGCCTTCGTCGGACACCGACGCGCCGCGGATGTTCACGATCACGTCGAAGGACCGGTTGATCTTGTAGACCAGGGGCTCGCGCACCATTTCCTGCGCGAACTCGAAGTGGATGTTCTTCTTGATCTTCACTAGCAATGTGGCGCCGCGGAGGCGACGCGTTCGGGGCCCCGCAACATACGGCATGGCTCCGACCCGTTCTCGGGTTTTGTCGCCGCAGGTGCCCGACCATCGCTCAGACGCACGGATCGGCTTCGGACCGGGTGCGGGCCAGTTGTCGGAACCACCCCTTGAACCACGGGGATACGGCGTTACGTTGCCCGGCCGCAAGGTCGCGTAGCCAAGTGGTTAGGCAACGGATTGCAAATCCGTCTACCCCGGTTCGATTCCGGGCGCGACCTCCATTCACCCTGCGACTCGTTCTGCGAGTTCTCGCAGTGATCGGCGCGCGATGACTGCTGGTCTGCACGAACAGGCAACCTCAGCCACCGGTTCCGGCCACGAGCGCTTCCAACTGACGGGCTCCTCCGAATAATGCGCAAGTCGCGCAACGTCGCACCGCGAGCGGGGGTGGCGGAATGGCAGACGCAGCGGCCTTAAAAGCCGCAGACCTTCGGGTCGTGAGGGTTCGAGTCCCTCTCCCCGCATCATTCCACGCCTTTCTTTGGAATCGCGTCAGGGAGTGGCATGTGGTCTCTGAGATGCCCAAGGAGGGCAGGAAACGGGGAATGGAGAGAGTGCGAACCTACGGCGCTTCAGCCCCCGGGCCGTCATGATCCGTCAGTGTCCTCCTGGATCCGCCAGATCGATGGTCCCAGATATGGTCCCAGTTCCGAGGCATCCCGGTCGGAGCGATCGAGCGATCTGAGACGGAGGCTGCCACTTGGCATCTCCTCTACGTCACCTGTTCTTCGCGTGCCTCAGGTCTCCCAGCGCTCACTCAGGGCCCCCAACGCCCAACTAGTCCGGGGAGCTTCCCGCGGTGACTCCTGGTGCCCAAGGTAGGTCCGGGGGCTTCCCCTAGCTGTTCGTGAGAGCCAACATGGGCCTTCACCGAGTCAGGAAGAAGACCACGACCAGAAGCCACCGCTTCGCTGGGGCCGCTCTGTCGGTCATGTTCGCTGTCCTCGCCCCGTCGCAGGACAACACCGAGATCGCTCCGACCTGTGTGAGCACCGCTCACATGATCGAGTTCTTCTGCAGCGGCCTCCGGCCGACGAACCGGGACCAGGACCACAGGGTCAAGGTGCTGGTGAACCACGGGTACGCCGTTGGCCACAGCGAGGAGCGACGGCGCCCTCTCTGGGCGGTCTACAAGGTCAGCGATCGTCCTGGCAGTCGTGACCCAATCCGCTACGAGCGCCCGAAGTTCTTCCCGTGGGATCTACCTGTGATCCCATCGGTGCACGGCGGAACCTTCGGAGGGGGCTACGACCGGGGGCACTTGGTTCCGAACGCTGCCATCGGGACGCAGTATGGGTCACTCGCTCAGACCGAGACGTTGGCTTCGGACCCGCTAGCGCGCCTCGTCCCGCACCTGCACGCGATACGAATAAGTGGGCTCCTCGCCCAGCCAGGATACACGCCCGTATCGGTTGCCCCCTCGAAGCCCTGCCCCCGCCAGCGACATCGTGACGTAGCGAACGGGATCGTCCGGATCAAATCGTTGACGGTACGGGTCAACCACCTTCCAACGCTCATCGGACGTCTTTACCTCCACCCACGCATGCTGAGGCCCTTCCCCCCAAGGGCTTGCCAAGCCAGAAACGCTTCGCGCAGGGACACCGGAAGCCCGACACAAGGCAACCAGGAGGTCCGCGTGCTCCGCGCAATCCCCGTATCCAACGGCCAGTGCTTCCTTGGCACCTAACCGCGGCCCAGTAGACGCGGGGCGGAGAGCCTCATGAACAGCCCCGAGAAGACTTGACAGATCCGACTCTCCCGACCGAGAACGAGACTTCGCGGCCAGGGTCTGAATCGCTGGCGCCCGGGCCTCTACGTAGTCCTCACTTCCAACACCATAGGGCTCCGCAGGCACATGGATCACGTCGCCCCCGATGCGATAGCCCGGCTCCAAGCGAAGACGGGCCCGAACGGTAAACGCATATTTCCCTGGTTGGTCCGGCAACCTCCAAGACGCCTTCGTTCCAGCCCCATCACGCGTAGGTGCCCGCATGCTGGGGGAAGGATCCGCCTCCACGGACAAGACTGTCTGCCTGCCAGGCAGAGTCACAGGCAAGACCAACGAAACTACTACCCCAGTACATCCCTCCGGAACCTCTACCCGCTCAACGAACTCAATGGTAACGACCGGCGCATTCTCGCGATCCCCATCACCGCAGCCGGCCAGGATGAACGCGGCAGAGACGCAACTGAGTTTGTTGAGAGGTTTAGGCGCAGCCAAGAGATCACTCTGCCAGCAGCTAAAAACTCTGAATCGACGAAAGCATCTAACCCGGCACCTGAATAGGAGGCCGAAGCCCCCAAGTTCTACCGCACCATGTTCACGAGCGCGGACATGTGCCGAGATCCGGCGAAGCACTCGGAATAGTCGGACTCGCTAGCCATCAGACGGACAGTCTACGGGTCGTAGGCCCCAAGTGCATGGCTAGGATGGGGTCATGGCGAAGAAGACCCCTTGGGATCCAGAACATCTGGACGTTGTGAGGGCGGGGAAAGAGGCGATCGATGCATGGCGAGCCGACCACTCATTGGATCCGCTATTACTCAATGGCGCGACTGAACCGCCCCGGGTTTTCCGGAGGCTCCCAGACCTGAGAGGATGGAGCCATGGGCCAACAGAAGCGGTATCCGAGCGAGGTGCGCGAGCGCGCCGTTCGCCTGGTGGGGGAAGGACTGCAGGAGCACGAGTCGCAGTGGGCAGCGATTCGGTCAGTAGCGGAGAAGATCGGCTGCTCGGCAGAGACGCTGCGTAACTGGATCAGGCAGGCCGAGCGCGACGCCGGCGAGAGACCCGGCCTGACCACGAGTGAGCAGGCGCGGCTGAAGGAGCTCAAGCGAGAGAATC
>JANSXC010000017.1 GCA_024743115.1 bacterium | reverse complement strand
GGCACAAGGAGAGGCGCAAGGAAAGGCACAAGGAGAGGCACAAGGAGAGGCACATGGAGAGGCATGCCCGAGGTCTTCCTCAAGGCCGTCTCGGTTGCGCGCAATCGCGGCCAGCTCGGCGACGACTTCCTGACCTGCAACTTCGACATGATCTCGCACTATCGCGCGATGACGAACGTCGTTCAGCGCCCGCCCAAGGAAGGCAAGAACGTGATCGCGATGCACGAGATCGTGCTGCCGCTCCTGCATCAGGCGTTGCTCTGCACCGCCGCCGAGCGCGGTTGCCTTTCTGATCCCAGGTAACTTGCCGATCCCAGGTAGTCGAGCCCTGTCCGAACCGCGGTAGCCCGAACCCGATGTCCATTTCGTCCGATCAACATCGTCTCGCCGACGTGTTCGGCAGCCTGCCCGACACGCGGATCCTCGTCGTCGGCGATCTCATCCTCGACCGCTACGCGGACGGCAAGGCCAGTCGGGTGTCGCCCGAGGCCCCGGTACTCGTGTTCGATTTCGCGAGCGATCGTTATCTGCTCGGTGGCGCGTGCAACGTTGCGGCCAACCTCGCGGCGCTCGGGGCTTCGGCTTCGGTGCTCGGCGTGATCGGGGAGGACGAGGGCGGCGCGCGGCTGCGACAGTTGCTCGAGGACGCGGACATCGACACCCAGGCGCTCGTCGTCGACCGCGATCGACCGACCACGCGCAAGACGCGCTACGTCGCCAAGACGATGCAGGTACTGCGCGTCGACGAGGAGAGTCGCGATGCCGTGAGCGGCGAGACCGAAGAGCGCATGCTCGCCTTGTTGCAGCAGCGGCCGTTCCCTTGGAAGTCGGTGCTGCTGTCCGACTACGGCAAGGGCACGCTGACGCGGCGGGTCATTCAGGCCGCGATCGAGGCTGCGCGTTCGCAGGGCGGCGTCACCGTCGTCGATCCCAAGGGCACCGACTACTCGAAGTACCACGGTGTCGATCTGCTCACGCCGAATCGCGAGGAGGCCGAGGCGGCGACCGGTGTCAAGATCGGTGGCACCGAGGACTTGCATCAGGCCGCGCAGCGGCTGCGTGAGATCACGGGCGTGCGCACCGCGGTGATCACGCTCGGCAAGGACGGCGTGTTCTTCGAACGCGAAGACGGTTCGCATCGCATCATCCCGACCGAAGCGCGCCAGGTCTTCGACGTGACGGGTGCGGGCGACACGGTCGTCTCGGTGCTGACGTTCTGTCGCGCCTGCAACGTCTCACTCGAGGACAGCCTGCGCCTCGCGAATCATGCCGCGGGAGTCACCGTGGCCAAGCTCGGCACCTGGGCTCCCAGCCGCGACGAGGTGCTCGCCCGGATCGGCGAGACGGGTGACGTGCGCACGGGCAAGGTACTCACGCGCGAGCAGGCGATCGACGTTGCGTCACACCTGCGGGCCGAGGGCCGACGGCTCGTATTCACGAACGGCTGCTTCGACATCCTGCACGCCGGCCACTGCGACTATCTCGCGCGGGCGCGGTCCTACGGTGACGCGCTCATGGTCGGTCTCAACACCGACGCTTCGGTGCAGCGGCAGCAGAAGGGGCCGGGGCGGCCGTTCAACGGCCTGGAAGATCGCGCGGCCGTGCTCGCGGCGCTGCAGGCGGTCGACTATGTCGTGCCGTTCGATGACGACACCCCGGGCGCGCTCATCGAGGCCGTGACCCCGCACGTGCTCGCCAAGGGAGAGGATTGGCGAGACAAAGGCGTGGTCGGCCGCGAGTGGGTCGAATCGCATGGTGGCCAGGTCGTGCTCGTGCCGCTCGTCGCGGGGCGCTCGACCACGAACGTCGTGCAGAAGATCCTCGACGTCGGCAAGTAGCTCCGTGGCGCGGTGCGCCGTGGCTCAACTCGCGCGCGCGAGCACGCGGCCGTCGGCAAAGTCGAAGCTCTGACTGCCGAACCGCACCCGGGTGGCGTGCGCGTCGCGCGATTCGATCTCTCCCGGCCCTAGCACCGCGGACACCTCTTCGATGCGGGCGCCGAGAAACCGGTTGCCCTCGTCGATCGGAGTCGCCTCGACATCGTCGGCCCAGGCCACGACGACATCGTCCATCGCCGTGACAGCAGCAGCGACGACGCCGCCCTCCCGTGTGCGATAGGACCAGATCCACGCGTCATCACCCCACACCGTGCAGCGCAGCGGCGGTCCGAAACGCGCGCGCACTTCGTCCAACCCAGCCCCCATGAGGGAGTCGGCCCTGATCGAATCGGTGCCGGGGTCCGCGGCAACGCGGTTTTGGGGTTCTCGCTGGTCTGGCATCGTTCGTCGGCTGTCGTCGCTAACGAACCCTACGACGCGCGGCTCCCGACGGTATTCCCGGGTTGTTCGAACAGCCGCCGGGGGCCGCCGGCTACATACCGATGCCATGCCGCGCTACGAACACACCCAGCACAGCCCGCTCTGGTACGCGCTCCTGCTGCCCATGCTCGGTGGCATCGTGATCGCCGGGATGTCCGAAGAAGCCGGGCTGATCGGGTTTGGCGTGGCCGCCGCGGTCGCGTTCGCCGTGCTCGCCGCGAGCTTCGGAACGTTGACCGTGCAAGACGCGGGCGAGGTGCTGCGCGTCCGCTTCGGGCCGCTGCCGCTGTTCGGCACGAGCGTTCAGTTCGCGGCGATCCAGTCGGTTCGCGCCACGCGATCGCGGCTCATCGATGGCTGGGGTGTGCACTGGATCCCCGGCCGTGGCTGGACGTTCAACCTCTGGGGTTTCGATTGCGTCGAAGTGACGACCGATCGTGGTCTCCTGCGGATCGGCACTGATGATCCCGCGGGGCTCGTGGCGTTCCTGGCCGCGGCCGCTCCAGCTCCGACGGGACGCCTGGAGTAGCGTGGCCGTGATCGCCGCTCAGGGCTGAATCGTGATCGCGATCGCGTCCGAGGCGCCGAGGGCCGTGGCCGGGCAGGCGTCGAGCCACAAGAACTGGGCGAACAACGGCAGGCCGGCAAAGCCCGGGTCGTTCGGCAGCGGCAACGGCAGCGTGGCCGTGGACCAGGAGTCCACGGGCAGGCCGATCGACGCGAGCATCACGTTGGGGTCGACCCAGAGGTCGGCGCCGGGGAGTGCGATCGGCGTCGTGAGCCCGGCGAACGACACGGCAGCGAGCGTTGGGCTGCCGACCGGTACGGTGCCGCACGTCAGCGCGAATTGGCCGTCGCCGACGACCGGTGCAGAACGGGTGCGGATGCGGGCGTCGCGGTTGCACGTGCCCGACGGGCTGCCGAAGCGAACTGCGCCGTTCGGCAATGCCGCGAGCCGGTAGATGTAGGCGTCGCCGCCGCCGGAGTAGCTGCGGCCGCCAGCAGTAGGCGCGACGCTGTTGCCGTAGGCCGTGCCCGTGACCACGAGGTCGCCGTCCGGGTTCTGGGCGACCGCCATGCAGCGCTCGGAGTACACGCCGCCGAGCGCCGTGGCGTAGTCGATGCTCCCGCCGTCGCCGGCGACGATCGCCAGCAGGGCGTCGTCGAAGCCCATCGGCGCCGGTCCGACCGAGCCCGGCGTGTAGGGCAGTGTCGTGGACTGCGTCTTGCCGACGACTGCGAGCCGTCCGCCGCCGAGCGGGATCACGCGTTCGACTTGATCCGCGAGCGCGCCACCGAAATACGTCGCCCAGTGCGAGGTTGCCCCGTCGCCCGAGATGCGCCAGAGGAAACCATCGCGTAGTCCTTGATGGGTGGGCGCGATCACGCCGGGCGACGTCGGCAATCCGGGGCCGTCGATGAAGCCTGACACCGTGATCGAGCCGTCGTCGTGCAGCGCCATGCCACGCTGTGATTCGTTGCTCGGGGTGCCGAGGTAGGTGCACCACTGCACCGCGGTGAGCATGGCGTCGAAGCGGATGACGAACGCGTCCGCCGTGTGCTCGGTGCCACCGCCGTAGGTCGGGCCGAGGACACCCGGCGTGACGGGCAGGTCGTCGGAGTTCGTGCCGCCGGCTGCGATGACGTCGCCGTTTGCTGCGAACGCGAGGCCGTACGTGTATTCCTCCCCGCGAGTGCCGCCACAGTACGTCGAAGCCACGAGGCTGCTGCCGTCGTCCTTGATCACGGTGACGAAGAAGTCGCTGTGCCCGAGCTTCGTGTCCGAGAACGCGCCGGAGGTTGTCGGGAAGTCCGGGCTGTGAACGTGACCGGTCACCGCGACGTCGCCGTTCGGTGCGATGGCCATCGCCAACGGGTATTCCAGTTGCGAGCCGCCGAGTAACGTGCTCCACACGAGGCTGCGGCCATCGGCTGCGAGTCGCGTGACCATGACGTCGCCACCGAGGTAGAGGTAGCCGTCGCCCGTGCCATTGTGCGAGCGGTCGTAGGCTCCCGGAGTCGTCGGGTAGTCCGTGGACGACGTCCAACCGGCGAGAACGCACTCGTCGCCGATGCAGTGCAGCTCGTCGAGGTAGTCGTTCTCGCCGCCGCCGACGTACGTGCACCAGAGCAGGCTGCCATCGCTCGCGGCGAGCCGCGCCACGAAGCAGTCGCCGATGTCGCGCGGTGTGGGCCAGGTGCCGTTGTAGCTCGGATCGAAGGTCGTGAACGTCGTCGGGAGCGCCGGTGAGAGCGTCGTGCCGCCGACCAGCACGTCGCCGTTCTGAGCCGTGCCGATGCCCTTACCGTCGTCGCGGAGCGAGCCGCCGAAGTTCGTGCGCCACTGCAGGTCCGGATCGACGCACAACGCGACTGGGGTCGCTGTTCCGGTCACGACGAAGCCGTAGCGATCGTGACCACGCAGTTCGAACCGGCAGTCCACGGGCTGACGTTGGCCGTGCGATTCGCTCCAGGCCACGGGTTCTGACTGGCGCAGCTCGCCGCCCGGACCGCGCATCACGAGTTCACCGTTCGTTTCGTCGATCGAGAGTTCGGTCGCGCCGAGCACCCGCAGTTCGACGCTGTCGAGATCGGCGTCCGCGGCAAGCAGCAGGTCGTACGCGAAGCTGGCGACGCGCCCGGGCGCGGCCCGCCGCGCGATCAGGCTCACCCCGTCGGCGATCGCTGGCAGCGCGGCGGCCTGGAACACGGTGGCGCCGGTGTGGTGCTGTGCGGGGTCGGCGCCGAGCAGGAAGTTACAAACTGCGCCGGTCGGGGTGAGGCCCTCTGGTGCGCCGGCGCGGCCGTTCGTCGGCGTCAGGCCGAAGGCCGCGGTGCCGCGCCCGAAGCGCAGGCCGTCCGCGCGGACGTGGAGCCATTCGCCGTTCGCCGATGCCGCCAGCGCGACGTCCTCGTGCCACTGGCCGAGGTTCTCCACGAACCCATTCACGACGCCCAGGTCGCACGGCACTCGCTTCCCGTTGGAGACCATCCTGGCGGGCGGCGTCGAGTCGCCGCCGGCGAACGGAATCACGAAGCAGGCGCTCGCGAGCACGGTGAGGGCGACGAGGCGGCGGTGCATGACGCAGAGCCTAACCGCTCGCTGCTCTGGTGTGTGGGGTGAGCGGTCGCTCTCAGCGGTTCGGCAGGCCGACGGGGACGGACACGATGCCCGATTCGGCCATCAGGCGTTCGATGCCGTCCGGATCCGATGGCAGGTGGCCGGACAGGTTCTCGTGCCCGTCGGCGGTCACGAGCACGGTGTCCTCGATGCGGCAACCCATGCCGACCTTGCGCAGGTAGGCCCCGGGTTCGACGGTGATGACCATGCCGGGCTCGAGCTCGTCGACCGACGGGTCGTGAACGGCGAGACCGACGTGGTGGCACGGACCGTGGTCGCTGCGGTAGCCGCGTTCCATCAGCAGTTCGCGGCAGCGGCGCCCGATCGTCCGGAGGCTCGCGCCGGGTTTCACCATCGCGAGTAGCTGTTGTTGGATCTCGTGCACGTCCGTCACGAGCTTGCGCTGCTCGGCCGTGAACTTGCCGCTCGCCGGGAAGGTGCGTGTCACGTCGCTGGCGTAACCATGCAGCGTGCCGGCGTAGTCCATGACGATCAGGTCGCTGGACAACAGTCGCCGGGAGCACGCGTTGTAGTGCAGGATGCAGCCGTTCGGGCCGCCGCCGACGATCGCGGCATACGCGTCGGGACCGCAGCCACGCAGCGAGAACACGTAGCGCGCGACGGCCGCGACCTGATACTCGAACATGCCGGGTCGCGTGCTCTTGATCGCTTCGGCGATGCCCTCGGCGGCGATCTGTGTCGAGGCGCGCAGCAGTCCGATCTCGTGTAGCGACTTCCGGGCGCGCAGCTGACGGAGCGGCGCCTCGATGCCGAGCGCGCGGAGACCCTCGTGTTGGTCTTCGAGTTGTTGCACGAGACGCTCCTCACGGCTCTCGCGGCCGTCGAACCTGTCGCGCTTGATCGCAGCGGCCGCGGTGGCGGCCTTGCTCGGTGTGCTGCCGGTGCTCGGCGACGGGCGCTTGCTGGTGTAGAATGCGGGGCGAGCGCTCGCGTCGCTCGCCGTGAGCAGTTCCTTCAGCTCGCGATGCAGGCTGCGGACGTTGCCCGCCGTCCGAAACCCGGTGCGTTCCGCCGTCGCCTCGCCCGGTGCCAGGAACGTGCCGTCCCAAGTCGCGGCGAAGCGTGAGAACGGCGGTACGAGCAGTTCGTCGCGCGCGATTCGACCGGTCTCGTCGATGACGATCAGCAGCGCGAGATGCGGCTCGGCCACGCCCGTCAGGTAGAGGAAGTTCTGGTCTTGCTTGAACGCGCCCATGTCCGATGTCTGTAGCGCGCCGCGGAGCAGCACGACGATGCGTTCGCCGGGATGGCGTTCGGCGAGCAAGGCGGCGAGGCGCGTGCGGCGTTCGCGCAGTTCGTCGATGGCCGGCGGCAGCGGGCGGTCGGGCAGTCGAGCGTGGCCCGGCGGTGGCAAGCGCATGCCCGGCCCCTGCCCCGCATCCGGTTCTTGGGCCGCGAGCGTGGCGGCGCCGGCGATCAGACCGAGCGTGACCATGGCCGGCTGGAGCAGGGAGAGCTGTGCGAGGTGTCGCATGTCCGCAACATACGCCCGTAGCTCGCTTGTCGTTGGCAGCGGGATCGTCGACATTGTGTCCCATGCGCCGCTTCCTCCTCGTTCTCGCACTTGGGTCCCCTTTTCTGAGCGCTCAGGGTTCCGGGGAGCCGCTGGATTCGTTCGGCCACTCGCGCCACGGCGACGCCTTCGACGAAGGGCCGAGGCAGGCTGCCTACCTGATGCCGGGGCTCGGGGACCAGGTGCATTTTCCCGTGACCGGACTGTCGGATGGTGCGCAGGCGTTCTTCGATCAGGCGGTCACGCAGCAGCACGGCTTCTGGCACTACGAGGCCGAGCGCAGCTTTCGGCAGGTCAACAAGATGCACCCCGGCTGCGCGATGGCGTTCTGGGGCATGACGGTCGCGAACATCGACAACCCGGAGCGCGCGGCGGGCTTCATCGCCAAGGCCGTGAGTTGCGCGCGCGAGGTTCCGGATCGCGAGCGGCGCTACATCGATGCGTGGGCGACCTACTACGGCATCGACGACGAGGTGCGGAAGGAGCTCGAGTCCGGGGAGCCGAAGCGCGTCGAGGCGGCCACCGAGAAACTGGTCGAAACCGTCGGCAAGTGGGACGGGGAGTCGGACCGCAAGAAGCGTCGCGCACACAAGGGCCGCCGGGAGAAGCGGCTGATCAAGGATCTCGGCACGCTGGTCTACGAGTACCCCGACGACCTCGAGGCCAAGGCGTTTCTCGCGATCCAGAACTGGCATGCCTACGCGTGGGGGGGCGGGGTCGAGATCGTCTCGCATGCCGCGGTCGACGCGCTGCTGCGCGATGTGATCGCCGCGCGGCCGCTGCATCCTGCGCACCACTACCGCATCCACCTCTGGGATCGGGAGGATGCGCGTCGCTCACTCGACTCGGCCAGTCAGATCGGCCATTCGGCGCCCGCGATCGCGCACCAGTGGCACATGGCGGGGCACATCTATGCCAAGCTGAATCGGCACGCCGAAGCGGCGTGGCAGCAGGAAGCTTCAGGGCGCGTCGATCACGCGCATATGCATCGTGACCGCGTGATGCCGTTCACGATCCACAACTACGGCCACAACCAGGAGTGGCTCTGCCGCAGTCTGTCGCACGTTGGCCGCGTGCGCGAAGCGCTCGATCTAGCGAAGAATCTCGCGGAGTTGCCGCGGCACCCCGATCTCAACCGGCCGACCGTCGGCTCCGACATCGCGGGCTACGCCCAGAAGCGCCTCGTCAGTGTCTGCGAGGATCACGAGCTGTGGCTCGAAGCCGTCGCGCTGTGTCGCGACGGATTCTTCGCGGCGGACGACGTGCGTGGCGAGGCGCGACGCCTCGGGTTGCTCGGGCGCGCGTTGTTCCGGCTCGGTCGCCGCGACGAAGCGGAGCAGGTGGTGCAGGACGTCGATGCGCTGCTCGTGCGGGCGCGCAATGAACGGGCGCAGAAGATCGACACCGCGGAGGACGAAGCGGTCGCGGCGGGCGAGCTGGGCAAGAAGTTCGATGAGGCGCTCGACGGGGCGCGTCGTGAGGCGACCGGACCGGTTCGGGCAGTGCTGGACCTGCAGCTCGAACTGCGGGCCGAACGCTTGCTGGCCGACGGCGACGCCAAGGGCGCGGTCGAACTGTTCGAGCAGGTCAAGACCTTGCCGAAGCAGCTGCTCGCCGATGCGCGCGTCGCGGCGGGGGATGCCAAGGGCGCGGCCGAACTGCTCGAGAAGGAAGTCGACAAGAACCCGGGCCGGGTGCCGAGCATGCGCCGGTTGGTCAAAGCGCACCGCGCGCTCGCAGACCAGAAGAGCGCGGCACGCATTGGGGAACTCGAGGCCGCCATCGCCGCGATTCCGGCCTCGCGGGCCGGGTTCGGTGCGGATTTCGGCGAGCGCCCGGAGTTGTCGTCACTCGGTCCGTTCCGCTGGCAGCCGATGCCGGCGCCGGCACTCGACCTGCCGATCGCCGGCGCGGACGGCGAGCGCTTCCGCCTCGCCCAGGCGGGCGGGCCGACGCTGGTCGTGTTCTATCTCGGCTTCGGTTGCCTGCACTGCATCGAGCAGCTCCAAGCGATCGGGCCTCGGGCGCGCGACTTCGAGGCGCTCGGGGTGCGCGTCGTCGCGGTCGGCAGTGACACGGCGAAGAAGGCGGCGGCGTCGCTCGACGCGCTGGCGGCGGACGCTCGGTTTCCGTTCCCGCTGCTTGCCGATCCCGAGCTCGGGACGTTCAAGACCTGGCGTTGCTACGACGACTTCGAGGGCATGCCGCTGCACGGCACGTTCCTCGTCGACGGCGACGGTCGGATTCGCTGGCAGGACGTGTCGTTCGAGCCGTTCACGAAGATCGAATGGCTGCTGGGTGAGACTCGCCGACTGCTGGCTCTGCCGGCGGCGGCCGGCTCGAAGTAGCCGCCGCGCAGCCGTTCGAAATCGGCACAGGTCAGCGGGTTGGCGACGACGCCATTGCCGCGGGGGTGGCCGCGTGGCATCCTTCTGGCCACCTCGCCACGTCCACCGGCGCTGACTGCCCCTTGCCATCGCGGCAAGGGCCGACGCTCGGCCCTGTGGCTCCTGTCATCGGCTCAACTCCAAAGGGAGGCTCGTTTGGTCGTCATTCCCCGCAAGCAGCGGTCCAAGGACAAAGTCATCCCCGATCGCCGCGCACTTGCGTTGATCCTCAACGGGCTCCGCGCCAGCGGCAAGACGGTCGTTCTCACGAACGGCGTGTTCGATCTCCTGCACGTCGGCCACACGCGGTGTCTCGAAGATGCCCGGTCGCGCGGCGACTACCTCGTCGTCGCGGTCAACAGCGACAAGTCGGCGCAGGCGCTGAAGGGCAAGGGACGCCCCGTGCTCAGCGCGGCCGAGCGCATGGAGATGCTCTCGGCGCTGTCCTTCGTCGACTACGTGACCGTGTTCGAAGAAGAGACCGCCGACGGTCTGCTGGAGCAGTTCCAGCCGTCGTTCTATGCCAAGGGCACGGACTACTCGCTCAAGACGCTGCCCGAGCGCGACACGGTCAAGGCGCTCGGTATCAAGGCGGTGTTCGTCGGCGACAAGAAGGCCAACTCGACGGCGAAGCTGATTCAGAAGATCCAGAAGCTGCCGGCCGGCAAGGTCGCTGCCGTCAAGCCAGCGGCGAAGAAGCCGGTGGCGAAGAAGGCCACCAAGAAGGCCGCGAAGAAGAAGCCCGTTACCAAGAAGGCGGCCCGCAGCTAGCGTTGCCATGAAGCGCACGACGAATCGGCTGGCGATGGTTGTCCTGCTGGCCGGTGGCGTCGCCGCCTGGGCCGACGGTGCCGTTGCCCAGAGTGCGCGCGATCAGAACGTCAAGGCCTACGAGAAGGCCCGCAAGACCGAGCTCGTCGAGGCCGGGCAGCGCCACGTCGACCTCGGCTGGTCGATGCGCAAGAGCGGCCTGCAGCAGCAGGTCACGTACGAGTTCATGCGCGCCAAGGAACTGTCCGAGGGCGAGCACTATATGGCCGGGCGGGTGCTCGGCATCATTCGCGCCTACGGCGACGCGTTCTGGCGCAAGGCTCGCAAGAAGCCGACGCGCGCCTCGCTCGTGCGCTACCGCAAGAAGGCTGCGGCGCTCGCGGTCAAGGACCAGCGCGGCCAGGCCCGGCTCGCGAAGTTCGCACAGAAGGCGCGGCTCGACGACAAGGCGCGGGGGCACTGGCGGCGTGCGCTCGAGCTCGGCGCGGAGCTCGACATCACGAAGAAGGGCGCGAAGATCGCCGGTCAGAAGGTCGCGAACGAACACGTCGATTGGCTGCAGGGCCTGACCATCGAGGTCGACGGCAAGCAGAAGTTCGACGCGGCGGGCGCTTCGGCCGCGGGGGCTCGACCCGCAGGCCGGAAGGCGCCGGCGCTCGCCGGTTTTCGCGAAGCCAGCAGCGACCTGCTCGTCGTGCGTACCGATCTCGACGCCAAGGTGTGCAAGGAGCTGTGCGCGATCGGCACGGCGCTCTGCGAGCCGTTGAGCAAGCGCCTCGACGGCCTGCCGGCCCGCACGCTGCGGCTGCTCGTGTTCGAGAAGCGCGCGGACTACGACGCCTACCTCGCCGCGCGCGGTCACGGCGACGCCGTTGTGGCGCGCGGGCTCTGCGACTACGGCGCCCAGCAGGCGATGCTCTGCGCCGAGGGCCTGGCGCCCGCGGACCTGCACGCGATCGCGCTGCACGAGCTGACGCACCTGTTCTTCTGGGGCTGCACGCCCGTGCGCATGCCGGACTTCTATGCCGAAGGACTGGCGGAGACGTTCGGTGGGCAGGGGACGTTTACCTGGGACGGCAAGAAGCTGACGACGGGTGGCGCGATGCGGCAGGATCGCGTCGACGCGGTCAAGGCAGCGCCGCTGCCGCTGCGCGAGATGTTCCGGGTCGATACCCTGCAGTTGCTTGCGAAGGATCGAGACCGCGCGCTCGTGTTCTACGCCCAGGCCCAGCTGTTCTTGCGGTTCGTTCAGCGCCGCGAGGCACCGTGGCGCGAGCGCTTCGCGTGGTGGGAGAACGAATGCCGCGGCGCGCTCAAGGGCACGACGGCGCCGTCGCGCTTCGGCAGCCCCGAGGCGACTGCCGCCGCGTTCGATCGCCTGTTCCGCGAGGACCTCGATGCGCTCGAGACGGCGTTTCGGGCCTGGCTGGCCGAGCAGTAGGAGTACGCCAGCATGGGTAGGTTCCGGCGCGGAGTTGCCGTTGTCAGGGGCCGGTACCGATGCCGGTCAAGGCGGGTCCTCGGGTCGACGATGACCCCATGCGATGGCTACTGCGCTGGACCTGCCGGCAACGAGTGCCGCGGACTTTGCTGCGATCCCCGTGTCGGGGCTTGCTGCGAGTGAACCGCTCGCGTTCCCGCTGTACCTGCGAACGGCCCAGAACACCTGGGTGCTCTATCGCCCAGCGACGTCGGCGCTCGACGCCACGCACGTCGGGCGGCTGAATGCGGAAGGGGTCTTCGAGCTGTTCATCCGCAAGTCCGACCGCGGTCTCTACTACCAGCGGGTCGGGAGTTCTCTGGATCGGATGCTGCTCGAACGCGACGTGCCGATCGAGACGCGTGCCGAAGTGCTCGTCGGCGTCGCGACCCGGATGGCCGACGAGCTGTTGGCGAGCCGGCCGAATCGCGAAGGCGTGCAGAAGGCGCGCAAGGTCATGATGGCGACGAGCGGCCTCCTGCTTCGCGAAGAGGAGGGGTTCGCTGCGATTCGCAAGATGCTGTCCGGCAGCACCGCGTTGTCGAAGCATGCGCTCACCGTGAGTTTCCTGAGCATGGGGCTCGCGCGAATCTCACTCGGTAGTGACGCCCACGGTCTCATGGTCGCCGGGCTCGCGGGACTGCTGCACGACATCGGTCACATCGGGCACGAGGGCGGCGACGAAGACGAGATGCACACCATCCGTGGCGCGGAGTATCTCGCGGGTCTCGGCCTCCCGGATGTGGTCGTGGAAGCGACCCTGCATCACCACGAGCGCTGGGATGGTTCGGGTGGCCCGCACGGACTGGTGGGTAAGGCCATCCCGCCGCTGGCCCGAGTGGTTGGGCTCGTCGATACGTTCGACAAGGTCTACAGCAACCAGCGACCGCGCGTCAGCGTGTTCGACGCGCTGCGCATCCTCGCGCTTGCGTATCGCGATTGCTTCGACAACGACCTCACCGCGGGCTTCATCAAGCTGTTCCGGTAGCCGCGCTCTCGCCGAAGGCGTGCCAGTACTCGTCCGCGCCCTCGTCGCGAAGGCGTTCGGGCGCCGTGAAGCCGAACAGGCACGCGATGCTCCGCGCCCCGAGCGCTCTGGCCGCCCGCAAATCCTGGGGGCCGTCGCCGACCATCGTCACATCGGCGGCCGTGAGATTCTCGGTCGGCCGGCCGAGCTCTCGCAGCGCGTGTCGCAGGGGTTCGGGATCGGGTTTCCGGACGGGCAGCGTGTCGCCGCCGACCACGACGGGCAACAGTTCTTCGAGCTCGAGGTGTTGGACGATCGGCGCGGCGAACCGGGCTGGTTTGTTCGTTACGACCGCGAGTGGATGGCCTTCGGCGTGACGGGCGGTCAGGAACTCTCGGACTCCCGGGTAGAGTCGCACCGTTTTCGTGCACTGATCGAGGTGGTGCTCGACGTAGTGCTCGAACGCCGCGTCGAGTCGCGCGTCGATCGCCGTGGCGGGCAGTTCGGCCAGAACGTCGGCAAGTGCGCGGGCGAGCAGCTTGCGGGCCCCGTCGCCGACGTACGTGCGCACCGTGGCCAGGTCGACGGCGGGCAGGCCGTGTCGTTCCCGCACGTGATTCGTGCTGGCGGCGATGTCCCCGAGCGTGTCGGCGAGCGTGCCGTCGAGGTCGAACAAGAACGCGGGTCGAGTGCTCACGCGGTGCGCCGGTATACTCTTCGCCCCAATGAAACCGCAACGGCGTCTGCTCCTGCTCCCGTTCCTCACGGCGTTCACGGCCTGTGGGATCTCCCGCGACTGGCAGGAGATCAAGACGGCGCCCATGTCGCGTGCCGACTGCTACGACGGCCTGGTCTTCGTCGCGACGCGCGACAAGTACGCGCCCGACATCCGGGAGTGCGACCGCGGTCTCGGTACCTGGCAGTCGCGCTGGCGCGTCGTCACGCGCGAGCGCTTCGGGCTCTATCGCTACCGGCTCATCGCCGAGATGCTGCTCGACGAGGGCTCCGCGCAGGATGGCTGGATCATTCGCTATCTCGTCGAGCAGGAGAAGGTCAGCGACCCGCGGCGTGACCGCGATCCGCAGGAGGGCGACTGGAAGCACGTCGGGCAGGAGCGCGAGGCCGAGGCGCTGCTGCGGGCCCGGCTCGAGCGTAAGCTCGGACCGAAGCCGTGAGCCGTTGCACGGGCGCGATTCGGCGCGGAATCCGGCGGCCATCGGGCTGTGAAACCGCGATGCGACGGGGCCTTCGGCCGACCGGCTGTGGAATCCGGTCGCGAGTGATGTCGAGCGCGCCGTCGCGCCGATCTAAACAACTGGTCGCTCGATGCCCGAACTATCCGTACTGATCGTCAACTACAACACGTGGCGCGAATGCATCGGCGCGGTGCGAACGCTGCGTGAGCACGGACCGACGCGCCCCGATGGCTCGCCGATGCCGTTCGAATGCATCGTCGTCGACAACTGTTCACCGATGCGCGAGCCCGGTCAGCGGGAAGCGCTGGAGAAGCAGTTGCGACTGCTGGCCGAAGAGCAGGGCGATCCCCGCGCCGGACGCCTGATCATGCACGACGAGAACGGCGGCTACAGCAAGGGCATGAACCTCGCGTTCTCGCACAGCCGCGGTCGTTGGATCCTCGTCAGCAACCCGGATCTTGTGTTCACGCCGGGGCTCGTACCGCGACTGCAGCGACACCTCGAGAACGACCCCAGGGCCGGTATCGTGGTGCCGAAGGGGTTTTGGGACATCGGCTTCTCGGGCCGGCTACCGCCGAACACATTGCCGACGATTCGCGATCTGATCGTGACGACGTTCGGTGCGTTCTCGCGCCGGTTGAGTCGGTGGCATGCGCGCCGACTCGCGCGCTCCTGGGTCAGGGTCTGGCTCGCGGAGCAGCCGTTGGCGCTGCCGATGATGTCCGGCTGTCTGTTCCTCATCGAGCGAGACTTCTTCGAGTCGATCGGGCGGTTCGACGAGCGCTACCCGCTCTACTACGAGGACGCCGACCTGTCGGTGAAGATCAGGAAGGCCGGTCGCACCGTTACTCAGGTGCCCGACGCCGAGCTGGCGCACTTCGTGAATCGTTCGGGGATGAGCGATCCGGAGATCATGTGGTCGCGGCACGACGCGAGTCGGCAGCTCTACTACCGCAAGTGGTATGGCCGCCTCGGGAAGTGGTTGCTCAAGTGGCAGCACTGGATGTGGAGCACGCCCAGGCTGGCGCGACTCCGCAAGCAGGCGCCGCACGGCGATTTCGTCGATCTCGGGGCGAGCGCCGAGCGACCCGTGCTCGAGCTGCCGCGGCACTGTGACCGCTGCCTCGTCCTCATGTCGCTCGATCCGCGATTCTACCTCTCGGGCGGCATGGTCGTGAGCGGAGACCGTTGGACGCCCGACGACGACATGTGGCAGAACTTCCACTACGCGACGTTCTTCTACAAGGTCTACGATCTCACGGATGGTCGCTTCGAAGAACTCGGCCAATGGCGCTATCGCTGCCTGTCGCACCTCGGTCAGGTGACCGAGGAAGGGCGGGAGCAGCTCGCGGCGGCAGCCGCCGCGAAGGGAGAGGTCGGCCAGGGGGCGGGCTCGTGAGCGAGTCGATCGCGGCCGATGCGCCGGTCCTGTCCGTCGTCGTTCTGAGCTGGAACACGCAGGAACTCACGTTGGCCTGTCTGCGGGCGCTGTTCGCCGAGTCGCCGCGCTATTCGCGCGAGGTGATCGTCGTCGACAACGGCAGTCACGACGGGTCGCCCGACGCGATCGCGGCGAAGTTTCCGCAGGTGCGTCTGCTGCGCAACGACGAGAATCGGCTCTATGCCGCGGGCAACAACCAGGGCGCGGCGATCGCGACCGGGGAGTTCGTTTGCACGTTGAACTCCGACACGGAGGTGCGCGCCGGCGCGCTCGACGGCCTCGTCGACTTCCTGCGGGAACATCCGACCTTCGGTGCGGCAGCGCCCAGGCTCGTCGATCCCGACGGCACGGTGCAGCACGCGTGCCAGCGGTTCCCGACGCTGATGACCGCGCTCTGTTTCGACTCGTGGTGGGGCACGTTCTGGCCGGGGAGCCGGATCCAGGCGCGCTACCTGATGCGAGACTTCGATCATCTGCGCACGTGCGAGGTCGATCAGCCGCCGGGCGCATGCTTCATGATGCGCTTGTCGGAATGGCGCGAACTGGGCGGGCTCGATGAGGAACTCAGCCTGTTCTACAACGACGTCGACATCAGCCGACGGTTGCAGAAGCGCGGTCGCAAGACCTGCTACCTGGCCGAGGTCGAGGTCATGCATCATCGCGGCGCGTCGACGCGCAACTTCGCGAAGATGCTCGTGATCTGGCACAAGAACCGCTTCGCGTATTACTCCAAGCACTACGGCCTGGTCGGACGGCTCTGGATCCGGGTCTGCGTCCGCCTCCGCATCTGGGAGGAGTGGTGGAAGATCGGTCGACGCCATCGCACGGACAAGGGCCTGCGGGACGCCGAGCGCGCGCACCTGAAGAAGGCGACCGCGGAGCTCTGGACGTCGTGAAGGTCGGGTTCCTGACCTCGAACCACCTGCCCGAGGCCCGCGGCGGGACGGAACAGGTCGTCGACGCGCTCGAGCGGCAGCTGCGGTCGCTCGATGTCACGACGTTCGCGATCACGAGCAGCGACGTGCCGCACTTCGGCACGGATCACATCGAGGAGAACGTCGATGGAGTCGTCGTTCATCGATTGTTCAAGCGCGATGACGAATGGGATCATCGCGGCTTCGAGCGTCCACGGCTGCTCGGACTCGTGCGTGAGCTGCTTACGAAGGAGCATCCCGACGTGCTGCACGTGCATTCGACCGCGGCACTCGGAACGGGTTGCATCGGTGTGGCGCGCGAGCTCGGGATCCCCGTGCTCATGACGTTCCACGATCTGTGGCCGACGTGCGCGCGTTACTTCCGGCTGCCGGCGCCGGGCATCACGTGCCCGACCGGAACGGATCGCACGTCATGCATCGCGTGTGTCGATGGGATCATGCGGGCCGGTCCCGATGTGGTCGCAGCTGCGCTGGCGGAGCGCGATCGACTCGTGCGCGCCGACATCGCGCAGGTGAACGCGTGCACCGCCCCGAGCCAGACGACCGCCCGCACGATCGCCGATTGCCTGCCACACGATGGCGCGATCGAGGTCGTGCCGCACGGCCTGCTGCACGCGGTGTCCGCGAGCGAGCGGTCACCGGGCCCGCGTCCTGGCGAGCGTCTGCGCGTCGGTTCGTTCGGTGGGCTCGGCGAGGAGAAGGGCATTCCCGAGCTGCTCGCCGCCCTCGCGGGCTTGCCGTGTGAGCTACACCTGGCCGGGCGTCACGGCGGCGAGTGGCTGACCGCGGCGGTCACGCGGCTCGAGGCGAGCGGGGTGCCGGTCGTGCTCGCCGGCGAATACGGCCCGACGGACCCGCACCCGGCCCGTGCGATCGATCTCGCGGTCTTTCCGTCGAAGTGCCAGGAGACCTACGGCCTCGTGGTGGACGAGGCGCTCGCGCACGGTGTGCCGTGCGTCGTTTCCGATCATGGTGCGCTCGCCGAACGTGCAGAACACCCCGGAGTCGTCGTGACGGCGCTCGCAAACCTGCGCGCGACGCTGCACGATCTCGCCTCCTCGCCGGACCACGTGACGGCGCTGCGGCGGGCGATCCCCGCCGAGCTGCCGTCGATCCGTGCCGCGGCGACGCGCTACCTCGAGCTTTACCGATCGATCGCATGAACCACCTCTTCACCCCGCTGCTGCCCAAGGATCCGCTCGGTGGTCCGGTGCTCGTCCTCGCGGCGCATCCGGACGACGAGGTGATCGGTGCCGGCGCGATGCTGGCATGGCACGCGCAGCAGGGTCACGAGGTCACCGTCGTGCATCTCACCGATGGCGCGCAGGGCGATCCGAACAGTCGCGAGAACGACATCTGCGCGGTGCGGCGCGCAGAGGGCAAGGAGGCGTTGCGACGGTTGGGCCTCGGCGAACCCCAGCACGGGTTGCAGCATTGGGACCTGCCCGATGGCCAGCTGCCCGAACACCTCGATGCGTTCGTGCCGCGGTTGCGCGAGCTGTTCACGACGGTCGCGCCGCGGACGCTCTACTCGTTCTGGTTCGGGGAGGCCCACCGCGATCACCGGGCCGTGGCCCGCGCGACCGCGCTCGCGAGCGATGCGCTGCCAGCCGACTGCCGGTGCCTGCTCTACGGGGTCAATCACGTCGTCCCGGGCGGCGCCCTGTTCGACACGAGCGATACCTACGCCACGAAGTACGAGGCCCTCAAAGCCTACGCCTCGCAGAACGCCTACATCGACCTGCCGGGCATGAGCGAGCACCGTGATCGCGCGGCGACGGTCAACCTCGACATCGGTGGGGTACTCTACGGTGAGATGTTCGCCGATCTGCTGCCAGCCGAACTGCCGCGGGCGAGCGAGCTCGCGGTCGATCTGCACCGCATGCTGCTGAGGGATTCGTGAGCGAAGCCGCATCCGCATCGGTCGCACCGGCCAGGGAGCCATCCTCGAGGGCGACGGTCTCGCTCGTGATCTCGGTCTGGAATCGTAAGGACGACCTGCGCGAGAACCTCGAGGCCATCGGCCGCCAGACCGTGCCCGCGGACCAGGTCATCGTCGTCGACAACGACAGCACGGATGGCACGCCCGAGATGGTGCTCGCGGAGTTCCCCGACGTGCAGCTGATCCGCATGCCGCACAGCGACTACGGCGCCTGCGAGACGTTCAACGTCGGGTTCTCGAGCGCTCGCGGCGACTTCGTCGGCATTCTCGACGACGACGTCGTGCTGCCGGAGACGTTCGTCGAGGACATGGTGAGCAAGTTCGCCGACGAGCCCGAGACGACGGCGATCCTTTCGCCCAAGGTCATCGAGCCCGAGATGCCCGAGTGGTACAAGGACTCGCCCGCGGTCAACAACGAGCGCTACCTCGCGACGTTCCGCGGCTGCGGCTCGATGGCGCGCGCCGACGCGATCAGGAAGGCGGGTTGGTACGACATCCGCTTCTTCATCTTCGGCAACGAACGCGACCTCACGACGCGGCTGCTCAACCTCGGCTATCGGGTCAAGATGTTCCCGAAGGTCGAGGTCTTCCACAAAGCGCCGTTCGGCATGCGCCACGGCAAGCGCAGTCTCTACTACCACGTCCGCAACTTCTGGCTCTACGCCTACAAGTACCTGCCGTGGAGTCAGGTCCTCGGTTTCCCGTTCCGCTTCCTGAAAAAGGGACTCGGCGGCAAGAAGAAGCAGCAGGGCGGTGAGGTCGCGGACGCCGTCGGCACGATCGGCCTGTTCGACAACATCAAGGCCGTCAAGGGCGGCTACTGGATCTGCGCCAAGGCGACGCTCGCCTCGCTCTGGCACCTGCGCTACTGCCTGCGGCAGCGTCAGGTCTGCACGCACGAGGATTTCGAGCCGCCGCTCAAGTAAGGTCGCCGCGCCTCGTGACCCCGACCTCCGCCACTCAGGTCAGCGCCATCGTCGTCAACTGGAACGGCAGGGACTACCTGCCGGGTTGCCTCGACGCGCTGCTCGCGCAGGATCCGCCGCCGGCCGAGATCCTCGTCGTCGACAACCACAGCGAGGACGGCTCGCGTGAGGTCGTGGCCGAGCGCTATCCGGTCGCGAGTCATCCGACGATTCGCGTGATCGATACCGGCCGCAACGGCGGGCCGTGCTTCGCGCGCAACGTCGGGGTGCGTGAGGCGCAGCACGAGCTGTGCCTGCTCATCGACAACGACGTGATCCTGCATTCGGGCGCGCTCGCCGAGCTCGTGAACGAACTCGCGGGCGATCCGGACTGCGCGATGGTCCAGGCGCGGTCGGTCTGCGGTGACGACGAGTCGGTCGTGCACTACGACGGTGGCGACCTGCACTTCCTCGGCACGCTGATCCTCCACAACTGGTATCGGCCGCTCGCGGAGGCGAAGAACCCCGCAGGGCCGGTGGGGGCCGCGGTCGCGCTTTGCTTCGTGACGAAGAAGAGCGTCTACACGGCGGTCGGTGGCTTCGACGAGAACCTGTTCATCCTCTACGAGGACAACGAGTTCTCCTACAAGCTGCGTATGCGCGGCTACTCGATCCGGCTCTGCACGACGGGCTGCTGCACGCATCTCGCTGGCACGGCTGACCTGTCGATCCGCGGCGAGAATGCGGGCTATCCGGGGCGTCGCACGTATCTGCACAGCAAGAACCGCTGGTATGTGCTGCTGACCTGTATGCGCTGGCGCACGCTGCTGCTGACGATCCCGGCCCAGCTCGTCTATGGCGCGGTCTATGCCGCGTTCGGTCACCAGCGCGGGCACGTCTTCGAGTGGTGGCGCGGCAAGTGGGAACTGTTCAAGCTGCTGCCGAAGGCGGTGCGCGCGCGGCGCACGGCCCAACGTGGTCGCACGGTGCCGGATCGGGTGCTGCTGTCGAGCGCGCCGATGACCCTGAATCCGGGGCTCGCCGAGTCCGGCTTCAAGGGCTGGTTGCGCCGTAGTCTCGACCGCTTCTTCGCGGGTTACTGGCGTGTCCTGCGGGGGCTCTGTGGCTGACGCGGCCGAGGTCGCCGTCCTGCTGTTGAACTTTCGGCAGCCCGGGCTGACGCGGCAGTGCCTCGCCGATCTCGTGGTGGTCCGGGAGCCGCGGACCGCCGTGCTCGTGATCGACAACGGCTCGGGCGATGACAGTGTTCCCGAACTCGAACGTGCGATCGCCGAGCTGTCGAGCGACTCAACCGGCCCCGAGATCGAGCTGCTCGCGCTGCCGGACAACCTGGGCTTCGCCGGCGGCATGAACCGCGGCATCGAGTGGGCCGCCGAACGCGATCTGTCGTACTGCGTCGTGCTCAACAACGATGTCCGACTGTCGGCCGAGGTCTTTCGGCCACTACGGGACGTGCTGCAGAACGATCCACGGGTCGCGGCGGTCGCGCCGACGATGCTGCGTGCCGACGGCCGGGTCTGGGCCGAGGGTGGCAGCACCGGCTTCGGGCCCAACGCGCTGCGACTGCATCGCCAGGGTCTGCCGCCGCGGCGACCGGACCATGGCCCGGTCGCCGTCGACTTCCTGCCGTGCGCCTGCGTGATGTTCCGCACCTCCGACCTGCGCGCCGTCTCGGGGTTCGATGCGGGCTACTTCATGTACTGGGAAGACGTCGACCTCTGTGCGCGCTTGCGGGCCCGCGGCGGTCGCATCGTGTCGTTGCCCTGGGTTCGGATCGAACATCGCAGTGGCGGTTCTTCCGGTGGTGGGCGGTCGGCACTGCGCAAGTACCTGATGGCGGCGCACGCCCTGCGCTACTTGCGCCGCCATGGCAACGCGAAGGCGTGGCTCGGGTGGTTCTTGTTCGACGTGCTGCTGTGGCCCATCACGCTGCTCACGGGACCGCGCGCTGCGTTCGCCAAGCTCGCGGGTACGTTCGCGGGGATTCGCGGTCGTGCCGTCGGCGCCGCGGACGTCGAGCGCCGGCTCGGGGGCGGGGCGTGACCGATTGCCCCGACTGCGGCCGGACGCTGCGGCACGAAGAACAGTTCGCGATCGCGCTCGATACCTGCACGTGTGGCGGGTTGTGGTTCGATGCGGGGGAGTTGTCGGATTGGCTCACGCGTCGGCGTCCAACGGCGAAGAACCCCGAGGCGTACGTGCTCACGCCGGGTGGAGAACGCTCGCGCGTGTGTCCGCGCCAGGCGTGTCGGGACGTTGCCCCGCGGACGCTCGAGTCCTTCGTGGCGGGCGAGGCCCGGCTCGGGCGCTGCTCGCACTGTCGTGGGTTCTGGTTGCCACGCGCGGCCGTTCTCGCCCTGGTGCCCGCATCGTACACCGGGTCTGCGTACGCGGATCGCGGTGCTGATTCCCACTGGGCGGCGGACTGGTCCTACGGCCTGGCCGAGGTGTTGGCCGAGATTCTCGCCCGGCTGTTCTCCTGACGGGACTCGACGGAGTCTGGTCGCGATTCAGAGCTGTGTGAGCAGCTCATCGTTGGTCGGCGTCGACTGCAGCAGCCGAACCACCTCGGCGAGCCGTTCCCGCGGTTCCAGCGGCGCGAGCCGCTCGCGCAGCCGGCGCAGCGTGTCGATCCGTTCGGCGGGCAACAGCATGTCCTCGCGCCGGGTGCCCGTGCGCAGCACGTCGAGCGCGGGCGTGATGTGCTGGTCCGCGAGCGCCCGATCGAGCACGACGTCGCAGTTGCCGCGATTCTGGAACTCCTCGAGGATCGCGGCGTCGACGCGCGAGTCGTCCTCGGCGAGTGCGGTCGCGATGATCGTCAGCGACCCACCCTCTTCGCAGTTGCGCGCCGCGCCGAACAGGCGCTTGGGCCGCAGCACGGCGCCCGCATCGAGACCGACGCAGACGAGCTTGCCGGTTGGCGGTTGATCGACATGCAGCGCGCGCACGTAGGCGGTCAGTGAATCGAACAGCAGCACGACGTCCTTGCCGGCCTCGACCATGCGCTGCGCTCGCGCGAGCGTCATCTCGGCGAGCGCGATATGGCGTGCGGCGGGCTGCTCGAAGGTCGTCGCGACAACGTCACCGTGCCCGGGGCAGTCCTGCTGACGGCGCCGGATGGCCGTCAGTTCTTCGGGGCGTTCGTCGAGCAGGCACATCAGAACGTGCAGATCGTCGTGGTTGGTTCGGAGCGCGATCGCGAGCTCTTCGAGCAGGCTCGTCCGTCCCGAACCGGGCGGTGCTGCGATCAGTACGCGCTGGCCGCGCCCCCATGGTGCGAGCAGGTCGACTGCCCGCAACGCCAGTGAGGCCTCGGCGTGATCGAGCCGCAAGCGCGCCGTCGGCAGGACGGGCGTGCGCGCAGTGAACGGCACGCGCTGGCGCAGCGCCGCCACGTCACCGTCGTTGATCGCGTCGACGTGCAGCAGCGCGAAGTACTTCTCGCCGCGCCGCGGCGGCCGCACCGGGCCGGCCAGCCGGTGGCCGGGCTTGAGGTTGAGGCGGCGGACCTGGCTCGGGCTGACGTAGATGTCGTCGGGGCCGGGTTCGAAGTCATGCCGCGCCGAGCGCAGGAACCCGAAGCCGTCGGGCAGCACCTCGAGCACGCCCTCCGCCCAGCCGAGCCCCGAGCGTTCGAAACGGTGCTGCAGGATCGCGAAGACGAGTTCGGCCTTGTCGAGGTTCGGCATGACCTCGACACCTTCCCGGGTCGCGACCTCGAGCAGGTCGGCGGCGCTGCTCGCCTGCAGGCTGTGGAGATCCGTGGCGCCGTTGTCGCGCGCTTTGGCCAGAACCCGTTCGCGCTCGGCGGCGGTCAGCTCGTCGAGCGAATGGGTGTCGTGGTCTGGCGGCGTTTCGGACACGGTTGCTCGTCTGGGATGCCGATGGGGCACTCGGTCGGTCAGCGGCTCTCCTTCGCAGCGAGCGCTGCGAGCACGCGATCGACCGCGGCGGCGGTTGCCGTCAGGTCGCCATCGTTGGGGATCGTATGGCACGCGCGCTGCTTTTTCACGTCGAGTGGCAGTTGCGCCGCCTCGCGCCGTTCGAGCTCGCCGTCGTCCCAGCCGCGCGCGGCGGCGCGCTGCTGCCGCGTGGCGAGTCTCGTCGCGACGAAGACGGTCGCGTCGCAGAACTCGACCAGTCCGGTCTCGTGCAGCTGGGGGGCATCGAGCAGCACGGAGCGGCCCGCGGTGCGGTGTTCGTCGAGCGTCGCGAGGATCCGAGCGCGGATCGGGGGGTGCAGGATCGATTCGAGCTCGGCGCGGCGCCCCGGCTCGGCGAAGACCAGCCGCGCCATGGCGGCGCGGTCCAGACCGGCAGCCGTCACGACCTCGGAGCCGAAGCGCTCGGCCAGCCGAGCGAGAATCTCGGGCTCGGCCGTGACCTCCCGGGCGACCTGGTCGGCGTCCACATGGGCCAGGCCGCGGGCCCGGAACAGCCCCGCGACGGTGGATTTCCCCGCTGCCACGCCGCCCGTGATACCGAGGATTACGGGCCGCAGAGGCCGAAATCCGGCCCCTACGGGCTGTGCGGGATTCTCGTTCTGGGCCATGTCCGCCATCCTGGGGTAGACTTCCTGCGCTGGCAAGTCGAAGCCCAGGCGCTGCCTTGACCGACCCTTGCCCGCGTCCCTAAGATCCCGTCCCTCGCGAACCTCGGGTTTCGACCCGGCTCCGGCGTGCCCTCGACCGGAAGCGCGAATCCCTCTCCGTCCGCAAAAGACAGACCCCCATCCCTCCTTGGAGCACGTTCCAATGCAGAATCGCCAGAGCGGCGCCGCCCACGTCCCGATCATGTTCTTCCTGCTTCTCCTGGTGATCTTCCTGGGGACGCTCGGATTCGCCTACGTGACGCTGACCAAGAACGGCGAACTCGAGAAGGAGCTGAGCGAGGCCAAGGCCGTCGCGCAGGAAGCGAAGGACCAGGCTCTTCTGATCGAGCACTACATCCAGGACATCGGCCGCGTCATCGGCAAGCCCGGTGAATACAAGGGTCGTCCCGGCAGCTCGTCGCTCTACGGGGGCGCCCAGATCACGACCGAAGGCGTGATGAACCCCGACGAGATCAAGCAGCTCATCGAGAAGAAGTGCGCCGACGCCGGCGTGTCGGTCTCGATCGGCCTCGAGAACGTCCTCACCTCGATGGCCACACGCATCAGCCAGGCGGATCAGCGCGTCAAGGACATCTCGCAGGAGCGCGACATCGCGATGAACCAGAAGGCCGAGATCGATGGCAAGTTCCGCACGGCGACGTCGGATGCCTCGAGCAAGGCTCGTGAATACGCGTCCAACCTCGACCAGGTGCGCTCGGACTACGAGACCGCCAAGACCGAGAAGGACAACACGATCACCAACCTGCGCCAGAACCTCGTCGACAAGGACGCCAAGATGCTGTCCGACTCCGAGGCGTCGGCCGATCGCGAGAAGAAGCTCAAGGGCCAGATCTCCGAGCTCGAGAACCACAACTCGGCGCTGACCTCGCGTGAGTCGCTGCGCAAGCCCGCGAACGTCGCGGACGGCAAGGTCATCGCCGCGCGCACCGGTGTTCGCACCGCGTTCATCAACCTCGGCAAGAAGGACCTGCTCCAGCCGGACACGATGTTCCGCATCCGCAACCCGCGCTCGGAGACCGTCAAGGGCTACGCCAAGGTCCTCCGCGTCGAGCAGGAGCGCGCCGAGGTGCAGCTCGTCAACATCACCGATCCGGTGGGCGACTACATCCGCGAAGGCGACCTGATCTACAACGATCTCTACACGCCCGGCATGCCGCGCACGATCTACCTCATGGGTCGCTTCAGCGCGCCCTACAACAAGGACACGCTCGCCAGCCTGCTCAAGCGTCTCGGCAACAAGGTCGTGACCCGCATGGGCCCCGGCGTCGACACGGTCGTTCTCGGCAACGACCCGGTCACCGAGGACGGCGACGGCTTCACCTCGCTGGAGAACACCGACGAGTACAAGAAGGCCGTGGCGCTGCGCGTGGAGTTCGCGCCGCTGCTGAAGATTCGCGACCTGGTCGCGACCCGCTAGACGCGGGACGCGTCCAGGACGCGACTCTTCAGCAGCTGAGTTGTCGTCGCCGCTGGGCGTTACCGTTTGCGCGAGGGAAGCCAACAGGCGCCCGCACGCGACGACGGATTGGTGCGGGCTCGACGCCCCGGAGCGCGAAGCGCTCCGGGGCGTCTTGCATTTTGGCCTTTGGCGACCGGGGCTTTTGGGGCGATTCGGACGCCTTGTGGCTGTCTTCTCGATTGGGCTGCTTTGCGGGTTTTGGGGGGAGGGTCTAAGGTGATCGGCGATGGTTCAGCTCGATGATCCGAATCTCGGGGCGCAGCTCGATGTGGATGAGGTGGCGCAGTCGCGGATGTCGTTCGGGGATCATCTGGATGAGCTGCGGCGGCGGCTGATCCGGTCGTTGCTGCTGGTCTTCGTGGCGATCATTGGAGTGATGCCGTTCAAGACCGAGGTGCAGCAGATCGTCACCGAGCCGTATCGGGTGCAGTGGCGGATCGGGTTCGAGAACTGGGTTGCCGAGCTCGAGCGGCAGGAGCAGGCCGGGGAGTTGGAGGGCGACGACGAGGGGCAGGCGTTCCTGAAGTACTCGCGCAAGAACTTCGACTCGATCATGTCCGGCGACAAGAAGTACAAGAACCTTCTGCCGCTTCGGACGGGGTTCGTGGTGCCCTACACGCTCGTGGCGATCAACGGGATCGAGGACATGTTCAACTACATGTTGGCTTCGATCCTGTTCGCGCTGGTGCTGGTGTCGCCGTTCGTGGTCTGGCAGGTGTGGGCGTTCGTGGCGGCGGGGCTGTACAAGCACGAGCGGCGGGCGTTCTATCGCTACTTCCCGTTCATGGTGGCGCTGTGCGGCTCGGGGGTGGCGTTCGGCTACTTCGTGGTGCTGCCGTTCAGTCTCGGATTCCTCATCAGTCTGATGAACCCCGATCAGGTTGGCGCGATGCTGGCGGTCGGGCAGTACTTCACGCTGCTGTTCTGGCTGACCGTGGCGATGGGGCTGATGTTCCAGCTACCGATCGTAATGGTGGCGCTGCAGCGGGTCGGGCTCGTGACGCACGCGACGTTCCGCAAGCACTGGCGGATCACGTTGCTCATCATCTTCATCGCGGGCGCGATCTTCACGCCGCCCGAGCCGATGTCGATGTTGTTGACGGCGACGCCGATGGTGATCCTGTTCGGCCTGGGGCTGCTGCTGACCTGGTTCGGTCGCAAGAAGGAAGGGCAGTACGCGGCCCAGGTCGAGGCGAAGCGGGCCGAGGCCGGGAGCTAGGTGTCCGCTCCGGAACCGAAGACGGCGCAGCTCGTCGCGATCGGCGACGAGCTGGTTCACGGCAGCGCGCTGGATACCAACAGCAAGTGGCTGGCTGGTGAACTCGAGCGGCTCGGGCTCGTCGTGCGCCGGCTGACCGTGGTCGGTGACGATCCCGATCACCTCGAGCAGACGATCGCGGCGGCCTGTGCCCACGCCGATGTGGTGGTGGCGACCGGTGGGCTCGGGCCGACGCTCGACGACCGGACGCGCGAGGTCGTGGCCCGGATTCTCGGGGTCGAACTCGAGTTCCACGAACCGAGCTGGGAGCACGTCCGGAACTGGCTGACGAAGCGTCGGCGGCCCGTGCCGGAGAGTAACCGCCGGCAGGCGATGCTGCCGACCGGTGGCGAGGTGTTGGCCAACACGACCGGCACGGCGCCGGGTTTCGCGATCACGATCGAACGCGCGCGCCTCTTCGCGTTGCCGGGCGTGCCGCGCGAGATGCGCACGATGTTCTCAGACCACGTGCGGCCTGCGGTCGCGGCGCTCGACGGGCTGCAGCCGACGACGGATCTGCGGCTGCTAGTGCTGGGACCTTCCGAGGCCGCGCTCGGCGAACGACTCGGGGATCACATGTTGCCCGGGCGCAATCCGGCGGTTGGCGTGACCGCGAGTGGTGGCCTGCTCACGGTGCGTATCGTCGCGACGGCTCCCGAGCTGGCCGCGGCGGAGGCGCTGTGCGAGGCGACGGCGGCCGAGCTGCGACCGCTGCTCGGTGACTGGCTGTTCGCCGAGGGTCGCGCCGAGCTGCCCGAGCTCGTGCTCGCGCGGTTGCGGCAGCTGGGTCACACGCTCGCGCTGGCCGAGTCGTGCACGGGCGGGCAGATCGCGGCGCGGCTCGTGGCGAGTGCTGGCGCATCGGATGTCCTGCGCGGCGGCATCGTGGCCTACCACAACGATGCCAAGGTCGACCTGCTCGGGGTCGAGCCCGATCTGCTCGCCGAGCACGGTGCGGTCAGCGAGCCCGTCGTATCGGCGATGGCAGCCGGTGCGCGAGAACGCCTGGGCGCCGACCTCGCGGCCGCGACGTCCGGCATCGCGGGTCCAGGTGGCGGCAGCGCCGAGAAGCCCGTTGGCACCGTGTGCTTCGCGCTCGCCACGCCGACCGACGTGCGCGCCTGGACGCTCCGCATTCCGGATCTCGGGCGCGAGTTCGTGCGCGATCGGGCCGTGTTCGAGGTCTTCCGCGCACTCCTGCAGTGATTCGCCCATTATGATGGCCGCGCGGTGAACATCTGTCTGTCGTGCGAGGGTGTGACGGCCACGACGGCCCAGCGCTGCGGCCACTGTGGCGCGTTCCTGCTGCCGCTCGATAGCGTGCATTATCCCGCGCGTCGCGGCGAAGCCGATGCCGGCAACCCCGTGCTCGGTTCGGTGGTCGACGGCAAGTATCGACTCGAGGGTGTGCTCGGTCGCGGGGGCCTCGGCACCGTGTTCCAGGCGGAGCACGTCGGTTCGCTGATGAAGGTGGCGGTCAAGCTGCTGCACCCACGATTCTCCGAACGGCCCGAGTATCAGAAGGCACTGCTGCCCGAGGCCCGCCGCGCCGCGACGGTGACCAACGAGCGTTGCGCGCGCCTGCTCGATGTCGGCGAGACGGCGGACGGCGGCACGTTCCTCGCGATGGAACTCGTCGAAGGCGACACGCTCGATACGCTCGTGAAGCGTGGGGCGCTCGCGCCGGCGCATGCCGTCGAGATCCTCGTGCAGATCGCCGAGGCGCTCGTCGCGATCCATGGCGCCGGCCTCGTGCACTGTGATCTCGCGCCGCGGAACGTGATGGTCTCGCAACGCGGCGGCACGCTGGTCGCGAAGGTCCTCGACTTCGGTATCGCGCGCTCGGTGTCGATCACGGCCGGCGAGCGGCTCGAGCACGGTGAGTTTCGTGGCTTCGCCAACCCCGCCTTCTCCGCGCCGGAGCAGCTCGCGGGCGACGCGGTCGACCCGCGCGCGGACCTCTACTCGCTCGGGGCACTGGCGTGGTTCCTGCTCACGGGCGAGCCGCCGATCGTCGAGCGCGATTCGTCGCGCGCGGCCCGGCGTGCGGTCGCGGGAGAGCTCGAATCCTGGCCCGGGGTCGCCGGTGTACCGCGGCGGTTCCAGACCCTCATCCAGAGCTGTCTCCGGCGCGACCCCGACGGCCGTCCGCCGTCCGCTGCCGTGGTCCGTCGGGAGCTGCTGGCCATCGGCGGTGCTCGCCGGCCCGCGCTCGCGCGTACGGCACTGTCGGTCCTCGCCGTCTCCGTGGTGCTCGCGGTCATGGCGTTCTTCGAAGTGCAGGAACCGTTCCTGCGCTCGGTCTCGGGCAGCCCGCTCGTGTTGCGCGATCAGCTGCCGAGAGCGGTGCTGCACCTGCGCAGCGAGTTCCTCGAGACGGTGCAGCTGCGGTTCGGCGGGTTCGATCCCGCGCGACTCCGGCTCGACGTGGCTCGCGGCGGCACCGTCCTGCTCCAGCGACCGCTGCGCCCCGAGGTCGACGACGCGGGTGGCACGCTCACGCTGAGCGTCGCGCAGCCGGAATGGCGTTCGGCGCTCACGAGCCTGCTCGACAGCAGTCGGCAGGCACCGGTCGATCTGGCGTTCGTCGTGCCGGGCCGCGCGCCGCTCGGTGTGTTGCGTCTGCGGCTGGACGATGATGCGCCGACGATCGCCGCGAGTCTGCGGGACGAGAGCGCGACGGCGTTGACCGCCGCGACCGTCGTCGATTGGCGCGCCGAGGATGCGATCGGTTGTGCGAGCGCGAGATTCCTGGTCGAGCACACCGAGGGTGTGGTGCGCGAGTTGCCCGTCGAACTCGAGTCCCGCGAGTTGCCGAGCGGCGAGCTCGCGATCGGCGGCGAACTCGAGGCGGTCGTCGACAGCGTCGCGGCGTTGCCGGGCGCTGCGATTCGGTTCGAGGTCACGGACCTGGCCGGCAACGTGCGATCGGTCGAGGTGGCCAGCCTGCCCTGGACGGACGTGCGGGCGCCGTTCGTCACGGCCGTGACCGGTCCGGCCGGCGAGACGGCGTTGGCGAGCATCGGTGGCACCGTGCGACTGCGTGTCGAGTTGTCGGCACGCGAGCCGGGCTGCGAGCTCGTGGTCCGGGATCTCGAGGGCCGCGAGATGCTGCGCCGGAAGCTCGGGAACGAACGGGTCCACGACCTCGAGATCGCGCCTCGGATCGTGCCCCAGCCGAACGGCTCCGACACGCCGAACGGCTCCGGTCAATCCAGCGCACTCGCATTCGAATCCGGGCAATACGAGTTCGAGGTGATCGACCGATTCGGCAACCGGGGGGAACGGCGGTTCGTGTGCACGGTGCGTGACCGCACGCTCGGCGTCGCGTTTCTCGGCGAGAGGCCGAGCTTCGCCACCGTCGGCGAAGAACTCGTGATCGCCGAGGGTGGCGCCAAGGCCGTGCTGCGATGCTCGCCGGCGTTCGAGGTGCGAGCCATGTCGCTCACCTCGCTCGCGGCGGGGGTGCCGGAGTCCGCTGTGGAGTTCGAGCGGCGGAACGATGGGCTGACTGCGTTGACGTTTCACGCCGTGCCTGCCGGGCGTTACCGGCTCGATGTCGAACTCGAAGAACGCGACATGCCGACGGCTTCGCGGGTGCGAGAAACAGTGGCATTGCGCGTGCTGCCGGGGGTGATCGAGCTGCGGGTCGCGACGCCGGCCAGCCGCTTCCTGTCGGGATTGGAGCAGGCGGGTGTGCTCGAGCGCAGCGGTGACGGTTATCGCGAGGGTGCCGGCTGGAGCATCGACGCGGAGCTACTCGACTACGTGCGCGGCACGCTCTGGACCGGCGGCGGCAGTGTCACGCTCGCGCCCATGGCGCTGCCGACGCAGCCGTCGCCGTTGGGGCGTCTGCTGCCCGAACTCCTGCCGCTGCCAGGTCACAACGTGCTCGGGATCTCGCTCGTCGACGTGCTCGGTCGGCCGGTGCGGACCCTTGTCGGTGACCACGAACCGCCGCAGCGGATCGAGCAGGGTCGCAACGTCGACGTCGTCGCCGAGTTCTACTGGCACAATCAGCCGCCCGAGCCGATTGGCGAGGAGCTGCTGGTCGAACACGGGCAGGGCGCTCGTCTGCGGCTGCGGTTGCCGTTGCCGTACGAGGCGGCTGACGCCGGCGCGCTGCGCTTGAGCCTGTCCGAGAACGAACTCGTCGCGAGCACGGTCGAGACCGTGGCGGATCAGGCCGCGATCGCGACGTTCGATCTGCCGTTCGTCGTGTGGCGCGCGGCGGCGCGGATCAGCGACCTGCCGCGGGCGCGTTACGCCGAGGGGCTCGCCCATACGATCGACGCGCAGGTCATCACGCCGAGCGGCAGGTATCCCCTGTTACTGACGTTGCGCACGACCAGGTCGACGTTGCGCACCGTTCAGCTCGGTGAACTGGCACTGCTCGACGGCGAGTTCGGCGGCGTGCTTGCCGAGATTCGGCTCGTGCCCGTTCTCGCGCCGGACCACCCGTTCGCCGAACCCGTGCCCGAGCTGGCCCCGTCACGCACGCTGTTCCGGCCGCAGGCTGCGGTCGCGGTGCGCAACATGCGCGACCTCGTGCTCCAGGATCGCGAACTCACCACGGCCGAGGTGCGCGCAATCGTCGCGCAGGGCCTCGCGCGGCGCGGCGACATCCCGGTGAGCCGGCTCGTGCACACCGACGACCCGCTAGGCGCCGAGCGGCTCACGCCCGCGCAGCTGCTGCCCGCGGCGCTTCAGAATGACGGCAACGAAGCCGTCCCGAACGCATTGCTCGCCGGCATCGACTTCTTCCAGGCCTACTGCTGCTGCCGGTTGCTCGGCGTGGCGCTGGCCGGGGATCCGGAACTCTTCCGCCTGCCGATGGGCGCCGAACTCGAACTCGCGGCGTTCGGAGATGCGACGCAGCCGGCCTGCAACGGTGCGGCGGCGCACGGTGAACCGGTTCGGATGTCCGCATTCCGCGCGGCGATCCGCGCGTTCGCCGCGGGCCGCCCGCTCGCCGTCGAAGACTCGTGGGCCGCCGGCGACCGGGTGCCGGGGCGGTTCGGCGCCGAGATCGGCGGGCTCGACTTCGGTGTACGCGAGTGGGTCGGGGACCTGCCGAACGTTCCGGAGCAGCGCCTGCTGCTCGAGGACTGGATCGCCGACCACGAAGATCACCTGACGCGGGTTGCGGGTTTCGCGAGCGGTGCGATCGTGCCGCCACCGGGCCTCGCCGATTCGCTGCGCACGTTCGGCGTCGTACGTGGCCTGGCGCTCGGCGAGTCGGCGGGGCTGCTGCGCAGCTCCGGTCAAAGACTCGACCCCCGCGCGCTCGAGCACGTGCCGGCGTCGGTTCCCGGGGTGTTGCGGACCGAACAGCTGCGGCGGGACGGCCGCGATCTGCTCTCGACGCGCCCGGATCCGCGGCTGCAGCGGATCGGCTTTCGGGTTGCGGGCACCGCGGCGCTCATCGCCCGCATGCGAGGACTCGAATGACCCGAACTCGAGTACCCGAAACGCGGCTGCCGACAACTCGGCTGCTGCAACGTCCGTTCCGTCGATGGGCACTCCTCGTGTTGCTCCTGCCGCTTGCGTTCGTCGCGGGTTGCCAGACCACGGCGTCGGAGGTGGGTGGCCTCGCGGCGACGCCACCGCTCGACTACGCGGTGCTCGTCACCGGCGGGACGTTCCTGACGCCGGACGGCGCCGGGCCCGGGACGTTTCTCGATCCCCCGAGTGACGATGGCGCGGCTGCCGTTACGCGGGCCGGCGACGAGGTGATCGCGATCGAGGACGTGGTCGCGCTGCTCCGGCGTTCGCGGGTCTTTCGGCGGGTGGCGATCGATTCGGATTCCCAACGCCGGCAGCTCGTCGCGCGCTCGCTGGCGGCGACGGGCACCAGCCCGGAGCTCACCGCGGTTCTGCGGCAGGCACGCGACGAAGGCTACGACTACGTGCTCGTGCTCGAAGAAGTTCAGGACGGCCCGCTCGACGCGCAGGGGATCAACGGTCGTTGGCCCGTGACGTTTGCGACCTGGATCCTGCTCGGCGTCGGCGCCTTGATCCCCGATCACACGTTCGAGTCGCGGGCCTCGCTGCGCGTGACGTTGCGCGAACTGCAGGCGGGGCGCGCGTTGCACGATCCGGTGCTGGTCGGTGGCCCGATCGACCTTGCGCTGACGGAACGCACGGATCTGCTCGGGCTCGTCATGTCGATCCTGGTGCCGCCGTTCTGGGTCGGCTCCGATCGCGAGGCGGTCGTCGAGTCGATCCGTGGGGTCACACGTCGCCGGTTGTTGCTGTCGCTCGCGCGCGACCTCAAGAGCGAGTCCGTGCGCCGGCGGTTGCGCGACGGCAGTGCGGCAGGGGTCACTCTGGTAGAGACGCGCGAAGGCCCGATGATCGAGATCGACTCGGCGGAGAGCCTCAGTCGGGCTCGCCTTCGGGGTGAACCCGCGTTCGATGCGGCCGCTGCCGAGGCGTTCGCGGCGGAGCTGCTCGGCTCCCTGCAGGCCGAGGGCGGCAGGTTCCGTTACCGCGCGCGGCTGCCGGATGGCGCGGATCGGCGCCTCGTGCAGGTGCTCGTCGCGACGATCGGTGGCGCAGTGGCGTCGGCGACCTTCGAGCCCGGAGATCCGCGATGAACGTGCCGGCTGCGTTTGCGTTGGGATCGGCCTCGCACACGGGTCACGTGCGCGTCAACAACGAGGACGACTACCTGCTCGGCGCGCTTCTACAGCCGGCCGGCGAACTGCTGCTCTGCGCGGTTGCCGATGGGATGGGCGGGGCCGCAGGCGGCGCGGAGGCCTCGCGTGCCGCGCTGCGCGGACTTGGCACCACGGTGCTCGACGACGAATCGCGAGAACCGCTCGCGGAGCGGCTCGACGGGGGCTTCCGCGCCGCCGCGGCGCGCGTTCACGAGCAGGCGCTGGCCGTGCCCGCGCTGCACGACATGGGCACGACGCTGACCGTGCTGTGTCTGACTCCCGGCCGGGCGACGGTCGGCCACATCGGCGACTCGCGGCTCTACCGCGTGCGCGGCGGCCAGGCCGAACAGCTCACGGACGATCACGCGCTGCGCGTGCCCACGAACGTCCTGACCCGCTGCATCGGCGGTGGGCAGGCGGAGTGCGAACCGGACTTCCACGGCTTCGACACCCTGGTGGGGGACCGGTTCCTGTTGCTCACGGACGGGGTCTGGGCCGTGCTCGCCGACGCGGACGTCGGTCGGATTGCCGCCGCCGGCGCGCCGCAGCTCGCGGCGGAGGCGCTCGTGGCCGCGGCGCTCGGCGCCGGCGGGCCGGACAATGCGACTGCGATCGTTGTCGATGTGACCGCGACCGCGCCCTCCGAGCGTTCTCGGGCCATCGAATTGCCGCGGGACGAACGTCCTGACGCCCGCTCCGTCTGGCCCCGAGCGGAATCCCTGCGACCCCCGGTGTGGCCCTGGCTGGCGTTTGCGGCGGCCCTGCTGCTGATTCTCGCCGTTGGCTTACGGTGGGGGCTCGACTGGGATCCGATCACCTGGTTGCGCCGGCACTGGTAGCCGGGCCGGCGCGCCGGCTACACTGCTCGCCCCCTCTCGATCCGTATGCCGAAGAAGCTCCAGCGCAAACTCTCCGTCCAGAAAGCGAGCCCGGCGCCCGCCGCTCAGAAGAACGGCACGCCGTCCGGTGGTGGCTTCTCGTTCGGTGGCAAGCGGGTCACCGCCAAGGTGCTCGCCAACTTCACCAACCAGCTCGCCGTGCTGCTCAACGCGGGTATCCCGATCGCGAAGAGTCTGCGCGTGATCGAGGGGCAGCTGCCGCCCGGGCCGATGAAGCGTATTTCCTCGGGCCTCGTCGAAGAGGTCGAGGGCGGCACGCCGCTCTCGGAGGCGATGGCCAAACACGACAGCGTGTTCGATCCGCTCTACACCAACATGGTGCGCGCGGGCGAAGCCGGTGGTGTGCAGGAGGAGATCCTCAATCGTCTGAGCGGCTTCCTCGAGCAGAGCGAGTCGATCAAGTCGCGGGTCAAAGGCGCGCTGGCCTACCCGATCGCGATCCTCGTCGTGGCGATCGCAGTGCTCGCGCTGATCTTCATCTTCGTCATTCCGCGCTTCCGTTCCGTGTTCGAGAGCATGGGACAGGGCGGCGCGATGCACTGGACCACCGAGACGGTGATCCAGGTCGGTGAGCATCTGCAGGGCAACTGGTGGATCTACCTGATCTCGATCGTCCTCGTGGTGGCGCTGCACCGGGTGCTGATGGTGAAGGTGTTCGGCTACCGCAGTGCGATGCACAAGCTGGCGCTGCGCATGCCGCTGTTCGGCAATCTCGTGCACAAGAGCATGGTCGCGCGGTTCGCGCGCACGTTCGGCACGCTGATCCAGAGCGGTGTGCCGCACCTCGACGCGCTCGAGATCCTCGTGGCGTCGACGAGCAACGTGCACATGAAGTCGGCGGTCGGCTCGGTGCAGGCGTCCATCAAGGAGGGCGCGGGCTTCGCCGTGCCGATGGGCGAGAGTCGGATGTTCGACGACATCGTCGTCAACATGGTCGACGTCGGCGAGCAGACCGGTGAACTCGACCGCATGCTGCAGAAGGTCGCCGACCGTTACGAGGTCGAGGTCGATCGCACGGTCGAGACGACGTTCAAGGTGATCGAGCCGATCCTGCTGGTCGTGATGGCCGTGGTCGTGGGCTTCATCGTTTTCGCACTCTTCATGCCACTGCTCTCGATGATGCAGAACCTCAAGCGGTAGCGCGTTGTCGTTGGCCTGGCGCATCCTGCTGTTTGCGCTGCTGCTCAACGTTGTCACGCTGGGCAGCGTCCAACTCTTCGTTCACTACTCGCAGGAGAACTGGTTCCAGCGCGAGCGCGATCGCGTCATTACGTCGGTCATCGAGTCCGCGCAGGAACTCACGCGGGTCTATTCGGCGGAATCCCTCGTCGATGCGGGCGCCGACGCCGATCAGGTCCGCGCGCTGATCAGCAACCCGACGATCCAGCAGAGCTACGAGGACGTCATCGTCACGAGTGGCCAGTACGGCAACGTCTATCTCAACCCGCGTGGGGCCGTGCACCGCGATCCCGATACGTTTCCGCAGGCGATGATCGTCGAGGCCATGGCGCGCGCGGGTCGGGTCGGTGGGACCGTGGCGGCCGCGGGGGGTAAGTGCTTCGCGGTGCGCGAAGGCGGCACGGCCGTGGGCTACGTGTGGTTCAAACCCCGCTCGTCCGCGCTGCCGTCCGCGTTGCCGTTCTGGACGACCGTCGTCGCACTCTGCATCGGCGTCGTGCTCTTCGGCATCGTGCTGCTTGCTGGCATCCGGCGCACGGTCGGCCGCCCGCTGGCGCAACTGCACGAGGCCGCATCCGCGGTCGCGGGCGGCAGCTACGCCGCGCGACTGCCCGATCGCGGCGCCAGCGGCGAGTTCGCGCCCGTGATGGCCGCGTTCAATCGCATGGCCGAAGAAGTCGAGAGCCATACCTCCACGCTCGAGCACGAAGTCCGCCAGGCCGTGGACGAGGCCAAGCAAAAAGAACGCGCGCTCGTGATGAGTTCGCGCCTCGCGAGCCTCGGCACCCTGGCCGCCGGCGTGGCGCACGAGGTCAACAACCCGATCGGCGGCATGCAGAACGCCGTGCGCAGTCTGCTCGCGAGCGACGACCTCACCGAGCGGCAGCGCAAGTATCTGGAGCTCGTCCAGAACGGCCTGCAGCGGATCGGTCGCACGACCCGCCGTCTGCTCGACTTCTCACCGAAGGAGGGCCAGGCCAGTGAGTTCGCACTTGCGGGCGCCGTCGAGCAGGCCGTGGCACTGATCGAGCATCGCCAGCGTCAGCTCGGGGTTTCGCTGCAAGTCGACGTCCCGCCTGACCTGCCGAAGGTCCGCGGCGAGGCCCACGAGATCCAGCAGGTCGTACTCAATCTGCTGCTCAACTCCCTGGACGCGCTCGAAGAACGACCGCGCGGGTCGGCCAAGGGCACGGTCACGGTACAGGCCCAGGCCGCCGGCGGCTTCGTGCAACTGACCGTCGCCGACAACGGTCCCGGTATGGACCCCGCCGACCTCGACCGCGTCTTCGATCCGTTCTTCACCAAGAAGGACCGTCCCGACGCCAGCGGCCTCGGCATGTTCATCAGCTACTCGATCATCCAGAACCACGGCGGTGAGTTCACCGTCGACAGCAAGCTCGGCGAGGGCTTCTGCACCGAGATCCGCCTGCCGGTCGTGGCGAGCTGAATCAGCGCCGGAAGCCGATGCGACCGTTGGGGATGTCGAGCAGGTAGGCCTTCGCCAGGCCTTGCCCGAGCATGCCGGGGAACGGTGCTCCCAGACTCCGAAGTCGCGTGCGGGGAATCATGCAGGACACGTCTTCGAATCGCGCCGCGCCGATCCGGATCTCGGGCCATGCCGTCAGGACGAAGCCGGCGCGTCGTGCTCCGGCGTTGCCGGGCCGAATGGGCTGGCCGTCGAAGAAGTCGTCGGTCCAGCTCGCATGATTCACGAACCCGATCGGAGTCGGAGCGAAGAACATCACCGGGAACTCGCGCCGGCCGCGGTCTCCGAACTCGACCGTGGTGTACAGGAGTCCTTGGTTGTAGCGCATCGGCGCGAACTCGAACCCGTCGATCGGTGCGGAGCCCGGAGCAAAGAGTCGTACGCTCGGCGTGGCGAAGTCGATCTCCGCGACTACTCGGGTCAGAGCCGCGAATCCGACTCGCGCGTTCGGGCCGGGCGGTTCGGCGTCAGCAGGGGTGTTCGTGACCTCTGGACTGACGACGAAGTCGTGGCCCGAGAGGTCGAGTGGGCCGAGGCGCAGCCCCGGAATGGCGATCGGTCCATCCACCGTGCTATCGAGGCCCAGGATCTCCGCGCCGGTCGAGCTGAGTCTCAGGCGTGCATCCGCCAGGTCGAGTATTGCCCAGATCGTTCCCGCCGGGCTGTCCAGCTTCACCATGGGTTCGCCCCAGCGGGCGCGAGTGACCGGGACCTTCGGGGCGCCGTCCAGGTTCGCCGCCGCGGGCTGCGGGCGCCGGAGATCCGGCAGCGTCTTCGCGGTGGTCCAGTTCTCGATTTCGAACGCCGACCACGGCAGCCCCGGTGGCAGTCGGATGGTGTGTGGCAGGTTGCGGCCGAGAGCTGCGCGATAGTCCTCGATCGTGGCCGGCAGGGACTCCGCGGGCGTTGGCCCCAGCAGCGGATACAGCTTCTTGGTCTGCCCGGTTGCGATGTCGACCTCGAAGCCGAACTCTCGGCCCGAGGCCGGGCCGCGGCACAGCACGATCGGAGCCTCGAAAGGCAGTCGGTCGGGGTGGAGTCGTACCGATCGCCAGTGTGTCGCACGACTCCAGCTGGCGGTTGCAGCACCGTTGAAGGCGCGGATCATGTCGCCTTCGAACGGGTGGATGTCCTGGTGAATGGTGCCGAACTGATGGGTCCAGCCGCCGGCTTCGTCGACCACGTTGGTCTGTGGGCTGGCACCCGTGATCCGGTTGCGGCACCCCGATCGACTCGTTGCCAGTTCGAACGTGCCAACCGACCGTCCCGTGCGGCATCGTCCCCGAGCGACCAGAACCGCCACGTTCTGCGGCCAGTCGCCGGCCGCCCGTCGCGCGGCTGCGAGCACGGGCGCAACGTCTGCCGGGGCCGCGCTGGCGAACCGGACCTCGGTTCGCGTGGTGGTCGACCTCCCTCGGCGGGTCGTGGTCGAACGCACGTTGCCGAGTAGTTCGAGGCTGCCGGCGATCGCACTCGTTGCGAGCGCGATGCGCTCGGTCGCCGGGCTCCAGGGCTCTCTTGCGCCGCTGACCTCTGCCAGCACACGCGCTACGACTTCGCCCAGCCTCGCCATGACGATGGCAAGGCGACGGCCGGTGGTGGCACTCGCGGCTACCAGGGCGCCAGCCTTCGGCACGTCGAGGTCGCGGCGTACGTCTCGGCTGGCGAGCAGGTCCTTGCTCGCGCGGACGCTGGTCGAGAATACGAGCACGTCGTCGATCGCGAATGCGTGCGGCTGCGGCGTCGAGCCACTGGCGAGTTCTCGTGGTAAGGGCAGGCTCACGGTCGGGATACCAAGCCCCAGATCGGCATCGAAGTCGCTCGGGTCTCGATCGGGCAGGAGTGTCGTGAGGAGTTCGCGGACGAACGGCAGTCCGCCGTTCTGGCCGCGACACGTCGTTGCCACGAGCAGGTCCGGAGCCACCGAGCCGATGCGGCTGTTCGAAGCGTCACGTGGACCACACGTGACGAACCACGCGGAGGGCGGTTGCCAGTGAGTCGGCGCCTGGTGGACGATGAGGTCACGAAGCGGGCCGAGTCGTTCGAACCAGGAGTCGAGCGATTGCTCCGCCCGCTCCGCCGTCGCGCTGTCGCGGCTCGCCTGGAAGCCGAGTAGCTGCTCGATCCGCTGCATCCAACCCAGCACGGTGGCGTCTGGCGTCGAGCGCCCGTCGAAAGCGTACCACGCCACGTTGTCGGGCATCAGTTCGAGCAGTGGTTGGCCGCGCAGATCGACTCCTGGTTCGCCGGTCGATACCGCGAGCCATTGCAGCCCGGTCGCGGACCAGCTCAGCCGGGCATTGGTGGCGCGTGGTGCTGCCTGGATGGCGAGCGCCGTGCGGGTCACGTCGTCTAGCAGGCGCTCCGTGTCGGTCAGGCTGGCGATCTTGCCGATGGCGGTGGGCTGCCAGCGCTGGGTTCGCGCCAGCATCCGTTCGGCGACCGCCTGCATCGGGGTGTAGTCGACGCGGTACTCGAGCAGGGTATTCCCGCCGTCGGGCTCGGGCAGTGCCGGGAAGCTCGTCGACCGGATGCCGCGTTGATCGTCGCCGAGAACGACACGCAGTTCGGTGTCCGCGACATCGACCTCGATCCGCAGGGCATGGCTCGAAGCCCAGCGCCAGTAGTCGTCGACCGCTGGGTCCTCGACGTCGGCAATCAGATCGGTCTGATCCAGTAGTTCGGCGAACTCGACGCGGGTCCATTCGTTGGCCGGCGCGATCGTGAATCGCATGCCGTCGCCTCGGTGGTCGATGCTCCCGAGGCCGCTTTGCTCCTTGATGCCGAGGAAGACGCCCTCGCAGAGCTCGAGGGCGTCATCGGCGCCGCGGGCGGTGCGAAACCGCAGGCGGAGGCTGAACGGGCAGTCGGACACGGCCTCGATCGTGCGCAGGAACTCGGGCCGTAGCGTCTTGCGGGCCGCGGTCGCGGCAGTCTCGTCGTCGAGTTCGAACGTGGCGCCTTGCAGCGTCACCAGCTGCACGAACTCCGCCAGCAGTGGCGGTAGTCGCGTCGAGCGCGCTGGAAACCCGACCTCGATCGCCGTCGGCAACCAAGGGCTGGCGAGCGGCAGGGCGCGCAGCGCGCGCGCCGGGTCGACCGAATCGATCTCGATTCCGCCCCAGACCTTCAGGAGGTCGCCGACACTGCCACCGCGAACGAGCAGTTGCAGGTCGTCGTTGCCGAGCAGTGCTTCGAGCCAGGGCAGCGGATCCGTGATCGTGATCCGGCTCGTGTGCGGCGTGGGCAACGGCAGCGCATCGTTCTGTGCCGGCGCGACGATGGCGAACGCTGAGATCGCGCCCAGCAGGGCGAAGTGCGGGACTCTCCTCATGGCCGGCAGGATAGCGGGCCGGCCGCCGTGCGTCAGAGCGGCTGCCAGTCCAGTTCGCGATCGAGCGTATCGATCACGCCCTGCGATGAGCCGTAGCCCGGGCCATGCAGCGAATTGCAGCAGAGCTGCCCGTTCTCGATCCGCAGGCGCGCGCTCGTCGCCGTGCGTTCGTAGAGGTCCGGATGATCGGCGAGTGCCTGCTCGACCACAGCCTCTGGCAGGTGGTCGAGGCCCGGGAAGTAGTGGTGGCCGTTGCGTTCGGTGTGGGGCAGGTCGAGCACGCTGGCGGTCACGAGGTCCTGCTGCACCGAGAGCACCGGCTGATTGGTGAGGTCTTCCGAGCTCTGGAATCGACCCGGGTGCGCCGCCGCGAACTCGGCATTGAGCAGCGCGCGGAACACGCCCTTGCAGTTCTTGACCGAGACCCCCTGGTAGTCGCCCGTCTTGAACGTGCGGCGCTGGCAGTCGGCTTCGTCGAGCAGCAGCGGGCAGGCGCTCCATTCGTCCGGTGTGATTGCGACGTGGAAGCGGTTGCGCGGCAGCGGTTGTTCGACCCAGCTCACGCGTTCGAGCAGGTCGCGACCGCGGCGTTCGACTGCGGTCGCCGCCCAGAGTTCGCGCAGGGCCGCGAGGTCCGGCAGCTGTTCGTTGCCGTCGAGCGTGAGGCGCACGTCGGTGCGGTCGAGCTCCTCGAGCAACTCGGCGAGGTCCAGCAGTCGAGCGACGTCGGCGTCGTGGCCGCCACCGATCTTGACCTTGAGCCACTGCACGCCGTGTTGGCGCAACACTTCGTCCAGCGCCACCGGCATGCCGTCGTCGAGTCGGTCCGCGGGCGCGAGGCCACTGCTGCGAAGTGGGTCGAGGCGGCCGACGGTGTGCCGCACCGCCATCGTCGTCCGCGGCGGCGTCGGGCGCGCGAACGTCCGGCCGAGAACGCCATTCGTCAGTGCGGTGTGGAACGGCAGGTCGTGGGCTCGGCAGGCTGCGTCGAGCATCGCGCGCTCGATGAGCGCGATCCCGAAGCCGCGTTCGAGCAGATCGGGAGTCGCGGGTGGTTCGGATTCGACGAGCTCGTGTTGCGTTCGTTCCCAGATGTCGAACGGGCTGCCGTGATCCACGGCGCGGTAAGCCGTTGCGGCCCGTTCGACGCTCGCGCGCAACGCCTGCTGGTCCGCCGTGGCCGAACGCTCGATGTCCTTGCGGAACCAGCGCGGCATCAGCAGATCGGCGGCCATGCCGACTCCGTGTGAGCCCGAGCGCGTTTCAATCTCGACGCGGCAATGCAGCAACGGTGCCGCCGTGACGGTTACGGCACCGAATCGAAACGGCAGGCGGGTGCGGCACGGCAGCTCGGCAAGCGTAATCGCGCCGAGCCGCATGCCGCTGGCGTCGCTCATTCGCTCGCTTCGGACGTGCGGGCTGCCGACGGCGAACCGCCCGTCGAATCGCCAGCGTGCGGGCCGGTGCGGCTCGCGCCGGTGTTGTCGTCACCGGCGCCATCGCCTGGGCTGTCGCCGCGGCTGCGGTTGTCGGGGCTCCGGTCGTCGGGGCTCCGGTGGCCGCGATTCTGGCTGCCGGGATTCTGGTTGCCTGGGTTCTGGCTGTAGAGCCACACCTGGTTCTTGCCGCGGCGTTTGCTGCCCTGCAGCGCATAGTTGGCGTTGCGACGCAGGGTGTCGACGTTGCCCGGGGAACGGCCGTCGTAGCTGTCGATGCCGATCGACACGGTGACCTGGCGTTCGTAGCCACCGCTCTGCACCACGGTGTTGGCGATACGGCTGCAGATGCGCAGCGCGGTCTGCACCGCTTCGGCCGGGCTCGTCTGCGGCAGGAGAACGCAGAACTCGTCGCCGCCGAACCGCGCCGCGAAGTCCGTCTCGCGGATGTTGGCCTTGAGCGCGTCGGCGACCCGTCGCAGCACCTCGTCGCCGAACTCGTACTCGGTCGTGTCGTTGACGCTCTTGAAGTCGTCGACGTCGATCAGCAGGAGTGACAGCGGATTCTGGTGGCGTTGCGCTCGCTTCCATTCGAGATCGAGGATGCGGCGGAAGTAGCGGTCGGACGTGAGTCCCGTCTTGAAATCGATGCTCACCTGGCTCTCGAGCATCCGTGCCCGCGAATGCAGGCCGCGGAAGCGCGAGCGATTGGCGATCGCCAGTTCGACGCGGTGCACGCATTCGGCGGGGGCGAACGGCTTGAGCAGGAAGTCGCGGAACGTGATCCGCATCTGGCGGGCATCCGCGAGCGCTTCGAGGTCGTCGACGATCAGGATGAGCGGGATCGGATCGTCTTCCTGCTGTAGCGTCTCGATGAGTTCGAGTTCGACGCCACCCGAGCAGAGCACCAGCGGATTGAGGATTACGAGGTCCGGGCGCGAGGACTGCACGACGCGGTGGCTCTGCGCGAGCGAGTCGGCGACATGGACGCCGTGACCCGCGCGCGCGAGCGCATCGCAGAGGTCGCCGAGCGCGTCGCGACTATGGTTCATCACCAGCAACGAGGTCTGGCTCGCCTCGGCCTTCGAGCCGTCACGTGACCTTGTTCCAGCGGGTCTGCCCTGCTCGGAGTTCGTGTCGGATTCACGCCGTGGCTCGCCGGCATTCGATCGGCCCGAGCCCACCGACTTCCCCGAGCCCACCGATCTCCCCGAACCTGCCGACTCACCCGAACCCGTAGACCGTCCCGAATCCGATCCGGGCGGACTCTGCGATCCGGGGTCGCGCGACGTTGGGCCTGCCTCGGGCCGGACTTCTCCCCCAACCGGCTGATCGCCATCCGGCGAATGGTCAGCAGGCTGATCGCCCGGCATTGGCGGCTGCGACTCCGGGGGGGTCACCATGCCGCTATTGTGCGCGGAGGCGACCCCGACCGGAAATGGGTAGTTGGCGCTTGGGCGGTCCAATCTCAATTTGTGCGATTTCCGGGCGCGCGGAAGATTGCCGTGGTGCGGGCCCCTCCGCGAGCCGTGGGCGCCCCCTCACGCCCGACATTTCTCCAATTCTGTTTCCAACAACACCATAGCACGGGGCTGTTCCGGGTTCCAGATCGACCTTGACCGCCCGGAGACGCTCACTAGAATCCTTCGCCCCATCTCGGACCGGAAAAGGTCCGGATGACCTTCTCCACCAAGTAGCCAACCTATTCGATTTTTGGTCGCCGGCAGCGTGTCGGCGGCTAGGGAGCCGTTCGCAAGTGCCGCTAGTAACCGCACAGGAATTGATCGACGCCGGGGTCCACTACGGCCACCAGGCCAGCCGCTGGAACCCGAAGATGAGGCCGTACATTCACGGCAAGCGGCACAAGATCCACGTGATCAATCTCGAGGAGACGATCCGCGGGCTCTACGTCGCGACGCACTTCCTGCGCCAGCTCGCCGCGACCGGCGCGCAGATCATGTTCCTCGGCACCAAGAAGCAGATTCGCCCCGTCGTCGAGGCGGAGTCGAAGCGCTGCAGCATGCCCTCGGTGACGGAGCGTTGGATCGGTGGGACGCTGACCAACTTCTCGACCGTGCGCGAGCGTCTGACGCGCCTCGTCGAGCTCGAGAACCTCGAGTCGACCGGCGCGATCGAGAAGTACAAGAAGAAGGACCAGTCGACGATGCGCCGCGAGATGAAGCGCATCCGCCGCAACCTCGAAGGCGTGCGCGATCTCTACGGTCTGCCGGGCGCCCTCGTCGTGATCGACCCGCGCCGCGAGGAGAACGCGATGCGCGAGGCCAAGCGGATGAACGTGCCCGTCATCTGTGTGCTCGATACCGATTGTGACCCGACGCTGGCGGACATCGTGATTCCCGCCAACGACGATGCCATGAGCTCGGTGCAGCTCGTGCTCGCGCGGCTCGCCGACGCGATCGCCGAAGGCGCCGCCTCGTGCGACGAGCAGACTCGGCGCGATGCGCAGAAGGCTGCTGCCGACGACGTGCGCTGCCGTCAGATCCCGGGCCGCGCGTCGCAAGGTCGCGATGGTCGTGGTGGTCGCGGTGGTGGCCGCTTCGGTGGTGGCGGTCGTCGCGGTGGCCCAGGTGGCGGTCGCTTCGCCGGTGGTCACGCGGACTCGGTCTCGGTCGGCAAGGTGCCGGAGGCCGGTCCCGCCACGGCGCCGACCGTGCAGCCCGCCGATGGTGCGCCTGCGGCGCCTGCCGCCGACGCCCCGGCCCCGGCCGCTCCGGCTACTGACGCCGCTGCTCCGGCTGCCGACGCGCCGGCCCCGGCTGCGCCGGCGCCCGAGCCTGCACCTCCTGCCGATGCGCCCAAGCCCGAGGGCTCGGGCGAGTAGGTTCGGCGTATCGCCTCGACGTGGGGCCGAGTCGGCGTCATCTGGTGTCGATGTCGGCCCGAGTCGACGTTGGCCCGTGTGGGGCGGGAGGCTCGTTGGAGCCACCGCTCACGGCGGGCCAGTCGCGCGAATCCGGTCGGAGCCGGGTTTGCCACCTCCAGAATGATGGGCGCTGCTCGCCAGCATCGGTTGGTCGGGCCGCGTCCGCTCCCAATGATGACTGAACCCAACGGAATGCAATGACCGCTATCGACGCCAAGACCGTGATGAAACTGCGCCAGATGACCGGCGCGCCGATGATGGACTGCAAGGCCGCGCTCAAGGAGACGGGCGGCGACATGGACAAGGCCAAGGACGTGCTTCGCAAGAAGGGCATGGCCACGGCCGCGAAGGCTTCCGACCGCGAGGTCAAGGAAGGCAAGCTGTTCAGCTACGTCCACCACAACGGCAAGATCGCGGTGGTCGTCGAGGTCGTTTGCGAGACCGACTTCGTGGCGATGAACGAAGAGTTCAACGAGTTCGGCAAGAACCTCTGCCTGACGGTCGTCGCCTACGCGCCCGAGTTCCTCGATCGCGAGTCGGTCGACGCCGCTGCCGTCGAGAAGGAGCGCAATTTCGTTCTCGAGCAGACGCGTGAGTCGATGCAGGGCAAGCCCGAAGAGGTTATCGAGAAGGCCGTCGAGGGCCGCATGCGGAAGTTCTTCGAAGACAAGTGCCTGACCGAGGTCGGCTACGTCAACCCGCAGAACCAGACTGATTCCCGCAAGGTCGAGGACGTGCGCAAGGAGCTGGTCGGCAAGATCGGCGAGAACATCCAGGTCCGGCGGTTCCACCGCATGGAACTCGGCGGTTAGGGGCCGTAGGCTGCGGCCTCAATGAGCGCCGCGCCTTCGCCGACGATCCATCCTCCGCGCACCCTCAAGCGCATCCTCCTCAAGCTCAGCGGCGAGAGCCTCGGCGATGAGGGCGGCGGGGTCGCGCCGAAAGTCGTCGCTCAGGTGGCGGCGCAGATCGCACGCGTCCAACGCCTCGGGGTCGAGGTCGCAGTCGTGGTGGGGGGGGGCAACCTGCTCCGGGGCGCTGAGTTCGCCAAGCAGGGCACCAACCGCGCCACGGCGGACCACATGGGGATGCTCGCGACCGCGATCAACGCGCTCGCCCTCCAGGACGGCCTCGAGCGGGCAGGTGTCGAGACTCGCGCCGCCTGCGCGGTCGAGATGAAGACGCTGATGGAGCCCTACATCCGGCGGCGCGCCGTTCGCCACCTGGAGAAGGGACGCGCGGTCATCCTCGCCGGCGGCACCGGCAACCCGTACTTCACGACGGACACGGCTGCGGCGTTGCGCGCGACGGAGCTGGGTGTGGATGCGATCTTCAAGGCCACCAAGGTCGATGGTGTCTACAGCGCCGACCCCAAGCTCGATCCGAACGCCGAGCGCTACGACCGGCTCACTTTTCAGGACGCGCTGCGACGCGACCTGAAGGTCATGGATCGCACCGCCTTCACCCTCTGCATGGAGAACCGCATGCCGATCATGGTGTTCGACATGTTCGTAGAGGGCAACATGGAGCGTGCCGTCCGCGGCGACGACATCGGCACCTGGGTCTTGATGCCCGAGTAGGGCGCGGGGCGGCGGCGTTCCGGCCGGTCTTCGGCTGATTGATTGCGCGTGCGGGCGCTCGCGCTGGCGCGGTGGCCGCGGGTAGGATCCGGAGGCCATGGAACCCTACGCCGAGATCCTCCTCGAACTCGAAGAGAAGACCGAGAAGACGGTCAAGCATCTGCGCGAACAGCTTTCGAGCATTCGCACCGGTCGGGCCTCGCCGGCGCTCGTGGACACCGTCCGCGTCGACTACTACGGCACCCCGACGCCGCTGAACCAGGTGGCCCACATCTCGGTTCCGGAGCCGCGGCAGCTCATGATCAAGCCGTTCGACGCCTCGCCGCCCGTCATCAAGGAGATCGAGCGTGCGCTGCTGAAGTCGGACCTCGGGCTCACGCCGCAATCGGATGGCAAGCTGCTGCGGCTGATCATGCCGCCGCTCTCGGGCGAGCAGCGCCAGAAGCTCGTGCACAAGGTCAAGGAACTCGTCGAGCAGAACCGCGTGGCGCTACGCAACGAGCGCCGCGATGCCAACAAGCACGCCGAGCAGCTCAAGAAGGACGGGGGGCTGACCGAGGATCAGCTGAAGGATTCGCATGACGAGATCGACAAGGCGTTGAAGGCTGCGGACAAGCGGCTCGACGAGCTACTCCAGGCCAAGAGCAAAGAGATTCTGGAAGAGTAGTTGGTCGATTGGGTGGGGTTGGCGGAGGCGGTAACTGGGGCACGGATCTTCGAGTCGTTACACGCTATCCGGGATCTCTTCTGCCACCGTCTTGTCGGCGCAGTAGCTCAGCGGGTGCGGGCTGAGTTTGCCCCAGTCCTGCCGCCATCTCATCACTTCGGAGATCCGCATGGCGCGCGGCACGATGCCCAGCCACGAAGCTGAGGACACGGTGCGGTCGGCATCGCGGTTGAATCGTTGCCGCACGTAGTTGCGGTACACCATGAAGATCTGCAGCTGGGCGCGCAGCCGGCGTGATCGTTTGCTTGCCAGCCAGGACTTTCGCCGCAGTCGCCCGTTGTTGTCGCGGCTCATGGTGATCGTTGCGTTGATAGGGAACAGCGGGTTGGCTGTCGTGCGTGCGGCGGATCCCGGGGTCGTTCCATGCCTCAGCCGGTCCCCGAGAATCGATCTCGCGGCGGTTCGGTAGCTGGACTTCTCGTCGCTCAGGAGAGTGATCGTCCCTCGGGCAGTGTTGGCGAGCCGTGACAGGACGCCACGGACACACAGCCGACTGCGATCCTTACGCTTGCCGTGCTTGAGTTCGTGTTTGTCCTGGCGCTTGCGTCGCTTGGAGGTCCGCGGCGCGAGTCGTCGGATCGGTCCCGCCGTTGCTGAGACGACGAACCAGGATTCACGCTCGATGATGATGGGGACGGTCAGCGGTCGGACCCACGAGCATTCGTAGGACTCTTCTTCGTCGAGGATATAGCAGCGGTTGGGCGGTAGGCGCTGGGCAAACGTGCGTTGGAGCCAACGGCAGTTTCGGGCGATCTTCCTCATCTTGTACTGGACCGAACTCGGCGCGAGGCCGAGCGCCCTCCCCGACTGGCGAAAGCCGAGTCCGCTCGCCATCAGCTGAAAGAGCGGAGCGTTGCAGTCAGGCCGTCGATCGCGGTAGTCCTGCCGGAACGTTTGGCGCGAGAAGCCCCTACGGCAGGTGCGGCAGCGGAACCTCGGGATTGGCTCGGTTCGGCACCTGGGCGTGTAGAAGCCCTGCCGGGAGAAGAACTCGGGGCCGGGGTTCTCGTGCTCCGAACAGGATCGGTTCGGGCACCTCGGTGGGGTGAAAGGCATCGTTCTCCTCGGTGGGTTGGCGCGGAATGGCGCTCTCGAGGAGTTCGTGCTCGCATTTCGATTTCGGTTACATCGTAATCCGGCAACCGCATTCAACAGACCAGCTTCGAAAAGTGGGAAGGTCGGTTGCTTGTGGTGGGGTGGGGCGCTTCGATGCTCCCCCCACAAACTGACCACGGGGGCGTAGCTCAGTCGGTAGAGCAGCGGCCTTTTAAGCCGTAGGTCGAAGGTTCGAGCCCTTCCGCCCCTACCACCGAGCCCTGCCAGTGCGCCTGGTTCGAAGGCCCGTGGCTGTTGCTGCAACCCCATGATCGACCCGGATTTCCTGCGATTGCTGGTCTGCCCGACGTCGCGCGAGCCGCTGCGCGAGGCGACGCCGGACGAGCTGGCGTCCGTGAACGCGGCTGTCGCCGCCGGTGCCTTGAAGAACACGGCGGGACAGGCGGTCGAGCGCGAGCTCGAGTCGGGTCTGGTGTCGAAGTCCGGCGGGACGCTGTATCCGATCGTCGACGGGATTCCGATCCTGCTGTCGTCGGAGGCGATCGCCTTGTCCGAGACCCATTCGTCGTCGTGATTGGGTTCACGCGGCGAGTGCCCTCAGGCTCTCTGCCCGACGCCAAGCGATCGGGGAGAACCGGCCTGTGGTTGGCAGATCCGGGGGTCGATAAGCGGTAACCTCACACGGCACGCTCGATCCCGTTGCGGCGTAGCCGTCGGCAGCGTGGCTGTGAACGAGAGCGGCACGGCAAGAACTCCGGCACTGAACGCCGAACTGAAGAACAGCGGCACTGAACAAGATTGACGATGTCCACCACTCCTGAAAACCAACCCTCCGAGGCGCCGGAAGGCCCGCAGCACGAACCGCTCGTCGATGGCCAGTCCGGCGTCTACGGCTGGTTCCGCCGCAATCAGAAGATCCTGCTCTACACGGTCGGCATGTTCGTGCTCGTGTTCTTCTCCGTGAGTGGGCCGATGCTCGCGTGGGTAGACCGCACGTTCAGCACGCCGCCAGACTTGCCGTCCATTACGGTTGGAGGCCAGTCCGTCTCGTTGACGCAGGAGGACTTCACCGTCGGGCGCCAGGTCGCGGCTCGCCGCGGCGCGATGAGTGTCGTGCTGCCGATGATCCAGGTCGGCCAGAACCCTGATGCCGATGAAGTGTTCGCGATCCTGCGTCGCGTAGCGATCGCGGAAGGCTTCGAGATTTCGAATCTCGAGGTCGATCGTGCGATCAACGCGTGGCTCGAGGAGAGCGAGAGTGGTTCGGCGGCGCAGCTTGCGGGGCAGGCGGGCTTTGGTTCCTTGGCGGAGTTCCGGCAGGTGGTCGGTGAGGCGCAGCGGATCGGGATGTTGATTCGGCTGCAGACGCTGGCGCTCGACAACTCCGATGCGGCGATCCTCGAGGACGTCATCGGAGAGCGCGAGAAGATCACGCTCAAGGTCGCGTCCTATGACGAAAGCGCGCGCATGGCGGAGCTGAAGGCCGCCGGTGGCGTGACCGACGAAGACCTGCGCACCTGGCTCGACGGTAAGGACGATACGGAGAAGCAGCGGCTGGACGTCTTCGCGCCCAACCAGGTGGCGCTGATCCTGGCCGGCGTCAAGCACGCCGAATACGACCGCAGCGAGTGGGAAGCCAGCTACCTGACGGACCTGGTCATCGGCGAGGAAGAGCTCGAGAAGCTCTACCAGGCCGATCGCGAAAAGTTCAAGCAGGAGGACGGCACCTACAAGACGCTCGAGGACGAAGGCGTCGCGGACCAGCTCAAAGCCAAGCGTGAGGTCAATGAGATCCTCAAGCAGATCCTCGCGAAGGTGCGCGAGCGGCGCACCGAGTTCATGAGCGCGGAAGACGACGCGTTCCGTACCGCCAACGAGGAGTTCCTCGCGGCGCAGAACGAGAAGGTCGAGGTGCAGCAGGCGCTCGACAAGGATCCAGAGAACGAGCAGTTCAAGGCCGATCTGCAGGATGCGGAGAACAAGCTCACGCAGCGCGAGAACGCCAAGAACACCGCCAACGAAGCGCGCGAAGCGAAGTTCTCGGCGTTCGACTTCGTGGCCGCATTCAACGAACTCACCAAGGGTGAGAACGGGCCGTTCAAGGGCGTGTTCGTGCACGACATGGGTGGTCTGAAGACGGGCGACGATCTCAAGGATCTGGAGATCGAAGGGCTCGAACTCGGCGAGTGGCCCCAGGGTCATCTCGCGACGTTCCTCAACAAGAAGGGGCAGCTGGGTTTCCAGCCCGCGTTCACGGAGAAGGGGACGTTCCTCTACCAGGCCAAGGACCTGCTGACGAAGCCGCTGAAGTCGTGGGAAGAGCTGAAGCCCCTGCTCGAGGATGCCTACTTCGGTGAGAAGGCTCAGACCGAGGCCGAAGAGAAGAAGGACAAGTTCGAGGCGGCGTTGCTGCGGCTGGCCAAGACCAAGATGCCCGACAAGGTCGCCGAGATCGAAGGCAAGAAGCAGGAGCGCATCGACGAGGCGATGACCAAGTGGGAGTCGGACCTCAACGACGAGCTCGCGTACGCCAAGAAGCAGCGTGACGAGGCGCGCGCGGGCACCGCCGCTCGCCGGGCCTGGGAGAAGAAGGTCACGCAGCTCGAAGCGCTGCTGACGACCAAGCCGCAGCGGCTCAACATCACCACCGACGAGATCGCCAAGGCGATCGAAGAGGAGATCGGTGAGGAGGCCAAGAAGCACCACCTCGCGGTGCTCGACGAAGCGGCGGCGGAGGCCGGCTTCACGGTCGCCGAGTTCGGGCCGTTCCCGCGCGATCTGTCGCGTCGCCCGCGCTTCGACAAGAAGTACGACAAGACCGTCGTCTACCTGTTCCGCACCAACTCGGAGCTCGAGAAGGACGAATCGACCGGTCTCCTGCACGACGCGGGTGAGAAGCGCTACCACTGCGCGGTCTGCACCGACGTCCAGCCGCTGGAGCCCGCGGACGTGATGCGCGCCGAGTTCGAGAACCGCCGCAAGGGTCTCGCGACCTACGCCGCGATGCAGGCCTACCAGGCCTACGGTCAGGCCTTCACGTTGGAGGCGCTCGAGCAGCGCTACGCGCTGACGCGGCCCGTCGGCGAGCAGGGGATGCCGGAGTAAGGCTCGCTCCCGATCGCCGGCCATGAGTGTGCGACACACTCATGTGCCGGGTCACGCAGCGTCCGGGCTAGCGCATCATGGGACAGGCCAGGTTGACGGAGGAGGAAGTCTCGGCCCGGAGCCGGGACTTGCCAGGCTGGTCGATCGAAGACGGCAAGCTGGTCCGGGCGTTTCAGTTCGAGGACTTCATCGCGGCGTTCAGCTTCATGACGCGGGTCGCGCTATGCGCCGAGCAGCGCAACCACCACCCGGAGTGGGAGAACGTCTACAACTCGGTCACGATCCGATTGACGAGCCATGACGCCGGTGGCCTGAGCGAGCGCGACTTCGAACTCGCCGCCGCGATCAACGCGGCTGTTCCTTCGTAGTCGGGCAGCGAAATCCTCTCGATCTGGCCTCGGGTCCATCTGGCTCTGGTCCATCTGACTCTGGGTCATCTGACTCTCGGCCAATGCTCAGCGTGCCGCCGACTTGGTTCTTGGCGGCTCAGCTTTGGGGCGACTCAGCGTCCGGCCGACTCAGCGCAAACAGCGAGTGGCCCAGCGGAAACCGCAGCCAGCGTAGCGGCAGGCGTTCGCCGGACATGATCGCGGTGAGGATGCGATTCTGCCAGGGGCGGATCTTGACGCTGGTGTTGTTGTAGCCCTCGGGCAGGCGGCCGAGGCGGTCCATGAGTTTCTGCCAGAGCACGGAGGGGATGATGATCGGCAGCAGGAACGTGTTGAAGTAGCTGATGCGCTGGGGCTTCAGGCCGGCGCGCTTCAGCACGGACCGCAGCCGGGTCGCGGTGTAGCGGCGCTGGTGGTGGGCGATGCGGTCGTTCTGGGACCAGAGCCACTGGTAGGCGGGCACGGACACGAACAGCGCGCCGCCGGGTTTGAGGACGCGGCGAACTTCACGCAGGGCCTGCTCGTCGTCGGGGATGTGCTCGATGGTGTCGAACAAGCAGATCAGATCGAATGCGTCGTCCTTGAACGGCAGCTCGTAGCCGGAGCCGCAAAGCACGTTGGGAAAGCCGCGCTCCTTGCAGACGCCGACGTATTCATGATCGATGTCGAGGCCGGCGATCTCGCCGTAGCGCGACAGTGGGCCGAGCATGCCGCCCGCACCGCAGCCGATCTCGAGGACGCGGCCACTGCCGCGATCGGCGCCGCGATCGGCGCCGCGTTCGGCTCCGTTCTGCGGCAGGAGTTCAGGGAGCAGCTGGTCGAGTTGGTCGAAGAAGATGCGTCGCCGGCTCACGAACCAGAAGTGGGAGTGCTCCAGGTCCTTGAAGTTCTCGTAGGCGACGCGATCCATCGGCGGCGAGGCTCAGACGGGCTCGGCGACGACGATGATTTCGTCGCGCGGATTGACGTAGAGGTTCCAGTTGCGCAGCAGGCCGAGCGGTTTGGCGAGGAGGCCCGGGATGGTGCCGAGCTTGCCCGCGCGTTCGGCTAGGAACGCGAACGAGACGTACTTGCCCGCATACGCGGCGCCGATGTCGACGGCGCGGAAGCCGCAGTCGGCGAGCAATCGCGTGATCGTGGCCGGCGTGAAGTGGTAGATGTGCTCGTGGTGCTTGTAGTGGTGCCAGCGTTTGCCGAGCAGGTTGGCCCAGCGCGACGCGACGTTCTGGGTCTCGAGCAGTAGCCGCCCGCCCGGCTTGATCAGCTCGCGGATCTTGCGCAGCACGGCCTGCGGATCCGGCACGTGCTCGATTACGTCCCAGAGCGTGATCAGGTCGAAGGATGCGGGCTCGTAGTTCATCGCGATGACGGCGTCATCGAGCAGGCCGATGTGCACGCGCTCCTCGCCGAGCGCCGCGACGGCCTCCTTGGCGATGGCTTCGGACAGCTCGACGCCGTGCACGTCGTGGCCGCGTTCCTTCATCACCCGCAGGAAGTAGCCGGCCGCACAGCCGACGTCGAGTACGCGCGAGTTGGGTTCGACCCAGCGGTCGACCAGGCCCATGCGCTTTCGAAACGTCTTGAGGTAGAGCGCGGACTCGCTGGCGTAGTCGGCGTAGCCGCGGACCTTCGGGTTCTTGCTCTTCCAGTAGCCCTCGTCGTAGATGTCGAGCAGCGCCTGACCGACGAGGCGCGGCGTGACGTATACGAGGCCACAGTCGTCACAGGTGACGACCTCGAAGGGGCCTTCCGAGAACTTCACCGTGCGCTTGTCACTGCCGCAGATCTGGCAGTGCGTGATCGGTTCGGCGTTCGCGAGTGCGCGATCCGAGGGCTGGGCGGTCTTTGGGGACTGCATCAGTCGCTCTCCGGCGCGAGGTGGTCACGGGGGATCGGGGAGCCGCGTTCGAGGAAGCGCTTGCGGCAGATCGTGCAGAACATCTTCCACGCGGTCTTGGCCTGGCGCATGAAGGTGTCGCTGTGCTTGCTCTCGCCGCCGACGCGGGGTGAGTAGGTGACGGGGATCTCGATGATGCGGCAACGCTCCTGCAGCGCGGCGCACATCATCTCGGGCGAGAACGCCGGCCCGGTCTGGGTCAGTCGCGGGCGGATCTTGTCGAACGTCTCGCGGGTCAGCGCCCGGAACGTGCAGCCGACGTCGGTGAAGCGCGGCTCGGCGGGGCGCAGCCAGAGCAGCTGCAGATACTTCGCCATGAACACGTTGCCCCACCGAAGCAGCGAGCGCATGTTCGCGCCCTGCTGCACCATCTGGCGCGTCGTGCGTGTGCCCATGACCATGCCGGCGTCGTCGAGGTAGACCAGCATCTTCTCGACGTCGCGGGCGCGGAAACTGCCGTCGGCTTCGGTCAGAACGAGGATGTCGCCGTTGGCCGCGGTCATGCCCGCGAGCAGCGCCGAGCCGTAACCCGGGCGCTCCTCCCGCACGACGCGCGCGCCGGCCGCCGCGGCGAGTTCGGCCGTGCGGTCTTTGCAGTTGTTGTCGACGACGACGATCTCGTCGAGGTCGGGCTGTTCACGGAACTCCTCGACCACGCGCGCAATCGTCTCTTCCTCGTTGTAGGCGGGAATTACGAGCGATACGGAGCGATTCCGGAACATGGGGGTGAGGCAGGATACCTCGGCGCCGGACAAGCGCCACGGTGCGCTGGACGAGCAGGTGAACCCTCGGGATCCGTTTCCGTTTGGCCCATATGGCGGGCGGTTCTACCGTTCTCGATCTGAATCTTCCCGGGACTCCAATGCAACGATCCATTCGCAACGCTACCAGCGCGCTGGCGGCCGGTTTCCTCCTCGTTCCAGCCATCCTCGTGATGCCACTGCCGGCGCAGTCCGGTGACGGTGCCCCGAAGCGCAAGACCGGGACGATCTGCAAGCAACAGGTGGATGGACTGATCCGGCTCGTGCGCGGGCAGGCCGCGGGTGGCGCTCTGGGAGGCAGCTCGGTCGCGACGACGGCGAAGCTCGTGACTGCAATGGGTCACTGCCATCGGCGTTATCACCGCGGTGACGGTCCGGTCGTGCGGCCGTCGATCGATTTCCTGATCCGCTCGCGGCGCGCGGACGGCAGCTTCGGTGACGCGATGGCGACGACCTGGGCGGTCGCGGCGCTCGGCGTCATGGACAAGAAGGCGTTTCCCGAGGAGATCGCGCAGGCCAGGGCGTGGCTCGCGCAGAAGGCCGGTGAGGTTTCGGCGACGCCATTCGCCGATCGCATCGAGGCCGTGATGCAGCAGGTGCGCGCCGACGTCTTCCCGCAGCACGTGGCCAAGGCGGCAGCGGCCCGGGCTGACGGCTGGTTGCAGGCCGGCAGCGCCAAGCCGGCAGAGATCGCCGACACCCTGCTCGAGCTCGTCGCGTGCCAGACCGCCAACCGCTGGCTCGATCGCGCGGAGAAGCCGATCCAGGGCAAGGCCGCGGTGTTCACACCGGCGCAGCAGAAGGCGTTCGACTGGCTGATGACGCAGCACAAGGACGGCGTCTACCACGCGTCGTTCGCGGGCAAGACGTTCCCCGACCCGGGGCTCACCGGTTTTCTGCTGCTCGCGCTGCAGACCAAGCCGGCCGCAATGCGCACCGCGGCCGAGCAGAAGGTGATCGACCAGGGGGTTGCCTGGCTGCGCCAGCAGCAGAACGAGGATGGCACGTTCGGCACGCAGGTGCCCAACTACACGACGTGCGTGTCGGTCGCGGCGCTCGCGCGGCACTCCGACCCGACGCTCGCGCCGCAGCTCAGCAAGGCGCAGAAGGCGATCCTGGCGTTCCAGAACATCGAGGCCTCGGGCTACCGCGAGAGCGATCGTGACTACGGTTCGATCGGCTACGGCAACAGCCAGCGCGGTGATCTCAGCAACCTGCACTTCTCGCTCGAGGCGTTGAAGGCGACCGGTTTGCCCGAGAACCACGAGGCGTTCGCGAAGGCGATCGTGTTCTTGCAGCGAACGCAGAATCTGAAGTCGGTGAACGACTTCGAAGGACGCGTTCCAGATCCCGAGAAGGAAGGCGAGATGATCGACGCGACGCCGGGTGACGACGGCGGCGCGGTCTACTATCCTGGCAGCAGCAACGCCGGCTACCTGGTCCAGCCCGATGGCAAGGCGATCCCGCGCAGCTACGGTTCGATGACCTACGCGCTGCTCAAGGCCTACATCCTCGCCGGGCTACCTGGCGACGACAAGCGCGTGAAGGCCGCAGTCGGCTGGATCCAGCAGAACTGGGACCTCGCGACCAACCCGGGCGCCGATCCGGCGCTCGGTGAGAAGGTGAAGTACCAGGGGCTGTTCTACTACTACATGGTCCTCGCCCAGGCGCTCGACCTGTCGGGCACGGAACACGTCGAAGTCACCGAGGGCGGGCCGGCTGCGACGGCTGCGAAGAAGATCGCGTGGCGCCCGGCGCTCAAGCAGCAGCTCGAGGGCATGCAGGACCCGAAGGGGTTCTGGATCAACGGCAAGAACGGTCGTTGGATGGAGAGCCTGGATCTGCTCTGCACGTGCTACGCGATGGTCGCGCTCGAGCGCTGCAACTGAGCCGATGACGGCCGGCGATCTCGCGTTGCCGGCGGCGCCGGCGTGGTTCCGCTTCCTGCCGGCGAGTGGTTCGCCGCATCTCGGCGCCGTGGATCCGGTCGCCGTGGATCCGGTCGCGGTGGATCCGCTAGCGGGGGCTGAGGGGCGTTTCGTCGACCTCGGGCCGATCGATCCGCAGGCGTTGCTCCTGGCCGGTGGACTGTCGGCGGCCGACCTCGCGCAACGGATCGCGGCCGGCAGCGCGATGGCGGCGCCCGCGCGCATCCTGCAACCCGTGCCGCGGCCGGGCAAGGTGCTCTGTCTCGCCAAGAACTACGTCGCGCATGCAGCCGAGTTCGGCGCGAAGCCGCCTGCCGAGCCGATCTTCTTCGCCAAGCTGCCGGACTCCCTGTGCGGTCCCGGTGACCCGGTCGTGATTCCGCACTGGCTCGAGACGCGCGTCGATCACGAGGCCGAGCTCGCGCTGATCCTCGGGTTCGAAGATCCCGAGCGACGCGGCCGCAAGGACGTCGCGGAGGCCGATGCGCTCGCTCTCGTCGCGGGCTATACGCCGCTCAACGACGTCACCGCGCGCAAGCTCCAGGGGCAGGACCGCGAGCACAAGTATCCGTGGCTGCGCGCCAAGGCGCTCGACACGTTCTGTCCGTTCGGGCCGTTCGTCGTGCCACGGGACGGCGTCGATGCCTCGGATCTCGAGATCACGATGCGCGTCAACGGTGAGGTGCGGCAGCACGCGCGCACGTCGGCGATGGTGTTCTCGATCGCGCAGGCGCTGGCCGCGATGTCGCGCGTGACGACGCTGCGCTCAGGCGACGTGATCGCGATGGGCACGCCGGAGGGCGTGTCGGCCGTACATCCGGGCGACGAGATGGCGGTCGAGGTCGAGGGCCTCGGTGTGCTGCGGAACCCCGTCGTGAAGGGCGAGCCGCCGGCAGCGGAGGCGCGCTGAACGGGACGGAGCGTGACCCCGGCGTGGCGCCAGGGGTGATTCTCGGCGCGTGTGCCGGCGCCGCCGTGATCTGGGTCTTCGTGCTCGCCTGGCACCGGCCCGTGCCGTCCGAGGACGGGGTGTCGTATCTGTGGATGGCGGAACGCTTCGCCGCGGGCGACTGGCACGCGGGGCTGTCGACGGTGTTTCCGCCCGGCTTTTCGCTCGTGACCGCGCCCTTCGTGGCGCTCGGGCTGTCGCTCGAGTGCGCGGCGAACGTGGTCAACGCCGTGGCGTTCGGACTCACGATTGCGCCGCTCGCAGCCCTCGCGCGGCGGCTCGGGCCCGACCTGCCGCACGTCGAATGGCTCGCGGCCGTATTGTTCTTGTCGGGCTCGCTGCTCGCGCGCGTCGCGGCGGAGGTCTACAGCGAACCGGTGTTCCTGCTGCTCATGGCGCTCGGCACCGTCGCCGGACTGCGGCGCAAGGATCACTGGCTCGGGCTGCTGTCGGGGCTCGCGTTTTGGGTGCGGCCCGAAGGGTTGCTGTTGGCTGCGTCGTTCGTGCTCGCGCGGCCCAGGTCCGCCTGGCGCGCACTGCCGTGGGTGGCAGCGGGGGTGTTCGCGCTCGCGCTCCTGCGTTGGTTTCACGGTCACGGCTGCGATCCGCTGCCCATCCTCGGCTTTCACGAGGCTCGTGACGACCTGCCGGAACGCGGCGATCTGTTCGCGAACGCGGTTGCGATCCCGGGCGCGTGGCTCGAGGCGTTTGGGCCCGTGGGATTGCTCGCGCTCGCTGGTCTGCTGTGGCGCTCTTCTCGAACGGCAACCGACGCCGTCGCCCGGCGCGCGCTCTGGTGGCAGGTCGGCCTGCAGATCGCGGTGATCTGCACGTTCGTGGTGCGACGGCGCTTTCTGTTGTCGTGTGCGCTGCCGGTCGTCGCGTTCGCGGCGGTCACCGTCGCGCGATTGCCGGCACGCTGGCGCGCGCTCGTGGTCGTGGCCGCGGTGCTGTTCGGAGCGATCGGGGCGTGGCGCGGGCGCATCGATCCCGACCGCATCGCCGAACGCGAGGTCGGGGCCTGGCTCGGCTCGCGGCTGCATGCCGGCGAGTCGGTAACGGGGGACCTCACGCGCGTCGTCTGGTTCGCGGGCCAACGACCGCTGCCGCCGCGCCACTTCGACGTCGAGCAGCTCGCCGCGATGGCGATGGCCGAGGGCGTGCGCTACTTCGTGTTCAGTGAGCGGCGATCTCGCGCCCCTGTGCTCGAAGCCCGACTGAACGGTCTGTTCGGTCGCATGCCGTTGCCCGAATCGCTGGCGTCAATGAGCGCCGAGCGCGGGCTCGTCGTGCTGCGGCGCCGCTGAATCCTCGGCCGAGTCGTCCATGCGCGCGGCCCGCACCGCGTAGCCGAGCGCGAGCAGCAGGATCACGAGATCCCACGCGGTCACGAGGTAGATGCTGTTGAACCACTCCGCGCCGTCGTCCCCGATCACGTCGCCGCCCGGGAACGCCGTGGTCACGGCCCAACCGATCAGCAGGGTCAACGGCAGCCGCTGGCGTTCGAACATCGCGAGCTGCAGCAGCAGCACGAGCACGGGTAGCAGCGCGACGTGGTGGGCTTTCCAGCTCAGTGGGCTCAGCAACACGGACAGGACGAGTGCTGTGGCGAACAGCCACAGGCGCGCGCCTCGTGATCGCCGCAGCCGGCGCGCGGCGACGAGCAGCGTCGTGAGCAGGCCGAGGCTCAGCACGCGCGCGATCCAACCGACCGTCGCGGCGTCGAGGCCGAGCCCGGGTGACACGCCCCATGCGACCTTGGCGGCGAACTCGGGTGGCACCTCGCCGAACCAGCGCGCGACCGCGAAACGCAGCGACTGGTTCATCCACTCGAACGGCGGGAACTCGAGGTGTGGATCGGCCCACGGGTCGCGCTGGGTGCCGAGTGCCCACGAACCCTCGATCCAGCGCAGCCATGGCGAATGGTCACCGCGCTGCAGCAAGACGGTGACGAGCACGCATCCGAGGCCCGCGAGAATCGTCCACCAGAACGCGCGGTGGCGACCGAGCACGAGCAGCAGCGGCAGGAGCCAGAGCTGCGTCGGTTTGGTCGCGAGCGAGAAGCCGAGCAGCAGGCCCGCGATCCCGGCGCGGTCGCGTTCACAGGCATAGAACGCGAGCAGGCACATCGCGATGTTGATCAGGTTGCCGCCGCCGCCGTGCGTGTCGCGCAGGATGAACCGCGCGCCGAGCACGAATGCGATGAGCCACAGTTCGGGCCAGCGACCGCGCGCGAGGGAGAGCCACCTCGAATGGTCCGGCGGCGCCCGGCTCACGGCGAGTCGCCGCATCACGAACGCCATTGCGCCGATTGCGAGCACCTGCAGGCAGGCCCATGCGAACCTCGCCGTTCGCAACCCGAACGTCTCGTTCACGAGCGCGAACGGCAGCGTCAGCAGGCCGTACGACGGTGGGTAGGGTGCGTGCAGTGGTCGGATCGGCGCGTCGGGATCCGACTTCCACGGCCCGTAGACGTCGTCCCCCGCGAGCAGGCGACGGCCGAACTCGACATGGTCGATGATGACGCCGCGATGCGGTTTGCGCGCCGTCGCGCGAACGACGAGCACGACCGCGATCGCGACGACGAGCAGCGACCAGAGCAGGCGGACAGTGCGTGGCCTGCCCGAGCTGTCAGCGGGGCGGGACGCCACCCGCGTGTCAGAAGCGCAGCGTCTCGATGGTGGCCAGGGTCGCGCTCGCGCCCTGGCCGCCGAACAGGATCAGCGTGCCGTCGGGCGTCACGCCGGCCACGTGACCGGAGCGCGGCCCCGTCAGCGCGGGTTGTGCCGCCCACGAGTTGCTCGACGGATCGAACAGTTCGACGTTCGCGATCGGCGTCGGCGCCGTGAACGTGCCCTGCGCGCCGCCGCAGACCGCGACGCGGCCATCCTGCAGCAGTGTCGCCGAGTGCAGCGCGCGCGCCGTGGGCATGTTGACCGTGCCCCAGCCGCCGCCTGGGGTGTAGACCTCGGCGCCGTTGATCGGTGCTGCGTTCGCCGCGCCCGCGAGACTCGGCACGAAGATGCCGCCCGTCATGAGCACGCGGCCGTCGCCGAGCGTGACCTGGTTGTATTGATGGCCCGCGCGCCCCTGGCTCATGTTGGGGCCGTTGCTCCAGTTGCCCGTGCCGGGATCGAACAGCTGCACCTTCGGGGTACTGACTGCGGCGAACGGGAACCCGAACAGGAACGTGACCTCGACGCCGCCGCTGACCATGACGAGGCCGTTGCTCAGCGTCGTGAGGGCCGGGGCGAGGCGACGGCCGCCGATGGAGTTCGCGCCGGTCCAGGTGCCCGTGACCGGGCTCCAGATCTCGGTGCTGCTCTGTGTGCCGCCGATCGCGCTCACGAGGTCGGCGAGCGTCGAAGTCCCGCCCGTCACCATGACGCGGCCGTCGGGCAGCGTGCACGCGGCGTGCAGGATGCGGGCCGTGTTCAGCGAGCCGGTCGCGGTGTAGGTGTCCGTCGCCGGATCGTAGATCTCGCAGCTGCTGAGCACGGTGCCGACCGCATCGGCGCCGCCGATGATGAGCACGCGGCCGTTGTCGATGGGCACGGACAGGTGCAAAGCGCGCGCGCTCTGCATGTTGTTGCCCGAGCTCACGCTCATCGTGCGGGTGTCCCAGATCTCGGTCGAGGCCAGGCCCGTCGCGCTCGTGAGCGTGCCGGCGCCGCCGCCCGCGACGACGAAGTCGCCCGCGGCGGCGTTGTTGTCACGATCGAAGAAGCCCGTCGCGAAGGCGCGCGCGTTCGTGAGCACGTCGCGCGCGAGCAGGCCGGTGCCGGCCGTCGACGTCTGCGTCACGACGTCGTTGCTGATCTCGCCGACGATCGTCGGGCCGCTGCCCGGGATCGTGAGTGTCTGCCAATGCAGCACGAGATCGGCGAACGCCGGATCGTTCGGCAGCGGCAGCGAGTAGCCGCCCGTGCCCGTCGCGCTCGTGAGCGTGAAGATCCACGAGGTCGACAGCTCCGTTCCGACGGCGACGCTGCGGTTGTCGTTGGGGTCGACCTGCGACAGGGCGCTCGGCCCGCCGTTGAACGAGATCATGATTAGCCCGAGCTGCCCGCCCGGCGCGCCCTCGAAGGCGAGGTCGAGAGAGCTGCCGAGCGTGCCCGGCGAGGTCTTGTCGAGGTCGAAGTCGTTCTGGGCGGACAGACCGGCGGCGAGACTGCAGGCGGCGAGGAGGGCAGGGGCCCAAGTCAGCTGGTGAAGCATGGTTGGCAACGGGGTCGGGGAAGACCCGGAGAGTATCCGACTTTTGCACGCCGCGCGGGCTCAAGTGCCGGCGCGGACGTCCGAGAATGAGAACGGACTAGGGCCTTTCCCTGACCGGGTGCGCGCCAATGGGAGGTGCGCCGGGGGACTTCGCGGCCCGAGAAGCGAGCGCGAGACCATGGGCGAAGATTCGGTGCGGCGGACGGATGCGGTGCCTGCGCTCCACGGTTTTGCGGGGCGGCCGCCGGGCGGATCCGGCGGTGAGGGCGGCGAATCGGGTCGTGCGCCGGCCGAGGGCGAGGCGCCGGCGCCGCGCCGTGGCCGTGACGAGGTTCGGCTGCACTCGGGCGCGGTGGCGGCGCTGCGGCTGTTGCGCGAGCGGGTGCTGGCCGACACCCGGCAGCGGCTCGGGATCGGCGAGGTCGCAATTCCGACGTTCGCCGAGCTCGTGGCGGTCGAGTCGACGGGGTCGTTCTTGTCGCGCCTGTTGTCGGATCAGAATCAGCTCGCGGCCCTCGCGCCACCGGCGCTGGGTACGGCGGGTCGGGATGCGCTGAACGCCGCGTTCGAGGCGGGTTGCGCCGAGAGCCTCGAACTGCTCGCCGCGCTGCCCGGCGCGGACGCCGCGGCGGTGGCGGCGGTGGCCGCCGAGTTCGCGCGCCGCCTCGCCGAACTCGAAACCTGAGCCGCGGTTCGGTACGGTCACGCCATGAAGTGCCCGTGCCACAGTGGGAAAGACTTCGCAGATTGCTGCGAGCCGATCATCGAGCGCCAGCAGCAGGCGGTGACGGCCGAGCAGCTGATGCGGTCGCGCTATACGGCCTACGCGCTCGGGAAGATCGAGTGGATCATCGAGAGTCAGTCGCCCGACGGCCGTGAGCTCGTCGATCGCAAGTCGACGGAGGAATGGTCCAAACGCTCGACCTGGCACCGCATGGAGGTGCTCAACGTCGAGCAAGGTCTGGCGGCGGACACCGAGGGGTTCGTCGAGTTCAAGGCCTACTACACGCTCGGCGGCGAGGACATCACGCATCACGAGATCGCCAGTTTCCGCCAGGAAGAGGGCACGTGGTACTTCGTCGACGGGCTGGAAGTGAAGCCGCGCCCGTTCAAGCGCGTCGAGCGCAAGGTCGGGCCCAACGAGCCGTGCCCGTGTGGATCGGGCAAGAAGTTCAAGAAGTGCTGCGGCAAGCCCGGCGTCCGGGTGTAGCGGGCGGTCGCGAATTCGGCGCATCTGATTGAGGGTCCTGGCGCCGGGGTGGTCGTCCGGGCATCGTCCAGGCCATGAAGCTCTCGATGCGTTCCGCTCTCGCCGTCGCCACTCTCACAGCGTTTGCCGCGTGCAGTGGCGGAGATTCCCACGCCGTTGGCAAGTACAAGCTCGATACCGAGGCCATGCTGGCTGGGATGCCGGCGCCGGCCAAGGAGATGATGAAGTCGATGACGGGGACGATGGATCTCGCTGCGGACCACAACTTCACCTCGACCATGACCACCCCGATGGGTGCGAGCACCATCGCGGGAACGTGGAAGCTCGAGGGGGATCAGATTTCGCTGACCGGCAAGGACGAGGGCGGCAAGGAGCAGACCGTGACCGCGACCCTGAAGGACGGCGCAATCGTGATGAGCGAGGACAAGGGCGGGATGAAGCTCACGATGACGTTCCGCAAGTAGTCGGGAGTTCTGCCGGGTTGCCTGCCGCAATCCCCCTTGGCTGGCAGGTTTTCTGCCAGCTGCCGGGATGAAACCCGAGCGGTGGGGTCCCATGATTGGCCCTCACCGGAGTTCGCCTCCCTGACCCCGCTCGGAGAACCGCATGCGTCGTTCGAACCTTCTGCTCTCGCTCCCGCTCCTGCTGCTCGCCGCCTGTGGCGATGCTCCCCATCCGCTGGCCGGCTCCTGGAACCAGGCGCTCGCCGACGGCAAGAAGGGCATCTCCGTCGAGTTCAGCAAGAAGAGCGACAAGTGCTTCCTGCACGGGGCCCCGCGCGCCGACGGCACGCACGACCATGCCAACGGCACTTACACGTTCGACGAGGGCACGGGGGCGATCACGGTCAAGATGAAGTTGCTCGAGGACAAAGCCGCCACGGACTGGGCCGGCAAGCTCGAGAACGGCGCGATGACGCTGAGTTCGGCCGACGGAAAGGTCGAGCTGCGCATCGGCGAATCAGCGCACTAGGAGATCGTCCCGCTTGCCGGCCGGCGCGCTGGCCGGGCGGTCAGTGTTGCCTTGGGCCCCTCGCTTTTGGGCGGCGAGTCCTTATGTTGCGATGGTCTCACCAAGCCCATTCATGTCCGACCCTCATTCGTCCACGGTCACCGCAGGTATCCGGATTCACGCCGCGGCGCAGTTCCTGCCGCAGGAGTCGGAGCCCGAGAACGAGCGGTTCGTCTACGGCTACAAGATCACGATGACGAACGAGAGCGCGCCGGGCAAGGTGCGCCTGGTGTCGCGTCACTGGCGGATCGTGGACAGCGAAGGACGGACCGAGACCGTGCGCGGCTCCGGCGTCGTGGGTGAATACCCTGAGCTCACGATCGGCGAGAGCTTCAGCTACGTGAGCTACTGCCCGCTCTCGACGAAGTGGGGCACGATGGAAGGCAGCTACACGTTCGAGCGCGAGGACGGCTCGCGCTTCGAGGTGGCGATCGGCCGCTTCTTCCTCGTGCCGTCCGCGCCCGAGCTGCCGCTCGAGACGCATAGCTGAGGCGCGGGCCCGCGCGGTGCGGCCGGGGCTACCGGCAGCCGCAGACGAGTTGCCACCTGCCCGCCTGCACGACGGAACTCGTGCCCTGGCACGTCGTGGGCGGACTGCACGTGCCGTTGCCGTCGCAGCGGTACTCGATCCGGCGCACGCCGTGACGGCCGAAGCCCGAGACGATGATGAGCTGGCGCAGTTCGCCCGGCGTGCCCGTCGCGCCGATCGAACTCGACCAGAATCGTCCAGCCTTCTCTTCGAGCACGAACTGGCTGACGCGGAGTCGCTTGCTTCGACCGTTCTCCGTCTTCAGGACCCGGCAAGCGGGGCCCGGCGGTGGGGGCGCGATCGTGACCTGTTTTCGCACGATCCCGTTCAGGTTGGGGCCCTGGATCCGAGCTTGCAGTTGCACCGAGCGGATGCTGTTCAAGTTGGGAGCCTGGAGCTGGATCGTCTGGTTGCTGACCCCGCCGAAGTTCATCGTCGTGGTCGGCGGCGTCACGGTGACGCTCGGATCGTCCGTGCTGAACGTGATGGTATGACCCGCATTGAACGGTCCGAGGTCGAACACCTCGAGCGCGATGGGCTGGCCCGGGGCTGGCTGCGTGAGGGTCTCGAAGTTGGCGGACGGGTCGAACAACAACAGATCGTCCGGCGTGAGCGGGTCCGCGTCGTCGCCCGGGATCAGGCAGGCCGCATTGCTCACGACGAGCGCGAGCCCGCCGACGTTGTTGACCTGCGTGCCGTCGAGCACGGCGCTCTGGACCACAACGGGCGCGCCGATCGCGGCAGGCGTCAGCAGGGACGTGGGGAACGGCACGCTGAACTGACCGTTCTGTGGCGTCGCCAGGCCCAGACTCACGGCTGGGTTGCCGACCCACTGCGCGCAGCCCGGCGCACCGATGTTGCCGAGGTCCAGGCCACCCGGGATCGAGCCGAGGCTCAGCAGCGTGGCACCGAGGACTGCGGTCGGGTGCAGGTCGGTAGTGACGAGGTTTGGTGCCGGGCCGCCCGTGACCGGCCGCGCGGTTGCAAACAGGGTCGGGGGCACGCCGCCGTCGCCACCTTCGAACGGCAGTTGGGTGAGGTCGACCTCGGGTGGCAGCGCCGCGTCACTACCGGGCGAGTAGCCGATCACTGCCGTGATTGCGGCGGGGTTCATCGTGTCGTAGGCGAGTTGGATGTTCCCGGATGAATGGACCGTCACCTGGAACGATTGCGTCGTCGTCGTCTGCCACTCCGAAACCTGGTGCCAGGTGGCGCGCACGAAATCGCCGTTCTGGTGCACTTCGTAGGTGAACTGGCCCCCGGCCGTCGGGTCGAGGTCACCGAAGAACGCGGCGATCAGCGCGTTCTGGTCCTGCAAGCGCGCGAAGTTGCCATAGAACGCGGCACAGTCGAGCGGCTGCGAGCCGAACTGCACCCAACCGTTCGAGCCGATCGAGATCTGGTCGCTCGCGGGCGCTCCGGGCGGCGCGATCGAAAACGGCATCGTGAAGGTGGCGGCGGCGTCGTCCCAACTCGCGGAGGTGCTGCAGGACCAGGCGCTCTGGGTCAGGTGGTGGAGCGAGGTCGTCGGGTCGGAGCCGGGTACGACGTAGCTCGCTGATCCGGGCGTGACGAGGTAGCGCGGGCCGACCGGCGAGGAGGTCGGGTAGAGATCGAGATCGGTCTGCCAGGCGGTGCCGGTGGCCAACTCGTCGTAGAAGGCGTGTGGCCGGTCGTAGCAACCGGCGCCGAACGGTTGCCACCAGGCGGTGCGTGAACCGACCTCGTAGTCGATCCGCACGTTGACGGCGCCGTTCGGCGAGGGGGCCCCGACCCAGTCGCGGTCCTGCACGGCCGAGTCGAGCACCGAGAGCAGCAGGGTCTGGTTGGGGCCGCCGCCGCCGATGATCAGGTGCAGCTCACCGGCGTTGCCGACGTTCGGGTGACCGATGTTGGCGGGGCTGTTCGGATCGGGCGGCACGAACTCGAGCGCGATTCCGTGCCGACCCGGGGTGAGGTGGAGCGGGCCGCCGAGATGGACGTGCGAGGTGCCGGGGAACGCCTCGACCAGGACGCTGCCCGTGGCGACGTGACGCCATGGCGCGCCGAAGGTGCCGCCTGGTGCGAGCCGGTGGTGCGGCGGGAACGGCGGCAGCGCGGCGCTGTTGCCGAGCGCCGAGCCGTTGCAGATGTAGATGTGCACCTCGGCCGTGAGGCCGAGCTGATCGGGTGTCGGTGGGTTGCCGGCGCCCTGATCGTAGAGCAGCGTGTCGAAGCCGTGGATGCGCATCGGCGTGCTGACGTCGAGGTCGATCAGTGCGACGTTGTCCGCGTAGTAGGTGGTGACGAACGGTTCCTGGGTGCCGAGCGTGGCGCGGGCCGGGGCGCCGGTGCAGTCTTGAGCCTGCAGGCTCGGGGACAGGGTGGCGGCCGCTGCCAGGGCCGCGACGATTCGGCTGGCGGGCGTCGGGGTGACGTGAGGTAGCTGTGCTGGCATGGGTTCGATCCGTTGACGGTGGTGGTCGTGATGGTGGGCGTCTCGGGGGCGCGATCCGTTCGGCCGCCCGCCAGCGGTGGGCGTGACAAAAAATCCGGCGGAATGCGGGCAGCTCTTGCCACTTCGGCGCTTGGCGCCGTGTGTTCCCCTCGCTAGCGTCCGCCCGTGCCCACTATCGCTCTCGGTGATCCGACCCTGCCGCTCGCCGCGTTCGTCGCGATCGCGCGCGACGGCGCTCGCCTGAAGCTGTCGCGCGAGGTCCGCGCCGGGGTGCGTCGAAGTCGAGCCGAGGTCGAGCGCGCGGTCGCCGGCGGCGCGACGATCTACGGCATCAACACGGGCTTCGGCAAGCTCGCCGGTGTTCGGATTCCCGCCCACCAGCTCGCGCGATTGCAGCGCAACCTGCTGTTGAGCCATGCGACCGGCGTCGGCGAGTCGTTGCCCGTCGAAGTAAGTCGGCTGGCGTTCGCGCTCCGCATCCACAACCTCGCGCTCGGCAACTCTGGCGTGCGGTTGGAACTGCTCGACCAGGCACTCGCGCTGTTCGAGAACGATCTGATCCCGGTGATCCCGTCGCAGGGTTCGGTCGGGGCGTCGGGGGATCTCGCGCCGCTGAGTCACATGGCGCTGCCGCTGATCGGCCGCGGGCAGGTTCACAGCGGCAACAAGGTGATCTCCGGCAAGGCCGCACTGCGGCGTGTCGGGCGGGAGCCGCTCGAACTCGCCGAGAAGGAGGGGCTCGCGTTGATCAACGGCACGCAGATCATGACCGCGATCGGCTGCCTCGCGGTCTACGACGCGCTCGTGACCGCGCGCACCGCCGACGTCGCGTGCGCAATGACGGTCGAAGCGCTGCACGGCAGCGAGCGACCGTTCGCCGACAAGGTGCACGAGCTGCGGCCGCATCCCGGCCAGCTCGCGACGGCGGACAACCTCCGCGCGTTGCTCAAGGGCAGCAAGATCATGCCGAGTCACAAGGACTGTACGAAGGTGCAGGACGCCTACTCGCTGCGCTGCGCGCCGCAGGTGCACGGCGCAGCCAAGGACGGCATCCGGTATGCGCTCGACGTGCTCGTCACCGAGGCCAACTCCGTCACGGACAACCCACTCGTGTTCGCGGGCGCGGACGTCGTCAGTGCCGGCAACTTCCACGGCCAGCCGGTCAGCCAGGCGCTCGACTATCTCGCAATCGCGCTGAGCACGCTGGCGAACATCAGCGAGCGCCGCATCGAGCAGCTCGTCAATCCCGACATCTCGGGCCTGCCGCCGTTCCTCGCAAAGAACCCCGGGCTCGAGAGCGGATTCATGATTCCGCAGGTCGTCGCCGCGTCCCTCGCGAGCGAGAACAAGACGCTCGCGCATCCGGCGAGCGTCGACACGATCCCGACCTCGGCCAATCGTGAGGATCACGTTTCGATGGGAGTGACCGCGGCGCGCCACGCGGCCGTGGTCGCGAAGAACACGCAGAAGGTGCTCGGCATCGAGTTGCTCTGCGCGGCGCAGGGGCTCGACCTCGGCGACGGCCTCTCGCCGGGCAAGGGGGTCGCGGCGGCCTACAAGGCGCTGCGGCGGCGTGTGAAGGCGCTCGCGGGTGACCGCTTCCTCGCCCCGGATCTCGCGGTTGCCGAGGAGCTGGTCGCGACGGGCACGATCGCGGCGGCTGCGGAGAAGGCCGCTGGGTTGCTCGCGGTCTGAGCGGGCTCCGGCGCCCTGATCTCGGGCTCCAGGAGCCTGTTCGACGACCGCTGTGGACTCCAGAACGGGCCGCGCCCTATCGTCTTGCGGATGCAGCAATCCGCGTCGTTCCAGGCCCCGCGGGGCACGAAGCTCCACTGTGCCAATTGGCAGATCGAGGCCGCGTTCCGCATGATCCAGAACAACCTCGACGCCGAGGTGGCCGAGGATCCGTCCCAGCTGATCGTCTACGGCGGGCTCGGCAAGGCGGCCCGCAATCACGAGGCGCTCGACAAGATCCTGGCGACGCTGCAGCGCCTGCAGCCCGACGAATCGATGCTGGTGCAGTCGGGCAAGTGCGTCGGTGTGATGAAGACGCATCCGGATGCGCCGCGCGTGCTGATCGCCAACAGCAACCTCGTCGGTGACTGGGCCAACTGGGACGAGTTTCGGCGGCTCGATGCGCTCGGGCTGATGATGTATGGGCAGATGACCGCTGGCAGTTGGATCTACATCGGCAGTCAGGGCATCGTGCAGGGCACCTACGAGACGTTCGTCGCGGCCGGCAAGAAGCACTTCGACGGCGACCTGAAGGGCAAGCTCACGATCACCGCCGGGCTCGGCGGGATGGGCGGCGCGCAGCCGCTCGCGGTCACGATGGCAGGGGGTGTGTGCCTCGCCGCGGACGTCGAACGTTGGCGTATCGAGAAGCGCCTCGAGACGAAGTACCTCGACGAGCTGATCGACGATCCGAAGCAGGCGCTCGAGGTCGCGATGCAGAAGAAGGCCGCGGGGCAAGCCTGGTCGATCGGCGTGCCGTGCAACGCGACCGAGCTGCTGACGGTCGTGCGCGACAGCGGCCACGTGCCGGACCTGCTCACGGATCAGACCTCGGCCCACGACATGCTCATCGGCTACGTGCCCGACGGCATGACCGTCGAGCAGGCCAACGAGCTGCGCGAGCGCGATCCGAAGGCCTACCTCGTCGAATCGCGCCGGACGTGCGCGCAGCACGTCGCGCTCATGCTCGAGTTGCAGGAGAAGGGCGCGATCACGTTCGACTACGGCAACAACATCCGCACCGAGGCGCGCGACGCCGGCGTTGCCGAGGCGTTCCGGATCAAGGGGTTCATCCCCGAGTACATCCGGCCGCTGTTCTGTGAGGGGCGCGGACCGTTCCGTTGGGTCGCGCTCAGCGGCAACCCCGCGGACATCGCGCGCACCGACGAGCTGGCGCTCGAGATGTTCGGCGACAACGAGTCGCTGAGGACCTGGATCGAGAAGGCTCGCAAGCAGATCTCGTTCCAGGGCCTGCCGTCGCGCATCCTGTGGCTCGGCTACGGCGAACGGGCGCGCTTCGGGTTGGCCGTGAACGAGCTGGTCCAGAAGGGCGAGATCGAGGCGCCGGTCGTGTTCGGCCGCGACCACCTCGACTGCGGGTCGGTCGCGTCGCCCTATCGCGAGACGGAGGCGATGAAGGACGGCAGTGACGCGGTCGCCGACTGGCCGCTGCTCAATGCCATGCTCGCGGTGGCGTCGGGTGCGACCTGGGTCTCGGTGCACCACGGCGGCGGGGTGGGCATGGGCAAGTCGATCCATGCCGGGCAGGTCACGGTCGCGGACGGCACCCCGGCGGCGGCGGCGCGGATCCAGCGCGTGTTCACCTGCGATCCCGGCATCGGCGTGATGCGTCACGCGGACGCCGGCTACGAGGCGGCGCAGGCGTTCGCGGCCGAACGCGGGGTCGATCTGGGTGGGTAACTCGGCGGCAATCGCGTCTACTTGCTGGTATAAAGTTCGTACACGTTCGCCGCATTCCACCGTTGTCATGGTGGTTTCCCCGTGTCGCTCCCTGCTCTGCGTCTCGATTCAGCAACCGATCTTGCCTCTGCAGCAAGTCCCGCCCGGCCACGAACCGAAAAGAACCAACGTGGCAGGTCGGGTAGGCCCGTGATGTCGACGTGTTCGTCGACCGCACTCGTAACCCTGATCCAGCACGCCAGTCAGCATGTTTCGTCGTCAGAAGTCCGCTGACGCCGGCGCGAAGACACCGCCGAGCGGTGATTTCGTCGTCGTCGTCGACGAGGCCGTCAATTCGTTCCTCGTGATGTTCCACGAACCCGCCGGGTTTCGTGCGGAGCAGGTGCGTTCGTTGCGCAACCGGCTCGTGGCGATGAATCCCGACGGCGAACCCAAGACCCTCGTCATCACCTCGGCGGTGCGCGGCGAGGGCAAGTCCGTCAGCGCGCTCAATCTCGCGATGGCGTTCTCCGAGCTCGAGTGGCAGAAGGTCGTCGTCGTTGACGCCGACTTGCGCCGGCCGAGCTGCGAGCGCTACCTCAACCTCAATCCCGGCCCCGGATTCTCGGACGTCCTGCTCGGGAACGCGACGCTCGATGAGGCGCTGCGCCCCGCGGGCTATCGCAACCTGCAGCTGCTCGGTGCCGGCTCGACGGTCGGCAACCCGGCCGAGATCCTCGGCGTCTCGCGCATCGACGATCTGTTCCAGCGTCTCAAGGAGCGGTTCCAATACATCGTCATCGACACGCCGCCCGTCTTGCCGTCGACCGATGCCGGCGTGCTCTCGGCGCGTGCGGACGGCACGCTGATGGTCGTGCAGCTCGAACAGTCGCTCAAGGGGCAGACCCGCGATGCCGTGCGCGTGCTCTCGGACATGGGCGGCAACGTGCTCGGCACCTTCGTCAACGGTGTTCGCGGCCAGGATCCCGACAGCGATCGGCGGCTGGCTTACGAGCCACGTGAGGTCACGGAGGACTGATGGCGGGCTTCAAGGAGTCGCTCAAGGATGCCGTGCGCCAGATGGCGTTCCGCACGTCCGTCGACAGCCTCAAGAAGAAGGGCGTCCAGAACGTCAACGTGCTCGGCATGGACCGCATCGTCGCGCTCGTCGAGACCGCGGTGCACAAGAGCCTCAAGAGCAAGCTCGTCGGCATGGAGCGCGAGGCGGTTGCGGACGCGACCAAGGCCGAGTTCGTGCGGCTGATGCGTTCGAACGAGGACCTGCAGCGCGAAAAGAGCGCGATCGAGAAGCAGAAAGAGCGGGCCGAAGAAGAGGTCGATCAGCTGCGGCGCGATCTCTCGACGCAGGAGCAGGAGCTGCAGCTGCGGCTCGAAGAAGGCGCGGCGGAGGTCGCCGCGCAATACGAAGGCGAGAACGCTGTGATCGCCCAGAAGGTCGCCGAGGTGATGCGCTCGCTGGGCTCGACACCGATGGCGAACGCCGAGGGCAAGGTCATCGAGCTCGTGATGGACATCGTCACGGGCGAGCGCAAAGCCACCGAAGAAGCACGCGCCGCGCTGCGCGACCGTGAGGTCGACAACCTGCAGCGCCGCATCAAGAAGCTCAACGATTCCCTGGCTCTCACCGAGAACCGACTCCAGCAAGTCTCGGCGATGAAGAACATCGACGAAGGCATCTCCTCCATCTACCGCGAAGTGCAGGGCATCGGTCAGGGTGACGCGCACGCGGGGAAGAAGAAGGAGCTGATGTCCGAGATCTTCAAGGCCAACCTGAAACTGCAGAAAGGGTAAGTCCGACAGGAACGCAAGATGACCGATACGCCTCAGACGCCGGACGAGCCGGCCGCGCCCGAGAAAGACCACGGCGTGCTCTACATCGGGATGGACCTAGGCACGTCCCGCACCTCCGTCTCCGCGAGCAATGGTGTGCGCGAGACCGTCCACTCGATGGTCGGTTACCCGAAGGACGTCGTGAGCCGCAAGCTGCTCAAGCGCGACGTGCTGTTCGGCACCGAAGCGCTCGAGAAGCGCTTGTCGCTCAAGATGTACAAGCCGCTCGAGAAGGGCGTGCTCAAGTACACCGGCGACGCCGAGATGGATGCCGAAGCCAAGGCCAACCTCAAGGCCGCGCAGGACCTGATCAGCGAAGCGATCCGGCTGTCGAAGCCGCGCCAGGACGAGTTGATCTACTGCGTGATCGGTTGCCCGGCCGAGGCGTCGATGAAAAACCGCGAGGCGATCCTCGAGGCCGCGCGCGCGAGCGTCGACTCGGTGATGCTCTGCAGCGAGCCGTTCGCGGTCGCCTATGGCCTCGAGTGGCTCGAGGACGTGCTCGTCATCGACATCGGTGCCGGCACGACCGACCTCTGCCGCATGCACGGCACGATGCCCGAGGATACCGACCAGCTGACGTTCGACGTCGCGGGCGATGCGATCGACGCGGCGCTCGACGCCGAGATCGAGAAGCAGTGCCCCGGCGCGCAGCGGACGATCCAGATGGTCAAGGAGATGAAGGAGCGCTTCGGCTTCATCGGCGACGCCTCCGAACGCGCCATGGTCACGCTGCCCGTCAACGGCAAGCCGACGGAGTTCGATCTCACCGACGCGATGCAGAACGCGTGCAAGATCCTCGTCGATCCGATCGTCGGCGGCATCCACGAGCTCGTGTCGTCCTTCGATCCCGAGTTCCAGGACAAGCTCAAGAACCGCGTTCTGCTCGCTGGCGGCGGCTCCCTGCTCAAGGGCCTCGACTCGGCGATCGAGAAGGCGATGAAGGAACGCCTCGGCGGCGGCAAGGTCATCCGCATCGAGGAGCCGATCTACGGCGGCAGCAACGGCGCGCTGAAGATCGCGCACGACATGCCGGCTGACTACTGGGAACAGCTCAAGTAGCAACCGGGCCACGCCAGAATCGCGCGCTGGACGGCGTCAGCCTGCGCTCGCTCGTGCTCAGCGGCCGAGAGGCCGCCTCCGCGCGGCTCGTTTGGCTTCCTTGCCAGCGCACGATTCTGACGCGGAGGACGCAGCCATTTGCTGTTTTGGACTCGCTGGGCGCTTTGCGCCCAGCATCGGATCGGGGCTGGGTTGCGCGGGGCGGTGCCGGGGTCTGGTAGCCTGTCTGGGTGGCTGATCGGTTGGGTGTGGCTCTGGTGGCGGAGTGAGTTTGCGGCGGTTCTTGGTCGTCGGGATGCAGCGGAGTGGGACTTCCGTGACGCAGAGCTATCTGGCGGGGCATCCGGATGTGGCTCTGGCGAGCGGGGAGGTGCCGGACACGGTGTTCTGGACGGCCGTGGATGGGGTGAACGGGCGGGGGGAGACGCGGGCCGGGCGGACCGAGAGTCTGGCGGCGGTGTTCGATGACTTTGCCGGGCGGGAGGTCGCGAGCCTCGCGGTCGGGAACAAGATTGCGTTGCCCGGGCTGGCGGCGGCACGGCGGATCGTGGGGTGCCTCCGGACCCACGGCTTCGGTGTGCGGCTCGTCGTCGTGCGGCGGCGAGATCTCGTGGCGCAGTTGGGGTCGTTGCGGCGGGCACAGCAGACCGGAGTCTGGCATCGGGCGGGGGGCGGTGCCGGTGGTCCCGGAGCGGGCGGTGGCGATGAGGCCAATGCCTCGGAGCACCGGGTCGTCACGATCTCAGACGCGGAGCTCGAGAGCTATGTGCGCGAGACCGTGGCCAGCCATCGCCTCATGGCGTCCGTCGTTCCGGCTGCGGATCTGCTCGAACTCGACTACGAGGACGACGTCGCGACCGGGCGCTTGTGGCCGCGAGTCTGTGACTTTCTCGGGCTCCCGGTGGTCGAACCCGAGTGGGTGCGGATGCGCAAGGTCTCGCCGCCCGCGGGGCGCTACATCGTCGATTACGATCGGCATGCTGGCCGGCTCGCAGAGCTGGAGCGGGCTGCCGCGAGTTCTTCGCTGCCGGCTCCGGAGCTGTGGCCGGAGGAGACCCGCTCGTTCCTGATGCGGCGGGCGCGGATGCGTCGAACCAAAGACCCTCACGGTGCTCTTGCCGATGCGCTCGATGCGATCGCGGCGCCGGCCGAGTTCGCCATCCCGACAGCCGAAGGGCCGTGTGGTCTGGCGCGGGCGGTGCTCGAAGAGATCGGTGACCCGACCCTGGCCGACCGGGCCATCGCGCACCTCGATCGTTGCTGCGACCCGGGCGACCTCCACGTCGGCGGGCTACGCCGGGTCCTGGCGCGGGCGCTCGGCCGCGATTCTTAGCCCGCGGCCGTTTGGACTAGAGCCCGAACTCGTTCTGCAGCAGCTTGCGGAGTTGGAAGAAGTCGCTGATCTCGTGATCCGGCTTCGTCCGACCGTCGACGGTGGAGTAGCGGCCGCCGCGCCGGATGCGGACGGTGTTCCAGCCTTCGTCGTTGCAGGGGTCGATGTCGTGGGTTGGGTTGTCGCCGACGTAGAGGCAGCGCGCCGGCTCGAGGTCCAGGTGCTCGAGCACGCGGCGATAGAGCTTTGGGTTGGGCTTGCTGAAGCCGACCTGGTCGGTGAAGAAGATCGCCGACGGCGTGAGGAACTCGAGCACACCGAGGCGCACGACCTTCTCGGCCTGCTTGATCGTGATGCCGGCCGAGATGATGCCGCGGGGGATGGGCTGCTCGGCGAGCCACTTCAGCACCTCGTAGACGTCGTCCCAGACCTTGAGCTTGCTCCACTTGGTGTCGTGGTAGGCGACGACGCCAGCTGCGACGATCACGGCGCGGTTCTGGCCTTCCCAGGACTCGTTGCCGAGGCGGTCGAGCACCTTGTCGAAATGGTTGCCGTAGTTGCTCGAGAACTCGGCGATCACGTCCTGTAGCTCCCGCAGGGCGACGTCCCGTTCCGCGCGCAGTCCGGCGCGCAGCATCGCATCGATCGCGGCCCGACGCGCCTGGTCCGCGAACACGGACGTCGAGAACAGCGTGTCGTCGATGTCGAAGAAGATCGCGTCGAGAGAACTCACGGGTAGGTTCGGTGCCGGCTCGGCGGTACGGGCGTTCGGGCAGGGGGGGCAGATGGTAGCAGCCAACGCAAAAGGCCGCGCCGATCGTAACCGGCGCGGCCTTTGCGGCGAAGGTCGAGGCCCGCGGCCTCGCTTCGGGAGGGGGGACTAGCGGCCGATGCCGTCGACGACGTCCGTGATCTGGGCGCGAACCATGACCATCAGGCTCTTGTTCTCGTCGACCGTGCCCTCCTGCTTGAACAGGAACGAGATCAGCGGCAGGCGCGCGAGCAACGGCACCTCGGCGCGACGCTCCTTGGTCAGGACCTGGCGCAGGCCGCCGAGCAGCACCGTGCCACCGTCCGGCACCTTGGCCGTGGTCGAGAAGTTGGTGACGACCAGGTTCGGCAGCTGCAGCGTGACCGGCAGCGTCGAGCCCGCGAGCGACGTCGTGAACGTCGGGATCGGGCGCGTCAGCTCCGCAACCGTCGGGTTGAGGTTGAGGATGATGTACTTCCGGTCGTGCTGGATGACCGGCTGCACGTCCAGGACGATGCCGTCCTGGATGACGTCGACCTTCGGGTCGGCGATGAACGCCGCCTGCGCGACTTCGACGTCGAAGTCGCGGACGTAGGCCGTCTGGTTGATGACGGCGACGTGGCCGCGCTCGCGGTTGAGGACCGAGAGGATCTGGCTGTTGACCATCTCGACGTCCTGCTGCTTCTCGACAGCGCGCAGGATGACGTTGAGCTGCAGGTCGTCCAGCAGCGTCCAGCCAGCCGTGAGGCCGCCGGTCGGCGACAGCGCGCGGCTGAGGTCGTTGGCGAAGTAGTTCTCCGTGCGGGCGCGGATGTCGCCATCGCCACCGTCGTTGAAGAACGCACCCGCGAGCGGGTTGGCTGCCGGGTCGCCCGTGCCGCCGTTGTCGAGGCCCTGCGACGCGTTGTTCTGCAGCCCGTTGGTGATCTCGTCGAGCGTGACCGTGTCACCCTTGTTGCCCGAGCCACCGAGGCCGCGGATGTCGATGCCGACCTCCGACAGGAAGTTGCGCGAGATCGTCAGGAACTTGCTGTCGATCGTCACGATCGGCGTCGCGAAGCGGCGCATGTCGTTGAGCACCGCAGCGACCTGAGCCTGCATCTCCGGGCTCGCGGTGACCGCGAGGAAGCCCGAGTCCTCGGCGCGGATCTCGACGCCGTCGCCGTCCCAGTAGATCGGGTCGGTGGCCTCGCGCACGTTGGTCACGAGGTCGGCGATCTCGATGTAGGAGACCGGATCCTCGCCTTCGCCACCCGTCCGCGGGATGTCGTCCGTGTCTTCACCCGGGATGTCGCGGATGCGCGGCGGCAGGAACTGCGTGCGCTGGAACACCAGGTCCTTCACCGGGTAGATCTCGGTCGAGATCGTGCCGGCGGCCTGCGACTTGTCACCGATCAGGATGACGCCGTTCTTGACCGTCCACGCGAGGTTGGTCGTGCGGCCGACCATGTGGTTGAGGAAGTCGCGCAGCGTCATCGAGCCGACGAGCTCGATCGCCATGACGAGCGTCTCGGTGTCGATGATGTCGCGCGCCTCAGGCGTCACGATGATCTGCAGCCCCGTGATGAGGTTGAGATTCTTGATGACGTCGAGGTAGGCGCCGGTCTCTTCGGTGTAGGTCAGCTTGCCGACCTGCGTCGTGTTGACCTGATCCCAGACCGCCTGGTCCATCGGATCCATCACCGCGTTGGCGGTGCGCTTGCCGGCGCGGCCGTTGGCCCGCTCCCAGGTCGCGAGGTCGAGTTCGAGGACCGCGGTCTGCGGCACCTTGAGCTCCTCATCCGACTCGAGCATCTTGCGGATCGCCCGCGAGCGGTCGAGGTAGTACTGCTCGTTGCTGTCGTCGCGCGCGGCCTTGACGGCGGCGTTGTGCATCTCGAACGCGATGACGCTGTTCGGGTCGACCTCCATCGCGCGCATCGCCAGCTCCTGCGAGTAGGCGAACCGGCGCTTCTCGAACGCCTTCTGCGACTCGAGGATCAGCGCGTCGTGCTGGTCGCGGCGCCGCTTCTCGGCGGCCTCGTTCTCGGTGCGCAGGCGCTCGGCGAGGCGGGCACTCTCGGCTTCCTGGCTGGCGCGGACCTGCTCGTCGTAGAGCTTCTGGGTCTCGTCCTGCTGGCTCTGCACGCGCTGCGGCAGGTTCATCCAGTCGACCTGGTCCTTGAGCTCGATCGTGAGCGCCGCGATGCGGATCTCCTCGAGCGCGCCGGCGTAGTCCTTCTCCGCGGCCATGCCCGAAGCCTTCTGCAGCTGGGTCTCGACGCTGGCGCGGGCGCGCTCTTCGCCGATCTGGCGCAGGCGCGTCTGCTCGTCACCGTAGTTCGTGATCGTGCCGGCCGTCTCACCGAGTTCGGCTTGCACGCTCGCGAGCAGCGTGGCGACGTCGCTGTTGCCCGGCGCGATCGAGCGCGCCTTCAGCAGCTGGTCCTTCGCCGCGGCGAGGTTGCCGTTGGTGCGCAGGTTGCGGGCGTTCTCGACGTACTTGGCGACGAGCACACGCATGCGCTCACCGCCGACGCCCTGCGGGTCCTGCATGGCGTTGCCGACACCGGAGCTGTCGTTGCCCATGCCCGAGCCGCCGGCCATGCCGGGGTTGCCGGAGCCGGGGTCCTCGGAACCACCGCTGGCGCCGGGCGATTCGGGGTTGGCCGCGTTGGTGTCGGACGGCGGAGTGGAGCAGGAGCTGGCGAGCAGCGCTGCAACCAAAGAGACAGCGAGAAGGCGCGGATGTTCGAGGGCCATCGGGGTCACTCGGAGCATGCAGAAGTGCTGACGAGAACCGCAGCTGCGGTTCGTGCTCACGTGCCGAGAGGGGCTCTTTGCCGGCACGTGGGCGGGACGGAACGGCCGTCCTCCAGCGAGGAGGGGGCCGAGGAGGGACGCGAACCGTAACTACAGCCCAGGACCGGTGCCAGCGGTTTTTTGGGGTTGCGTTCGGGTCCGCAGGCACCCGCCCCGTCGCAGAATCTCCGGCTGGTCGGTTGGGTGTGGTCGAGTCGTGCGTTCGGTGGCGCGTGCCGGAACCATGTGACGGTGAGGCGAATATCTTGCCGTGCCCGATTCGTTGGCGCGCTTCGCGAGGTTCCGTGGTTGAGGTGAGGCCGGCTGAAGCCTCGGCTGGAGGAACCCGGCGTCGCGGGAGGCGAGAAAAAGCGGACCTCGACCACCTGATCCGGCTGGGTCATTCCACTCCCGAGGGCTGCGAGCCAGCACCACCCAATCGACCAGCTGGTCATGGGCAAAACCGATCGCGGCCCGTTCGGTCGTGCCGAACGGGCCGCGTGGAGCCCCCGGCAGGGGGCGGGCGGGAGCGCGCGGAGCGCTACAGCCGCGTCACTTCTTCTTCGTCGGGCCGAGGCCGCCGCCGAAGTTGATCTCTTCGAAGCCGGCGTCGTTGCAGGCGTCCGCAGTGCGGGCGACCGACTCGTAGTAGACGCCCGGGTGCGGCTCGATGACGACCGGCATGAGCTTCTTGGTGCCCGGGTTCTTGGGATCCGGGACCATGCTCGCCGGATCGGCGACGATGCGCTTCAGCTCGGCCGCGACTGCCTGGATGTTGTAGAGCGGCTTCGGGCCGACGACCCACTTCACGCGGTAGTTGTCGACCTTGTAGCGGTACGGGCGGTCGTTGTTGGGGTTGATGTCCCCGACCGTCGTGCCATCTTCGAACGGCACCTTCTTACCCTCCGACTCGACGTAGATGCCGACGGAGAGCTGCTCCATCGGTTCCACCTTCGTGTTCTGGCTGCCCTTGTCCTTGGGGAGGTAGGCCGGCAGCTTCGCTTCGAGGATCTTGAACTCGATGCAGAGGAAGAAAATGATCATCAGGAAGACGCAGTCGATCATCGGCGTCATGTCCGCCTTGGCTTCTTCCTGGACGTCGTCGATGGCGCTCATTTGTCACCCTTGAGTTTGGCGTTCTTCTCGCCGGTTTCCTTGTCCTGCTCCGACATCGCGAGTTCGACCTTCCAGAACGCGATGTTGGGCTGACTGCACTGCTTCATGATCTCGCCGATCACGTTCCACTCCGTCCACTTGTCGGCGCGGATCAGGATCGGATCGTCGACGAGCTTGGTCGGCTTGCCGCCGATGTCTTCCGTCACGATCTTGAGCGTGCCCTTGAGCTCGCCGTTGCGGCGGATGTCGAGCAGCAGCTGCTTGATCGGGGCGTAGTTGCTGCCGTCCTTGATGGCGTCGTAGGCAACCTTGCCTTCGAAGATCACCGAGCCGTTCTGCAGCACGTTGAGGATCGGCCGGTTGTCCGGCGGCTGGTCGTCCGGTTCCTGGAACTCTGCGCGCGGCAGGATCAGGTCCTCGAGGTTCTTCTGGCTGAGGTCGATGACCAGCACGAAGAAGATCATCAACAGGAAGACGCAGTCGATCATGGGCGTCATGTCCATGTCGAAGTCCTCCTGCGAAATCTTTTGCATGTCCATTGGCTTGCGCCTCCTGGTGCTATGGCTGTGAGGTCTGGAACGGAGTTCGCGGCCGGCGGATCATCGCCGGCGCGCGATTTCTCCCGGACCCCGGGGCGTGCTGGACTACTTGCGGAAGCGCTCGAACAGGTCTTCCGTGACCGCGTTGATCTCGGTCGAGGTGCGGATGACGCGGTTGCGGAGCGTGAAGTAGGCGATGCCGACCGGGATGGCGACCGTGAGGCCGAACATCGTCGTGATGAGCGCCATCTTGATGCCGCCCGCGAGCTGTGCCGGCGAGACCGAGCCGCCCGCGTCGGCGATCTTGCCGAACGTGACGAACATACCGGACACCGTGCCGAACAGGCCCATCATCGGCGCGATGGCCGAGATCAGCGACAGCCAGCCCACCTTCTGAAAGAGCTTCACCGACTCCTCGGTCTGCATTTCGCGGACCGTGGTCTGGATCGTCTCGAACGGGTGGCCGAGCTTGGAGAGGCCCGAGCCGACGACGGCGGTCAGGTAGTTCTTCTCCTGCTCACACAGCTCGACGGCGTCCTGGAAGCTCTCGCCGTCGAAGAGCGCTTCGAGCTCGTCGATCAGGTCCGGCGGCGCGAGCTTGTCGCGCTTGATCGTCATGAAGTTCTCGATGATGAGCGCAACGGCCACGACCGAGAGGACGATGATGAGGTAGCCGATCGGGCCGGCGTTATCCCACTTGAAGACCTCGACGATCGGGCTCGACGACTTGGAAGCGCCGTCTTCCTGGGCGATCAGCGAGGCGGCCATCAGGAGCGGCGTGCCGACTGCGAGCAGACGAGCAAAGGGCAACTTGTTCAACATCATGGTGACGTCAGGCATTGCTGAGCTACTAAACCCAGCGGGGTTGGGGAGAGGGGGGGTCAAACAGTGCCGGGCCGGCCAATCGGCTGCGCTCGAACGGGTCGGAACCCGATCGGTCGAAACCGTGTGAGGAGACCGCAGGCGACCGCGGTATCAGCGAGGGGCATGCGCCGGCCTGGCGCAATGGGGGTCGAGAGTTTGCGGCAGGGAGCCGAAACTGGAAAGTCCCAGGCCGCAGAAAAACGCCCGTCGGGCGAATCCGGGGGCGAGTCCGGCGCGGGCGACTCGGAGTCGCCGATTCGGTCCATCGCTCGCGGCGATGGGGAGGCGCCAGGGTCCTGGCTGCCGGCCCCGGCGGGGCGGCTGCCGTTCCGATCCGTCCCGCGTTGGGTGTGGACCGGAGATCCTGGGCGCCGGCGCGTCACTGCTTGAGCGCCTCGCGAGCCTTGTCGGCCCAGGTCGTGGCGCCGTAGCTGTTCACGACGAGGCTGAAGTAGGCCTTCGCGTGCTTCTTGTAGTCGTCTCCGGCGCGGTCCGGGCCGAGTTCCATGAGGCAGCGCCCCAGGAAGTAGTTCGCGCGCGCGCTGGCATCGCCGGCCGTCGAGTCGAGCACCGAGGCGCGGGCCAGCGCGATCTGGGCGCGGCGCAGGTCCTCGGTCTTCTTCGATTCACTGGCCTGCATGAAGATCGCCTGGCCCTCACCGGCCCACGCGGCGGCCGCGAGGCCCGGATCCGGGTTGCGGACGAGCGCGTGGAAGAACGACTCCGCGCGCTGGAAGTCCTTGTCGGTCAGGAAGGTCTCGCCTTCGCCGATCTTCGCCAGGATCTTGATCGTGCGCAGCTCGGCGTCGTCGCCCGATGGCGTCTTGAGCGCGTTGTCCGCGGCCGAGTTGGCCGACTGGTACTGCGTGCGGGCTTCGCCGGTCTTGTTGTTGGCCGCGAGCGTCAGCGCGAGCTCGTACTTCGCCCGTGCGCTCCAGACGGCGCCGAAGCCTTCGTTGATCGCGCGGCTGTCGAGCTGCTTGAGCACGGTGGCCGCGTCGTCGCCCTTGACCGCGAGTCGCAACGCGCGACCGGTCAACAGCAGAGCTTCGGGCACGCGATAGTGATCGCTGTTGGCGCCGACCCAGCTCTGGGCCTGCTCCGCGGCCGTCGCGGCGGCGCCCTGGTCACTGCCGAGGTTCTTGACCGCGGCCTTGATCTGGAAGAACTCGCACTCGGTCTTGAGCAGGGCCCGCTCGGTGGCGTTGGCGGCCTCGCCGAACATCTGCGTTGCGTTCTCGTAGTCGCCGCGGTTCATCGCCGCGCGGCCGATCACGAACTGCTCCGGCAGATCGCCCCAGGTCACGCTCGCGACCAGGTGGCCGGGCACTTCGATCTCGCGCTCGCCCTTCTTGGCCTTCAGCGCGGAGTGCTTGAACTCGGTGATCTCGATACCGCGGATCTTCGCGCCGTTCTTGCGCACGATGATGTCGCCCTGCGCCGACACGGACTGCGTCAGGACGGGAGCGAAGAGCAGGCACGGGAGCAGCAGCGGCTGCAGCTTGTGGATGACGGTCATCGGTTACTCGTCTCGGTGTTGGTGGCTGTGGCTGCTGGGATCAGCGGTTGATCTGGAAGTTGTCGTAGAGCTCCTTGCCCTTCGCGCCGAGGCTCTTCAGCGTCGCGAAGTTGTCCGTCGCGCGCGCCAGGCGGTAGAACTTGGCGGCGGTCTGCTTGTAGCTGGTGTCCTTCAGGGACGCCTGCTTGGCGAACCAGTAGCACTCCCAGTGGAAGCGGTACCACTCGAGCGAGTAGGGCTTGACCTGCGGGCGCAGCGCCCAGGTGCGGTACTCGGTGTAGTACTTCAGGTAGGCTTCGACGGGCTTGTCGAGACCCGGCTCACGCACCGCCGAACCCGTGCGGTCGAACTCGAACCAGCCGCCGAGGCAGCGCGCGATCTGGCGCTTGAGTTCCCACTGCGTCGGGTTGGCCTCCTCGGCCTTGACGAGCATTTCGTAGGCCTGCGTGAACTTGCGCTGCCGCAGCAACGCTTCACCGATCATCGGCCGGACCGTCAGGTCGACGATGTTCTTGGTCCGCTGCTCCTTCACCTCGCCGTAGAGGTCGAGAGTCTTGCGCGCGATCTCGTCGACGCGCTTCCACTCGCCGAGCGACTGGAACGCGTTCATCGTGTTGACCAGCACTGCGAGCTGCGGCTTGGGTGAGTTGGCGATGTAGTCGAGGCCCAGCGCGCTGAGCTTCTTCTGCACCTTCTCGAGGTTGGAGCGGGCGCGCTTCTCGTCGCCGTCGTTCGCGATCGCCTTCGTGAGCTCCTCGTCGTAGCCCTTCTCCTGGTTGCGATACTCGGTGAAGATCAGCGATGCCAGGCGCGCGGCACGCGTCGTGTCGCGCTTCTTGAGCTCGGCGTAGGCTTCTTCGGCGCGGTCGAGCTGGCCGAGTTCGGCCTGCAGGCGGCCGTAGTAGGCGATCGCACCCGCGGCGTTCTTGTTGTCCTTGTGGTTGGTCGAGAACGCACGCAGCTTCGCGATCGCGCTGTTGTACTTCGTCGGGTCCTTCGCGATCTTGAGCGTCTCGTTGCCGCGTGCCTGCCAGTAGGCCAGCTGGGCATCGAGGAACTCGGCGTCGGACAGCGCGGCCTTGCGGACCTGGATCAGACCCTGGTCGCGGCTGTCGAGCTCCGTGTCGCTCACGTACTTGCGGTACGACGCGAGCTCCTTCTCCGCGCCGGCGACATCGCCGGCGAGCGCGAACGACATCGCTGTGCGAACGCGCGCCGTCTCGTAGAGCTGGAAGTCGGTCGGGATCTGCCGGTACTTCTCGACCGCGCGCTGGTAGTCCTTCGCGTTGAAGGCGTTGTTGCCCTCCTTGTAGAAGATCTTGCCGGCGCCGGCGATGCTGTACTGCGCGATCAGCGGCGAGTACTGGTCGTAGGTCGGCGCGAACAGCGGATCGTTCTTGTTGGCGCGCTTGTGGCGCGAGATCGCGCGGTCGAGGCGGTCGGCGGCGTCACCGGCCTGGTCCTCGTTGGTCGAGCCGTACTCCTCGAGGCCGGTGCCGATCGCGAGGATCGCTTCGAGATTGCGCTCGGTGATGGCGAACGCGGTGCCGAGCATGTCCCAGGCTTCGAGCCCTTGCTCCGACGCCTCCTGCTTGCTCATCACGGCCAGCGCGCGGCGCAGGCCCTTGATGGCTTCTTCGTAGTTGTCGTTCTGGAACTCGCCCTTGGCGATCTCGAACAGCAGCTTGCCCGAGACCAGGCTCTGCTGGACGGACAGGATCTCCTTGAGCACGCCCTTGGCGCGGATGCCGACGATGTCGTTGGGGTGCACGTCGTTGATCTTCTGCACCATCTCGATCGCGGCGGCGACCTTGTCCGCTTCGCCGGTCTCGGCATTGAAGCGGGCTTCGGCGAGCAGCATGCGGTGGCCCCAGCGCGGGTCGACGACATCGAACAGCGCGACGCCCTCTTCCCCGAACTCGGTCATCGTCTTGCGGAAGTCCTCGAACAGGGCGGCGGTCTCCGTGCTGCCTTCGCGCAGCAGGACCTCGGCCGTCTTGACGTAGACCTCCTGCAGCATCTCGAAGAGCAGCGCCTGGGTTTCGCCGGGCAGGCCGATCTCGTCCGCCTCGTTGAGGCTGGTCTTGATCTGGTCGACCGTGCCCGTGTAGATGTCGATCGCGTCCGCGGTCTCGCCGAGGACCTCGCTGCAGACGCCGATCTCGAACAGGCCCTTGAGCCCCAGCGCGGTTTCCTCGCCAAAGTCGAGGACCATCTCCTCGAGTTCGGACACGGCGCGCTCGACGAGCACGTCGCGGTCGGCCTTGACCGCCCGCGCCTGCTCGCGCATCAGCACGCCCTTGCGCATCCAGAACAGGCCGTATTCGACGTTCTTGAGCTCGTCCTTGCGGCGCAGCGGCTCGAGCTCGTCCATGACCTTGGAGCAGGCCTCGATGCCGGCGCGGAACGTGCCCGAGGACTCTTCCTCGAGGCCCTTGACCGCTTCCGGGTTGGCTTCGCGCGCCAGCTCGAGTTCTTCGAGCAGGAACTGACCGAACTCCTCGGAGGCGTCGGCGAGCGTCGCGCGGGCCTGCAGCAGCACCTTGTCGTCGCTGCTGCGGCCGATCAGCTCCTGCGACTTCTCGATCGCTTCCTTGAACAGCGTGCGTTGGACCGCGCGGTCGTTGCGGCCCTTGGCGCCCTGATACGAGATCTGGACGCTCAGCTGCGCGATGCGATCCTGGTCGCCGGCGCCGCGATGCTCGCCGGCGAGGCGTTCGACCTCGGACTTGGCGAGCTCGATGAAGCGCATCCGCTCCGCGAGGGCGCGGACGAAGTCGAGCTCACGGTCGAGCGCGTCCTGGGCGGTCAGAAGGGGGGCGGCAATGCCGGTCAGGGCCGGGCCGAAAAACGTCGCGAGAAGGGCCAGTCGAATGCCGGTCACAAGCGGACTCCGAATCGTCGGGACACAGTGTGTTCGTCGCCCGAGCCGCCTCACGAAGTCCTTCCAGGACTTCGATTTATGGCGATTCTGGCGGAGATTCGGCGAGCGTCTCGGAGGGGCAGCCAGGACACCCGCCGGGGAGGGGAACGGAGGACTATAGCGAGTCGTTCACTCGTTCCAATACAAACGAGCGACCGGGGGGGGCTGCTGCGGCAGGTCGACGAGCCGTTATCCGGGGGGCTTCGGTGGCCGATGGTTGGTCCCTCGAGCGAGCCCTGGATCCGCTCCGGCGTGCTGCCGTACCGGGCGACCCTGGCGGCGGCTTGCCCAGGTCCGGCTACTGTGGCACGTCGAGCGTGCGGATTCGCTGCAGGACCGGTCGGACCTGGTGCGACATGCCGACCGCGTAGATGCCGACGTCGTCGCCGGCGGTTCCCAGCGTGACGCGGCTGCGGCGCAACAGGGGGCGGCACGCGTTCGCGACGGCGGTGGCGGTGACGTGCTGCAGCGGGATCATGACCATGACGGGGCGGGTCGGTCCGTCGGGATCGAGAGCGCCGTCGACGTCGAGGATCTCGGCCCGCCAGAACAACTCGGCATCCGTGGCGCGGCCAGCCCGTGTCGGCATGAGCTGCAGGACCCGGTTCTTCGCGTTGAGGGTGATCAGCGTGAGATGGTGCTCGGCGAGCAGAGCCGTCGTGTGGGTCAGCCAGGTGTGGGCATCGAGGGTGCCAACCGCGGGGAACTCGAGCTCGAGCTCGGGCATCGAATCGGGCACCAGGATGTTGGCGTCGAGTGCCCGCGAGGTCCTGGCCACGAGTTCGGTCAGCGATACCGACCCCGACGGGGTGGCGGTGCGCAACGTGGTGGGCAGGGCGAGCCCGGGCGTCGGCGGAATTGGCTGTTGATCGACGAGCGCCAGGTAGCGCAGCGCTGCCACGACGACGGGCGTCAGGCCGCTGATCTGGAGGCTCCCGTCCGCGATCTCGAGCTTGGGCACCTGGGTGGGGCTGCCGAGCATGAACATCGGGCGCATCATGTTGAGTGCGATGCGCACGTCACGCGTTGGGCGATAGCGGGTCCGCAGGTACTCGATGCGGTTGGGGCGCGCGAGCACCGCCGCAGGCGCCCGCGTCGCGATGTGATGGACCTGCTCCGCAGCGGCCAGTGGTTCGATCGGAATCACCGTGCGCCGCCCCGAATCGCGCGGCTCGACGATCACGAGTCCGTGAGTGTAGAGCAGGGTGGTCGCGATGTCCTCGAACTCGTCCGCCGTGAGCCGGAGTTCGCGCTGCAGCGTGAGGGGGTGCTCTGGTGTGAAGCCCTGCAGATCGTCGGGGCACTTGATGGTGCACTTCTTGATCTGTGCCAGCAGGTCGACGAATGCGGCGAGATCGTGGTCGCCGGCCGCCATCGTAAACCGGGACTCGGGTGGCGCTCGCCGCGTTGCTTCCTGCGCGGGCAGGAACGCAGGCGCGCTGGCGAGCGCGAACGAGAGTGCGGGCAAGGCTCTGAGCATGGCGAAGTCGTCCGGTGGGTGAGGGCGCCGGTTCGGACGCCGAGGTCCCTGGCGGTATTCCCGTGCTCAGGCGAGCGCAATGCTGGCTGCCAACGCAAAACGGCCGGCCTCGCATCGCGCGAGGCCGGCCGTCTTGCTCGTTCTTGCTGCCCGGGGAGCAGCGTCGTGGATGGCTGACTAGCGGGCGCCGGTCATCATCACTTCGCCACTCGGCGTCGTGACCGCGCGCGGCTCGTGCTCTTCCATGAGGATGATGCGGGCGCGGATCAGGATCAGGATCTTGCGGTTCTGGACCGACTTGCCCTGGCGGCTGAACAGCCAGCTGAGGCCCGGCAGGCTGCCGAGCAGCGGCACCGTCGAGCGCAGGTTCTGGCGTTCCACGAGGCGCATGCCACCGAGCATCATCGTGCCGCCGTCGGGCATCGTGACCGTCGTGCGGACGCGCTGGAGGGTGACCTCCGGCAGCTGGATCGAGATCGGCTGACCGACACCCAGCGTCGTGGTGAAGGTCGGGATCGGCAGCTGCAGCGACATGACCGTCGGGCGCAGCTCCATCGTGATGAAGCGCAGGTCGGCGTCGACCACCGGGCGGACGTCGAGCGCCACACCGTCGTGGACCGTGCCGATGACCGGGTTGGCCACCGCGGCGGCCTGCGCGATTTCGACCTCGAAGTCGCGGATGTAGCTGATGTTCCGCAGGTGGTGCATCGAGGCGCGCGAGTTGTTGTAGATCAGCAGGCGCGGGGCCTCGATCTCTTCACTGCGCTCCTGCTTGGCGACGGCGCGCAGCACGATCTCGACTTCCGTGTCGTCGAGGAACGCGTACTGGAGCGCGAGGCCACCCGAGTTCTCGAGGCCGCCGTTGCGACCGCCGAGCGTGCTGTCGTAGAGGCCCTCGGTGCGGGCCATGATGTCGCCGTCGAGGCCGTCATCGATGAAGATGCCCGGCTCGGTGCCCGTGCCGACGAGACCCGGCGTGGCCGAGTTCTGCTGCTGGCGCGGGCCGAAGTCGTCGAAGCCGGCGTTGGTGCGCGGGCCCTGCTTCTCGAGGCCGCGACCGGCGAGGCCCTGCGACGCCTGGTTGCCGAGGCCGCGCAGGTCGATGCCGAGGTCTTCGAGGAACTGGTCCTCGACCTTGAGGAAACGCGACTCGACGTCGACCTGGATGCCGACGTGGCGACGCAGCTCGCCGAGCAGGCGATCGACTTCCTGGTGGGTTTCCGAGTCCGCGCGGACGTAGAGGATGCCACTCAGCAGGTTCATCGTGAACGGGCTGCCGTCCCACTTCTCGGGGGCGACCGTCGCGGTCAGCAGTTCCTGCAGGCGGCCTTCGTCGACGACGGAGGGCAGCGGGTCTTCGTCGACCTCGGGGAACAGCGGCAGGTCGTCACCCGGCACCGGCAGGCGCAGGTCCGGACCCGGGCTGCTCTGCACGCCCTGGATCAGGTCGGAGACCATGTAGGGCTTGAGGTAGAGCATCCCGATCGCGTTCTCGGGGCTGACGAGGTGCACCATGCCGTCGCGCACGCGGAAGGCGACGTTGGTCTGCGCCTGGATCGCCTGGAGCGCGCTCGCAACCGAGCGGTTCGGCAGGCGGAAGTCCTCGAGCGTGGTCTGCTCGGCGGGCATGTCGCGCACTTCCTGCGTCACGAAGAACGTGACGCGGGTCAGGCTGGCGTAGTAGCTCGCCCAGTCGTCGACGGTCGCGCTCGAGAAGTTGTGCTCCAGCGCGGTCTCTTCGAGGATGCGAAGGATCGCCTGGTTCTCCGGCGTCTCGGTCTCGTTCGGCTTCGTGTAGCTCGCGCTCGAGCGCTGCGACACCGTCGCCCAGCGGGTCGGATCGAAGACCACGGACTCGGTCTGCGGCAGGTTGGCGTGCTGCAGTTCGAGGAACGTCTTGTTCCACTCGGTGCGCCAGCGCTCGCGCGCCGTCTCCATCGCCGTCGCGTGGCGCGCCCGGTCCGCCAGGTCACGGAGCGCCATCGCGGTCGGGTTGGTCGGGTCGCGCAGCAGCGCCTCGTCGACGTATTCGAGCGAGCGCGCGTACTGACCGGCCTGGAACTCGAGGTTGGCCTGGTCGAGGATGCGCTGGACGGTCAGCTCACGGGCGGCGCGGGCTTCGGCCTCCTGACGCGCGAGGTCGGAAGCCGACTGGGCTTCCTGCGCCTCGAGCTCGGCGGCATCGGCCATGCGCTTGGCCTCCTGGGCCTCCGCGAGCATGCGCTCCGCTTCCTTCTTGAGGCCGTCGTTGGCCTGCGCGAACGCCGAGTAGCGCATTGCGGTCACGGCGCGCTCGAAGCGATCGATGGCGCGGCCGTAGGCCTTGGTCTCCATCAGCGCCTTGCCGAGCTGCAGTTCGTTCTCGACCAGGGCGCGCTCCCGCTCGAGGCGGACGCGCTCCATGATGATCGACTCTTCGAGCCGGCCACCGAGCGAGATGCCAGCACCACCGTCTCCGAGGATGCTGTTGCAACGCCGCAGGATGTCCCGCGCTTCCTTGTTGTTGTTGTCGAGCTCGAGGGCGAACGCGGCTTCGTTGCGCGCGTCTTCGAACAAGCGCAGGTCGAGCGACCGGCGGGCGTTCTCGACGGCCTTGCGCGCGAGCACCATGGCACGGCTCTCCTGACCCTGGGGGTCTTGAGCAGCGGGGGTCGGCGCTGCCGGAGTGGCGGTGGTGTTGGTGTCCGCGGTCGCGTTACCGGCGGGTTCGGTGAGGGCCGTGGCTTCCCGGTTGGAATTGGGGCCGGTCGCCGTGAGGCCACCGAAGTGCGCCGGCGAACCGGAGCACGCTGCCAGGGCGAGCAGCGCGAGGAAGCCGTTCGAGCGCAGGGTCTGAACCTTGATCATGCTGAATGCCTGCAAAGAGGACGAACAGGGTGAGTTGGGGGGCGGAGCTGGTTGTCGCGAGGGTGCGACTTGCCGCGTAGGGACGGAGCGGCCAACCGTGAAAGAGCGACGCCGGCCACCACGCTCCTCACGAGTGAAGCCCTGACGACCGAACGGAAAGATTCGGTGCAGAGCGCCATTCGCGAGAGGCGAGGAACGGCTGGCTTTGGGGTCCGGACGAACCCCATGGGGACTCACCGAGAGGGGAGAGTGGGGCGGACGGTAGCCATGGCCGCAGAGAGGGTCAAGGTTGGTTTCGCCCCGCTGGCGCCGGATCTTGCGGCGAGGAGGTGGCGGGTCGGGAGCGGCGCCGGGTCCCGTTCGTCACGACTTCTTCGGCGGCACTTCCGGTCGACCGAGTAGGCGGTTGACCCGCTTGATGTCTTCCCAGGTCTCGCGCTTCCGGGACGGCTCGCGCAGCAGGTAGGCCGGGTGCCAGGTGACCACCACCGGCACCTCGTCGTAGGCGAGCTCCATCGCGCGCAGTTTCGTCGCGGACTCCTTGCGTCCCAACAGGTTCTGCGCGGCGACGCGGCCGAGGCAGACCAGTACCGCGGGCTGGATCAGCCGGATCTGCTCCCGCAGGAACGGCAGGCAGGATGCCACTTCGTCAGGCTGTGGCTCGCGGTTGTTGGGCGGCCGGCACTTGTTGATGTTCGCGATGTAGACCTCCGAACGTTCGAAGGCCATGGCATTGCTGATGATACGGTCGAGCAGCTGGCCGGCGGCGCCGACGAACGGCCGCCCCGTGCGATCCTCGTTGGCGCCCGGGGCCTCGCCGATGAACATGACCCGGGCGTTGGGGTCGCCTTCGCCGAACACGACATTCTGGCGACGTTCGCAGAGCTTGCACTTCTCGCAGCCGGTGGTTTCCGCGCGGAGTGCCGCGAGCGGGTCGTTGGCGGCCGCGGCCGGGCTCGGAGTTGGCGTCGCGGCCGGCGTCGCGGCAGCGGCCGGCGCCGCGGCGGTGGGGCGGTCGCCCGGAGCGGGCTGCGGTTGCGCCGGGCCAGATTCCTGACCCGGAACGGCCTGCTGCCCCTGTGGCCGCGCGCCGCGCCCGAACTGCGGCGGCGTCCGCCCCGATCTCCCGGCCCCGAAGCGCGGCGGTTCCGGCTCGGCCGGTGCCGCGGACGCACGGACCTGCACCGCCAACGTCCGCTCCCGCCCGTAGGCCTGCTGCAACCGTTCGAGATGCAGCAGCAGGTATTCGCGGACGGTCGCGTCGATGGCCACAGAACCGGTTGTAACCCGGGCCGCGCATCGACGCGACCGTCCGCGAATACCCGTCTCGACGTGACGTTATTCTTCTCTCCCATGCGCCTCGCCCTGATCCGACCAGTTGCCCTGTTCCCGCTCGCCCTCGTGGCGAGCGCCTGCTCGTTCTCGCACAGCTCGCACTCGATCACGTCGACGTTCAGCGATCCTGAGTACGGGCAGGTCTACATGCGCACGCTCGACCGCGAGCGGATCGCGGTCGCCGCGTATCGCGATGGCGAACTGCACGGTGCCGAGATCGCGTGGCGGATCGAGAACAGTTGGGCCGAGGACTGGATTTCGAGCCGGACGCCGGTCGATCCACCGCAGCTGCCGGTCTGGCGCGAGAAGCTGGTGAAGCTGCGCGAGCTCGCGGACGCGCCCGGCGACGACCCGACGGCGCTGCTCTTGTGCGCGAAGGAGCTGCCGTTCTCGGCGGCGCGGCGTGAGGCGCTGGCGAAGTGGGTCGGGGACGAGCCGGAGCGCGCGGCGCAGATCCTCGATCGTTACGAACTCGCCGACCCCGACCGTGCCGGCAGCCGCGAGCTGACGGAGCTCGCGCTCCAGCGCCCACAGAGCGACGAGCGGCTGGCGCAGTGGATGGTCGTGATGGCCGACGAGAACCATCGCGACGCGGCGCTGCTCGTCGCCCGTTCGGATCGCGCCGGGCCGCGCACGGCGGTCGCGACGCTGCGCAACCTCGACGAGTTCTCGACGCGGTCGCGGCCAGGGCTGTTTGCCGAGGTGGCGCCGATCGTGGCGAACGACGGCCAGCACGCGGCGCTCGTGCTGGATGCGTGCGATGATCTCTCGAGCAACGACGAGGCGCCCGCGATGCTGGCGTTGCTGCGGTCGCGCGACGTTGACGAACAGCTCGCGGTGCGGCTGCTGTACGTGATCGATGACTTCCGCACGAGTGACCGGCTCGAGCTGCTGCGCGTGGCCGCGCCGCACGTGCGCGAGACCAGCGCCGGCGCCGATGCACTCGTGGCCGCGGTCTCGGAGCTGCGCACCAGCGAACGACTCGCCGGTGCGCGCGAGCTCCTGGCGGACGCCCCGGGCCCACAGCTCGTCGAAGGCGTCATGCGGATCACGGGCGACCTGCCGTCGCGCGACCGTCCGCGGTTGATCGAAGCCGCGCTGGCGCAGCCGCACTGGACGCCGGCGGTCGAACGCGCGGTTCACGACGCGGTGGGGGACCTCTCGGGGCGATCGAATCGGGAGCGCATGCGCGCTGCCGTAGAGGCCCGCACCAAGCGCTGATCGGGGCAGCGCGTTCTGCGCTGGGGGACAGGTGGTGCGTGTTACAGTGACACGCGCCATGCGCTCGTTCGTCACCACCCGTCTCGCGGCGTTCGCCGCATTTGCGGCTGTTCCGCTCGCCGCCCAGGGGCCGATCGGCCCCAGCGTGCTCGATCTCAACGCGAGCTACCACGTCGGCATCTACTCCGCCGCGATCGATGTGCCGAGCGGTGCGGTCCGGTTGCTCGCGCAGTTCGGTGACGCGGGGTTCCAACCGACCGGCATGTTCGCCGGTGCGCTCGACACCTGGGAGTGGACCACGGCCGGCGGTCAGTTCACGCCCAACGATCCGTTCGGCGGTGAGTACCACGTCGCGCCCGATGCGATCCTCGAGCTCGATCTCGATCCGAGCAACCCGGGCACCGACGTGATCGAGATGCTGTTCGATCCGGGCGCCGAGGTGTTCCATACAGCGCGGTACGAACTCGATCCCGAGTCCCTGAGTCTGCTCGCGCTGCGGAAGTCGACCGGCCTCAACAACAGCGTGCTGAATGGCACGTACCGCTACTTCAGCCAGTACATGGAGTTCAACAACGGCCAGCTCGAGACCGCGGCCGATCGCGGTGTGATGACGATCAACGGCGCCGGCGGCATCGCGGTCAACGGAGTCGTCGACCTCTTCGACTCGGCCGGTCAGGTGACGCAGTTCCCGATGGTCGGTTCGGCGAACTACACCGTCGCGCCGGACGGCGAACTCACGGTCAACGGCTTTCCGGGCGCGGTAAGCAGCAACGGCGAGTTGTTCTTCATCCTCGTCGGCAGTCAGACGAGCAGCGAGGTCGGTCTCACGATCGCCGTGCGGCAGGGTGCGACGCTCGATCTGCGGGATCTCGCCGGGCGCTATGGCGTGCACGGTCAGGGCCATCTGCTCGGTGGTCTCGGCGGACCCGAGAACTTCACCGACCTCGGCGGCCTGGAACTCCGTGCTGCGACCGCGACCGCTGGGGCATGGGCCTACTCTGGCGAGACCGTCGACGGTGATGCGACCGGTCAGGTGATCGGGCCGGCGACGGGGGCCGGCGCCTGCACGCTGTCGCCGGCGACCGGCGTGCTGACGATGACCGATGCGAGCGGGTCGATCGAGTTTGCGTTCTCCGACAGTGGGCGCTTTGCGAGCGGGCGTGTGATCGAGAACAACAGCAACCTGTTCTTCGCGTTGCGCTCCTGCCCGGAGAACTCCGACTTCGGCACCGCGACCGCGGGCACCGGCGGCATCGAGCCCGAACTGGGCATGCGCACGTTCCCGACGCTCGGCAACGCCAGTTGGCGCTACGCGCTGATCGAAGGTCTCGGCGGCGCACCTGCGATTCTCGCGATCGGTTTCCGCCCGGCGGCGGCCGGCATCCCGCTCTCGGGCGGTCTGCTCTGGCTCGACCCGACCCGCATCGTCGCCAACCCGTTCGTCGTGCTCGGTGGTCCGGCCGGCGTCGGGGGCGCGGGGGCGGTCGACGTGCCGCTGCCGATTCCGTCCGGCGCGAGCTTCGCGCGCATCAAGCTGTTCGCGCAAGCGCTGGTGCTCGATGGTGCCGCGGCGGGCGGGGTCAGCATGAGCCGCGGGTTTGCGGTCCAGTTCTGTCGGTAGAGCCTGTCGGCTGAGTCTTGCGCCGGTAGTTGTCCTCGACCGCAATCACGCGATTCTGCACGCGAGCGGCCGATCGCGTATACAGCGCGGCCGCATGAGGATCCTCGCTCTTCCCGTTCTCCTCGCGACCGTCGCCGCGGCCGCTGGTTCGCCCCTGATTGCGCAGTCCCCGTTCGTCGGGCCGAGTGTGCTCGACCTGCAAGGGGACTATCACTTCGGCTCCTATGGTCCTGCGATCGCCGTGACCACGGGCGCGATCCAGCTCGCCGTCGAAGAGGGCTCCCTCTCGTTCACCGCGGCCCAGATGTTCTCCGGCAGCCTCGACACGTGGGAGCTCACCGCGTCGGGCGTCGTGTTCACGCCCGGCGTCGCGACGTCGGGGGACTACCGCGTCGCGCCGACCGGCGTGCTCGAACTCGACCACGACCCGAGCATGCCGGGGACCGAGGTGTTCGAGCTGTTCTGTTCGACGGCGGGTGACGTGTTGCACGCCGCGCGCTACGAGCCGGATCCGGCCGCGATCGGAATGGTGGCGGTCGCCAGGTCGTCCGGACGGTCGAACGCTTCGATGAACGGCACCTACTACCACGTGAACCACGGCCTCGGGATCTGGAACGGACAGCTCGAGCCGTTCCTCGAGTGGGGCACCGCCGCGTTCGACGGTGCGGGCAACGTCACGATCTCGGGAATCGAACTCGAGGTGTTCGCCAACGGCACCGTGCTGACCGGCTCGTTCACGAGCGTCGAGAGCTATGCCGTGGCCGCGGACGGGGCGCTGACGCTCGACGGTTTTCCGGGTGGGCTGTCGCCCGATGGGGAACTGTTCTTCGCCGTGGATGGCGCGAGTTCGAACCAGGAGACCGAGATGACGGTCGGGGTTCTGCAAGGGGCGAGCTACGACCATGCGGATCTCGCCGGGCGGTTCAGCTTCCATCGCATCGCGACCGAGATCGGCACGGGACCTGGGCAGCCGTTCACGGTCTCGGAGATCGGTGAGCTGGTGTTGACCGCGACGAGTTCGACGACGGGCTCGTGGTCGATGGTGGGGCAGGAAGTGCGCGGCAACGTGAGCGGGCAGGTCGCGAACGGCCTGAACCTCAACGGCACGACGCAGCTGGCCACCGGCGGTCTTCTGACCCTCAGTCGGCCGAGCGCGAGTGATATCGAGCTCGTGTTCTCGGCCAACGGCAGGTACGCGGTCGGGCGCGTCGACGACAACAGCGCCGATCTTCTGCTGGTCGTGCGGTCGTGTCCGGCCGAACCCTACGGACTGGCGACTGCCGGTGCGGGCGGCGTTGCTCCCGAACTCGGGATGCGCACATTCCCGACGCTCGGCAACGCGAACTGGCGCTTCGCCCTCACCGGCGGCCTCGGCGGCGCGCCGGCGATCCTCGCGATCGGCTTTGCGCCGACGGCGGCCGGGGTCCCGCTGCTGGGCGGGCAGCTCTGGGTCGACCCGGCCCGCATCGTCGCCAACCCGTTCGTCGTGCTCGGCGGCACGGCCGGTGTCGCGGGGGCGGGCGGCGTCGACGTGCCGCTCCCGATTCCGAGTGACCCGAGCTACGCCGGTGTCCGCTTCTTCGGCCAGGCGCTCGTTCTCGATGCGCAGGCTGCCGGTGGGGTTAGCATGAGCGGCGGTCTCGGAGTCGAGTTCTGTCGGTGACACGCGCGAACGCACGCCGAGCGACTTCGATCGCGGCGAGTGCCGCAGCCACTCGATAGAGCGTGGAGCTCACGAGCAAGTGACGCGGCACCTCGCCCGCGTCGCCGAGATACATGAGTGCCCCGAGGCCGAGTGCCGCGAGGCCGGTCGCGGCGGGCAGGAGCCGTTGCGGTGACCGGTTGCGTGCGCGGATCACGAGTGCGAGTTGGGTGGCGAGCAGTGCGAGCCAGAGCCAGAGCGGCAGTGCCGTTGCGCGGTGCAGCGGGCGCAGCAGTCGAGGCCCGGCCGGCAGCGTGCGATCCTTCAGGTAGCCCGGGATCATCGGGTTGGCCGCGTTGTCGTCGATCGCCGCGATCGCCGTGATGATCGCGCCGGGGTGGGTCGCCAGATAGCGCGCGTAGCATCCGGCCGCAGGGTCCGCCAGCCATTCGGCGTATCTTGGGCTCGCCTGCTCCAGGCCGCCCTGGAAAGACCAGAGCTTGCCGGACTGCGCCCTCAGCGCGTCGTCGATCGGCATGCCGTGTTGCTCGAACCACGTCCGTGCCGCGGTGTCGGGCAGGATGCGCGCCGTGATGACGTTGTTGAGTGAGACGAGCCGCAGTCCGTTGCCGTTGCGGTGGAATTGCCGCATCGCCACAGCAGCGAGCACGATCGCAAACCCGATCAATCCGGCGGTCTTCCACCTGCCGTGGCGGCCAGTCCAGAACGCGAGCGCGAGTGGCACGAGGACCAGCGCGTTGGTCGTCTTGATGCTGGCGAACCAGATCGCCGTGAGGCCGAACGCGACCAGGTTGCCGCCGTTCCAGTTGCGGGCGAGTCGCACGGTCGTTGCGAGCAGTGCTGCGAGCACGGTCAGAGTGAAAGACTCGCTGAGCACCATGAGGTTCCACTGGTGGATCGGCGCCGAAATCGCGAACAGCGTCGCGACCGCGATGCCGGGGCGGCCGCCGATCGTCGCGCCGAGCCAGCTCCAGGCCGCCAGCGACGCGAGCGTCTGGAACCAGACGAGTGCCGCCGTCGGGCCGAACATCCAGCCGATGACGCCGTAGCCCGGCAGCCGTGGCGAATCGAGATCGAGGTAGTCGCTCGAATCGTTGTGGAGGATCGGCTCCGTTCCGCCCGGCCAGGCGAGCAGGGCGCCGAGGGCAACCGCGAGGATGCCGGCGATGGCCGTGGGGCCGAGCAATCGGCCAGGTCGTCGTGGGGGGGTAGGATCGGGCACGCCGGAGGGTTGTTGGAGCAGATGGAGACCGCGGTCAGATCAGGGCCGTTCGGGCATCGCCGTGCAAGGGTTTCGTGATCCGAGCGATCGCATGGCGGGTTCGGGGCCGTGGCCCAGCCCGGACCGAGACCGCGTCGATGGCATGGATCGAGGAGACCGGCCAATGGGGCTGCGCATCAACACCAACATCGCGTCGCTGACGGCGCAACGCGGACTGCGAACGGTCACGGATCGGTTGGCGCAGAACTACCGCCGCTTGTCGACCGGGTTGCGGATCGGCTCGGCCGCGGACGATGCGGCGGGGCTGGCGATCTCCGAACGGCTGCGGGCGCAGGTGCGATCGCTCGATCAGAGCAAGCGCAACGCGGCTGACGGCATCTCGCTCGTGCGCACGGGCGAAGGCGCGCTGAACGAGGTCGGCAGCATCCTGTTGCGGTTGCGCGAGCTCGCAGTGCAGTCGAGCAACGGCACCGTGTCCGGCAACGATCGCGCGACGCTCGACGAAGAGTTTCGGTCGCTCGTCAGCGAGATCGATCGCATCGCACGCAGCACCGAGTTCAACGGCATCAAGCTGCTCGATGGCTCGTCGACCAACGTATCGTTCCAGGTCGGCGCGGGTACCGCGTCGACGGATCGTCTCACGGCCGGTCTGTCGGTCGTGCTGTCGACCTCGCTCGGGCTCGACGTCTCGGGGGTCACCAACGTCAACTCGGCGACGACCGCGATGCTCGCGATCGACACCGCGATCGATTCCGTGTCGCGCGCGCGCGGCCGCTTCGGTGCGATGCAGAACCGCCTGGAGAGCACGATTCGCTACCTCGACGTGCAGTCCGAGAACCTGCGCGCCGCCGAGTCGCGGATCCGCGACGTCGACATCGCGCGCGAGACCGCCGAACTCGCGAAGAATCAGATCCTGCAGCAGGCGGCGATCTCGGTGCTCGCCCAGGCGAATACGCAGCCGCAACTGGCGCTCCGGCTGCTGACGGGCTGAGGCGAGCGGCGCCGGTGCCACAATCGGCCGCCACCCGCGCGCGTTCGCCGCGAGTTCGCGCTACACTCCGCGGCCCCCTCTGTTCATGGACTCGCAGCCCGATCTCCCGCGGCGCGAGCGATTGCCGCTGTGGACGACCGGGCTCGCGATGGTCGGGCTCGCGCTCGTCGTGTTCCTGCCGGCCGCGCTCGACGCCCAGTTCCTCGCGTTCGACGACAACTTCTTCTTCGGTCCGGACAACCCCGAGTTCCGCAGCGGCTTCGCCGCGGTGCTCGATCCGTCGCGGCCGATCGCGAATGCGTTCCTGCCGGTCGCACATGCGTCCCTGTGGTTCGATTGGGCGTTGTTCGACGGGCCGTTCATGCCGCACCTGCACTCGCTGTTGTTGCAGGCGCTCGCCGCGGTCGTATTCGTTCGTTGGCTCGGTCGGCTCGGGGTCGCGCCGCTCGCCGCGCATGCCGCGGGCGCGTTGTTCGTCGTGCACCCGACGATGGCCGAATCGGTGACGTGGGCATCGGGTCGCAAGGACCTGCTCGCGGCTTTGTTCGTGTTCCTCGCGCTGCACCAGTGCGCGCGCTTCGCGCAGGCGGGCGGGGTGCTGCGGCTCGGGGTGATCGGGCTGTGTGGCGTCTTCGCGATGTATGCGAAGGCAACCGCGGTCGTGCTGCCGTTCCTCGCATTGCTCGCGACTTTCGCGCCGGCGATCACGAACGGCCGCCGGTTCGTCGGGCCCGCGTTGCTGTTCGTCGTCGTGCTGCCGATCGCGCTGCATCACCAGAGCATCGCGGCTGAGCAGGGTACGCTCGCGGCGGGCAGTTTCACCGAGCGGCTCGCGCAAGTGCCGGGTGTGTTTCTGCACTACCTGACGACCGCGGTCTGGCCAGCGGATCTCAACGTGCTCTACCCCGAGCTGCAGACGCTCGAACGCTTCCGGGCGGCGCTCGTGCCGGGATCGCTCGGGCTGCTCGCGTTCCTCGCCGTTGCGGTCGCGTTACTGTTCGCGGGTCGTCGCAGCGCGCGCTGGCCGCTCGCCGGGGTGCTGTTGCTCGCGTTCGCCGTTGCGCTGCTGCCATTCAACACCGCGTGGCCGGCGTCGTCGATCGCCGCGGCCGATCGCTATCTGCATCTCGCGATCCCGGGGCTCGCGGCCGCGTTCGCCGTTCTGCTCCACGCGTTGCTCGGTCGCGCGGGCGGCATCGCGGCGCTCGTGCTCGCGCTACCGCTCGGCTGGCTCGGCATGCAGCGCGCGCACGACTTCGTGAATACGGAGACACTATGGCGCCAGAGCCTCGCGGCCGATGGCGACAACGCGGTGGCGCACTTCAACCTCGCGGCCGAACTCATGCGGCGCGTGCCGTTGCCGCTCGCGGAGGTCGAGAACGAGCTCGATGCCGCGGTCGCCGCTGCGCGTTATCCGATTCACGGTCTGCGCGCGAGTCGGCTGCAGCTCGTGCTGCAGCTGCAGCAGGGCAAATACGAGCGCGCGGCCGAGCAGTCGCGTAACGCGATTGCCGCGGCGCGCCAGCTGCACGAGCGCGAGCCCGAAGGGGTGAGGCGCGAGCGGGCGGAAGCGCTGTTCGTCGAGACGTTGCTCGAGTCGTTCGAACCGCTGCGCCTCGCGGGCGACGAAGCGGGCGCCCAGGCGAGCTACCGCGAGGCGCTGGCCGCGGTGCCCGATCACCCGGAGGTGGTGGCGTTCGGGTCGTTGCTCGAACTCGCGACGGTCGCGGACGAGCTGCGCGACCCCGCGGGGCCGCGCGTGCTTCCTGCGGATGAGTCGCGCGTGGTCGCGGCGGTGCAGGCGCTCGACGCGGCGATGGCCGAGCACCGCGACCACCACGCGCTCGCGTTTGCGCGCGCGTCGTGGGAACGCGTGCGCGGCGACACGGTCCAGGCGCTGCGGTTCTATCGCAAGGCTCAGGCTGCGGCGCCGACGCGCGTCGACGCCTGGCGTGAGGCGGCGCGGATGCTGCGCCAGCAGGCGTTCTACGAATCGGCGGAGCGCTACGCCAAGGACGGCCTGCGTCATCGCGAGGATCCGGCGCTGCGGCAGGAGTGGGCGCTGTCCCTGATCGGTCTCGGTCGGCTCGACGATGCGATCCTGCAGCTGCAGGCCTACCTGAAGGCGCGACCCGACGACGGCGATGCCAAGAAGATCCTCGCCAACGTGCTGGTCGGACGAGCCTATGCGCGGCTGTCCGACGGCGGTTCGCACGCGGAGGCGCTGCGCATCGTCGAACAGGCGCTGACGCTGAACCCCGACGAGCACAAGGCGCACCTCGTGCTCGGCCGCGTCGCCCGTGAACGCCGGAAGTTCGCGGAGGCCGTCGTGCACCTGGAGAAGTCGCACCGCCTGCTACCCGACTTCGAGGATGCGGTGACGATGCTCGCGGATTCGCTGCGCGATCTCGGCATGGAGCGCATGCTGCAGAAGGACGACTTCGGTGCGGGTGACGCGTGGCTGCGGTTCCTCGAAGTCGCGCCGAAGTCGATGGATCGCGAGGGTGTGCAGCTGCAGCTCAAGGCGTTGTGGCGTCGGCACGAGAACCGTGGCATCACCGCGCTGCAGGAGCAGCCGCGGGACGTCGCGACCGCAGAGCGCGAGTTCCGTCGTTGCCTGAAGCTCGATCCCGACCAGCACTGGGTGGCGTGGCTGCTCGCGCAGGCGATCCATGAACGTCCCGACGTCGATCTCGCCGAGCTCGAGCTGCTCCTGCGCCAGGCCGTTGCCTGGCAGGAGCGCCACGAACTCGACGCCAGTGGTCAGGTGTATTTGCTCGCGATGACGCTGGCGCGGCGCGGTGAGAGTGACGCGGCCGAGAAGACCGCGCGCGAGTGGCTCGATCGTGGCCAGGTCGACGGCGCGCAGCCCGGCGTGCTGGCGGCGCTGCGGCGGTTGGCCGGCCGCTGACCCGGCGACCGATTTGGCCTGGGGCCAGCCGCAGTCGCGGCATTCGGAGCGCCGTGCGTTGCGTTGCAGCGTGGTGCGCGCTACCGTGCGATGACTGCCGCTCGGTCGGTGGCAGGCCCGTTTTCGAGCGCCCGGTCAGGCGCTTCCCACGTTCTTGGGACTCGGGCAACTTCAACGGTCAGATTCCGGCGCCGCGAGATGTGGCACGGGGGGTGTTTCGTGGCGCGTAAGGCAAGTGACATGGTGATGTTGCTCCGGGCTCGGGGCAGCGGGCGGGGCCGCGGACGTGGCAAGCAGAAGGGCGGCGTGCTGGGCGCGATCGCAGGCTTCGGCGATGGCCTCGTGCGGCTGATCACGGGCAAGAAGGCGAGCAAGGATCCCGGTCCCCGACGCGGGGCGGGCGCGATGGCGCCGGCCTGGGCGCTGCTGGCCGTGGCGCTGCTCTGCTTCAGCGGCGGCTACGTCGTGCGCGGCTACGTCGCGCCGAACCCCGAGGACGCCGGCGGCGCCGGCCTGAAGTCCCAGCCGCGTTCGCCCGGGTTGCTCGAGGCGGATACGACGGCGCTGCACAACCACGCGTTCTTCGTCTCGGCCTATGAGGACCTGCAGCCGGAAGAGGCGCGCGGGCGGGCAATTGCGCTCAGTCGCTACCTGCAGGACATGGGCCTGCAGAAGGCCCGGGCCTACGAGTTCCAGGCCGCGCAGGGGCCGCTCTGGGTGACCGTCGTCTACTACGACGGACCGGCCGAGATGGCCGCCACGGAGAAGCAGCTGCACGGGCTGCCGGCCGACGTGCCCGATCCGATCTTCGTGGGGCTGCGAAACCACGAAACGGGCTGGCCAATCGCGGGTCCGATCCAGTAGCATCCTCGCCCCGATTTCCGCCCCGCGACTCCGGCGGGTCATCGGACCGGAACCGAATCAGGCAACATGACCATCCACAGAAGTTTGCAGCTCTCCGGCGCCTCGGGCGGCCAGCGCAATGTCTGGACCCGCATGGAGCGCCTCGCGGCGCTGAAGAAGGTCGGGCAGTGGTCCGAAGGCGACCCCGTCGAAGGTCTCCGCAAGGTCCGCACGCGCTTCAAGGCCAAGGCCAAGAAGAAGAAATCCGCTTCGACCGACGAGAAGTAGGCGCCCAGACTCGGTGACCCAGATTCGGTGACCCAGTGTCGGCGATCCAGTGTCGGCGACCCAGGGGTCGGCGACCCGGAGTCAACGACCCAACGTAGGCGCCGAAGTGTAGAGCGGCGCCGATGAGCCGGCGCCCGGCGCGCGGCCAGACCTGGTCCGCCCGCCGTCCTTCGCTCGAGTTGGCGCGACGTGGTTCGCGTCCCCCGAAGTCGTTCCAGAACCTGACGGATGAACGTGTCCGCTGATCCCCAGTCCCTGTTGAGCGAGCGGGTCCAGGCCATCGAGCCGAGCGGCATCCGTCGCATGTTCGAGCTGATCGCGTCGATGGAGGACCCGATCAACCTGTCGATCGGCCAGCCGCACTACGAGGCGCCGCCCTTGCTCGCCGAGGCGGCGCAGCGCGCGATCCGCGACGGCCACAACCGTTATACGGTCACGCAGGGCGTGCCCGAGCTCAACGCGCTGGTGCTGGATCGCACCGAGCAATTGCACGGTCGCCGGCCCGAGACCAGCCTGATCACGGCCGGTGTGTCGGGTGGTCTGGTGCTGACGTTCCAGTCGATGCTCAACCCGGGTGACGAGATCCTGCTGCCGGATCCCGGGTTCATGATGTATCGCCACCTCGCGGCGATCTGCGGCGCGACGGTCAAATACTACAGTCTCTACCCGGATCGCTCGGGCGAGCGCTTCCGCGTCGATCTCGAGGAGGTCGCCCGGCTCTGCACGGATCGCACGAAGATCGTGTTCGTCAACTCGCCCAGCAATCCGACCGGTGGCGTGCTGTCCCGCGACGAGATCAAGGGGCTCAGCGAACTCGCGAACGAGCGCGGGCTCTACGTCGTCAGTGACGAGATCTACGACTTCTTCACCTACCTCGACGACTACTCCTCGCCCGTGAGCTACGCGGATCGCTGCATCCAGCTCGGCGGCTGGAGCAAAACCTACGCGGTGCCGGGTTGGCGCCTGGGGTGGGCGACAGGGCCGGCCGAGGTGCTCGACGCGATGAAAACCCTGCAGCAGTTCTCGTTCGTCTGTGCGCCGGCACCCTTTCAGCGCGCGCTCGTCGAGGCGATGCCCGAACTCGACATGACGCCGTATCGCGACGAGTACATCGGCAAGCGCAATCGCCTCACGGAGAAGCTGCACCCGGCCTACCACCTGCGGGCGCCGGACGGCTCGTTCTACGCGTTCCCCGAGCTGCCGCTCCGAAACGGCGCGACGAGCGCCGACTTCCTGCAGGCCGCGATCGATCGCAAGCTGCTCGTCGTGCTCGGCAACACGTTCTCGCAGCGGGACACGCACTTCCGCCTGTCGTTCGCGGCGGACGACGAGACGCTCGATCGTGGCGTCGCGGTGCTCAACGAACTCGCCGAGCACTTCGCGTGACGGTTGCGTCGTGACCGGGACGGAGATCGGTGCTGAGGCGGGATCGCCGCCGGTCGCCGCCGCGTCGGCACGGGCGCCGCTCGTCGAGATCTTCGAGTCGATCCAGGGCGAAGGCCGCTTCGTCGGCATGCCGACGACGTTCGTGCGCACGGCGACGTGTCCGTTGCGCTGCGTCTACTGCGACACCCAGAACAGCTACGAGGCGGCGCCGCAGTTTCCCGTGCAGTTGCCGGGGCAGCAGCGTGACGAGGCCAACCCGGTCTCGGCCGTGCGGGTGGACGAGCTGCTGGCGCGAAGCGCGACGGCGGGTTGCGTGAGTCTGACCGGTGGGGAGCCGCTCGTGTTCCCCGCGTTCGTGGCCGAACTGGGGCAGCGCGTACGGGCGCGTGGAGTTCGTCTGCATCTCGAGACTGCCGCGATCCATCCCGACGCGTTGCATGAGTGTGTCGAGCACGTCGATCACCTCAGCGCCGACTACAAGCTGCCCGTGACGCTCGGTGATTCGCCCGGCCCCACGACGCCCGCTACCGAGGCCGATGGCGGCCACGGCGAGCGCCACGTCGAGTGCCTGCGGATCGCCGTCGCGGCCGGGGCGACCGTCGACTGCAAGATCGTGCTGACGCCCGCGGTCACGGCCGGTGCCCTGACAGCGGCGCTTTCGCGTTTGCAGCCGTTGCGCGAACAACTGGTGCTCGTGCTCCAGCCGGTGACGCCCTGCGGCGACGTCACCGAGGCGCTGTCGATCCCGGCCCTGCAGTCGCACCTGCGCGCGGCGCGCGCCGCGGGCTTCGACGTTCGCGTGCTGCCGCAGGTCCACCGACTGCTCGATCTGCCGTAACCCCGGCGTCCTCCCCTGCTATCTTCGGGGCCCCCCGCTGACGGATGCCGTTGACGGATGGCGCCACGGCGTCGGTGTCATGGGATGTCCTACGGTCGGTGGCTGCGAACTCTCGATGAAGAGCTCTCTCGCTGAATGTGTCGACCGAACTCGATCGTCGCCCGATCCGCGGGCCAGTATCCGCCATGCGTGAACGCTCCTTGATCCTGTCACTCGTCAGTCTGCTCGGGTTGGTCGTTCTGCTGCCCGCGCAGGGGCCGGTCTACCGTGAGCGCTGGAGCTACATGCAGCTCGAGCGGCTGCGGGCCGAGGTCTGGCGCGAGCTGGCGGGCCGTGGCAGTGGCACGAAGAACCGCGTGGGCATCCTGCTCGCCGAGCCCGATCGCGGGATCCCGTACCTGCCGACCGCGAAGGCCTTGGCCTACGTGCGCGGGGTCGAGGCGGACGCGGCGTTCGTCCTGCGGGCGACGCTCGCGGTGTTCCTGTTGCCCGAGGTCGTCGATCCCGAGTCGACCAAGGAGGTCTGTCGCTCGCTGAACGCGTCGCTGTTCCTGCCCTACTCGGTCGAGATCCCGGGCGCGATCGAGTTCCGCGCGACGGTGCGGGACACGGCGGGGGCGCGGGTGTTCGAGACCACGGTGTCGCGAAAAACCGACCTCAGCAATCTGCGGCGTGCGCGCCCGGTCGTGAAGGTGCCGGCGGCGGAACTCGCCGATGGCCAATACACGCTCGAGGTTCGGACGTTCCTCGATGGCAAGGCGCCGCGGGAGAAGGACCAGAATCTGCGGCTCTCGTTCTGGGTGCAGCGCGGCTACCAGCGGCGGGCCGAGGCGGCCATGACCGCGGCGCGCGAACTGCACGAAGAGCTCGACCCGCTCGTGCGCGGGCAACTGCTCGGAGTGGCCGCGGCGGTATCGCGCGCCTACCTCGGTGAAGCGTTCCATGGCCAGACCGATGCCGTCGCCGACCTCGAACGGCTCGAGCGCGCGGTCGAGAACCTGCGGGAAGGCCGGCCGGTGCTCGCCGGCATCCACGGCGACGTGCCGGTGCAGATCGTGATGCCGTCGGGCGAACTGCAGGCCGTGGTGCGACTCGACGAGGAGCGTCACCCGGCGACGGCGGCCAAGGCTGCGGCGCGGCCGCTCGTCGTCATCGCGGGTGGGCTGCCGAGTTACGACCCGGCGTCGCGGCGGCCGGCGTCACCGCGCACGGGGCTGCCGCGCGGCCTCGCGCTGGCGATGCCGGACTTCGGCCGCGCCGAGGACTTCCATGTCGCGTTCCTCGAGTCACCGGGCGCCGGGCGCGACTACAACAAGGCGTTGCCCGCCGCGATCGAGGCGCTCCGCGAACTGCTCGCGGTGCGTGACCAGCCGGTCGTGCTCGTCTGCGAACGCGAAGCCGCGAGCGTCGTCGCCTTCGGCATCGAACGGCTGCCAGCGAGCGTGCGGGGGCTCGTCTTCCTCGGCTCGGGGGCGCTGACCGGACCGCGGATCGACAAGCTGGGCGCGCGCCCGCTGCGGCTCGGCAAGCTCATCGACTACCCCGGCGGTGACGGGATCGATCGGGTGACCGCTTATGCCGAACAACAGCGGCAGAAGAACGCGGACTGGCCGGGCGACGTGGCGCTGCTCGGCAACGCGCGACCGCCGTGGCCCTTCGGGCTGCCGGCGTGGCAGCAGGAGATCCTCGCGTTCGTGCGGGAAGTGACGCGGGACTGAGGTTCGTGGCTGACTTGCCGACTACTCGACGGCGGAACCGTCGTCGTCCTCGGTCGGCACGAAGCGCTGCACGACCGCGACGAGCTCGCGCGGTTTGACCGGCTTCTCGAGCCAGATACCGGGCGCCATCGTGGCCTCGTCCATGCCCGCGGCGCTTGGGTGGCTGCCCGACACGACGATGATGGGAACCCGCGTGTGGCCGTCGGCTCGCAGTCGCCGCACCACGTCGGCACCCGGGACTGCCGGCAGGTTCATGTCGAGCACGATGGCCGTCGGTATGCGTTGGCGCAGGCGGTTGAGGGCCTGGAGGCCGTCGGATGCTGTTTCGACTTGATGTCCCGCGCGCGACAGCGCCTTGGCGAACACCTCGGCGGTCAGGGGTTCGTCCTCGACGATGAGGATGCGCGTGAGGCGTTCTACGCACTGCAGCTCACGCGTGCGCTTCGGCGCGGCAGCCGGCCTGGTGGGCGCGGCGGTCGGCGTGACTGGGGGTTTCAGAATCGGCATCGGTTGACTTCTCTCCTCTGCCGCGACTATCGGTCCATGTCACCGGGCCGACTGAGGCATTCACTGCGGTTCTGCGGTTTTCGCCGCGAGCCCGGTGCGGTCGCTGGCCGGGCCTGGTGACGGCGCCGTCTCAAGTCGAGACGGCGGCGGTGACGGGCGCGCACTCCGGCACGCACAGCACGAGCGTCTGGTCGCTGAAGAACCGGCGCAGGGCCACGAACCGCACCGCGCGCAGCCCCGCGGCGGCTAGTTCGCGCTGGAGCTGCCGGCGCGACACGGCCGATCGGCCGGAGCGACGCTTGCCGAGCCGCCGCCGTAGCTGGCGTCGCACATGCTGCAGGCTCCGCGCGTCGAAGAACGAGAAGACGATCGGTCCCGTCGTCACGCGCCGCAGCTCGCGCAGGATGTCGATGCGTTCGACAGGTGTCGGAATGTGCTGCAGCAGGCGATGGCAGAGCGCCCCGGCGAACGCATCGTCCACGAACGGCAGTCGCAGCACGCTGGCGCACGCCCGCGCGCCGTCGCCCGGAGCGGCGCGGACCATCTCCGGGTCCCGGTCGACCTGCACGACGGGCTGGGGCAGCTCGTCGGACATCCGGCCGGCGCCGCTCGGCGCGTCGAGCCAGATCCCGGTCGCGGTGGCGGTGGGCGTAGCCGCGGAAGCGGCGGCCAGCAGGTCTCGCAGCGCGCGGCGTTCGCGACGGTCGGTGGCGGCGCCGCTGCCGCTCTGAAACCGCCGGTCGCGATAGCGCATCGCATAGCCCGGTTCGCGTTCGTAGGGGGTCTCGGCCACGCCGCGACAGTAGCGCGCGAGGGTTCACGGTTCAGTCCGGCTCGGGGAATTGCCGATGGCAGCGGCGGAGGCAATCCCCATGAGCCAGGACGATGACAACGTCACCCTCGAGATGCGCGAACACGAACGCATCGACTTCGCGGACCCGGTTACCGTCGACTTCGACGCGACGCCGATCACGGGTTCGGGTGAGAACATCAGTGCGCAGGGCGTCTACCTGACGATCGACAAGGCGATCGAAGTAAACGTCAAGATCCAGGATGGCTCGACCGTGCGCGGCGAGCTCGTGCGTGCCGAGTCGATGGGCGACGGTCGAACCGGTCTGGCGATCCGCTTCGAAGAGCCGAGCGCCGGCCTGGTCGACTGACACGCTGACCGTCGCCGGGTATCATCGCGGACGATGAACCTCCGCGATCAGTTCAAGAAGGCCAAGATCCTCTCGGACAAGGACGCCAAGCGTCTGGCCCATGAGTCCCGCGTGGAGCGGACCGAGAAGGGTCACAAGCAGATCGAGCAGGAGCAGAAGGACCGCCAGCAGGAGGTCCAGCGCCTGCGGCAGGAGGGTCGCGAGCTCAGCAAGAAGCAGCAGGAGCAGCTCGACCGCGAGCGCAAGGCGCGCGAGGAACTCGCGGCGGCCAAGGTCCTGCTCGGCGAGGCCCGCCGCCCCGCGCGCGGCCCGGTGAAGTTCTATTTCGCCACCAACGACGGCGCGCTGCCGTGGCTCGAACTATCGCCCCGCGAAGCGCAGGAAGTGACCGCGGGCGCGCTGTGCATCATGCGTACCGGTCCCGTCGGCACGCACGTCTACGGTCTGCTCGGCATCGAGTCTGCGCGTCGCGTCGCGAAGCAGCTGCCGGACACGGTCGCGTATTCGCCCAAAGGCGTGCTGTAGCCGGGGCGCGGCCAGGCCCGCGCGCCGGCTGGAACGTGATGCGGTTGCCGCCCGACGTTGGTCGGCAGCACGGGACTCGCGGCAACGGAGTGTCTGTCGGTGACCTTCGACGGCCGGCAGCTGGTCACAGCGCAGCGCACCGCGACGTCGATCGATCTCTTCGAGCTGGATCCGCTGGCCACGGCGGTTCGAGTGCGCGATGGCGGCCTCCAGCTTGGCGAGTACTTCGAGTACACCGACGGTGGATGGTGGTGGGTGCACTACTGACCCGGATCAGAACTCGATCTGGGCGTCCCCAACCCCGATCGCGCGCTTGCGTGACAGCCGCAGCCGCCCCCGATCGTCCGCACCGAGCACCGTGACGATCATCTCGTCGCCTTCGCTCGCGACGTCGCCGGCGCGCTTGATGTGCTCTTCGGCGAGCTCCTCGATCGGCACCAGCCCCTCGTTGACCGCGTTGACGCGGACGAACACGCCGAAGTCCTTCACGCCGGTGACCGTGCCGCGGTAGCAGCGGCCGACTTTGAGGATGCCAGCCGCGCGCTGGACCATCTCGGTCGCGCGCTGGGCGCTGGTTTGGTCGGTGGCGTAGATCAGCACCGCGCCGTGGTCGTCGACGCTGACGTGCGCGCCGGTCGATTCGGTGATCCCCTTGATGTTGGCGCCGCGCGGGCCGATCAGGGCACCGACGGCGTCGGGCATGATCGTGACGCGGTTGGCCTGTGGTACGAAGCGCGATGGCGTGCCAGGCTCGGCGATCGTCTTCTGCATCTCCGCGAGGATGTGGAGTCGACCGTCGCGGGCCTGCTCGAGGGCCTGCTCGAGCACGCCGGCGGGCAGGCCGCCGAGCTTGTTGTCGAGCTGGATCGCGGTGATGCCTTCGCGCGTGCCGACGACCTTGAAGTCCATGTCGCCGAGATGGTCCTCGTCGCCGAGGATGTCGCTGAGCACGGCGTGGCGGTCGCCGTCGCTGATCAGCCCCATCGCGATGCCGGCCGCGGGGTGGCTGAGCGGTACGCCGGCATGTAGCAGCGCCATGGTGCCACCACACACGGTCGCCATCGAAGAGCTGCCGTTGCTCTCGGTGATCTCCGCCTCGACGCGGATCGTGTAGGGATAGTCCGCGGCGGCCGGCAGGACGTTGAGCAGCCCGCGACGCGCGAGCGAACCGTGACCGATCTCGCGGCGGCCTGGCCCGCGGATCGGGCGCGTCTCACCGACCGAATAGGGCGGGAAGTTGTAGTGCAGCAGGAAGCGTTCGTCGGGCTGACCCGGCGCGAGCGCGAACGAGCGCATCGCATCGTCCGGGCTGCCGAGCGTGCACGTCACGATCGCCTGCGTCTCGCCGCGCGTGAACAGCGCCGAGCCGTGCGCGCGGGGCAGCAGGCCGACCTCGCTCCAGATCGGGCGGATGTCGGTCGGGCTGCGGCCGTCGAGGCGCTTGCCGCTGGCGAGCGCGAGTTCGCGCATCTCGTGGTAGACCGCCTGGTCGAACGCCTTGGCCGCGAGCGGGATCGCGTCGGTCGCGGCGCTTTCGTCCGCGCCCAGCGGCACGAGCCAGCCATCACGCGCCGAGCGGATCGCCGCGCGGCGTTCGGCCTTCACGGTGATCGCTAGTGCCGTGCGCAACGCCGAACGCGTGGCTTCGGGTAGCTCGGGTAGCTCGGGGGCGGCGGGTGGTTCGATTTTCGGCGCGACTCCGGCGCGCTCGCGCAGTTCACCGAACGCCTTCTGGAACTTCCGGATCCAGGCACTCGCCTCGGTGATTGCCGCGATCGCGTCCGCTTCGGAGGCTTCCTTGCACTCGCCCTCGAGCATGACGAGACCGTCCGGCCCGACGCCGACCGAGAATTCGAGGTCGCTGCGCTTCTGCTGCTCGTGGCCGGCGAACGCGATCCACTCGCCGTCGACGCGATGGATGCGCAGGCCGCCGGCCGGACCGTTGGCCGGCACGGGACTGACGTGCACGGCGGCGCAAGCGGCGAGGATCGCGAGGCTCTCGAGATCGCTCGTCGGCTCGGCGCTCAGGACCTGTACCTGGATCTGTACGTCGCAGCGGTAGGTCTTGGGGAACAGCGACCGAAGCGTGCGATCGATGAGCCGGCTCGTGAGCACCTCGTGGTCGGTGATGCGGCCCTCGCGGCGCATGATGTTGCCGGGGATGCGACCGGCGCCCGCGAACTTCTCGCGGTACTCGACCGTGAGCGGAAAGAAGTCGACGCCGGGGCGGGGCGCGTCGGCGGCTGTGACGGTCGCGAGCACGACGTTGTCGCCGCTGCGCGCGAGCACGGCGCCGCTGGCCTGGCGCGCGATGCGTCCGGTCTCGAAGCGGAGCTCGGTGCCGCTGAGTTTGACGGTGACCTCGTGGGCGGTCGGCTGCATGCCGCGATCTTGCCGGGCGGCTCGGGCGCTTGCGACTGGCGGACGAAAAACCCGGGACGCGCCGGTCAGTCGAGGTCGAAGATGTTCGGCGGCCGCTCGTCCTCGTCGTTCTTGGCGTCCTTCTTGGCGCGCTTCAGCTGTTCTTCGAGTCGGTCGAGATCGGAGGCTTCGCTGCTCTGCGCGGCGTCGAACAGGTCGCCGAGCCGCTCGCTCTCACGCTTCTGGGCACCTAGCAGCGCGTCGAGATCGCCGCCGCCCTTCTTCTCCTCGGGCTTCGTCGCGCGGGCCTTGCCGGTCCGGGTGTCGACCTCGACCGATTTGCCGCAGCACGGGCAGGCGAACGAGAACACGGTCTTCTTCATCGTCGGCCGAATGTACTCGGCAGGGGCGGAGCGATGGCCCCTGGTCCGGGAAGTTCTGGAACGGCCGAACGTCGGAGGGTCGCCGCATCCAACCCCGTGCGCTATGGTCGGTGCCGACCGGCGGCGGGGCTGCTCTGGTGTGGCTCCTGCAGCGGATCCCCCGTTGCCGCCGAACCTTGCGCGAGCCCGTGACAGCCGAGAAAAAGCCTGCTCCCGAGGGAACCCCGAGCTCCGGGCCGCGTCTCTTGCAGGAGTCTCTGCGGGGGTCGCCGCGGCGGATCGAGCTTGGCTCGACCGGCGGTGGTCGCGTGGACGACGGGACCGCGGATCCGGCGCGCGAGCTGATGCTGCGCGCGCAGGACGGCGATCTCGAGGCGTTCCGTGGACTCGTGGAGATGTTTCAAGACCGGGTGATGCGACTCATGGTTTCGGTATTGCGCTGCGATCGGACGATGGCGGAGGACCTAGCACAGGAAGTGTTCCTGCGCGTGCACAAGGGTCTGCCCGGGTTCGATGGCCAGGTCCGGTTTCACACCTGGCTGCACACGATCGCCAACAACGTCGCGATCAGCGAGTACCGCCGGCAGCGCGCGCAGAAGCGCAATCGGCCGACGGTGTCGATCGATGCGCCGGTCGGCGCGACCGAGGACTTCTACATCACGCCCGAGGGTCGCGAGATCGATCCCGCGGAGCAAGCGCACCAGTCCGAGTTCCTGGCGCGGGTTCGCGAGTGCGTCGGCAAGTTGCCCGAGGAGTTCCGCGTCGCGGTCGTGATGCGTGATATGGAGTCGTTGTCCTACGACGAGATCGCGGAGGTTCTCGATCTGCCCGCCGGCACGGTGCGGTCGCGGATTCACCGGGGTCGCGTCCTGTTGCAGCAGATGCTCGCGGAGTTCGTGCAATGACCGCTCACGATCGGGATCGCACGGATTTCGGCGGCGCGGGTTCTGGCGGCGCGCACTCTGGCAACGGCGGGGGCGGCGACCGCGAGCCGGACGAGCGGTTGGCGGCGTATCTCGACGGCGAGATGACCGAACGCGAGCGGGCACGGTTCGAGGGTGAGCTGCGCGTCAACCAGCAGCTCGCGGCCGAGCTCGCCGCCTACGAACGGACGGTGCTCAGCGTGCGCAGCGCGCTGCAGGCGCCGACGCGCCCGGTCGATCTGGCCGACCGCGTCATGGGGGCGGTGACGGCCGGGCCGCAGCGACCGGCCGCGGGCAGTGGCGCTGGCGGGAGCGGCGTCGGTGGTTCTGGCTACCGTTGGTTTACGAGCATCGCGGCCGCGGCGGCGTTGCTCGTCGTCGCGATCCTGATTCATTCGCTCGCGAACGAGTTGCCGCTGGCGCCCGAATCCGCGAGTGTGGCGCAAGACCAGGCGCCGGCGGAGGACCAGGCGCCGGTGGATTTCGTCGAGCGGCATCGTTTCGAGACCGGCGAGTTGGCGCCGAGCGCGACTCCGCGCCTGCAGGAGATCGACGCGCAGGCGGCTGGTTCGAAGGATCCGGACGCCAAGAAGGCGGACGCCGAGAAGACGGGCTCCGCGGACGGCAACGCCGCGGTCCTGCGTCTCGAGCGCGGCAGCTGGTCGAAGGAGCCGGGCGCCGGAGCCGTAGAGCCGCAGGTAGCCGAGCCCCACATAGCCGAGCCCCACATAGCCGAGCCCCACATAGCTGGGCCACGGGGGAACAGCGGGGATTCGGCGCGCGCCAAGAGCACGGCTGGGGGCGGAGTCACCGCGGGTGATCGCGTGCTCCCCGAGCGCGGGCCGGCGGACAAGGTTCCCGGTCGGCGCGGGGCTGTGCGGGATGGCGAACGGCCCGCGAGCAAGGACGAAGAACGTAGCCAGGGTGACGTGCGGTTGGCGCGCAAGAGCGTCGACGAGCTGCCGACGGCGGCGCGACTGCAGCAGGCGCCGCCGCCGCCGAAGGCCGCCAAGTCGAAGTTGTCGTCGGCCAACGAGCGGACTGCGCTCGCGGACCCGGCCCCGACCGAGGCGGAGGTACTGCACGACACCGAGCAGCCGACCGGCCTGAAAGCGAACGAGCGTCAACAGGAAGAGCGCGAAGAGCGCAAGGCTGACGCTTCCAACAGGGACGGTTCCAACAGGGACGGTTCCAATAGGGGCGGTTCCACTAGGGACGCCAACAAGGGGGTGCCCGTCACGCGTGAGTTCAGCGAGTCCCGACGGGCACGTCGGGGCGCCGTGGCGCCGGAGGCTTTCGAGGGCGGTGCGACAGCGGGCAGTGCGAAGCCCGAGGTCGCGGGGAAGGGCGGCAGCACTGCGCCGGCCAAGAAGGCGAAGCCGGGGTCCGAAACGGCCAAGTCCGTGGTGCCGAAGGCCGACGAGGGTCGGGCGGAATCGACGCGGACGGGCTCGGACGATTTCTTCCTCGGGGCAGCCCGGGAGCGGCGGCGAGCGTTCCGTGTCCCGCTGACCCAGGCGACCTTGCCGTACCTGCAGCTCACCCGAGTGGTTGCGCCTTTGGGCGTTGGTGGCGGTGTCGGTGGCGTTCGAGCGCCTGAGCGCGTTGCGCGCGGGGCGAAGTCGAACCCGAAGCCGGCCGCGCCGGCTGGGCCGAAGGCCGGCGGGCCGGCAGGGCCGGTGACCGGCGGGCCCAGCACTCCGGGTCCCAGCACTCCGGGTCCCAGCACTCCGGGGCCGGCCGCGCCGTTGGTCCGGTATGCCGCTCCCGAATCTGATACCGGGTCGGGCGCCGCGCGCTCCAGCTCGGTCCGAACCGTTTCGACGCGTGGGTTCGTGGCAGAACAGATTGCGGGCAGTTCGGCGGCGGCGCTGGATCGGATCGCGGAGCAGCCGGCCAAGGGGCGGGGTCGGTCGTCGACCTCGATTCGCGGCGGGTTGGCGCAGCTCGGCGAGCGCCGGTTCGCGGGCCTCGAGCTCGCCGATGTGACGCACTGGTTCGTCGCACCGTCGCGAGACCGCGGCTCGGCGACGGGCAAGCGTGGGAAGGCTGCACCGGCAGAGGCTGCCGCCGAGGCGCTCGCGCCGGGAGAACGTGTGTGGCTCGTCAGCGGCGACCGCGCGACGGTGGGGCGGCTGATGCGCGAGCTGTCCACGATCGCGCGGTCGGCGAGCTATCGGCTCAAGAACGGTGAGGTGCGCGTGCCGGTTACGAACCGCGCGGTCGCCGTGCGCCTCGGTCTACCGATGGCCGGGGCCGAGCCGGATCCGGAGCTGGGCAGCGGAACCCGCGGCGATGGATCGCGCGGGCTGGGGCAGGCCCGGGGTGGTGGCGGCGCCGAGAAGGCGACGCCTCGGCCGGCTCCCCGGTCGACGACCGCAGCGGGCACCAAGCCGTCGAGCGCGGCCCAGGATCGCACGACTCTGTTGCTGCGGTTCCGCACCGTGACCGCGAAGTAGTCTGCGCGACGTCACGAAAGCCGCGCACCGGTCCGGCGCCCGAGCCCGGTCCAGGGTCTGCGCCGCGAGATCTCGCCCGTCGCGTTCGTGCCGACCAGCGGCATCGGTTAGAAGTCGTTCTTGAGCCACCGCGACGATCCTCCGCTCCCCGCCGACGACGGGGACTCCGCGGGCGCGGGTTTGCCCGCACCCGATTGGCGGCGGAACTTCCACGCGGTCTGGCCGAGCCTGTTTGCGACCTCGATGGGGCTCATGGCGGTGCTGCCGATGCTGCCGCTCTATATCGAGGAACGCTTCGGCATCACGGACGCCGCCGAGCTGACGTTCTGGGCGGCGTTGATCTACGGCGTCGCGCCGCTCACGGCGGCGCTCGTCGGTCCGATCTGGGGGGCGCTCGGGGATCGGGTCGGCAAGAAGCCGATGGCGATCCGCGCCAACGTCGCGATCGCGATCACGACCGCCGGAATGCCGTTTGCCGATGCGCCGGTGTGGCTGTTGCTCATGCGCGTCGTGCAGGGTGCGTTCGCGGGCTACGTCGCGCCCTCCATGGCGCTCGTCTCACAGGGTGCGCCACGGCAGCTGCACGGCATCGTGATCGCGCGGCTGCAGGTCGCGATGGCGGCGGGCACGTTCGCCGGGCCGTTCCTAGGCGCCGAACTCGCGCACTACTTCGGGCGGGCCTCGATCTTCTGGCTCACGAGTATCTTCACCGCGCTGGCGGCGCTGCAGCTCGCGCTGCGCGTGCGCGACACGCCCCGGGTCGCTCCGCCCGAGCATTCGTTCCTTCGCGGCTTCTTCGACGGAGTGGGTGGCCTGCTCGGCAACCGCGTCTTTGCCTGGCTGCTGGTGCTCGTCGTGGTGCTGCGGCTCGGGCAGAACATGCTCGAGCCGTTCGTGGCGCTGCTGGTCCGCGAGCTCGGCGCGCCGGCCTGGGTGCTGCCGCTGAGTTCGTCGCCGGCACACGCCGTCGACCGCACGGTCGGGATCGCGTTCGGCGTGCTGGCGATCTCACAGGTCGTGTTCACGCCGTTCTGGGGGCGGCTCGCCGATCGCTACGGTCCGCTGCGTTGCCTGTATGCGCTGGCGGTAATCCTCAGCGGCGTGTTCGCCGTCACGTCGTTCGTGACGTCGACGAACGAGTTCCTGGTGTTGCGCGGACTCGCCGCCGCGACGATGGCTGGCTCGATGACGCTGGCCTACGCGGCCGTGAGTAAGCGCGTCGCGGACTCGCGGCGGGCGTTGGCGTTCTCGCTCGTGCAGAGCTGCATGCAGCTCGGGTTCGCGCTCGGTCCGCAGGTTGGCGCGCTCGTAGCTACGGCGGGGTCCGCGAGCGCGGACTATCGCCGTCCCTTTCTCGCAGCGGGCGGGCTCTGCCTGCTCGCGGCGGTCGGGATGTTCGTGCTGCGCCGGGTGCGGGTGCGTGCGGTCGACGAATCGCGAGCGGCAGATTAACGTTCCGGCAGGATGTGTCTGCTGCTCGTGTTGCGCGGCCGGTTCGACGGCCATCCGCTGGTGGTCGGCGGCAACCGCGACGAGCGCACGGACCGCAAGGCGGCGCCGCCCGGGCTGTTCGTCGGCGACCGTCGCCGCATCCTGTCCCCGCGCGATCGCGTGGCGGGGGGCACGTGGCTCGCGGTCAACGATCGCGGTGCGTTCGCCGGCATCACCAACTTCGCCAGCGCGCCGGTCCTGCCCGCGGCGCCGTCGCGTGGCCTGCTGCCGCATCTCGCGCTCGATCAGGACTCGCTCGATGCCGGGATCGTCGCAGTGCAGCGGGCCGTGGCACGGGCGCCCCATTCGGGCTTCCAGCTCGTCGTCGCGGATGCGGAACGCATCGTCGTGCTGCGCAACGCGGGGGATGGGCTGGAGACGGTCGAGTGGGCCGATCCCGTGCTGCTGATCACCAACGAACACGGCCCTGGCGAACTCACGCCGCGGGCGATGGCTGCTGCCGTTGCGTCGCGGGCCACGGCAGATCAGCAGCTGTCGGGGCTCGTGCCGCTCCTCAGCGATCGCGGGGGCGACGGTGAGCACGTGATCTGCAAGCACGGGGAACGTTACGCCACCGTATCGAGTTCGCTGATCGCGGTGCCGGCGGGCGGGGGAGCCGCGCCCGGGGCCGAACTGCTCTGGCGCTATGCGCCGGGGCCGCCGGATGTCACGCGCTACCGCAATTACGGCAATCTGGCGCGGCGGCTCGCGCCCGAGCCGGAGTAGGGGCGCTCACGTCGCCGCCGCAGCGGCCGGACGCTACTTCATCGCCTGCAGGTTGGCCTCGGCGTCGGACTTCGCCTGCTTCGCCGCGGCCTTCGCGGCCGGCGTCGCGGCGGCGTCCGCGAGCACCTTCTCGGCGAGGGTGATCGCGCGCTGGTAGAGCTCCTTGGCCTCCGCGAGATTGCGTGGGTTCGGCAGGTGGTAGTGCAGCACCACGGCCGTGTCGTTGGTCAGCTGCGGCGAGGTCGGTTCCTTCTCGAGCGCGCGGCGGTAGGCGGCGAGCGCTTCCGGGAACTTCTTGGTTTCGCGGCAGAGGAACGCGCGGTTGTTCCACGCATCCGCCGTGTCGTAGAGCAGCGCGATGACGTGGTTGAGGTCGCGGCTGCGCGGGATGTCGCCGCGCTGGTAGGCGCGGTCGGCGAGATACTTCACGATCGCCGCGACCTGGCCACGCATCTCGGCGCCGAGGCTGCGAACGACGTCGGCAAAGCCGACCGCGGACGTTGCGGCGTAGTCGCCGGCGTGGCGCTCGGCGCCGTCGTGATCGCCGAGTTCGTAGGCCGCGAGCGCAGCGTAGTAGTAGGAGTTGGTGGCCGTCGGATCCGCCTTCAGAACGGCTTCGAACGCTTCCCGCGCACCCTGCCACTGGCGGCCGGCGAACAGCGCGGCGCCCTCGTACCAGCGCAGCGTCGCGGCCTTCTCGGGCGAGTACTTCGCCCGCGCGGTGTAGCGCTGCCGCACGCCGCTGTACATCGCCTGCGTCGCCTGCCAGTCGTTGCCGCGCTGCAGCATCGCGTGATCGACGAACGGATCGTCCGGGTCGATCGCGAGCGCATCGAGCAGGTGCGTGCGCGCCTGCTGCTTGCGCTTCTCGAGCAGTGCGAGACGGGCCAGCATTACGTGCGGGTGGGCCCGGCGGTCGTCGAGCTTGCCGGCCTGGGTGAACGCAGCTTGCGCGGTGCGCCGCTCGGCCGAGATCTCGGCCACGAGGTCGGCGAGCGCCTGGCCCTTGAGCGTGCCGGTGCCGTGCACGTCGAGCAGGCGGCGCAGCCGATCCATGGCGATGCGACCGAGCAGGATGTGCGCGCCCGAGCGCCCAGGGTGACGCTTCACGGCCGCCTCGGCCTGGCGCGAGGCCTCGTCCCACTCGCCGAGGAGGTAGCGTGCCTGCGCGAGCACGAGGCGGCTATCGGCGTGGTTGGGGTCGATTGCGAGCACGCGTTCGGCGAACTGTGCGGCTTCGGCGTAGTCGCTCTGTGGGTTCAGCGCGCCGCGGTCGCGCTCGCCCTTGAGCAGGTACGTGCGCGCCATCATCGCCGTGATCTCGAGCGCCCCCGGGAACTTCTCGGCACCCTTGTCGAGCAGGTCGATCGCGTCGGCGTAGCTGCCGCTCATGCCGAGGCAGCGGCCGGCGCTGACGATCCACTCGGGGTTGTAGGGCTGCTGCGCGACGAGCTGCTGGAACGCCTTGGCGGCCTCCTTGAACTCGCCGCGATTCTCGGCGCCGTAGGCCTGCTCGCGCAGGCTCGGCTGGCCCTTCTCCTGCTGAGTCCTGGGCGGCTGCTTCTGCTCCTGCGCGGCCGCGAACGGCGCCGCGCAGGCGGCCAGCAGGGTCAGAAGTCCGAGTGTGGCGAGGCGGATATGGATGGCTGCCATATCAGTCTTTCTGCAACAACCGTTCCGCAGCGGCGAGATGTCGGCGGGCACCGGGGCGTCGGGCGCCCGGGTAGTGCTTCTGGCTGGCCTGCGCCGCGGCCTTGGCGGCCTGCGCGTCCTTGCTGTGCTTGAGGTGCCACAGCGCGAGGTTCTCGTAGCAGTCGCCGACGGCCTCGTCGAGGTTCTGCCGCTCGGTGCGGTCCGCGGGCGGATCGTCGCGCAACGTCGCCTGGCCGTCCTTGATCGCGGCGTCGAGCAGTTCCTTCATCTCGTCCCAGTCGCGCTCGAGATGGTAGATCGCGATCAGCGCGCAGTCGTTGCGCAGGCGAACGTTGGTCGGGTCGAGTTGCTGGGCCCGACGGTAGACCTTGTAGCTCTGCTCGTACATCTCGTTCGCGGCCTTCATGTTGCCCTGGCGCTCGAGCTGGTTGCCCCAGTCGCGCGCGAACAGGCCGGCGTTGTTGAGCATGAACAGGTCGCTGTCCGCCGCATCGGCGGCGGCGCGGTAGATCGCTTCGGTCTTCTCGAGCTGACCGTCCTTGAAGAACCGGTCGGCGACGCGGGCGATACCGAGCTTGATGCTCTCGCCGAGGCCGAGGTCGTCGTTGACGCTCTCGGGCGCCTTCTGAATCGCTGCGATCAGCCACTTCTGGGCGTCGTCGTACTTCTTCTCGAAGAACGCGATGTTGCCCTTCTTGCCGCTCGCCATCGCGATCCAGCGCTCACAGCTCGCGCGGTAGGCCGCGTTCTTCTGCATCGACGCGTCGAACGCCTTGATCGCCTTGTCGAGCGTCGTGAGTGCGGCGGCGGACTTGCCGCCCTCGCGTTCGCCGGCGGCTTCCATGTAGTGCGCCTTGCCGAGGTACCACAGACCCGTCGCATCCTTGCGGCGATTCAGCACCTCGAACGCGAGCGGCAGCTGGCGTTGCGCCGTGGCCGTGTCGACGAGCTTGCCGAGCAGCGCCTGGTCGTCGGGCGCCCGCTCGACGGCGCGCTTGTAGATGTTGACCGCGGCGGCGGGGGCGCCGGCCCAGAGCTCGGTCGTGGCCCAAAGATCGGCCATGCCCGTTTCGAGCTTGCCGGCCTTCTCGAGCCGGCGGAACGACTTGCGCGCGGCATCGAGCTCGCCCGCGTCACCGCTGCCGCCGTCGGCCTTGCCCTTGGCGTAGCCGCGCGCTGCCGAGTTCGCCCGCACGGCGTGCGCGGCGAGGCTGTCCGCTTCGTCGCCGCCACCGAGCGACTGCATGTGCAGCAGCAACGACGAGGCCGTCTTGCTCGCTTCCGCGAACTGGCTCATCTCGTACTGGGCCTGCGCGAGGTGGAGCCGCGGCTTGACCGGATCGCTGTCGAGTTCGATCGCGCGCGTGAGCGCGCCGATCGCGTCCTGGAAGAAGAACTCGATGCCGCTGCGGCCGGCATCGCGGGCGGCGATCGCGAGGCGGAAGTTGTATTCGCCGCGCATCGCCTGGTACGGCGCGTAGTCCTTGCAGTCCTTGGCGATCTTGTCGAGCAGCGCGAGCGCGCCGTCGTAGTCGCCGTCCGCGGCCTTCTTGCGGGCCTCGGGCGCGACCTTGTCGAACGCTTCCTTGCCGCCACCCTGCGGTGCCGCCGCCACGCTGAGCCCGCTGCTCGCAGCCGCCGCGGCGTTGTCCGCGATGCCGCCGTTGCGCAGGATCGCGGCCGCTTCACGGCGCTGGTAGGGATAGTACTTCACCGCGTTCTCGAGGAACGAGCGGTACTCCGCGAACGGTTTGCCCTGATGTCGGGCGAGCAGCACGGCGATGTTCTGCCACGCGTCGCCGACGGCCTCCTCGAGGTTCTGGCGTGCGTCGGGGTCGGTGTTCTCGTCCATGTCGGCGAGCTGCGCCTCGCCGAGTTCGATCGCCTTGTCGAAGCACTCGCGCGCGCGCTCGAAATCGCGGCCGAGGTGGTAGACCAGCATCAGGCCGCAGTCGTTGATCGTGCGGGCGTCCTCGGGCCACAGCGCGACGGCCTTCTCGTAGTAGTCGTAGCTCGTCTGCCACAGCTCCTTCGCACGCGCGGAATCACCGGCGTTTTCGACCTGCACGCCGAGATCGCGCGCGGCGAGCGCGGCGTTGTTGTAGACGAAGCCCCACTGGTCGGGATGGCGCTGCAGCACCTTCTGGTTGAACGCGAGCGTCGCGGCGAGTGCGCCCTCGCCGCTCTCGGCGTGTGCTGCGCTGATCGCGCCGATCGTGCCCTGGTAGTGGCCACCGAAGCTGTCGCGCAGCGCCGGCATGCCGAGGTCGTCGTAGGCGTGGACCTGTGGCGAGGCGTCGGCGGCCGCGAACAGCTTCTGCTCGGCGCCGCCGAGGTCGCCGAGCTCGACGGCGCAGCGCGCGATCGACAGCTCCGCGAGCGCGATCCACTGCTGCGCACTGCCCGCGTGCCGCGGGATCATCGCGCCGTATTCACCGAACGCGGCTTTGCTCTTCTCGTAGGTCGCGATCGCGCCCTGGTAGTTGCCCTGCTGGCGCTGGCCGTCGGCGCGCAGGAACAGCGCGCGACCGTGGTGCCAGTTGAGGATCACCGCATCCGGGTTCGAACGGACGAAGCGGCGATAAGCGCCCGCGAGTGCGTCGCGCTGATCGATCTGCGTGAGCAGGTCGATGTAGGCGTTGTGGATCGCGTTCTGCTCCGGGTGGTTGGCGATGCCGCGCTCGAGCTCCTGGATCGCACCCGTGTTGTCCTGCAGGTAGCGGAACACGATCGCGGTCTGCGTCACCGACTCGGCCGGGTACTGATCGCGGACCCCAGCGTAGCGCTGGATGATGCGCGTCGCCTGCGACGCGATCGGGCGGCTCGGCTCGACCAGGCCGCGCTCGTTGGGCGTGCCGTTGTCGATCTCGGCCTGGCGCGCGACCACGAACGTGCGCAGGTCGGCGTCGGCCGCGAGTCGCACCGCCTCCTTGACCTTCGCTGTGGCCGAGTCGCCGACGTTTGCGAACCCCTCGGCCGCCGCGAGCGCGGCGTCGAGCGCGGGCTCGAACTCGCCGAGGTCGAAGCGGCACTCGGCGAGCAGCAGCCAGGTCTCGGGCGCCGGTTCTTCGGCGCGGATGACCTTCTCGAGCTGCGTTACAGCGTCGCGGAGGAACAGGTCGGCGCGGCCGCGGCCGGGCTGCAGTGCAAGCATGCGAGAGCCCTGGGCGGCGAGCACGCGGGCCTCGGCGAGATCCGGGTTCGTCTTGAGCAGCGCGTCGGTGATGCGCAGCGCGCCGTCGGGGTCCTCGGCGATGAGCCGCCGGGCCTCGGACAGGCGGGCGGTCTCGGTCTGGCTGGGGGTGGAGACGTTGGCACAGGCCGCCAGGGCGGTCGCGCACCAGAAGATGGTCGATGACTTCATGAAGACACGGGGCGCAGCGATACCGCGCCCCCAAAGTCGGGTGGGGTACAGGCTGGAACGCGCGAGAGAGAGGGGTTGGCGACCGGGGTGATTGTCCCACGGCCGGCCTTCCGGCACCAGTCTCCGGTCGCTCCAGACGGTGCCGGGAGGTCAAGAACCGGCGATGCCATGGCCGATAGAACGACGGATTCCCGGCTTCGTGCCCCCCTTCCGCCCGTGAGCTCGACGACGATCATGGCAGCAGCGAACCTCGACCGGTCGTCGGTCGCGGCGTTGACCGGTGATTTCGAGCGGGCGCTACGGGAAGGTCCTGAGCGGGTGATCGTCGATCTCGGGGCCGTCGAGGCCTTCGATTCGGCAGGGCTCGGCGGGGTCGTCGCGGGGCTCGAGGCGGCCAAGGCGCGCGGCGTCGAGGTGCGGTTGCGCGGCCTGAGCCAGGCGATGCTCGACTTCTTCTCCCTGGTGTCGGTGCAGCGCCTGACCGCGTCAGCGGAGCGTGGCGCCGAGATCGGACCGGTCACGCGGCTCGGCGAGTTCGTCGAGCCGATCATGGACGGGGCCGTGGCGGTGCTCGCGACCGCTGGTGACGTGCTGCGCGAACTCGTCGTCGGACCGTTCAAGCGGCGGTTCCTGCGTCTCGATCGCACGGCGGTCGAAGTCGATCACTGCGCGGCCGGCGCGCTGCCGATCATTGCGCTCATCGGGTTCCTGCTCGGGTTGATCCTCGCGATGCAGGCCTACGTGCAGCTGCGGGTCTTCGGCGCGGAGATCTACATCGCCAACATGGTCGGGGTGTCGGTGCTCGCGGAGATCGGACCGTTGATGACCGCGATCGTGCTCGCCGCGCGCTCCGGCTCGCGCAACGCCGCGCAGCTCGGCGCGATGGTCGTCGGCGAAGAGATTGCGGCGCTCGAACAGATGGGCGTGCGGCCGTTGCGCTTCCTCGTCGTGCCGAAGGTCGTGGCCTGTGCCTTCGCCGCCCTCGCGCTGTCGGTAATCTTCGACGTCATCGCGATGGCGGGCGGTGCGTTGTTCGCCTGGGGCGTTGCGGGCATCGAGTTCGATGCGTTCGCGCAACAGTTGCGCGGCGCACTGCACGCGAGCGACTTCTTCCTCGCGCTGATCAAGAGCGCGACGTTCGGCCTGGCGGTCGGAGTCATCGGCTGCGCGCTCGGCCTGCGCGTGCGCGGCGGCAGCGAAGGCGTCGGTCGCGCGACCACGGGCGCGGTCGTCGTCGGCATTTTCCTGGTCATCGTCATCGACGCGGTGTTCGTCACCGCCCAGCGCCTCCTCGGCTGAATCTCCGAGCCGCAATGGAACTGCCCGACAGCACCTTCACTCCGCGTCGCACCGACGACATCGTACGCGTGCTCGCGGTCACGACGAGCCTCGGTGGTCGCACGATCCTGGATGGCGTCGACCTTGCGATCCGGCGCGGTGAAGTGTTCGTGATCATGGGGCCCTCGGGTTGCGGCAAGACCACGTTGCTGCGGCATCTCTGTGGCCTGCTCGCGCCGTCCTTCGGTTCGGTCACCGTCGAGGGGCACGACATCCACGCCGCTTCTCCCGAGCTGCTGCATCTGCTGCGGCTGCGGACCGGGCTGTCGTTCCAAGGCGGCGCGCTGCTCGGCAGCATGACGGTGCTCGAGAACGTCGAGCTGCCGCTGAGGGAAAACACGGAGCTGCCCGCGCGCGTGATCCGCGAGACCGCGCGCATGAAGCTCGACATGGTCGGGCTGCTGCACGCGGCCGATCTGCTGCCTAGTTCGCTGTCGGGCGGCATGAAGAAGCGCGCCGCGATCGCGCGCGCGATCGCGCTGGATCCCGAGATCGTCTACTTCGACGAGCCGTCGGCCGGGCTGGATCCCGTGACGGCGGCCGAGGTCGACAACCTGATCCAGAAGCTCAACCAGGTCTTCGGCATCACGATGGTCGTCGTGACTCACGATCTGCAGTCGGCCCATGCGATCGCGGACCGCGTCGCGGTGTTGCACGAGGGGCGCGTCTTGCGCTGCGGCACGCGCGACCAGATCTGGGCCGATCCCGATCCCCGCATTCGCGCCTTCATCGAACGGCGGCTGCCGGTCGAAGAAGTCGATGGCATGGACATCCTTCGATTCCTGGAGATCTGACCGATGCTGCCCGAACAGCGCGCCCGCCGCTTCCGCCTCGGACTGCTCGCCCTCGCGGCGGGGGGGCTGTTCGTCCTGCTGCTCGGATTCGTGCTCGAAGGCACGTTCGGCAGCGAGCGCGTGCACTACTTCATCATCTTCGAGGAGAACGTGAAGGGCATGGTCGTCGGCTCGAAGGTCAACTTCCAGGGTGTGCCCGTCGGCGTCGTCTGCGACATGCGCTTCCAGAACGGCAAGACGCTCGTCGAGCTGAGCGTCGATCCGACGCGCGCGAGTATCCAGGACATCACGCGGGCGCGGATGGACCGATTGCTGGTCACGGGGCAGGTCACGATCGAACTGGAAGGCTACGGCGAACAGGGGCAGGCGCTGCCACCTGGTGCGATGATCGAGCCGAAGAAGGACCCGCTGAGTTCGCTGCGCGGCACGATCCCCGACTTCGTGGATCGCGCTGCGGGCGCGCTGACGCGGCTCGACCGGGTGCTCGCAAACGCCGAGCTCGTGCTCGACCGCGACAACCGTCAGAACCTCGCGCTGACGCTGCAGAACTTCACGGCGGCGAGCACGGACCTCGCGGCTACGAGTGCGAACCTTGCCGCGGCGAGCGCGCACCTGCGCGAGCGCACCTTGCCGGCCGTCGACGATATGCTCGCGGACGTGCGGCGGCTCGCGGGCGATGGCGGGGCGATGGCCGCGAAGGCCTCCGCCGCCTTGACGCGGCTGGAGCCAGCGTTGCTCGGGCTCGTCGCCGACGCCGGCGTGCTGACGCGTGAGGCGACGGCGCTGACGAACGGCCTGCGTGCGCCGGCGCAGACCTCGCTGGCGAGTTTCCGGCAGGCGCTCGAGGACGTGCGCGCGCTGGCGCGGCAGTTGAAGCTCGCGCCCAACAGTCTGCTGTTCGGGGTCGAGCGCGGCGCGGCGCCGATCGGAGGTCGCGAATGAGGCCGGGATTCCCATTGGGTCGGGGCGTGATCGCGGGCGTTCTGCTGCTAGGCGCGGGCGTCGGTGGCGGTTGCAGCAGCGTCGAGCTGCCGGCCGAACGGTTCTTCGTCCTGGCGGTGGCCGGGTCGCCCGACTCGCACCCGTCCGCGGGCGAGCCGGTCGTCGACACGCTGCGCGTGCTCGACCTGGTGCCGGCCAGCACCGTGGACCGCGATCATCCGGTCTGGCGGCGCGGCCACGAGGTCCAGCGTCCGGTGCACGATCGCTGGCTGGCGCCGCTGGATCGGCTCGTCACCGATGGCCTGCGCCAGGGGCTCGCGCGCCACGGCGTCGCCGGGCTGGTCAAGGGCGCGATCGACGCGGGCGGCGACGACTGGCAGCTCCATGGCCGCATCCTCGAGTTCGCGGTCGCCGATGTGGCGATCGAGAACGGTTCGTTCCCCGGTAGCGGGCGCGGGAGTGGCGTGGTCGCCACCGGCCCGGTCGCCACGATCCGGATGGAACTCTGGCTGACTGCTGGCGGGGAACGGCGATTCCGGCACGAGTTCGGCGAGACCGAGCCACTCGATGCCGCGGCGGACGATCCCGTGGCGGCGGCCGTCACGGCGTTCGGGCGCGCGTTCGATCGTCTGATCGAGCAGGTCGCCTGGCGGCTGCGGGCCCTGCCGCCCGCGAACGCTGGCCCCGGCACTTCGCCCGGGCGCTGAACGGCGCCCTGTGCGGTAGCCACGCTTCCGGTAGGATCGGGCCGTTGCCATGGTCGACCCCACAGCCCCGCTGATCTCGTTCCGGCGCTTCGGCGCGCTCGTTCTCGCTGCCAGCGGTGCCGCCCTGCTGCCGGCCCAGGTCGAGGTCGAACTCGTCGAGGAGCCCGAGGTGGTCGAGATCGGAGTCGCGATCCAGGGCAAGGGGATCGCCGATCTCGGGGCCGAAATGGCGGCGCCGAGGTTCGGTAAGTGGCGGGTCGGTGACCCGGTGGCGCACAAGGGCGGGCGGATCAAGGTCTACGCGTGTTACGCGTCCAAGCGCACCCCGCGCCTCGCGGGCGACATCGAGTACCTGGCGGAGTTGGCGACCGTGTTTGCCGATCGCGACGTCGACTTCGTCGCGGTCGTCGAGCCGGATGCCGAACTGCCGAAGTTCCGCGGCCCGCTGCGGGTCGTCGAGGATCCCGATGCGAGGACGACGCGGGGCTGGACCGCTGGCGATCCCGGGAGCCAGAACGTGCTCGTTCACGACGGCAGCGGTCGGCTGACGTTCCGTGGCCAGTTCGGCCGCGGCGTCTGGGACGCCATCGAGCGCGCGCTCACAGGCGATCCGGCGATCGCGAGCGAAGTCCGGTTCCGCAGCCAGCTGCAGAGCGTCGCCAGCGATTTCGACAGCATCGTCGGCGCCAACGCGCGGCGGCAACTCGACCCGATCCTCAAGCATTCGCCGCGCGACGGCTTCGTCCTGGGGCTGGCCTACCTCGCGACCTCGATCAAGCTGCACGACAAGGAGGCCGCGGCGGCGTGGCGGCTGTCGGCCGTCGATCGGCTCGGCAACGCGCCGCGGCCGCTCGCGCTGTTCGCCGATCTGGCGCTGCGCGGGGAGCCGCGCAATCGCAAGCTCGCGACGCAGCTCGCGGCGGCGCTCGTGCCGTCGACCGCCGTCGCGTCGAACGATCCGGTCGTGCAGCTGGCCTACCTGCGCGCGCTGGTGCTTGCCGGCATGGACCGGCAGGTCGGGCGCCAGGCGATGCAGGTGCGCAAGCTCGTCATGGACGATCCGGATCACATCGTGACGTTCTGCGAGATCCTGACGCAGGCCGAGACGCCGCAGGTGCACCGCGATCTCTGCGAGCAGGCACTCGAGAAGATGCGGCGCTACGTCGTGCGCGACAACCAGATGGCGGCACTCAAGTACACGGTTGCGAAGTACTGCGCCGAGGACCACGCCGCTGCGGCCGAGGTGCTGGCGGCCTACTGCCGCAAGGTCGGCGCCGGCATGTCGCTCAACAACGCGTGCTGGTACCTGATGACCGAGCTGCCGACGATGGGGCGCCACGACCGCTTCGCGCTCGCGCTGGCAGAGAAAATGCTGGAGCGCCGCGATCAGCTCGACAGCTTCGAATTCGACACCGCGGCGCTGGCGATGTTCCTCGGTGGGCGGGTTGCGGACGCCGTCAAGCTGCAGCAGACCGCACTCGACAAGGGAGCCGCGGGCAACGCGGAATACGTGGAGCGGCTCAAGCGCTACCAGGCCGTGCTCGCTGATGGCCAGGGCAACAGCCAGGGCAACGGTTCGTCCGGCGGAGCCGGGCAACGCGGCGGCAAGCGGGAGGGTGGCAAGGGGCGCTGAAGCCCCGTTGCCGCCCCCGAGAATGGCCGCCGGGGCCGGGGCGGGGGGCCGGGGCGCAAAAAGCCGGTTCGGCGCTTGCCCGGTCCTGGCCGCTTGCTATCTTCTTCGCCCCCTTACCGCACCCCGAACCCGCCGAAATCATGTCCAGAGTCTGTGCCGTCACCGGTCGCCGCACGCGTGTTGGAAACCAGGTCAAGCGCCGCGGTCTGGCCAAGAAGGACGGCGGCGTCGGTCGCCGCGTCACCGGTCGCTCCAAGCGGACGTTCAAGCCGAACATTCAGCCGATCCGCGTCCTGACGCCCGAGGGCAAGGTCCTGCGCCTCAAGGTGTCCACCAAGGTCATCAAGCGCGGCATCATCACGCTGAAGGTCGGCGACAAGACCGTCACTTTCCCGCTCGTGAAGGCCGTTCGGGGGCGCAACCGCGCTTTCACGAAGGCCCAGAAGCAGTAGGGTCCGACCCATCGGGTTCGGGCGCAGTAGTGTCCGGGCCGGTTCTTGCCGGTTTTGGCCAGATGGGGATCGGCGGTCCGCGCAGGATTGCCTCGCCCCGGGAATAAGGCGCAGTATGCGCCGTTGAGCGCGATTCATGGGCGATTCGACCAAGGGTGGGGCCGGCTCTGATCCGGCCGCGACGGGTGCCGCGGGTGCCCCGAACCTCGACGATCCGGACCAGCTGGTCGAGGCCGTCAAGGAGGTCTCGCTGCGGCTCATGGCCGGCGCGGTCCCGCGCCCGACGATGTCGCAGCTGCAGAAGCTGCTGCGTGAGAACGTCGGCGACTACCCCTGGCAGGAGGTGACGAAGCGGATCCTGGCCGAGGAGGTCGAATCGCAGCGTCTGGTTCAGCAAGGGCTCAGCGCCCAGCGCGACTGGGTCTGGCGCGGGGGCCGTGAGACGCCGCGGCCACCGATCGGCCATCGTACGAAGGGCTTCGTGGCCAAGATCTGCGCGCAGACGATCTTCCTGACCATCTGGGCGCTCGTGGTCGTTCTGGCGCTGCTGGCGCTCAAGCACACGGCCGGGTTCGACGTCTACGGCGCGCTCGACTGGCTCTACTCGGTCGTTCCCAGCCTCAAGCGCTGACGCCCGACGCGGGTCTCGAGATTCTTTTTCGGTTGCCCCGGGTCGGTTCCTCCACACACCCTCGTGACGGTTGGGCACAACTGCTGTGACCCGTCGATGCCATGGGCGCTAGCGAATGTGGAATGCTGTCAAGAGATGGTGTCACATCGTGTTATGCCTGTGGATTGTTCGGTGGATTACCGGCGAAAACCCGGGAGGTGCGTGTTGAAATCCGGTGGAGTGATGGCATCATGGAGTTCCTGGCTCGTGAAGGACCTCGGAACGCCTAGCCGAGGACGGATCGGACCGGCAGTGGAAGTCTTCTTCCACTGGCAGCGAAACGCTCTCTGAAAGACCAGCTGGCTCGACTGACCATTGGGCCGGCGTCGAGGATGGTTCGCCATCCTTGATCTAGCAGACACCAGTCGGGTCGTGGCTGTGTGGTGGAGACCAGTATCCCCCCTCCCTAACCGCCCTCTCCATTGCGTAGCCTGATCCGCATTCGCGGGCCTCAGTTCTGACCGGCTGAGGCCCGCTTTTTTTTCGCCGTTGCTTCCCGGCCCATTGCATCCTGCGAGGGCACCCGGGATAGAGGCAACAGCAAGCGGGGTCTCGGTTTGGCGGGCCCGCAACCCAAGGCAGAATGACGCAACCCGGTTTTCGCAAGGGCCGTCCTGGAGGGACGCGTGGTGGGGCTGGCGGCGGCGCGACCGGCGCCGACGCTTTCGTGAGCGGCGCGCTGTTCTCGCAGGCGCAGATCATGCAGCTCATGAAGAACGAGTTTGCTCGTTCGCGCCGGCACAGCATCCCGCTCGGCTGCCTGCTGCTCCAGGTCGATCGCCTGGCCCAACTCGTCGATCTCTACGGCGCTGGCCTGCGCCAGGCCGTCCGCGGCGCGATCGCCGAGATGGTGCGGGACCGCACCCGCGGCCCCGACCTGCTCGGGGCGACGAGCGACGAGCGCTACCTGCTCGTGCTGCCGCACACGGACGTCAGCCAGACCCGCATCGTTGCCGAACGGCTGCGGCAGCGCTTCACGGAGCTCGAGATCGCAGTCGACGGCCGCGAACTCGCGTTGACGATCAGCATCGGGGTCGCCGCGAGCGTGGCTGGCGAGACGCTGTTCTTCGACACCCTCGTTTCGCAGGCCGAGGCCGCGGTGGACTACGCCGGTCGGCGGGGTGGCGACCAGGTCGTGTCGTTCGGCGAGACGCAGCTGCGCGAAGAGCTGGCCGGGGACCGCAGTGCCCGGCGTGACCTCGGCGAGGCCGGGGCCGCGCCTGGTGACGCCGGCGAGACCGGCGAGACCGGCGAGGCCGGCGAGGGCCCGGAGCCGCCCGCGCGGCGCGCGTCGGACCGGCCCGAGGACGAGCGGTGACGGCGCCTGCTGGCCCGATGCGGATCCTGCTCGTCGAGGACGAGGAGACGATCGCGATTACGCTGAAGGATGCGCTCGAGGCCGAGGGTTTCGACGTCGAGCACATTGCAACGGGGGACGGCGCGATCGCGCGGCTCGAGAAGCAGAGCTTCGACGTCGTGATCACGGATGTGCGGTTGCCCGGTGCTGGCGGCATGGACGTGCTCCTCGCCGCCAAGCGGGCGCGGCCCGACACCGAGGTCGTGATGATGACCGCCTACGCGACGATCGATCACGCGGTCGAAGCGATGCAGAACGGCGCCGACGACTACATCCAGAAACCGTTCCTCAACGAGCAGGTGATCGAGCGGCTGCAGCGCATCCAGCGCTTCCGCGCGCTGCTCAGCGAGAACCAGCAGCTGCGCGACCAGCTCGACAGCAAGCACGGTCAGGGGCTGCCCGGCGTGGTCGGTCAGAGCCCGGCGATGCAGCAGGTCGTCAAGACCGTGCGCACGGTGGCGCCGACTGATGCGTCGGTGCTCATCGAGGGCCAGAGCGGCACGGGCAAGGAGCGGATCGCGCGCGCTCTGCATCAGCTCAGTCCGCGGGCCGACAAGCCGTTCGTCGCGCTGTCGTGCGGCGCACTGCCCGACACGCTGCTCGAGACCGAGCTGTTCGGTCACGAGAAGGGCGCGTTCACCGATGCGCAGCGCCAGCGGCGCGGGCGGTTCGAGATCGCGGACGGTGGCACCATCCTGCTCGACGACATCGACGACATGCCGATGTCGGTGCAGGTGAAGCTGCTGCGCGTGCTGCAGGAACGGGAGTTCGAGCGCGTTGGCGGCGAGGCGCTGATCGAGGTCGATATCCGCGTGATCGCGGCGACGAAGGTGCCGCTGCTCGAGCACGTGCGTGCGGGCAAGTTCCGTGAGGACCTGTTCTATCGGCTCAACGTCGTGCCGGTCGTTCTGCCGCCGCTCGCCGAGCGCGACGGCGACCTGCCGCTGCTCGTGCGGCACCTCGTCGACAAGCTCGGCGGCGGTCGGTCCTACACCGTCAAGACCGACGTGCTCGAGGCGATGTGCAGCTACAGCTGGCCCGGCAACGTGCGTGAACTCGAGAACCGCGTCGCCCAGGCGATCGCGATGTCGGGCGGCGCGACCGTGCTCAAGAAGGAGCATCTGCTGCCGGTCGACAAGTCGCGCCGGGCGGCGCTCGAGCCGCCGACGACGCTCAAGACGCTGCGCGAAGTGCTCGTCGAAGTCGAGCGCAAGCATCTCGAGGTCGTGCTCCGCGGCGTCGGCGGGCACCGCACCAAGGCGGCCTCCGTGCTCGGCATCTCCCGCAAGGTGCTGTGGGAGAAGCTCCGCGACTACGGTATCGAATAAGAACGGCGTCGACTAAGAACGGCATTGAACGAGAGGGCATCGAGCCCGTTTCGGCCGTGGTGCCGGCCGTTGCTTCCGGGGGGCGGTTGCAAGCGTCGCGTCGATGCACTGCAATCCCGCCATGAACCGCCGCCCCTTCGCTGCTGCGTTCCTGGCCGTTCTCCTGGTCGGAGTAGGGTCAGCCCAGGCGACGCCCCGAGGGGCATCGCCGCAGCCCCAGCCGCCGCAGCGGTTCGAGCGGATTCTCTGGACCGGTGCGCTTGCGGAGGTCGCCGCACCGGCGGCGAAGCTCGGGTTCACGGCCGTGCAGGTCGGGCGCGGGGTCGACCCGGCCCCGGCCGTCGCGGCGGGACTCGGCTACTACCTCGACCAGCCCATCGGTAAGGGGGTGCTCGAACTGCGCGATGCCCAGTTCGTGCCGCTCCGACAGGCTTACGAGAAGGACCGTGATCCGCGGGCGCTGATTCGACCCGGCTGCGTCGCGACGCCCGGATTGATCGCGCGATTGGCCGAGCAGGCGGCTGCGGAGGCGAAGCGCGTCGCAGGTCCGGGGCTGCGCTTCGTAGCGCTCGCGGACGAGGCGTCGGCGACGCGTCACGATGCGCCGCTCGACACCTGCTGGTGCGAGCATTGCCTCGCTGATTTCCGCAAGTTCGTGCAGCGGCGCTATCGCACGGTCGATCGGCTCAACGAGGCGTTCGGCACCACGTTCGGAACGTTTGCGGACGCGGTGCCGCTGTCCACGGACCAGGTGCGCCGGCGCGAACTCGGCGATACCTCGTTACCGGCCGATCTGCGACCCTTCGCGGCCCGTCTGGACTTCGTCGACGCGCAGTTCGCCGGAGCCGTTCACGAGTTACAGCGTGCGGTCCAGGCCGCGGTGCCCGGAGTGCCGGTCGGCCTCACGGGGATCTCGGCGCCCGCCGCGTTCGGTGCCAGTGATCCGGCGCGGATGCTGCCCGGCCTGACGCTCGCGGAGCCATACGCGATCGGCGGGGCCGTCGAACTCGCGCAGAGCCTGCTGCCGGCCGGAGCGCACCGTTACACCACCCTGTTCGCGCCCAAGCCCGAGACGCCCGCGGCGAGCGTGCCACTGCGGCGGCTCGTGCGCGCTCAGCTCGCGGATATGGCCGCGCACGGCGTGGCCGGAATGGTCGTCTGGAACGACCGCACGGTGATCAAAGAACCGCTGGCGGCCGCAGAGCCGACCGCGTTCGGCCGCGCGGTCCGGCGCGGAACTGGAGTGCTGGGGCCCGTGCTCGATGCCTGCGCTGGCGCCAGGATCGAGCACGGTCCGGTGTGGCTCGTCGAGTCTCAGGCGTCCGTGCGGGCCTGGTGGATGCTGGACTCGGCCAAGGACGGCATGACCTGGCCGCGGCGGCTCGGCTCCTACGAGCGCACGCACAGCACCAGCCAGGCGGCGCGCACGAGCTGGTTGGCGCTGCTCCGGGATCTTGGCTTCCAGCCGCGGTTCGTGGCTGCGCAGGATCTCGCGCGCCGGTTGCCGGCCGAGCGACCGCGCTGCGTCGTGCTGCCCGCGACGATCGCGTTGTCGGATCGGTCCGTGCAGGCGATCGTGAGCTACGCGCGCATCGGCGGCACCGTGCTCGCCGATCACTCGCCGGCGCTCTACGACGAACGGCTCCTGCGCCGCGATCGCGCCGCGCTCGACGAGCTGTTCGGTGTGACGCAGCGCAGCGTGCGCTGGGAGGACCTGCGCGTTCGCGAAGGCCGCCTGCTCGGCGCGCCAGCGCGCGACGGGCTGCCGCGGGCCGAGCACGAACTGCGCGCCCGACTCGGCGAACGCCACCGCGACGGCGACGCGTTCGCAGAGCACCGGCCGGGCCGTGGCCACGCCGTGTTGCTCAACGCACCGGTATGCGAGTACTCACAGACGCGTCTCGTGCCCGGTCGCGTCGGGTTCGCGCGCGAGCTGCGGCGACGGGTTCGCAACGTGCTGCAGCGCGCGCGTTGTCGCCCGATCTGCGAGGTTCGCGGTGAGGGGCTGCCGACCCTGATCGAGCGCGTGCCGCTGCGTCTCCGCGACGGCCGCCAGGTGATCGCGATCCGGCTCGCGGCGCTCGCGGATCCGCAGCTGTTGCAGGCGATGGCCAAGGATGGTCCGCGGCCCGTCCGCGTCGTGTTTGCCAAGCCGCGCACGGTACGGGAGCTGGGGGGGCGCGATCTCGGGACGGGCAGTGAGTTCGAGCTCCGGCTCGACCCGTTCTCCGCGATCTTCCTCGAACTCGTGACCCGCTGAGATCGAACGGCACGATGCAGCACGTTCTCGGGACCGCGATTTCGCACCTCGCACCGGGCGACGGGCCGGCGTTCCTGATCTCGGATCTCCATGTGCCGGCGGATCGCGGGCGGGCGTTCGAACTGCTCGAGTCTGCGCTCGGCGCCGCGGCGGCTGCGCGCGCCCGGCTGTTCGTGCTCGGTGACCTGTTCGACAGCTACGTCACCGCGCGTCAGATCGAGGTGGGGGTCTGGCGCGACGTCGCTGCGAGCTTGCGGCGAGCGGTCGATGCCGGCGTGCGGATCGACGTTCTGCCGGGCAATCGCGACTTCCTGCTCGGAGCCGAGTTCGAACGCGCGAGCGGCGTGCGGCTGCACCCTGGCGGCATGCGCCTGCGCCTCGGCGGCGTCAACACGCTGCTGCTGCACGGCGACGAGCTCTGCCAGAACGACGTGCCCTACCAGAAGGCCAAGCGCTGGCTGCGCAGCAGCGCCGTTCGGCTGCTCGCGCGCAACCTGCCGCTCGGTGCCGCGCTGCGGGCTGCCGAGCGGGCGCGGAAGAAGAGCGCCACCGTGATCGCCTCGGGTGACCAGAGTCGATTCCTGCCGACGCGTGCCGCGGTCGACGCGGCGTTGTCGACCGGCGTCCGGCGGCTGATCTTCGGCCACATCCATCGTCATGCCAGGGTGGAGCTCGCGGGGCGCGAGGTCTTCGTGCTGCCGGCGTTCGACGCCGCCGGGGTGGGTTTCCGGATCGATCGGATCGGCCTGGCGGCCGTGCGCTTTGGCGCTCGCGATGCGGTCGAGGCGGTCGCAGAGGCGGCGACGTCGCTGCCGCTCGGCTGACCCTGCGTCCGCGATTCGGGTTTCAGTACGAGTTGCCGATGGCCACGAGCAGCTCGTCGAGCGAACGTCGGACCCATGCGGCGTTCGCGACGAGGGGCGGCAGGTCGACCGCAGCGCGGAGTCGCTGAAGGATCTGCGGCAGCTCGCACCGCCGGATCGCGGCCAGCTCGGGACCGTTCGACGGCAGTGCACGTGACTCTTGCGCCGCCGCCGTGAGGGCGAGCGCGCACCCGAGCAGGGCCCCGCGCAGTCGGGCCATCAGCCGAGTCCGAGCGGCAGGTCGAGCCACATCCAGACCACGAGCACGACCGCCCAGACCAGCCATAGCGCGACGGAGTACGGCAGCATGAGCGCAACGAGCGTGCCGATGCCGGCCTGTTTGTCGTAGCGCTGCACGAACGCGATGATCAGCGCGAAGTAGCTCATCATCGGGGAGATCACGTTCGTCACCGAGTCGCCGACGCGGTAGGCGGCCTGCGTGAGCTCTGGCGGGTAGCCGAGCAGCATCATCATCGGCACGAAGATCGGTGCCATCAGGGCCCACTTGGCCGAGGCGCTACCCATGACGAGGTTGACGATCGCGGCGACGATCGTGAACAGGATCAGCAGCGGGATGCCGCCGAGTCCGGTGGCCTTCAGCGCCTCGGCCCCCTTGACCGCGAAGATCAGGCCGAGGTTGGTCCACTCGAAGAACTTCACGAACTGGGCCGCGAAGAACACGAGCACGAGGTAGCCACCGAGTGTCTCCATCGACTTGGCCATGCCCTTCATCGCGGCGCCATCGCTGCGAATCGTGCCGGCCACGATCCCGTAGGCCAGTCCCATGAGCGCGCTGATGCCGAAGATCAGCGCCACGATGCCCTTCATGAGCGGGGACTTCAGCAGGGCGCCGGTGTTCGGGTCACGTAGGAAGCCGTCGGCCGGCAGGGTGCCCCAGAGCAGCCAGCCGACGAACAGTGCGGCGACGAGCGTGGCGGCGAGCAGACCGTTCCGCTCCTTCGAGGTCAGTGGCGCGAGTGAATCGGCGTGGCTTTGGTCGTTCGGGTCCGTTGGCTGGTAGGCGGGCAGTCGCGGTTCGACGATCAGCTCCGTGACCAGCGTGACGACGATCGTCACGAAGAACGTCGACACGAACATGAAGATGTAGTTGCACGCCGGGTTGACCGTCGCCTCGGGGTCGATCAGGCGCGCGGCCTCCTGCGTCAGGCCGGACAACAGCGGATCGATCGTGCCGAGCAGCAGGTTGGCGCTGTAGCCGCCGGACACGCCGGCGAAACCCGCCGCGAGTCCCGCGAGCGGATGGCGACCGGCCGCCTGAAAGATCAGCGCGGCCATCGGCACGAGCAGCACGTAGCCGACTTCGCTCGCGGTGTTGGACAAGACACCTGCGAAGACGACGACCGCGGTGAGCAGTGGCGCCGGCGCCTTGAGAACGAGCAGGCGCAGCGCGGTGCCGATCAGGCCGCTCGATTCGGCGATGCCGATGCCGAGCAGCGCGACGAGCACCGTACCGAGTGGCGCGAACCCCGTGAAGAACTTCACGGGGTTGGTCAGGATCATGTGCAGCCCGTCGATGGAAACGAGGCTGAACGGCGTGATGATCACCGGCGAGCCGTCCTCGTTCTTCTCGCCCGGGTGGATGGCCGACAGGTCGAACCAAGTCGCGACCTCGCTCATCAGCAGCACGAGCACCGCCAGGATCAGGAACAAGGTCGCCGGGTGGGGCAGCAGGTTGCCGACGCGTTCGATCAAGCCGAGGAATCGCGCCATCGCGCCGCGCTTCGGCTCCTGTTGATTCACCATGGCGACGTTCTAATGGCTCGCGATGGCAGGGGAAGGCCCGACCGTTCGGGGTGATCGATTGCTCGACGCGATTCTGCCGGCAGTTCGGGTGGGGTTCGGGCAACATGGAATGGTGGAACTCACCGAATTGGACACGGCTCTGCAGCAGGTCGCCGCCGATCGCCGTCGGCGTGATCGTCTGCGCGCCGAAGCGGACGCCGCGACGAAGCAACTCGGCGACGCGCGGCAGGCCGTGCGGCGCTGGGACGAACAGGTCGAAGCCAGTCACGAAGACCTGCGCGCGCTCGAAGGCCTCGGGATCACCGGTCTGCTGGCGCGGTTGGTCGGTGATCGTGACGAGAAGCTCGCGGCCGAGCGTGCCGAGCTCGTGCGGCACAAACTGCAGCGTGACGAGGCGCGCGCTGCGATCGAGTCGATCGAGGTCGAGCGTGATCGATTGCGTGCCGAACTCGAAGCGCTGGCCGAGGTCGACGACGTCTATGCCGAGCTCCTCACGGCCAAGGAAGCGCTGTTGCGCACGCGTGGCGGCAGGTCCGCGGATCAGCTCGTCCAGTCGGCCGAGTCGCTCGGGGAGCTCAGCGATGAGCTGCGTGAAGTGGAGGAGGCCGCAGCCGCCGGGCGGGAGGCCGTTGGCGAACTCGACGCCGCGCTCGAGGATCTCGGGTCGGCGCGCAGCTGGGGTACGTTCGACATGCTCGGTGGTGGCGTGTTCGTGACGATGGCGAAGCACGGCGGCATCGATCGGGCGCAGTCACACATCGAACGTGCGCAGGTCCATCTGCGGCGTTTCGTGCGCGAGCTCGAGGACGTTGACGTCGACGGCACCGGGCTCGAGGTCGACGTGGGTGATTTCCTGCGGATGGCGGACTACTTCTTCGACGGGCTGTTGGTCGACTGGATGGTGCAGTCGCGGATCGTGAACTCGATCGAGCGGGCGGAGGAGACCCGGCGCTCCGTGCGTCGCATCGTGCTGCGGCTCGATCAGCGGACGCTGGATCTCGAGAGCCGGCTCGCGACGGCTCGCAAGGAGCGGCGCGCCTGGCTCGAGCAGGCCGAATAGCGGGGCTGCCGGTCAGGCCATAGAGTCTGGCCATGCGCCAGAATCTGCAGAGCACGAAGCTCGAGTTCGAGAACGCGGCGGGCCACTCGCTCGCCGGTCGCCTGGAGCTGCCCGCCGCGGAGCCGCGGGCGTTCGCACTGTTCGCGCACTGCTTCACCTGTTCGAAGGACATCGCGGCTGCGACCCGTATCAGTCGGGCGCTCGCGCAGCGCGGCATCGCGGTGTTGCGGTTCGACTTCACGGGGCTGGGCAACAGCGAGGGGGACTTCGGCAGCACGGACTTCTCGTCGAACATCGACGACCTGATCGCCGCGGCGACGCATTTGCGCGAACACCACCGGGCGCCGTCACTGTTGATCGGCCACAGCCTCGGGGGGGCGGCCGTGCTTCGGGCTGCGCCGCGCGTCCCCGAGGTGCGGGCCGTCGCGACGATCGGCGCGCCCAAGGAGCCGCGCCACGTCACGCACCTGCTCGTCGACAGGCTCGATGAGATCGAAGAACGCGGCAGCGCGCGCGTCGAACTCGCCGGGCGGCAGTTCAAGATCGGCCGCGGGTTCGTGCGCGACCTCGAGACTCACGACGGTCTCGACGACCTGCGGCGCGCCGGGCTCGCGACGCTGATCTGCCATTCACCGAGCGACGAGATCGTGCCCGTCGACGAAGCCGCGAAGATCTACGGCGCGTTGCGTCACCCCAAGAGCTTCGTGTCGCTCGCGGACGCCGATCATCTGCTGACGCGGCGCGAGGACTCGGAGTACGTTGCGACGGTGCTCGCCGCGTGGGCTTCGCGCTACCTCGAGCCCGCGGCCGCAGTGGCGCGTCCGGTCGTGACAGAAGGCTTGCGCGCCGAGACCGGCCGCACGGGTTTTCGCACGGAGCTCATGGTGGGGGAGCACACGTTCCTCGCGGACGAGCCTCGGAAGTTCGGCGGCACGGACACCGCGCCGACGCCGTACGGGCTGCTGCTCGGCGCGCTCGCTGCCTGCACCACGATGACGCTGCAGATGTACGCGCGTCGCAAGCAGTGGCCGCTCGAACGCGCGATCGCCCATGTGCGGCACAGCCGCGTGCACGCCGAGGACTGCAGCGACTGTGAGACCGAAGGCGGCAAGATCGAGCGCTTCGAACGCGAGCTCGAACTCGTCGGGGCGCTCGACGACGAGCAGCGGCAACGCCTGCTCGAGATCGCGGATCGCTGCCCGGTGCATCGCACGCTGATGCACGACAAGCAGATCGTCACGACCCTGCGGTCGTGACGATCGGGTGGTCCGACTTCAGCGCACCAGGGCGATGCCGAAGGGGTTGGTGCCGGCCTGCACCGTGTTGACCAGTTCGAGCCGGCGGTTCCAGAACCAGCCACGCAGGCGGTAGATGCTCACTTCGTTCGCCGTTGCGCCCGAGTGCGTGACGAAGATCCGGCTCCCGAAGCGGCTGGCGGCGATGTTGTGGGGCACCGCGACGGGCGTGTCGAGCGAGTCCTGCGGACGCAGGCGACCGCGCCAGCCGATGCGGGCGGCCATGAGGCCGTCGGTGCCGCCGTTCGGGAGGTTGGTCGTCAGCAGTGTGCGGCTCCAGCGCGGCACGTAGATGCCGTGGGCGCCCGGTGCCGAGAACGTCTGGCGAACGCGCAGGTCGTCTTCGTCGAGCACCGCGACCGTGTCCGAGTCTTGCGAGGCGACGAACAGCTTGCGCGACCAGCGGTCGTGCCACAGGTGCGGGTCCTTGCCGACCTCCTGACGATCCGTCTCCTGGAACGTCGTGTTGTCGTAGCGTACGACCCAGTCGGTGGCGCCGCTGCCGCCGAGCAGGCTCACGTAGGCCGCGTCACGGGTCACGAACACGTCGTGGTTCTTGTAGCCCATCGACACGAGGTCGGCGGGCATTGCGATCGTCTGCGTGACGGCCCAGGTGTCGGTGTCGATCACCGACGTCGTGTTGTCGACGTCGTTGTTGACCCAGAGCTGGCCGGCGGCGTGCCACATGTGGAACACGCCCGCGCCGACCGCGACGTCGCCGATAACCGAGTAGTCGTCCTTGTCGAAACGCACGACGCGGTCGTTGCCGCGGTCGCCGACGACGACTTCGCCGCCGACCTGTACGACGTACATCGGTTCGGAAGCATTGGTGGCTGCCGGCAGTGCGACGGTCTGGCTGACGTTGCCGTCGCGGTTGAAGACGGTGATGTCCCCGCTGCCGCGGTTGCAGACGACGAACGACTGCGCGAAGGCGCCCGTGGTGAGCGCGGTGAGGATGAGGGTGAGAGTCAGAGAGCGGAGCATGGAGAGTGGTTCTTCCTGCGAGTGGAGTGGGGCGAGGCTGCGAGCGGAGCGAGGCGCGGCGGGTTGCCGGTCCCGCGCTCGAAGCGCCCACGCTATCGGCGTTTCCGCGGTCTGGCGAGTGGGGATGGCGCACGCTCTTGCGTGACGGTTCGCCGGCGACGGCGGGATTCCGCCGACGGCGGTCAGAAATGCCCGAGCACGAGTTCGAGCGCGTTCGTCGCGGCGAGCAGCGTCAGCTGCTGCGACGAATCGAGTTCGGCCTGAACGAGCTGATGCCAGACCCTGAGGCCCGCGAACGTCGGGTCGTTCGGCAGACTCCAGCTGGTGTCGAACGTCGAGTGGCCGACGACGAAGAACTGCACGCTGTCCGGGCTCGCGAGCAGGTCGCAGCCCGGCGCGCCCGTCGGGTGGAGCGTCGCGAGTGGTGTGCTCGGCGACTGCAGGCCGAGCAGCCCTGCCGCGAGACTGCCCGGCACGAGTCCGGTCGCGGTCGCGCCGAACGTGCTGCCGAGCCATGGCAGCGCGGTCGGTGTGAGCGTCAGCGGACCAGCCGAGCCCGGGCACGGAGCGCCGAGGTTCGTGGCAGTCGCCGGGCAGTCGGTATCGAGCGTCGTAATCCGCGCGGCGACCGCGGCACCCGCGCGGCCGAAGCTTCCGACCACCATGACGCGATCGTCGAGCGGGTCGCCGCTCGCCGCGAGGTCCCAGGCGTAGCCGTCGAGGCCGCCGTCGAGTTCGCTCCAGCTCGTGCCGTTCCAGCGGGCGGCGTGACGTGCGTTGGTGCCACCGAGGCTCGTGAACGTGCCGACCGCGACGAGATCGCCGGCCGGCAGCCACGCGAGACCGTAGATGTCGTAGTGCCAGCCGCTCGCGAACGGCATCCACGCCTGGCCGTCCCAGCGGGCCAGGCCGTCGAGCGCCGTGCTACCGGAGGACTGGATCGTTCCGGCGGCCAGCACGTCGCCGTTCGGGGCGGTCCAGAGGCCGCTGACCGACGTGCTGCCCGAACTCGCGAAACCCGCGCCGATGGGAAACCACGTCTGCCCGTCCCAGCGGGCCACGTGGGCGGCGTTGCCGCCGCCGGCGGTCGTGAACGAGCCTCCGGCGACGAGATCGCCGGTCGGCAACTTCGTGATCGCGGTGACGGCGGAATACACGGGCCCCACGCCGCTCCCGAGCGCCTGCCAGGCGTTGCGGCCGTTCCAGATCGCGATGCTGTTGACTGGCAGGGTGCCAGAATAGAGGAAGACGCCGCCCGCCGCGAACCGACCGTTGCCGAGCGAACACAGCTCGTAGACCGGGCCGGACAGGCCGGGTCCCAGCGGCGCCCAGCCCGTGCCGGTCCAGAGCGCGATGTTGTCGGCCGCGACGCCACCGGCCTGCGCGAAGAAGCCGCCGACAACGACCTGGCCGTTCGGCAACGCGAGCAGGCTGTAGACGGTACCGTTGGTGCCGCCGGCCAGGTCGGACCAGCTGCTGCCGTTCCACTCCGCGAGGTCCTCGATCACGGCTGCGCCCTGCTCGATCCGGAAGTCGCCCGCGATCACGAACGTGCCATCGGCGCGCCGCGCGATCGTGCTCACCGTGCCACTGAGACCGTCGCCGGGCACCGACCAGTCACTGCCGTCGAACGTCCACACACCGCCGCGGGCCGAAGGGCCGGACAGATCGGCCGCCGCCGCGATCTCGCCGTTGCCGAGGCGGGAGAGTGCGTGCACGTCGCCGAGCTCCGTCGTCCCGACCCGGGTCCAGGCGGTGCCGTTCCAGCGCGCGAGGCGCCGCCCGACGCCGCTGCCCGTCGAGGTGAAGTTGCCGCCCGCGATCACGTCGCCGTTCGGTTCGACGAGCAGAGTGCGGACGCGGCTGTTGGGGCCGGTGACCGTACCGAGCGCCGCCCAACCGGAACCCGTCCACTGCATCACCCCGCGCAGTCCCGGATAGTTGAGCAGGCCGCCTGCGATCATCGTGCCGTTCGGCAACAGCGCGAGCGCGTGCAGCGGGAGCGGAGTGTTTGGGATCACGGTCCAGCTCGTGCCGTTCCATGTCGCGGCGCCCGTATTGACCTGATTCACCCAGACGTTGCCGGCCGCGACGAGGTCGCCGTTCGGTAGTTCGAGCAACGCCTCGATCGTGCCGTTGATGCTGCCGAGCTGCTGCCAGCTCGTGCCGTTCCACTCGTCGACCCGACCGAGCTGGCCACCGATCAGGACGTTGCCGTTGGTGCGTATGTGGATCGCCTTCGTGCGGAACCCACCCGAATTGCCGCCGAGTCGGGACCAGCTCGTGCCGTCGAACACCGCGAAGCCGGTGAGCCCGAACCCGGCAAGTGTCATGGCGCCGCCCGCGGCGAGCCGGCCATCCGGCAGTACCGTGAGTACCTCGACTTCGCCGCTGAGCGTCGAACCGACGCGCGACCAGGTGTCGGTGGCCGGATCGAATGCCGCGATGCCTGGCGCCATCCGGTCGCCCGCCGCGGCGAACTCGCCACCCACCACGATGAGTTCGCCGGCGGGGCCGGGGCCATCGGGGTCCCAGCCCGTGATCGCGCGGCCGAGTTCGAAGTACTGATCGCCCCAGAGCCCGAGCACACCGGGGCCCGGTTGCCAGCTGGTCTGGCACTGCGCGGCGAGCCCGACGGGCAGCCAACCGAGCAGCAGGAAGAACGCGAGCAGAACGGGCGCGGCGGTCGTGGTTCGGGGCATGGCGGTAGTCCGGAGTTCTCAGGTTCGGGATGCTCACCGGGATCGGCTCCCGGGTGTTCGACCCGCCCTGCGGTGGGCGAGCCGATCGGCTCCGCCAAGCTTGCCGCTTTCCGGGTTCCGGTGGGGTTCGGGCGCGGTTTTTTCCAGTTCGCGAACCTGGCCGTGCCGCGGCCCCGCTACACTCTTCGCCCCATCTTCCGGGCCCCTGGTCCGGATCCGGATTTCGGCAGCCCGTGGTCCGGCCGCGATCTTTGCCAATCTGGATCGATTTCCCCAACTCCGTTTCCCCTTTCCCCTGAGTCGATCGCCGCGTGCGATCGGTATCCGGATCCTTTGACCCAGAGCGCCGACCAGCCCCGGAGCGACCACGCTGGCAACATCGCTGGCGATGTCGACGGTCCGACCGAAGTGGTCGCGATCGACGGCCCGTCGGGTGCCGGCAAGAGCACGGTGGCCCGCACGGTCGCCGAGCGGCTCGGGTTTGCGTTCCTGGACACCGGCGCGATGTATCGGGCGATCACCTGGCGCTTCCTCGAGTGCGGCTGCGCGCCGTCCGAGTGTGCCGACGAACCCGACCAGGGGCACGCCAGGATGCAGGCCGCGCTCACCGCGGCGCCGCTCGCGCTCGTGCGTGGTCGGGTGTTCGTCGGTGATCGCGATGTGACGAGCCACCTGCGAACGCGCGAAGTCGAGTCGCAGGTCTCCGCCGTGTCGGCGCTGCCGTTCGTGCGCGCCGCGATGCGCGACCTGCAGCGGCAGATCGCCGGCCAGGAGCCGACGGTTGCCGAGGGTCGTGACATGGGCTCCGTCGTGTTCCCCAACGCGCGCTGGAAGGTCTACCTCGACGCCGCGCCGAGCGAACGCGCGCGGCGCCGCAGTCGCGACTTCCAGAGCCAGGGCCGCGAGGTCGAAGAGACGCAGGTGCTCGAGGAGATTCTCGTGCGCGATCGACTCGACAGCACGCGGCAGGACGCGCCGCTGATGCGCTCCGAGGATGCGTTCTACGTCGACAGCACCGGGCTCCTGCTCGAGGATGTCGTCGGGCGGCTGCTCGACTACGTGCGCGGCACCGATTCGGCTCCTGGGCTGACTCCCGGTGCGGCTGACGACCACGATCGCGTGGACGGAGCCGCCTCGTGAGCCGGCGCATCGAGATTCGGCGGCCGAACGCGTTCTGGTGGAACATCAGCAAGTTCTGCGTCTGGTTGTTCTCGAAGATCTGGTTCCGGCTGCGTGTCGAAGGGCGCGAGAACTGGCCGGCCGAGGGTCCCGTGATCGTCGTCGCGAACCACAGCAGCTACCTGGACCCGCCGATGGTGGGCATCAGCTCGCCGCGGTGGTTGCTGTTCCTGGCACAGGCCGGGCTCGCGAAGTTCGCCCCCGCTCGGTGGTGGATGGCGCGGGTCGGCGTCACGTTGATCGACCGCGATGCGCCGTCGAAGGAAGCGCTGCGGTTGTTGTCCGACTCGCTGAAGGCCGGCCATCCGGTCGGCATCTTCCCCGAGGGCACGCGCAGCAAGGACGGCTCGGTCGGCCCGTTCCGCAACGGCGTCGACTTCCTCGTGCGCCGTACCAAGGCGGTGATCCTGCCGGTCGGCATCGACGGTTCGTTCCGTGCGATGTCGCGCAAGGCCTGGTGGCCGCGACCGCGCAAGATCGTCGTGCGCTTCGGTGAGGTGTGGACGCCCGAGCGGCTGCTCGCGCCGGGCGGCAGCGAAGAGCTGCAGCGTTACGTTGCCGAGCTCGCGCGCGTCGACGTGCGGGACCGCCGGTCCGATCGATCCAGCTCGTCAGAATCCAGATCTTCCGAAGCCAGATCTTCCGAATCTGGCGACTCTTCGACTGCTGCTGCAGGTGGTGAGTCGCCGATCAAGTCGTCTTCTGCTCCCGCGTCGAGTGAATCGCCGCTGGAGCAGTCGTCGTAGTCGTTTGTTCGTGTTTCCCGTTTCTCTCAACAACCCCTTTTCATTGCATGCACGGTAAGAATCTCATCAAGAAGTTCGCCATGGCGGACGACGAGCTCTCGCGGCTCACGTCCGAGGCCTTTGGCGGCACCACCCTGGCCGAACTCGACAACGCGATCGGCAAGACGGTCGCCGAGTTGGCGCCCAACAAGATCGTTCGCGGCAAGATCATCAAGGTGCAGGAAGACGGCACCGTGATCATCGACGTGAGCTACAAGGCCGAGGGCCAGATCTCGATCGACGAGTTCCCGGACCCGTTGGCCGTGCAGGCAGGTGAAGAGGTCGAATGTCTCGTCGAGCAGATCGACGATGCCGAGGGCTACATCGCGCTGAGCAAGCGCAAGGCCGATCGCATTCGGGGCTGGGAGAACATCATCCAGACCCACAAGGAAGGCGACAACGTCAAGGGCATGGCGCTCCGCAAGATCAAGGGCGGCCTGCTCGTCGACATCGGCGTGCCGGTGTTCCTGCCCGCATCGCAGGTCAACATCCGCCGTGCGGGTGATATCGGCGATTGGATCGGCAAGGAGATCGAAGCGCGCATCATCAAGATCGACGAAGAGCGGATGAACATCGTCATCTCGCGTCGCAAGCTCATCGAAGAGGAGCGCGAGGCGAAGAAGGCGCAGCTCATGACCGAGCTCGAGGAAGGCCAGATCCGCACCGGTGTCGTCAAGAACATCGCCGACTTCGGTGTGTTCGTCGACCTGGGCGGCATCGACGGCCTGCTCCACATCACGGACATGTCGTGGGGCCGCGTGAACCATCCGTCCGAGATGGTCAGCCTCGACGATGAGGTCGAAGTGAAGGTCCTCAAGATCGACCGCGAGCGCGAGCGCATCGCGCTGGGCATGAAGCAGAAGACCGCTTCGCCGTGGGACAACATCACCGAGAAGTACCCGGTCAACCAGCGCGTCGCTGGCGAGGTCGTCAACCTCATGAGCTACGGCGCGTTCGTCAAGCTCGAGGACGGCGTCGAAGGTCTGGTCCACATCTCGGAGATGTGGACCAAGCGCGTCAACCACCCGAGTGAGGTCGTCAAGATCGGCGACCGCGTCGAGGTCGTCGTGCTCGAGGTCGACACCGAGAAGCAGACCATCTCGCTCGGTATGAAGCAGACGGAGGTCAACCCGTGGGATCTCGTCGCCGGCCATTACCCGCCGGGAACGGTCATCCGCGGCAAGGTGCGCAACCTCACCAACTACGGCGCGTTCATCGAGCTGCAGGAAGGCATCGACGGTCTGCTGCACATCACCGACATGAGCTGGACCCGCAAGATCACGAACCCGTCCGAGGTCGTGAAGAAGGGCGAAGAGATCGAGTGTGTGGTGCTGTCGGTCGACCAGGAGAAGAAGCGCATCGCGCTCGGCCTCAAGCAGCTGCAGGCCGACCCGTGGAGCGGCGACATTCCGGCGCGCTACCACATCGGCGACTCGGTGCCGGGCACGGTCACGAAGATCACCAACTTCGGTGTGTTCGTGGAGCTCGAGCAGGGTCTCGAGGGTCTGCTGCACATCAGCGAGCTGGCTGATCACAAGGTCGACAACCCCGAAGAGGTGGTCAAGGTCGGTCAGCGCGTCGAGGTTCGCATCATCAAGATCGACACCGACGAGCGGAAGATCGGCCTGACGCTGATCCAGGCGCACTTCGACGAGAGCGAGGAGGCGGCTCAGGCCGCGGCCAAGGCGCAGCCGGAACCGGAGCGCGCTCCGGTGCTCGGTTCGCTCGCCAGCCAGCTGCAGGGGATCGGCCTGCGTGGTGGCGAAACCGAGGCGGAAGCTCCTGCCGAAGCCGCGGCGCCCGCCGAAGCTCCTGCCGAGGCTCCCGCCGAAGCTCCTTCCGAAGTGGCCGAGAAGCCGGCCGCCGAAGCGGAGGGCAGTGGCGACGAAGCGGCGCCCGCCGGGGATGGCGAGGCCGCCGATGGGGAGTCGAAGTCGGAGTGATCTCCGCATGATCGATTCCCCGGGGCGTTCTCTCCGCCAGATTGCGGCGGTCGTGACGGTGACGCTGCTCAGCAGCTGCGTCACCGTCTACGAGGACGCCCCGCTCCTCGAGGACAACCTCGAGATCCCCGAGTTCGCGGTCTCGCAGACGATTCCGCTCGGGAAGCCGCCCGTCTCGCAGGAAGAGGTGGCGCTGATGCAGCTCTACGACGGCATCCTGCGACGCATGCAGGAGGCGGTCGACGATCGCGACGTCGCGGTGCTGTTCAACCTGCTCGACTCGTACCAGAAACCTGGCCTGCCGGAGTGGCTGAGTGACCGCCTCGCGGGCTACCGCGCAGTCGGACACGGTCTGCAGTTCCTCGAACATGCGGCCGCGAGCGCGACGCTGAAGCTCGTGCCGGCAGCGGTCGCCGACGGCGACGTCGCTGCCGACGCGGCGGCTGGCACAGCGCCGCCGCCGACGATCGGTGCCCCGCTGCGCGTCGAGTTCGCGCTGCCGCCGATGATGCGTCCCATCCACCTCGGCGGTGCGGGTGACGACGACCCGATCGCGTTCGTGCTGGCGATCACCTACGAGGACACCTACGTCGACGGCAACCGCAAGAGTCACCGCCGCCACGAGCCCGAGGTGCTGCCGGCCGCGGTCGAACTCGTGGGCGATCAACCGCTCGTCCTGCCGTTCGAGCTCACGGTCGAGGCGGGCGAGGCCGTGCGCCGCGTGGTGCACTTCCGAATCGACATCCTGCACGGTTTCGTTCGGGACGGCGAGGTCCGCGCGCCGATCCGGCGACGGGCGCTCGCCGCGCTCTCCGTGACGCAGTGGCCCGCCGGCTACGAGCCGATCGCAGCGAAGCCGCTGGCGACGCTGCGGGAGGCCTTGCGGCTCGGCGACCGTCAGCACTTCCCGCACGTGTTCCTCGCCGGCATGTTTGCCAAGGGGCCGGATCGCCAGGCCGCGATCACGCGGTTGATCGACGAGATCCGTTATGCCCCGGAGTCCCGCGCGATGGTCGCCATGGCGACGCTACGCGAGATGACGGGCGCGAACGTTCCGAAGGGCGATCGCGAGGCGTGGCTTGCGTGGTGGAACACGCGCCGTTAGTTACCGCTACGTGACCTTCCTTCCCGCCAAAGAGCAGCTCGCCATCATCGAACGTGGCGTGGTCGACCTCGTCGATCGCGAGGATCTCGAAAAGCGGCTCGAGAAGAGTCGTGCGACCGGCACGCCGCTGCGCGTCAAGTTCGGCATCGACCCGAGCTCGCCCGATATCCACCTCGGCCACACGGTGCCGCTGCGCAAGCTGCGCGACTTCCAGCGCCTCGGTCACCGCGTGATCGTGCTGTGGGGCACGGCGACCGCGATGGTCGGTGATCCCAGCGGCAAGAACAAGACGCGGCCGGCGCTGACGCGCGAGGCGGTCGAGGCCAACAAGCAGACCTATCGCGAGCAGATCGGTGCGGTGCTCGACACCGACAACATCGAGGAACGCGAGAACGGCGAGTGGTTCCACGAGCAGTCGTTCATGGACTGCATCACGCTCGCGAGCCGCTACACCGTCGCGCGCATGCTCGAGCGTGACGACTTCAGCAAGCGCTACAAGGAACAGCGGCCGATCGCCGTGCACGAGTTTCTGTACCCGCTACTGCAGGGCCAGGACTCCGTCGAGCTGCAGTGCGACGTCGAGATCGGCGGCAGTGACCAGCTGTTCAATCTGCTCGTCGGTCGCGACCTGCAAGGGCAGCAGGGTCAGACGCCGCAGATCTGCCTGACGCTGCCGATCATCGAGGGGCTCGACGGCACGCAGAAGATGAGCAAGTCGCTCGGCAATTACATCGGCGTGCAGGAGTCGAGTTCCGAGCAGTTCGGCAAGGTGATGAAGGTTCCGAACGACCTGCTCGAGAAGTACTTCACCCTGCTCACGGACGTATCGAACGAACGGATCGCCGAGCTGGTGGGCAACCCGCTCGAGGCCAAGTTCGCGCTCGCGCATGCGATCGTCGCGGACTACCACGGCGAGGACGCGGCAACGGCGGCGCGCAAGGAATACGACCGCGTGCACCAGCAGGGTGGGCTGCCAGACGATCTGCCCGAGTTCACCGTTCCGAGCGATCAGCTCAAGGACGGCGTGATCTGGCTGCCGGCTGCCATGACGTTCGCGAAGCTGTGCGCGAGCAACAGCGAAGGTCGGCGGCTCGTGCAGGGTGGCGGCGTGCGGATCGACGGTGCGGTCATGAAGGATCCCAAGCACGGGCTCGCGCCGGGTGACTACGTGCTCCAGGTCGGCAAGCGCAAGGCGGCGAAGATCGTGGTCGCCGGCGCCTGAGGCGCCGTGACCGCGATCGTGCTCATCGGACTCCGCGCCGTCGGCAAGACGACGGTCGGGCGGGCGCTCGCCGCAGCGACGGGGCGGGAGTTCGTCGATGCGGACGAGCTGTTGGCCGAGCAGGTCGGTGAGCCGGCCGGTGACTTCCTGGCCCGGGTCGGTGAGGCCGAGTTCCGCCGCGTCGAGGAAGCCATCCTGCTGCCCCTGCTCGCCGCACCCGGTGACCGGGTGGTTGCGACGGGAGGGGGCGCGGTCACCATCCCGGCCGTGCGCGCTGCGCTGCAGCCGGGGGCGGCAGAGGCGCCGCTGTTCGTGGTCTGGCTGCGCGCCGAGCGCGAGGTCGCGCTGGCCCGGCTGGCTGCCGACGGCGCGCGCCGCCCGGCGCTCACCGAGCTCGATCCGGCTGCCGAGTTCGACCGGCTCGCAGCCGAACGCGAGCCGTACTACGCACTGGCTGCGCGATTCGTGATCGACAGTTCGGCCGCGGCGCCGGCCACTGTTGCCGCGGCGATCGTTCAGGCTTGCCACCGACGAGGTGGGGCCGGCTGAGTCGCGAATCGAGCTCGCGACCCGGCATGTTGCCACGTAGCGCTTGCGAAACCCCGGGCCGCTCCCGGGAGGTTTGGTGCGCAACGTTCGTTCGCTGTTCCCGCTAACGAAGCAGGGCAGCGATTGCCGATGGTGGCAGGCGGCGGCGCGCGGTTAGTATGGTCACGAGGGGCGGATCCCAGGACCCGCTCGGTGGGTCGGATTCCAATGGTCGGGCACCGACGGGTGCCCCAGGCAGCGACGAGAGGCAGGCAGCGAATCGATGATGAGGCTCGGATCGACGGTGACAGCAGCCCTGATGGCCCTGTTGCTGGCGACCGCCCTCACTGCCGGTCATCCGACTGCCGGTCATCCGACTGCCGGTCATCCGACTGCCGGTCATCCAACTGGCGAAGACCGGACTGCCGGTGAGGTTCCCGCGGGCGCTCGCCCGCACGGCGACCCTGCGACGCAAACGCCGAAGGGTGGCCCGCAGAAGGGCGGTCCCCAGAACGGTAGGCGGCAGGGCGGTAAGGATCCCAACGAGATCGACAAGCTGCGCGCCGACCTGCGTCGTCCTGGTGCGGAAGGTCGCGAGGCGCGCGAGACCGCGGTCGAGCGGCTACTTGCGATGCCGGACCCGGAGGCGCATCGCGTGCTGAGTCGCGAACTCGTGAACGAGCAGGACCCGGATGCGCTGCGGCTGACGATCCTGCGCGCGCTCGGGCGCCACCTGCTCGCGACGGACTCGATGCAGTTCGGCGGTGCCGAGACCGCGGCGCGCCGACAGATCTTCAACTCCTACCTCGATGCCGCGACGACCTGGTGGGGCAAGGGCGAGGCGGCTGCGCTCGTCGAACTGCGGCGTGCGGCGCGCACGGCGCTGCAGCGGGTTCCCGTTCGCGAACTCGAGCACTCGGCGCGCCACCTGCTCACTGCCGGCAACTGCGACGCGCCCGCGCTGTTCGCCTGCATCGCGGATCTGCAGAACCTCTATCTCGGCCGCGTGCTCGCCGCGCACGTCGAGGCCCCGGATGCACTCGTTCGGCGGGCGGCGCGTGCGTCGCTGCGGTTGTTGACGTTCCGTGGCCGTGAGTTCAAGACGTTGGCGGAATACGAGGAGTGGCTGCGCGAGCACGGCGAGATGACCTACACGGACATCGCCGAGAGGGCGGCGCGCGCGGGTGCCCGTCGGATCGGCGAGGTGCAGCGCGAGCGTGACCTGGCCCGCCTGGCCCGCGCGCGCGATGTCGTGCTGGCCTACGCCGATGCGAGCCCGGGCATCAACTGGCGCGCGATCGGCCGCGAAACGCTCGTCGCCGACGACGCTCTTCAGGGCGCCTGTCTCGTGGCGTTGCGTGACGCGCTCAAAGAACGTGTGCCGGCAGCGGGAGAGGCCCAGCGGCTGGCGTTCTGCCGGGCGCTGCTCGAGCGGTGGAAGCAGGTGCCGACAGCCAACCAGGCGCGGCGCTCTCTGCTGCTCGAGGTCGCGGCCTACACGGCGCGCCCTGAGGAGGCCGAGCTCGCGAACGCGATCGAGGCCGGGCTACTGGCGCAGTTGCAGCAGAGTTCGGTGCGCGAGCAGATCGCCGCGCTGCGTGGATTGCGGCGGTTTCCGAGTGCGGGGGCGCGGCAGGTCATCGTCGAGTATGCGCGGCGTGCGGTCGACGAGGGCGGGCCCGCTGCCGGCCGCATCGCGGCCGCGCTGGCGACGTTGTCGGCTCGCCAGGCGCCGCGCTGGCTGGCGCCGGGGCCCAAGGCGGCGGACAAGGCGGCGTGGATCGATCTCATTCGCGCGATCTGGACCCGCAAGGATCTCGCGCGGCTGCGCGATCCGGCGTTGACGCTCGCGTTGAGCCCGGCGGTGGTCGGGGCGGATGGCGCGGAGCAGCGCGTTCCCGAAGTGTTCGAACTGCTGCTGCAGTTTGCCGGCGATCCACAGCACGACAGCGCGTTCCGCGCGAGCTGCATCCTGCGGTTGCGCAGCTGGAACGACCCCGGCGTGATCCCGCGCCGGCACGAGGCGCTGGCACAGCTGCTCGGCGACCCCGAGGACGAGGTGCGGCAGCAGGCAGCGCGTTCGCTCGGCAAGCTCGCGAAGGTGCGGCCAGCCGAGACCATCAAGGCGCTGCGCGCGCGGCTCGGCGTCGAGAAGAAGAGTCAGGTGCTCGGGGTGTTCGCCGAGACGATGGTGCTCTGCGGCGTGCAGCCACAGATGTCCGAGCGCGCGATCGGCGCGATTCGTCACGTGCTCGCCGAGCTCGGCAAGGACGGCGCGATTCCGGCAGCGCATCAGTTCCGCGAGGAACCGCTGCTTGCGGCGCTGTTCCAGATCGCGGGGCACGACAACGCCGCCAACGGGCCGTGGCTCGCGGCGTGCGAGGAGCTGGTTGCGTTCGGCCGGCGCGACGTGGCGCTGCACCTGCTCAATCGTCAGCACAACGCCGTCGAACTCGCGGGCGGCATCCAGTCCGGTGATGCGGCGGTGCAGGCCCGCGCCCGTTGGGCGATGCAGCTGCTGATCGACGCCGCGATGTTGAAACCAGCGGATCAGTGGTGGGGCAGCACCCCCGAGCTCAAGGCCGAGGCCAACGGCGTCTGGGTCGCGTTCGGCGCGCTCGCCGATGCGTCCGTGCCCGAGACCGAGCGCCGCGACCGGGCCGGCCATCGTCTCCTGCTGCTCGAGGTCGAACTCGTCGGTGGTCACTACAAGCGCGTCGTCGAGCGCGCGACGAACTGGCTCGCGAGCGCTGATCAGGAAGGTGGCGTCCGGTTCACGAGCGAGCAGCAAGATGCCGTCCGGCTGCTCACCGCCGAAGCGCTCCTCCAGACCGGCAAGCCCGCGGAGGCGGCCATCCAACTCGCCGCCCGCGACCAGTCCCGCGCCCTGCCACCCCGCGCCATCGCCGTCGTCCACAGCATCGCCAAGGCCCTCGTCAAGACCGACGCCCGCACCGCCCAGCAGCTGTTCGACCGCGCCCGCAAAGCCACCGCCAAGGAAGACCCCGTCTTCCGCGAACGCCTCCTCGACTGGGCTACCACGACCCTCAACCTGGACAAGGCCAACGCCCCGACCGTCCTGGCCGAACTCCGCCAGCACGAGGCCCTCTTCCGCACCAACGATTGCCCCGCCGACCTCCGCACCCGCTTCGAAGCCCTCCGCGGCAAGACCGAGTAACGCCGCGGCCCCGGCCCCGGCAGAACTGGTGCAAAAGGCCCCGAGGAAAAGAGCTTGTGCTGAGCCGAGCCGACGCTATCTTCCTCCGTCCGCGACGCGGGGTGGAGCAGCCCGGTAGCTCGTCGGGCTCATAACCCGAAGGTCACAGGTTCGAATCCTGTCCCCGCTACCATTCGTCGGAATGCGAACGCCCTGAGGCTTTTGGCCTTGGGGCGTCTTGCTGTACCGATCGCACGTAGGTGTGGTGACGGTAGTTGGATGCGGTGGTGGGGCTCGTCGCGGGTGCCGCTGGACCGGCGGGCGGGTTAAGAGGTCGAGAGCCGATCTGGGCCCGAAATGCTCTGAGAGTCTCAGAGCAGGGGGTTGGGTTCATAACCCGAGAGCAGAAATGGGGGGAGCGATCAGGACGCTCTTCGAACACTGTGGAGTCGGCCGCGGCTGCGTGGCATCGGCGCGCCCAGCGGTCGCGCGGGTAGAGTCTGCGGTCGATGGACCTGGACTTCAGGGCAGTGCTCGCGCAGTTCGACTCGGAGTTCCTCGAGAAGAAGATCAAGCTCGTGCGGCACGCGAGTAGCGCCTACGACCTGCCGCTGATCGAGCGGCGCGGCTTCATGCGCGAGTACGAGGAGAGACAGCGGCTTCCCGTATTCGACCGGGTCGACGGGATCCTGTCGTTCATGGGTGAAGGCCGGACGCGGGCGCGGTTCATCGGGGCCTCGTTGGTGGGAAGCTCGTCAAGCTCCAGGGGTCCTTGGCCGAGCGGGTTCCCGTACCCCGAAATGGGACGCGGAAACCTCTGCTACGAACTGGTGCCACAGGAACAGTTCGCTCCCTTGCGTGATCGCCTCGTGATCGACTGGGGCGCGGGTACGCGGAACTGGCATCAGCACCTGTGCGCCAAGGAGGTCCTCGAGATCCGGCCGAAAGGCTACGTCACCGAGTTCCCGGGCTACGACGATGTCTTGCTGACCTTCGATGGCCTGGAACGAATCGTGAGCAACCCGGACGCGAATCGAGCATGGCACATGGCTCTGCGCGCTGTCGCAGGCGTCTACTTGATCGTCGACACGGTCTCGGGCAATCAGTACGTCGGGTCGGCCTACGGGGAGAGTGGGCTACTCGGTCGGTGGGCGACCTATGTCAGGAAGCCGCACGGTGGAAACGCCCAGCTCAAGGTGCTGCTGCACGAGCACCCTGAGCGGCATCGCGCGTTTCAGTTTGCGATTCTTCGGACCTTGCCAAAATCCATGGCGAAGCGTGAGGTGATCGGCGTCGAGGGCATGCAGAAGAGCCGACTCGGAACTCGGGCGTTCGGTCTCAACGCGAACTGACGATCCCGTCCCATTTCCTTGCGAATGTGACATGCGGGATGAGCTGGCGGCCACGCATGACGACAGTCGGTTTCGGGGCATTGGGGAAGTGCCTGTTTCCGCAGGCGACGGCCAGGTTGCGACTTTGCGTCGAGCCGAGACCTGCCTCCCATCACTGGCGGCTCCTTGGTTCCCAAAGGGCTGCTCGAATACAGAGCGCCGCGCCGCCAAGGCCACCAAGAAACGACCCGGCGATCACGATCGGATCGAAGCCGATCATGGGGTCGAGCCGGCCGGCAAGCTGCGCGCCGATGCCAAAAAGAAGGAAGCCAACAACGCCTCCGAAGGCGAAACCGCCGAGCGCGGAGTAGGTAGCGTCGGTCCACCGTTGGAGACGCGAGGGAACCTCGCACCCTTGTTCATCTCCGTGCTTCATGGCTCGACCAGTCTGCGCAATGGGGATGGAAGCAACAACCCGAAGCGGGCGGTGTGGCCGCGCCTGCGAATCCTCCCGTTTCCGGAACGGTGTAGCCCGATTGCGCTGCCTTCACAGGTTGGCGAAGGACTACTTGTCGGCCGCCCCCGGATGGCTGGGCTTCAAGATCAGCCAATCGATGCTGGAGATCCGTAGCCGATGCTCCTGTTCCCTTCCTTGTCGACCTCCTCTTGGTCGCGCAGCTCCTGCACGAGTGCGTCCAGGTCGTCCTCCGAGTAGCCGACGCCGTCCAGCGAGTCTTCCTGCCGAAGCTGCTCGAGCAGTGACGCCAGCTCGGCGTCGTTCCATTCTGCGAACTCGTGCGACCGGTTGTCGGCGATCTGGAACGCGGTTGCGTCGAGGTCCGAGCCGTCGAACCACCACACTGGCACCTCGGTCATGCCGAGGCTCTGCGCGGCCTTCAGGCGCGTGTTGCCGGCGACGACCTCACCCGAGCGGCGGGCGACGATGGGTTGCTGCCAGCCGAAGCGGCGTAGGGATGCTGCGACGTGCGGCACCGCCTCGTCGTTGCGGCGCGGGTTCGTCGGCGAACAGTAGAGCCGCGAGATCTCGACGGTCTCGATCGGCGCGGGAGCGGGTGATTCCAAGGCGGCACCTCATCATGGCAGGGAGCCGCCTGGAGGTGCGCTTGGACGGATGGCTCGGCCGACGCATTCTAACCCGTCGAGTAGGATGCGTCACCCGGTGCGTTCTGGCTGAGATCGCCCGGATTGTCTCGGCCAACGCCAGGAAGGCAGCTACTCGATGTCTTCGAGCGGCGAGTCGAGCAAGTCCTCGATGACGGTGTGCATCTCGATCTGGAACCACCTCTTGAAGGCGGCGAGAGATCGATCGCTTGGCCAGTCTTCTTCGACCGTGTGCCAGCCCTGCAGCTCGCGCTCAAACACTTCTCGGTGGACCAGGCGCAGGACCGATTCCGCCTCCTCGTCGACGTCGTACTCAGGGACGAG
>JANSXC010000051.1 GCA_024743115.1 bacterium | reverse complement strand
CCTCACTCGGGCTGGTGCCGCGGGCGATGCGGGTGTCCGAGGTGCTGCGATGGCGGCAGGACTGGGGGGATCTCAGCCCGCACCCGATGAGCTTCTGCGCCAACTCGACCGTTCGTCAGGACTTCTCAGAAAGGGTGTAACGAAGCGCTCTGACTGCAGCCTCTGCGACGCCCTGTGTCTGTTCCCACTCAATCGATCAGTTCTGGGCCTCGTCCTGCCTCGGAAGACGGGGTAGCCTGACGCCATGCCCGATCCCGCGCACTCGCACCGCGCGCTCGCCCGTGAGCTGGCTCGCCTCGTCCAGGATCGCACGTCGCTGCGTCCGGAGATCGCGATGTTGCTCGGTTCTGGCCACGCCTCCATCGCCAACCAGCTCAAGGAGAAGGTCGCGGTGCACACCGACGACCTCGCCGAGCGCGGCGACTCGCCGCCGCTGCAGTCGCCGATCCTGATCGGCCTGCTCGACGGAGTCGCAGTCGCGGTCGCCGACGCTCCGCTCGGCGCCTACGAAGGGCTCGACGCCAACGAGCTCGCGATGCCCGTGCGATTGCTCAGCGCCCTCGGCCCCGAGCTACTCATCATCACCGCCGGAGCCGCGAGCCTGAGCCAACAGATCGAGCCCGGCGCGATCGCCGTGGTCGAGGACCACATCAACCTCTCCGGCCTGCATCCGTTGATCGGCCCCAACGATGACATGCTCGGGCCGCGCTTCCCCGACATGAGCGAGCCCTACTCGCACGGCTGGCTCAACCTCGCGCGCGAAACGGCCCAGGGCCTCGGCATCCCGTGCCAGCCCGGCGTGTTCGCCGCGGTCTCGGGGCCGACCCTGCCGACCCGTGCCGAGTACCGCTTCCTGCGGAACGCGGGCGCCGACCTCGTCGGCATGTCGCTCGTGCCCGAAGCCATCGCCGCGGTCCACAGCGGGTTCGAGGTGCTCGCGCTCGTCGGCGTCACGCAGCAGCTGCTCGCCGGCCGCTCAACGCGCGTGTCGATCGAGGCGATGATCGACGCCGCGGACCTCGCCGGCCCGCGCATGGCGTCGCTGCTGGTCGGCATCGTGGCGGGGACGCGCGAAGAATGAACCCGCGCACCAACCTGCGACCACGCATCGCGGTGCTGCTCAGCGGCTCGGGCCGCACACTGCAGAACCTGCTCGATCGTATCGGCGACGGCCGATTCTGCGGCTCGATCGCGGGTGTAGCGAGCGATCGCGCGGACGCGTTCGGCCTGCAGCGCGCGCTCGAACACAGCCTCGAGCCGCAGGTGCTCAAGGACCCCTCCGAGACCTGGTCGTGGCTGCTCGAACTCGACGTCGATCTCGTCGTGCTCGCGGGCTACCTGCGTCTGCTGCCGATCATCCGCGAGTTCGAGGGTCGCGTGCTCAACATCCATCCGTCGCTGCTGCCCCGGCACGGCGGCCAGGGCATGTATGGCGAACGCGTGCACCAGGCCGTGCTGCAGTCCGGCGATCAGGAGAGCGGCTGCACCGTGCACCTGTGTGACGGCGAGTACGACCACGGCCGCACGCTGATGCAGGCGCGTGTGCCCGTGCTGGCGAACGACACCGCCACCGAGCTGGCCAACCGCGTGCTCGCTGCCGAGTTCGAGCTCTATCCCGCGGCGATCGCGATGCGCTGGGCGGAGCTGTCGGCCAACGACTGCTGACCGGTCTGGCCCGCGGGGCGGGCCGCAAGCCGCCATGCCATCGCGGATCGTGGTATCCTGAGCAGCGTGTCCCTGGCCGCCGGCCTCCCCTCCCGGCGGCGCCACCTTCGGAAGGAGATTCCGATGCGCCTGCCCTTTCCCCGTGCGCCGCTCAGCGTGGCACTCATGACGCTCGCGTCGGCGAGCCTGGCCCAGTCCACCGTCATCCTGCCGCGCCAGGCGGCGAATCCGAACGCGATCGGGTTCCCATGGACGTTCCCGTGGGGCTGGACCGGGCAACCGTACGACGGGACTCGCAGCCAGACCATCTATGCCAGCACCGAACTGACGGGCCAGAGTGTCGCCGGCCCCATCCTCATCGACAGTATCCGTTGGCGCCCACACGCCTACGCCCCCGCGGTCACGGGCGGGCAGTTCCGGATCGCGACGCTGGAACTCTCGAGCACCAACGTCGGATGGAGCGTGATCACCGGCGACTTCGCTGCCAACCACGGCGTCGACCGCAAGCTGGTCTACGATGCCGCGGTCGACGGTCCCGTCGTCTACCAACCGACCCCCGGGCCCACGATGTGGCAACCCGACTCGTGGTGCGTCGAGGTGCCCTTGCGCCAACCGTTCTACTACGACCCGACCGGCGGCAACCTGGTCCTCGACGTCGACTATCCGTCGACCAGCTACGCCGGCTCGGCGGTCGGTCGTCTCGACGGTATGTCGGGCTCGGTCGGAACCCTCGGGTCCTGGCTGCGCTACCCCGAACCCAGCTTCCAGTCCACCGGCCGAGCGCCCGTCATCGAACTCTCGTACCGGACCGTATCGGGCACGTATCCCGTTCTCATCGCCGACCAGACCCGCGGCCCGACGCCGCTGACCGTGCAGTTCACGGACCTCTCGTACTCGAACCAGCCGAGTGGCATCACGAGCTGGGCCTGGGATTTCGACAGCGACGGCACGATCGACTCGACGCTGCAGAATCCGTCGCACACCTACACCTCGTGCGGGCGCTACGACGTCACGCTCACGGTCGACGACGGCGTCAACCCGCCCGTCACGATCACCGACCGGGATCTGATCGCGACCGACGAGATCACAGCCGACATCGTGCCGACGCCCGTCGCCGTCCGCGTGCTGCAATTCACCGCCGATACCAGCCACAACGCGACGGCGTAGGCCTGGGACCTCGACGGCGATTCGATCGTCGATTCCACGCTGCGCAATCCGACGTTCGCCTACCAGTCGCTCGCAGCCGTCACGGTCACGCTGACGACGTCCCGGCTGTGTGGACCCGATGTCACGACTGCCCGCGAAGTCGTCCCGGCCGACGGCCTGGGTCACGACGTCCCGTTCCAGTTCACCAGCACCCCGGGCGCGACGGCGCTGTTCGACCTCGAGGTCACGAACGCGAGCGGCATCGACCTCGTCGCGCTCGACATGCCGCAGTTCGCGGCCCCGATCGCGCCGTTCGCCGTCGAGGTCTGGCTCACGGCAGGAGGCCAGGCGGACAAAGCCGAAGACCCCACCGTGTGGCAACGCATCGGCACCGCGACCGGGAACGCGAACACCGAGTTCGCCACGTTCCTCGCGCCCGTCCATGTGCCGTACGGCGTCTACGGCGTCGCGCTGCACTCCTCGACGCTCGGCCCCACGGCCACCGGCACAGCAGCGCCGGTCGTCGTCCAGAACGCCGACCTGACCCTCACTCTGGGCCGCCTGCGCTCGACGGCTCCGGACCAACCGTTCGGCCCAGGGGCCGTCCGCCCGATGCGACCCTGGACCGGCACGATCTACTACGAACGCAGCCAGATCACCGATCGCGCCGGCCATGGCTTCCTCGGTGAAGGCTGCGCCGGTACCTGGCCGCGCGCCACGCTGCGCCTCGCGCGCCCGCCCGCCCTCGGCGGCACCGCCCACGTCGACCTCGATCGCCTGCCCGACGACGCGGTGCTCATGATGGTCGGCTTCGACAACCGCAACTCGGCCCTCGGTCCGCTGCCGCTCGACCTCGCACCGTTCGGCCTTGACGGGTGCGAACTACGCGTGCGCCCCGATGCGGCGATCGCGCTGGTCGGCAGCTCCGGCCATGCGACGTGGCGCCTGCCGATCCCGAACGATCCCTCGCTGCTGCACGTGCGCATGTTCCAGCAGGGGGTCGTCTTCGATTCGGCCCACAACCCGGCGGGCGCGGTGCTCAGCGATGCCGCGGGGCTCGTCGTCGGGCGCTGACCCGGATCAGCCGCGCGGCGTGACCTCCGTCGATCACCCGGCTATCGCAAGGCAACGAGTTCAGGAAGAATGATGTACCGACCCGGCCCCATCCGTGTGTCCTGCTGGCTGCTGACCCTGATCCTGGTTCAGCAGACAGCCGCGCAGTCCAGTTTGATCCTGCCAGCGAGCGCCGCGAACGCCGCCGGCAGCGCGGCGAACTGGGCGCCGCTGGGATCGTCGCCCGCCCCCGTGCCTGGAGTGCGGATGCAAACGACGTACTCCGCCACCGAACTGACGTCCCAGAACGTCAACCAGCTCATCCTGATTCGCGGCCTGCGCTGGCGGCCCGACGAGTGGGCACCGAGCGTAGTCGGTGGCCAGTTCCAGGATCTCGAGGTCCGGCTTTCGACCTCACCGGGCGGCTGGAGCGCGGTGGGCAGCGACTTCGCCGCGAATCACGGCTCGGACCTCACACTCGCCTACGACGCACGCGTTCACGGCCCGGTCACCTACCAGGCCACCCCTGGGCCCACCCGCTGGACCCAGGGCACGCGTTGTGTCGACATCCGCCTCGCGCAGCCGTTCCTCTACGACCCCACACAAGGCGATCTCGTCGTCGACATCGACCACCCGAGCGCCGGCTTCGTCGGTACCCGCGCCGACGTCGATGCCAGTTCAGGCGTCGGCTCGAGCGTGCTCGCGGGCATCTTCTATCCAGTCGCGTCGACCATCCTCTACATCGATCCACCGGTCCTCGAACTCGACTATGGCCCCGCAATCGGTCTGTTCCCGGAGTTCGCACTCGACCTCAGCCAGGGCCCGTCTCCGCTGACAGTGCAGTTCTCGGACAGGTCGTTCTCGAGTGCAGCAAGCGGCGTCACGAGCTGGGCCTGGGACTTCGACAACGACGGCACGGTCGACTCGACGGTGCAGAATCCGACCCACACGTTCACGAACTGCGGCACCTACGACGTCACACTGACGGTCGGCGACGGCACCCACGCCCCGGCAAGTCACACGCGCCTCGCGGCCGTCGTCACCGACGAACTCACGGCAGCTTTCGACGCCACCGTGATCGCTCCCCGGGTATTGCAGTTCACCGATCGTTCGAGCCCCGACGCCACCGCGTGGGCGTGGGATCTCGATGGCGACCAGATCGTCGACTCGACGCTGCGCAGTCCGACCTGGGCCTACGCCACGACGGCCCCCGTCGACGTGACCCTCACCGTCTCGCGATTGTGCGGACCGTCCGATTCGATCACCAAGACCGTGACGCCACTCGAACAGCTCGCGACGCCGCTGAATCCGGTGACGTTCTCCTTCGCGGGGTGGACGAGCATGTTCGACGTCGAGGTCAAGGCCCGAGAGGGACTCGACATCCTGAGCCTGGAGATCAACCAGGGCCCCAACGCGTGGCGGCCGTTCACACTCGACATCTGGCTGACCGGCGACGGCTACGACGGCAAGCAAGCCGCGGCGGCCTCGTGGCAACTCGCCGCCACCGTGCCAGTCACACCCGGCTCCAGCAGCACGACGGTGACGGTCACGCTGCCGCAACCGCTGCACCTGCCACGTGGTCGCTACGGTATGGCGCTGCACATTCCGAACCTCGGGATCCGAGTGACCAGCCCGAGCTCGGCCGGCCTGCGCATCGAGAACGCCGACCTCGCCGTCGAGTACGGCGTCCTGCGGATGACCTCGCCGGCGTATCCGTTCGGCCCCGCCAGCGAGCTGCCGCTCCGACTCTGGGCCGGCATGATCAGCTACAGCAAGTGTCGCGTCAGCGGCCACGCGAACCACGGCTTTCTCGGGGAGGGCTGCGCAGGCTCGCTGGGGCGCGCCACTCTGACGGCGACGGCGCTGCCCCGACTCGGCAGCACGGTGAGCGTCGACCTCGATGGCCTGCCGACCAACGCAGCGATCCTCGCGCTGGGCTTCGACAACCGCACGTCGCCGCTGGGCCCGCTGCCGTTCGCACTCGATCCGTTCGGCCTGCCCGGTTGTCGACTGCGCGTGCGGCCCGACGCGACGCTCGCCCTGTTCGGCAGTGGCGGCACGGCGACGTGGCAACTACCGATCCCCAACGACCCGGCACTCACCTGCGTGACGATGTTCCAACAGGCCGCCGTATTCGACCCCGGCACCAACCCCGCCGGGATGGTGGTCAGTGACGCGGCCGGCTTCGTGATCGGCAACTGACGGGCGGCGATCCGACGACCACACGCACACCCGAACCTGCTATCTTTCGCGCATCGATTCGGCAGGCACCCCCGCCGCCCGGACCCAACCGCAGCTGGAGAATATGATGCAGCGCCTGATCCTTTCGCGAGTCCTCGCCACCCTCGCAACCTCGAGCCTCGCGATCGCGCAGCTCAGCGTCGTGGTTCCGGACGGCGCCGAAACCAACCCCGGCAACTCGTCCAACGCCTTTCCATGGGGCACTGACGCATCCTTCTGGCCGGGCCTCCGCCTCATGGCGACCTACGGCGCGCAGAACTTCACCAATCAGAACGTCAACTTCCCGATCCTGATCTCGCGCCTGAAGTGGCGTCCCGACAACTTCGCGGGCGCCCGCACGGGCGGTCAGTTCGCGATCGCCACGATCGAACTGTCGACCTCGCCCGTCGGCTGGGCCGGGGTCACGACGAACTACGCCACCAACCACGGCGCCGACCGCGCGGTCGTCTACGACGCCGCCATCGACGGACCGGTCATCCATACGCCCACGCCGGGCCCCGGCAGCTGGACGGTGCAATCGTGGTGCGTCGACGTGCAACTGTCGTCGCCGTTCCTCTACGACCCGAGCCAGGGCGACCTCGTCATCGACGTCGACTACCCCACCGGCAGCTTCACGGGCGGCAACGTCGGCCAGATGGACGTGCAGGGCGCCGGCAGCAACTCGTCACGCGTGTTCGCGAGCTCGATGTATCCCGTTGCCAACGGCACGACACAGCAACACGGCCCCGTCGTCGAGGTCGACTACGTGCCCGCGGCCGGGCTGTACTCGATCTTCTCGGCGGACAGAACGGGTGGCGGCAGTCCGCTGACCGTCAACTTCATGGACCAGAGCTACTCCAGTTCGGCCGGCGGTGTCACGGGCTGGGCCTGGGACTTCGACAACGACGGCACGATCGATTCGACGCTGCAAAACCCTACGCACACCTTCACGAACTGCGGTAGCTACGACGTGGCGCTCACCGTCACGGACTCCCAACACTCGCCGAGCACGAGCCTGCGCCCCGGCCTCATCACCACCGACGAGGTCGAAGCCGACTTCACGTCGACCGCGATCGTGCCGCTGGTCGTGCAGTTCACCGACACCACGGTCGGCCCCGCGACGACCTGGGCGTGGGACCTCGATGGCGACACCGTCGTCGACTCGACGCTGCGCAACCCGACGTTCGCCTACCCGGACACGTCGACCGTCGACGTCACGCTGACGGTCTCGCGCCTGTGCGGACCAACCAACACGATTACCAAGACGATCGTACCCGCGGAGAAGTTGACCACGACGTTCCAGGGTGGCGCGAGCGGCAGTGACGGCGCAACCGTCTACTTCGACCTCCGCGTCAACGCCCTCGACGGGATCGAGATCACGGGCTTCGACATCGGCAGCACCAGCCCGGCCAACACGCCGTTCCTCGTCGATGTCCATCTCACGAGCGGCGGCTACGCCGGCAAGGAGACGGCTGCCGCAGCCTGGCAGTTCGTCGGCACCGCCGCGGGCACGACCTCGGGCCTGGGCAGCGAGTCACTGGCCGCCCTGCGCGACTCGGTCTATGCGCCCCCCGGCGATTACGGCGTCGCACTGCACTATCGCGGCGCCGCCCCCGAGTACACGGTCGGCAATCAGGTCTACGCCAACGCCGATCTGCGGCTCACCCTGGGCGCCGCGCGCAGCACGGCCGTGGGCATGCCATTCGGCAGCGGCACGACTGCGTCGCCGCGCATCTGGAACGGCGCGATCTACTACACCAGCTGCAGTGACTCGGGCCGCGCCGGGTACGGCTTCCTCGGCGAAGGCTGCGCGGGTTCGCTGGGTATCCCGACGTTGACGGCAGTCACCGACCCCGTGCTCGGCATGACGCTGACGGTCGTCGTCGACCGACTGCCCACCAATGCAGCCCTCATGCTCACAGGACTGAGCAACACCACTTCGCCGTTCGGCACGCTGCCGGTCAATGGCACGGGCTTCGGCGCTCCCGGGTGCTTCCTACGTGTCAGTCCCGACAACAACCTGCTGCTGCTCGGCACGGGCCAGAGCGCTACGTGGAACCTGATGATCCCGAACGATCCGACGCTGACCTGCGTCAGACTCTTCCAGCAAGCCGTCGCTCTCGATCCAGCGGCGAACGCTGCGGGCGCCGTGATGAGTCACGCGGCTGGGTTCGTGCTCGGCAACTGAGCACGACCACGCTCGGCAGCCACCGTCACCCCGGACGTTGCTCCCCCGTGGGCATGGGGCCCGGGCGGGTCTCCGTTCGAAGCCGTGGTGCGCGAGCGGTGCGCCGTATGCAACCGATCTTGACACAAAGTCGGTAAGATCGCAGCCGAGCACAGAACGCCGGAACGGCTAGACTTCTGCGACCTCGACCGGCGCCACCCGGCGCCGGTCTCATCACGTTCAGGAGCCTACCATTCCATGCAGCGTTTCCTCGTAAACGGAGCTCTCGCGATCGCCGCGACCTCCAGTCTCGCCGTCGCCCAGTTGACCGTCGTCGTACCCGACGGCACCGCCAACGCGCCCGGCAACTCGTCCAACGCGTTCCCCTGGGGCACCAACGCAGCCGCCTGGCCGGGCCTGCGCCTCATGGCGACCTACGGCTCGGTGAACTTCACCAACCAGAGCATCAACTTCCCGGTCCTCATCAGCGGCCTGAAGTGGCGTCCCAACGATACGACGGGTGCGGTCGCCGGTGGCCAGTTCAACATGGCGACGATCGAGCTCTCGACCTCGCCCGTCGGCCAGGCCAACGTAACGACCAACTACGCGACCAACCACGGCCCCGACCGCGCGGTCGTCTACGACGCATCGGTCAACGGTCCGGTGATCCACACCGCGACGCCCGGCTCCGGCGCCTGGACGCCGCAGTCGTGGTGCATCGACGTCACGTTCCCGACGCCGTTCCTCTATGACCCGGGCAGCGGCGACCTCGTCGTCGACGTCGACTACCCGACCGGCAGCTTCGTCGGTGGCGGCGTCGGCCAGATGGACGTCCAGAGCACCGGCAGCAACTCGTCGCGCGTCTTCGCGAGCTCGTTGTACCCGGCCGCCAACGGCATCACGCAGAACCACGGCCCGGTCATCGAGGTCACCTACGTGCCCGCGATGGGGCTCTACTCGATCTTCTCCTCGGACGTGACGGGCGGCCCCTCGCCGCTGACCGTCAACTTCACGGACAACAGCTACAGCAGCGATCCGGGTGGCGTCACGAGCTGGGCCTGGGACTTCGACAACGATGGCACCATCGACTCGACGCTCCAGAACCCGTCGCACACCTACACCGCGTGCGGCACGTACGACGTCGCCCTCACCGTGACGGACGCCGTGCACCCGCCGGCCACGACGGTCACGACCGCCTACATCACGACGGACACGGTGTCGGCCGACTTCACGGAGGCGCTCATCGCACCGCTCGTCGTCCAGTTCACCGACACGTCGACGGGCACCCCGACGTCCTGGGACTGGGACCTCGACGGTGACGGCACGACCGACGCGACCGCGCAGAACCCGGCGTTCGCCTACCCCAACACCAGCCCCGTCAACGTCACGCTGACGGTCCAGCGTCTCTGCGGTCCCGCCGACACGATCACCAGGTCCGTGGTTCCGGCGCAGCAGCTCACGACGACGTTCGCCGACAACAACGGCCTGAGCGCCGCCGGCCCGACGATGATGTTCGACATGGACGTGCTCAACAACAAGGGCATCGCGATCTCGGGGCTGGACATCAACACCAGCGCCGCGGTCTCGGCCCCGGTCACGATCCAGATGTACCTCACGAACGGAACCTACGTCGGTAACGAAGCCAACCCGACCCCGTGGGTGCTCCTTGGCACGGCCACCGGCACAGCCGCTGGTCGCGGCGTCCCGAGCCCGGTCGCGTTCCCGAACCCGATCTACGTTGCCCCGGGTGACTACGGGATCGCGCTGCACTACGTCGACGTCGGCGTCGCCTACACCAACGGCAACGGCGCCAACCAGATGTACGCCAACGTCGACCTCTCGCTGGACCTCGGCATCTCGCGCACGTCCACCCCGAACGCGCCGTTCACGACCGGCGGCAACATCAGCCCGCGTGTCTGGAATGGCACCATCTACTACGACACCTGCACGTTCAGCGGCAACGCGGGCTACGGCTACGCGGGCACGG
>JANSXC010000013.1 GCA_024743115.1 bacterium | reverse complement strand
GTCCTGGTTCCTGGTAGCTGCGACCGCCGGGCCGATTCGTCGCCTGGCACCGAAAGGAACCAAACGCCGGATGTGGCAGGACCATCACGAGCGCAAGCACGGCAAGCGCAAGGATCGCAGTAGAGCCTGTGTTCGCGGGGTTTTGGCGCGACTCGAGCGGGTGGCACCCAAAGGGCCGGTGACGCTGCTGACCGACGAAAAGTCGAGCTATGCCACGCTCGCGAAAGAACGATTCGGGGCACGGTTGCAGCACGCGACCACGGCGGGGACTGCGGCACGCACGACGCGTAACCCGTTGTTTCCGATCAACACCACGATCGCGATGTCGCGCGACAACATGGGCCGTCTGCGTCGTAAGTCGTGGCTCGTGACGAAGTCACCGAGCCGAATGCGCGGACACCTGCAGATCTTCCTCGTCTACCGCAACTTCGTGCGGCAGCGCTTCAACCGCGATGGCGACCGGAACGTCACGTCCGCGACCTCACTCGGGCTCGTGCCGCGGGCGATGCGGGTGTCCGAAGTGCTGCGGTGGCGGCAGGACTGGGGGGGTCTCAGCCCGCACCCGATGAGCTTCTGCGCCAACTCGACCGTTCGTCGGAACTTCTTGGAAAGGGTGTAACGAAACGCTCTGTCACCTGTCGCCCGGTGACCCGGTCTCCGTTCCCACTCAATCGATCAGTTCTGGTTTTCGGTCAGGCCGAGAGCTTCTTTCTGCAGTCGCCGGATCTCCGCACACGCATCCCCGGCCTGCGCGAGCATCGTTTGCAGCTGCTCGTTGCTGAACGGCTTCTTCTCCGCCGTGCCCTGGATCTCGATGAAGTTGCCGCTGCTGCTCGTCACGACGTTGAGGTCGACATCGGCCGAGCTGTCCTCGCGGTAGTCGAGGTCACACAGCGCCTCGCCGTCGACGAGGCCGACCGAGATCGCGGCGACCAGGCCGCGCAGGGGCCAGTTGGGCAGCTTGCGTTGTTCTTCGAGCCAGAGCAGGGCGTCGTAGAGCGCGACCGCGGCGCCGTTGATTGCCGTCGTGCGGGTGCCGCCATCGGCGGAGATCACGTCGCAGTCGACCCAGAGCGTGAGTTCGGGCAGCTGGCTGAGGTCGATGGCGCTGCGCAGCGAACGCCCGATCAGCCGCTGGATCTCTAGGCTGCGGCCGTCCGGTGGGCGGCCCGTGCGGCCGTCGCGCGGTTTGCGCGGCTGACCGGCGCCGGGCAGCATGGCGTACTCCGCGGTCAGCCAGCCGCCGGCGTGGCGGTTGGCCATCCACATCGGCACCTGATCCTGGATCGAAACCGTGCACAGGACGCGGGTGTTGCCGCACTCGGCGAGCACGGAGCCCGGCAGTTCGGTGAACGATCGGGTGAAGCGAGTGGGCCGGGTCTGCTCCGGCGGGCGGTTGTTCTTGCGGGCCAGCTTGGGTTCCTCCGGGAGCTGAGGCTACCCACCGGCCCGGGCGGCGATCAAGCGCCGAGCACGGACGCGAGCGCCTGCCGGAGTTCGTGCACGCCGAATGGCTTCTCGAGGCGATGCACGTGCCTCCAGCGGCGGTCGAGCCCACCCTGGCCCGCGGATTCGATCGCGGGGCCGAGGATGCAGATCTTGAGGTGCGGTGCGAGCCGCGTGATCGCGTCGCCGAGGGCATCGCCGTCGTCCAGGCGGTGCTGTTGATCGACGATCAGCAGTTCGAAGCGCGTGGGCGTGGCTTCGAGGAACGTGCGCACCGAGCTACCGTCCGAGCAGACGAACACCGGACGGCCGGTTGCGCGGAGTTCGCGTGCGACCATTGCGCGCACGCCCGGATCGGCTTCGACCACGATCGTCCCGCCGAACGCGTGACGCTGCCCGTCGGATTCCACGCCGGCTGCGTCCGTCTGCGGCACGCGCCAGGATGGATCGGTTGGTTGGCGGGCTGCGGGTTTGGAGCCCGACGCGCGCTGGTCCTGGTCGGGGAGCGGCGTTGCCGAGCTGTCGTCGCGGCCGGGCGCCGCTGGCGTGACTGGTCCATCGGCCGTCGTGCCGAGTGCCGCAGCGGTTCGTTGTTCGGGGGCGGTAGTCACCGGCTTCGCAGTCTGGCCGACCGCAGCCCTCGCGCCGGAGGTCGCGTTCGAACTCGAACTCGCGCTCGGGATCCGGATCAGCGCCCGGATCGCGCGACCCGGCAGTTTCTCCAGCCGCAAGTCGCCGCCGTGCGCAGCGAGCAGGCGGCGTGCGGCGGCGAGGGCGAGTGCCATGGCCGATTCGGGCGCCTTGGAACGATCGAGGGTTCGGGCGCTGTCGATCCAGTCGAGCACGAGCTCGATGCGGACCCGCGATTCGATGTCGACTAGGCCGCGCTCGGCGCTCACGACGAGGTGGGTCGCCCCCGGTTCCGCACGGAACATGGCGGAGCAGACGAACAGCAGGGCGTTCCGCATCAATGCGGGCGCCATGGCGATCGGCGGCAGGCTCTCGGGTAGCTCGGCCTCGAGCTCGAGCCCCAGGCAGAGATGCTGCAGTTCTTCGTTGAGGCTGGTGAGGACGGTGGCCAGCGTCGATGAGCCGTCGACCTGGGGTGTACCGTCGCCGAACGCGTTGAGCTTGGCGTGCAGCGTGCGTAGGCGTTGGACGGCCGCGAGAAAGTGCTGCGCGGCGGCCGGGACGCGAGCGCGCTCGGGCGCCGCAGCGACAAGGTCGAATGCCGTTCCTTCGACCGCTGACGCGAGGTCGGCAATCTCGTGCGCAATCGAGGTTGCCAGCCGTTCGGCGTCGACGCTGCCCTGGCCGACGACGGGATCGAATGCGAGCGACGTGGGGTTGCCGTCGCTCGGCACCACGTCGGCCAGCGCAAGGTCGGGCTGGTCGGAGGCTTGCTTCTCGGTCTGCGCAGCGCTTGCCGCAGGCGACGCGTCGGGATCCGCCATCTTGGGATCCGCCGTCTTGGGATCCGCCGCTACCGATCCCGTGTCCGTCGATGCGTTTGCTACGTCGGAGCCCGACGCCGCTCCAGAAAGCGGGGCGTTGCGAGTTGGCGTGCTGCGATTTGCCGGCGTCGCTGCGCTGGAGGGGCGAGTCGGGTCTGGAGCGCGAGCCGGTCGGCTCTGGTTCGCACGGTGGCGAGAAAGGCGAACCAGGCAGACGGCAATGCCGGCGGTGGCTAGGACACCGGCGAGGAACCAACCGAATTCGGTCACGACAGAGAGAGGGCAGTGCGGGCGCCGGGCCGGCTCCCGACCGGTCCAGCGTGACTTCGACGCGCGCACGATCGGGCCGGCGCGAAGCCGCGCTCCGCACGCTAGCGCGCCTCTGAAGCGCTGTCGAGTGGACAGCGACCGGCTCCGAAGCGGTGGCGAGAGTGCGTCTCCGGCCGTTCGTCACAACTCAGGGTGGTGACTGCGCGTCGGTCCCTTGCGGGGTGTGGGCCGCGGCTCGCGGGGCGGTGGGATTCGATCGAAAAAGCGGCCAGGCGGGGCTTCGGTCAGGCCTCACGGCTGGTGTTGGCGATTCACTGGCCGACGCCCGGGCCGATGCGGAAGCTGTGACGCAGTGGCCCACTGGTCTGCGCGGCGGGCACGGCGACCCGTTCGCCGTCAAGGAGCAGCGTGCCGCACGCGCGCACCAGTGTGAACGCAACGAACCCGCCGGCGTCGTTCGCAACGACTTCGCGAACGTCTTCACAGTCGTGGTGCAGGTGCTCGGTCGGAATGCCGAGAAAGCGGATGCGCAATCGCCAGTCGGGCGTCGGTTCGCGGAGCGTCAACGTGAGTTCGAGCGTGTCCCGGGCTTCGTCGCCGCGGATCGAGAGTTCGGTTTGCCAGCCGACCGGGCCACGCCCGAGGCGGCCGGCGAGTTCGAGTCGCGTGAACCTATGGCCGGCTTCGTAGAGCTGGGGGGTGAGGAACTGCGCGGAGAACAGTCGCGGGCGTTCGTCCGGATCGGGGCGGAACTCGTCGAGTGTGCCGTGATCGCGGCGTGCTTCGAATCGCAGGCAGTTGGCCGAGTGGACCTCGTCCTGGCGTTCGACGTAGAGCAGGCCGTGGCGGCGTGAGAACCGCACGCGGGCCTTGCCGCTGGCCACGAGCAGGTCCTTCGTGCGGCGCAGCTGTTTGCCGGTCAGAACGCGACGTTGTGCGAGTTCGGCCGCGTCGAACTCAGCACCTTCGAGGACGGCTGCGTGCCGGGCCGCCCCGCCGTTGCCGGCGAGGCGCGCTTCGGGCGCGAGGGCGATCGCCTCCTCGAGCGCCGCCGCGAAGCCGCGGGCGGTGCCATCGCGCACCGTTCCGGCCCAGAGGTCGGGTCGCAGGTCGGGGGCGAACTCCGCGAGCCGTTCCCGCGCGCGCGCGCTGACCTCACATGCCCGGCGGGCGCGCGCGGTGAGCAGCTTGAGGTCCATGCGGCAATCCCGCGCCCCGGGGCCGGGTTGCGCGAACGGGCCGGCGCCGCGCGCGGCAGCCTCGTCCGCGACGTTCGCGAGCGTCGAGGCTGCGCGATCGGGGTGCGAGAGCGTGGGCTGCATGCCCCGATCTTGGCGGCGGCGGGTTGGTCTCGCCAGCGTTGCGATCCGGGTTTCAGGTCGAGTCCGGAACGGTCGATGAGAAGGCCGCATGAACCACGTCCGCGTCTACGGCGACCCTTTCGGCGAAGATGCGGTTGCGAGCCGCCTCCGCAGTTTCCTGCGGTTGGCCGTGGGCTCGGGCATGAGGTGTTCTCTCGCGCTCGGTGCAGTCGATCGTTCGACGACCGAATCGGGCGGGCGCGGCGCGGGTGCCGCGGGTGAACGCCGGATTCCGTTGACGGACGGGGTTTCCGATTTCGAGGTCGCGACGAACCTGCCGCCCGCCGAGATCGAACTGTTGCTGCGCGCGGCTGACGAGGCCGTGGCCACGACGGCGCCGGTCGTCGTGTTCGCGCGCGGTGGGCAGAACGACCCGGCCGTGCGGCTCGCGGGCCTCGAGTGGCCAGATGCGTGCGTCGTGATCGGTGTGCGGGACGGGTTGTCCGCAGTCGACGTGCTCGAACGGGTGCGCGCTGAACTGCGCTGGGCGGGTGCCGATCGTTCGGCAGCTGGCATTTCCGAGTCGGAGCTCGCGCCCTGGCTCGCGTTGCCCTGCCCTGGGCCGCGGCGGCTGCTCGTCCATCCGGGCTCGACCGATGGCGCCTGCGGCACGGATCTCGTGCTGCGGCTGTGGCACGCCGGCATCGCGCGGTCGGGACTCGGCTTGCGGCTCGTCTTGCCCGAGGCCACGGACGAAGCGATCGCGGCGATTCTCGCGCAATACACCGAGCATCGCGAGGCTCTCGAGATCACGCGGCGGCCGCTCGCTCCGGACATGCTCGCGGATGCGGCTGCGGTGCTGATGCCCTGGCGTCGGGCGCGGTCCGTGAACGAATTGCTGTTGTGTCTCGCCAGCGGCCGACCGGTCTGTGTGTCGCGCTTCGCGGCGACGGCGCCGTTCGTTGCCGAGCCGGGGATGCACGCGTCGATCGGCGGATCGTGCCACGGCGGTCGGTTCGAGCCGGAGCCGACGAGCGTACTCGCGGCGCTCGAGCAGGTGCTCGGCGACGACGGGCCGCGCCTGGGGCAACGAGCGCGCCGCCACGTGCAGGAGCGTTTCGTTCTCGGCCGGCCGATCGCCGCGGCGCCGCCGCCGGTGGCCGCGGGTGGCAACGCGGAGACGCGGCCCACCGTCGTACTCGAGGCGCCGTTCTTCGAAACGTCGTCGAGTGCGGAACTGTCGATCGAGACGGCCCGCGAACTGCATCGTCGCGGCCGCGTCGATTTGCGGCTCGTCGCCCGCGCTCCGTTCCAGCACGACTTGCGCTGGCTGCGTGAGCGCGCCCCCGAACTCGAGCCGCTGCTGACCAGACAGTGCAACCGCCCCGATCTGTGGCTTGCCGCGGGCTGGCCGGTGCGCGCCGACCGGCCGGACTGTGAACGGTTCTGGCTGCGTGTCGACTGGGAGTACGGTTCGTTGCCCGTCGAGCTGACGCCGCACGTTTCCACTTCGGCCGACGGCGTCGTCGTGCACAGCGATCACGTGCGCGGTGCCGTGGAGCAGTGTGGTCGCGAGCCGGATTCGATCGCGGTCGTGCCGCACGGTGTCGACGCGGTCATGCACGAGGATGCGCCGCCGGACCCCGCGATCCTCGAGTGGAAGGGCAACCGACCAGTCGTCCTGTTCTGCGGTGGACTCGTGTGGCGCAAGGGCTTCGACGTGTTCTTGCGGACCGTGCTCCAGGCACGGCGTGAGGGCGTGGACTTCGCGATCGTGATCAAGACCGTCGGTCACGAGCGCCACTACGGCGGCTTCCATTTGCGCGAGCTCGTCGAGAAGTTCCGTCGCACCCCGGATACCCCGCCGCTGCTCGTGATCGACGACGACCTGTCGCGTTCCGAGCTTGCCGGGCTCTATCGCGCCGTCGATGTCCTGTTCCATCCTTATCGTGGCGAAGGCTTTTGCCTGCCCGTGCTCGAAGCACGCGCGGCGGGGTTGCCCGTGATCGCGACCGCGGACGGCGCGACCGAACAGCTCATGAGCGGGCCAGGGGCCTATCGCATCCGCAGCGCGCGGCGACCGGTGGACTTGCCCGGCGCGCACGTTGGGCAGCCCTGGGTACTCGAACCCGATCCGGCCGAAGCCGCACGCCTGCTGGTCGACACGTTGCGCGATCTACCAGCCCGAACTGCTGCTGCCCGCCAGCATGCTGCGACGATGCAGCAACGGTTCTCGTGGTGCGCGGCTGCAGAGCGCCTCGAAGAGCTCGCGTTCGCGGCGCGGTCCGGACGAATGGGCCAACGCGAAGAGGCCTCGAATGGCGAGCCAGAGAACGTGGCGATCCCGCGAGCTCCCGGCGCCGCCGATATGAACCAGATCGCGCCGCCGGACCCGTTGCCCGTTCCTGTCTGCTAGCCGCTGCTCCGGTCAGTCGCCGGCAGTTCGGAAGCCGGCGAACACGTCCGTGCGGTCGGGCAGGAAGAAGTTGCGATACGCGCGGTCGTGGACATGCGGGTCCGTTGCGAAGGCGCCACCGCGGAGTTCGCGTTGGGCGTGGAACCACGGTGCGGAGTAGGTCGTGTAGGGGCTCGGCTGGAAGTTCGGGTAGGGCGCGAACGGGGTCGATGTCCATTCCCAGACCGTGCGGCCCCAGTCGACCTCCGTGGCAGCGGCTTCCCATTCGGCGGCGGTCGGCAGTCGCCGGCCTCGAAAGGCGCAGTAGGCTTCCGCTTCGAATGCCGTGACGTGGCAGATGGGTTCGTCGAGCGCGAGCGGTTGCCAGCAATCGAACCAGCGCTGTTCGAATCGTTCGTGCGCGGCGTCGTGGTTGCCATCGTTGCGCCGGCGCCAGCGGGCGGGGTGCTGCCGTTCGATCGACTCGCGAAATCGCGCGCCGGCGTCGCGCCAGAATCGTGGCTCGTCGTAGCCGCCGGCATCGACGAACTCGAGGAACTGACCGTTCGTCACGGGCGTGGCGTCGATCGAGAACTCCGCGATCTGGACGCGATGTGGCGGCGTCTCGTTGTCGAACACGAAGCCGTCGTCAGGGTCGCGGCCGAGTGTGAGTTCGCGGCCGGCGATCTGCACCGGTTCCCGCGGCGTAATCGTGGGCATCTCGTAGCCCGCGACGGCGGGGTAGCCCAGCAGGTCGCGGGTCCAGAGCATCGCCTCATGGTGCATGCACTCGTGCAGCAGCGCGATGCGACCGCCCCAAAGGGTCGCGTCGTCCGCATCCTGCAAGGCGTGCGCGCACGCCTCGAGCTGGCGTTCGAGCCGGGCGTAGACGTCCGTGCGTTCGTAAAGCGGCATGCGCCAGCGTTCGACGTGGTCGACGCGCGCGGAGTCGTAGCGGTCGTCTCGCGGGAAAAACTGTCCGGGCTGGCCACACAGCAGGCCGTCGGTCGCGATGCGATGCGGACCACGTAGCATCCAGAACTCGGCGAACCAACCGATGTGTGCGAGGTCCCATGCGACGGGCTGCACTCCGGGGTCGTACGGCACGCGCCACTGATCGTCGTCGAGATCGCGAGTCGCATCGACGACGCGCTCGCGAATCTCGCGCAGGGCCGTGACGAGTGCGTCACCGGCCAGGGCGCGGGTGCCGCGGGCCGGATTCATGCGGGTGCCGCGACGAAGAACCCCATCCAGTCCTCGGGTGCGGTCCAGTGCTCGACCGTGCGCAAGCCGGCGATCGCCAACAGTTCGCTGAAGCTCTCGACGGTGTACTTGTGCGAGTTCTCCGTGTGCAGTCGGTCGCCCTTGGCGAACCGCCGTTCCCCCCCCGGCCAGTGGACCGTGGTGGCGCGGATCGTTTCGAGGTGCATCTGGATCCGCATCGCCGCGCGGTCGTAGTGCGCGACGTGACGCCAGTCCGCCAGCTCGAAGTCGGTCTTGGCGACGCGGTTCAGGTGGAGCAGGACGTTGCGGTTGAACGCGGCTGTGACGCCGAGTTCGTCGTCGTACGCGCGCTCGAGCACAGCCGGGTCCTTGTCGAGGTCGGCGGTGATCCACAGCGTGCTCTCCGGTCCCATCGCCGCGCGCACGCTCTTCAGGAACTCGATCGCTTCCGAGCGCGAGAAGTTGCCGATCGACGAGCCCGGGTAGAAGAACAGCCGCGGGTCGGCGGCGATGCCTGCGGGCAGATCGAGTAGCTGCGAGAAGTCGGTGCCGACCCCAGTCATCTCGATGTCCGGGAAGCGCGGGCGCAGCTGGCTCAGGGCCTGTTCGAGGAAGTCCGCCGAGACGTCGACCGCCACGTAGTGTGCCGGGCGGGCGTGTTCGAAGAGTGCTGCAGCCTTCGCGCAGTTGCCTGCGCCGAGGTCGATCATCGTGGAGCCGGCCACGGGGCGCGCCGCGAGGATGTCCGCGATCGAGGACTCGAGCAGCGCGGCTTCCGTGCGGGTCGGGTAGTAGTCCGGCAGGGCCGTAATGACCTCGAACAGCCGCGAGCCGAGCTCGTCGTACAGGAATCGTGGCGGGATGGACGGCCGCTCGTCGAGGAGCAGCTGTTGGACGGAGCGGTCGAGGTCGGTGTGCAGGTCGGAAGAGGTTTCGAAGTCGGCAGGGGCGGCTTCGGACGGCGTGGACTCCGGCATGACTCAGCGAGCATAGCACCCTAGATCGGTCGATCGTCGCATTCCTCGACACTCGCTGCCAACGTTCGTGCAACTCCGAAACGTCGGTCTCAAGGCGGGCACGGCTTCGTGCCGATTCAGTGCATGGCAGGCGAGAACGAAAACGATGGATTTCGATAAAGACACCGCATTCACGCAGCAGGTGGTCAGCGCGCTCTCCGCGCGGACCAAGATGGCGATGCACAACATCGCCAATCAGAACACCGAGGGCTTCAAGCGGTTCGAGGTGCGGTTCGAGGACATGCTCGATGACGCGACCCGTCGCGGCAAGAAGCTCGAAGAGGTCGAATACGAGATCGTGCGCGACATGTCGGGCGATCCGAATCACAACAACGTCGTCCTCATGGACGAACTCGCGCTGCTCGGCAAGACCGCGCTGCTCCACGACGTCATGACGAAGCGGATCGGCGGCTACACGAAGAACATCAACAAGGCCATCTTCGGGAGGGGCTAGTCATCATGGTTGACGCACTGAAAGGGGTCTTTCGCGGATTCGACATCTCGACGGCCGGTCTGCGCGCTGAGCTTGCGCGGTCGGAGATCGTGTCGTCGAACCTCGTCAACATGCACCGGACGGGCAACTCGCAACGTGAGCCCTATCGGCGGCAGATCCCGGTGTTCGAGGAGGTTCTCGACGGCGAGGTCGGCAAGCGCAACGCCAACTTCGGCAGCGGCACCCACATTGCCGAGGTCGTCGAGGATCAGTCGCCGTTCCCGGCGTTCTATCAGCCGGGTCACCCGGATGCCGACGACAACGGCATGGTCCTCGGCAGCAACGTCGAGCTGTTCCAGGAGCTCGCGGACATGCAGGTCATCTCACGCAGCGTGGACGCCAACCTCGCGGCGATGCGGACCTATCGTTCGATGCTCCAGAACGTGATCGAGAACTTCCGCTAACGGGACCGACACACTCTGCAAGTGAGCTGAACGATGAGCGGCTTCGATCTTCCCCCGGTAACCGGCTACGACAAGTTCTTCAAACCGAGTCCGTTCGGCGGGCCCGGTGATGGACCTGGCGCGCGTGGTCCCGGCGGAATCGATCCGTTCGGTGGTGACCTCGGTGGCCTCGGGAAGGCCGAATCAGGCGATGCCGTCGAAGCCGGCGAGAAGTCGTTCGAGAGCAGTTTGTCCGATTCGCTCGGTCAGCTGCGCTCGCTCCAGAACGATGTCGACGAGAAGTACAAGGGACTCATCATGGGCGAAGACGTTGAGCTACACGACGTGATGATCGCGGCGAACAAGAGTGAAGTGATGTTCAACCTCATGCTCGAGGTGCGGAACAAGCTCGTAGAAGCCTGGGAAAAGCTCTCGAGGTCGGCGGTCTGATCCATGCGCACGTTCTTCAATGATCTGAGCTCGCAGCTCAAAGGTATCTGGGGTCGACTCGATGGCGGGCAGCGGCTCGTCGTGGCATCGGTCCTCCTGGCGACCGTCGTCGGTCTCGGTGCGATCGTGTGGTTTGCCGGTCAGCCGAGCTACGTGCGGGTCCATACGACCAAGTCTGGCGACGAGATCGCGGCCGCGAGCCGCGCGCTCGAGCAGAACGGCATCAACTGGATCCCCGACGAGAGCGGTTGGGGGATCATGGTCGACAGTCGGCAGAGCGGCGTGGCGCGGGTCGCATTGCGGCAGGCTGGCGTGATGTCGGAGGCTGGTGACGACGGGCTGAACGCATCGTCGATCATCGATGACGCGCAGACCAAGGCGTTCAAGCTCGCGAATGCTTCGATTGCCCGTGCCGAGGCGGCGGTGCGTGAGGTCGAGGGGGTCGCCGCGGTTCGCATCACGGCGAGTCCGCCGCGGCGCCAGCGGGCGTTCGTTGACAAGGCCAGGGAGAGCCGGCCGACGGCGACCGTGCTCGTCAAGCTGCGGATGGGCACGCCGTTCGAGACGACGGCGCACACCGCGGCATCGCTCACGGCATCGCAGCTCGGCATTCCCATCGAGAATGTCACCGTCAGCAACGCCGCTGGTGGAGCGCGGTGGCGGTTCGATCCGGATCGTTCGGCTGGTGGTGGTTCGTCCGAGTTCATGTCGACGCAGCGGGGGATCGCCCGTGAGAAGACCGAACTCGCCCAGCAGGTGCTCGACCAACTGTGGCCCGGCAAGGCGACCGTCGTCGTCAATGTGGAACTCGACCCATCGTGGGAGGTCGTGTCCGAGAAGGTCGTGCCGACCGAAGGTTTGCTGAAGTCTGAGAAGACGACGAAGGAGACCTCGGACCAGTTCACCGGCGAAGGCAACGGCGGGCGCAGCGCGACCGCGGGCGGTCGCGCGGAATCATCGACGAAGAACGAGACGAAGAACGAGACCAAGGACAAGGAGTACGTCACCGAGATCGGCGAGCGGCGATCGGGCAAGATGGCGCCCGAAGTCCGGCGGCTCACGGTCGCGGTGGTCTACGACCGCTCGCTCGAGGACGACCAGTCGTTCAACAAGGACGACCTGGCGAAGAACATCAAGGCGATGGTCGGCTGGGACAAGGATCGCGACAGCGAGGAGGACTTCAGCGTCATGCCCGGCACGTTTGCGCCGATCGACGACTCCGACCTGATGACGTCCGAGCCCGGCGTGATGGACCTCGTGGTGCAATGGGGACCGACGATCGGCCAGGTGTTGGGCGTCATCGTCGTGATCTTCTTCCTGCGGGGGCTCTTCAAGCGCAGCTCACCGAAGCCGGCTGGTGCCAGCGCTGGGGTAAGCCTCGGGCGCGGCAGCACACTCCGCGGCAGCGATTCGATGACCACGCCGGAGCGTGAGCTCTCACCCGAAGAACAACAGAAACGGATGCGGCGCGAGATCGAGCGCGCGATTGCGAGTGATCCAGCCGCGCTCGCGAAGCTGCTCGAGTCGTGGCTGATCGAACAGGGAGTGTGACGGTCGACCCGAGCCGACCCCGAGTGCCTCCCCGAGCCGATCTCACCCTGGACCTATCGTGAGCGAAACCGACCTGACACCCGACAAGACCGTCGCGATCCTGCTGCTCTCCATCGATCAGGAGATGGCGGCGCAGGTGCTGCGGTGCTTCAGCGACGATTCCGTCGACAAGGTCACGCGGGCGATGCAGGAGCTGCAGGAGATGTCGATCGGCCGCGAGGTGATGATCGAGGTCTTCGACCGGTCGGTGAATCTGTTGCGTCAGGGGGGGCTCGGTCTCGGCGACGTCGATGGGCTGATGTCCAGCGTGCTCAAGCGAGCCTTCGGTGAAGAACGCGGGGGCGACGTTTCGCGCCGCGCGAACAGTGACATCCTGGCCAAGCGGCCGTTCGCGATGTTCGAGTCGCTTACGCCTGCGGACCTCGGTGGCCTGCTGACGGAGGAACATCCGCAGATCGCGGCCGTGTTCATCGCGCACCTCGATCGCAAGAAGGCAGGTGAGGTTCTCGTCTGCCTCGACGAAGACCTGCGGGCCGACGTCGTCCATCGCGTTGCGACCCTCGATCGCACGCCGGCCGATGTGGTGCAGCGCGTGCTCGAGGTCATGCGTCGCAAGGTCAAGGATCTCGGGTTGACGTCGCTGCGCAGCGAGCCGGGAGCATGGGTCAAGGCGGCGGCCTCGATGCTGAACAACCTCGGCGGTGGCGAGAAGGACGTGCTCGAGAAGATCGAGGCAGTCGACGACGAGATCGCGGCGGCGATTCGTGAGGAGATGTTTACGTTCGAGGACGTGGGCAAGCTCGACAAGAAGTCGGTGCAGAAGGTGCTCGCAGCAGTCGATTCCCGCCAGCTCGCCGTGTCTCTCAAGGCGACGACGCCTCAGGTGGAGGAGATGATCCTGGGCAACCTCAGCAAGCGCGCTGCCGACATGGTCGTGGAAGAACGCGATTCGCTCGGCCCGACGCCGCTCACGGACGTGCTCGAGGCCCAGCAGGAGATCCTCAAGATCGTGCGCGACATGATGGACAAGGGCGAGATCAAGGTCGGTGGTGCGGAGCAGTTGGTCTGACCCATGCCGGTCCTTCGCATTCCCGTCACCGAGGACATTCGCCGGTTGCGTTTGCATCGTCAGGGCGCAGAGCCCGAGGCAGCGCAGCATTCGCGCGCCGTCTGGCTGCTATCCCTGCGCGATCAGCAGAAGGCCCGCGCGGCGGACGCGGCGGCGTTGCAGGCGCTGGCCGTTGCGACCAGTGACGCACTCGAAGCCGTGCCCGCGACCGTGAGCGGTCGGATCGACGAGATCTCCGGGATCGCGATCGAGATCGGGCTCAGCGTCGCTCGCGAGATCGTCGGCAGCGCGCTCGACCAGGGCGCCGTCGATGTCACACCGACCGTCGCACGCTGCCTGCGTGATTGCGTGCATGGCAGTGGCAGCGGCGAACTGACGATCTGCCTGCATCCCGAGGACCTACGGGTGGCGCAAGATCAGCTCGCCGATCACGAGGACCTGCGGCCCCAGCTCGCCGCCGCCCGGTTCGTCGCGGATCCGCGCGCCGGGCGTGGCAGCGTCCGGGTCGAGACCGAGGCCGGGCGCCTCAAATACGATCCGCGTGACGTTCTGCAGCGGATCAGCGACGAGGTCCGGCGGGAGGTGCGCGCGTGACGTTGCCCCCACACGTGCAGCGGGCGCTCGACAGCGCGCGGGCGGTCAACCGACCGCGGGCGGAGGGTCGGGTTCGCGCGATTCGCGGAATCGCGGTCCACGTTACGGGCCTGCATGCCGCGATCGGTGACACGTGCACGATCGAGGCCGACAACGGCACCCTGCCGATCCTCGCCGAGGTCGTCGGGTTCGATGGCGAAGACACCGTGGTGCTCGCGCTCGGTGAACAGCACCGGGTGGCGCCGTGGGATCGCGTCGCGAACGAACACCGGCCGCTGTCCGTGCCTGTGGGCGCGGGGCTGCTCGGCCGGGTAGTGGATGCCCTGGGGCGGCCGCTCGACGGCGGGCCGCCGCTCGGTGGCGCGATGCGGCCGCTCGTCGGTCATACGCCTTCACCGCTACAGCGTGCGCCGATCCACGAGCCGATCGAGACCGGCATCTCGGCGATCGACGGCATGCTGACCTGCGGCAAGGGTCAGCGGGTCGGAATCTTCGCTGGCTCGGGTGTCGGCAAGTCGACGCTGATGGGCAATATCGCGCGCAGCAGTGCGGGCCAGGTCAACGTGATTGCGCTGATCGGCGAACGTGGCCGCGAAGTCGGCGAGTTCGTCGCCGATACGCTCGGCCCCGAGGGCCTGCAGAAGAGCGTCGTTGTCGCCTGCACGTCGGACGAAGCGCCGATGCTTCGGACCAAGGCGCCGCTGACCGCGGTGACCATCGCCGAGGCGTTCCGGGAGCAGGGCGCAGACGTTCTGTTCATGATGGACTCCGTCACGCGATACGCGACCGCGGTGCGCGAAGTCGGCCTCGCGGCCGGTGAGCCACCGACGCTGCGCGGCTACCCGCCGTCGCTGTTCTCGCTGCTGCCGCGACTCGTGGAGCGGCTCGGCAACGATACGCGTGGGACGATCACGGGGCTGTTCACCGTGCTCGTCGACGGTGACGACATGAACGAGCCGGTGTCCGACGCGATGCGCGGGTATCTCGATGGTCACATCGTGCTCAGTCGCAAGATTGCGGAGCGCGGTCGCTTCCCTGCGATTGACGTGCTCGGTTCAGTGAGCCGTCTGATGCCGAAGGTCACGTCGGAGGGCCATCAGGAGGCGGCACTTCGAGTTCGTGACCTCATGGCGCGATACGAAGAGAACCGCGACCTGGTCACGGTCGGGGCCTACCGCCCCGGAGCGGATCCGACTCTCGATCGGGCGATCGCCAAGGAGCCCGCGATCGCCGAGCTGCTCTACGGTGCGACCGGATCGCGTCCTGCCGCCGACACCCTGCAGCTGCTCGAGACGGCAGGATCCGTCTGAATCCGCATCAATCCGCTCACCATCGGCCCATGTCACGGCCGATAGAGCGACATGCGCCGATTTCGGTTCCGACTCGATCCGCTGCTGCGGTTGCGTTCTCAGCTCGAGCGCGTGGCGCGGCGTGAGCTGGCGCGCGCGACAGCCGCGCTTCACGAGGTCGATCAGCAGCTGCTCGCGACGGCACACGGTCGTCAGGAGTTCGCGGAAACGGCGGCGCTCGGCGGTGCGACCGGCGAACTAGCGCGCGCGCTCGAGGCCGGCATGCTGCGAAACGAGATGCGGCTGCTGACGCGGCAGCGCAAGGCTGCGAAGGAACTCGAGACCGTGCGCATCGATTACCTGCAGAAGGCCCGGGAGAAGGGGGCGCTCGAGAAGCTGCGCGAATCCCGTCACGAGGAGTGGCAGAGCGAGGTGCAACGTGTCGAGCAGGAAGAACTCGATGAACTGGCGCGACTGATGCGAGAGGGCGTGAAATGAAGAAGCTCATCATCAACGGAGTCTTGGCCGTCGTGCTATTCGGCGGCTCGCTAGTCGGAGCGTTGGCCGCGACGGGGCGGCTCAACCACGACGGCGTGGCGAACATTCCCGTGCTCAGCTCGTTCTTCCCGCCGCCGCCCGAGCCCGCGGATGGCGAAGGCGAGCACGGCGAGGGCGGCGACCCACACGCCGCGGGCGGTGGTGCCCATCCGGCGCCGCACGGCGAGGTCGCCGACGCGACGCACTCGGGTGAGGCCGGGGTCGAGAATGCGAATCACGGGGACTCGTCGACCGGCGGTCACGATGACGCGGCCAAGAACGGCAGCGAGCAGGATCCGCAGGGGCCGCGCCGACGCGAGATCGGCAAGTCGGTCGTCAACCCCGAGCCGCCGCCCGACGCGGGTGGTCATGGCGGTCACGGTGGCGGTCACGGCGAAGAGGCGGGTCACGGTGATGACGGTCACGGTGGCGGCCACGGCGATGATGGCCACGAGAAAGCCGATAAGCAGAAAGGCGGGGCTCACCCTGGCGCTCATGGCGGCAGCAAGGGCCCGAAGTCCCACGACGCGGAGCGCGACTTCAATGCGCGTGAGCTAGCCATGGCGCAGGAGAAGGCCAACAAGTACGCCCCCGGGGGCTACTTCCGGTTCGAGGGCATGCCCGCGGGAATCACCCCGGAGAAGCTCAACGAAGCGTGGCAGCGGGTGCAGGGCGTGCTCCAGGACCTCGAGAAGCGCAAGACGGCGCTCGATCTGCGCGAGAAGGACCTCGAGGAGCTCGCCGACGACATCAGTCGACGTCACCTCGAGCTCGGGCGAATGCGTGAGGCTCTGATCACCTCGCAGCGCCAGCTCGACGACCGGATCCGCAAGTTCCAGGAACAGGTCAAGCTCGTGCGCAACGACGAGGTCGAGGCGCTACGGCGGAATGCCAAGACGCTCGAGTCGTTCGAGGCCACGAAGGCCGCCGAGCTCGTGATGAAGCAGTGGGAAACCGACGAGGGGCAGACCGAGGTGCTCAAGACGTTCGAGTTCATGGACAAGGACAAGGTCAACGAGATCATCGCGCAGCTCGACAACGCTCTGATCCGCGATGTGCTCAAGAAGCGGTTGCTCGTGTCCAAAGAGTCGGCGGCAGCGAAGAAATAGGTCCGAGTGTCGAGATGTCCCGCCCTACCGACCAGATTCGCAACACTCCGAGGCGGTTGCCGGTCGATAGAGATCGGGCGCAGGATCGGCAGCATGGAGTGATTTGAGAAGTGGCCGATAAGAAGAAAGACGAAGCCAAGGACGACGAAGGCAAGAAGAAGGGCCTGCCGCCAATCGTGCTCGTGGCCGTCGGTGCCGCGCTCGGGGGTGTCGGTGTCGTCTTCGCCGTGCCTCCGAAGGTCGTCGAGGTTCCGGTCGAAGAGGTCGTCTACGAGCTCATCGACGTCGAGCACCCGGACGTCATGCAATTCACGTTCAACCCGATCTCGAAGACCGGGCGTGGCATGGCGAAGTTCAATATTCAGTTCGTCTATACGGTTCGCGAGGATCGCAAGGACGAGGCCTACGAACGGCTGAAGGCCATGTGGATGACCGCCAACTCGAACCTGCTCAGCATGCTCTCGAACCGAAGCATGGAAGAGCTGCGGACCGAGTCGGGTATTCGGATGCTCGAGAAGGACATGATCGACGATCTCGATCGCACCTTCTTCGCAGCGCACGGTGAAGAGCCCGTGGCGAAGGTCGCCCGGATTCTCTGGAAACACAAGATGTTCCAATAGTCGCAGCGGCCCCCCCGCTGCTGCCCTCCCCCGCAGTCCGCCCAACAGACAGCAGGTCCCCCCGTGAACGAGATCCTCAGCAACGAAGAGATCGATACCCTGCTCGACATGTTCCGCTCCGAGGGCGGAGCCGTCGAGGACGAAGCGCCGGTTGGCATTTCGACCGAGGCGCCCGTCGTAGCGGCGGACAACCGGGTCGTGAGTCCGATCGACCTGCTCAAGCCCAATCGTCTCGGGCGCGAAGAACTGCGCGGTATCGAGCGCAACTTCGAGAGCGCGGGCAAGCTGCTGTCCGCGACGATCAGCGACAAGCTGCGGACGGATATCCGTTGTGACTGCGTCGCGGTCGAGCAACAGCGGTTCGGGTCCTGGCTCGACAGCGTGCCGGGGCCGGTGGCGTTCTACGTGCTCGAGATGAAACCGCTGCAGTTCCCGTGCCTGTTGACGGCGAGCACGAACCTGCTCTATGGCGCCGTCGATCGCATCCTCGGCGGTTCGGGACGGATCTCGGCGGTGCCCGATGATTTCACCGCTGCCGAGTACACCGTGGCCGAGGCCTTGATCGGCCCTTGCCTCGATCGGATCTGCGAGAGCCTGCGAGAGATCGTCGAGCTCGACTGGAGCATCACCAACAGCTTCTGCAACCCGTCGCTCGCGCAGATCCTGCCGTCGCAGGACGTGGTCGTGACGGTCTACTTCCAGGTGGCCGGCGAGTTCCTGATCGGCGACTTGCGGCTGACGCTACCGTTCTCGGCGATCGATCCGCTCGTCGAGAGCTTCGCGCGCGATCGCACGGCGACCGTCGAGGTCGGGGCAATGAAGGACACGGTCGCCAACACGCTGTGCAAGGTTCCGATCCACGTCACGGGCGAGCTCGGCGAGGCCCGCATCCGGCTGCGCCAGATGCTCGAGCTCCAGCCGGGAGACGTGATTCCGCTCGAACGTCGGATCGGCGATCTGGCGACGATCCCGGTTCAGGGCAAACCCAAGTTCCGGGCCCACGTCGGCAAGATTGGCAACAGGATCGGGCTCCAAGTGGCCGATGTCATTGGCGGCTGAGCAACAAGCATGACCGAACCGACCGACAACCAGGACGAGTGGAGCGAGGGCGACGTGCAGCAGGCGGGCGCCGAGCTCGCGGCCGCGGCGGTTCAGCCCGTGACGTTCGGCCCGCTCGGTGGCGGAATGGCAGGCGAGGACAACAAGAACCTCGATCTGCTGCTCGACGTCGAGATCCCGATCTCCGTCGAGGTCGGGCGCACCGAGATGGCACTCGAGGACGTTCTCAAGCTGGTGCCGGGCAGCGTCATCGCGCTCGACAAGAAGAGCGAGGAGCCGGTCGATCTGCGGGTCAACGGCAAGCTCGTCGCCCGCGGTGAGGTGGTTCTCGTGGATGACGCCTACGGCCTCCGCATCACGCAGATCGTCGACGCGGCGGGCCGAATCGAAAGTTTGCGGTAAGGTCCACGGCGCAATTGGGTCTCTCGGTCGTTCACTGACCGGAGAAAACTCGTATGCGCCCGTTGTTCCGACCTGCACTTCTCACTCTGGCCTGCGCCACGACCTTGCCGTTCCCCACGGTCGTCGGTCAGGATGCCGGCTCGTCGTTCGGCCACGCCAGAACCCGCGAGGCGGCTGCGCTCGGCAAGCTGCCGACGCCCCTCGAGGTGGCGGTGGCCGACATCGTCAACTACCACCATCATCGGCTGCCGTTGCCGCGCAATGAGCAGAGCGTCATGCTGCAGGTGCGATGCGGCAATGTGGAAGCGGCGCCGGGCGACGAGGTCGTCGTGCAGTTCGGCTACACCACGGCACCGGGCGACGACCGCGCCGATCTGCCGCCGCTCAACCTCGCGCTCGTGATCGATTGCTCCGGCTCGATGGAGGAGGCGGGCAAGATGGTGCAGGTCAAACGTGCGCTCACTGCGTTCGCCGAGCGGCTGCGGCCGGACGATTGCGTCACGCTCGTCACCTACTCGAGCGAGGCGCGGGTCCAGCAGCCCGGTCGGCGGGTCGCCGACGGCTGCTGGCTGCGTGATGCCATAGCCGAACTCGAACCCGGTGGTGCCACGAACCTGCACGCGGGCCTGATGCTTGCGCTGCGTGAGGTCGCGACGCGGGCACGCGGCGACTCGAGCAACCGCGTACTGCTGCTCACTGACGGGATTGCCAACCGTGGCGAAACCGACGCGGAACGGATCCTCACGGATGCCGCGGCGTTCACGCGCGAGGATATCGATCTGTCGACCATCGGTGTCGGCCGTGATCTCGACATCTCGCTGCTCGATCGGCTCGCGCGCGGCGGTCGCGGCCTGTTTCACTACGTCGCGGACGCGCGCGATGTGCAGAAGGTATTCGTCGACGAGCACGAAGCGCTGGTCGCACCCGTGGCGCGGCGCGTCGATCTCGAGTTCGAGTTACCGCGACAGTTGCGGCTCGATCGCGTGGTGGGGCACGGGGTGATCCGTCGTGACGGCCGGCATGTTGTCGCGCTGCCGAACCTCAATCGCGGCGCTACGGGCGTGGTGCTGGCGGTGTGTCGCGTGCGTCATGGCGGCGCCGGGCGCAGTGCGTTGGCCAGCGCCGCGGTGATCAATGTCCGTGCGCAGCTGACCTACCGCGCTGGCAGCGGTCGTGAGAACGTGCGGGCCGCGGACGAACTGCGACTCGTCGACGAGTCCGGCCGCCGGTTGCGCGATCCCGAGGTGCGCAAGAACTACACGATTGCAGTGCTCGCCGAGGGCATGCACGACATGGCGAAGGAAGCGGAGCGCCGGAAGTGGGCCGTCGCGGATCGGGCACTGCAGGACGCGCTCGATTTCAGCCGTCGGCAGTTCGCGAGCGACGACGACGAGGACGTGGCGCGGGTCCGGTCGATGGCCGAAGCCCATAGCCGCACGCTGCGGCGTTACGTCGACCGGTTCCGGGATTTCTGAACGGGAAACCTGATAGGGGCTCGCGATCAAATGCAGATCCGTTGCGCGGCTTGCGGCAAGGTGCTGACGCTCGGAAGCGTCGAGCGCCTGCCAGGCAGCTGTGCTCACTGCGGCGCCCGGCCCGTACCCGAGCGCCTCGGCGACTTCGTTCTGGACCGGCCGCTCGCCGCCGGCGGTATGGGTGAGGTCTACCTCGCGCATCACTCCGAACTCGGGACGCGCGTCGCGATCAAACTCATGTCGCCGCCGCTCGGCGAGGATGCCGCAGCGATGCGCGAACGGTTCGCGCGCGAGGCACGGTTGCAAGCCGCAGTCGATCATCCCGGTGTCGTGCGCGTTCTCGAATGCGACGTCTTCGGCGACCGGCCGTATCTCGTGCTCGAGTTCGTCAGCGGCAAGAGTCTGCGCGAGCTACTCGCCGATGGACCGGTGCCGGTTGCCGAAGCCGCGCGGCTCGGGGCCGAGGTCGCGGACGTCCTCGCGGCAGCGCACGCGTGCGGTGTGCTCCACCGCGATATCAAACCCGAGAACGTTCTGCGCAGTGAAGACGGCCGCGTGCGCGTGCTGGACTTCGGCATCGCGCGAGCGCGAGATGGCGACAACCCCGTCACACGCACGGGTGAGATCGTCGGTACCCCCGAGTACATGGCGCCCGAACAGGTGCTCGATGCCGGCGACGAGGTCGACGAACGGGCGGACGTGCACGCACTCGGGGTACTGGTCTACGAGCTGCTCACGGGCAAGAACCCGTTTCACGGGGCGAACGTCTTTGCCGTTCTCAAGCTCATCGAGTCGCTCGTGCCTCAGGCGCCCTCGGTGATCCGTGAGGGCGTGCCGGCAGCTCTGGATCACGCGGTGCTACGGGCGTTGGCGAAGGTGCGAGAGGATCGTTTCGAGTCTGCGGCGGCGTTCGGTGCAGCGCTGCATGCGACCGTTTCGCCCGATGCCGAAGCGCATCCCGGAGAGCGTTCTGCGCGGCTGGGCTGGGCGGGCGCGTTTGCGGGTGCCGCACTGCTGCTGTTCGGGTTCTGGCTCGGCGATGGTTTCGGGTTCGCAGCCGGTGATGATCGCGAGTCGGCGGACCGCGACTCGCGAGTTGCGCCGACTCCGACGGCGTTCGAGCGCGGCCGGGCACGCCTGATGCGCGGCGAGTTCTTCGCTGCCATCGCCGAGTTCGAGGCGTCGCGTGATGTCGGCGCCCGGGAATGGGCGCAGCTCGCCTGGCTGACCGCGTATCGCGTGTTGCCTCGCGTCGTCGGCGCGCCGGCGGACTGGGCGCTCTGCGACCAGAAGCGGCGGCGGCGGTTGTTCGGGTCGGAGACCGCTGTCGAGGCGGGTGCTGCTCCGGAACCGGCGGCACGGCTGCTCGCGGCGGGCGACGCGCCCGCTGCCTGGCAGCAGCTGGCGGTCGAGACTGCCGCGACCGCTGCGAGTCCGAACCAGGTACGGGCCACGCTGGCTCACATGGCCGTGCATCTGGCGTGCGACGATCCCACTGTCGTGCGGCGCGTAACGGCCCGCCTGCCTGCCGGATTCGCGGTTGTCACGGATCTGCTCGACCTTCGCCTGGTCGATGCGGCGGCGCGAATGGCGGCGTTGCTCGAACGCGTGCGGCGGCTGCCCGTGGACGGTCCCGAGCACTGGCTGTTGCAGTTGCTCGCCGCGCCCGCGGCCGGTGCGGACTTCGAGCGCATGCGCGCGTGTGCCGAGATGGCGTGGCTGCATGGGGCCGGGGAATCGGCCGTCACATGGCTCAGCGGGCAGCGCGTCTGGCAGGCGCAGCTCGCGGGCCGCAACCTGCCGCCGGCGGAGCGCGACCGTCTGCTGAAGCTGCTCGCGGGCTGTGATCCGGCCGAAGTCCCGGTGGCCGATTCGTTGATGGTCGCGGTTCAAGGGCCGGTCCTGGCCATGCCGGCACTCGAGCATCGGTCGGCGCATCTCCTGGTGTCACCCGAACACGCGGCAAAGCTGCTGAGCGCGCGCGGGCTCGCCTCCGACTCGTTCGCGGCCATGGTCGTGCTCGCGCGGGCCGGTGCCGAGCCGCAGCTCGAGGTGCTGCCGTGGTCGCGCCTGCGGGACGAGCCGATGAGGACGCGTTGGCGTAAGGAGGTCTGCGGTGGGGTCGAGTGAAGGTGCGATCGATGTGGCGCTCGTGCGCGCGGCGCAGGGTGGCGACCGAGGTGCGTTCGAAGAGCTCTTTGCCGCGCAACGCGATCGATTGCTGCGTTATCTCACGGTCATGTGCGGTGACGGCGGCGTGGCCGACGACCTCGTGCAGGATGCCTTGCGGCGGGCGTTCGAGCGCCTCGACCAGCTGCAGCAGCCAGAACGGTTCGTGAGCTGGCTGCTCTCGATCGCCGTCAACCGTTGCCGCAACCACCTGCGCGACGAGGTGCAGCGGTCGCACGCGGGCGACGCGGCGCTTGCGGCAGTACCCGACCGCGCGCGTTCCGCTCTGAGCTCGATCGTTCGTCGCGAGTCCGCGGCGCAGCTCGCACTCGCGATCGACCGGCTGCCGATCCTGATGCGCGAAGCGTTCGTGCTGTTTCACGTCGAAGGCCTGAGCTACGCCGCAATGAGCGAGCTCTGCGCCGCCAGTGAGAACACGCTGCAGGTTCGCGTGCATCGCAGCAAGGCGCTGCTCCGGCAGCAACTCGGCGCCGTCGTCGACACCTGGCTGTCGATCCAGAAGCCGTAGCGCGCGCGGCGGCAGCGACGTCAGGGTCGCACGAGCGCCTTGAGGATCTCGCCGGTCGCGACGCGCTCGAGCGCTTCCCCGACGTTCTCGAGCGAGTACTCCTGCGTGGGCAGGCCACGCCACGCGCCACCTAGTCGTGGATGTCCGACGACCTGCACGGCGCGATGGAAATGGGAGTAGTCGCTGCCCCAGCAGCCGCGTACGTCGATGTGCTTCTGGTTGAGGTCGAGGTGCGGGTTGAACGGCACGTCGCCGTGGTCGGTGTACTGTCCGACTACGACGACCCGGCCCGCGTCTCGGGTCTGGTGCATGGCGTCGACGACGGCGCTCGGTGCGCCCGTGGCCTCGATGACCGTGTCGGCGCCGCGGCCACCCGTGTGACTGCGCACCCAGTCGCGCCGTTCGGCGGGCGAATGTGATGCGAAGTCGATGGCGTGAGCTGCGCCCGCGGCCGTTGCCGCTGGCAGGCGGTTCTCGGGACCGCCGATCGCCAGCACCTGGCCCGCGCCGGACATCTGCGCGAGCGCGATCGCGGCGATGCCGACGGGGCCCGTGCCGAGCACCAACACGTCGTCGCCGATTCCGATCTCGGCGCGCTCGATCGCGTGCAGTGCGGTCGGCAGCGAACACCCCGCGGTCAGGAAGTCGCGCGCGCTGACGTCGCCGAGTGCGAGAATGCGCGTCTCGCGCCGCAGGTGAACGTGCGTTGACCAGCCGCCGAGCAGGCCCTCGTTCGCGCCATAGGTGATGCCGTAGACCTTGCGCTCGGGGCAGCGTGTGCTGGCCTTGGCCACGAGGCAGTAGTGACAGCGATGGCAGGTCTGATGGACGTCGAGGAACGTCACGCGGTCGCCCTCGGCGAGCCTGCGGCCATCGACGGTGCGGAGTTCGCCGTGGATCTCCTCGAGCGTGCCCGCGCTGACGTGACCCGGGATCAGCGGATAGGGCACACCGGCGAGGCGGCCGTGGTGCAGGTGCACGTCGGTGCCGCAGACTTCGCTGCACTCGACCCGCAGCAGGGCTTCTCCCGCGGTGAGCTCGGGGAGGTCGATCTCGCGCACCTCGGGTTCCTGGTGCGGTGCGGGGAATACGGCGGCGCGGGCAACGCTCATCTCGATGTTCTCGACGGCACGGGCAACGCTCATCTCGATGTTCTCGACGGCACGGGCCTTGCATCATACGGGCATGGCGCTGCACCTGTCCTGGATTCGAATCACTCTTGCCGTGCTGTTCGCGGTCGTTCCGGCGGCGGCTGTGGCAGGTCAGGCGCGTCTGTCGTTCACCGACGACCATCTGTCCGGTAGCGGGGCGGAGGGCTGGCTTCGGTTCCGCGCGGTCGACGACCTCTCGGGTGAGCCCGTGGTCGGCGCCGAGATCCACCTGATCGCGGAGTCCCCGACGCCGATCGCCGGCGAGTTCTGGTCCACGCGCAAGGCCGTGACCGATGCGAGGGGAGTCGTTCGGATCCCCGTCGACGATCTGAAGCCGAGCTCGATGATCCAGGCCGTGCGGCATCCGAAGTACGGAATCAGCACGCGTGACGGCAACGCCACCGCGATCTGGCGGCTCAGCCGCGCCTTCGATGTGCCGGTTCTCGTGCTCGATTGGCGAGGTCAACCGGCTCCGGGAGCCAAGGTCGGGTTCTGCGGCTACTGCGGCCATACCCCGGATCTGACGAATGCGGTCGCGGGACCGGACGGCATCGCGGTGCTTCGAGGGATCAACCCGCACAATCACATCCGCGACGTCTATGTGCAGCATCCTGGTCTGGATCTCGGCTATGACGACGTCGATTGGTATCCCGGCGGACCGCCTGACATCGTGCGCTGCTACTGGTCGAAGCCAATGACCGGCCGCGTCGTGGACCATCGCGGGCAGCCGGTCGGTGGTGCATTCGTGAGTGCCCCCGATGTGCATCGCGGACCCTGGGCGAGAACCGCGGCCAACGGCGCCTTCACCATCCTCGGCGGCGATCATGACATCGGCACCACGCAGGTGCGCATGCCGGACGGGCGGAAGGTCTTCTTCAAGCGTCCCGGGAGTTACCCCGTGACCCTGACCCTGCCGGATCTGTCCGACCCCGACGTCTACGAGGGCCAGACCGGAGCCGGCGAACGGGAGGAGCCGAACGTGCCGACCCGGCGGGTTCGCGTCCGGTTCGAGACCTCGGGCGAACGGCTCATGGTGACCGTGCGGCGGCCGGGTCAGCCGTTCCTGGAAGGTGAGGGTGATACGATCCGCGTTCCGGTCCGCGGTCCGTTCGCGATCGAGTTTCGACCTGAGGACGGCGAGCGCGGTTTGCCGGGCCAGCGGGTCTACGCGTTCGACGATGCTTCCGAGTTGCCGCCCGAGCCGGTCGTGCTGAAGTGGTACTCGCCGACGATCGTGACGGGTCGCGCGGTCGACGAGTCCGGCAATCCGGTCGCGATCGAATCGCAATGGCTCGAAGGTTGGAAAGAAGCGAAGGGCGATGCGATCGAGGAGCACCCCGACGGGCGGTTCGAGTATCGGGTGCGGGGGTCGGGGCTCGGTGTGCTCCAGTTGAAGCCGAAGAACGACGACCTGCGCATGCGTTCCGTTTGGGTACCGCTGCCGTTGCGCGGCGACGAGCGACGGGTCGATCTCGGCGACCTCGTGCTGTCGAAGACTCCGCAGCTGATCGTCGGTAGCGAAACGGACCCTCAGCCGTTCGTCGACGTCCAATGGTCGCGGGCCGGGTTCCAGCGTGCCGGGCGCGAACGCGAGTTCCGCCTCGGGTACGACGGCGATTGGCAGGGGCCAGATCTGAAGGCCGGGGACGTAATCGGTTTGCCGGCGCGCGGTGCCGAGGTGGCGTGGCGCGAACAGTTGACGGGTTCCGGTCCCTGGCGGATCGCGCCGCCCAAGGGGCAGATCGTTCTGAAAGTAACGGCTGCCGACGGCAAGATCGTCGTGCCGCATGTGCAGTTTGCGGACCAGGAGATGCGGTTGCCGGAAGACGGTCATCTGCTGCGGCTGCCGACCGGCGTGATGCGGTTCGAGATCGGCGCCGAGGGGTATCGCACGGCGATCGTCGATACCGTCGTCGGCACCGAACTGCAGGCGATCGCCGTCGAACTACCGCCGCGCTGAGGTGGCGATCGAGCGGCGCTTCGTAACGCGCGATCGCCAAGGCGATCGCCCTGTGGGTAGGTGCGCGGCGGCGCCGGACGCGTTTGCATTCGGGCCGCGCCGGCCTATCCCGCCGAGTGAGCGTTCTGCGATTGGTGTCCGACGAAATCGCCGCGGTCGTCCAGCGCGTGCGACCCGCGGTGCTGCATCTGCGAGCGATGCGGCCGTCCCAAGGGCGGCGGGGGGCCGGCGTGGGTTCGGGGTCGGCGTTCCTTTGCGGCGAGGACGATCTTGCGTTGACGAATTGTCATGTGGTGCAAGGGGCGCTGGCCGTCGAGGCGACGTTTCACGACGGGCGATCCGCTGTCGTGGACGTACTCGGTGTCGATGCTGCCACCGACCTCGCCGTGCTGCGTGTGCCGCGGTCCACTGCGACAGCTGCCGATGAGGTCGCGCTCGAGCTGCGGGCTGCGGATGCGCCGCGCGTCGGAGATCTGGCGCTCGCCGTTGGCTGCCCTCACGGACTGTCGCATTCCGTGACGGCGGGCATCGTGAGTGGCCTCGGGCGCTCGTTGCCGACGGCTCGCGGGCATTCGATCGAAGACGTGATCCAGACGGATGCACCGCTCAATCCCGGCAACTCCGGTGGGCCGTTGCTCGATCACGACGGGCGGGTGCTCGGCATTGCGACAGCGATCGTCCCGCAGGCGCAGGGTCTGTGCTTCGCGGTGCCGGCCGCGACCGCGGCCGTCGTGCTGTCGGAGTTGCGCGAACACGGTGAGGTCGTGCGCGGCTGGCTCGGTGTGGCGGTCCAGGGTGTCGAAATTGCGCCGACGATCGCTCGCCGACTCGGGTTGCCGGCCCGTCGGGCGCTGGCGGTCGCGAGCGTGACCCCTGGTTCGCCGGCGGCGCGGGCCGGTGTGCATGGTGGCGACCTGTTGCTGTCCGTCGGCGAACGGGCGGTGCGCGGCATCGGCGACCTCATGCTCGGAATGCCGCGGCACGCGATCGGTCGCGAGTTGTCGCTGCGTGTTCTGCGGCACAACGAGATCCTGCCGCTCGTCGTGCGCCCGGGGTTGGCTCCGCCTCGCGCCGCCTGAAAGACCGATGGCGGCTACGCATCGTCGTCGCCGGTGTCGATCTTGATGACTTCGACCGGACAGTCGCCGACGGCCTGTTCGATGTCCTCCTGCAGGCTCGCGAAATGCTGCGCGGCGTCGGCGAGCACGATGCAGTCTTCGCCATCGGCGACGAAGAAGACCTGGGGCGCGATGCTCTGGCATACCTGGCAGCAGATGCAGCCGTCTTCGATCCAGACCTTGCGGATTTCGCTCATTCGTAGCTCGGGACGACGCGCCCGATACCCAGCCAAGAGGGACGAGAGTAAGTATGTCTCGGTGGGCAGGATATCCAGGATGCATCCCGGAACGGGCACGACTGGTCGGGGCCGCGCGGCCCGCTACTTCTTCTTCGTTTCCGCGCCCTTCACGGCCACGTCGATCGCTGCCTGCTCCACGCTCAGGGTCATCGACCCCGTCAGCTCGCTGACGGCCTGTTCCGGGATCTTGACGGGCCAGCTGCGTCTCCCCTTTCGGAGGTAGAGTCGCAGGTCTTGTGGGGTTGCGGCGACGGGAACCTCGGCGCGGCCGTTCTCGAAGCCAGCGCCGGTCGCATAGGGGCTGACTAGCTGCCGGAGTCGGCCGGAGTACCAGCCGGCTTTCCAGCGCCGATCCGATGACCCGGCGGGCGTGGTGCGCAGCTCCAGGCTCATGCCTTCTGGTAACGGCTCGAGCTGCGGCAGCGTCACCGTTGCGTTGCCCCATGGCTGCAACTGCACGTCGATCGGTTGTCCGCTGCAGGACACGGTGGCGGGGCGGTAGCCGCGCATTGCGATCAGCAGTTCCGCCGGACCTCGCGGCAGGAGAATCGTGGCTTCGCGGCCCGACAGCCGCGCGCCGATCAGCTTGCTCGTTTCGTCCTGACCGCTCGGGAACACGCCGCCGCGCGAGCTGCGGATGAGGTTGCCCTCTGCGTCGCCGACGCGAACGACCTGATGCATCACCCGGCTTGCGAGATCGATGTCGACGAGACGCGGGTCACCACCCTCCGGCAGCGGCACGGTCACATCGTCGATGCGAATCACGGGCGTGGCGATACCCGGTGCCCGAATGCGCAGTGAATACGTACCTGGTGGCAGGCCCGGCCATCTGGCCTGACAGCGTTCGTCTTCGCGAGCGAACACGCGGCCCTCGCGCGGTTCGGCTTCAGCGTCGGCCTGGTCGACGAGCTCGACGATCGGCAACTGCGCGTCGCCCCGCGAGTAGAGCATCGTCGCGGCCAGCGCTTCACCCGCCTCGAGCGCGAGTGTGAGGTCCTTCTTGCCCCGTCGGAACTCGATCGGCTCGATCGGGAAGTGGTCGGACGAGGACACGCGGAGTCGAAGTCGTTGGTGTTCGGTCGTTCCGCGGAACTCGAACACCCCATCCTCGGTCTTGTAGAGCTTGTAGGGTCGAACGTTTCGCCAGCGCAGCGTGCCGTCCTCGCGGGGTTGGCCATACTGCAGGGCCACGCCTCCCGGCAGCTCGCCCGGCTTGCCGTCGATCGTGCATCGGCCGCCCAGAATGAGCTCGTCGAGCCCGAGCACGAGGTCTCCGAGATCCTCGATCCCGACGTGGAGTTCGCGCGGGGCCGCCGTCGCGAGCAGCGGTCGTTCGCCTTCGAGCGTTACGTGCAGCGTGATTCGGTCGGCGCGGTTCTTCTCGCGGGCCTTGCCGAGGACCACGACGAAGCGCCCGTTCTCGTCGGTCGTGTTGCGCACCGTGTCGTAGCGCTGGCCGCGGACTTCGAGCACGAACTTCGTGTTGATGCGCGGTTTGCGATCCGGTCCGAGCACGCGGCCGGTCAACCGGATGGCGTCGTTGCTCGGGGCCAGTTCGTAGTCGACGTGGCCACCGGCGTTGACGGGGCCCGTGAAGCTGCCCGAGATCCAGCCGCCATCGACGCGGCCTTGTGCGGTGTATTGCTTCCCGATCGGCACGTGTTGGAAGGTCGCGCGGCCGTCGGGGCCGATCGGCTGCGACAGGTAGGGTCTCGGGCCGCGATGGCCCGTGTGCGTGTTCTCCCGCAACAGCACGGTCTCGGGCGGCGTGCTGCCGGGCGTGTGCTGGATCGTGACGGCGACCGTGCCGCATGGCGGCAGCCGAACGATGAGCGGTTCCTGCGGCAGCTGCTCGAGATCGAGCGGTGTTCCGCCCGTGTTGAGTGACGGGACGAATGCGCGAACCGAGAGTTCGTAGCTGTCGTAATGATCGAGGTGGTCGTGCCAGGTCTGGACGTGGCGTAGCACGGCAATGCCGTCGGGTCCGCGGGTTGCCGCGAGCGGTTGCCAGCGCAGCAGGTTGTCGAACCTGCTCTTCGGCTGGCGCACCGAGACCGCGATCGGGATGCCGACCGCTGGCTTGCCCGTTGCCGTGAGCACCTGCACCCGCACTTCGCGATCGGCGGCGACTTCGAGCTCGAAGCCGCTCTGCGGCGCGACGAGGTTGGCGCCCAGATCCCGATGACCGAAGAGTTGCTCGTGACGGGCGACGACGACGGTCCGTTGAGTGCGATGGATCCGCGCGATGCCACGGCTGTCTGCCGTGGTGTGCCAGCCGAAACGTTCGGCGTATTCCTGCGGCTCACGGTCCACACCGACGTCCTCGGGCGAGGCGAGCAGTTTGCCGGCCTTGACGGCGTCCCGCGTCGTCTGATCGAACCACCGCACGATGGCCCCCGGTATCGGTCGCCGGGAATCCTTCGCGACGATTCGCACCTCGGTCCATTCGACGTCGTCCGGGATGGGCACGAGCGCCTCGTGGACTTCGACATCGTCACGCTGCGGGTCGGCGGCGGGGGCCTCGGGGCTGGCGGTGGCGTCTGCGGGTTGCCCCTGACCACCGGCAGCAGATGCTTGCGTGGCGTCCGGCCGATCGGTCGTCGGCGTCGTCAGGTCGGCGTCGGTGGGGGCCAGGGGCTCGTCGTTGCCGGCGAGCAGCAGCCAGCCGCCGGCTGCGGCGAGCAGGACGACGAGAAGCAGGATCAGGGGGCGGGCGTTCATCGGGGGCTCGAACGCCATCGTAACGCACGCGGTTCCCCGGGATCGGCGCCGCGACAGTTCGGGGACATGGACGCTGCGTTACCCCTTCGGGTCGGGCATGCACTCCAGCAGGGCGTCGAGCATCGGGTTTTCGGGCGCATCCTTGCGCCAGGCCACGACGACGGGGAACGACAGCTTGGGGCGATCCAGCGGATACGCCGTAAGGCGGCGCCCGGCGGGGCCGCTGTGTTGCAGACTCGGTACGAGCGACCAGCCCAGGCCGGACTCGACGAAGCCCAGGATCGAGTCGGCGGTGTCGAGCGCGATCGTGCGCTGCGGATCGACGCCGTGCAGCGCGAGCGCCTGCATCTGCAGCGTGTGCTGCCGACTGCCCGGTGGATACGACAGGAACGTCAGTTCGGCGAGATCGGTGAGACGTGGTGCGCGGCGGCGCTTGGTTGCGTGTTCACGCGGGATCACGACGGCGGCGTGAAGTTCGGCAACCGGTTGTGCTGCGATGTCGTCGGGGATCTCGGGCAGGTGGGCGACCATGACGTCGGCCCGTCCGGTACGCAGCGCCTCGACGTCGGGCTGCGCGACCTCTTCGAGCCGGAGTTCGGTGTTGGGGCGCCTGCGGCGCAACGCGACGAGCCAGCCCGGGAGCAGCTGGCGGATCAGCAGCGATTCGGCCTGGATTGCGAGGACCCCGTCGAAATCGCCGGTTTGCAGCCGCCGGATGACGGCCGGCAGGTCGCGGAAGAACGGCTCGACGAACCGTAGCAGCTCGTCGCCGGCGGGCGTGGGCCGCATGCGATCCTTGCCGACTCGCTCGAGCAGCTGCAGGTCGAGTTCGGTCTCGAGCTTCCGCACCTGCTGGTGGAGCGCTGGCTGCGTGATGGGGTACGGCGCCGCGCGGGCGGCGCGGGCGTAGCCGCCCGAAGTGGCGACGAGGTGGAAGCCGGCCAGGCGGTGCAGATCAATCATAAAGCAGAGCTTATCAAATGATACTCAACAAGTAACGGAACGAGCACGAACGAAAAGGCGATACTTCGGTCACTGGAGCAACGAGGACAACTCGCCATGACCGACACCGATCACTCGAACGTATCTGCCGCCCCGGACTCCGCCGTCCCGCAGCCCACCGCGCCCAGCCCCCAGCCCAGCCCGCAGCCCAGCCCGCTGGGCGGGCTGCTGACCGCCCAGTTCTTCGGCGCGTTCAACGACAACGCGTTCAAGATGATCGTGGCGCTCATCGGCATCGCTGCGGTCGCTCCGGGCGATGAGGCCGCGTCGCAGGCCGTCACCACGTTCGCGTTCGTGATCCTCACGCTGCCGCTCATGCTGGGCTCGGTGCCGGCGATGGTGTTCGGCGATCGCGTGAGCAAGCGTTCGCTGCTGGTCGGCACGAAGCTCGCCGAGGTCGTTCTCATGGCGGCGGGGACCCTCGCGCTGTGGCTCATGCCGTCGGGCTGGCTGCCGCTCGTCGTGCTCGGTGGCATGGGCCTGCAGAGTGCATTCTTCTCGCCTGCCAAGTACGGCATCCTGCCGGAGACTCTGCCGCACGATCGCCTGGCCGCGGCCAATGGCAAGCTCGAGGCTGCCAGCTTCCTCGCGATCATCCTCGGCACGGTTGCCGGTGGGTGGTTGCTCGACGCCGTGCCCGCGCCGTGGTTTGCGGGCGCCGCGCTGACCGCGTTCGCGGTCGTCGGCCTCGTCGCCGCGCTGCGGGTGCCGCACGTGCCGCCGGCCGGCTGTGACGAACCGGCGGTAGCCGTGATCAAGGGCGCATGGCGGGCCGTGCGTGGCGATCGCACGCTCTGGCTCGCGACCCTCGGGTCCGCGGTGTTCTGGGGTCTCGCGAGCCTGCTCGGTCAGGACGTCCTGATCTACGGCAAGGCGGTGCTCGAGTTTTCCGACAAGTTCGCGGGCGTGCCCTACGCGCTGTTCGCGATCGGTGTCGGTGGCGGCGCGATGCTGGCCGGCTGGTTGTCGAAGGGTAAGGTCGAGACCGGCCTGATCCCGCTCGGCGCGATCGGCCTGAGCGTCGGCGTCGGGCTGTTCGGCCTGCTCGTGCCCGGCCGTATTGGCACGTTCGTGATCATGACCCTGCTGGGCGTCGCGAGCGGCTTCCTCGTCGTGCCGTTGAACGCGCTGGTGCAGTGGCGCGCGCCCGAAGCGCGTCGCGGTGCCGTGATCGCGCTCTACAACGGCCTGTCGTTCGCGGGCGTGTTGATCGGCAACCTCGGCTGTCTGCTGCTCGCGAGCCTGGGCGCGAACTGCGCGGTGATTCTGCTCGTCGCGGCCGCGCTGACCGCCGTCGCGACGGCCTGGGCGATCTGGTTGCTGCCCAGCGCGCTGCTGCGGACGATCGTCATCCTGCTCGCCCACACGCTCTACCGCGTGACGATCCGGGGTGGCGCGCGCGTGCCCGAGAAGGGCAGCGCGTTGCTGGTGCCGAACCACGTGTCGTTCATGGACGGCCTCTTCTTGCTGGCGGCGACCGATCGCCCGATCCGATTCGTGGTCGATCAGTACTGGTACGAGCGCCCCTACCTGAAGCCCTTCCTGCGCGCGCTGAACGCGATCCCGGTCTCGGCCGCGGGTGGCCCACGCCTGGTGCTGAAGGCGCTGCGCGATGCGGGCAAGGCGCTCGAAGAAGGCGAGCTCGTCTGCCTGTTCGCAGAAGGTGAGATCAGTCGCGTCGGCAGTACGCTGCCGTTCCGTCGCGGTCTCGAACGCATCGTCCGCGGCCGCGACACGGTGATCGTGCCGGTGCACCTCGACTGCGCCTACGGCAGTCTGCTGAGCGCGCAGGGTGGTCGTGTGCAGTGGTTGCCGACGCGTATCCCTTGCCCTGTGACGGTGTCGTTCGGCGAGCCTCTGCCGACCGACGTGGCGCCCGCCGAGATCCGATCGCGCGTGGAAGCCTTGGCGGGCGAAGCGTGGGAGCTGCGTGCCGAACGGCTCGAGCCGCTGCATCACGAACTCGTGCGCGTCGTGCGTCGCGGGCCGTGGCGCCGGATGTTCGCCGACAGCACGGGCAAGGCCGTGTCACGCGGCAAGGCGCTCGCGGGCGCGATCGTGCTCGCGCGGCGGTTGCGTTCGAAGCTCGATGGGCAGCAGAACCTCGGCATCCTGCTGCCACCGTCGATCGGTGGTGCGCTGTCGGCGTTTGCCGCGAGTTTGTCGGGCCGCGCTGCCGTAACGCTCAACTTCACGGTCGGGCCGGCGGCGCTCGCATCTGCGATCGGGCAGGCGGAGCTGCGAACGATCGTCACCTCGAAGGTGTTCCTCGAACGGATGTCGATCGAGGTTCCCCCAGGCGTCGAGCTGATCATGCTCGAAGACTTGCTGGCCGACGTGACGTTCGGGGAACGGGTCGGTGCGATGCTCGCCGGCCTGTTCCTGCCGGTCCGCCGGCTCGAGGCGTTCTGTGGCGCGTCCCGCCCCGTCGAGCGCGACGACACCGCAGTGATCGTGTTCAGCAGCGGTAGCACGGGAGAGCCCAAGGGCATCGTGCTGTCCCACGGCAACGTTCAGGCGAACAGCGATGCCGTGGCGCAGTTGCTCCCGCTGTCCACGAAGGACGGTGCGCTCGGGGTCCTGCCGCTGTTCCACTCGTTTGGCTACTTCGCGCTCTGGTACGTCTCCCAGCAGGGGGCGGTGACCGTGTTCCACCCCAGCCCGCTCGATGCCGCGGTGGTCGGCGAACTCGTTGCGCGTCACGGCATCACCGTGTTGCTCGCGACGCCGACGTTCCTCCAGCTCTACCAGCGACGGTGCGAGCCCGGGCAGTTCGGTTCGCTGCGAATCGTTTTGACCGCCGCGGAGAAGCTCACCGATCGCCTCGCGGATGCGTTCCACGACCGCTTCGGGATCCGCCCCGTGCAGGGCTACGGCGCGACCGAGACGTCGCCCGCGATCGCGGTCAGTTCCCCTGGGTTCCGGGCGGCGGGCTTCTACCAGGCCGGTTCACGCCGCGGTTCGGTTGGTCGCCCGCTGCCGGGCGTGGTCGTGCGCATCGTCGATCCGGAGACGCGCGAACCGTTGCCGGTCGGTGAGGCCGGACTCGTGCTCGCGAAGGGTGCGAACGTCATGCAGGGTTACCTCGGCCGCGAAGATCTCACGGCGGAGGTGATGCATGACGGGTTCTACGTCACGGGTGACATCGGGCGACTCGACGCCGAAGGCTTCCTGTTCCTGACCGATCGGCTGTCGCGGTTCTCGAAGATCGGCGGCGAGATGGTCCCGCACGGCACGATCGAGGAACACCTGCAGGAGATCCGTGGCGGCGAAGAACGGGTCTTCGCCGTGACCGCGGTGCCCGACGCCAAGAAGGGTGAGCGGCTCATCGTGCTGACGACGGTGCCCGCGGCCGACGTGCCGGAGGTCGTCACGGCGCTCGGAGAGCGCGGCCTGCCCGCGCTGTTCGTGCCGAGGGCCGATCAGTTCGTCGCCGTCGACGAGTTGCCCGTGCTGGGTACGGGCAAGCTCGATCTGCGCGGCATCAAGCAGATGGCTTTGGAGCTCGCGGGCTCGGAGGTGGAGTGATGCGCGCCTTCGCCTGCTTCGCCGCCGGCATCGTGATTGCGTTGATCGGCGTGACACTCGGCTTCGCGCTACTCGACTTGGAGGAGTCGTTGTTCGTCCTCGTGATCGTCGCGATCCTGGTGCACTATTGGCCGATTCTGCTCGGGCTGCTCGTGACCGTGCTCTGTGTCACGATTGCTGTTGCGACGCGCGAGCGGCCCGCCGTGAACAGGGGGCGGCGACGCCCTTCGGGAGCTGGTTACGCCAGGGTGGCTGGTTCGATCACCGGCGCGGACCGCGCTTGTCCGTGACCGGCAGTTCGGACTGCCATCGCACTCCACGACGGATGCCCTTCCTGCGCAGGGTCCGCGTGTCGACCGCCTTCGGCGAGTGCGTCTTGCTGGCCGCAAGCAGGTCCTCGAGCAGGTTGTCCAGGTCGAGTCGCTTCACGACCTTGCCGTCGATGCCGAACTCGCCGGGCTGCACGATGAGCATGCCGAACGCGCCGCGCTCAGCGCTGCCGGCGATCGTGTCCCATTCGAAGCCCGGCCCGTCATCGGTGTCCGCATCTGGCTCGGCGCGGGCGTAGAGGAAGCGACCCGCGAGTCCGTCGCTCCATGCGAGTTTCGCGAGCTCGGCCTCGGCTCGTGCCAGCTCTTCGCCCTCGCCATAGACGATCACGAGTTGCTGCGAATCCGCCGCCGCGACGTTGAGGCCGATACGCGCGTCTTCCAACCACGGCAGACCCACGTCGGCGTCGCGACCGGGGTAACGCTTCGCGATGCGTTTCATTCGCTGCGCCATCGCCTCAGCGTCGGCGAACACCTGGCTCGGTGAGCGGGCGCCGCGCGAGAGCAGCCGCTGCCCCGTTGGGTCGAGGATTCCGAACACCGAGTTCTCGAGACCGTCGCGACCACGGAACACGCGCATGTGAACCTTCGCTTCTTCGGCGTCTTCGTACGTTGCCATGCGGATGCAGACGAACTCACGCGAGGCGGCGACGACCTGTTGATTGGACAGGAAACTCCTGTCCATCTCCTGCTTGCCGGGTCACCACATGCCGGGCACGAGCCCGCAGTGCGGCGCCGCCGACACGAGCAGGATTGGACGGCCGGTCGCCTTCGCCGCGGCGAGCCCACCGGCCCAGGTGCCGTGCCAGGCGATGCGGTTTTCGACCTGACTCCAGTCCTGCGTGATGCTCGGGCGCGGTGGGCCGCCCCGCCCACCGCGATCTCGTTGAGCCGGAACGGGGGCCGCGAGCGCCGCGCACGCGATGGCGAGTCCGATGCCTTGGAAGCGTGTCATGACTCCGGTTACGGCGGCAGCCGCGGAGATCACACGGCTCGCCGCAGAAACCTCGGGGCGATGTGACCCGTCGGCGTTGCAGCGCGCCGCGGTGTCGCGTAACGAGAAACCATGGCGAGCATGTGCTGCATCGTCGTGCGCGAGCACGGCGGCTACGACCGATTGGCTCTCGAACAGCGCGAAGTTCCGACGCCAGCGCCCGGGGAGGTTCGGGTCAAGGTCGGTGCCATCGGCCTCAACCATCTCGACACATGGGTGCGCCGTGGGGTTCCGGGTCACACGTTCCCGCTGCCACTCGTGACCAGCAGCGACGCCTCGGGGGTGGTGGATGCGCTCGGTACAGGCACGAGACTCGCGGATGGATTACGCGAAGGCGACCCTGTGGTCGTGCTGCCAGGCGTTTCGTGTGGAGTCTGCGAGGCGTGCCAGTCGGGCCTCGATCACCTCTGTCGCAACTACCACATCCTCGGCGAGAGCTGTGACGGAACGGCTGCGGAGTACGTCTGCTTGCCGGCCGCGAACGTGGCGCCGCGGCCTGCCTCGCTGTCCGAGCCCGAGGCGGCGGCGATTGCGCTCGTGTTCCAGACCGCGTGGAACATGCTCGTGCGCCGCGCGGAGCTGCGGGCCGGCGAGACCGTTCTCGTGCACGCTGGTCTCTCCGGTGTCGGCGGCGCCGCGGTGCAAATCGCGAATGCTCTCGGAGCGCAGGTGATCGCGACGGCCGGCGGCGCCGAGAAGTGCACGCGCGTCGAGCGGCTCGGAGCGCATCACGTCATCGACTACCAGTCGAAGGACTTCGTGAAGGAGGTGCGGTCGATCACGGGGAAGGCCGGAGTCGATGTCGTGTTCGAGCACGTCGGCGAAGCGACGTTCGGCGGCTCGCTGAAGTGCCTCGCGCGTTGCGGTCGCGTCGTCACCTGCGGCGCGACCACCGGCGGCGACGTCAAGCTGTCGCTGCACGCGGTGTTCTTCAAGAGCCTGTCGATCCTCGGTTCGACGATGGGCAGCAAAGGCGACCTGCGGCGCATTCTCAGGATGTTCGAGCAGGGCCGCTTCCGCGCCGTTCTGGATCGGGCGCTGCCGATGACCGACGTGCAGGAGGCGCATCGATTGCTCGAGGCGCGCGAGGCTCTCGGCAAGATCGTGCTGACCGTTTGAGCCCTGTCAGCGGTCGAGTTCTTCGGCGGTGATCCGCCGCGCTGGCTGCAGGTTGGGGTGGGTGTCGCCGGGTTGGCGTTCGGAATCGGTGACTGGGACGGCGCCGCGCTCGAGGTCGCCCGCGATCAGAGGGACCAGCTGCGAGAAGATCACCCAGGCACGCAACCGTGAGCCGAGTGCGGTCGAGTGAATCATGTCGGAGAACAGCACCGGTTCGTCTGGCATGAGCTCTGCGACATCCACGAACGGCAGGTTTCGTGCCTTGGCCCAGGCTTCGAAGTAGCGGTTCTGGAGCGCGTCGAGGCGGGCGATGATCTCGTAGGTCAGCGGCCAGTAGTCGGTATGGACCTGGGAGTAGAACGACAGACCCGTGGCGAGGTCGGCCGCCAGGCCGGCGTGGACGAGGCGATCGAACGAGCACATGACCAACTGGGCATCGGCGCGTTCGCAGGCCGTGCGAATCCCGTCGAGGTCCGCGAGGATCGTGCCGAGTTCCAGCAGTCGATTGGCGTTGGCGAGGTCCGGAACGTTCTCGTCGATGCCTGCGGGCAGTCGGATCTGCTGGGGCGGCTTCTCGGGTTCCGGGACGTTGGCGTAGATGCCGAGCAGTCGGCGCAATCGCCGCGCTGACGTCGAGTCCCGACAGGCGCGATCGAGCCAGTGCGGCTGCAGCCGGTCGGCCGTGGCGAGGTCCAGGACCAGATCTGCGGGGGGCTGCTCCCCGGCTGCGGCTCCCTCGACCTCGACGAGTCGCTCGAGCGTTTGCGAAGCGAATTGGTTCTGACCTTCGTAGTAGACGACGTAGTCGACGGCGAACGGCAGGACCTCGTGTTGCACGATCGCCCGGATGTCCTGTGACGTGATAGCTTCGCGGCCGGCATTGATGATCTCGAACCGCGTGGTGATCCCGCGGCGCTCGGCCCAGAGGTTCAGCCAATGGCCGACGTACTCGGGAAAACTCGCGGGGAAGTAGTGGTTGTCGACCGTCGCCGACGCCCCGACGAACGCGATCCGCACGGTGTTCTGCGGTTTCGCCAGGGTGATCTCGGGGCCGCGGAAGCCGAATGCGTTCGTGGTGAGCCCGTCGGGCATCGTCGTCGAGCGCGGATAACGGAAGCGCGGGAAGGGCGCGTCGTCCGGCGTGCGAAAGACATCGAACGCCCGCGGGGCATCGGGGCCGAGCAGGTGCGTCAGTCCGGTGCCTTTCTGCCAAAGTGCGCGCAGCAGCGACTCGTTGATCTCGCAGAGGAACATCAGCTGCGGGATCCGCGCCCAGGCCTCGAGCATCGCGGGCGGCGTCGGGTAGTGCGGGGTCGGTGGCGGCGACTCGTCGAGCCAGTCCGGGTCGAGTTCAGCGGCGCGTTCGGCGGCGAGTCCAGCAGTCGATCGCAGCACGGCCGCGCGGGCCGCCGTGGCTGGATCCACCGCGAAGAAGTGGTCATGAACCCCGAGTCCCGCGAGCGTGACGGCACCACACACGAGCGCGAGCGCGCGCACGAAGCGTGCCGCTGGCGAGCTGGCCGCGGCCGGCGAATCGGCGATTACGTCGACGTTGTCGGGCTTCGTCATGGTCGGTCAGAAACGGAAGTAGAGGAACGGGATCTCTTCGGGAGCGAGTCGCACGACGAGCACCGCAAAGACGAACAGAATCTGCAGTGTGAGCACGAACGCCGGTTGGGCCCGCGGCACGAGGCGTTGGCTCGTCGGCAGCAGCCACACGACCAAAGCGCAGGTCACGAACTCGGCCCATGGTCCCGGGCGCAGCGTCAGTCTGTCGGCTGCTTCACCGCCGCCGCCCCCGAGGCCGAGCATCGTCAGGGAGTAGTCGACCGCGTGGCCGAGATCGTGGGCGCGGAACAGGACCCAACCGAACAGTGCGAGAACGAACGTCAGGCCGATGCAGAGGAACCGTGGCAGCGCCGCATAGAACGGGCGTTTACCGATCGCGCGCTCGACGATCAGCCAGAAGCCCTGATAGCCGCCCCACGCGAGGAAGTTCCACGCCGCGCCGTGCCAGAGGCCGCCGAGCAGCATCGTGAGCGCGAGGTTGACGTAGGTGCGCACGGGTCCTTTGCGATTGCCACCGAGCGGGACGTAGAGATAGTCGCGCAGCCACGTGGACAACGAGATGTGCCAGCGCCGCCAGAAGTCCGTGATCGAGATCGACCGGTAGGGCGAATCGAAGTTGACGGGGAAACGGAACCCGAGCATGAGCCCGAGCCCGATCGCCATGTCGCTGTAGCCGGAGAAGTCGAAGTAGATCTGGAACGCGTAGCTCACGGCGCCGAGCCATGCGACTCCGGCAGTGACCGAGTCAGGGTTCGGGGCGTCGAACGCGGTGTTCGCGAACTGCGCGACGGCGTCCGCGAGCAGCACCTTCTTGACGAGCCCGCACTGGAAGAACAGCAGGCCCTGATAAATGCCCGACAGCGTCGAGCGGCGATCGCGCAGTTCGTCCTCTACCAGCGAGTAGCGCACGATCGGACCCGCGACGAGCTGCGGAAACATCGACACGTAGCAGAGGAAGTCGACGAACCGCTCGGCCGGCTGCACCTGACCGCGGTAGAGGTCGATCGTGTAGCTCATCGTCTGGAACGTGTAGAACGAGATCCCAACGGGGAGCACGATGTCGACCCAGGCGAAGTCGCCCGCGAAACCGAGCGACTGCAGCAGCGCGCGGAACGTCGCGACGCCAAAGTTCGCGTACTTGAAGTAGCCGAGAAGTCCGAGGTTCACTGCCAACGACAGCAGCAGCCATCGCCCTGGCCGGCCGCCGGTTCGTCGCGCATGGACGATGCGGCTACCGAGCCAGTAGTCGACGATCGCGCTGAAGAGCAGGAGCAGGACGAACTCCGCTTTCCACCAGCCGTAGAACACGAAGCTCGCGAGCGCGATCGTCGTCGTCCGGATCGCGCGCGGGCTCAGCCAGTACAGCAGCAAGAACGCCGGCAGGAAGGCGAAGAGGAAGATGCTGCTCGAGAAGACCATTCGGCGGTGGCGCGCGTGAGGAGCTTAGCTCGGCTGGGCCGTCAGCCCAGGCCTCTTCGGTCGACCGTTGCTGTGAGGTCGCGATGGCGCGGGTTGTGTCGCGCGCTCCGGTGTGGCTCAATTCGATCGAGATGGACGCCGACGCCACGATTCGATCCCTGCGCGCTGCTCTCGCCGCGACTCCGGACAACGGTCCGCTGCGACAGCACCTCGCGGAGACTCTGTTCGCGTACGGGCACTACGCCGACGCGGAGACCGAGCTGTTGGCGTTCCTCAAGCTCGAGCCGAAGTCGGAGGCCGGCCACCTATTGCTCGCCAAGACGTATCGCGCGCAGGACAAGAACTCCGCGGCCCACGTCGTGCTCGAGCAGCTCGTGCAGCGGGACAGCGATCGTGCCCGGGTCGAACTCGCGCGGTTGATGCTCGCCGAAGGTGACGTCGAGGGCGCCGTCCGCAACTATCGCTCGGCGATCGAATCCGACGAGTCACTCGTCGACGCGGAGCTCGGCGAACGACTCGGCGTCAGTCTCGAGCCGGTGACGATGGACGACGAGGTCGTCGACGGCCGCGTGCGCGGCAGCGTGCATGGCGAAGAAGAGGATCGTTCGAAGCTGAAGCCGATCCGATCCGATGTGAAGTTCGTTCACGTCGGTGGGCTCAGTCGCCTCAAGGACGAGATCAGCAAGAAGATCGTGCTGCCGATGCAGCGGCCCGATCTCTACAAGGCCTACGGCAAGAAGATCGGTGGCGGGATCCTGATGTATGGCCCGCCGGGCTGCGGCAAGACGTTCCTCGCCAAGGCTACGGCCGGTGAGGTCGATGCGAAGTTTCTCGCGGTCGGGATCCACGACGTGCTCGACATGTGGATCGGCCAGAGCGAACGCAATCTGCACGGCATCTTCGAGACCGCGCGGCAGAACAGCCCGTGCGTCTTGTTCTTCGACGAGGTCGACGCGCTCGGTGCGAGCCGCGGCGACATGAAGCACAGTGCCGGACGCCAGACGATCAACCAGTTCCTCGCCGAGCTCGACGGTATGCAGGACCAGAACGATGGCCTGCTGGTGCTCGCGGCGACGAACGCGCCGTGGCACATGGACAGCGCGTTCCGGCGGCCCGGGCGTTTCGATCGTGTGATCTTCGTGCCGCCGCCGGACCGCGAAGCTCGCGCGCAGATTCTCGAGCTGCTGCTCGCCGGCAAGCCGCAGGAGAAGATCGATCACGACGCGATCGCTGCGAAGACCGAGCGCTTCTCGGGGGCCGACCTGGCGGCGGTCGTCGACCGCGCGATCGAGGGCAAGCTGGACGCCGCGATGGCGAGTGGCGTTCCCGAGCCGCTGGTGACCAAAGACCTCGTGCGCGCGGCAAAGGCCCAGAAGCCGACGACGACCGAGTGGTTCGCGACCGCGAAGAACTACGTGCTCTACGCCAACGAGGCCGGTCTCTACGACGATCTGCGGGCCTACCTCAAACTGTGAGCGCGGAGCTCGATCGGGCGCGTGAACTGAGTCGCATCGGGCGCCACGAGGAGGCGGCTGCGGCGGCGTTGGGCCATCTCGAGCAGGAGCCCGAGGACGTCCATGCGCTCAATCTCCTGGCGTATTCACAGGGCGAGCTCGGTGACGTGGAGTCCGCGCTCGCGACGTCGGCGCGGGCCATCGCGATCGACCCCGAAGAGCCGTGGTCGTATCACATGCATGCGAGCTGCGTCTGTCGCACCGGTGATATCGACAAGGCCGAGACGAGCATCGATCGTGCGATCGCGCTCGACCCGGATGACCCCGATCACTACGAGTTCAAGGCCCGGATGCAGCTCACCCAGGACCGGCCGAAGGCCGCGCTCGCGACGCTCGACGTCGCCCTGGCGCTCGACCCCGAGAGCGATGACTTGCGGCTGGTACGGGTCGACGTGCTGCGTGACATGGGGCGGGATCGCGAGGCGGACGAACTGATCGACGAGGCACTCGCGCTCGCGCCGGACTCGGCCGAGATCCACGGGCGCGCGGCGGCGACGGCGCTGCGGCGCGGTGATGCCGCGCTCGCGACGGAGCTCTACTTGTCGCGATTGCGGTCCGATCCGGAGGACGACGAAGCGCGTCGCGGGCTGCTCGAGGCGATCCGGGCGGGCAGCCGGATGTATCGACCGTTCCTCTGGCTGCGCCTCGAACTCGGTCGCGTGCTGCGGCGGCTTTCCGTGCCCGTCACGTTCGGCGTAACGATCGCGATCATCGTGCTGTCGCGATCGCTCGGGCTGTCGCCGATCCTTCTGGTTGCGATCCTCGTGATCCCGACGACTCTGGCGGACCTGCTCGTGCTCTGCCATCCGATCGGTCGACATGCGCTGTTGAAGCATCAGCGCGTCGTTGCACTCGTCGCCGGTGTCGAGCTCGTCGGGGCGCTGGTCGCTGGGGTTGGTTGGCTGTTCCAGCGCAGCGAGCTGTTGCTGGCGTGCGCCATCGCGGCAGTGCAGAGCGCCGGGGTCGTTGCGGTGGTCGGGTGGGTCGGCGCGACCGTGGGCGCCGAAGAGCGCACGCGGTTGCGAATGATGCTCGTTGGTCTGCTCGTACTGTTGCTTGCCGTTCTGCCGTGGGGCAAGGTGATCCTGTGAGTCAAGCGGCGGCATTCCAGCGGGCGATCCTGCTCTACCAACAGCATCGCTGGGACCTGGCGGTCGCGGAGTTCCGGCGCTTTCTGACCGGTGATCCTGAGAACGCCCAGGCGCACGCGTTCCTCGCGTTTGCGCTCGTGCAGCTCGATGATCTCGACGCAGCGCTCGAGTCCGCGCGCCAGGCCGTCAAGCTCGCGCCCGACGAGGAGCTGTCGTATGCCGCCCTCGCGACGGCGCACGCCCAACGCGAAGAGTTCGACGATGCCCTGACGGCGATCCAGACGGCGATTCGCATCGACCCCGACGACGCCAGCCTGCGTGGGCGCGAGGCGCAGATCCACCTGCACTGCGAGCGCTGGCAGCAGGCCCTCGATGCCGCGAACGCGGGGCTCGCCCTCGAACCCCACGACAGCGATTGCCTCAACCTGCGATCGGTGGCGTTGACCCGCCTCGGTCGTGGGGACGAAGCCACGGATACGCTCGACGCCTCGCTCGCGCGCGACCCCGACAATCCCTACACGCACCAGTCGCGTGGTTACGCGCTGCTCCAGCAGCGCGACATCGACGGGGCGCTGCATCATTTCCAGGAAGCGCTGCGCCGCGATCCGACGCTCGACGGCGCGCGCGCCGGACTCGCCGAAGCGATCAAGGCCAGGAACCCGGTCTATCGCTGGGTGCTCGCGTGGTACCTGTGGCTCGGTCGGTTCCCGCCGGCACGGCGCATTCAGATCCTCGTCGGTGCGTGGGTCGGCGCGCTACTCATCGGCCGCATTCTCGAGAGCGCTGGTTTGCCAGAAGCGGCGGGGGTGGCCCGCTACTCTTGGCTGATCGTTGTGTTGCTGACCGCGTGTGCGGTGCCGCTGTTCAACCTTCTGCTGCTGCTGCACCCGCTCGGGCGGCACGCGCTCGATCCGCGCAGCCGTCGCGATGCGATGGTGCTCGGCCTCGCGTTCCTGGGCGCGCTGTTCGTGAGCAGCCACGCGCTGTTTGCCGCGCCTGCGCCATGGTCGCACTTCGGCTGGTTGTTCTGGTGGCTCGCGCTGCTGCCGATCTCCGCGATCGGCCTGTTCCACAACCATGGCCGCACCGCGCTGCAGGTGTTCAGCGTCGGTCTCGTCGGGGCCTGGGTCTGGTGGGCGATTTCTATCGAATCGATCGATTTTTCGCGCGGTGCACCGGATCAGGCCGTGATCGACCTGCATGCCTCCTGGATCCAGAATCTGCTGCTGGCCGCCGCGCTGAGTACCTGGTTCGTGTTGCTCGCGCCCAAGGGTCGGCGTCGCCGTAGCCGCTGAGTGTCAGTTGGGTTGAACGTCAGCCGACCGTTCGGCGTCGAATCGGCGTGTACACCGGCCCCGCGGGTTGCAGCTCACTCGCGTAGAGCGTCAGCGTTGCGATCGGGAACGGCTTGTCGCGCAGGTCCTTTCCGACGCGCGCGAGCTCGTCGATGATCGCGTAGGCCCCGAACGGACTCTTCACGCGCCCGAGCGTGACATGGGGCGAGAACGGCCGGCGATCGAGTTCGATGCCGAGATCGGTGATGGCGGCCGTGACCTCTCCCTGCAGTCTGGTCAACGCGTCGATGTCGCCGGCCAGCCCGGCCCAGACGACGCGTGGGGCACCGCGCGGTGGGAAGTGCCCGAGACCAGCGAGCGCGAATTGCATCGGTGACAATTCGGCCGCGTCGACGATGGCTTCCAGGCCGCGGGCCGTGTCGTCATCGACCTCGCCGACGAACGCGAGCGTGAGGTGGATGTGTTCGGGCGGGACGAACTTGATCGTGCCCTTCTGCAGCTCACTCCTCGCGGTCTTCGCGAGGTAGTTGCGGACGGGCAGCGGCAGATCGAGGGCAAGGAAACAACGCACGCCGGCATGCTACAACATGCGCAATGGTGACCATTCCCTGCTTTCACGTCGACGCGTTCACCGACAAGCGGTTCGCGGGCAACCCTGCAGTCGTCTGTCTGCTCGCCGAGTCGCGCCCCGCGCGCTGGATGCAGGCCGTCGCGGCGGAGATGAACCTGTCCGAGACCGCGTTCGTCTGCCCGACGAAGCGTGGGTTCTCGTTGCGTTGGTTTACGCCGTCGGTCGAGGTGGCGCTCTGTGGCCATGCGACCTTGGCCACGGCACACGTGCTCTGGTCCGAGGGTGTGGCCCCTGAGAACCAACTGCTCGAGTTCCGCACGAAGAGTGGCGTCCTCACCGCCGCGCACGACGGCCGGCACGTCGTGCTCGACTTCCCGGCTCAGCCGCTGGCAACGAAGAAGGAGCCCGCAGAGCTCGCAGCCGCGCTCGGTCGCAAACCGCGAACCGTGATGAGTGCGGGTGCCGACCTGCTCGTCGAACTCGGCACGGAGAACCTCGTGCGCAAACTGCGGCCCGACCTCGCCCTGCTGCGCAAGCTGCGCTGCCGCGGCGTCATCGTGACTGCCAAGGCGGTGAGCCGCCGCCACGACTTCGTGTCGCGCTTCTTCGGCCCGGCGGTCGGCGTCGACGAGGACCCGGTGACTGGTTCGGCGCACTGCGCGCTCGCCCCGTTCTGGCAGCCGCGGCTCGAGAAGAACCGCATGGTCGGCTACCAGGCCTCCACGCGCGGCGGCGAGGTCGACGTCGAAGTCGTCGGCGACCGCGTGCTGCTGCGCGGCAGCGCGGTCACGGTCGTGCGTGGGGAATTGCTCACGTGACGCCGACCAGCGTTTGTTCTACGTGGCCGGCGAGTCCCCGGAACTTCCTGAGGCACTCGCCGCCGCCCTGGCCGCGGCGACTCAGTAGCCGCCGATGGTGAAGCTGACTAGGTTGGTGCTGGTGACGTCGATGACCTGGCCGTTGCCGTCGAGTTCGAACGGGATCATCTGCTGGTAGTAGGTGACCTGGACGAACACCGGGTCGTTGGGGATCGGCAGCTCGGAGCGCAGCGTGCCCTGGTTGGACGTGGCCAGCAGCGAGATGTAGGGCGTGAGCAGGATGTCGCAGCCCGCACCTGCCTGCGGCAGGTAGGTCGACAACGGTTGCGTGTTGAGCGCGAAGCCGGTGGCGACCGCCGCGAACGACATCGCCGGCATGCCCGAGCCTTCGCTGAGGCTGCTGCCGCCGAGGAACGGGTTCTGCAGGGCCGCGAGCTCGTTGTTGCCGCCCGAGCTCGGACAGCCGCCGGGGATCTGCTGCGAGCCACCCGGGCAGCCCATACGCAGCTGCGCGTAGTACGCGGTCGGGTTCGTGCTGTATGGGCGCATGCGGCCTGCGACGAACACCTCGCCATTGGGCAGTGCGGTCGCCGTGAGCATCTCCTGTACCGACCAGTGTGCGCCGAGTAGCGCACTCCCTGCGACGTGCCATGCCGTGCCGTCCCAACGGCCTGCCCCGTGCAGCGCGGTGATTCCGCTCCGCAGCCTCTGACTGCCGCCGACGAAGAAGCCGCCGTCCGGGAGTCCGACGATGACGTCACCGTACCTGAGATCGGTGACGTGCTGCCACGCCGTGCCGTCGAACCGGCTTACGTTCTGATCGCGCAGGGCCAGCACGTCGCCGTTGGCGTCCTGGGTGATGGCGCTCGCGGCCGGATGAGTGCGCCACGTGGATCCATTCCAGTGCGTGACCAAGTTCCACCCGGTGAATGCCGTGAAGATATCGCCCGCTGGCGTCACCTCGATCATGTCGACCTCACTGCCTGGGAAGCCGGGGACCCGTGACCAGGTTTGTCCGTCCCAGATCTGTAGCGGTTCACACCCACCGTCGGACCCGGCGAGGAGATTGCCATTGGGCAATTCGGCGCATGCCAGCGGGCGGCACGGGGAGCCGGCCCCGACCGCGGACCACGAGGTGCCATCCCAGATCGCAACGTGACTGGCGGGGGTGCCGCCGGCAGTCCTGAAGTCGCCAACGACCATCACGCGCCCGTCCCGCAGCACCGTCACGTCGTGGCCGGCCCCGTCGAGGCCGGTGCCGAGGCCCTGCCAGGCGGTGCCGTCGAAGACCGCGACCTTTGCCACCGGGGTGCCGTCGATCTGTACGAAGTCGCCCGTCGCGTAGACCAGGCCATCGGGTGAGGCCGCCATCGCGGCGATGATGCCTGCCGTGCCGCCGGTCGCGAGCGGCGAGAATGCGCCGTTCCAGCGGGCGACGTGGCATGCCGGTATGCCGCCCGCGCTGAGGAAGTTCCCGCCGAGCAGCAGGTCGCCGTTCGGCAGCGAGTCGATCAGCATGCAGCGGTCGTCGAGTCCGCCGCCGAGCGCCGCCCAGGTCGAGCCGGTTCGTTCGGCCAGGAACCCGAGGTTGGTATCCGAGGTGGCGGCCACGAGGTTGCCCGCCGCCGTGACGCCGAGCGCGTCGATGCTGTGGATCGAAGGCCAGTCGAGTGCCTCCCAGGTCGAACCGTTCCAGGCCGCGATCCGGCTCGGGCTCGAGAAGGTGCCGCCGGCGACGACCTTGCCGTCGTGGAAGGTGAGGTCCTGGACGGAGCCGAGTCCCAGGGAGACCCATTGTGAGCCGTCGTAGCGATGCACGCCGCGGAGTGAGCTTGCGAACAGTTCACCGGCGGGGGTGACGAGCAGGTCGGTGGTGTTGGGAGAGAGCGGGAAGGCCTGGCCGAACGGCACCCAGTTCGAACCGACGAGTTCGACCATGCCATGGTGGGGTTGGGTGAAGCTGCCGCCGGCTACCAGGCGACCATTCCACTGGGTGACGGTCGAGACCGTGCCGTTGAGGCCGGAGCCGAGTTGACTCCACGAAGTTCCATCGTAGGCGGCGACGAAATCGGCCGGAGCTCCGCCGCCCACGCGGAACCCGCCGGCGGCCAGCAGCCGTCCGTCGGGCAGGACATCGAGCGCGGCCACACTCCGCAAGTCGGAGGCCAATGGGCTCCACTGGCCCGTGACGGGATGCTGCATGGCGAGTCCGCTGGCCACGGCATCCCCGACCACGGTGAACTCGCCCGCGATCACGAGGTGGGGCGGCAGCGGGCCGGTGCCGTCGGGGTCCCAGGTGATGGAGGCGCGGACCCGGGCGTTGGCGCCGGGGCTGCCGGTCGCGGGCGCCCAGTCCGTCGTGCACTGCGCCGTCACGGGTGCGAGGGCGAGCCAGCCCGTCGCAGCCAGGGAGAGGGGGAAGGTCCAGGAGGAGATCGGTTTCATCGGGTTCGGAAGGAAAGCGGTGTTGCTTGTCCTTCCGCCCGGCGGCCGTTTTCCCCCGGTGGATTCCGTCGAATCTGCGGCCGTCTACTCGCCGTCGAGCAGGGCGTCGACGTCAGCCCACAGGTTGCGCCAGGCCGTGCGCTCCTCGGGTACCAGCGTATCCAGACCCTCGCCGCGCAGCGGGGCCAGCGTGCTGCTCGATCGGCTGCGATCGAGCCCGCGCCGGCCGCGTTCCTGGTCGGGTCCTTCGGCGGCACGCGTCGCCTCGACGAGGTGCTGTAGCCATTGGCGGGCGGCGCGTTGCCAGCGCGTGCGCTCGGCCGCCGTGAGCTCGTGCTCCGCGAAGCACTTGCCGACCGCGCGCACGGCGAGGTAGAGGGCGTCGCCGGAGAGGTCGTTCGCAAGTTCGGGTTGGTTCCGCAGCGTGCGCTCCACGAACTGCAGCATCACGAGGCGGTGTTCGGCGCCGCCGCGGTAGGCGTGGGCGACGGCGCGGTGCCACGCGCGCGCGTCCGGGATGCCGGTCTCGCCACGGATCACCGCTTCGGCCTCCTCGATCTGGCGCCTCGTGGCGTCCAGGTTCTGCTGCGTCATGCCGAGCATCCTTTGTGAGAACGGATCGTTCCCCGCGCGGAAGATCGCTTCGGCGCGTTCGAGCGGTGGCAGTGCGGTGCGCCACATCCCGCGCATCCCGCGCAGACGACCGAGGCTGAAGTGCACCGGACCGTTGTCGGGGTGCAGTTCGATCGCCTCCTCGAGCAACTCGATCGCCTCGCGATGCCTGCCGAGGTTCTCGAGGGCGTTGGCGAGCGCATTGCGGATGTTGCCGGTACTCGGGTGCCCGGCGAGGTACTCCCGGCCGAAGCGCACTGCCTCGTCGGGATCGAGCCGCCCCAGAAGCGTCACGTACTGATCCGCAAACATCGCGTTCTCCGCCGCGGGCAGTTCGCGAACGGCACGTTTCAGGGCGGTGCCTGCTGCCTCGGGGTCCTGACGGAGCAGGGTGGCGACGAGCTCGCGATGGGCCCTGAAGGACTTCGGATCGAGCACGACGGCGTGTTCCAGCGATTCGATCGCTTCCTTGCGGCCGAGGCCGCGCAGGATGATGCCGCGGTTGGTATGCAGTTCGGCGGCGCTCAGCTGGTCGTTGTCGTTGGCGGCGATCGCCCGGTCGATCTGCACCAGCGCCTCGTCGTTGTGGCCGAGCAAGGACAGGCAGGCGGCGTGGTTGGCGAGGATGACCGGGTTGTCGGGAAGGTCCTCGAGTGCGGCTTCCGCTGCCTGGCGGCATTCCTCGTAGCGTCGTTGCGCGAACAGGGTGTTGAGATAGGTCTCCAGGGCCTTGCTGTGTGCGGGGTCGAGAGCGAGCGCCTGTTCGGTGAAGTGCATGGCCCGCTCGTGGTTGCCGCGTTTCGCGAACAGGTGGCCGAGGTTGGCCTTCGGCCACGCATGCTCCGGGTCGAGATCGATGGCGCGTTCGTAGGCGGTGACGGCGTCCTGCACCCGGCCGAGCCCGGCATACAGTGAGCCCAAGGCGTTTTGGTGCGGCGAGGTGTCGGGTTCGAGTTCGATCAGCCGCATGACCAGCGGCTCGGCCTCGGCCCACTCGTGCTTTCGCATGTACAGCAGGCTCGCGTTGTAGAGCAGGAAGGTCTCGTCGCCGTCCAGGGCGAGGGCGTCGGCGTAGTGGCGGCGGGCCGTGACCTCGTCGCCCTGTTTGCTGGCCAGAGCGCCGAGGTGGGCGAGCCAGTGCGAGCGCTGATTCGGTTCGTTGGTGGCGAGGTCGCTGAAGATGCGGTGGGCGTCGGGGAACCGGCCGAGGGTCTCGAGGGCCATCCCTTGCCGATGCCGGACCTCCGAGTTGGTCGGGCGCAACGCGCGCGCGACGCGAAGCAGGTCGAGCTGCTGGCGCGCGTTCTCGGGCGAGCGGTTGCCGAGGTAGTACGCGCCGCGGTTGAACAGGTGGAAGTCGTCGGGATAGAGCTCCTGGCCCTTCGCCAGGGCGACGAAGCACTCGTCGCGGGCCTCGGCACGATAGAGCGCGCTGGCGAGCACGCGGCAGCCATCGGCCGTTAGCCGGCTCAGGTCGGCGGACGTGGCGAACGCGACGAGCCGTTCGCGATCGAGTTCGGCATCGTCGAGTAGATCCCGCAGCTGGTTGCGCACCGTGTCGTCCGGGTCGAGCAGGCCGGCGAGTCGGCGTAGCCGGCGAGTCAGGTCGGCGTCGACGGCTTCGCCGTCGGCTGCGATCTCATCGCGCAGCACGGCCCAGAAGTCGAGTGCCGAGGCGAGCTGCAACTCGATGTCGCCGCGTTCGAGATCGGTCAACACGGCGGACAGTGGCGCCGAGGTGAACTCGAGGCCCCGGGTATAGGCCTCGAACGCCGTGAGGTAGTCGCGGTCCATCACTTGCCGAAGCGCGACCGACGTCGTGTCCTTGTCCTGGTGATCGGGCGGGATCAGCAGTTGTTCGAGGTCATGGAGCAGTTTGCGGTCACGAGCCCGGCGCTGTCGTTCGTCGTCGGCAGCGGAGCTCTCGGCCCGGATCGCGGCGAGCTGGGCGTTGGTAGCGGCGCGGTCTTCGCTGGGGATGAATGCAGCCGTCGCCAGTGCGGCGGCCTGCTCGGCGGACCTCACGGCGGCGGCCCAGAGCTTGGCGTCGAGGTCGCTGCCACGTGCCTCGGCGAGCGTCGCGGCCGTATCGGCGCGGGCGGTGCCGAGGCGCGTGAGCTGCTCGTCGCGATGGATCTGTTGTTGCTCCTGATGGTAGTTCCACGCCAGCCCGGCCGCGCCGAGCAGGAACACGATCGTGGCTGCGGCCATCAGCGTCATGCGCTGGCGGTAGCGCGCCTGCGTCGCGCGCACCTCGGCCTGCTGGGCCCGCTCTTCGACGGAGGTGAGGTACGCCTGGACCCGTTCGGCGAGCTCGGTTGCAGAGTGAGGCCGGGCCTTTGCTGCACTGGACAAGCACTCGATGGCGAGGTCGATCAGCGTCGCGTCGGCGCCAGACTGGCGCAGGCGGTCGTGGGCGCCGGCGAGTTCGCCGCGGGCGGCTTGCCGGACGAGGTCGCCATCCTCGGCGCGATACGGCGGTGAGCCGGTCAGAATCTCGCAGAGGATCGCGCCCAGGCCAAACACGTCGCTGCGCTGGTCGAGATCCGCGACGTGCCCCAGGGCCTGCTCGGGGGGCATGTAGGCCGGCGTGCCGAACATCGAGCCTGCGACCGAGTGCGACCCCGAGTCGGGCTTGGTTCGGACCGTCTCGATCACGCTTACGGACTGGCTCTCGGGCTGGTTCCTGACGGAGGCTCGTTCATCGGCGACTCCGCCCTTGGGCAGCACTTTGGCGAACCCCCAATCGACGACCTGCACCTCGCCAAACGCGCCGATCATGATGTTGGCCGGCTTGAGGTCACGATGGACCACGCTTCGGGTGTGGGCGTAGGACATCGTTTGGCAGACCTGCTCGAAGATGCCGAGGAGTCGTCTGCGGTCCACGCTCGGGTTCGCGCGCGAGGCCAGAATCGCGGCCAACGTCTCGCCCTTGACGAGCTTCATTGCGAAGTACGGTCGCTCGCCGGACTGCAGGCCGAGTTCGTACACCGGTACGATGCCGGGGTGCTGCAGCTGGCCTCCGATCTGGGCCTCTTCGACGAATCGTGCGAGGACCTCGGGGTGGTTGGCGAAGTCGTCTTTGAGGACCTTCATGGCGACGTCGCGACCCAGGTCCTGGTCACGACCCTTGAACACGACACCGACACCGCCCCGTCCGATCTCGCCGATCATCTGGTAGCGCCCCGAGGGGTCGCGCAGCTGTTTCGTGTCGTCGTTGATGGACACGATGGACGGGTCGGTATCGCCACTGTCGAGATGCACGCCGAGCAGGGACGACTCCGCGCGCTCTTGCAGGGCTCGCAGTACGCTGCCGACGTGGCCGGGCGGCGGTTCGTGCGAGCGGAACGCTTCGCCGAGGCCGCGGTCGAGGGGGTTGGGATGCTCGAATTCGGGCTTGTTGGCGTCGGACATTGCGGAACCTTGTCGGGCCGAAGTACCGATGTTCCACGCAGCGTAGCGCCTCCCCCCGAAAATCCGGGATTCGGCGCTGTCAGAGCAGGTCGAGCAGTCGATCGACCGCGCTGTCCTGGTTCGAATCGGGTAGCGCGCCGTGTTCTGCCATGACGTGTTCGAGGAATCGGCGAAACTCGGCCCGCGCCTTCTCGTAGGCCTTGTGCACCTTGCGCGGCTCGGCATCCCAGAGCGCAGCGATCTCGCGAATCGGTTTGCCCTCGCCGAACCGCAGCCGCAACAGTTCGGCGCGCAGCCTGGCGCCGTCGCTGCCCATGGCCGCGGCACGCCGCATGCGTTCGCCGGCGAGGCGTACCAGCGTTTGGGCCCAGCCCCGGTCGAACATCACCGACAGCGTCGTCTCACGGCTTTGAATCAGTTCGATCGCGGAGCCGACCTCCTGGTTGCGCAGCCGGCGTTTCGCGGCCCGTTCCTCGATCCGCAACGCCACGTTTCGAGTCACCCCGAACAGGAACCCACCGAGTTCACCACGCGCAGCTCTTGCCTTGGTCAGTGCGCCGTCGTCTCGCAGGAGCTCGACGAACACCTCCTGCAGCGCGTCGTCGACTTGTTCGTACCAGGGGGTATTGCGCCAGCGGCCTTCGAGGAACCCTCGGAGTACTGGTAGGTAGGTCGTGGCAAAGATTTCGCGCGCCGCTGCGTCCCCCTCGGCTGCTCGTCCGATCACGCTCCAGCTCAGGTCTTGATCGGCATCCGTCACGGGTAGGGGTGGGCTGCGCGCAATGTGCGAAGTGATGTTCGGCGAAGCAAGGCACAACTGCGGATGTGCCGCGTGCGTTGGTGAAGAGCACGCGGCCGGGTCTTGCGCGCGTCACAGCGATCGCGTCGGAGTTGGCATTCGTTCATAGATCGCCAACCGCTCGCGCCACGAGTCGACCTTGACGCGTTCGTCCTGCCACTGGCGCTGCGCCCTGACCGCTGCCTTCTTGGCGTGATACCAGTCGCGCCATTCCGTTGCGGCCTGGGAAGCGGCGTTGGACGGGTCGATGTCGAGCAACTGGTCTCGACCCGTGTGAACGCGAACGCCGACTGCGCGTTCGTAGTCGTTGACGCAGCGCTGCAGGCGAGCGATCGCGGTGTCGAATGCCTGGCGCTTCTTCTCGAGTTTGTGAGACTGGGTCGGCAGTCGTTTCGACAGCCAGTTGCGGTCGGCCATGAGCGTGAGCGGACGCTTGCTGCGCTTCAGTTCGGTGCAGAACTCGCGCAGCGTCGCTTCGTCCGTCGCGGGCACGCCGAACCGGCTCAGCATCCGGCGCGAATCGAGTGCGCGCCAATCGCCGTCGCCGAGCTTCGTGGCCGACGCGAGCGTCTGCCTGGCGCGCGCGAGGTTGTAGGCCGGACCCAGCGAGGCCTGCGAGCACGCGAACAGGATCGCGGGCACGCGGTGCGTCGGTCGTTGTTTGCGCCAGGTGCGGAGCGCGGCCTGGAGTGCCGCGCTGTTGCCGGAGCGGTGATGACGTTTTGCGACCTGGAGCTGGTTGAGCGTCCATAGCTGATCGGTCGACGGCGGCTCGATGGTGCCGCCCGACGCGAGCGTGATCTCGGCGGTCGCGAGCCAGCTGTCGAACATCTCGGCGACGAGCCAGTCTGCGCGCCGCTCTGCCGCAACTCGATCGAGCTGCAGCAGCCGCGTTGCGACCGCCGTGATCCGCTCCCCGCGGCGAGGCAGCAGCTTCGGCAGGCGGTGCAGCGCCGCCAGCGCGCGCGGAGCGTCGTGGATCGGGCTGGCGGTGCCGAACGTCTCGATCACGGCGGCCTGGGTCTCGGCGCGATCTGGCGCGACCTGGGCGAGGATCAGCGTGGTCGGTGCGAGTGCCAGTGGATCGCCGGTGGGGCGGGCGCGATGAAGCGCCAGGAGTTCTTCGGTGCGCGGCTGCAGCGCGAGCCAGGTGCCGGTCGATTCGACGAACGGCAGGGCGGCGCGGGCGGCTGCTGTCGCCGCCATCGAGCCGCGGCTCGCGATCGCTTCCCGCAGTGGCAGGACCAGCAGGCGCGGGGACTCCTCGGGGTCGACCGCAGTGATCAGTGTGCTGATCGCCCGCTCGAGCCCTTTGGAACCCGCAGGCTCTCTGGATTCGACCGGTGTTTGCGCCGCGGCGTCGGCGATGGCCGCGAGCGCGGCGAGGCAGATCAGGATCGTCGGCAGGCTTGGCGTCATGGTGGGCTCGTGGCTGCGGGAGCGGGCGGCTCCATGGCCATGGTTTCTGCAACTTGCGGTCCGGGCGCGCCCCGGATTCGTGTTCCCGGGGTCATCCTGAGTTACGGAACAAAGTAAGTTAGGCCAACATCCTGCCCTCGCCATGCCACTCGGCAGTCAGTTCGAGCCACAGCGCCAACCCGGCGAATCGGCCGAACCGGGCGTAGCGCCGCTCGATCGTGCGATCGGACGCGGGCTTCTTGCGACCCGCGAGCTGCGCGAGACGGGCCCGACACCAGCTGTCGAGGGCCAGGTCGTCGTAGTGGCCTAGCAGACGCATCGCCTGGCCGACGGCGTAGGGCCCGAAACCGCGTAGCCCGAGCAGGCGCTGGCGCAGTTGATCGGTCGGTTGCGGCGCCAGGAACGTGGCATCGTCGAGTTCACCGCCGGCGAACGCCTTCGCGAGTTCCCTGGCCGCGGTCGCGCGGTAGCCGGTGCGGACGGTGTCCCGATAGAACGACTCGCTGGCGAGACACTCCGCCGGGTTCGGGAACGCGCGCACGTTCGGGCCTTCGGGTCCGCGGTGGTCGGCGAGGTTGCGCGTCATCGCGACCGTTCCGGCCCACGTCGTATTGGTCGTGAACAGCAGCTTCATCAGGTCCTCGAACACCGACTGCGAGCGCAGCAGGCGACCGGCGCCGCGGCGTGGGACCCAGGCGAGCCCCGGCTCGTCGCGGCAGGCCGCGTAGAACTCGGCGAGGTCGTCGTCGAACCGCAACATGTGACGGATCGCGGCGACCGCAGCTGCGACCACCGCGCGACCCGGGCGGCGCTGGCCCGTGAGTTCGAGCTGCAGTTGCCCCCGCTTCCTGCTCGAGATGTCGGCGCGATAGATGCGCTCGTTCAATCGCAGCGCCGTCGCCCAGATCCCCGAGTCTTCGTCCCAGGTGTTGGTCGGTAGCTCGATCCAGCCGTGACCGAAGAGGCCGAGTCGCAGCTCGTAGCCTTTCGGCGTGGGGATCGTCGTCGTGGCCGCGGCAGGCATCGTGGCCACGCTACGCCGCGACGCAGCTCGTCGCGACCCTGCGTCAGGGGCTTCGTCAGGGCGCCGGCGGACTACTGCAGCGCGAACGCGAGGGGATTGCTGAGGTTGCCGTTCGTGCTCGGGTCGAAGCAGAAGCCCTGGAACACTACGTCCGCGGTGAAGCCGCTCGGGATCGAAACCGACAGCGAACCGGGCAGGAAGCCCAGGATCGCGGAGATCGGCGAACCGCCGAAAGCGGTGCCGAACGGCGCGACGGTCGTCGTCGAACCGGGCAGCAGCATCGCGACGCCGCCGAATGCCTGATTCGTCGCGGCCGTGACATCGAGCACGAGCGTCGAGCCCGCGCTGGCGCTGCCCGAGGCGGTCAGAACGCAGCCGTTGTACTCGTGGGCGCCGAGATCGCGGATCATCTGGCCGTCGAGGTCACCGTCGGTGACGCGCGGCATGCCGCCGAGGTCGAGACGCGCGGAGTTGCCGGGCAGACCCTGGTCGATCGCGCCCGAGTTCGCCGTCAGCCGGTAGTCACTCGCGCCGACGAAGCCGGGGTTGGCCGCGATGTTGCCCGTCGCGTAACTCAGCGCGTTGACCGCGGCGATCGAACGGAGCTCCGTGCCCGTGACGTGCACGAGCGAGACGCCGTTCTGCCAGAACAGGTTGTTGTCGAGCGTCGGTTGGTTGGCCGGGCCGACCCGCACGTCGCAGATACCGCGGCCCGAGTTGCGCACGAAGATCGAGTTCTGGATCTGGCAGATCGCCTGCTGCTGCATGTGCAGCCCGTTGTGCAGATTGTCAGCTACGGTGATGTGGTCGAACGTGCCACCACCGCCGGTGTAGACATCGATCGTGTGCCCCGTGTCGGCGTTGTGGTGGAACGTCGAGTCGGAGACGTTGGCGACGCCGAAGGTCGCGACCGTCAGCGCCGCGCCGCGACCGCCGGAGTTGCGGTTGTTCGTGAACTCGCAGCGACGGATCGTCGCCTGCACCCCGTTGATCAGCGCGCCGCCGCCGCCGGGGGAGCCGGCGTTGCCGTCGCGTAGTACGAAGCCGTCGAGCACACAGTCGTCACCGAGATTGGCGACGCGTTGGGTGCCGCCGCCCGTCAGGATGGTCGGGTGATCGGCCGGTCGAGCCTGATCGGCGCGGCGCATCCCGGGTTCGAAGCCGCCGAGGACGGTGACGTTTGCCGGGATCGAGAAGCCGCCCGTGTAGCTGCCGGCGGCGACCCAGACCGACTGGCCGGACGTCGCCGCACCGAGTGCGGTCTGGAGCGAGTCGTAGGCCGTGGCCCAGGACACGCCGTTGCCGCCCGGGCTGGCGCTGGCATCGACGTGGATCTGGGCGGCGAGAGGAGAGAGCGTCACGAGCAGAAGTGCGCTCGCGAGGCCTGGAACGGTGGCGGTGGCGTGCATGAGAACGCGATCATACGAACGGGACTGCTGGTGTTCCGAGAGTTCAGGATTCGTTGGCATCGGCGTTCCGGGGCCCGATTGAAGGCCGTGTCGAGGGTTACCGATGGACCGCTCATGGACGTCGGGTCCGTCAATCAGGCCATCGGTGGCCTTGCCGTGCGCAACGCGAACATCTCCTTGCTGGCACAGCTTCTGCACCAGCAGCAGGTGGCGGGCGTGGCGATGGTCGAGATGATCGCGGGCAGCGGTGGACATGCCGCCCCGCGTTCGACGGCTCCGTCGCCGGCGCCGGCGGATGGGGGCGCGCCGCCCAAGGGCGCGGCGGAGCCCGGCAAGGGCCAGAACGTCGACATCGTCGTCTGACCGTCCCGCCGGCGAGCGCGGGGCCATGGACCGTGCGTGGTCGGCGCGGCACACTGCCGCGATGACCTCGGATCCCGCCACTGCCAGCCAGCTCGCGATCGGCGAGGTCGCGATCGGCATGCCGGCGGTGCAGGCAGCGCTTAGCGGCTACTCGGATCTGCCGATGCGCACCATCGCGCGCGAGCACGGCGCACCCTACGCGATCAACGAGGTCGTGCTCGACGAACAGGTGCTGCAGAAGGGCAAGCTGCAGCGCCGGATCCTCGCGGTGCCCGAGTACGACCATCCGGTCGGTGGGCAGCTCATGGGGTCGCAGCCGGAGAAGTTCGGCGCCGCCGCGCGCGAGCTCGTGCGGGCCGGCTATGACGTCGTCGACATCAACTTCGGCTGCCCGGTCAACAAGGTCCTCGGCCGCCGGCGCGGCGGCTGGCTGCTGCAGGACCCCGAGACCGCACTCGCAATCGTCGGCTCCGTGCTCGAGGCCGTCGCGGGCGACGCGCCGGTCACGGTCAAGATGCGGCGCGGCTACGACGACACGGACGACGCCGAGCGCGCGTTCTTCACGATCCTCGAGGGCGCGATCGAACGCGGCATCCGCGGCGTGACCGTGCATGGCCGCACTGTGCGGCAGAAATACGTCGGCCCGAGCCGTTGGGAGTTTCTTAAGCGCGTGAAGCAGCACGTCGGCGACTTCTGCATGCTCGGCAGCGGCGACCTGTTCTCGCCGTTCGACGTCGTCGACATGCTGCGCGAGACCGGCGTCGATGGGGTGACCGTCGCGCGCGGCTGCATCGGCAACCCGTTCGTGTTCGATCAGGTGCGCGCGCTGCTGGCTGGGGAATCGCCGCTGCGACCGACCGTCGCCGATCAGCGGCAGGCGCTGCTACGGCACTGGGATCTGGCGCGCGAGCACTACGGCAAGGAGAAGCTCGTCGTGAGCAGCGTGCGAACGCACGCGATCAAGTACGCGCAGTACCACCCCGATCCGGTCGCGGCACGCGAGCAGCTGGTGCGGGTGCGGTCGGCTGCAGAACTCGCGGAACGCATCGCGGACGTGTTCGATGATCGCCACGACGACGGTCCGCGGCGCGAGCTGCGGCGCGAGGAAGCCGTCGTACCCGCGCTCAACAGCTGCGCGGAATAGCCCGTTCGGGGCGCGCCGACGGCGGCGCAACCCCCTGGTACCGGCAGCATCGAAAGCGCCAGACACGGAAAACCGAGAATCCGGTTCCTGGCGCCAAATAGCTATTTTAGTGCCGAATTCGAGGATCTAGATCGTGCACCACGTCGTCGTTCCACCTTGTCCGAGTGGCCGGCAATTTCGCCGGCCGCGACCTGATGGAGCAAGAACGATGAAAGCGACCCTCACCCTGATCTCGACCCTGATCTGCCTCACCAGCGCCGCCAGTGCGCAGCGACTCGTCGCCTACGAGCCCGGCCGGTTCCGTGAGGTGCAACCCGACAACCCGATGCTCACCGGCTCGGTCGTCGTGACCGGCTATCCGGCCGTACCCGCGCTCGCGCCGCCGCCGGTGGCGTTCGTGCCGCCGGGCGACAGCACGTTCGCGAGCTTCGCTGGGCTCAACCTCTACACCAACGGCCTCGTGATCACGTCGACGCCGACCGACGCCTACCCGCCATCGGCACCGCCATTGCCGCCTTTGCCGATCCCGGCCGGATTGCTCACCACGCTCGGTGGACCCGTCACCGGTATGGCCTACGATCCGCTCACGGGTACGGTCTTTCTGACGGCCGCTGCGGGCAGGGTCGTCGGCGTTTCGCCGTCCGCGGGGATGCCGATCACGGTGCCCGCGTTTTCCATCCCGTTCACGACGGGTGCGATCACGGGGCTCGAGTACGACGCGTTGACGAGCGCGCTGCTCGCCGTCGACGTTACGGGCACGGTGTATGTGTTCACCGCCGCCGGTGTGCCGTCGGGCCCGCCGATCGTTCCGACCGTCGCGCCGCCTGCCGGCATGACGGGTGACGTCGCGATCGACAAGACGGACATGAAGAACGCGGTCGGGGCGCGGCCGATCTACGTCTCGAGTGGCGGGGTCTACTACGACGTGACGCTGCCCGTGCCGACGTTCGAGCCGCACGGATTGAGCCCGCGCACGACCGGTCTTGCGTTCCAGCCGATGCCCGCGCAGAGTCTGCCGCTCGGTGGCTGTCCGTGCGGTGGCATGACACCGGCGGTCGGCGTCACGAGCGCGGCCGTCGCAGGCAACACCGGATTCGGCCTCACCGTGTCCGGCGTCGCACCGAGCCGGCCCGTGTTGTTCGGTCTCGACTTCGCGTTCACGGCGGCCTTTCCCGTGATCAATGGCGGCGGCTGTGGTCTTGGGCTGATTCCCGGGTCGCCGACGCTCGTCACGGGAATCGTGTTTGCCGACGCTGCCGGCACTGCGACCTACCCACTCGCCTTGACCGTGTTGCCGGGATTCGGGCCGCTCTACGCACAGGCCCTGATGCTGTGCCCGGCCGATCCTGCGGGATTCGCTGTGACGCCGATGCAGCAGGTCGTCGCGGGTGGCGTGTGACCCGCCGATGCCATCGCGTTTTTGTGCAACAGCGGTTACGGTCAGGGCTTGCGATCCGATAACCAAGGGCGGGGAAAGGCCCTTCGTTGCGAAGCTGCATGAGTGAGACCGATATCGCCGTCGTCGGCATGGCTTGCCGGCTGCCTGGTGCGCGCAACCTGGACGAGTTCTGGCGGTTGCTGCGCGAGGGGCGCGATGCGCGCGTCGAGTTGTCGGACGATCATCTGCGCGCGGCCGGCGTGCCGCCCGAGGTGCTCGGCGATCCCGACTTCGTGCGCGCCGCGATGGTGCTCGACGACATCGATCAGTTCGACGCCGGGTTCTTCGGGTTCTCGCCGCGCGATGCCGCGGTCTTCGATCCGCAGCATCGGGTCTTCCTCGAGGTCTGCTGGGAGGCGTTCGAGCACGGCGGCTTCGTGCCGAACTCGTTCGACGGACGCATCGGCGTGTTCGCCGGCTGCGGCATGGACACCTACCTGCTGCACAACATCTTGACCAATCCGGACCTCGTCCGCCGGATCGGCATGTTCCTGATCCGGCACACGGGCAACGACAAGGACTTCCTCGCGACGCGGACGAGCTACCAGTTCGATCTGCGCGGACCGAGCGTCAACGTGCTGACCGCGTGCTCGACGTCGCTCGTCGCGATCCATCAGGCCGCGCAGAGTCTGCTGTCGGGTGAGTGCGAGATGGCGCTCGCTGGTGGGGTGACGATCCTCGTGCCGCAGGACCGCGGCTACCTCTACAAGGAAGGCGAAGTGCTGTCGCCGGACGGGCACTGCCGCACGTTCGATGCCAAGAGCAAGGGCACGATCTTCGGCAGTGGCGCCGGCGTCGTGCTGTTGCGGCGGCTCGAGGACGCGATCGCCGACGGCGACACAATCCACGCGGTCGTCGCGGGGTCGGCGGTCAACAACGATGGCGCGCGCAAGGTCAGCTATCTCGCGCCGAGCGTCGACGGCTACGCCGAGGTCGTCGCGGAGGCGCTCGCGCTCGCCGACATCGATGCCGGCGACGTGCAGTACATCGAGGCGCACGGCACCGGGACCTCGGTTGGCGATCCGATCGAGATCGAGGCGCTGACGCAGGCGTTTCGCGTTGGCACTCAGAAGAACGGCTTCTGCGGTATCGGTTCGGTCAAGACCAACATCGGCCATCTCGACACTGCGGCGGGCGTCGCGGGCTTCCTCAAGGCCGTGCTCGCGATGCAGCACGGCGAGATCCCGAAGAGTCTCAACTTCGAGCGCCCCAACCCGCTGATCGATTTCCCGAGCAGCCCGTTCTTCGTCGTCAACGAGAACCGCGAGTGGCCGCGCCCGGAGCGCACCGCGCGCATCGCCGGTGTGAGCTCACTCGGCGTCGGTGGCACCAACGCGCACGTGCTCGTGAAGGAATCCGTGCCGGCGACGGCTGTCGCGCCCGGGTCCGCATATCCGCGTCGCTGCCAACTGCTGCCCGTGAGCGGCAAGGTCGACGGCGCCGTGCTCGGCAACGCGAAGAACCTCGCGCGGCACCTGCGCACCGTTTCGGCTGCCGACCTCGCGGATGTTGCGTGGACGCTGCAGACCGGCCGCAAGGCGTTCGAGCGGCGTGGGATCGCGGTTGGTGCGGGCGCCGATGAGCTCGCGCAGCAGCTCGAGTCGCCCGACTTCCGCGCCGGGCTGCGTGACGCGCCCGCGCGTGAACCCTCGGTCGTGTTCTTGTTCCCGGGCGGCGGCGCGCAGTACCCGGGCATGACGCGCGAGCTCTACGAGCACGAGCCCACGTTCCGCCAGCATGCCGACGAGTGTCTCGCGGCGATGCAGCCCGAACTCGCCGCCGAGGTGAAGAGCCTGCTCTATGGCGAACTCGCCGGTGCGGACAACGGCGAGCGCATGGAGCGGCCGCGCCTGCTGTTGTCCTCGCTCTTCGTCGTCGAATACTCGCTCGCCCGCACGCTGATGGCGTTCGGTATCGAGCCCGACGCGATGCTCGGCCACAGCCTGGGAGAATACGTCGCTGCCACGCTCGGCGGCACCTTCACGCTGCCGCAGGTCATGCAGGCGCTGGCGCTGCGCGGTGAACTGCTCGAGGAAGCCACGGGTGGCGCCGTGCTCACGGTGTCGATGCCGCCTGACGAAGTGCATTCGCTGATGAACGGCGAACTGTCACTCGCGGCCGCGAATGCGCCGGAGCTCGCCGCGGTTGCGGGGACCGTTGCGGCAATCGAAAAGGCCGAGGCCGTGCTGACCGAACGCGGCATCGACTACCAGCGGCTGAGGATCGGCGTCGCGGCGCATTCGCACATGCTCGACCCGGTGCTCGATCGCTATCGCGACGGGCTGCGCGCGCTCGAGCTGCAGCCCGCGGAGAAGCCGTGGATCTCGAACGTGACCGGCGACTGGATCGACACCCAACGCGTGGCGGACCCCGAGTACTGGGTCGAACACCTGCGGCGGACGGTGCGGTTCCAGGACGGGGTGGCAACACTGCTGCAGGGCGGTGATCGCGTCTTCGTCGAAGTCGGACCGGGCAAGGCGTTGACCACGCTCGTGCGGATGCATCAGCGCGCGAAGAAGAGTCCCGGGTTCGTGACCGTGCCGCACCCGAAGGACCCACGCGCTTCCGACGAGTTCGCGATCGAGGCCGTCGGTCGGCTCTGGCAGTGCGGTGTAGAGATCGACTGGCGCGCGTTCCATGGCGGTGACGAGGTCAGCGCGACGCGGCACCGGGTGCCGCTGCCGACGTACGAGTTCCAGCGTGAGCGGCACTGGATCGAGCCCGGTGCCGTCGTCGGTCACGAAGGCGTGCTGCGCAGCGATGACGAGCCCGTCGCGCCGACACGGTTGCCCGTCGCGGACTGGGTGCGCCGTCCCGAGTTTCGGCAGCAGGAGCTGCCGGAGAACGTGCGGCCCGACGATGGCGCCAACTGGCTCGTGCTCGGTGGCGGTGAGTTCGGGGAACACTTCGCGCAGCACGTGCGGGCGGCTGGCGGCGAAGCGGCGTTCGTTCTGCCGGCCGCCGGCGAATCGAACGATGGCAGGATGTGGCAGTTGCCTTGGGGGGAGCCCGAGGCGTGGGATCGCGCCCTCGCGGCCATCGCCCTCGAAGTCGGTGCGCCGACGCGCGTGCTCTTCGCTGCGCCGCTCGACGGCGGCGAAGCGGAGGAACTCGTGCGGTCGCTCGCCCTGATCTGGCAGGCACTGGGCCGTGCGGACGTTGCCGGCAGCGCACGCTTCCTGGCAGTGACGAGTGGCGCGGTGCGCGTTGCGACCGAGCCGATGGCCCGGCCGGGGCAGGGTGTCGTCGCGGGCTTCCTGCGCGTTGCATCGCGGGAGTACGACGGCGCGCGCACGCGTTGCATCGATATCGGCGGCGAGAACCGGTCCGCGGCCGAGCTGGCCCTCGCGCTGCGGCGCGAGATCGAAGCCGGTGATTCGCCGCTTCACGTCGCGCTTCGTGGCGGCGAACGACACGTCTGCGAGCTGGTCGCCTCGGAAGCCGGGAGTGGCGACGGCGGGCGGGCGTCGGACGCGAGTATCTGGCGCCAGGGCGGAGTCTACGTCGTCACGGGTGGTCTCGGTGGCATCGGGCTCGAGGTCGCGGAGCACCTGGCGTCGCAGGTCGCTGCGAAGCTCGTGCTCGTCGGTCGCCGCGGCCTGCCGCCGCGCGAACTCTGGGATCGCTGGCTGGAACTCCGGCGTGGCGATCGCGAGGCGCGTCTGATCCAGCGCGTCCAGGCGCTCGAGGCCGCGGGCAGCGAGGTGATGATCTGCGCTGTCGACGTCAGTGATCGCGAAGCGGTCGTCGGTCTCGTGCGGGATGCCGTCGCACGTTTCGGTGCCGTTCACGGGGTGATCCACGCGGCTGGCGTGCTCGACGATGGCCTGATCCAGCTGCGAACGCCGGAGCAGATCGACCGCATGCTCGGGCCCAAGGTGGGTGGTGCGCTCGCGCTCGACGAGGCGACGGCCGATCTCGACCTCGATGTGTTCGTCGCGTTCGCATCGACGAGCGGGCTCGCGGGGATTCCGGGTCAGTGTGACTACGCGGCGGCGAACGCGGCGTTGGATTCGTTCGCGCACTGGCGGAGCGTCCATCGTTCGGGTCGCACCCTCGCGATCGACTGGGGCGTCTGGCAGGACGTGGGGATGCTCGCACGTGGTGACGACGACAGCGTCGGCACGGCACCTGCGTGGCTCGGCGCTCGCGGCCAACGCGGGGACGAGATCGAGTTCTCGCGTCCGTGGTCGCCGGCGACCGACTGGCAGCTCAGCGAGCACCGGATTCGCGGTGGCGATTGCCTGATGCCCGGCACCGGGCATCTCGAACTCATGACGGCTGCCGTGCGAGTGATCGCGAACTGCGGCAGTGTGACGTTCGAGAACGTCGAGTTCCTGAGTCCGCTCGCCTTTCCCGGCGAGTCGTCGCTGCAGGTCTTCGTGGCCGTTCGTGAACACTCGTGGGGTTACAGCGTTCGGATCCAGAGCGCGAGCCCCGGCGAAGCAGACGTGTTCGCGCGCACAACGCATGCGCGCGCTGTCGCCAAGGTCGGAGCCGCCGGGCTCGGGCGCATCGACCTCGCGGAGTGGCGTGGGGCCGCGCCGACGGCTGCAGTCGTCGAAGATCAATCGGCGCTCGTCGATTTCGGACCACGCTGGCAGGCCGTGCGAGAACTCGCGCTCAGCGAGGAAGCGGCCCTCGGGCGCCTCGAGTTGCCCGCTGTGCATCACAACGACCTCTCCGTGCATGCGCTGCACCCGGCGTTGGTCGACGCAGCGTTCGGTTGTGGCATCCGGTTGCTCGCAGCCGGGCACGAGGACGCGCTCTTCGTGCCGGTCGGGTGCGACGAGGTCATCGTGTCCGGGCGGTTGCCCGCGGAGGTCTTTGCGTTCGCGACACGACAGGGTTTCGACGAACGGTCACGTCTCGGCACGCTCGATCTCGTGCTCGCTTCGACCGAAGGCATCGTCGTGGCCGAGCTGCGAGGTCTGCAGTTGTTCGGCGTGCGCGGCGGCGGCTTCGGCATTGCGGCGGCCAAGGCGACGGAGCCTCGGCGGGGCAACGTGAAGAGGCCGATCGCCGAACCCGTGCCGCGGATCCGGGCGATCCTTGCGCGTGGCATCACGGGACCCGAAGGTATGGCCGGACTCGAGCGCGCGCTCGCGACCGGCGAGGCGCAGGTCGTGGTGTCGTCGATGGATGTTCAGCGCGTCGCGCGCTGGCTGTCGTTGCCACCCGAGAAGCCGGTGTCGAACGTGGCGCCGGCCGAGGCACCTGCCGGCGCGGAGGGTGGCGAAGAGCCGCGCGACGAGGTGGAGCGCAAGCTCATCGCCGGGTTTGCGGACCTGCTCGGAGTCGATCATCCGGGGCTCGATCAGGACTTCTTCGAACTCGGCGGCCACTCGCTGCTCGCCGTGCGGTTGTTCGCGCGGCTGCACAAGGATTTCGGCATCGACCTCGAACTGTCGACGCTTCTCACCGCCGGCACCGTTCGCAAGCTCGCGGCGGTCGTGCGTGAGGAGCTGGATCTGCCCGAACCCGGTACGGAACCCGCGCGGTCGGTGGCACAGAAGCGTGGCTATCACATCGTGCCGATCCAGACCGAGGGCGCGCGGCCCAAACTGTTCCTCGTGCACGGAGCGGGCGGCAACGTGCTCGGCTTCCGCGACCTCGCGCACTACTTCGGGAAGGACCAGCCGGTCTACGGCCTGCAGGCGCGGGGTGTCGACGGCAAGCAGACGCCACATCAGACGATCGATGAGATGGCGCAGGCCTACCTCGCGGAGTTGCGCGAAGTGCAACCGCGCGGTCCGTACTACCTAGGCGGTTACAGCGGCGGTGGCGTCGTTGCCTACGAGATGGCGCAGCAGCTGCTCGCGGTCGGCGAGCGGGTCGCGTTCCTCGGTATGATCGATACGTGGTGCCCGCAGATGCGTCAGCGCAGCAAGCTGTCGCGCGCGCTGATCCACGTCGGGCGCGTCCTGAAGAAGGGGCCGATGTATCCGATTCGGATCCTGCGCATGAAGCTCGATCGCTGGGTCTCGGCGCGGCGCACCGAAGAGGCTCGGCAGCAGGGTGGCGTGATGCCACAGGCGATGCGTGGGGAGGACGTGCAGTTCGCGTTCGAGCGCGCGTTCTATCGCCATCAGGTCAAGCCCTACCCCGGCAAGACCTGGATGTTCGGCTCGACGGAGGCGATGGGCGGCACGCGCTACGTCTTCGATGACGAGCTCGGCTGGAAGCCCTTCGTCCTGGGTGGCATCACGGTCGTCAAGTGTCCGGGGGATCACTTCACGATGTGCACCGAGCCGAACGTGCAGATCCTGTGTCGCGAGTACATGGCGGCGATGAATCAGGCCATCGCCGAGTTCGAAACCGCGGACTGAATCGCTCCCGGTTCTTCGGCAGGCTACTCACCGCCACGGAGCGGCGCATTCCGCAGCTCACGCATCGTCTTGGTGGCGTGTCGGATCGACGCTACGAAGAGGATCCCGAAGCCGACGAACATCGCGCCGAGTGCCGCGAAGATCCACCCGACGTGGATCACCATGGCGTTCTTGCGCACGTTGACGGCGGCGTCGATGTCGCGATTGAACGCGACGTCGAAGCGATGCTTGCCGGCACTCGACGCTTCGATCGGTGCGAAGAACCACGCGACCGTGCTGCCGGGGTCGCTGGATTGGGAGTCTTCGAACACGACCTCGCCGGCCGGGTCACGCACGGTCACGGTGGCCCGCGCACCGCCGTCCTCGGTCGAGACGGTCATGGCGAGGGGATTCATGTCCGGTGTGAGGTCGAACTCGAGGGCTTCGATGCGCGGTTGCCCGTCCTTCTTCGGTGGCCACTCGGATTCGACCATCGTCTCGCCGGACCAGGCCAGGGCCGCAAAGGAGCCCATGCCTCCGCCAAAGCCGGCGACGACGAACAGCACTCCGATCAGTGTGAGCTTGCGCATGGTTCGGCCTACACGATGCCGTCGCGGCCGCGCTGCAGGCATTCGGCGTGGGTGTCGGGGTCGACGTTGGCGCCGCAGACGATGATGCCGACGCGTTGATCCGCGAGACGGTCGCCGAGCTGCAGCATCGCCGCGGTCGACGCAGCGCCGGCGGGCTCGACCGCGAGCTTGGCGTCGGCGAACAAGAGTGCCATCGCGCTGCAGAGTTCGTCGTCGGTGACCTGCACGAGCTCGTCGATGTGGTTGCGGCAAAGTTCGAACGAGTGCGGCATCGCCGCCGGGGCGCCGAGGCTGTCGGCGATCGTTCGCACCGCGTCGATCGCCTGCGGGGAGCCGGCTTCGAAGCTGCGGCGCATCGTGTCGGCGCCAACGGGCTCGACGCCGTAGATCCGACACTTCGGCTGCAGCTGCTTGACGGCGCACGCGACGCCGGCAGCGAGTCCGCCACCGCCGATCGCGACGATCAGGGCATCGAGCTTGCCGACCTGCCGCAGGAACTCGAGTCCGAGCGTTGCGGTACCGAGTGCCGTCAGAGGGCCCTCGAACGGATGGACGAAGAACTTGCCCTCGGCCTGCATCACCTCGGCGCGCGCGAACGCGGTCGCGATGTCGTCCGTGAGTTCGGTTGCGGCGCCCAGCGCTCGGCAAGCTGCGACACGCGCGGGATTGGCGGTCTTCGGCATCACGACCGTGGCGCGCGTCCCGAGCCGCGATGCCGCGAACGCGATCGCCATGCCGTGGTTGCCGGCGCTGACCCCGACGATCCCGCGTTCGAGCTGCTCCGGCGTGAGTTCGCGCATCACGGTCAAGGCGCCGCGCGGTTTGAACGTGCCCGTGTGCTGCAGCAGTTCGAGCTTGAGCATCAGGGTGCTGCCGGCCGGTTTGAGCCGGTCGACCCGATGGCCCACCCACTCCCAGCTCGGGGTCTCGCGGATGTGGCCGTCGAAGCGCTGCCACGCGCGCTGGATCTGCTCGATCGTCGGAATCGTGGGCGTCGGGCGCATTGAGAACTACCAGGAAGCCTACCAGCGATGGAACGCGGGGTGGCCTTCGCGCACGGCGACGAACAGCCCGTCGCACGTTGCGCAGATCCGGCCGCCGGCTTCGAGCGTGCCCGTCACCGTCGCGCGGTCGTCGCTCGACTCGGTGATCCTTGCACGCAGCGACACCGGTCCGTCGGTCGGGGTCGGCCGCCGCAGTTTGATCGAATACTCGGCCGTGACAGTGCACGGCGGGGCGTCGGCGCCCGCGCGTTCCATGAGGTGCCACGCCGCGGCCCAGTTGCAGTGGCAGTCGAGCAGTGCGCCGATGATGCCGCCGTTGAGCACGCCGGGAAACGCTTCGTGCATCGGCTTGGGGGTCCAGGTGCAGACCACCTCGTCACCCTCGACGAAGCTCTCGATGCGGAGACCGTCGGGGTTGGCCTGGCCACAGCCGAAGCACGCGTTCTTCGGAGCGTAGTGGGCCTGCAGACTCTGAGTCATGCGCGCATGATCGGGTCGTCCGACTGCGGGTGCGAGCAATTGTTGGGATCCGGTGCGATGATCTCGGCGATGGGCACCTCTCGTCGAACGTTCTTGCGCGCCGCTGCCGCATCGGCTGGCGCGACCGCAGTCGCCGGACTCACGTCGCCGTTGCCCGGGCAGGCCGGGCAACGTCCGCGTGCGGACCGGTTGCGTCAGGAAATGCGGCTGCTCGTGATCGGCGTCGGCGGTCGCGGCGGTGGCAACCTCAACGGCGTCAAGGATCAGAACATCGTCTATCTCTGTGACGTCGACGGCGGTCGGCTCGCGGCGGCTGGCAAGAAGCACCCGGGTGCGCGGCTCATATCCGACTTCCGAGAAGTGCTCGGCAGCGCCGAACGCTGCAAGGAGATCGATGGCGTCGTGATCAGCACGCCGGATCACACGCACTACCTGCCTGCGATGCTCGCTCTGAAGAACCGCCTCGACGTCTACTGCGAGAAGCCGCTGACGCATTCGATCGAACAGGCGCGCAAACTGCAGCGCGCCGCAGTCGAGTTCGAGTGTGTCACGCAGATGGGCATTCAGATCCACGCCAACCAGAACTACCGCCGCGTCGTCGAGGCCGTGCGTGCGGGTGCGGTCGGCACCGTTCGCAAGGTGATCGTCTTCGTCAACGGCACGGACTGGTCGGCCGCGAAGTTGCCTGCCGAGCGCGAGGTGCCCGATGGTCTCGCTTACGATCTCTGGCTCGGTCCCGCGGCGCAGCAGGACTATCGCGGTGATTATCATCCGGCCGGTTGGCGGCGCTACTGGGCGTTCGGCGGTGGCACGACGGCCGACATGGGTTGTCACTTCGTCGACCTCGCGTTCTGGGCGCTGAACCTCGATGCGCCGAGCACGGTCCGCGCCGACGGCGAGGAGCCGCATCCGCACTGCGCGCCCCGAGCTCTGCGCTGCCGCTACGAGTTCGCCGCGCGCGGGGATCGCGCTGCACTCGAACTGCACTGGCACGGCGGCAAGGATCGCCCGAAGCAGGAACTCGTCGACCGCGGCCTCGAGAAGTGGACCAACGGCGTGTTGTTCATCGGCGACGACGGTTGGCTCATCAGTGACTACAACCGCCACGTCGTCGGCCCCGAAGCCCGCCGCGATACCTGGCAGGCGCCGCCGAAATCGATCCCGGCGTCACCCGGCCACTACAAGGAGTGGATCCAGTGCTGCCAGCAACGCACCCAGCCGACCTGCTCGTTCGCCTACGGCGGCCCGCTCACGGAGACGGTGCTGCTCGCGAACGCGGCCTACCGCGGCGCTCGCGGCAAGGTGCTGAAGTGGGACGCCGCGAACATGCAGTTCGATGACGATGCCGCGAACGCGCTGTTGCGGGTGCAGCAGCGGGATGGGTTCGCGATCTGACGGATGGTGCGGTCGACTCAGCTCGCGAGCGCCGCGGCGGCCTTCGCCCCGACGGCCATCAGCGTCGCGCTCTCTTCGTCGGTGAAGTCGTAGGCCACGGGCTTGGCGACGCCGAGCACGCCCGTCAATCGATCCCCGTCGAGCATCGGGATCGCGATCGAACCCTCCATCTGCGTGAGCTTGGCACCGGGGCGGACGACGCCGCTGTCGTCGGTCTGGAGGTTGCACACCTGGACCGGTTCTCTGCGTTCGGCCGCGATGCCGGCCATGCCCTTGCCGATCGGGACCATGGCGACCTTGTCGCGCACGGGCGGCGGCAGACCGCGGTCGGCGGTGAGGTGGAGCACGCGGTCGTCCTGCAGCACGTGAACGGTGCCGACGACGCAGTCGAAGTGGGTGAGCAGCGCGGCGAGCAGGTCGTCCCACGGCGGGGCCACGCCGCTCGCGAGCAGGCGGTCGACGTCGGTGAGCAGTTCGGCGGAAGAACTCATGGTGTGGAGGATAGCGCGGCGATTACCGCGCGCACGACGTCGCCGTCGGTCCGTCGCACCTGATACTCGTCGCCCGGCAGCGTGACGCCCATCGACACACCGTCACGGCGGAACTGCATCGGGCTCGGTTGCCAGGTCGTCGCCGACAGGTGGATCTCGCGGCAGCGGGTTGCTTCGAGGAGTGCTGCGGCGTTGTCGGCGCGCACACCGGCGCCGGGCATGACGATCATGTCTTCACTCGCCGCCTCGACCAGGCTGGCGATCAGCTCGCTGCCGTCCGGCGCTGCGGCTGCCTGACCCGACGTCAGTAGCCGCGGAATACCGAGTTCGATCAGCGCGGCGAGCGCGCGCCGCGGATCTGAGGTGAGGTCGAAGGCGCGGTGGCACGTAATCGGCAGCTGTCCGGCGGAGCGCTGGACCTGTTCGAAGCGGCCGCGGTCGATCTCGCCGTGTTCGTCCAGCATGCCCGTGACGACGCCGTCGGCGCCGCGATCTCGCAGCTCGGCGACATCGCGCAGCAGGACCTCGAACTCGGGCTCGGTGTAGCAGAAGTCGCCGGCCCGTGGTCGTGCCATCGCGAACACGGGAACGTCTACCGCCGCTCGTATCGCGGCCAGCAGGCCCGCGGTCGGCGTCAGTCCACCGACCTCGAGCGCGCTGCAGACCTCGAGCCGGTCGGCGCCGGCTGCCGCGGCTGCGACGGCGCCGTCGACCGAATCGACGGCCACCTCGACCAGCGCGAGTGGTGCGTTTGCGGAAGACGCCATCGGTCCTATGGTGCAGCAATGCGCGCGCAACTGCTCCACCTTTCCGGGCCCGGACGTGGCCGCACGGTGACCTACGCCGTGCCGCGCGTGACGATCGGTTCGGATCCGACGAGTACGGCGTATTTGCGCGACCCCAACGTCGCGATCGAGCACGCGCGCATCGACTGGGAGCAGGATGCGTGTGTGTTCCACCTGCATGCGCTCGAAGGCGAGGTCTTCGTCAACGGGAACCAGGTGCGCGAGGTCATTCTGCAGGACGAGGACGAGATCGAGTTCGGCGTCGATGGGCCGCGCGCACGGTTTCGGACCTACGTGCCGCAGGGTGCCGTGTGCAAGCCGGTGCGTCGCATGCTCGCCGACGCACGCGCGGTCGCACGCGAGAGCGGTGGCCGCGCGGCGACGGAGACGTTGACGCGCGATCTGTTCACACAGGCGACGCTGACGCTCAAGGTCGGTTTTCCGATCCTCGTGATCGCGCTCGCGTTGCTCGCAGGGTGGTTTGGTGGTTGGTTGAGTTCGCGACCGTACTTCGAGGCGCGTCATACCGCGGACGAGTACACGCGTGCCGAGATCGACGAACTGCGCGAGTGGCAGCAGGCGCGGGAAGCGACCCTCGAGAGCCTCGCGCGCGGCAACGCGACGCTCAAGCGGGTCCGCGAGGAGTGGCGCAAGGGCGTTTGCCTGGTTCACGGCGTGTATCGTCTGCGGCAGCCGGACAAGACGTGGTGGCTGCTCGGCGGCAAGCCGTTCGAGGCGGAATACACCGGCTCGGGTTTCCTCGTGTCGCGCGCGGGTCACATCGTGACCAACCGCCATGTCGCGGTGCCGTGGAGTGAGGTCGGGCCGCTGCAACCGCTGATTGCGCAGGGTTACGTGCCGGAGTTCGTGCGCTTCACGGTGACGTTCCCGGGGCTCCCGGCCATCACCGTGCCGCCCGAGTCGGTGAAGACTCGGACTGACGATCAGGACGTCGCGGTGCTGCAGGTCGCTGCCGAGGCGGTCACGGCCGTTCCTGTGCTGCCGCTCGCAACGGAGACGCGCAACGACTACGAGCGGGCGATCGTCGTCGGTTACCCGACCGGGCTCGCGGCGCTGCTCGCGCGGGCCGACACCGCACTCGTCGAGCGGTTGCAGCAGAAGCACGCGTCGATGGCCGTGGCGATCGACGAGCTTGCGGCGGCGGGCCAGATCCAGCCGGTCATCACGCGGGGCAGCGTGACCGTCGAAGAGCGGCTCGTCACCTACGATGCCGCGACGACTCACGGCGGTTCGGGCGGACCCGTGTTCAGTGGAACCGGGGAGGTGATCGCGGTGAACTTCGCGATCCAGAAGGGTTTCCACGGTTTGAACTACGGCGTGCCGGTGCAGTTCGCGCGCGAGCTGCTGCCGCGCTGACGACGCGCACGTTCGGTCTGCGGGGCGTCACCGGTGCGTCTCGGCTGGTCTGGCACCGCGGACCTGCAAAAGTGCGTCGCAAAAAAGGCAGGCTCGATTCGAGCAATGATGGGCCGGATCGGCGACACTTGGCGGCGTCGTGAAACGGTCAGATCGCGGCGCCGGAGCCTACGGGGCGACGGATCCTGCCAGAGAGCGGGATCCACGTTCAGGGGCTTACCGGCAGGCGGCTCAGCGCCAGGCGGGATTGCCTGGCGGTGAGGTTGGTCGTCGTGAGGTCGGCGGCCGAGAGGCCGGAGCCGGCCTCGGTCCCCGCGGTCGGGGCCTCTTCGGACGCCTGCTCCAGGGCTTGCGGTCCAGTGCGCCGCCGCGTCGCGAGGGTGTGACCATCGCGGTCGCCAGCGGCAAGGGGGGCACCGGCAAGTCGTTCCTGGCCACTTCGCTCGCCGTGTTGATCCACCGCACGGGCAAGCGCACGGCCGTGATCGATTGCGACTTCGGTCTGGCATGCGACCATCTGCTGCTCGGGGTCAAACCGACCATCACGCTGCAGCAGCTCGTCCAGGGTCAGGCCACGCTCGATCAGGCGCTCTGCGTCTCGCCATGCGGCCCGCGGCTGTTGCCCGGGGCTTCGGGCGTGCGGCGCATGGCCAACATGTCCGACAAGGAGCTGCTCGTCTTCGCGCGCGAGCTCGGCGAGATGGCCGGGCGCGAGGATGCGCTCGTCCTCGACCTCGGCGCGGGAATCGCGCCGGCGACGATCCTGTCGATGCTCTGCGCCGATTGGATCGTGCTCGTCACGCAGCCGGAGATCGCGGCGCTCGTCGATGCCTACGCGGTCGTGAAGTGCGTCGCGCAGATCGATCCCAAGGCGCGCTTCCTGGTCGTCGTCAACCGCGTGCCCGAGCCCGGGCGCGGTCGGCTCGCGTTCGACAAGCTCACCGAGGTCGCGCGGCAGCACGTTGGGGTGCAGCTCGAGTATCTCGGCGAGATCGTCGAGGACGGCAGCGTGACGCAGCACCGCCTCGGTCAGCTGCCCCTCGTGGCGACGGAGCCGGACGCGCCGCTGTCGATCGGACTGCAGCAGATGCAGGAGCGGCTCGCGGAGTACTGCGGTGGCTTCGAACAGCGCGTCGTAGAGGCCGAGGACGGCATCGAGTCGCGGTTCAAGCGGCACCGGTTGTTCTTGTAGTCGTTACTCGGGCTAGTCGCCGGTCGAGATCCGGTCGGTCGAGATTCAGCCGTTCGAGATTCGGCGGAGGGCTTCGCAGTAGCCGCGACCGCGCGCGTGCACCATCGCGCGATAGGCGTTGAGCCCGAGGATCGTGTGCTCGAAGTCGACGTAGGCGGTCTGCGAAGCGTGAGCCCGGATGCCGCGTCGCTTCTGCTCTTCGGCTGCCGTGATGTCGACGACGATGTCGGGGATCATCGCGTTCCAGACCTCGTAGCCAAATGCGGTTCCCGTGAAGCCGGCGCGGCGCATGCCTTCGAGGACGACGAGGTGCAGCGCGTGGTGGTCGGGGTGACCCTCAGCTTCCCACGGCAGATAGATGATCGTCGGTTCGAACTCGCGGATCGCCGCGGTCGCGTGCTGGAAGCCGAGTTCGTAGTCCGTGTCGTTGAGGACGCAGTTGTCCGGGAGGCCCCAATAGACGGCGTCGTCGACGCCGAGTTCGGCGAGACCCGCGCGCGACTCGGCTTCGCGGCGTGCAGCGTAGGTGGCTACGTCGAAGCGTTCCTCGGGATCGCCGGCAGCACCGGTCGATGCCACGACCACACGCACCGGATCGCCGCCGCGGCGGTGCAGCGTGAGGCAGCCGCCGGGGCCCGCGATTTCGTCGTCGGGGTGGGGCGCGAACGCGAGCACGCGGCCGCGCGGAACGTCGCGAAACCACTCGGGTTCGGGCGGCGGCGCGGGCGGGCGGAGCGGCATGGCGGAATCGTGCCGGGCGGGCATGAAAAACGAAACCCCATCCGATCTTCCCCTGATCTTTCGAACGGTTCGATCGGCTGGCTGGGCACAATTGTTCGCCTCCCTCCCCTTCCCCCCAGGAGCAGAATGCAGCGCACTTCGATTTCGATGATCGCCCTTGCCGCGGCTGTGACCGCGCAGGACTTCGTCATTCCGGTTGGTTTCGGCAACGCGAGTGGTCCGCCGGCCTCGAGCTACCCGGTTGCCCGGGTCAAGGATCGGAACGCCGATGGCATCATCACTCCCGACGAGATGCACGCGTTCTGCACGACGCTGCCGACGCAGGCGTCTTCGGGCACCAACTTCATGGTCGACGGTCGCTACGTCTGGGAAGACGGCAACCCGGTGTTCTACTTCTGCGATTCCGAGGATGGCCAGGTCATTCGCGGTGAGGACAGCAACCACAACGGCGAGATCGACCCGTCCGAAGCGACGGTGTTCTTCCGCTTCGGTGGTTCGCAGTCCGGCGGGCCGTTGTTCTCGCCCGACTCGCTCGCGGTCTACCGTGATACGTCGATGAACCCGCCCGAGACGCGCGTCTACGTCGCGCTCGACAACGGCCAGCCGAGTTCACAGGGTTACACGAACGGCATTCACCGGCTCGTCGACGCCAACGGTGACGGAGACGCGAGCGATCCGGGTGAGCAGAGCATGTTCGTCGACAGCTCGATGGGGCTGACGGTTCCGGGCCTCAGCGGTCCGGTCACGATCAGTCTCGACTTCTGGCGCACGTTGCGCGTCCTACCGGGCGGCAAGGTCATCGCGTTCGCCAAGGGTCTGTCGATCGTCGGCGTGCCGATCCCGAACACCAACCCGGTGCAATACACCTACCCCGTGCAGCCGGAGATGAACGCTTGGTACGGCTTCACGGACAACGCGGGCACCGCGTCGCCGGAGGTCTGGTTCAACTGCTCGACGCTGAACGACCTGCCGATGCACCCGGACTTCGACGACCCGCGCAGTGCGACGACGTCGCTGTTTCCCAACTGGGACGTTCAGGATGCGTCGACTCCGGCCACGCGCGTCAACTGGCAGCGCTTCTGCGACGTCGTGGCGGGCGGTGGGCCCAATGGCGAGGACGTCTACTACCTCGGATCGAGCTACCGTACGAATGCCGAGGGCGACAACAACATCAACGGCGACAAGGTCTCGGGCCTGATCTACCGCGTGGTCGACGCCGACGGTGATCAGGAGATCGACTCCGGCGAGATCAACCTGTTCTTCAACCTGTCGACGCGGACCTACAACGGCGTGGCTCCGATCCAGATCCAGAACCAGTCACAGAGCACGGTCACGAGCCTCAGCGGCCAGACGTGGGCGTTCTCGACTGCGCCGTCCGGCAGTGTCAACTTCGTCTGGGAGAACGGCGGCTCCAACGATGCGATCGTTTCGATGTTCGATGCCAACGGCAACGGCGTCATCGAGCCGACTGAGGTGACGATGCCCTTCGAGGCGCCGCTGGGCCCCAACGGTTACCTGCCGCCGTTCAGTCAGCAATTCGGGCCCTACTTCACGAGCCTCGTCGGAGTGGGTGATCTCGAGATGCCCGGACCGTTCGGTGACGGTATCGAGACGGTCGGTGATGCGTGTCCGCACACGAACGGCATCAAGCCCCTGATGGAGACCTGGAACGGGATCCCTCAGCTCGGCAACCTCACGTTCGAAATCGGTTGCATCCGCAGTCTGCCGAACCTGCCCGCATTCATCATGGGCGATCTGCGATTGCGTTCGACGCCGCTCGTGCTGGCGCCGCTGCTTGGCCAGCAGTGTCTGTCGTACCTCGACAACCCGGTGCCGATCGCGCTCACGTTCGGTGACAACCTCGGCACCCACCGCTTCAACGCGCAGTTCCCGAACAACCCGGCCTACCTCGGGATCAGCCTCTGCTACCAGATGGCGCTGCTCGATCCGCAGGTCACGACGCCCGTGACGTACGTGGTGTCGAACGCGATGAAGCTCACGATCCAGCCCTGAGCGCGGCTCTGAGTCGCGGGCCCGAACGTTTTCTCGGGTTCGTGAATAGTTCTCGTGGGCTCGGGGGATGATGCGGTGTGACCAACGCCGCCGTATCCTGGCCCGCTGAGAACGTCTTGGAGTCCGATCGTCGCGCCTACTTCGAGCAGCTGGTTCGTCAGCACCAGGTGGCGCTGTGGCGCTATCTGCGCACCCTCGGGGCGACTGGCGACGAGGCCGATGACCTGGCACAGGAGGCGTTCCTGGTGCTGTGGCGGCGGGACGACTTCGAGGATCGTGCCGTGGTGGCGACTGCCACGTTCTTGCGGAGCACGGCGAAGCACCGCTTCTTGCGCCGCCGGCGGGATCGATCGCGACGCGAACTGCTGCTCATCGAGCTGGCGGACCAGCGTTGGCAGCAGGCTTGCGACGAGGACGGCGGGGATCGTTGGCTCGATGCCCTCGGCGGTTGTCTCGGCGAGCTGCAGCCCCGTGCCCGCGATGCCGTCTTGCGGTGGTACGGCGGCGAACGTGACGAGGCCGCGGTGGCGCTGGGGCTGAGCACCAACGGGTTGAAGACCCTGTTGCAGCGGGCGCGCGCCGCGCTGCGGACATGTATCGAGAGTCGACTCGGAAAGCCGAGCGGAGGGCGGTCATGAGCGATCGGGACGACGAGGTCTTCGGGCGTCAGCTCGAATGGGGTGTCGGTGAACTCACGGAGCGGCGGACCCCGACGGATCTCGCGGCTGCGGTGATGTCGCGGCTCGACGAGGAGGTCACATCGACCGAGCAGCGGGATCAGAGCCCGGCACGTCGGCGCGTGTGGCTCGCAGCCGCGGTCGTGCTACTCGGATCGTTGGCGGTCGTGGGGGTGCGATACAGTCGCGGCTCACAGGGTGGGCGGGCAGAAGCGGGCGCCGGGCAGGAGTCCGGCAGGGAGTTCGGTGCGGAGTCTGGCAGGGGGGGCAGGCAGGATCCGGCCGCGATCGAACCACAGAACGTGCCGGTGACGATCGTCCGTACGTTGGCGGAGTTGAGCGAGCTGCCGCAGAACGTGCTCGGTGTCGAACTCGTCGGGTTCGGCTTCGATGGCATTGACCGGCTTCAGAAGCGCTGTCCGTACGTTCGCATGCTGCGATTGCGGGGGACAGAGGTCGAAGGGGCGACGGTGTTCCGGGCCATGTGGCTGCGACATCTGCGTCACCTCGACCTCGTGAATTGCCCCAACGTACCCGAGCGCGTCGTGCGCGAGATCAGCAAGCATCGTCGGCTTTGCGAGGTCCGGTTCGGCGCGCAGCCGTGGCTCGCGAAGCATCATCTGGAGCGCCTCGCAGCGGCTGGCATCGCGCTGCTATTTGCTGATGCGGGCCACCCACTGCAGTCGGTCGCCGCGGAGCTGCGGGAACGTTTCGAAGCTCGGCTCCGTGAACGTCGGGTGCAGCGGGCGGCGCCGATCCCGTTCGTCGTGGTGCGGTCAATCGTGGACATTGCGGCGTTGCCATCGGACACGCTCGCGGTCGATGGACTCAACTTGCGCGATGATGCGATCGGCGCCTTGGCGCGCCTCGGAGAGCTGCGTCACTTGCGGTTGCGTTCTGGGCGGCAAGCCCGTGATGCTACGATCGCCGATCGCGAGGCGGAGTATCACCCCGCGACCGATGAGTCGAATCGCGCGTCGATCAGTGACGCCGGCCTCGCGCAACTCGTGCCGCTCGGCCGCCTCGAAACGCTCGAGTTGGCCGGCACCGTCGGCGTGACGGGGAGCGGGCTGCGTCACCTCGAGCGCCTGCCTGCTCTCCGCGAACTCGCGTTGATTGCGATCGACACGAGCGATGCCGGAATGGCGCGGCTGCCGTTCCTGCCCGCGCTGCGTAGCCTGCGCCTCGAGCGCAACCATGGCTTCTCGCGTGCGGGACTCGTGGCGCTCGCGCACTGCGAGCGCCTCGAGGCTCTCACCTTGACAGCGTGCGTCCAGCTCGCGGGCAACGACTACGAAGAGCTCAGCCATGTGCGGGGCCTCCGTGACCTGCGGCTGCGCCAGCTCGGAGTCGACAGCTGGCGCAACGACAGCAAGCGCCAGCTCTCTCCGGAAGAAGATGCCGCTGCGGCGGCGGTTCGTAGGGCGGCGGAGAATCGTGTGCGCCTCGTGGACGACGGTGTGGTCGAGCAGATCGTTACTGGTTTGCCGGAGCTTCGCCGGTTCGAGTTGACCTTCGCCTGGATCACGGATCAGGCCTTGGCCTCGATCGGTCGGCTTCGGCACCTGCGTCATCTCGATCTGGCGCGCAACACGGAAATCACGGCGGCGGGTCTCGCAAAACTGCCGAGAGGGATCGAGCATCTCGGGTTGGGTGGCTGCGAGGCGATCGACGACCGACTCAACGACGTCGTGCGAGATCGCTTTCCGCGCCTGGTTTCGTTGAATGCCAACGCCGTGACTCGCCTGACACGGCTCGACGGTCTCGTGACCGCGCCGACGCTGCGCGAGCTCTCACTCTGGGGCTGCCACCAGATCGGCTCGGCCGGCGCGGATGCGCTGCGTTGGGCCGAGGGGCTGCGGTATCTCGACGTTTCGGCCGCCCGAGGAATACCGGCCGAGCTCCTCGACCTGCTGCGCGCTCGTGGCGTCGCCGTGAAGCAGAAGGTCTGGTAGCCCGTTCGCCGAGTCGCGCTACGTCCGCGACATCGCCGGCGAGCGGCTGAACACGAAGAACATCAGGCCGCCGGAGACGACAGCGCCACCAAGGCACCCGATTGCGGTCGTCGTCTCGCCGAAGATCACCGCGCCGATGCCGGGCAGCGTGAGCCAGATCGTCGCGGTGCCGAGGATCGCACAGAGGATGCCGCGCCCGAGCTGGCCGTCGGGACGGACTTCGCTGGCGTCGCGTGCCACCGGGCCCCAGCCCGGACCGTCAGGTCGCACCTTGCGGTAGAACGCGACGAGATGATCCTGCGACTCGGGTCGTGTCACGAACGTGACGGCCAACCAGAGCACCAGCGTCAACAGCGCGACGATCAGGCTGCGGAACTCGGTGGGCAGGTCCGCGGTTGGCTCCCACCGCGTCACAAGCACATAGAACGCGATCGAGCCGATCATGGCCGCGATCTCGCTCCATGCGTTGATGCGCCACCAGAACCATCGCAGGATGAACACGGCACCGACGCCGGCACCGAGTGCCAGTAACAGCTGCCACGCGTCGTCGATCTTCGCTCCGCTGTAGATCAGGAAGAAGCTGACGCCGCCGCCGAGCACGAGGATCAGAACCGAGGCGAACTTCGAAGCCCGTACCATCGTGCGGTCGTCCGCCGACGGGTTGACGAAGCGCTTGTAGACGTCGGTGACCAGGTAGCTCGCGCCGAGGTTCATCTGCGTGCTGATCGTCGACATCGCCGCGGCCGCAAACGTGACGAGCAGCAGGCCGCGTAGTCCGATCGGCGCCAGTTCGCGAATGAGGGCGGGGTAGGCGTCTTCCGGGTTGCCAGCCGGGTTCTCGGCTGTGGCCCACTCGCGAACTTCGGGGTGTAGTGCGAGGGCCGCGAACGCCACGAGGATCCACGGCCACGGCCGCACGCAGTAGTGCATCAGCTGGAAGAACAGCGTCGCCTTCACCGCGTGCTTCTCGTCCTTGCACGATGCCATGCGCTGCACGATGTAACCGCCGCCGCCGGGCTCGGCGCCGGGATACCAGCTCGCCCACCACTGGCAGAACACCAGCGCGAGGAACACGCTGACCGGCATCCATGGATCCGCTGCGCTGAAGTCCGGCAGCAGGCTGAACGCTTCGGTCGATCCGAAGTTCGCGTTCACCTTGTTCTGGAGCTCCGCGGTGCCGCCGACGTGATCGACCGCGATGATTGCGAAGACCGTGCAGCCGACCATCGCCAATACGAACTGGACCATGTCGGCGACCACCACTCCCCACATGCCGGCGAGCACCGAGTAGACTCCCGTGATCGCGAGCAGGAGGCCGATGATCCAGCCGTCCGTGAGTCCCGAGTCGCCGTTGTTCGGATCGAACAACACGGTTTGCTTGAGCACGCGAGCCATCGCAACCGTCACCCAGCCGATGATCAGCGACTGCATGATGACCGCGACGTAGATCGCGCGGAAACCGCGCAGGAAACGTGCCGGTCCGCCGGTGTACCGCAGTTCGATGAGTTCGACGTCGGTGAGGACCTCGGCACGGCGCCAGAGCCGGGCGAACACGAACACCGTCAGCATTCCGCCGAATGCGAAGGCCCACCACAGCCAGTTGCCGGCAACGCCGTATTGGGCGACCTTGCCGGTGACCCAGAGTGGCGTGTCCGCCGCGAACGTCGTCGCGACCATCGACGTCCCCGCAATCCACCATGGCAGGCTGCGGCCCGACGCGAAGTACTCCTCCGCGTTCGATCCCGCGCGCTTTCGGAACATCAGGCCGATGGCGAGAGCCAGCACGAGGTAGCCGGCGATGATGGTCCAGTCGAGAGCGTGAAGTTGCATGGGCTGCCGCGCGACGGTATCTCGGCCATATGGACCTCGTCGAGGTGAGTTTCCGTGAGGCCGACAAGACGGTATTCGTGCAGCCCGGCACGACGCTGCTCGCGGCGGCCGAGATGGCGGGCGTCGAATTGCTGACGGGCTGTACGCGCGGGATGTGTGGCACGGACGCGGTGCGGTTGGCGATCGACCCCGCGGACGCGCTCGAGGTGCCGGAGGACCACGAACGGGGAACCCTCGCTCGCATGGGCGTCGGGGACGATTGCCGCCTCGCGTGTTCTGCGAGAGTCGCACGCGGTCGGGTCGAAGTTCTGGGTGATGCGCTCGAATAGTCGGTCGTTTCCGGCGAACATGCCGGCATGACTGCCGATCCCCAAGCTGTCAAACAGCGGCGCGTCCGCGACGGTGTGGGGTTCTTTCGGACGTTCCTCAAGAGTCCGGGTTCGGTCGGGGCGGTCCTGCCGAGTTCGCGTTGGCTCGCCCGCGTGCTCGTTGGGCGGCTCGACGAGCTCGAGCCCGGCGACCTCGTCGTCGAGTACGGGCCGGGCACCGGGCCGATGACCGCCGCGATTCGTGCGGCGCTGCCAGATGGTGTGCGCTACCTCGGGATCGAACTCGATACCGGTTTCCACGAGCTGCTCGAGCGCCGCTTCCCGACCCTCGACTTTCACCATGGTTCCGCCGCGGACGTGACCGCGATCCTGAGCGACCGCGGCCTGCCGATGCCCAAGCGCATCCTGTCGGGCCTGCCCTTCGCGAGTCTGCCCGCCGCCGTGCAGTCGAACGTCGTGTCCGGCATCGTCGATTCGTTGCGCGAGAGCGGCGGTGAGTTTCGCACCTTCCAGTACGTGCACGCCTACGGCCTGGCGTCGGCCCGGCGGTTTCGTGCGCTGATGCGCGAGCGCTTCGCGAGCTTCGAGCGGATCGGCCCGATCGTGCGGAACGTGCCGCCGGCTTTCGTGCTGCGTTATCGCGACGCGCGCTGAACGCGGCGTCGAGAGCCTGCGAGCATATTGCGGTGCAGTAGAACGGGCGAGAAAGGTTGGTAACGCGGGGTTCTCTGGCCGGCCGATCGGGGCGTAGGAGGCTAAAACTCTTCCCGCCCCGGTTCCGTTGCGGCGAGACCCGCACGGAGCAATCGCATCAGGGCGTTCTTTCGCTTCCTCATCACGAGCAACATGAATCGCACGATCTACTCCCTCGCCACCGCTGCGTTCCTCGTCGGCACGACGACTGCGCAGGGCCTCGCCCCGCTCTCGACGTTCGGCACGAACGGCTGGCTCGCGCCCGGCGCCATCTCGGCGCTGAACACGTCCAGCACGGAGCGCGGCTTCTCGTACAACCCGATCACGGGCAACCTCGTTCTCGTCAGCCGCGCCGGCGGTGACAACCTCCGCGTGCTCGACGGCTCGACGGGCGCCGATCTCGGTGGTCTCGACGTGACCGGCGTCACGGGCGGCACCTTCCGCGTCAACATGTGCGACATCGGCGAAGACGGCGCGATCTACGTCGGCAACCTCGCGATCGGTGCCAACTTCAAGGTCTACAAGTGGGACTCGGAGAGCACCGGCATGACGACCCCGCCGAGTGTCGCGTTCGATGCGCCTCCGGGGATGAGTCGTGTGGGTGACTCGTTCGCCGTCTTCGGTGGCGCTACGAGTCCGGCCATCTTCGCCGCGGCCGGTTCGGCCAACGCACTCAACAGCGGGTTCGTTTCGGGCGCGCTCGATGGCTCGAACACGAGCACGGCCTACACCTCGATCCCCGGCACGGGCACGGGTTCAAACGACTACCGCCTGTCGCTGTCGTTCGTCGACTCGACGACGCTGATCGGCAACCAGGGTGGCCTCGCGCGCTACACCACCTTCAACCCAGGGCTGGGCACCGCGACCGTCGTCGATTCGATCGGCCTCGGCGGCGCCGCGCAGCGTGGCCTCGACTATGCCGTGATCAACGGCACCCCGGTGCTCGCCTGCATCGATTCCAACTCGTCGCTGGTGTCGGTCTTCGACATCACGATCCCGGCCTCGCCGGTCCTGCTCGCCACCGCGAACAACACGAGCGGCACGCTGAGCGGCAACGGCAACGGCTCGGGCGACCTGCAGTGGGGCCGCATCTGCGGCGACTCGGCGACGCTCTACGCGATGAACACCAACCAGGGCATCCAGGCCTTCAACTTCACCCTCGCTCCGGCTGCCGCCGCGACGCAGTTCGGCACGGGCTGTGGCTCGCCGGTCCCGGATCTCGACGCCAGCGGCGCGCCGCTGCTGCCGTCGTCGATCACGCTGACGGCCAGCAACCTGTCGGCGTCGCTCACGGGCGGCTTCTGGGCGATCGGCTTCGGGAGCTTCCCGGCCGGTCAGCAGATCCCGATCGCCGCGCCCGGCTGCAACCAGTACGTGACGACGGATGCCACGAGCTTCGTCTTCACGGGTGGCGCGAGCAGCGTGACGCTCGGCCAGACCTTCCCGAGCGACCCGTGCTTCTCCGGTCTGTCGATCTTCTACCAGGGTGTGTTCTTCGACGGCGCGTTCAACATCTCGGTCACGAACGGCCTCGACCTCGCGCTCAGCATCTACTGACGCTGGGCTGGCGCGGGTCGCTCTGCGTGCCCGCGCCCGTCGCCGGACTGGCGCTACGCGCCGCCGTCCGGTGACTTCTCGCGCGTCGGATTGCGCGCGTAGGCGGCCGAGTCGCCGCGCGCGATCGACAGAGTGCGCCACGCCGGGCCGGCGTGGTGTCGGGCCAGCAAGACGATCTGCCCCGCATGGGTCGCGACGTGCGCGATCGAACGCATGAGTGCGGCCGTGACCGTCAACGGCTGGTTGCGGATCATGACCTCGCGCTGCCAGACGTCTGAGCCGGCGCGTTCGATGTCGGCGATAGCCTGACCGACCACGTCCCATGCGGTCTGCCACTCGGCCAGCATGGCTTCGCGCGCGAGGCCGCGATCGACGAACTCGGAGTCGCGGTCGCGCCACGCCTTCTCGCCGTCCGTCGTGAGGAAGTCGGTGAAGCGGGAGCGCAAGTTGCCGCTCAGGTGACCGAGCAGGGTCGCGATCGAGTTGGCAGCCGTATCGAGGGTTGCGTGCAGGTCGGCGTCGGAGACCTGCTCGATCGCCAGCTCGACGTTGCGGCGGTAGCGGGCGAACTCGGTTTGCACCGAAGACAGGAGCGTTTCGTGCGTGGTCAAAGTCTTGGTCATCGCATCGGGGGCAGGGAGCGGCGCGCGCGCTGATCGTCCTCGATCACTTCGGTGCGCTGGTCGAGGCGCTCGAGGCGATCCTCGAGCACGCGGATTCGCTGCAGCAGCACGTTGGCGACATGCCACGTGAACAACCCGGCCCAAGCGAGTCCGAGCGCGAACGGCACGATTCCGATTCGGGGTGACGACCAGTGCGTCAGGTTCTGCTCCGCGAGGTGGTCGAGGAACAGGCCGATCACGAGGAGCGCGGCCATTCGCAGGTGGAAGTTGGTGTCGTTCTGGAACCGCATGGCGTTCATCTTGCCCGGAACCCGCGATGCGGCATACTGCTTCGCCCTTTCGACGACCCATCCAATGGCCGAACAACGACAAGTCTACGAACCCGCTGCAATCGAACCGAAGTGGCAGCAGTTCTGGCTCGAGAACAAGGTGTTCCGCGCGATCAATCCGGGTGACCCGGACTTCGACGCCGCTCAGCCCAAGTTCTACGCGCTCGACATGTTTCCGTATCCTTCGGCGGCTGGCCTCCACGTCGGGCATCCCGAGGGTTACACGGCGACCGATATCGTCTCGCGTTACAAGCGGGCGAAGGGTTTCAACGTTCTGCACCCGATGGGCTGGGACGCGTTCGGTCTGCCTGCCGAGCAGTATGCGATCCAGACCAATACGCATCCGGCGAAGACGACGGCAGCGAACATCGGGACGTTTCGGCGGCAGCTGCAGACGCTCGGGTTCTCGTACGACTGGGATCGTGAGATCAGCACGGCGGACCCGGCTTACTTCAAGTGGACGCAGTGGATCTGGAAGCGGCTCTACGAGCGCGGTCTTGCCTACGAATCCAACGCACCCGTGTGGTGGTGCGAGGCACTCGGCACGGTGCTCGCGAACGACGAGGTCATCAATGGTCGCAGTGAACGTGGTGATCACCCGTGTGAGCGCCGGCCGCTGCGGCAGTGGGTGCTGAAGATCACCGAGTATGCCGAACGACTGTTGTCCGGGCTCGAGCGATTGGACTGGAGTGACTCGCTCAAGGCCCAGCAGCGCGAGTGGATCGGCAAGAGCGAAGGCGCCGAGATCGAGTTCGAAGTGGCCGGCCACGCCGAGGATCGCGTGCGTGTGTTCACGACGCGTCCGGACACGCTCTTCGGCGCCTCGTTCATGGTGCTGTCGCCCGAGCACGAGCTCGTGAAACGGATCGCGACCCCGGAGCAGCTCGATGCCGTGGCTGCCTACGTCAAGCAGGCGGCGAGCAAGAGCGAACTCGAACGCACGGATCTCGCGAAGGACAAGACCGGGGTGTTCACCGGGGCCTACGCGCTCAATCCGCTGTTCGAAGCCGATGATCCGAAGGCGCGGATCCCGATCTGGATCGCCGACTACGTCATCGTGACGTACGGCACCGGCGCGATCATGGCGGTGCCCGCGGGCGACGAGCGCGACTTCGAGTTCGCGCAGAAGTTCGATCTGCCGGTGCCGGGGATCTTCGCGCCGGATACGGGCGATGCCGAGGCCGACGCGGTCGTGGCGCGCGGGGAGCGATGCATCACGGGTGACGTGCCCTTCGCCGCGCATTGTCGGACGTCGGATGGCAGCCTGGCACTGGCCGGCAAGTCGATCGCGGACGCCAAGCGCGCGGTCATCGACTGGCTCGCGGCCAAGGGATGCGGCGAGGCCAAGACGACTTACAAGATCCGCGACTGGCTGTTCTCGCGGCAGCGCTACTGGGGCGAGCCGTTCCCCGTGCTGCACACCGAAGACGGTGTCGAACTGGTGCCGGACGAGCAGCTGGCGCTGGAGCTGCCGGACATGGCGGACTTCAAGCCCGGTGGCGTGCCGGAGTCACCGCTGATCCGGGCGCGCGAGTGGGTGGCGACCAAGGACGCCAAGGGCCGCGATGCGCAGCGTGAGATCAACACGATGCCCGGCGCAGCCGGCTCGAGCTGGTACTTCCTGCGGTTTTGCGATCCGAACAACGCGACCGAGTTCTGCAGCAAGGCCGCGAGTGACTACTGGCTGCCCGTCGATCTCTACGTCGGCGGCACCGAGCACGCGGTCGGACACCTGCTCTACTCGCGCTTCTGGACCAAGGTCCTGCACGATGCCGATCACGTCGCGTGCGAGGAGCCGTTCCACAAGCTCTACAACCAGGGCATGATCCAATCGTTCGCGTATCGGGACTCGCGCGGCGGCGTGGTGCCGTGGGCTGATGCAGAAGAGCGCGGCGACGACGTCTTCCACAAGGAGACTGGTGAGAAGCTCTCGCGCTTCGTCGCCAAGATGAGCAAGCGCTACGGCAACGTCGTCAATCCCGACGACGTCGTGAAGGAGTTCGGTGCCGACACGCTGCGGCTCTACGAGATGTACATGGGGCCGCTCGCTGACAGCAAGCCGTGGAACCCCAAGGACGTACCGGGCATCTACCGCTTCCTGCAGCGGGCCTGGCGCCTCGTCGTGCCGGAGTTCTCCGAGCACGGTCGGGTGCATGCCCACCTGCGCGAGGACCGACCGGCCGATCCCGCGCTCGAGAAGCACCTTCACCGCATGATCGCGAAGGTCGAGGACGACATCGGGCGGCTCGCGTTCAACACGGCGATCTCGGCGATGATGATCTTCGTCAACGAGGCGACCAAGGCATCCGACAAGCTGTGCCGCGATCAGCTGTTGCGGTTCGCGCAGGTGCTGCAGCCCTTCGCGCCGCACCTCGGCGAGGAGCTCTGGCAGTTGCTTGGTGGCGAGGGATTGCTCGCGCGCGCGCCATGGCCGGCCATCGATCCGAAGCTGCTCGTCGACGACGAGGTCGAGATCGCGGTGCAGGTCAAGGGCAAGGTCCGCGCCAAGGCGATGATCGGCAACGGCGCGGCCAAGGACGACATTCTCGCCGTCGCGCGTGAAGCGGTCGCGAAGTATCTCGACGGCAAGACCGTCGTCAAAGAGATCGTCGTGCCCGGGAAGCTCGTAAACTTCGTCGTGAAGTAAGCCGCTGCGAGAGTCGCGTGATGCCGCGTCTACTCGACGCGTGCGACTGCCAACACATCCTCGAGCGTGACGAGGCCGCGCTCGGCCTTCTCCAAGCCGTCATCGAGCATCGTGCGATATCCGGCCGACTTCGCGAGTTCCATGATCTCGGAGTCCGAGGCCTTGCGCGAGATCGCGCCTGCCATTTCGGGCGAGACGTACATCACCTCGTGGATCGCAATACGGCCGCTCTTGCCGCGACTGCGGCAGGCGGCACAGCCACGCCCTTCACGGAATTGATCGTGCTGTTGGTCGGGATCGAGGCCGAATTCCGCGAGCACGCCGGGGGTGGGAGTCGCGACCTCGGCGCAGCTGCTGCAGACCCGCGGCACTAGGCGCTGGCCGACGACGCAGCGCAGTGCGGGGCCGAGCAGATACGGGGCGAGTCCCATATCGCACAACCGGTGAATCGTTGACGGCGCATCGTTCGTGTGGAGCGTGCTCAGAACCATGTGACCGGTGAGCGCGGCTTGCACCGCGATGCTCGCGGTCTCGGCGTCGCGAATCTCACCGACCATGCAGATGTCGGGGTCCTGGCGCAGGATGCTTCGTAGAGCGTTCGCGAACGTGCGCTCGGCCTTGGGGTCGACCTGCACCTGGGTCGTGCCCGTCATCTCGTATTCGACGGGATCCTCGACCGTGACCACGTTGCGATCCGGCTTGTTGAGTTCGCCCAGTGCCGTGTAGAGCGTGGTGGTCTTGCCGGATCCCGTCGGGCCCGTTAGCAGCACCATCCCGTTGGGGTGCGTGAAGCCACGCCGGAACAACGTCAGGTTGTGTTCCGACATCTCGAGATGGTCGGGATTCAGCGAGACTCCAGAGCGATCGAGAACGCGCAACACCGCCTTCTCGCCGAGCACGCTGGGCAACACCGACACGCGCAGCTCGACCTTGTCGGATACCGCGATGCGGCCGTCCTGTGGTTTGCGGCTCTCGCCGATGTCCATGCCCGACGCGACCTTGATGCGAGCGACGACCGCGCGATGCAGTCCGACTGGCAGGGCGTAGAGCGAGTCCATCTCGCCGTCGACACGAACGCGGATGCGCAGCGTGTCGCGCTGGGGTTCGACGTGCAGGTCGCTGGCGCGCAGGCGCAGGCTCTCGTCGATGAGGTGATCGACGAGCTGGATGACCGCGTCGTCGCCGACGAGCCGTCGCAGCTTGTCGCCGTCGGCGACGGTCTGGGTATCGATCTCGGCCTTGAGCAGCTTCTGGATGAGCCCCTCGATGCCGGCTGCGCCCTTCTGTAGCCGCTCGACGGCGGCGCGGATGGCCTCCGGCGTGGCGAGCGCGATCTCCACCGACATCCCCGTGACTTCCTGGATCTCGTCGACGGCCAGCAGGTCGAACGGATTCTTGAGCGCGACGAGCAGGGTCCCGTTTTCTTCGTTGATCGCGACTGCGCCGTGGCGGATCGCGACGTCGATCGGGATCCGATGCCGCACCCGGGCGTCCAGGTTGCGATCGTCGAGGTCGTGAAACGCCAGTCCCAGGATGTCGGCCCAGATCTCGTAGGCGCGTTCGATGGGGATCATCCCCATCCCGGCAAGTTTCTCGATCTGCGCGGCCTCGCCGTTGGGGCAGTCCTTCAGCGCGTCCTCGAGGAACTTGCGGTCGCCCTCGATGCCGTTGGAGTTCGAAGTCCCCATGGTGTCCTGGTCAGAGACCACGATCCTGGATCGGAATCCCACAGGGTTCGACCTGAGGGCCTTCTGGGGGTAGGAAGAATTCTCAAGTTGGATGCGGGCGTTCCCCGATGGCCCAGAGATGGACAACGTCTGCTGGAGGGGGTCTGAGCGAGGTGGCCGAGAGGACGGCTTCACGCTCGTCGAGGTGATTGTCGTGCTGTCGGTGATCCTGCTGCTCACGGGTATCGCGGTGCCGATGCTCTCGAGCTACATGGAGGACGGCCGTCGCGCGCGGGCCGAAGCCGAGTGCAAGGTGCTCGGTTCGGCCGTGATGTCCTTCTACAAGGACCTGGGTTACTACCCTGCCCGGAACTCGAGCGCGACGGACAACCATGTGTACGTCCTGCTCTCGGGGCCCACGAAGCCGAGTTCGAATCCGTGGTCCGCGAGCCATTCCTTCGCGACCTGGGCCGTCGATGCGACCCGCGGTGACATCTTGGACAACCACTTGTTGAACAACATGCCGGGCGGGCAGGCATCCGCGGCCTACCCGGTCACGGGCAACCTGCGTTGGCGGGGGCCGTACGTCGCCGGTGGCACACCGGTGGATCCTTGGAGCAACCCCTACGTGGTCAACATCCTGGGCGGCTGGTATTCGCACGCGACCAACCACAAGCGGATGTTCGTGCTGTCGGCGGGCCCGAACGGTCGCATCGATACCGCGGCCACGGCGACTTCGGCCGACGACATCGCCGGTGACGACATCGGTCTGATTCTCACCCAGCAGCAGTAGTTCGAATGGTGGCGGGGAGAGGAGCCCCGCACCCCCGGACCGCTGTCGCTTCCCCCAATGCGATTCAGGACTACGATTCTCGAGAGCGACGGTTCCCAGGCCGTCGCGGAACTCGAAGCGCCCGACGAACAGTCGCTGCACGAGCGACTGTTTCGTGAGGGCCGATCGCTACTGCGCTGTCGTGCGCTGGCGGCCGACGAGACAGCAGACCTCGTCGACTTCCCGCTCAGCACGCGGCGGCTCGTGCTGCTCACGCAGGCAATGCAGGAAGCGCTCGATGCCGGTGTGCCGCTCCTCCTCACGTTCAAGGCACTCGAAGATCAGGAGGAGGACGATCGCCTTGCGGCCCTGCTCGACGATCTCGCGGATCGCGTGTCGTCCGGTCAGCAGTTGTCCGACGCGCTCGCGGCGCATCCGCGGGCGTTCCCGTCGGTCTACTGCGCGCTCGTCAAGGCGGGTGAACAGTCAGGCAGCGTGCCGAGTGTCCTCCAGTCGCTCGCGGACTTTCTCGACTGGAAGCTCGAGATCGCGGGCATCGTCAAGCAGGCAATGATCTACCCGCTCGTCGTTCTCACGGCGGGTTACGGGATGGTGTTGTTCATGCTGTCGTTCGTGATCCCGAAGCTCGGCGGCGTTCTGGCCAAGATGGGGGGCGATCTACCCGCCGCGAGCCAGATGCTGCTCGACTGCTCGGGTTTCGTTTCGGCCAACATCCTCTGGATCTGCCTGGGATCCGTCGCGGGGCTCGTGACGTTCCTGATGTTGCTGCGCACATCCTGGATGCGCGACGCGATGATGGCTGTGCTCGGGTCGATGCCCGTGGCGCGCAACGTCGTATCGACGTTGGCCGTCGCGCAGTTCTCGCGCACGCTCGGTGTGCTCCTGAAGGCGGGTCTCACGATGACTCACGCACTCGAACTCGGTGCAGCATCGGTCGCGGCGCCGCGATTCCGGCGCATGCTGCGCGAATGTCGCAACAAGATCATCGGTGGCGCGCGACTCGGTGAGGCGTTCAGCGAAGTCGAGCTGTTGCCCCCGGTTGCACTGAGCATGGTCAAGGTCGGTGAGGAGGCCGGCCGGTTGCCGATCACGTTCGAGCGGCTCAGCAAGCTCTACGATCGCGAGGTCAAAGCAGCCGTTCGCAAGGCGCTCGCGATGCTCGAGCCGATCGTCACAGTCGCGCTCGGCGTCATCGTCGGCGGAGTCGCGGTACTCGTCGTGACGACGATCTACACCGCGATGAAGGGGATCGGCAAATGACGGTCCCGCGGCAGTGCCGTGATGTTCCGGCCAATGGCAGCGAGAACGGTTTCGCCTTGCTGGTCATGTTCGCGATCGTCGGGACGGCAAGCCTCGGCATCGTGCTGGCCGTCGGGTTGCTGGCGCCGATCGCGGACGCGGATGCGCGTTCGGAGCAGCACGTGGCGACCGCCGAAGCGGCGGCTCGCGACCAGTTCCGCGCTTCAGGTGCGTTCGGCGCAACGATGGACGATCTCGTCAACGCCAGCCACGGTCGCGTCGGTGGTCCATGGCGCGTCGACCCGTGGGGCAGTGGCCAGGACCTCGACTACGGGTTCGTCGGCTCTTCACTGCGGTTGCGTGCCCGCGGCGCCGATCGCACGCTGGGAACGGCCGATGACGTGACCGCCACGATCTCGGCCGAGGACCTCGTGCGCGCTCGTCAGCGAGCGCGCTTGCGGCTGATCCGCGCCGTTCTGACCCGCAGCTCCTACCGCTGGGCGGCCACGATGACGAATCCGGAGGAGGCGCAGATGCGGCAGGCGATGCGCGACTACGCGATCGCCCGGCGGGCATGGCTCACGGCGGACGCCCCGACCCGAGCGACCCTGACGAACACGATGACCACGGCTGCGGCGACCGTGAGTTCACTCGCTTCGGCGCACGGCTGCACGCCCTTGCCGCTCGCTGTAACCGGAGCCGGAGGGCTCATGCAGGGGCTCGGAATGGCGGACGGCCGCGCGATCGACGGGCTCGGCGCCGCGCTGCTGCCGGACGCCACGTTGGGTGTCATCGCACGCGGCGCGGACGGCACGGGAGGTACCGATGACGACATGTGACCAGAAGGGCTTCACGCTCCTCGAGGTCGTGGTCGTGTTGGCTGTGCTCGGTCTGCTGCTCGGCACGGCCGTACCGCTCGCGAGCGCCGTGATCCAGGCCGACCGTCGCCAGGAGGCCGAGGTCGAACTCGACGCGATCGCTCGGGCCCTGGAATCGTACTACCACGAGAACGCTGCGTTTCCCGCGTCGCTCACGGCTGCGGGCTTCCTCGGCGACCACCTGCAGCGGGGCGTCGCCGATACCGCGATCCAGGACCCGTTCGGCGGCAACCAGAACTACGTCTACTCGGTCGACACCGTTGCCAACACGGCGACGGCGTACAGCCGCGGCGAGGACGGCTTGGACAACGGCGTCGGCCTCGAGGAACAGGTGGTCGTCGTCGCAGGTGCCGTTCCCGGCACCAACAAGACGTTCGCGCGCGTGCGCCTCATCGTCGAGGTGCTCGCGAATCACATCGAAGTCGGCGGCTCGGTCACCGGCACCTGGCCGACCGTTCGCGCCGCGATCGGGCTGGGGAGTTCGTACGACACCGACGGGTTCGGCGTGACCTTCGATTGGGACGACTCGACCCACACGCTCACCAGCGCCGGTCCGGATCGCACGCTCGGCAACGCGGACGACATCGTTTTCTGAGAACTCACTGCCAAGGACCCATTGATGAACACCTACGCGATCCTCGAGTTCGAAGAAGGCAGCATGGCCCTGACGGTCGGTGGCTCGGTCGCCGGCACGGCCGAGATCTTCGCGTGCAACCGCTTCCCGCTCGTCGAGATCAACTCGGATACCGTCCGCAATGCGCTGCGGGCGCTCGGCAGCGATCCGCTGCGCGGGGCCAAGGGTGTGCACGTGATCGTCGGCGATCGCCGCGCTACGCACTTCGTGGCGACGGTGCCGCGCATGACCGAGGCCGAGGTCGGGTCGTTCCTGACCCGCGAGGCACTGCGGCTCGCCAGCCTCACCGAGGCCGGAGATCTGTTGCTCGCGCCCCGGCTTCTCGAAGTACTGCCCGATCGTCGGCTGCGGATCGCGATGTCGGCGCTACCGACCGGGATTTGGGATCGGGTGCAGAAGGCCTGCGCCGCCGCCGGTGTAGAGGTCCTCAGCTTGCATACGACGGAATCGTGCCTCGCCCTCGCGGCGCCGCCCGAGGACTCGGACACCGCCGTGCTCGAACTCAGCGGTGGCCGGGCGCGGTTCGTCTATTGCTCCCATAACGCGCCGGTCCAGGTTCGTCGTTTCATTCTCGGCAACGGACCCGACGCGGGTTCGATGGCGCTCGCGGCCCAGCTCGCGATCGAGTTGCCGCGGACCTACGACTGGCTGCGTGAATCGGGTCATGACGAGCCGCGCTCGTTGATCGTCGGCAATCGTCTGGGGCTCGACGAGGACTCGATCGAGATGCTGCGCGGTGACCTCGAGTCGGTTGGCCCGCCGGAGGATGCCTGGCGGGTCACCGAGGGTGACTCCGATCCGGGGCTCGCCTCGACCGAACTCATGCAGCGGCTGTTCGCGAGCACGATGCCGCCGTCGCTGCTGGAGATGCACGTGATTCGCGTGCCATGGCCGAGGCGGGTGGTTGTGAGCCTGGCGGCCGCCGTGTTAATGGGCCTGGCGAGCGCCGTCTTCGGTGTGTTCGAGGCGCAGAAGTACCTGGACATTGCGGAGGAAGCCGAACGCCTCGAAGCGGATTGTGATCGCCTCGGGCAGGCGGTGCTGCAAGCCCAGGCGCTCGCGGCGCCGAGTGGCGAGTTCGCAGTGCCGGACCCGCAGCTCGAGCTCGCGCTCAGCATGCGGCGCCCGGTGAGCCGCCTGGTGGCCGAAGTCAGCAACCTGGCGACCGATCGGGTGCACGTCGAATCCCTGCAGTTCGCGAGCACCGAGAAGGTCGTGCTCGCCGGAGCCGTCAAGGGGCAGTCACGTCAGGAGGCCCTCGCGGTGTTGTCGCAGTTCGTGGACGGCCTGCGCGAGTTGCCCTACCTGCAGGCCGGGAGAGGCGACGAGATCCAGGAGATGCCGGGGCGACCCAATCTCCTGCGGTTCCGGATCGCGTTCTCGTGGAGGAACTCATGAGTCGTCTCGACAAGCGTCGCGTGTTTGCCGGTGTGGTCATCGTTGCCCTGGTTCTTCAGGCCGGGTTCGCGGCGACCGCTTGGTTCGGGCGTCAGCATGTCGAAGATCGCGTGACGCTGGCCGGCGTTCGCCGTGCCGATCTCTCGTTGCAGCTCGAGGGTTGTGAGGCTCCGCAGGAGCCGGTGCAGCCGGGGACGAAGCCAGAGTGGCGGATCGGCGACGCCCCCGACACCTCCGGCACCCTGCAGCGGATCCAGGAGCTGGGCGACGCGGGTCGTGTGGAACTCACCGGGCTCAAGGCCGGCAAATCGGATACCGCCGGCAGGCAGTGGTTTCAGATCACGGGCGCGTCGGATCCGCGCCGGCTCTGCGAGTTCCTCGCGCGCATCGAACGGGAAGACCCGCTCGTCGTCGTCGAGTCGGGTCGGTTGCTGCCGGGAACGGAACAGGCCGTGGTGTTCGATCTGGCGCTCGCGACGTATCACACCCTTGGCGACGACGCTGGCGGTGGGGAGGCTGGGCGGTGAGTCGTCGCAAGAAGAAGCGGGGCAACCCGATCTTCGCGGTTGCGTTGTTGATCGGCGCAATCGCGGTCGCGGGCAACGCGTTCTTCGGGTTCGGTTCGAGCGTCGGGGGAGACCCGGCTTCTTCGGCAGGTGATTCGTCCGACTTGCTGATCGAAGATCCGGAAGAAACAGCCGCGCAGGGCACGAACAAGGCCACCGAGTGGCGGGATCTGCTCGCCGTTCACGGCTCGTTCGACTCGGGCGAGCCCGTGCGCGTCGCGTTCTCGGTGCTCGAGGAAGCGCGCGTGATTGCGGCGCCGGCACCGATCGGTGAGACGGCTGTGCCCGTGACGTTGTGGGGCGGTCCGGATCCGCCCGAGTTGACGGTCGGTGTGGTAATGATCAGTGACGCCGTGCAGCGCGCGGTGATGAGTTCGCAGGTCGTGGGTGTCGGGGACGAGGTCGCCGGGGTCACGATCCAGACGATCGCGCGCGATCGCGTCGTCGGTCTGTGGGGCACCCGCGTGCTGACCTACGATCTCGACAGCGGTTGGCCGCGCGAGTTTCGACCCGAGCTCGCACGGCGCGAACGCGAGGCCGCCGAGAAGGAAGACGATGCCAGGGCCGTGGACGGCGATGGCATCGAGAGTGGAGAGGAGAGAGTCAAATGAGGTCTGTTTCGATCACGGTCGCGTTCTTCGTTGCCGCAGTGTTCGGGGCGTGCACGCCCCTGCGCAACGCATCGGCACCACATGCCGACCGCGAGGACGGTGCCGGGCGGGCAGTCTATCGCCCCATGCTCGTCGTGCCCGTGCCCGAGCTCGTGCCAGCCAAGGTCACTGGCAGCGCGATGCAGTCGCTCCAGGCCCGGAACACACCCGTGGGTGACGTGCTGCTCGCGTTGTTCAAGGACTCGGACATCAATCTGATCGTCGACCCCGAGCTCGCTGACGTTCTCTGCACGTTCGACATCAAGCAGTCGACCGTCGAGCAGGCGTTCGAGGCGCTGCTGCAGAGTGTGGATCTCGGCTACGAATGGGACGGCGACTTCCTGCGGATTCGCAGGCACGTGCGCGAGACACTGTACGTCGACCTGATGACCAACAACGCCCAGCAGGGCATGCAGGGTGGTCAGCAAGGCGGGCAGCAGGGTGGCCAGCAGGGCGGTGCCGGCGGCGCCGCGCAGCAGATCGACTTCTGGGGCGAACTCGAATCGATCCTGCCACGGGTCATCGGTGAAGAGGCCGATGCGATCATCAACCGCGCGTCCTCGACCATCCACGTCGAGGCGCGGCCGAGCAGCGTGGCCCGGTTGCGTGAGCTGATCGATACGACGCTGCAGCGCGTGAACCGTCAGGTCTCGCTCGAAGCCCGGATTCTCGAGGTGCGGCTCAGCGACGCCTACAGCCTGGGCGTGAACTGGTCACTGCTGCCGAACCTGTTCAATAGCAACAAGGTTGGCACCGCAGCCGGCGGTGGCGTGATCTCGCAGGTCGCGTCGTCCGGCGCGACTGCGTTGACGTTCGGCGTGCTCGACACCGGTGATTTCTCCGCGTTCGTGGATGCCCTGCAGCGGCAGGGCGAAGTCCGCGTGCTGAGCTCGCCGCGTGTGTCGACGATGAACAACCAGCCCGCGAATATCGCGGTCACGGATCAGGTGCCCGTCATCACGCGTGAAGTCATCGACAACGGTGGCCTCGCGCGAACGGAGTTCGGTGTCGAGTTCGTCGATACCGGCGTTGCGCTCAACGTGCAGCCGATGATCGGTGAGGACGGCATTCTCACCGTTGCGATCTCGCCGTCGGTCCGCGAGCAGACCGGCACGGTCGTGACGCCGGACGGTCTCGTCGAGGTGCCGATCGTGAGCGAGCGTACCGCCACGACGCTCGTCCGAGTGTCGGACGGCCAGGCCATCGCGCTCGGTGGCCTGCGCAGTACGCGCAAGGACGAGACTCGTCAGGGCGTACCGTTCCTGATGAACATCCCGTTCGTCGGGCAGTTGTTCTCGAGCACGGTGCAGTCGCGCACCGAGGTCGAGCTCATGATCATCCTTTCGCCGCGCGTCCTCGATGACACGTGGATCCAAGAGGCAGTGCGTCGCGGCGCGCATCGCCTCGTGCAGCTGCGGCGAGGGTTCCAGTTCAACTCGATCGGCCTCGACGGTTACCGGCCCGAGGACTGGTCCGGCACGTCGTTGCAGGGCAACTCGAAAGCGGCCGTCGGGCCGGGCATCCGAACGCCGGATGCGCTGCCGCGACAGCTGCCGGCGGATCGCGGCCTCACGGTGACACGGCGCGGGCTCGCGGCGCATTGGCTGACCGAAGCCCAGACCGAACTCGACGTCGGCAACGTGCGGGCTGCGCTCGCTGCCGTCGACCGCGCGCTCGCGCTCGAGCCACGCAATGCGATTGCATTGATCGCTGGCGGCGTCCTGCACTCGCGGCAGGGCAACGCCCCGCAGGCTCGCATGATGCTCGACCGCGCGCTGCGCCTCGTGCCCGACAACGCGGTGGCCCAGACGGCGCGCGGGGCGCTCGAGCTGGCGCACGGATCGGCGCACTCTGCGCATAGTTACTTCTCACGCGCGCACGAGACCGTGCAGTCTGCAACTTCGGCGGCCAACGTCGGCGCTGCGTTGCTGGCGCTCGGCGATACCGAGCGGGCGCGGGAGTTCCTCGCGAACTCCTCGACGGAGAATGCGCCGCCGGAGTTCTTCGCGAACCTCGCGTACTCCCAGCTGCAGGCCGAACGCGTCGACATGGCACGCGAGAGTCTCCAGCAGGCGTTGATCGCCGGGGCGGACGCCCGGAGCCCGCGGATCGTGGCTCTCGATCGGTTGATCTCCGAGGCCGAGGGCGTGGTCGCAGCGGCGTTGGCGGCGGAAGAGCGCCGCCGCCAGGCCCAGGCGGGCAGCACGGGGCAGCAGAAGCGGTAGTCGGCTGCTGCGGCCGGCGTCGCCTGCTGCGATGTCGCCAGGAGTTGCGGGGGGCAGAGGGAACGCCAATACTCGGTGCTCCATGTGCTGGCGCCCGCTGTTCTCTCTCCATGCGGTGCTCTTATTGGGCGCGGTGCTCGTCGCCCAGGAGGAGCGCTGGTGGGCGTATCGGCGGCTGGAGCGACCTGCGATTCCGCAGGTCGCGGATCCGAGCTGGAGTCGGACACCGATCGACCGGTTCGTGCTCGCGCGTCTCGAGGCCGAGGAACTCACACCGGCGGCGCCGGCCGATCGTCACGCGTTGTTGCGGCGGATCACGTACGATCTGACCGGCCTGCCGCCGACCCAGGCCGAGATCGCGGACTTCGTCAACGATCGCGCCCCCGACGCATACGAGCGGGTCGTGGAGCGGCTGCTCGCGTCGAAGCAGTATGGCGTCAAGTGGGGGCGGCACTGGCTCGACCTGGTGCGCTATGCGGAGACCGACGGCTACGAACGCGATAACCAGAAGCCCTACATCTGGCGTTATCGCGATTGGGTCGTCGACGCGTTCAACTCGGACATGCCGTACGGCGAGTTCCTTGCAAAACAACTCGCGGGTGACGAGATGCCGCGCCCGACGGTCGCCGATCGCATCGCCACGGGCTACTACCGGCTCGGGATCTGGGACGACGAACCGACCGATCGCGAGCAGGCACGCTACGACGACCTCGACGGGATCGCCGACACCACGGCGCGCGTGATGCTCGGTATCTCGATGGGGTGTGCGCGGTGCCACGATCACAAGAAGGATCCGTTGCCGCAGCGCGACTACTACTCGTTCCTCGCGTTCTTCGAGAACCTGCGGCCCTACGATCTCAAGGCCAGGACCGTGCCGGTCGACGGTGCCGAGGCGGCGCATGCGCGGGCCGTCGCACTTCATGAGGGTCGCGCGCGAGAGCTACGTGCAGCCGTCACGGGGCTGGCCGAGGACGCGTGGCATCGCACGCCCGCGCACGCTCGCGAACGGCTCGCGGCTGCGGCTCGTGATGCGCGCGTGGCGTACTTTCCCGCGGACGAGCTGCATGCCACCGAGCTGAGGGCCGCGACCGGCGAGGTTCATGGCAAGATCGAGGGGCAGATCGTCGAGGTCGATGGGCGGGTCGGTCGGGCGATGCGCTTCGACGGTGATGACGCCGCGGTTCTGCCACGCCTCGTCGAGGACTCATTCACCGTCGCGTTCTTCGTGCGTAGCACTTCGCCTGGTGAGGGCCGCGTCGGTGATCCGCGCTGGTTCCTCGGCAGTGGTCTCGTCGATGGCGAGGTGCCGGGCATCGTGCGCGATTGGGGGATCTCCTGGCACAGCAAGGGGCGGATCGCAGCCGGCGTCGGTCGACCCGAGACGTTCGTCGCTTCGGAGCCGGGCTATCACGACGGCCATTGGCACCACGTGGCCTTTACCCGTGATCGCGCGAGCGGTCGCATTGCGCTCTACGTCGACGGGGTGCTCGTCGACGAGGCGAAGGGCAATCGCAAGCCGCTCGATTCGCCGCCGCGGATCGTGGTTGGCCGCATGCAGCCGGGCGGGAAGGGCTTCCGCGGTGACCTCGACGAACTGGCGTTCTATCCGCGGGCCCTGTCGGCCGAAGAAGTCGTGGCGCTCGCGCTCGATCTGCGCGGTGGTGCGGCCGCACCCGGAATCATCCGCGCGGCGCCGTCGAGCTCCGAGAGCACGACTGCGGGTGTCGCGGGAGGTGCCGATGAACGGCTGGAGAGCTTTCGCGAGCTCGCCGCGTTGCGACCGCCGAGGCTGGAGACGATCGACATCCTCGCTGTGCGCGATCGCAACGCGGCGCCGAAACCGAGCTTCGTGCGCCTGCGTGGCAACGTGCATGCGGTTGGCGAGCGGGTGGAGCCCGCGTTTCCCGCAGTTCTCCAGGCGCCGGCCCCGCGGATCGGAAACCACCGGCGTCGCACCGCGCTCGCCGAGTGGATCGTTTCGGACGGCAACCCGCTGACCTGGCGCGTGATCGCGAATCGCGTCTGGCAGCATCACTTCGGTCGCGGCCTGTCCCGCGAGCCCAACGACTTCGGTCGATTGGGCGAGGCGCCGACCCATCCGCGGCTGCTCGACTGGCTCGCGTGCGAGGTCAAGGAGACCGGTGGCCGCCTCAAAGCGATCCATCGCCTCATCGTGACATCCGCGACGTATCGCATGGCCTCGACGCCGAACCCCGCCGCATTCGCGGTGGATCCGCGCAACGATCGGTTCTGGCGGTTCGATCGCCGTCGCCTCACTGCCGAAGAGATCCGTGACTCGTTTCTCATGATGAGCGGCGAACTCAATCCGGAACTCGGTGGTCCCTGGGTCTACCCGCCGCTGCCCGCGGAGGTGCTCGCGACGGCGTCGCGCCCGGGCTCGGCGTGGGGGCGTTCGAAGCCGGACCAGGCCGCGCGCCGCAGTCTATACGTTCACTCGAAGCGCTCTTTGCAGGAGCCGCTGCTGGCGGCGTTCGACAAGGCGGACACGGACAACAGTTGTCCCGTGCGCTTTGCTACCGTGCAGGCTACGCAGGCGCTCGTGTTGTTGAACGGCGACTTCGCGCAGGAGCGCGCGGCCAGGTTCGCGCGCCGGCTCGCCGCGACGGAGCGGCCGCTGCGAGAGCAGCTCGCTGCCGGTTTGCGTCATGTGACCCAGCGTCCCGCGCGTGAAGGGGATGTCGGCCGTCTGCTCGCGCTACACCGCGATCTCGTGCGAGATCACGGCCGCACGGTGGAGATGGCCATGCAGCGCTGCTGCCTGGTGCTGCTCAATTGCAACGAGATGATCTACATCGACTGACACGGGAACGAGAACCAATGAACCCGAAGAACACGTTCTGCGGCCGCACGCGTCGCGAGTTCCTGTGGCAGGCCGGGGCGGGCTTCACCTCGCTCGGGCTCGTCGACCTGATGTCGCGCGACGGCGCGTTCGCCCGCCTGGATGATGGCTCGTTCGATGATGACCGGGGATCCAACCCGATGGCGCCCAAGGCACCGCATCACGCGCCGAAGGCGAAGGCCGTCATCTTCCTGTTCATGTATGGCGGGCCGAGCCAGGTCGACACGTTCGACTACAAACCCAAGCTCTACGGTCTCGACGGCAAGACGATCGATGTCGACACCAAGGGACGTGGCGGCACGAAGAAGCAGGGTCGCATCGTCGGGCCGAAGTGGAAGTTCAAGCAGTATGGAGAGTGCGGTCGTTACGTCAGCGATCTGTTCCCGCATGTCGGTCGCTGCGTCGACGACATCGCGTTCGTGCACAGCATGTATGCCGAGTCTCCGCTGCACGGCTCGGCGATGTTGATGATGAACAGCGGCCGCATCCTGTCCGGGGCGCCGTGCATGGGTTCGTGGGTGACGTACGGACTCGGCAGCGAGAACGAGAATCTACCAGGCTTCGTCGTCATGCTCGATCAGTCCGGCGGCCCGATCTCGGGCGCCAAGAACTGGAGCAGTGGCTACATGCCCGCGGTCTATCAGGGCACAGTGCTGCGTCCCCGCGGGGAGCCGATCCTCGACCTCGCGCTCCCGAAGGGCATGACCGCGCGCGAGCAGCGCCGCCTGCTCGATGTTCTCAAGGAGCAGAACGAGGCGCACCTGCAGCCGCGTTATGACGACACGAATCTGGCGGCGCGCATTTCGAGTTACGAGCTCGCCTACCGCATGCAGTCGCACGCCCCCGAGGCGATTGACGTCGCGAACGAGCCGGACCACGTGAAGCGACTCTACGGTCTCGACAGCGAGCGGACCGAAGACTTCGGCCGCAAGTGTCTGCTTGCGCGCCGGCTCGTCGAGCGCGGCGTGCGATTCGTCCAGATCTACTCGGGCGGCAACCACAACGATCACAACTGGGACGCACACGGCGACCTCGAGATCAACCACAACAAGCACGCCGGCGCGACGGATCAGCCGATCGCCGGTCTGCTCGCCGATCTCAAGCAGCGTGGACTGCTCGATTCGACGATCGTCGTCTGGGGTGGTGAGTTCGGCCGACAGCCGACGGCGGAGTACGCCAAAGGCACGGGGCGCGACCACGACAGCAAGGGCTTCACGATGTGGCTTGCAGGTGGCGGCATCAAAGGCGGTTCGGCGCTCGGCACGACCGACGAGCTCGGTAACGCGGCGGTCGAGCGGCCGCTGCACGTCAAGCACCTGCACGCGACGATCCTGCATCAGCTCGGGCTCGATCCCAATCGCCTCGCCTATTTCTATGCCGGCCTCGATCAGCGGCTCGTCGGCACCGAAGGGGCGAACCCGGTACCAGAGCTGATCGCCTGATCGCCTGCGACGCGGTCAGTTGTTGGACGGATCGCCGAACGGGTCGGCGAGGATGCAGTCTTCGCTCGTCATGTCGAGGGCGACGAGCGCGGCGAGATAGATCGCCGACTGTTCGGGCTTGTGGGTCACGAGTTCGCGCGCGACGCGCAAGAACTCGCGGAACGTGATCGGCCCGGGGTTCTTCAGATGCGGACCCTGGCGGTCCAGCAGACGACTGCCGAACGCGAGGGCATGCGGCGCGGACAGGCGGCGGAGGGCGGTGCGGGAATCCACGGTCGAGGACGGGTTGTTCATGGTGCTCTTCTGGTGAAGAGTGGGGTTACCGGGGGAACAGATCCGTCAGCAGGCGTTCGAGTTCTACGCGTTCTCTTGCCGGCGCCACGAGATGCTGTAGCGCGAGGGTGCGATCGGCCAGGGAGTGGTAGAACGCGGAATCGGTCGCGGCCCGTTCCAGCAGCCGGCCCAGCGCCAGTTCATCGTCCGCGGGAAAGAGGCCGGGCCAGTCTTCGCCGAGCAGTCCGATGTTGCCCGGAATCGCCGTCGCGAGCAGTGGCGTGCCCGCCGCGAGTGCCTCGGACACGACGTTGGCGCCGCCTTCACCGGTCGATGGCACGATGCACGCGTGGCTGTTGGCGATGAGGCGCTTCGTGGCCTGACGTGACAGCTCACCGAGCCAGTGGCGCCGCGGGTCGCGCGCCACGGCCGCGTGCGCGGCCGATTCGAGTTCGGCTGTGAGTGCACGGCCAGCGAGGTCGATCGTGACGCCGGCGTCTGTCGGCACATGGTCGAGCGCATCGAACGGCAGGAGCGGTGCCTTGATTGGCCGCAGGTGGGCGATCACGCACGCGCGGAACCCGGCACCTGTCGCCGGGTCCGGTTGAGCGCCGGGCGTGCCCGTCGCGGACTGGATGATCGTGCGGGCCTTGCTGCGTAAGTGAGCCGGCAGCACGTCGATTGCGCGCGGTTGCAGTGCGAGCAGGGCGTCGGCCCGTTCGAGTGCCGCAAGCGTGGTCTCGTCGGGGTGGAACTCGGGGTAGATGTCGGTGCCCGCGAGCAGCACTACGATCGGATGATTCGGTCTGGCGCCAGCGAAACGCATGACCGAGGTCGCCGTCTTGGCCGCGTGGACCGCGAGCAGCACGTCGCCCGCGTGTTCCGGCCGCCATTCGGTCGTGATTCGCACGTCGATGCCGAGTTGCCGCAGCAGTCCGGCCCACCGCAGGGCCGTCGTGCGGTTGCCGGCCCGCGTGCCGCGGGGCGCGGGTGTTACGATGACTGAGGAGCCTGGCAGCGCTACGTTACGCGGCATGACGAAGCTCCTGCCCATCGGATCGTTCGTGTCGGTCGCCCTGCTCGCTGCGTGCGCGGTGCCCGAGGCGAGCGTCAAACCGGGGATCAACAAGAGCTTCACGGATCCGGACCTCGACGTCGACAAGTTCGTCGAGCGGTTCGAGACGGAGAGTCGCGAAGTGTTCGCGCATCGTTCCCGCATTGCTCGGGCAGTCGGCTTGCGCGACGGCATGGCGGTCGCGGACGTCGGTGCGGGTACGGGGATCTTCGTCGACTTCTTCGCTCGCGACGTTACGAAGAACGGCAAGGTCTACGCGGTCGAAATCGCGCCCAAGTTCGTCGCGCGGCTCGCGGCTCGCGCGAAAGGGCGCGGCATGACGCAAGTTGAAACCGTGCTCTGCACCGAGCGCGACGTCAACCTCGATGCGGCGAGTGTCGACGTTGTCTTCACCTGCGACACCTATCATCACTTCGAGTATCCGAAATCGACGCTCGCGTCGATCCATCGCGCGCTGCGGCCCGGCGGCCGTTTCGTCGTCGTCGACTTCGAGCGTATTCCGGGCGTGAGCCGCGAGTGGACGCTCGGTCACGTGCGCTGCGGCAAGGCGACCGTCGTACAGGAGGTGACCGACGCCGGGTTCGAACTCACGGCCGAGAAGCCGATCGAGGGCCTGCGCGAGAACTACTTTCTCGAGTTCACGAAGCGGTAGCACACCGCTGCGCGGGATCATCCGTTCGCCAGCAGGTCGAGGATGCGATCGTGTGGCGGAAAGGTGCCTTCGCGCCTCTTCTTGTCCCAGATCGTCTGGCCGCCGGTCTTGACGATGAAGTCACCCTTGCCGCCCGGGATGAGCTCGACGCTGGTGCCCGGGAGGCGGTCCTGAATCGTCGCGGCCAGACTGGCCGCCTGCGGTTCGTAGTTTCAAACGACGCAGTACTCGATCGAGATACTCATGCGCCCAGTCTGACCCGGCCAACCACTAACGGCAATGGCGGACCGGAATGCACCGACCCCAGCCGTGGTGGTGCAGATGGCAGGCCGCAAAGCTCGATGCCACCAGGATGAAGAGGAGTGGGCGGACGAAACGGCGCAGGGAAGTGTTCATGGAAGTGTTCATGACGACGATCTCAGCGCGAGGAATCGGCCCGCGTTTCGCGGCTGATGTCGGATCCAGCGGCCCGAATTCGGCCACGGCATGGCCGGGGTCACAAAAGCTCTGTCCCCGCGGCCCCATCGGCCGATAAGCGTCGGTATGAGGATCCATCGTAGTCTGGTCCGTTTCGGTTCGGGTGCGCTGCTCTTTTGCAGCGCAGGAGCTCTTGCGCTGCCGGCGCAGCAGCCGGCGACTGTTGCTGCAGCGGCCGAGATCGAGTCGCTGACCAAGGCCGTCGATCAGGTCGTGCGCGGGTTGCGGCTCCAGGGCGCAGCGCTGACCGTGTTGCGACAGAACGGCGAAGTGCACCGCAGTGAACACGGTGGTCTCGGCGCGGATCATCCACTGCCGATTGCCTCCGCGAGCAAGTGGCTGACGGTTGCGACCGTGCTCACGCTCGTCGACGACGGCACGCTCGACCTCGATGCACCGGTCGCGCGCTACCTCGAAGAGTTCGACCGCGACGACAAGGACGACATCACGTTGCGCCAATGCCTCGCATGCACCGCTGGTTTTCCGGCGCGGTTGCCTGGGCGGATGCGCGGGTGGGACATGGACGACTTCGCCGAAGCCGCTGCCGATCGTGGACTGCAGCATGATGCCGGTGACGGTTTCCGCTACGGCGGTGTGACGTTCCAGGTGGCGGCGGCCGCGGCCGTGCGCGTGACCGGCAAGAGCTGGCACGAACTGTTCACGGCGCGAATTGCGTCACCGCTCGGACTCGATGACACCGCGTTCGGTGGCCTGCGGCCGCTCGGTGACAAGCCCGGCACACACCCGCTGCCGTGGGTGGGGGGCGGCGCCGTGTCGACACTCGACGACTACTCGCGTTTCGTACAGTGCCTGGTCAACGGCGGACAGTGGCGTGGCCAGCAGGTGCTGAGCGCCAAGAGCGTCAAGACGATGTTCCAGGATCAGGTCCATCCGCGGATCCCGGTGCGGGCGGTCGGCGTCGATGCCGAGCCCGTGCGCTACGGCCTCGGCACCTGGGTCTTCGAACTCGAGAATGGCAGTCAGCGCGTCGCCGATCCGGGGGCGTTCGGTTTCACGCCGTGGATCGATCTCGATCTCGGCGTCGCCGGCGTTTTCGCGGTGCAGGATCGCGTGCGCCGGGTCTTCGGTCGTCTCGTTGCGGTCATGGACACGGTCCGCGAGGTTGCGGAGAGCCCGGTGCTCGCCGGTGTCGAAGAGCTGGTCACGCTGTCGCACGACGGCCGCGAGCGGCGCTACCACCTGCATGTGCCGCCGATCGATCACCAGACTGACGCCAACGGTGCGGCCACCGACCAGCCGACCACCGACCAGCAAGCCAGCGGCAAGCAGAGCCCCGGAATGCCGCTGGTGATCGTACTGCACGGCGGTGGCGGCAACGGCGAACGCATCGCGCGCGTGACCGGCATCGGTGAGATCGCCGATCGCGAGGGTTTCGTCGCGGCCTTCCCCGACGGCACCGGCAAGCTGCGGCACCGACTGCTGACGTGGAACGACGGTGTGCTGCCCGTCTACGCCAAGGACCACGACGTCGACGACGTCGGCTTCTTGCGAGAGGTCGTGCGCGACATCGCGCGCCGGGTGCCGATCGACAGCACGCGCGTGTTCGTCGTCGGTCACAGCAACGGCGGCATGATGTGTCACCGACTCGCGCGTGATGCCGCGGATCTGTTTGCCGGGATCGCGGTCGTCGCAGGCGCGATGAACTACACCGCGAGCGAAACCGATACGCCGGTCGCAGTCATGCTCGTTCATGGCACGGCCGACGAGCACGTGAAGTTCGAGGGCGGTCGTCCCGACCGCGCGATCGGCCGCGCCCGGCGTCGCGAGGATGCTTCGGTGCAGGCGGCGATCGACTACTACGTCGCGCGCAATGGGCTCGTGGCCTACCCCGAACGCGTGGTCGACTCGACCCGCAAGGGCGTGACCATCGACACCTACGATCGCGAGAAGGGCAGTGGCCTGAGTACCGTGCCGGTGAAGGTCATTACGCTACCTGGCGGCGGCCATGCGTGGCCGGGCAGCCGCGTTGCGCCCGGGCCCATGTTGCGCGACCCGGTGTTCGACTTCGATGCCAGCCAGGCGATCTGGGATTTCTTCGCCCGGGTGCGTCGGCCGATCGCGGCGGCAGGCGGGGCCAAGGGCGGCGATCACGCGGCGCCGCCGCGCGCGGGTCGCTGAGCGGGGACGCTCGTCAGGGCTACCAGAAGAACCGCAGTCGCCACGTGCGATCGGCGTAGCCGGTCGCGCTACGGGCGACGTCGAGCCGGTGGGCCTGCAGCAGCTCGTCGAGCTCTTCGCGGCGCTCGGCGTCTTCGTCAGGATCGAGGCTCGGCCGCGGGATCGGGATCGGTAGGACTTCCTGCAGCAGTTCGAACCATAGTGAGGTCGGCAGGCTGACTATGTTCGTGGCGCTGCCCTTCGCATAGCCGTGGCAACCCGGCGGCAGGTGGCGGGCGAGTGTCGCGAAGTCGGCCGGTCGCTGTTGGTCCGCGGCCAGTTCTGCCGGCAGGTTCTTGCACCGATCGAGCACCTCGGCGAGGCGGTCCTCGGCGCCGCGGCCGCCCGCGATAGTGAAGACGCCGCGGCCGGCTGCGAGCCAGAGGTCGTAACCGATCATGTTGCCGTAGCGGAACAACTCGACATCTTCGTGCTGCTCGCTGCGCTCGCGCTGCAGGAACGGCCGTGCCTGCGGAAGCATCTTGAACAGCCCCTTGGCGAACGCACCGTCGTCCTTCAGTCGAAACGTCAGTGCCCACGGGGTCCGATCGATGCCGTCGTCGTAGCTGTCGGGCTCCGGCAGCCACAGCATGACTTCATCGGTCATGTGCGCGAGCAGATCCGTTGCGGGGTCTACACCGAGTGACTCTTTGATGTCCGCGGCCAGATCCTCATCATCGGGCGCCATCGCGGCCGCCACTGCTTCGAGCACGCAGTCGTAGAGCTTGCCACAGTCGAAGTGGCCGACGGTCCACGAGCCTTCGCCGACGGCCTGTAGCAGAATCGGGACGGTCTGCGTCGCCGGCAGGAACGCGCTGAACAAGCCCCGGTCGTCCTGCGTGAACTGTTGCGCGTACTCGAGCAGCACCCGCGGCCCCGCGGTGCCGAGGGTGATCTTGCCGACGTCGACGGTCGTCAGCCCGAGCGCTTTCATGATCGCGCCGTCCGAGCCGGGTTCGTTGGCGATCGCGGTTGCGATGAGCTGTGCGAAGTCGATCCGCGCGGTCAGCGCCGGCGAGTCGGGGCGTAGGGGCTCGCCGAGATCGACCGCCAGGGATCTCGCCCGGGTGAATGCGAGCGCCAGGTCGTCGGTGCTCGAGGCCGCGACGACGAGGCGGCCGTTCTCGAGGCGCGGCTCGCTCACGAGGAACTCGGCACCGTTGCGCGCAGTCACCGTCGTGTCGTCGACCTGCACCTCGCGCCAGTCGCCGGGGATCGATTGATAGAGCGTTTCGCGCAGGTCCTCGCCGATCGCGGCGAGGTCGCTGCGGCCGTCGGGATAGAGCACGAACGCGATCGTCGCGGCGGGTTCGTCGCGGCCCATGCGGTGCTCGTCACCAATCCACGCGCCGATCCGGATGCGGCCGCCGTAGCTCAGGAGTCGAGTGCGCAGCGCATCGAACTCGGTCTCGTCGGCGGTGAGTTCGGCCCACGCCGCGAGCATCGGGTCGACCACCGGCTGCCAGAGTTCGCGGCCTTGTTCCGACTCGAGCAGGCTGCCGAGGTTGGTCGGGCCGAACCGGATTCGCCAGCCGTCCGGGCCGACGGTGTCGACCAGGACGTGGGGTGTCGTGGTCTCGGTCGCGGCCGTCGTTTCGGTTTGCGCGAGAACGACGGGAGCGGTGGCGGCCAGGGCCGCTGCCGTGACGAGGGCCGGCATCGAGGGGGGCTGCATGACAGACGATGTGGCCGGTGGCGGCGGCAACCTGTCGCGATCCCCGACCGGGTACAGCATCCGGGGGTTGGCGCGTAAACGTTGGCGCTTCGCCCCGCTGAGGCGCATCCTGCGTGGAATGCGCTGGTTCCGACTGCTCTGGCTGATGCACCGCTGGCTCGGCGTCGCGGCGGGTCTCATCCTGTTGCTCTCGGCGCTGACGGGGTTGTTGTTGCTCGTGAAGAAGGATTTCGACTGCCTGCAGCCGCCGGTCACGGTTGGGCAGCCCGGCCCGGTCGCCGAGCTGCAGCCGCTGTCGGCGGTGATCGGGGCGGTCATGGCACTGGACCTGCCGCAGTTCGAAACCGTGGACGACATCGCACGGATCGACTTCCGGCCCTCGCGCGGCGTGCACAAGGTGCTCAGCAAACATGATCACCTCGAGGTGCAGGTCTGCGCGGCGACGCTGGCCACGTCGGTGCCGCGTGAGCGCACGAGCGATTGGCTCGAGGCGCTGCACGACGGCTCGTGGTTCGGCGACTTTGCGCACGATCGTGTCATGCCCGTCGTGGCGCTCGTGCTGCTCTATCTCGCGACGAGCGGCTACGTGATGTGGCTCTGGCCGAAGTGGCTCAAGCGCCGTCGCGCTCGGCGCGCCGTACGCTCCTGAGGCCCGCGGGCGCAGCGGGTCCGGGGCGGGCGACGCCGCGGCCGGCCGTCTTGATGGAGCGTTAACACGGAGTTGTCCGGGGGCTCACCGCGAGGCGGAGCCTTTGCGTTCGTCATTGAGCGAACCTGTTTCTGCTCTTCACGGGAGCTGAACGAAGCGGCCTAGGTTGCCTGCTGTTCCGAGGTGGCGACCACCTCGGACATCGTGCCTGAACAACCTCCCTCCATTGATCTGAGGACCTCCTCGATATGAACAAGTTCTACGCCCTCGCTGGTGGCCTGGCCCTGGCCGCGACCGTCAGCGCGCAGCCCGTCCTGGTCTCGGCCGACATCACGACGTCGACCACGTGGACCAGCAACAACGTCTACAACCTGCAGCAGCAGATCTACGTCCGCAACGGTGCGACGCTGACCATCGAGGCCGGCACCCGCATCGAGAGCACCGCCAACCTCGGTGGCAGCCTCGCGGTTGCTCGTGGCTCGAAGATCGAGGCGCGCGGCACCGCCACCCGGCCGATCGTCTTTACCTCGACGAATGACAACGGCACGGCCCGCACGGGTGCCAACGAGTGGGGCAACCTCACGATCATGGGGAACGCCTACATCTCGGAGGACGTGAACGGCACCGCGACGCCGAACACGTCGACCCCCAACGCGAGCAACTTCGCGTTCATGGAAGGTCTGCTCGGCACGGGCCCCGACCAGCGCTACGGCGGCGGTGACGACAACGACAACAGCGGCACCGTGACCTACTGCTCGTTCCGCTTCGGTGGCCGCGTGATCGCGCTCACCAACGAACTCAACGGTCTGTCGCTGGGTGGCATCGGCCGCAACACGACAATCAATCACGTCGAGGTCTACAACAACGTCGACGACGGCATCGAGATCTGGGGCGGCACGGTCAACATCAACCGAGCGCTGATCAGCAACGTCGGTGACGACAGCTTCGATGTCGATCAGGGCTGGCGTGGTTCCGCCGACCAGATCTGCATCATCCAGGGCTACAGCGTCAACGCGCCGCAGGGCTCGGGTCACGGCGACAACGCGTTCGAGATCGACGGCGCCGAGCAGTCGGACTACCAGCCGCGCACGCGCTGCAAGATCACCAACGCGACCGTCATCGGTGCGCCGCCGAAGGAGATCGCGCCGGGCACCGGCATCTTCGTCAGTGGTTCGGGTTCGGACCATGCGACTGCGTGGCGCGACGGCGCCGGCGTGCAGTACACCAACTGCATCTTCATGGACGTCGGCGAGAAGGTCGTCGCCTTCGACAACATCGACGGTGACGGCGGCGCGGGCTACGGCATCAACGGCACCCCCGCCTGGCCGGCCATCTGGTCGCTGCCCGCCACGACCCTGCCGTCGGTGAACGCCGGCACCGGTACGGGCGCCCCGAGCGCGCTCTACACCGCGCAGGATCCGAGCGGCACCGTTTGCCAGATGACCGACAGCGTCATCTACAACGCGATCAACACCAACGCCTATACGACCTACAACTCGCTGGGTCTCAACACGGGTAACGACAACGTCAACAGCGCCACGACGAGTCCGGTCGTTTCGGTCACGCACGGCCTCGAGATCACGACTGCGCGTGGCCCGATCACGCGCGTCACGGCGATCAACCCGCAGCCGCAAGGCGACGCACTGACGCCGGTCAGCCCGTCGATCGCGGGTCACAACTTCCGTGGTGCGTTCGAGCCGGGTGTGAGCTGGGCCAACTGGACCGCGATGGCCGAGTACGGCGTGCTCGCGACGACCGCGCTGACTGCGCTCACGTCGGGATCGGCCGGTGCGAACGGCAACCCGGTCCACGGCGGCACGTTCAACGGCACGACGGGTGCCGGCACGGCCGACCTCAGCAATGCACCCGGCGGTGCGGCCGCGATCCTGCTGTTGGGTCTGACCCAGGGCAACACTTCGCTCGCGCCGTTCGGCCTGCCGGACATCACGCTGGTGCCGGCACTCGGAGGCCCGTCGCTGTTCACGTTCACGAACGGGAGCGGCAGCGCTTCGGTGGCCCTCAACTACGGCCCGAACGGTTCGTTCCCCGGCATCCGCGTCTACACGCAGTTCCTCGTCGGCGACGCCACGGGTAACGGCGGCGCGACCGCAACCAACGGCTCGGTCCTCACGCTGCAGTAAGGACGCGATCCGACAACGCCTTCGAGCCCGATCGCGATCGGGCTCTCGATCGGGAGGGTGCCGCTTCAGCGGCATCCTCCCGCGACCGTTTGAAAAGCCGTCCCCGAGTTGTTTGCACAACATGTTCCACAGTCCACTCCCCAGGGCGTTCTCGCTGCTGCTGATGTTGGCCGTTGCGTTGCCCTCGCAGTCCGCGACGAAGTTCGAAGACGGCGAGATCACATCGTCGCGGCGCGAGCTCCTCGAGTTTGCGTTCGAGGCGACGATCCTGATGCCTGGCAAGACGCACGGTGTCGATCGCTGCATGATGCAGGAGGACATCGCCCTGGCCTGCATCGAGCACGATCAACTCGCGCTCGCGCACGCCTGTGCGAAGCGGATCTCCGGCTGGCGTCGTGGCGTTGTTCAGGCCGTGCTCGGGATCGAGGCCGCGGAGCTGTTCCGCGTAGCGGCGGCGGGCGACGACGACGAGAATGGGGCCGGGTATCGCGAGCTCGCGAACCGCTACCTCGAACTCGCTCTGCGGCAGGCTGACGGCGTGCAGCGCGATCCGACGGGGCAGGCGTGGCAGCGCGACCGAATCCGAGCCCGCGCCGCGATCGGCTACCAGAAACTCGGGCAGCTCGATGATGCTGTTCAGGCCGCGAATGGCCTCGATGCGGCCGAGTCGGCGAACTGGGAAAGCACGGTTGCCGCGACCCTCGACGACGCTGCGTTCGACGCGCAGATCCAGGCCCTGGACACCGCCATCAAGGTTGCGGACATGCAGCAGGCGATGAATGCCAGTCGCATCGCCGTCGTGCTCTACGGTCGCTACTACGAAGACGAGAAGCGTCGCGCCCGCGTGCTCGACCGTCTCGAGCGGATGCAGGGCCTGATGCCGCGCATGGCCGGCCTCGGCCACGTCGGCGAACTCGCCGAAGCCGCAGCCGAGCATGGCGATGCCAGGACGGCCAAGCGCTGGATCGCACAGATGCGCGAGCAGATGGCCGGCGTGCGGGTCCACGAAGAAGACCGCATGAAGTTCCGCGCCAGGTTGGCCAGGTTGCTCGACAGGGCTGGCGCCAGGAGCGAGGCGCTCGACGAACTCAACGAGACCTTGCAGTACTTCGAGGTCCACAAGCAGGAGATCGAGACGATGTTTCGGGCGGACGGCCTCGCTCCCGTGGGCAATGCCTACGAGCGCTGCGGCTCGCGCGCCTCGGCGGTCGCGGTCTACCGACTCGCGCTGGAGCACGCCGCGATCAACCCGAACTCGCGGCCTCGGCTCCAGGACCTCGTGCTCGTTGCGTTGTCGATGATCGATTGCGGCTTCGAGCCGCCGCCGACCCTGCGCCAGCGCATGCAGAAGATGCGTGCGGGTCTTGGCGAACCTTGGTGAGAGCTCGCGCGGGATGACCCCCAAGACTCTTCGAACCCGCCTGGTTCTCGCGTCGGCTGTCCTGGCCGCGTGCGCCAGTGCGCGGGCTCAACAGGTCGGCACGTTGACCGGTGTCGTTCGCGATGGCGATCGCGATCTGCCGCTGGCTGGCGTCGAGGTCTCGATCGCGGGCCGTGAGGACAAGGCGACGACGACGGCGCAGGGCAACTACTCGCTGCCCAAGTTGCCACCGGGGACCTACTCGCTGATCTTTCAGAAGGACGGGTACGTGCGCTACATCGAGCCGCGGGCGATCGTCCGGGCCGGGCAGGTGCGTGACTACAACGTCACGATGGTCGGCGACTTCACCGTGATGGAGGAGTACGTCGTCGAGGACGTGCTGCAGCTCGGTGGTGCCAGCGAGGCGGATCTGCTGTCGCTGCGTTTCGAGAGCCCGGCCGTGATGGACTCGATCGGCACCGACCTGATGCAGAAGGGCGGCGTTAGTGATGCCGCGGGCGCGTTGCGGCTCGTCGCCGGCGCGACGGTGCAGGACGGCAAATCGGCGGTCATCCGTGGGCTGCCCGATCGCTACGTCAGTTCACAGATCAACGGCGTGCGCGTGCCGACCGCCGACGAGGACAAGCGCGCGGTGGAGCTCGATCAGTTTCCCCGCGAGGTCATCGAGAGTCTGCAGGTGCGCAAGACGTTCACGCCCGATCAGCAGGGTGATGCGTCGGGTGGTGCGGTCAACGTCATTCTCAAAGGCGTGCCCGACGACAGCTTCTTCTTCCGGGCGAGTGCGCAGCTGAAGCACAACACCAACGTCACGGGACGCGGCGACTTCCTGACCTACGATGGTGGTGGCGTGCGCTGGGACGGCAGTTCCGGCGGTGATCGGGCGATCCAGTTCGACAATCTCGGTGGCAACTGGACCGGTGCGGTCGGCGCGACGCAGGACAACGCCCCGACGGACTTCAAGATGGCCTACGCCGTCGGCGGTTCGTTCGAGGTCGGTTCCGGTGTCCGGGCCGGCGGGCTCGTGAGCGTGTTCTACGATCGGGACAGCTCGTACGTCGAAGACGGGATCGACGACTCGTACTGGCGCGGTGCGCCGGGCGAGCCGCTGACGCCGCAGGTCGTTGGCGACGAGGGCGACTTCACGACCTCTCTGTTCGACATCCGGCAAGGCTCGCAATCGCTGCAGTGGGGTGTGCTCGCGACCGGTGGTATCGAAAGTGAGAACCACACGGTCAACGTGGTGTGGCTGCAGACGCAGTCGGCCGAGGACACCGCGACCATCGCGGAGGACACGCGCGGCAAGCAATACTTCCACCCCGGCTACGACCCGACCAACCTGTTCTCGCCGGGCTTTGCCGAGAGTGGTGAGGCGCCGTGGCTGCGGCTGCAGACGCTCGAGTACACCGAGCGCGCCACGCAGACCCTGCAGCTCGCGGGTCGTCACCGCTTCGAAGCCCGGCGCTCGTTCGCGCCCGAGTTCGAGTGGACGCTCGCCAAGAGCAAGGCGAGCTCGCGTAAGCCCGACAAGCGGCAGTTCGGTTCGCTCTGGATCCCAGGCATCACGTTCATGGGCCAGCAGGTGGCCGAGCCGCGCTACAGCCCGTTCAAGCCGGCCGTGAACTTCACACTCGGCGCGCTGCAGCGGATCTACACGAACATCGCCGAGGACAGCGAACAGGCCCAGTTCGGTGTCAAGCTGCCGTTCGAGCTCTGGGGCGGCGAGAAGGGCTACCTCAAGGTCGGCGGTTTCTACGACGAGACGGAGCGCGAGTTCAACCAGGACACGTTCTCCAACTTCCAGGACAACGAGATCTTCAACGGTCCGTGGGAAGTGCCGTGGAGCGTCACGTTCCCGTACGAGAACCACCCGATCACCGAGGCCGAGACCGACATCGATTACGTCGGCAAGCAGCGGCTCGCGGCGTCGTACCTGATGATGGATCTGCCGGTCGCGCCGTTTGTGAACCTCATCGGCGGCGTGCGGTTCGAGAACACGACGATCAACATCCGCAACGATGCTGAGTCCGAGGCGACGTGGTTTCCGCCGAACGGCGGCAACCAGGCACCGCTCGAGGGCACGGAAGGGGACGCGTCGTTCCAGAAGGATGCCGTGCTGCCCTCGATCGGTCTGGTTGCCCGGCCGGTCGAGGGGCTCACGCTGCGTGCGTCCTATGCAGAAACGATCGCGCGGCAGACGTTCAAGGAGCTGTCGCCGATCCTCCAGCAGGAGTTCCTCGGTGGTCCGATCTTCATCGGCAACCCCGACCTCGTGCAGAGCGACGTCAAGAACTACGACCTGCGCATCGATTACACGCCCTACCAGGGTGGACTGTTCTCGGCGTCGTACTTCCGCAAGGACATCACCAACCCGATCGAGTACGTCCAGCGCGTCGCGGGCGCGTTCGACTACACAGCACCCCTCAACTACCCCAAAGGTGAGATCGAGGGCTACGAGCTCGAGACCCGGCAGGCGCTGGGTCACTTCTGGAACGCGCTCGAGGGTCTCGAGGTCGGCGCCAACGCCACGTACATCGATTCGGTCGTGAAGATCTCCGACGAGGAGATCATGAACTTCTCGAACCCGCTGGTGAACGTTCCGCAGGATTCGCGCGAGATGACGAACGCGCCGTCGCATCTCTACAACTTCTTCCTGACCTACGACATCGCTGCCACGGGGACGCAGCTCGGTGTGTTCTACACCGTGCAGGGCGACACGCTCGTGGAGGGTGCCGGCGTCTCCGAGTCGCGCTTCTTCATTCCGAGTGTCTACCTCGTCGAGAACGACCGGCTCAACGTCACGCTCTCGCAGCGCCTGAGCGACACGACACGGTTGCGCTTTGGCGCGGGCAACCTGACGAACCCCGACCAGCGCACCGTCTACCGGTCGGACGCGATCGGTCCCGACATCACCAAGACCAACCGGACTCTCGGTATCGACTTCTCCTTCAGCATCACCGGCGAGTACCGCTTCTGAACTCCTGACTGCCTGATTCGTGCCATGACACTTTTCAAGAAACCGACCTCTCCGAGTCGCTTCACGACTCGCTCGCTGCGAATGGCAGCCAGTGCCGTCTGTCTGTCGGCGATGCTCGCCGCGCAGGGCGACGCCGGTTCCAGCTCCCGTCCCGGCAACGGCTCCGGGGGCTCCGAAGTAGCCAACGCCCGGGCGCTGATCCGCAAGCGCGCAGAGACCTGGAACATCATCACGAAGGAGCGCGAGAACTGGCAGCTGGGTCGCGAGATCGTCAAGGATCAGATCGCGATGGCCGCGCGTGAGACGAAGTCGTTCAAGGAGAAGACGGCGAAGGCGGACGAGAACATCACCGCCACCGACCGCAAGAACGACGAACTCACGAAGCAGCGCGATCGACTCGAGGGCGCGGCCAAGTCGCTCGTCGACCCGGTCAGCAAGCTGGAGAAGCGTGTCCTGGACCTGCTGCCGCGGCTGCCCGAGCCGCTGCGGCGCCACGTCAAGCTCATGTCGCAGCGCATCACGCTGGATCCCGAGAAGGCGAACCCGAGCCTCGCGATCCGCTTCGGCAACGTCGCCGCCATCCTGCAGGAGGTCGACAAGTGGAATCATGTGATCACGATCGAGCCCGAGCTGCTCGAGCTCGAGGATGGCCGGAGGGCGGAGGTCACGGTGCTCTACCTCGGGATCGGTCAGGGCTATTACGTATCGCCCGACAACAAGTTCGCGGGCGTGGGGAGCGCGAACTCCAAGGAGTGGGTCTGGCAGCCGGCCAACGAGGCCGCTGCGAAGATTCGCGAGGCGATCGAGATCTACCAGAAGAAGAAGACCGCCAAGTTCGTGGGCCTGCCGGTCCGCGTCCTGTGAGGAGCAAGGCCATGAACTTTCGATTCCAGAATCTCCTCACGCGCTCCGCTCTCGGACTCGCCGTGTTGGCGGCGCCGGCGTTCGCCCTGGCCCAGGGTCAGGGCGAGCGCCTGCAGGAGCCCAGCGCGATTGAGAACGCCACGTCGGCGTTCGAGAAGAAGTACGAAGAAGCGCTCGAAGAGCTGCGCAAGGTCCGGGAGCAGGTCACCAGGGAGAAGCTCGACCTGATGCCCACGCTGCGCCAGCGCCGCGACGAGCTGATCGACGCGCGTCGCGAGTTTCAGGAGCGCTCGCGCATGCTCGAGACGCGCGCGCTGTCGCTGACGAACCTCGAGGACACGATCAAGTGGCTCGAGCAGGACGCGACGAGCGTTCGCAACCTGCTCAGTGACTACATGCGCAACTTCGAGTCGCGCATCCATATAGCAGAGCGTGGGCGCTATGCCGAGACGATCAAGTCCGCGCGCCTCGCGATGGAGAACACGGGTTTGCCGGCCGAGGATGTCGCCGCGGCGCAGGTCGCGGTCCTGGGTGCGGCGCTCGATCGCCTCGAGGACGCAGTCGGCGGCACGACGTTCGAGGGCCAGGCGGTCGCGTCTGACGGGCTCGTCACGGACGGTAAGTTCGTGCTCGTCGGGCCGGCCGCGGTGTTCCTGTCGCAGAGCGGTCGCGCCGTTGGCACGATCGAAGATCGCGACGATTCGAACCAGCCGTCGATCGCCGAGCTGCCGGCGCCCGAACTCGCGGAGGCCACCAAGAACCTCGTGACAGCCGGAGTTGGCGATCTGCCGGTCGATCCGAGTCTCGGCGAGGCCGCGCAGGTCGCAGCGCTCCAGGAGACCTACTGGGAGCACCTCCAGAAGGGCGGCGTGGTCATGTATCCGATGTTCGTGCTCGCGGGGGCGGCGCTGCTCGTCGCGCTCTGGAAGTGGATCGGCCTGATGATGGTCCGGATGCCGTCGAATCGGCGCCTCAACGAACTCATGCAGAGTGTCAGCGCCAACGACCAGGCTGGGGCGCGCGAAGAGGCGACCTCGGTCCCGGGGCCCATCGGCCGCATGCTGCGCGACGGCGTCGAACACATGGACGACCCGCGCGAGCTCGTCGAGGAAGTGATGTACGAGCACACGTTGTCGATGCGACTCAAGCTGCAGCGCATGTTGCCGTTCATCGCGATCACGGCGGCGTCAGCGCCGCTGCTCGGCCTGCTCGGTACCGTGACCGGCATCATGAAGACGTTCGGTCTCATGACGGTCGTCGGTTCGGGCAACGCCAAGGCGCTGTCGAGCGGTATCTCCGAGGCGCTGATCACCACGGAGACCGGGCTCTATGTCGCGATCCCGTCGCTGCTCCTGCACGCGTTCCTGTCGCGCAAGGCCAAAGGCATCGTCGATCGCATGGAGAAGGCGGCGGTCGCGTTCGTCAACCGACTCGGCCAGAAGCTGCTCGTGGTCGATGGGCTCGGGCACGGTCGGGAACTTGCCGGTGCCGGCAATGGCCCCGGTCAGGACATGGTGCCCATCGATCGCGTGCGAGAACTCGTTACCGAGATGCTGGCTACGCAGAACGGCAAGGACCAGGCGTCCCACCCCGCTTAGAGCGTCATGGACTTCATTCTCGAGACGCTGGCGGCGATCTGGGTCGAGACGGCCACGATCTGGAACGATGGCGGTTGGTGTATGCCGCCGCTCGCGAGCCTCGCGTTCATCACGTTTGCGCTCGGCATCCACATCCACCTGCGGCTGAGCGGGAAGCGTTACCGCGACGTGCCCGAAGGGCTGTGGCGCCGCTGGATCGATCTGCCGGATCGGCGCGAGGGGCCGATCGGCTGGTTGCTCGACAACGTCACGGGCGCCGCTTCGGTCAAGGAACAGGCGACCGCGTTCGCCGAGATCCGATCGGCGGAACTCGCGCCGTTCCAGCGCGACCTCCGCGTCATGAAGGTCTGCGTCGCCGCGGCGCCGTTGCTGGGGCTGCTCGGCACGGTGACCGGCATGCTCCAGACCTTCGATGCGCTCGCGACGGGCGGCGGCGGCGATCAAACCATGGGCATGGTTGCCAAGGGTATCTCAGCTGCCCTCATCACCACCGAGACCGGGCTCGTCATCGCGATTCCGGGTTTGTTCTTCCGCTTCCACCTGCAGCGCAAGTTCGACGAGTACCGGGCGTTCCTCGCCCATCTCGAGACCGTCTGCACCCAGAAACTCTATCGGCGCCTGCGTCAGCACGCGGCCGCCTGACCGGACCGAAGACTCCCGAGGAGCCAAGCCATGTCCCGATTCCGCCACGCCGCCGAAGAAGACACCGAGACCACGATCGACATCTCGCCGATGATCGACTGCGTCTTCATCCTGCTGATCTTCTTCATCGTGACGACGACGTTCGTCGAGGAAACCGGCGTCGAGGTCGACAAGCCCGAAGCCGCATCCGCGAGCAACCTCGAGAAGACCAGCATCTTCCTCGCGGTGACCGCCGGGGGCGAAGTGATCCACGCCGAGCGCCCGATTTCGGTCGCTGGCGTGCGGCCGCTCGTAAAGCGTGAGATCCAGAAGGAGAAGGTGCCGGTGATTATCCAGGCCGATGCTCAGGCGCCGGCCGGCATCCTGGTTCGTGTCATCGACGAGGCCAAGCTCGGCGGCGCCGAGAAGATCAGCATCGCGGCGGATCCGCGCAGGAGCTGAGTGTGAACACCGGGAAGACCAAGGCGCCCTGGCGTTACCGGTTCCTGGTCGTGTTCGGCTCGTCGTGGCTGACGTTGATGTGTTTCCTCGTTCTGCCGCTGCTCAAGGCGATCACGGCTGCGGAGGACGACACCGTGTCGCTCACGGACGTCGACACGTATCTACCGCCGCCGCCCGAGCCGCCGCCGCCCGAGCCCGAGCCCGAACCCGAGCCCGAGGAGAAGCCGCCGGAGCTCAAGGAGCAGATGGCGCCGCTAGATCTCTCGCAGCTCGAGCTCGCGCTCAATCCGGGTCTCGGCGGCGGGTACCTCGCCGGTGACTTCGGCATCAACATGGACAACCTGGTCGGCAGTGGCGGCGGTGCCGGCGAAGACCTGTTCTCGGATCTCGATCTCGACCAGAAGCCCAAGGTCGTCTACCAGACGCCGCCCGTGTTGACCCCGGCGCTGCGTCGCAAGGCGCCGGCGACGGTGACGCTGGCGTTCTGGGTGACGGTCGACGGTCGCGTCGAGGACCCGAGCGTTTTGCGTTCGAGTGACCCCGCGTTCGAGCGGTCCGCACTGACGGCCATCCGCCAATGGCGTTTCGAGGCGGGCAAGCGCAACAACGAACCCGTCCGCTTCCGCATGAAGCTGCCACTCCGATTCAAGTAGAGCACGATGAACATCCGACTCCCGTATTCCACTGTTCTGCTGCTCGGGCTCGCCGGTTGCTCGGCGCTCTCGAGCGGCTCGGTGCGGCTGACCGACGGCGCGAGTGTCGAGGTCGGTCGGGTTTCGAAGGTTGCCGAAGCCACACCCGTCGAGGGCGCGCCGCAGGAACCTGAACCTCAGGACCCTCGACCGGTCCAGGCGCCATCCGATCAGGATCGGCTCGAGATCTGGGGCGACATCGAGTTCCGCAGGGCGTTCGCCGAGAGCTATCTGCCCGATACCGAGATCGAGCCTGCGATCACCCAGGAAGAGCGGGAGGCGATGCAGGAGATCCTCGGCGCGATCGCCGACAAGCGGCTCGAGTGGGCGCGTGAGCAGCTGCAGACGCTCGTCGGGGCCACGTCGACCGCGATGTTCGAGTTCACGCTCGGCAACGTGCACTTCGAGAGCGAGAAGTTCGGTGAGGCCGCGGACGCCTACGACGATGCGATCAAGAAGCATCAGAAGTTCCCGCGTGCCTGGAAGAACCTCGGCATCTGCCACGTTCGGCTCGGCGACTTCGCGAGTGCCGCGGATGCGTTCGCACACGTGCTGCAGTACGGCAAGAGCGATGCCGTGACCTACGGCCTGCTGGGCTACAGCTACTCGATGATCGAGGATCACGTCGCGGCCGAGTCGGCGTATCGGATGGCTTCGCTGTTCGATCCGGCGTCAGCCGACTGGCGCATCGGCCTCGCGAAGAGCTTGTTCAAGCAGAAGCGGTTCGGTGCCGTCGCCTCTCTGCTCGATTCGCTGCTGAAGAACAACTCCCACGATGGCCAGCTCTGGCTGCTTCAGGCCAATGCGTTCCTCGGCATGGAGGACACCCAGAAGGCGGCGGAGAACTTCGAGATCGTCGACGAGCTCGGCCAGTCGACGCCGGAGAGCCTCAACACGCTCGGTGACATCTACGTCAACGACGGGATGTACGAGCTCGCGGTCGGGGCCTACACCCGCGCGCTCGACAAGGATCGTGATCCCAAGGTCGCCAACATCATCCGCAACGCCAAGGTCCTGATCTCGCGCAACGCGATGGATCAGGGTAAGCGTCTGCTCGAGGTCGTCGAGTCGCGCTTCGCCGCGCTGATTGCCGGCGAGGACAAGAAGGATCTTCTCAAGCTGCGCGCCCGCATCGCGATGACCGAAGGGGCGAGCGACGACCAGGCCAAGATCCTCGAAGAGATCGTGACGCTCGATCCGCTCGACGGCGAGGCGCTGATCCTGCTGGCGCAGCACTATGGTCGGAAGGGTGACGTCGACCGCGCGATTCTCTACTACGAGAACGCGGCGAACGTCCCGGACTTCGAAGCCGACGCCAAGGTCCGTCACGCCCAGCTGCTGGTGCGCGAGGGGCGTTACGCCGAGGCGCTGCCGCTCCTGCGCCGCGCGCAGCTCCTGAAGCCGCGCGACAACGTCCGCGAATGGCTCGAGAAGGTCGAGCGCTACGCCGAGGGCGGCGGCAGCTGAGCGGACTCGGGGCCGCCGTCGGGGCGCGACTCGGGCGTCTTGACGGGACCTTGTTCAAGGGCGGCGCGTGGGGTCGCCGATACCGACCCCATGATGCCGAGCTTTCGAACCGCTCGGGGGGTGGGGATCTGCCTCCTGTTCTGTGCCGCATGTACTACGTCGACCGAGCGCGCCTGGTTGGCGGGTCAGCGCGGTGACCAGGCTGCGGCGGTGGCGACGCTGAAGCCCGAAGCGAAGCGTGGCGACGCCGATGCGCAGTATCTGCTCGCGCTCGCCTACGACGAGGGCCAGGGCGTCGAACAGGATTTCCAACGGGCGTTCGAGCTCTATCAGCAGGCGGCCGACCAGGGTCATGCGGCGGCGCAGAACAATCTCGGGTTGCTCTATTACAACGGCCAGGGTTGCGAACGGTCGCACGAGCGCGCCGCGCACTGGTTCGGGGTCGCGGCGGACCAGGGGTTTTCCCAGGCCCAATGCAATCGCGGGGTGATGTTCCTCTTCGGCCAGGCCGTGGAGCAGAACCTCGAACTCGCCCGCGTCTGGCTCGCGCGCGCGGCAGAGAGCGGCGACAGCAAGGCGCAGCGCATTCTCGGGGCGATCTACGAAGAAGGTCTCGGGATCGAGCCGAACCCGCAGCGGGCTGCGAAGCTCTACCGGGAAGCCGCCGATCAGGGTGATGCGGCGGCGCAGTATCGTCTCGGGCTCCTGCTGTTCCGCGGCAGGGGCGTGCTCCGCGACGAGAGCATGGCGGCGACCTGGTTTCTCGCGGCGGCGAAGCAGGGTCTTGCGCAGGCGCAGCATCACGTCGGCTGGATGCATCTCGTCGGGCGCGGTGTCGCCCAGGACAGCGACGAAGCGCGGCACTGGCTCGAGCAGGCGGCGGCGCAGGAGCTGCCCATAGCGCAGCACACGCTCGCGCTCGTCAACCTGCGCGGTCACGGCATGACGCCGAATCGCGAAGAGGCCGAACGGCTGTTCGCGTTGGCGGCCGAGCAGGGCTTGCCCGCGGCCGAACGTGCGCTGCTCGTGATGCAGAAGAGCAGTACTGCAGTGCCCGCGCGGCCGTCCTACTGACGCTTCCGGCCCCGCCGCCGTTCGGACCGCGCGCCCGCGCGGGTTACGGGATATTGTCACTCAGGTGACTGACCCGGCGCAGTTGACTATCGCCATCGCCCAGATCGCCCCGGTCTGGCTCGACCGCGATCGCACGCTCGCGAAAGCCCTCGATCATGCGCGCCGCGCGGCGGCCGCGGGCGCAGAGCTCTGCGTCTTCGGCGAAGCGCTCGTGCCGGGCTATCCGTTCTGGCTCGAGCACACCGGCGCGGCCCGCTTCGAGGATGAATGGCACAAGGAGCTGTTCGCGCACTACCTCGATCAGGGCGTCGATCCGCAGCATCATCTCGCCGACCTGCGGACTCTGGCGCGCGAGCACGCGCTCACGATCGTGCTCGGTTGCATGGAGCGCGCGGCCGATCGCGGTCGGCACTCGCTCTACTGCGCGTTGATCGTGATTCGGAGTGACGGCGAACTCGCGCCCGTGCATCGCAAGCTCGTGCCGACGCACGAAGAGCGGCTCGTCTGGGCGCCGGGTGACGGTCACGGTCTGCGGTGCCACGATGTCGGCCCGTTCCGGCTCGGCGGACTGCTCTGCTGGGAAAACTGGATGACGCTGCCACGGGCCGCGCTGCACGCGGATGGCGAGTCGCTGCACGTCGCGCTGTGGCCGGGGAACGAGCGCAACACGCGACCGACCGCGCCGTTCCTGGCGCGGGAGGCGCGCGGCTATTCGGTGGCGGCGGCGGGGCTGATGCGACGCGACGACGTGCCCGATCACGTGCCCTACGCGGCGGAGCTCCGCGCGGCCCTGCCCGCGGTGCCGGCTGATGGTGGCTCCTGCATCGCCGGCCCCGACGGGGCGTTCGTCGTCGAACCGGCCACCGGTGAAGAACGTTTGATCGTCGCCGAACTCGACGCCGCGTTCGTGCGGCGCGAGCGCCTCAACTTCGATCCCGCAGGGCACTACGCGCGGCCGGACGTGCTCCGGCTCGAGCTCGATCGGCAGCGTCAGGGTGTGCTGCACGAGGCTCGGCTGGCAACCGATACCGGGTCTGGCAAGGAGCCCGCGGGTGTCGACGAGGTTGGCGAGGGGCGGCCCGGCCGGCCTTGATCGTCCGGGCTCGCGCCGTAGCGTGACTTGCCATGGGTCGTTCCTTCGTTCGTCGCTGCGCCGCCGCTGCCGTCCTCGGCGTCGGCCTGTCGGCTGTCAGCGGCTGTGAAGCGACCCGGCCGGAGATCGTTCTCGGCCACTACTTTCTCCAGTACACCCTCGCCACGGTCGACGGCGTCCACCGCACGACGAACTTCCGCAATGGCGCGCTCGTGCCGATCAATACCGAGGTCGAACTGCGCGAGAGTGGCTCGGATCGTCTCCTGCTCCGAACCAAGGACGGTCGCGATCTCGTCATCGAGAACGCGTCCCGCCAGACCGGCGGTCGGTTGCTCGATGCGTTCCTGCAGGTGCTCGGTCGGGACCCGGTCGATCTGTCCGGGTACGAGCCGGGTGTGCGCTACGCGATCCGGGTCGGTCAGGTGTTGCCCGGCATGACGCGGAAGGCGGTGCTCGCCGCCATCGGCCCGCCGCCGCAGACCGGCACGGTGTCGCTCGAGCAGACTGCGTGGAAGTACTGGAAGACCGCGGACACGACGGCACCCGACAATACGTTCCATGTCCGTTTCGACCGCGATGGTCGCGTTCTGGAGGTGCGGTGATGGCGGTGGCCATCAGCGAGCGGGCGCGCAATACGCGAGCTCTCGTGACGGGCGCGAGCAAGGGCATCGGGGCTGCGATCGCGCGGCGGCTCGGGGCCATGGGGCATCCGGTTCTCGTGAACTTCAACCGCGACGAGGCCGGCGCGCAGGCCGTCGTGGAGTCGATCGTGAGCGCGGGCGGTGAGGCGAGCGCGCGACAGTTCGACGTCTCCGATGCCGAAGCGACGACCGCGGCGATCGAGGAGCTGCTCACCGACGAGCGTCCGATCGGTGTTCTCGTCAATAACGCGGGCATCGTGCGCGACAACGCGTTCCCGATGATGGGCCAGGAGGACTGGGAAGGCGTTCTGCGCACCTCGCTCGATGGCTTCTTCCACGTCACGCGGCCGCTGGTCATGCAGATGGTTCAGCAGAAGTGGGGCCGCATCGTCAACATGTCCTCGATCTCGGCGACGCGCGGCAATCGCGGGCAGGTCAACTACGCGGCGGCCAAGGCCGGGATCCTCGGTGCGACGCGCGCGCTCGCGATGGAACTCGCCAAGCGCAAGATCACTGTCAACGCGGTCGCTCCGGGTTTGATCGCGACCGATATGATCGCCGGAGTGCCGGACTTCGTGACCAAGCAGATTCCGATGCAGCGTGTCGGTCAGCCCGCCGAGGTCGCGGCGCTCGTCGGGTTCCTGGCGTCCGAGGAGGCGGCCTACATCACCGGGCAGACGATCGGCATCGACGGAGGGTTCGGATGAGCCACGATGTGATCGTCATCGGCGCCGGCCCTGCGGGCGCGACGGCTGCCGCGTTGCTGGCCGAGCGCGGGCTCGATGTCCTCGTACTCGAGAAGGACGAGTTCCCGCGGTTCAAGATCGGTGAGTCGTTGTTGCCGGCGGTCCAGCCCGTGCTGGCGCGGCTCGGGATCGAATCGATGCCCGGCACTTCCGTCTACAAGCGCGGCGCGCGCTTCGTCTGCGAGGCGACCGGGCGCGAGAGCGTGTTCGCGTTCTCCGAAGCGCTCCCCGGTTCGCCGCCGAGTGCGTGGCACGTCGAGCGCGCGAAGTTCGACACGCTGCTGCGCGACCGCGCGCGCGAACTCGGCGCCGATGTACGTCACGGTCAGACGGTCGTCGACGCGGTGGCCCGCACCAACCGCGTTGAGGTTCAGACGCGCGAGGGCAAGCACGAGGGCCGTTACCTGATCGACGCCTCGGGCCAGTCGCGCCTGCTCGCGCGGCGCGCGGAGGCGGTGTCGCATTACGATCAGTTCGGGCATTCGGCGGCGTTCACCCATTTCGAAGGGCTGTCGCCGGCCGCCTTCGACGAACTCGGCCCGGACTTCGACATCCGCATCATGATGCGAGCCGAGGGCTGGGGCTGGATCATCCCGTTGCCGGGTCATCGTCTCAGTGTCGGCATGGTCAGCAAGGGCAAGATCACGCCGCAGGAACTCGACGACGGCCTGCTCAGCGGACCGCTGTGTCAGCGACTGACCGCGGGTGCGACCCGACTAGAGACGCGCGTCGCGGGCAACTTCAGCTATCGCAACACGGCGCCCAGTGGCGTGCGCTACGCGACCGCTGGGGATGCGGCGTGTTTCCTGGATCCCGTGTTCTCCTCGGGTGTCACGCTCGCCCTGCGGAGCGCGATGAGTGTCGCGGACCTCGTGGGGGATGCGCTCGAGGCGGATCGCGAAGACGAGGCCGACCTGCTCGCGGATCATCAACGCGAGATGGACCGAGCCTACGCGACGTTCGCCGGGCTCATCGAACGGTTCTACAACTCGCGGTTTGCCGAGACGATGTTCCTCGGCGACAACCCCGACACGGCGATCAAGAGTGGTGTGATGAGCGTGCTCGCGGGTGACGTCTGGCGCACCGGGAACGACTTCCAGGACATGTTGCTGCGGGCGCGGCGCCGTGAACGATCGGTGCGCGCCTGATGGCTGTCGGGATGGCCGCGATCGCGAAATGATGAAGTCTTCTCCAGGGGGCCTGTCGTGCGCCCACTAGCGGTCACGGGCTACAGCCTGATCAGTGCGCTCGGTCGCGGCCGTGAGCAGCATCTCGCGGGGCTCGCCGCCGGGCGGACGGGTCTCGGGCCGTCGCCCGTGCCGATCGAGTTCGAGACTGCGGTCGGTGGGTTGCCGTTCGAATTGCCCGAATTGGGAGACGAACTGCAGCCGTGGTCGACCCGGCTGTCGCGCATGGCCGCGGTGCTGACCGCCGATCTCGCGGAGCCGCTGGCCAGGGCGCGCGAACGCTGGCGCCCCGAGCGCATCGGTGTGATCCTGGGTACGAGCACCGCGGGTGCCGAGACCACCGAGGTCGCGTATCGCGAGATGGTCGAGCACGGCACGTTCCCCGGTGGCTACGACTTCCACCGGCAGCACACGTTCGGCGCGTCGCTCTACGTCGTGCGCGCGCTTGCGGGCGTCGATGGACCGTCGTGGATGATTTCCACCGCGTGCACGTCGAGTGGCAAGTCGTTCGCGACGGCACAGCGGCTCATCGCGGCCGGGGTCATCGACGCGGCGATCGTTGGCGGTGTCGATACTCTCTGCTCGATGACGTTGCAGGGCTTCCAATCGCTGCAGGCCCTGGATTCCGGCGTCTGCCGGCCGTTCAGCGCCGAACGCAACGGTATCAACATTGGCGAGGGCGGTGCGTTTGCGCTGGTCGAACGTGACGGTGACGCGCGCGTGCTGCTCGAGGCCGTCGGGGAGACCTCCGACGCCTACCACATCAGCGCCCCGCATCCCGAAGGCGCCGGGGCGCGCGCCGCGATGACTGCCGCGTTGGTGCAGGCCGGGCTCGAGCCTGGCGACGTCGATCACGTCAACGCGCACGGCACGGGCACTGCGCTCAACGACATCGCCGAGGCCAAGGCGATTGCGGCTGTGCTGGGGCGCGAAGTGCCCGTCGTCTCGACCAAGGCGTTCACCGGTCACACGCTCGGGGCTGCGGCGGCGATCGAGTTTGCGTTCGCCGCGTTGGCCGTCGAGGAAGGCTGGATCCCGCCCGCGCTCGGGGTGGACCCCGTCGATCCCGAGATCGAAGTTTCGGTTCGCCCCGAGGTGCAGCGCGGTGAGTTCCGGCGCGTCGTGAGCAACTCGTTCGCGTTCGGGGGGAACAACGTGAGTCTCATCGTGGGGGCGCCATGAGTGGCAGCGATCTGAACACACCTGGCGACGGACTCGGCGCTGCCACGATCGTCGGTGTCGGACTGTGGACCCCGCGCTTCGCATCGGCGGCGGCACGGGCGGCGGGCGAGCGCTCGGACGAAGAGCTCAAGCCCGTCGGGCTCGCGTTCGATCGCCGCAACCGCCGCCGCGTGAGTGGGCTCGGCCGCGCGATGGGCGATGCGGTCGAAGAGGCGTTCGTCGGTGCGGGGCTCGATCCCGTGACGACACCGGTGATCGTCGGGTCGGCGATCGGCGAGGCGTCGACGATGATCGGCTTGCTCGACTCGATGTGGCGCACGCGGGAAGAGATGTCACCTGCGGCGTTCACCGTCAGCGTGCACAACGCCGCGAGCGGGATGATCTCGATCTCGAAGAAGAACGTCGGCTTCACGACGTCGCTCGCGGCCGATCACGACACGCCGTTCGCGGTGTTGCTCGAAGGCGCTGGCCTCGTCGCCGCGTCGGGTGGCCCCGTGGTCGTCGTCTGTGCCGACGAGGCGTCGCCGCGCAGTCTCATGGCCGAGGGCGATACCAACTGGGACATGATCGCTGCGGCCGTGGCGTTGGCGCCCGCGACTGGCCAAGACGGTTCGGGCCTCGCGAACCTGGATCTCGCGCCGGCTGCCGATCTGCCGACGATCGCCCCGAGTGAGCAGGATCCGCTGCTGACCGGCAACCCGCAGGCGGGCATGCTCGATCTCGTCGATGCGATCGCGCGCGGCGCGAGCGGTCGGTTGCGCCTCGATCGTGGCAAGGGGCGGGGTTACCACGTCGCGTTGCAGCCGTTGGCCGGTGCCGGCGGCAGTGATCGGGGGGCATCGTGAAGGCGATCCCCGCGGTCACCGAGCTCGTGCCGCACCAGGCGCCCATGCTCGGGCTCGAAGAAGTCGTCGAGTACGAACCCGGGCGCGCGCGGGCGCGACTCGTCGTCCATCCGGACGGGCTGGCCGTGCGCGACGGCGCGGTCGACAGCGTGATGACGCTCGAGTACATGGCGCAGACGGTCGCGGCCTGTCTCGGGATGGAAGCCTACGCCGAAGGCGAGGCCGTTCGCGTCGGCATGGTGATCGCCTGCCGGCAGATGGAAGTGTTTCGGCCGCAGCTGCTCGTCGGCGAGGAGTTCACGATCGAGGCCAGGTGCGTGCGCGGTACGGAGAGTCTGAGTCACTTCGAGGCCTCGATCGAGGATGTCGAAGGCGCACTCGTAGCAACGTCCACGCTGACGCTCGTGCACGGTATGCAGCCGCCGAGCTGAGCGGCCCAGCGCAGTCGATCAGTCCTTCTTCTTCGCCGTCAGCACCCAGCTCGCCGCGGTGAGCTGCTCGATCGTCGTGAGCGTCAGACCGGCGGCCTGGAGCAGGCGTCGCAGCTCGGGCTTCCGACGTTCGCGGCCGCCGGTGAGCACCCGCATCTCGAGGTCGAGCATGCGCGCCAGATCCGGGCGGCTGTCCGGTGCCAGGATCGCGTCGATCACGACGATCTGCCCGTCGCCGGCCATCGCGTCGGCGCAGCGCCGCAGCAGCGCGATCGCACGGTCGTCGTCCCAGTTGTGCAGGACGTGTTTGAGCAGGTAGCAGTCGCCGGCCGTCGGCACCTCATGGAAGAAGTCACCGCTCGCATACTCGATGCGGTCGTGCAGATGCGCGGGAGCCGAGATCCGCGCCGCCGCGGTCACATGTGGCAGGTCGAACAGGACGCCGAGTGCCTGCGGCCATTGGTCGAGCAGTTCGAAGAGCAAGGTGCCGCGGCCGGCGCCGACGTCCACGATGCGATGCGCCGTCGCGAGGTCGAGGCAGTCGCGGAGGTTCGTGGCCTCGTGGCGCGTGAACGCATCGACCGCCGCGTCGTAGCGCGCGGCGGCTTCGTGGTCTCTCGCGACGAACTGATAGAGCGGCCGACCGTTGCTGCGTTCGAACGCCGTTGGCGCGGTCGGGCTGCGATCGCGTATCGCGTTGCGCAGCTCGGCCCACGGGTTCCACTGTTCCGCGCACCCTACGAACTCCGCGAAGGGGCCGAGTGCGTCGCGCTGCAGCGTTCGCCCCAGCTCGGTCACGGCGAACCGGCCCGGCTTGGGCTCCTCGAGATACCCGAGGCCGGCAAGCAGGCGCAGCAGACTCGTGAGCGTCGCCGCATCGCATTCGAGGCGCGTCGCGAGTTCGGTGGCCGGCACGGCGCCGTCGGCCAGTTCGTCGGCGATCCCGAGAGCGGCGGCCGTCGACAGCGCCTGAGCGCGGTGCTTGCCGCCGAGTTGCTCGAGCAGGACATCGCTCGCACCTGCCGCGCGGCCAGCGGCGGGAGTGGCCGCGTCGCGGCGGCCTCCGGTTCCGTCGCTCACGAAGCGGCGCTCGACGCCGCGGTCGCCGACTGGTTCAGCAGGGCGAGCGCCTCGTTCGCCCGTTCGTGGCGTTCGATGCGCCCGAGCGAGCGCTCGGCGTCGCGCGCCATGATGCTCATCCGCATCCTTCGGGCCTGGCCACGCAGCATCTCGGTCTCGACGCGTTCGGCCGGGATCTCGAGGTTCCACTTGTGCAGGTCCGTCGCCTCGATGAGCTGCTTGCCGATCTCGGGCCCGACCTTGACGAGGGTGCGCAGCACGATCTCGACCGCGGCCTGTTCGATCTGCGTGAGGCGCATCCGCATGTACTCGAGGGTCTCCTCGAGGGTCATCTTGTCGCCAACCTTCATGTGCGCGTCGATGTGCACCGACGGGAAGTGCGGGGCGCCGAAGAAGCGCGGCTCCTGCTCTTCGGGCGCGAGTAGCGCCCAGTGGCGCAGCCAGTTCTGGATGTAGTTGCCGAGTTCCGCGAGCCGCGTGCCGACCTCGCCGTAGGGCTGGTAGTCGTCGGGGGACAGCTTATGGATGCCCTGCTGCGACAGGTGGCACGTGAACGACCAGTACGACAGGTTGTCCCAATAGACCTTCGTCACCATCGCCGATGGGTGACCGTAGACCGGTGCCGACTGGCGGAACAGGTCGATCGCGCCGCTCACGAGGGCGCGGTAGAGGTAGTTGAGGTGCGTGCATTGCGCGTGCCACTCCTCACCCGCGAAATCCCGCCGGATCAACTCGGTCGTGAACATGTTCGCGAACGCGATGTAGTCCGTGCCCGGGCTGTAGAGCGGATCGACGAACGCGCCGGCTTCGCCGACGAGTGCCCAGCGATCGGGCGACCACGCGCGGGCGACCTGGTGGCTGTAGTTGCCCAGGCAGAGGAAATCCCTCACCTCGTGGCCTTCGATGGCCTTGGCGAGATGTGGTTCGTGCTCGCGCAGGAACGCCATCGTGTTGTCGATACCCGCCACGACCTGCTTGTCGTGCAGCTCTTCGTGCAGCACGAGACCGACGCTCGTCATGCCCGTCGACAGCGGAATGAGCCAGGCCCAGTAGCCCGGCCCCATGAAGTGGTTGGTCGAACGCCAACGTTCGGCGGCTTCGGGGCGGTCGTACCACTCCGTCTGGTTCGCATCGACCATGTCGTTGGGGCCGACGCGCCCCTCGATGCGGAACCAGCTCGCGTTGGCCGTGTGCGGCGAGCCGCGCGTCGACTTCATGCGCTTGCGCAGCAGAGCCTGGCGGCCCGTGGCGTCCACGACCCACCGTGCGCGCAGTGAGCCGCTGGTGTCGCCCTCGTAGTCGACCCGGTGTTCACCTGGCGTTGCGGCCGGGTCGGTCTGGTTTTGCGTCAACTCGATCGTCGTGACCTTGCAGCCCTCGATCAGCTCGACGCCATCCGCTTCGTTGAAGTCGCGCAGGTCGTTCTCGAGGCGTCCGCGATCCATCTGGTACGACTTCACGATCGGCTCGGCGCACGGGCCGATCTCCGTCCGTTCGTGCAGCGGTTGCTTGCCGCCGCCCGGGAAGAATCGCAGCCCGAGCTTCACGAGCTGGCGATCGAGCATGTACTGCCCGAGGCCGAGGCTCTCCATGTACTGGCAGCCCAGTTCGACGGACGATTCGCCGACCTTGTGGCAGGCGTCCGGGAGCGGGCGCGTCGTGCGTTCGATCACGGCGACCGACACATCGGGCACCTGCTGGCGGAGTTGTCGCGCGAGCAGCAGGCCCGATAGCCCGCCGCCACAGATCACGACGTCGAAGTAGGAAGGGGAGTTCTCGCGCTCGTTGGCCATACGCTGGTTAGAGTCGATGTCAGGTCGCTCCGGTCATGCCGGGCGCCGCGATACTAACCCCATGCCGCAGGACCGCCAACACGACCGCTTCGGGGCGCTGAAGCGCGCGATCCGGCAGTGCAATGTCGTGATCACGGTGGGGCTCTACACGGCGTCGATGCCGTTCGCTTACGGCATGTTTGCGGTGCTCTGCTTCCTGTGGCGGAAGGACGAACGGCGGCGGGCGCAGCGGCTGCAGCGCGTGACTGCGTTCGCCTACCGCTCGATGCACCGTTGGCTGACCTGGCTGCGCATCACGCGTTTCGACCACCGGCAGCCGCTGTCGGGCCTGCCGAGCGGGCCCTGCGTCGTGATCGCGAACCACCCGACGCTCATGGACATCACCTCGATCACCGCGGTCCTCGGGTCCGGTACGACGGTGGTCAAACCCGCGCTCTACCGGCGGCGGATGATCGGCCCGCTGCTCGTCGGGGCGGGCCACGTGGAAGGGCCGGGCGCCGACCCGATCTCGACGGGCCGCGTCGTGGACGAGGTCGTCCGGCGGCTGGCATGGGGCATGCCCGCGATCATCTTCCCCGAGGGCACGAGGTCGCCGCCCGGCGGGTTTCAACGCTTCGGCCGGCTGGCGTTCGAGGTCGCGTGTCGGGCTCGGGTGCCGCTCGTGTCGCTGACGGTTCGGTGCGAGCCGGTTTACCTTTCCAAGGAAGTGCCCCTCTTCCGCCCGGCGCATCCGACGCCTCGGCTCGGGCTCGGCGTGCTGGCGGTCGACGATCCCGCGGTCGTCGATCACGACAGTCGGCGGCTGCGCCAACTGGCCGAAGAACGCTATCACTCATGGCTCCGTGAGCTTGTGCCACCCAGTGACCGCGCGTACGATCCGGCGGCCGAGGAGCCTGAATGTCAGATCAGATCGAAGACCGTTTGAAGAAGCTCATCGTCGACACCCTCGCTCTCGAGGACGTCGATCCCGCGAGTATCGAGACCGATGCCCCGCTGTTCGGCGAGGGTCTGGGACTCGACTCGATCGATGCGCTCGAACTCGCGCTCGCGATCCACAAGGACTTCGGCGTGCGCACGAAGGAGAACGACGAGAAGAACCGCGAGTACTACTACTCGGTGGCGTCGCTCGCGCAGTTCATCCGGGACAAGCAGGCCGAGGCGGCCGCCGCCGATCCGGCCTGACGGAGCCATTGCGTTGCGCGCGCTGCGCTGGCTCGCCGGACTCGCGCTCGTCGCCTACCCGGTCCTCGTCTGGCTCGGGTTGACCGCGGTCGAAGACGTCAGTGGTACGGATGGTGATTCTGGCCGTGCTGAGCCAGGCTGGGCGTCGCCCCGCTGGCTTGCCCTCATGCTCCTTCTGCTCGTGTTACCCGTCGCTGTCGTCCGATTGCGCTCGAGTCGACGCGCCGCCGTGCGCGGGCTCGCGTTCGTGCCGCTGGTTGCGGTCGTCGGGCTGTTGGCGGCCGCGATCCTCGACGGCGCCGGACTCATGCTCGCGGTGCCAGCGGCGATCAACGCGGTTGTGCTAGGGGCGTTCGGCGTCACGTTGCGAGCTGGGGCCATGCCGATGATCGAACGGTTCGCACGGCTGCAGGAGCCCGAACTCGATGCGGAGCAGCGCGCCTGGTGTCGGCTTTGGACCTGGATCTGGTGCGCGTTCTTCCTCGTCAACGGCACGGTGGCGGCGATGCTGGCGTTGTTTGCGCCGCTGTCGTGGTGGGCGTTCTACAACGGTCTGTTGTCCTACGGTCTCGTGGGTCTCCTGCTCGGTGGCGAGTGGCTGCTGCGGCGACGACGATTCCCGCCGTCGACCACGAGCGGCAAGGTGCCGTCGACACCGGCTTCCGAAGGCGGGAGGGCGTGATGCTCGAGCTGCTGCGGGACAAGGCGGTCGGGACCGTCGGTCGCGGCACCGACGGTGTCCTTGGCGCCGATGAGCTGTGGCGAAACGCGGCGGCTCTCGCGGCGCGGTTGCCCGAGCCAACACCGGACTCGATGGTGACGTTCTCTTTCGGGCGTGATCGCTCTGCGTTCGTGACCGCGTTGCTCGGGTCATGGCTTGCCGGTCATGGCGTCGCGCTGCCGGAGTCGAGTCGGCGGGATCACGTCGCGTCGGTGATGGCGCTGCCGGAGCATGTCGAGCTGTTGCACGACACGGGCATTCGGCGTGGCATCGACGTCGCCGAGATGCTCGCGACCGCTGGCGACGGCGATTCCGTGGCAACCGACGCATTGCGCGGCGAGAACCGGGTCGGCGATCCCGACCGCGTTCTGCTCGCGACGCATACCACGGGTGCCGATGGTTGCGTGCACGTTCGCGAGTTCACGGCCGAGCAGTTGCGTGACGAGGTGCTGGCGCTCGCCGAGGATCTGGAACTCGCTGCGGACCAGGTTGTCGTGCACGAGCTCTCGCCGATGTTCGAACTCGCGGTGCTGGCCGGTGTCCTCGCGCCGATGGCCGCCGGAGGCGCTTTCGAACTCCGCATGGGCTCCGGGGACGAGCGCACTCCGGAGCGGCTGACGGAAGCGGCTCGCGATCTCGGCGCGCGGGTTGCACTGTGCTCGGGTCACATGGTCCGGGCCCTCGCAGGTTTGCCCTCGGGAGCGTTGGGGGTTCTCGATTTCGTCGGTTGCCATGGCGAGCCGCCGGCAGCCGCTGCCCACGCCATCCGTGAACACCACGGTGTCGCGGTCGGTGCGGTGCTGGCGGCGGATCCCGTCGCGGACATTGCGATCGACGCGGTCGATCGGTTGCTCGCGGTCGAAGGGATCGACGATGCCGGTGTCGTGCGTGTCGGCGATTCGCCCGTTGCCTTGGTCGGGATCGTCGGTCCCGAATCGGGCCTGCTAAGTGCGCGCGCGGCGGCGGCGGCGGCATTCGACGAAGCCGTCGAACTCGTCGTGCGCACGGTTCCGGTCGTGCAGCGCGACGCCAATGGCCGGATCGCGTTCGGCGATTTCTGTGCGAGCATGGGGCGAAGCCGGGACGGCGGGGCGATCACCCGTGAACTCCGGTGGCGTGCCGAATCCGGCGACGATCCGGACATGCAGCAGTTCCGGACGTCGATCCCCGCCAACTACGCGTTCTTCGCGGGGCACTTCATGACCTATCCCGTGCTCGCGGGCGGCGTGCAGCTGCAAGAACTGGTGCTGCCGTGCGTGCGGGCCGCGAACCCGGGAATCGGCGCGCTGCAGCGTCTCGACGCGGTCAAGTTCCTCGCTCGGATTGCCCCCGGTGACGAGATCGTCGTGCAGCTGCGCGGTTTCGCGACGGGTGAGCGGGTCACGTTCGAGATCTGGTGCGCCGACACGCGCTGTACCTCGGGCAAGCTGCGGTTCGCTGCGGCCGTGGATCCGGAATCAGTCGGGCCGGAAGTCGAATGGCCGCGCCGTGGCGCTGCTGTGCGATCGTTCCGACGTTCGACAACCCGCGGACCGTGCGCGACGTCGTCGAGACCGTGCGCTCGCACGATCTCGAGGTCGTGCTCGTCGATGACGGCAGCGGGCCCGAAGGCCAGCAGATCTGTGAGGCGGTCGGTCGCGACGGGCTCGCGCACGTCGAACGGCTGCCGAAGAATCGCGGCAAGGGTGCGGCGGTGCAGGCCGGCTTCGCGCGCGCGCGCGAACTAGGTTTCAGCCATGCGTTGCAGGTCGACGCCGACGGCCAGCACGATCTCACGCGAGTCCCGGCCTTCCTCGAAGCCTCGCGAGAACGACCGGATGTGTTCGTGATCGGCTACCCGGAGTACGACGAATCTGCGCCGGCGCTGCGCAAGGGCGCGCGTCGGATCACGGACTTCTGGGTCAACGTTGAAGTCGGCCGCGGCAAGATCCGCGATGCGATGGTGGGCTTTCGGGTCTATCCGCTCGCTGCGGTCGCGCGGTTGCCACGCATGGGCTCGCGCATGGACTTCGACATCGAGGTTGCGGTGCGGCTCGTGCTCGCCGGCACGGACACGATCAACCTGCCGGTGAAGGTGCGTTACCTGTCGCCAGAAGAAGGTGGGGTCTCGCACTTCCAGCCGTTCCTCGACAACGTGCGATTCAGCTGGCTGCATACGAGGATCTGTGCGGGTGCGAGTTTCCGCTGGGTCTTCCGCAAGCTGCGGGGGCGCGCGTGACTTCGGCGGAGTGGTTGACGCAGCGTGAACGTGGGGCGATCCGCCTCACGCGTTTCTCGTTCTGGCTCGCGGGAGTCGTGGGGCGTCGGCCAATGCGGCTGCTCGTCAATCTCGTCGCGCTCTGGTACCGGTTGTTCGACCGGCGCGCCGTGCGGGCGTCGCGCGAGTGGCTCACGCGCGTCACTGGTGAGAAGCCCGGTTTCTGGGCGATCTACCGTCATGTGCGGACGTTTGCGCAAGTCACGCTCGATCGCGTGTTCCTCGTGACCGATAGAGTTCGCGGCCTCGAGTTCACGCGCACGGGTAATCAGAACCTGTTCGCGCAGGCCGCGACGGGCAAGGGCGCCGTGCTGCTCGGCGCGCACCTCGGCAGTTTCGAGGCGATGCGGGCCGGCGGCGACGAAGAAGAGCTGCAGATTCGGATCCTCGGCTACTTCGAGAACGCGCGAATGATCAACGAACTGCTCTCGCAGCTGAATCCGCATCGGGCTGCGAGCGTGATCCATCTCGGGGATGACCCGGTCGGCGTCATGGCCAGCGTCAAGGATCGGATCGAGGCCGGCGACTTCGTCGCGATCCTCGGCGATCGGACGGGGCTCAACGAGCGCACCACGCGGGTCGAGTTCTTTGGCAAGGAGGCGGCGTTCCCCGCCGGACCGTTCCTGCTCGCGTCGCTGTTGCGTTGCCCGGTCTACCTCGTATTCGGGCTCTACCACGAACCGGGGCGCTACGACCTCTACTGCGAGCCGTTCGCCGAGCGACTCGAATTGCCGCGCAAGGACCGTGAAGGTGCCTTGCGCGACGCTGTGCAGCGCTACGCTCAGCGGCTCGAGGAATACTGCAAGAAGGCGCCTCACAACTGGTTCAACTTCTACCCGTTCTGGGCCGAGCAGTGATGTATTGGAGCATGCAGTGACCCGACCCCGCCGTCCCGATCACGCGATCACCGTCGAGACCAAGGTCGCGTTCCACCAATGCGATCCGCTCAACGTCGCGTGGCACGGTCGCTACCTCGAGTGGTTCGAACTCGGCCGCACCGAGCTGTTCGCCAGTCGCGAACTCGAAGTGCACCAGATCCGCGCGCTCGGCCACCGGATGTACGTGGTCGATCTCAAGGTGCGCTACATGGCGCCGTTGATGTATTCCGACCCCGTTACGATTACGGCCTGGTTCGGCGCGGTCGAGCCCTTGATCCGGGTGAACTACGATATCTACAATTCGCGCACTGATCGCTGGAGCGCCCGCGGCACGACCGTGCTCGCGGTGACCGATGCCGATGGCGAACTACTGCCAACCACACCCGATGCGTTCCTCGAGCGATTGCCCGTGCCGCGGCCTGCGGCGAGTCCTGACGGTCGCGACCGTGATGAGCGCGATCGTGCTCACGAGCCTGACCGCGCAGACGGCTAACGGGTCGACGCCGAAACCGCAGCCGGAGCGCCCCGCGGACGCGAAGGCGCTCTTCGCTGCGTTTGCCGCGATGCCGGGCCTCGAGGCGAGCTACACCGAAGAGAAACATCTCGGGTTGTTGGCCGTGCCGCTGAAGAGTCGCGGTCGACTGTACTTCCTGCAGCCCGGCTACATGGCTCGCGTGGTCGAGGCGCCGGAGAAGTCGCGGCTCACGATCACGCCCCGCGAGCTCCGCATGGCCGGCCGCGACGGCGTCGAGGTCGTCGATCTGCGAAAGAGCGATCATTTGCGCCTGTTCGTGACGTCGCTCGTGCGTGTGTTTCGCGGCGACCGCGAAGCGCTGACGAAGCACTACGAGATCCGCTACACGAAGAGTGCCACCGATCGCCTGGCGTGGTCGCTCGCGCTGGCGCCACGCAAAGAACCGCTGACGCGCATGCTGAAGTGCTTGACGCTCGAAGGTCGTGGACAGGCGGTGACCCGGATCGTTCTCCTCGAGCCGAGCGGGGACCGTACGGTGACGAAGATCGTGAAGGCCGATCCAAAGCGACGTTTCGATGCCGGGGAGCGCAAGAAGCTGTTCGGGATCGCCGCCGAGCGGGCGGCGACACCCTCTCCGGCTCGCAAGTCGAAGGACGGTTGATGGTGCCGGAGCGTCGCGCGCTCGCCCTCGGTGCGTTGATCCTGGGCGCGGCGATCGCGTGGCTCGTGATCGACCTGCGCGTCGTCACGGACATCGCACACTTCCTGCCGGACGGCGCGGCGGCCGACGAGGTCCACCTCGCGCGCGAGATCGCGGCGGGCGAACTCGGTCGGACGATGGTGGTGCTCGTCGATGCACCCGATACCGCAACCGCGGTTGCCGCGAGTCGATCCTTCGAGGCGGCGCTGCGTGAAGAACCGCGCGTCGCCGCCGAGCTCGCGTTTCTCGACGCCGGGCCGCCGTCCGGTCTCGAAGAGGCCCTGTGGGCGATCTACGAACCGCGACGGTTCGGCTTCCTGGCGGTCGACGCCGAGAGTGCCCGTGAACGGCTGGCGCCGGCAGCACTCGCGGATGCGGCAACGGAGCTCAAGCGCAAGCTCGCCACGCCGATGTCGAGTCTGCTCTCGCGGGTTGCACCCGGCGACCCGCTGCTGATCCTGCCGACCCTCTTCGAACGTCTGATGGCCGGGCGGGGCGAAGGGCTCGGGATCACCGAGGGACGTTTCGTCACCGCGGACGGGCGCGCGGCCGTGATGTTCCTCGCGACCCATTCGCCGGCTTCGGATGGTACGAAGCAGCGGCCGTTCCTCGCAGGTCTCGAAGCGGCGTTCGCTCGCGTCGATGATGAGTTCGATGGCACGTTGACGCTCGGCATGAGCGGCACGAACCGGTTTGCCGTGCGCGCCGAAAGCGCGATCCGCGGCGACATCCAGCGCGTCTCGATCGGATCGACGATCGGGCTCGTGTTCTTTCTGCTCGTCGTCTTCCGGTCGCTGCGACTCGTGGTGCTCGTGTTGCCCGTGGTCGGATCTGCATTCGTCGCCGGCGCGCTCGCGTGTCAGTGGCTGTTCGGCCACGTGCACGGTCTCACCCTGGCGTTCGGTGCCGCGCTGATCGGGGTCACGATCGACTACGCCGTGCACTTTCATTGCCACCACGCGTTCGCGCCCGACCCGAACGGACCGCGAGCCACCCTGCGCGGCATCTGGTCGCCGCTCGTGCTCGGTGCCGCGACGACGGTCACGGGCTTCCTCGCCTTGATGGTCTCGGCGTTCCCCGGCTTGCGCCAGCTCGCCGTCTTCGCGGTATTCGGCATCCTCGGCGCGGTTCTTGCGACACGGGTCTTCTTGCCCGGACTCGCGGCGCGCTCTGCGAAACCGACTCGCGTCGGCTGCGCGATCGTCGCCGGCATGCGGGCCGTGCTCGAGGTCCGCGCCTCTCGTCGCCGCTGGCTGTGGTTGCCGCTCGGGTTGGTGATCGCGATCGCGGGCATCGGGTTGCCGCAGTTGCGCTGGAACGACGACATCGCGGCGTTGAACCGGCTCGACCCCGAGCTTCTCGCCGCCGACGCGGCGGTGCGCGACCGTGTCGTGCGCTACGAACAGGGGCGCCTCGTCGTCGCGCTCGGAGCCGACGAGGAGGCGGCGCTCGCGGTCAACGACGAGGTCGCGCGGGTGCTCGACGAGGCGGTCGCGAGCGGCAAGCTCACGAGTTATCGCAGCCTGAGTGCTCTCGTGCCGAGTGCGGCCCGTCAGCGCGCCGTCGATCACGTCGTGCGGAACACGCCCGGCCTCTGGGCGGCGACCCGCGACGCGTTCGTGGCTGCAGGTTTCGTCGCCGAGGCGTTCGAACCGTTTCGTTCGGCGCTCGCTGCCGAGCCACCAGCGCCGCTCGTGCCCGGTGATCTCGCCTCTACGCCGCTCGAGCCGTTGGCGCGGCCGTTCCGCATCACGCTCGATGATCGCGTCGGCTTCGTGAGTTTCCTGCACGGGCTCGTCGATCCCGCGGCATTGCAGGCCGCGGTCGAAACCGTTCCCGGCGGTCGTCTCGTCGCGATCGAAGGCGCGCTCACGACCGCCTACGGTGCGTATCGCGAGCGCATGCTGCAGCTCTGGCTGATCGGTCTCGCGGGCGTGCTCGGGCTCGTGTTGCTGCGGCATCGCGCCGTGCGGCCGACGCTCATGGCATGGGGGCCGGCCGTGGCCGCTGCCGCCGGCACCCTCGGGCTGCTCGCGCTCTGCGGCGTCGAACTCAACATGCTGTCACTGGTCGCGCTGCTGATGGTCGTGAGCATGGGGGTCGACTACGGCGTGTTCCTGACCGAGAACCATCGCGAGGAACGGCGACTGTCGGCGACCCATCTTGCCGTCGCGGTGGCCGGGATCTCGACCGTTCTCGGCTTCGGGCTGCTCGCGCTTTCCGAGCAACCGCCGCTGCGCAGCATTGGCCTGACTTCGGGAGTCGGAGTGCTACTGTGTCTCGTCCTGGCGCCGACGGTTTGCGCCGCCCTCGCCCGTCCGCCGCAGAGTGAGGCTGGCGGCGAGACTTCGCCGTGATGAGAACCTTCTCACTTCTGAACCTGGCTCTGGTGTTCCCGGCTTTGACGGCGTGTTCGTCCGCCGAGAGGCCGGCCTTCTCGGCATCGGACTATCCGGGTGAACTGCGTGGCCCGGATGGCTTGCCGTTCGACGTTGTCTGGCAGCAACGCGTCACTGCGCATTGGGGCGACGGTCAGCAGCGCGGCTTCGACGCGGCGTTGCAGAAGCAGGGTGACAAGCTCACGGTGCTCGGGCTCTCACCGACGGGCTCGGTCGGGTTCGTGATCACGCTGCAGAACGGTGAGGTCGCGGTCGAGAACCGCACGAGTATGGAGTTGCCCTTCCCGGCGCGCTTCATCGTGCTCGACGTGCAGCGCGCGTTCTATTCGTGGCTGCCGCCGGGTGTGCCCGCTGGCATGGCCGCGAGGGTCGCTTCGGCGCGGGTCGACGGCGAGCGGGTGATCGAGCGCTGGGCCGGCGGACGACTCGTCGAGCGGCGGTTCGAACGGGACGATCGCGCCGAGCCGATCGTCGTGCACTACGACTGGGCGCAGCCCGATTGGCGTGGGCCGTCGCGCGTGCGGCTCGAGAACGGTTGGTTCGGTTACGAGCTCGTCGTCGACACGCATGCGGAGACGGTGCTCACGAAGGCTGGGCTCCCGGAGGATGGCGGTCGATGAAGCGTGAGGTCTGGATCGCGGGCCGGGGCGCGATCAGCGGGTTCGGAGCCGGCCACGCGGCACTCGTCGACGGCGTGTTCGCGGGGCGCACCGCTCTGCAGCCGCGGCAGCGCACCGCCGGCTTCCCGGCGCCGACGAGCGTCGCGGGGGAGATCCCTGCTGCCGCGTTCGGGTCGAGCGTTCCCGAGACCGAACTCATCGGTCATGCGGGTGCCGTGGCCGGTCGCGAGGCGCTTGCGGACGCCGGCATCCACAGCGATGACATCGGGCTCTTCCTCGCGAGCACCAAAGCCGATCTTGCGGGCATCACGATGGCGGGTGACGGCTACGGTTCGCCGCTGCGCCTCGCGCAGGACGTTGCGCGCCGACTCGAGCTCGCCAAGGTCCACAGTGCGATTTCCGCGGCGTGCGCATCTGGTCTCGTCGCACTCGCGATGGCCGCGCGCCGGATCGCGGCCGGCGAACTCGAACATGCGCTCGTCGTCGGCGTCGATGTGCTCAACGAGTTCATCCTGCGCGGATTTGGTGGCATGCACGCGCTCGATCCCGAGGTGTGCCGCCCGTTCGATCGATCCCGGCGGGGCGTCTCGCTCGGTGACGGCGCAGGTGCGATCGTCCTCACCGCCGATCGGTCTCAGTCGCAGGGTGTGCGCCTTCGCGGCTACGGTGGCGCGAACGACGGCTGCCACGTCACCGGTCCCGATTACGAAGGGCGCGGTGTCGGGCTCGCGGCAGCGCGGGCCGTCGCGCACGCCGGTCTCGAGCTGAACGACATCGATGTGCTGCACCTGCACGGCACCGGCACGCGCGCGAACGACGAGACGGAGGCGATCGGGCTCGGCAACCTGTTCGGCGCGGCTGGTGGCCGCACCCCACCGGCGTTCGGCACGAAGTCGCAGACCGGGCACACGCTCGGTGCCGCTGGCACCATCGAGGCGTTGCTCGCGATCGCGGCACTCGAACGCCAAAGCGTTCCTGGCAACGTCGGGCTCGAAGAACTCGGCGTCGACCCCCGGCTCGACGTGCAGCGCGAGCCGCGCGCGCTCAGCGGCGCGCGTCGCGTTCTCAAAGTCGCGAGTGGTTTCGGGGGCGTGCAGGCCGCGGCGGTGTTCGAGCTGTGAGTTCCATGACATCAGACGATTCGACCCCGCGCGTGCTCGCTGCCGGCGTGCTCGATGGCCGGAACCTGCGCGGAACGGGCGGCATCGACGTATCATGGACCGAGCTCGGATCCCCGGCTCCTGGCGATGGCCGCACGTTGCGAACCGTCTTTGGCCACAGTGACACGACCTATCGGCGACTCGATCGGATCTCACGTTCGCTCGTGCTCGCCGCCCATGCGGCCGGCCTCGGCGAAGTGCTCACGCCCGACGAACTGCGCGACGCGGCCCTGATCGCGGAGACCCACGTCGGCTGCCTCGAGATCGATCGCCGATACACCGCTTCGCTCGCAGGCGAACTCGTCGCCGCGACGATCTTCCCCTACACGCTTCCGACCACGAGCCTCGGTGAGGTCGCGCTGCGCTTCAAGCTACACGGCCCGACCATGAGCATCTCCGTCGACGACGACCGCCGCGGCGCTGCCCTGCGTGAAGCCTGGCGCATGCTCGCAGCGGGCGAGGTGCGACACGTCGTCGCCGCGAGTGTCGACGTGCTCGACGAACCGGGGCCCGGGTTGCCGGCCGGCGTACGGGCGGTTGTGGTGGTTGTCGGGGCGCCCGAGTTCGTGAAGTCGGACCGAGCGGTGATGGCCTGGCCCGACGCGGTGCAGCGACCCGGCAACGACCCGTTCGGGGCGTTGGAGCCACCGCGGCGGTAGCCCGCGAGCCGGACGTCTTTGCGGTCGACCGCTTGCGTGCGCACGCGCTACGGACGGCCACACTCCAGGCCGCGCAGGTTGGTTACCGAGTCGGGTGTCGTGTGCGATTCTGTGTTATCCGGCGACGGATCTGGCACCTCGTCCCGCAGCGACGAACGCGACCGACCGAAGACCCGATGAACCGCATGAAACGCCAACTCTCCGTCTTCTTCAGCGCCCTGGGGTTGGTAGCCAGCGCCGTCGGTCAGTGCACCCCGCTCTGGCCGGCATCGGATGTCGCACCCGGTGCTTCCGACTGGGTGGCCGCGTCGACCATGTGGGACCCCGACGGCGCCGGGCCGCAGCCGCCCGTCCTCGTGGTCGGTGGCGCGTTCCACGCGGTCGGCGACGTGGCCGCGCAGAAGATCGCTGCATACGATCTGGCAACCGGGACCTGGTCGTCGCTGGGTTCGGGGATGAATCGGATCTCCGTCGTTCACGCATTGGCGACAATGGCCAACGGGGACCTCGTTGCCGCGGGCACGTTCACGTCCGCGGGCGGTCAGCGCGTGTTCCGCATTGCGCGCTGGAACGGCAGTTCGTGGTCGCCGATCGGCCCGGCGACCGGTCAGAACTCTCCGACCGTGTACGCGTTGCTCACGCTGTCGAACGGCGATCTGATCGCTGGTGGGACGTTTCAGACCTTCGGTGGAGTTGTCGCGCGTCGGATCGCCCGCTGGGACGGGACGGCCTGGTCCGAAGTGGGCGGTGGCGTGCGGTCCGGGGGGGCCTCGTTCGTGCAAGGTCTCGCGGAGATGCCGAACGGCGACCTGATCGTGGCGGGGTCGTTCACGGATGTTGGCGGCCAGTCGGTGAACTCCATCGCCCGATGGGATGGCAGTTCGTGGAGTGACCTTGGCGGCGGCGTGAACAACCTGGTCAACGCGCTCGCGGTCCTGCCGAACGGTGACCTGGTGGCCGGTGGCAGTTTCACCACGGCCGGCGCGGTCGGCGCCAATCGGATCGCCCGCTGGGACGGCACGATGTGGTCCGCGTTTCCGACGCGATGGTCGCTGCCCGTGTCGTCGCTGTTGCCGCTGGCGAACGGCGACCTCGCGGTCGGCGGCTCACCAACCGACGATGGTGTTGCCATCTGGAGCGGCGGTGCCTGGTCGGTGCCAGGCACCGGGATCCGGGGCGTCGCGAGCCTCGATACCGCGATTGCACTGACCGAACTCCCGAACGGGGAGCTGTTCGTCGGTGGTCAGTTCGACGGCGCCGGCACGCTGCGCGCTGAGCACATGGCGATCTGGAGCGGTTCGAGCTGGCGGGCGTTGGCGCCGGGTGGTGGTCCGGATGACGCGGTCTTCGATGTCGCGGAACGCGCGGACGGCTCATTCGTGCTCTGCGGGGACTTCCGCCACGCGGGGGCGGGCGGGGCCGACCATGTCGTGCAGTGGGATGGGCAGACTTGGACGCCCATGGGCGCCGGCGTCAACTCGACCGCGACGGCGGCGATCGAGTTGCCAAACGGCGACGTCGTCGTCGGTGGCTACTTCTCGATGGCCGGCACTCAGCCGGTCAACGGCGTGGCACGTTGGGACGGTTCGTCCTGGTCGGCCATGGGGCAGGGGCTGCCGTTCGCGCCGGAGGCGTTCGCGATCGGGCCGAACGGCAACCTCATCGCAGGTGGTGGGGTCTACCAGACGATGTTCATGGCGAGTTGGGACGGCACGTCGTGGTCAGCCGTGCCGGGCGCGCCGAACAACGCGATCCACGCCATCGCGACCCTGCCGAACGGCGACCTGGTCCTCGCCGGTCGGTTTACGATGGCTGGCAACGCCCCGGCCAACCGCGTCGCTCGTTGGGACGGCACGAACTGGTCGCCGTACGGCATCGGGTTGAGCGGTTCATTCAACTCCGCCGTGCGCAGTGTCACGGTACTGGGCAACGGCGATGTGTTCGTCGGCGGACGGTTCCGGCTGACCAGCAGCTCCCTGAACATCTCGGCTGCCGTCTGGGACGGTGGCCAGTGGAATGCAGCCGTTGGTCCGATCGGTCCGGCGGGTGAGATCAACGACGTGCTCGCGTTGCCCGGCGGTGACGTGCTGGCGACGGGTCGTTTCGACCGCGTGCCGGCGAGTCTGGCACGCTGGAACGGTAGCTCGTGGGGTCCCGTGGGCGCGGGGCTCGATTGGGAGGGGCACTGCCTCCACATGACCCGGACGGGGGAGGTCCTGTTGGCGGGAGACTTCTCGCTGGCGAACGATGAACCGGCCGCCAACGTGGCATGGCTGTCGACGACGTGCCCCGCGTCGGTGGCGGTCGGCTCGGTGACTTGCCTGAGGCCGGTGCCGGTCCTCCTGTTACCTGACGGCCTGCCATGGGTCGGTACTACGTTCGAATCGACGGCTTCCGGCTTCGCTCCGGGTGCGATGGCGTACTGGGTCATGGGGTTCACGCCCCAGCAGATTCCCTTGCCACAGATTCACCCGGCGGGGCAGTCCGGTTGCCACTTGCTGACTTCAACGGAAGCGGCGCTCATCGTGCCGACCGCCGGTCAGGTGCGTCTGCAGGTCCCGATCCCCAATAACGTGGCCCTGGTGAACACGGTGTTCCTGCAGCAGATCCTGCACGCGAGATTCGTGCAAGGCGCGCTGGCGTCGCTCTCGAGTTCCAACGAGCTGACCGTCCGCGTCGGGGCGTTCTAACCAGGGCAGTTGCTGCCGGGAGCCCTCGCAGGGGCGGCTACCACGAGGTTGGCGCGTAGCCGCCGTCTGGCGTGGGCAGCCAGATGCTGGGCTCTTCTTCGTCGTCGCTGACGTCGAAGAAGCCGACCCGGTGTTTCTTGGCCAGCTCGAACATCGTGGCGAATGCCGATTCGGCTTCCGACCAGGCGAAGGCTGCATAGATCACGTGAGTGCCGACGCTGTAGTCGGTGACCCGGGGGCTGTCGTCGTCCGCGTTCGCGTGGGGGCCGTTCAGCGGTGGAAACCGCGTGATCACGTCGAGGTACCACGCCCGCAGTGCGGCGGAGCTGACCGCGGGGTCGTCGTAGCCATGGTCCTCGGACCATTCGGTCTGTTCCTCGAACCAGGTCATGAATTCGTCGCGCCCTGCCGGGGCAGCCGCGGGTTCGAACACCATCAGGTCGTAGCTCATGGTCGCCCCGTCGCGCTATTTCGGCGGCGTGCTGAGCTTCTGCCGCACGAGTGGTTCGAGCTTCGTCAGCCCACCGGCACGGCCGAGGGTGAGTGCCTGGTCCTTGCTCTGGCCGTCGAGCCAGGACGCTTGCAGGGCGAGCATTGCGCCGACGCGATTGCTCGAGCCGCAGCAGACGAGCGTGCCGCCGTCACATGGTTTGCCGGCCTCGGCTGCGAAGCGTTCGACGTTGGCGCGGGTGAAGTCCTTCTTCGAGTCGATTGGCAGGCGCACGAACTCGATGCCGACCTCGGGCGCCAGGTCTTCTTCCCAGCCGGTACCCGTCTCGTTCTTGCGGCGCAGGCAGATGACGCGCGTGATGCCGATCGCCCGCAGGCCGCGGAACTGTGCTTCGGTTGGCTGGCCGGCGGTGAACATGCCGGCCTTCGGCGACGTGAAGTTGCGGATGGTCGCGCGCTCGGGGGTTGCGCAGGCGGCGAGCAGAGTCAGTCCCGCGAGGATTGCGGTCGAGGCCGACCCCGATCGGGAGAAGCGGGGACGCTTGGCGGAGTTCATGGCCGGGAGTCTAGCGCGTGACCCTCACGGCGACCTGCGGGTTTCGCCTCGCAGCCCCCCGACCGCGAGGGCGAGCCAGCCGACCAGGAACGCGGTGCCGCCCAGCGGCGTCACGGGTCCGAGCCATTTCCAGCCCAGCAGTGCGAGGCCGTAGAGGGAGCCGCTGAAGAACACGATGCCGACCGCAAACGCGATCGCGGCGATGCGAACGTTCCGCCCGGTGCCGCCGCCGACAGCAGCGAGCGCGGCGCAGAGTACGAGCGCGAGACCGTGATACATCTGGTAGCGCACGCCGGTCTCGATCGTCGCCAGTGCGGGTGGTTCGAGGTGGTCTTTCAGTGCGTGCGCGGCGAATGCGCCGAGGGCGACCGCGAGCGCCGCGAACGTCGCACCCGTGCGCACCATGAGTCCGGGAGTCATCGCCGCGATGCTAACCCGGTGCTCGGGTGTCGACGAGCTACACGCCCGGCATCCGACCGCGGTTGCCGGTGCCGTTGGCGCGGGCGCCGCCCAGGATGGACTGCCGCAAGCGCTCGAGTCCGTCACGCAGTCGTTCGTCGTCGGTTTCGTGCGCGAGTGCCACGCGAATGCCCTGCCGGTTCGTTCGCCGATCCGTCGCGAACTCGCGGGCACCGAGCACGCGAACGCCGTTGGCTGCCGCGCGGTCGACGATGCGCTCGACGTTCCAGTCCGGCTGTTCGAGCCAGACGAACTGCGACTCGGGCACGGAGCCGGGGGCGATCCAATCGCCGAGCAGCTCCTGGGCCATCGCGTTGCGCGTCCGTGCGACGCGGCGGCGTTCGGCTTCGATGCGATCGACCCCGCCTCCGGCGAGCAGGCTCGTGGCGATCTCGACGAGCGGCGCAGGCGCGTTCAGCGTCGTCGCCCAGATGGTTTCCTCGACGCGTGCGTTGGGTCCGTCGGAGCACCACAGGAAGCCCACGCGCAGGCCGCCCGCCACGCTCTTGGACAGGCTCGTCGTGTGGAACGCCGGGCGTTCGACGAGCGTCGCGAGCGGGGGTGGCGCCTGGGGCAAGAGGTAGCTCTGGACGCCGTCCTCGATCACCGTGACGCCGGCGGCATCCGCCAGGCGGGCGATCGCGCGCCGGCGCGCGGGGCTCATCACGATCGCCGTCGGGTTCTGCAGCGTCGGTATGCAGTAGAACGCGGTGGGGCGGTGGCGGGCGCAGGCCTGCTCGAAGTCCGCGGGGATCACGCCGTCGTGGTCCATGGCAACGGTCTCGATCCGCAGGTCGAGCAGGTGGGCCGAAGCGAGTGCGCCCATGTACGAGAGCTCCTCGACGAGAACGACGTCACCGGGCCGGCACGCCGCGGCGAACGCGAGCAGGATCGCCTGCTGGCAGCCCGCGGCAATCGTGATCTGGTCCGCCGTTGCGGGGACGCCGCGGCCGGTCAGCCAGTCGGCGACGATGGCGCGGTGGCGATGCTGACCCGTGATCTCGCCGTAGCCGAGCGCGGCGTTCCAGTGCGGCGAGCGCGGCAGGGATTCGAACGCGGCGATGAGGTCCGGCGAGTCGGGCAGCGGGCTCGGACAATTGAGGCCCAGTTCGATTGCGCCGGGCACCGCCTCGAGCGGCGTGCAGCCGATCTCGCGCTGCTGCTGCGCCATGACGAACGTGCCGCGGCCGATCGTGGCGTCGACGAGCCCGCGGCGCGCGGCCTCCGCGTAGCCGCGCGTGACGGTGCCGATCGTGACACCGAGTGTCTGCGCGAGCTGGCGATGGGTCGGCAGACGGTCTCCTGCGGCCAGGCTCCCGCCGGCGATGGCGCCCGCGATGGCATCAGCGATCGCCAGATACTTGGGCTGGTCCGCGGGCAGCTCCTGTGGGCTCCATAATGTCACCATAGATTGTCCGCATTGCAGTGCATCAATTCAGGTGTAGCATCCTTCGATGTCAGATGCAATCCACAGAATGTATCCATGCAATCGGCCGGCGGTCGCGGAGAAGCGCTGCCCGCCAGACGGTGGCGTTCTCGCGGAATACGTGCCGATGCTGCGCGCCGTCGCATGGTCCCACGATCGGTTCGCCGACCGGGACGACGTGGCGCAGGAGGTGATCGTGCGGGCGCTGGGGGCCGAGAGTCTGCCCTGCGATCGCCAGCGGCTGCGGCGCTTCCTCGGACGGGTGGCGCGCAACGTCGTCATCGACTGGCGGCGGGCGCGGCGCCGGCGCCCGGCCTCGGTGCCGTTGGAGGAACAGCTGGTGGGGGGCGTCGATCGCGGGCTCGAACGGATGTTCGAACGCGCGGAACTCGAAGCCGCGCTGGCCGAGTTGGCGCCTGAGCAGCGCCGGTTGTTGCGCTGGCGGTATGCCGAGGGGCAGGGCTACCGCGAGATTGCGCGCCGCGTCGGGGGCTCACCCAACGCGGCAGCGGTGGCCGTGCATCGCGCCCGCCAGAAGGTGCGGGCGCGGCGCGAGCGGTCTGGCGCGGAACGGTGACCGCCAGCGCGTGGCAATTGCGCTACCAGCGGACGATGAAGTCGACTGTGACGCGCTGATCCATGATGTCGTCGTCGGGATCGGTCAGCGCGAACTCGTAGACCGCGCCGAACTCGAAGCGGCCGAACTCGAGGCGGCCACCGATGCCGGCCCAGGCGACGAAGTTCTCCGCCGGCTGGGAGCCGAGGTTGGCGTAGTCGAGACCACCGACGTTCAGCGGCGACGCGCCATCGTCGAGGTAGTGCACGCCGTGTAGCTCGACCGTGGGCGCGAACACGTAGTCGTCTTCCGGGTTGATGGAGTAGTCGACGTGGACGTCCCAGTGGCCGACGACGTTGCCGTCGTTGGTGTCGGTCGGCACGCGCAAGCAGGCGCCGCCGATGACGTGCAGGTTGTCGTAGGCCTTCGCGACGCTCACGAACGGGCTGAACTCGTCGACGCCACCCTGCAGGATGCCGCGATGGCCGTTCTCGGCCGTGTAGCGCAGGCCACCGGACACGACGCTCTGTTGCTCTACGTTCGAGTAGAACATGTACTTCAGCCCGAAGCCGATGTCGTTCCAGCCCTCGTCCTGGATGATGCCGGAGTCGAGGTCGCTGTAGCCGTCCTTGGTCGCGATGAACGTCAGGCGTTCCGTCAGCGCGAGGCGCGCCTGCACGGCGTAGACCGTGACATCGCCACCGGCGAGCGTGGACTGATCGGAGAACTCGTGGCGCAGGAACAGCGCGCGCACGTTCGATTCGTTGAACGGCGATTCGAAGTAGAGCGGCTGGCCGATCGGTTCATGGAACTTCTCGAAGCCCTTCATGCCGGTGAGGAAACCCTTGGGCAACGAGCTGTCGTCGCCTTGCTGCGCAGCAGCAGATCCGACGAGCAGAGCGAAGACCGCAGGGAGAACGAGGTGGGCTCGCGCAGGAGTGGTCATGTAGTCGGAAGCGCCGCTTGCGACGGGACTTTCCAAAGAGGTCGGGGCTGCGGACACGTTGTCGCCGCGGTTCGCCCGCGGCCGAATCAGGTCTTCGTCGATGGGCGTAGGCCCTTGTCGAGATCGCGGCCGTGGTCGAAATTGCCGCTATGCGCGGCTTCGTTCTCGGCGGTCTGTTCCTTGCGTGCTCGGTCGCGACAGGTTGCGTCGACCAGCGCTACTTCGCGCCGCGGGAGAACCTCAACGGCACGGGGCCCGGCGGCGAGCCGGCCGCGATCTATCCGTTCGGTAGCGACGATGGTGACGTGGCGGGTGAGCTGCGGGTCTGGTCACGCGGGGCGACGGCGGAGTACGCCGACGACCCGACGACCGAGTCGGGCGAACGCGCGCGGGTCGAGGTGCACGTCGGTTTCGAACTCGAAAACACCGGGCGGGTCCCGCTCGATCTCGGGGGCATCCATGCCGAGCCGGAGCCGCTCGCGCTCGTGCGGCTGGACGGCGAGTCGCGGGTGGCGCCCGGCTCTACGGGCAAGGTCGAGGCCTGGTTCCTCGTGCCCGATGCTGACTCGACCCGGGACGTGCCCGAGTTCTCGGTGCGTCACGACGTGCTGGTCGACGGCGTGGCTGCGGCGACCCAGATCACGCCGTTCACCTCCTGGCGACCGCGGTACGTGCGCAGCGGTGCCGGCCCGTTCCTGATGGGGACGGCCTGGGGGCCATGGGGCGGCTGGGGGCGGTTCGGCGGCTGGGGCTGGGGCGGCGGCGCGGGCTGGGGCCTTGGCGGCGCCTGCTGGTAACGGCGCCTGTCGGTGAGGGTGCTCGGTGCCGTAGATTTCGCGGGCCACCGGCGGAGCGGCGCAATCACGGAATGGTGGCCGCCAGCGCGGTCCAATCTCGTGGGAGTTTTTCGCCGTCCGCAGCGTCGGCGCGATTCCTGTGACCCTTCGGGTTAGTCGCGGTTGCACGGCAAACGCCGTCCCGATAAGGGTTTTCGCCCCAATTCGCGCGTGCGGATGCTCGCGCGGGCGGGGGTGCAGGCACTCGCTACCGACCCCCACCCTCATTCGAAGTCTTCCGGAGCCTTCAGTAATCCAATGACCGAACGAGAGCCCATGATCGAGGCGATCGACCTGTGCAAGCACTACGGGTCCTTCGCGGCGATCGATCAACTGTCATTCAACATCCAGCGCGGCGAAGTCGTCGCGTTCCTCGGCCCCAACGGCGCCGGCAAGTCGACGACGATGAAGGTCCTGACGGGCTACATCGCGCCGACGTCCGGCACCGCGCGACTGTGCGGCCTGGACATCACAACCGACCGTGTGCGCGCCGTCGAGAAGCTCGGCTACCTGCCCGAGAACGGGCCGCTGTATCCGGAGATGACGCCGCGCGAGCTGCTGAAGTTCTTCGGCGAGGCGCGCGGCATGTCCGGTTCGCAGATCCGCGAGCGGCTCGACTTCGTGACCGAAGAATGTGCGCTGGAAGAACTGCTCGACAAGCCGATCGGCAAGTGCAGTAAGGGGCAGAAGCAGCGCACGGGCATGGCGCAGGCGCTGTTCCACGATCCCGAGGTGCTGATCCTCGACGAGCCGACGACCGGTCTCGACCCCAACCAGATCCGCCACGTCCGCGAGCTCGTGAAGAAGCTCGGCGAGACGCGCACGATCCTGCTCTCGACCCACTTGTTCCAGGAGGTCGAGGCGATGGCCGGTCGCGTGATGCTGGTCGACAACGGTCGACTCGCGTTCGACGGCACCCCCGCCGAGTTCAAGCAGCGCGGCAGCGGTGCGATGGACCAGGCGTTCCACAACCTGACCACTGGCGCGAACTGAGGATCCCGAAGATGAACAAGAACGTCGTTCTCGCCGTCATGAAGCGTGACCTGCGCAGCTGGTTCGGCAACCCGACCGGCTACGTCTTCATCATGCTGTTCGTGGCGATTTCCACGCTCGCCATGATGTGGTCCGCGCAGTTCTTCGCGAACAACCTCGCCAACCTCGATACCTGGAACGAGTGGTTCCCACGGATTGCCGCGGTCTTCGTAGCGGCCGCGACGATGGGCATGTGGGCCAACGAGCGCGCCAACGGCACGCAGGAACTGCTGTTCACGCTGCCTGCGCGCGACATGGACCTGCTGCTCGGCAAGTTCTTTGCCTATGTCGGGGTCTACACGATCGCGCTGCTGTTCACGCTCGCGCTGCCGATCACGCTGATGATGCTCGGCAGCCCCGACTTCGGGCAGCTGCTCGCGAACTACCTCGGCTATTGGCTGATCGGTGTGATGCTCGTCAGCGTTTCGATGGTGGGCTCGCAGCTCACGCAGAACCAGACGATCGCGTTCATCCTCTCCCTGATCCTCTGCGCGATCGTCATCTTCCTCGGCAGCGTGATGAGCTGGTGCGGCTTCCCGAGCTGGGAGGCGAACGGCACGCAGGGGCAGTTCGGTGAGTTCGCGCGCGGCATGGTGCCGTTCTCGGGTGTCTTACTGTTCGTCGGCCTGACGATTGCGTTCCTCTACCTCAACCTCGCGCTGATCAAGCGCCGCCACTGGCGGGGCGGCGTCGAGGGTGCGCACGGGCTGGCCCAGTCGCTCGGCCTCATGGTCGCGACGCTGTCGGTGACCGTGATCGGCGTGCACATGCTGCCGCGGCTCGACGTCACGGTCGAAGGCATCCACTCGCTCGGCAGCGAGAGCAAGAAGCTACTTGCGGCGCTCGATCCCGAGAAGCCAGTGTTCGTGACCGCCTACGTCAGCGAAGAGGTGCCGGAGGGGTTCGTGCAGCAGCGTCGTTTGCTGCTCAACCTGCTGGACCAGTTCGACTCGCTCGGCGGCACGGCCGTGCAGAAGAGCATCATCATCCCCGAGCCGTTCTCCGAGGAGGCCCGCCGGGCCGAGGACAACTACGGCATCGCGCCGCGCACGCTCTATGACCCGCGCCCCGGCGGCGGGGTCGCCGACATGCAGGTCTTCCTCGGCCTGGTCGTCGCGAGCGGCACCGAAGAAGTCGTGACGCCGTTCATCGAGCCCGGCCTGCCGCTGGAATACGAGCTCACGCGCAGCATCCGCGTCGTGAGCAACCAGGGCCGCAAGAAGGTCGGCATCCTCAAGACCGATGTCGACATGGTCGGTGGCTTCGACTTCCAGACGTTCGCCCAGAAGCCGAAGTGGCAGTTCGCCACCGAGCTCGAGCAGCAGTACGTCGTCGAGAATGTTGATCCCGACAATGACTATCCCGAAGGCCTTGACTGTCTGGTCGTGCCGCAGCCGAGCTCGCTGCAGCAGCCGCAGATGGACAAGCTCAAGGACTGGATCCTGGCCGGCAATGCCGCGCTCCTGTTCGAGGATCCGCTGCCGCTCGCCGCGCCCGGCACCGCGTCCGACGACCAGAAGGGCGGCATGCAGCAGCGCATGATGGGCGGTGGCCAGCAGCAGAAGGGTGACGTCGACGGCTTCTTCCGCGCACTCGGTCTGACCGCGCGTAAGACGGACATCGTCTGGGATACGTCGCAGGTGAGCCTGTTCGGCGGCGGCCTGCCGCAGCACTTCCTGTTCTGCTCAGAGGATCGCCTCAACCAGGACAGCCCGATCACGAGCGGCATGCAGTCCGTGCTGTGGATGAGCGGTGGTCGCTTCGAGAACGCGCGCCAGGAAGGCTTCAGCGTGAGTTCTCTGCTGCGGTCGACCAACGGTGGAGGGCTCGAGAACGGCGTCATTCCGAAGTACGAGTCCAGCCAGGGTCGGCGTGACGGCCTGCTCGTGTGGAGCCCCTTTGGCGGGCGCCTGCAGCTCAACCCCAACGGCAAGATGGATCCCGAGACGCGCGGCACGTTCGATCTCGCGGTGCGGGTCACGTCGAAGCCGGGTGGTGACGGTCAGCCGGGTGTCAACTTCATCGCCTGCGCGGATCTCGATTTCGTCAGCGACCAGTTCTTCGGTCTCCGGCGCAACTCGAACGATCCTAACCTGCGGCTCGACAACGTGACGTTCGTGCTCAACTGCATCGACAGTCTCGTCGGTGACGAGTCGCTGATCGAACTGCGCAAGCGGCGCCCCATCCTGCGCCGGCTCGAGGCGGTCGAGGAGGCCCAGTCCGAGTTCGAGAAGGCGTGGCTCGCCGAGCGCGCCAAGGCGGAGACCGAAGCGCAGGAAGCGCTCGACGCCGCGCAGAAGCGCCTCGACGCGGCCGTCGCTGCGATTCGCGACGACGCCTCGCTCGACGAGGCCAGCAAGGAGGTCAAGATCGTCGAGGTCCAGTCGGCCGAGAACCGCAAGTTCGAGGCCGCCAAGGGCAAGATCGAGGACGAGCGGCGGGATCGGATCGGTCGCGCGCAGCTCGAGCGCAACCGGGCACGTGCCAGCATCCACGATGGCTATCGCCTCTGGACGCTGTTGCTGGCCCCGGTGCCGGCTTTTCTGTTGGGTATCGTGACCCTGATTCGCCGCAACTCGCGCGCGGCATCCATCGTTCCGAAGGTTCGCCAAGTCGGCGGAGGAGCACAGTGATGAATGAAATCGTCAAGACCGGTGTGATTCTCGGCGGCGCCGCCGTGCTCGCGATCGTGGCTGCTTCGATCGGTCCGGAGACCGTTCGGCAGGACCTGTTCTCGGACGAGGGTGAAGAGTTCTTCCCGGGCTTCACTGCGCCCGACAATGCGGTCGAGCTCGAGGTGACGCAGTTCAATGCCGACAAAGCCAGCGCGAGCAAGTTCGCGGTGCGTCGCGACAAGGAAGGTCGCTGGACGATCCCGTCGCACGGTGGCTATCCGGCCGATGCGAAGGACAGCATGGGCAAGGCAGCCGCGATGCTGATCGGCCTCACGAAGCAGCGCGCCGTCAGCGATCGCAAGGACGACCACGCGAACTACAGCGTGCGCGATCCGCTCGACGCCAGCAACGACGTCGAAGGTCGTGGCACGCGCGTCACGATGAAGGACACGGCTGGCAACGTGCTCGCCGACCTCATCGTCGGCAAAGAACTCGACGGCAAGCTCGACGTCTACTACGTCCGCGAGCCCGAGAAGCGCCGGACCTACTCGACCAAGCTCGACGGCGAGCTGTCGACCAAGTTCTCCGACTGGATCGAGACCGACCTGCTCAAGGCCAAAGCGTTCGACATCCAGTCGATCACGTTCGACAACTACTCGATCGACGAGGTCGCCAATCGCATCGTCCCTGGCGAGAAGCTGCTCGTCAGCAAGGACAGCGAGAACAAGTGGGCCCTCGACGGCCTCGACGCGACCAAGGAGGAGCCGAACGCCGACAAGCTCCGCGAGATCGGCGACGCGCTCACGAGCATCAAGATCGTGGGAGTCCGGACCAAGCCCGAAGGGCTGACGAGTCGGCTCGAGCGGGCCACCGGATTCGACCGGATGCTGCTCCAGCGCTCGCTGGCCGACAAGGGCTACTTCCCCAGTGGCGGCAAGCTCTACAGCAATGAAGGCGACCTGCTCTTCACGACGAAGAAGGGCGTGCGCTATACGCTGCGCTTCGGCGAGCTGGTCCCCGGTGACGACGACGCGGTGTCCTCGGGCAAGATCGGCTCACAGGACCCCAAGGAGGGCGAGACCGGCCCGCCCGAGACCGTCATGAACAACCGCTACCTGATGGTGTCGGCGGAGTTCGACGAGGCGCTGCTCGAAAAGCCCGAGACGCCGCGGATGGCCAAGGAAGAGCTCGAGAAGCGCAGCACCGCGCGGCAGCAGATCGAGAAGATCGTCGCGGCCGTCGACAAGTGGCGCAACTCGCACGAGGGTGCACTGCCGACCTCGATGGCGCAGCTGCTCGAGAAGCCCGAGGGTGGCGAGGCTGCGCTCGCGGAACTGCCGAAGGACCCGTGGGACAACGACTACGTCTTCGAGGTCAGCGGGGACACGTTCGTGGTGATGAGCCACGGCGCGGACAAGGCCGTCAACGGCGAAGGCCTCAACAAGGACATCCGCAACGACGCGTTCGTCTACGAGGACGACCTGCGCCGCGTCGAGGACGAGTGGGTGGCCTACGATCGCAAGGTCGAGGACGGCCAGGCCGAGGCCGACAGCCTGACCAAGCGCTTCGGGCCGTGGTACTACGTCATCGACAAGGCGCTGTTCGACCAGCTGAAGCCGAAGCGCGAAGACCTCGTGCAGGCGAAGACGGCGGAGACGCCGGCCCCGGGCAACGTGCCCCCTGGGGTGCTGCCGGGCGCAGGCAACGGCAAGTAGTCCGTTCCGCTATTCGATGGCGATGTAGTCGCCATCATCACTCCCGCCGCCCGTCGCGCTGTCGCGCGGCGGCGGAGTGATCCTCGGGCCTGGCCCCGGTCCCTGTCCGTCGGGCGCGCGATGCTCGGCGCGATGCGCCATCACGTCCGCCGCGATCTTGGCCACGACGAGCAGCACGAGCAGGAGGTCCGGCCCGTCTGCCAGCCAGACCAGCACGGCACCCGCGATCAGCACGACGTGCATGACGACCACGCGGCGGTAGGGCGCGAACAGTTGCAGCGGTCGATCGTGGCGCTCGCGCCGCCACCAGTTGGTGACGAACGAGAATCCGTGGCTGCCGATCAGGGCAAAGAGCCCGAGGCCCCAGGCGCTGCTTCCGGCTGTCGTCACGAGGTGTGCCGGAGCAGCGAAGAAGTCGTCGGGGGCACCCGCGCCGCCGAACGTGGCGACGAGCAGCACGCCGTGCACGAAACAGAACAGACCGTAGTGCGCGAGGAAGAACAGCAGAATGCCGAACGCCGCCGGCCACTTCGCGGCCGGATGAGTGGCGATTCGCCCGAGCATGAACGCGCCGACGACGAGGTTCTCGGTCCAGTAGACCGCGAAGACGTCGAAGGTGTCCCAGCCGCAGAACGCGGTCCCGATCAAGGGCACGCAGTTCGCTATCACCAGGGCAAGAACGGACGGCAACAACGGAGTTCGAGGGCGGCGAGGACGTCGGAGCGCGCTGGTGCGGTGACCAATCGCGAGATTGGTCGTATCATCCGGCTTTCCCAACCCCAAGCAGTTCGCGAAAGGAGTCTCCGTGTCGAGGACCTTTGTTTCCGCCATGCTGCTGTCGTTCAGCCCGACGTTCGTGCTCGCCCAGGAAGGCGAGGCCGGCGACGTCGAGCGGCGGCAGGAAGCGCAGGCAGCCCATGATGCACTCGTGAAGGACCTGACGAAGGGCGTCCGCGAGTGGCAGAGAAAAGCCCAGCAGGCCGTCGCCGAGGCCCGCAAGAACAACAAGCCGTTGCCGGCGATCGCGATGACGCCGCCGACCGAGGAATACCTCGGACGCGCGTTCGATCTCGCCAAGGAGCACGCGGGCGAAGACACCGCGATCCTGTTCCACGGCTTCGTGCTCAAGTACGCCGGATCCAAGGACGCGGAGTCCGTCAAGAAGTCGCTCGTCACGCTGACGCTCGATCACGCGGCGAGCCCGACGATCGGCGATGCGCTCGGACGACTCGGGGCCGCCATGCAGCTCGGTCTGCGCGAGCCGATCATGGAGCTCTTCACCGAAGTCATCGACACCAACCCGTCGGCGGCGGTCAAGGGCACTGCGATGCTCGAACGTGGCAAGCTGCTGCTCGCTGGCGAGTCGGAAGCCGACAAGAAGAAGGGCCTGCAAGAGCTCGAGGCCGTCGCCAAGATGGCGGACAAGAAGCTCGCGGCGGCTGCCGAGAAGGCGCTCTTCCCGATCACGCGCCTGCAGGTCGGGTGCGAGGCGCCCGACATCGTCGGCAAGGATGTCGATGGCGTCGCGTTCAAGCTCAGCGACTACCGCGGCAAAGCGGTCCTGCTCGACTTCTGGGGTTTTTGGTGACCCCCTTGCCGGGCCATGATCCCACACGAGCGGTCGCTCGTGGATAAGTACAAGAACCGCCCGTTTGCCCTGATCGGCGTCAACAGCGATGGTACGCACCAGGCCAAGGGCCTCGCGAACTATCGCAAGCAGGCCGAGAAGATGGGCGTCACCTGGCGCAGCTTTCAGGACGAGGGCAACTCGCCGCGCATCAGCGAGGACTGGCACGTCCAGGGTTGGCCGACCCTCTACTACATCGATCACAAGGGCATCATCCGCCACAAGAACGTGCGGGATGAGGCCGAGATGGAGCGTGTGCTCGAAGAGATGATCGCGGCGGCCGAGCAGGACGCGAAGTAGCGGGCCGTGCCAGCGATGGCGGCGGTTCGCTGCGCGGCGCCCCGCCACTCCCAGGCGGGCGAGAACCCCGGGGATTCACCCGGGAGACTCGCCCCGATCGCCCGGCAACCCTTCGCAAGGCGGTTTCCCGGCCGGATTGCGGCCGATTCTTCGCCCGGATTCTCGGAAACCTTGTCGTTGCCAGCGGCGCTCCCGCGACGATCGTATCAACCCGATCTTGTCGGCATACGAATCCGGCGCCAGGGATCAGGACCTGGTGCGCCAATCCATCCTCGGCTCGCGCGAGGCGTTCGGGCTCTTGGTAGTCCGATACTCCCGGTCCGTACGCGCGGTATGCCTCGCGCGCACGGGACGCAGCGACGACTTGGATGACCTGGTTCAGGAAGCGTTCCTGCGGGCGTTTCGGGGGTTGTCTCGTCTCGAAGATCCGAAGCGTTTCGGAGCGTTCTTGCATCGCATTGCCAACAACATCTGCGTGGATCGCGTGCGCCGTGCCGGCCGCGAGCCGGTGGCTACGGCCGAGGTCGATTTCGCCTCGCCCGTGGCTGCGGAGCAGGTCGCGGATATCCGCGAAGAGCGCCTCGAGCGGATGCGTCGACAGGTCGGTCGCCTGCCTTTGGCTCTTCGCGAGGCGGTGCTGATGTTCTATTTCGAGCAGAAGCCGATGGCCGATATCGCCACCATGCTCGGGATCACCGAAGGCGCCGTCAACCAGCGGCTCCATCGCGCCCGCCAGCAGCTCAAGCAGTCGCTGGGTGCGAGTTCAGATGCCGCGAGTTCGGGCGCCGATCGTTCAGAAGCGGATGGTTCGGGTGCCGATCGGGAGGCTCGCGAATGAACCTCGATCGCGATCTGCGGGACGCGCTGCGGCCGTTGCGCGGCGACCCCGTCGAGGATGCGCGCGCCGTGCTCGCGGAGCTCGACGATGGCCTGCCACCCGCGACGGTCGAACCGCCGAAGGGGCTGCGTGGTTTGCCGATCGCGGCCGCGTTGCTCGGGGTGCTGGCGCTCGGAATCGTCGTCGGACTGGCGTCGGGTTCGGCGTTCGATGGCGAGCAGCAAAACGTCGTGGACGAGCCCGAGAAGGGTGGGGATCCGAACGAGACCGACGAGAACCCGGACGACAAGAATTCGGACGACGGTAACCCGGAGGACCGGGAAGACGATCCCAGTAAGCCCGACGAGAAGAAGAAGAAGCCGTGGCCGCCGCCGCCGCCGTCGTCCAGCAGCCTGCTGCTGATGGCGTTCGGCGAGATGACGGTCAATGAACCGAAGCTTCAGCGTGAGGCACTCAAGCCGGGTAGTTGGTATGTGAAGTCCGGCACGCTGTTCGAGACTGGCAACAGCCTCGCGGGCATTTTCGTCCAGGGCACCGGATCGGCCGTGCGGCTCGCACAGCAGACCGTGGCCGCGGTCGAGATGGACCGCATCGACGTGCGTGAAGGCATCGTCTGGATGTCGACGCTCGGTGAACCCGTGAGCGTTCGCATCGAGGCCGAGCTGGCCACGGTGCTCTCCGAGAAGGCCGAGGTGATGGTCGAGCGGCAGAACAACGGGGTCGTCGTGATCTCGTTCGGTGGCGACGTGACGGTCCGCGCGAGCGCTGGCGAGTCGCGCCGACTCGGGGAACTGTCACGATGCGAGATCGATTCGACGGGCGTGATCCGCGGCGTCGAACCCGTGGAGTTCCCGCCGGCCGTGACGGGTTGGATGGTGCCGATGGTCATCAACCAGACCGACGACCGTGAGCTGCGTCACAATGTCGAGTGGCTCGTCGAAGCCTACGTCGAGGGCACCAATCGCGAGGCTGCCGTGCGCGAGCTGCGGCGGTACGGCGGACATACCGTCGGTAAGTTGTTCTACGCGCTCGATGTCGTCGGGAGTGATACGGCGCTGCTGCACCGCACCGCGCGCCTCATCGGGGCCAGCGCGGAGTATTCGCACAAGGACTGGTTGTTCGCCCTGCTCGAGCGCGGCGACGAGGAATCCCGCGCGATTGCGTTCCGGGCACTGGTTCGCGTGGGCGGGGAGGAGAACCAGGTCGAGGACGAGGGTTTCTGGCGCGCGGCGAACACGACGGATCGCGAGCTGCAGTTGCGGCAGTGGCGCACGCGGCTGCGCTGAGCTGCCCCCTGGCCGAACTACCGGTGCGCGGTAACGTGCCGGTCTATGGCGCACGTTTCGTGGTGTTCGATGCGTACGGCGACCCTGGCGCTGCGGCAGTGGCTGCTCCCGTTGGCCGCGGGGTTCGTTCTCGCTGCTCCGGCGGTCGGGCAGTTCATCAACCGGGCCGCGTGGCTCGGGATCGAAGAAGAAGGCATCCAGCCCGGGTTTCGCCGCGGGCCCGAGTACTACCTGGACCGGATGTCCTACGTCGTGCTGCCGCCGTGGTGGCGCCGTGGTCTGCCGCTGTTTCAGGACCAGGTCTACTACCGCGTCGGTTCCGTCACGGGGCGTGAGTTCACGATCGAGGGTGGCTTCGACCACGCGATCGATCTCGGTCAGGATGTGACGTTCCGTTACCACCTGCTGCAGGCCGAGAACCGCGACGCCCGATTCCTGCGCAACACGGTCGAGCTCGAGCTGCCGACCGGCGAGACCTCGGCGTTGTTCGCGGGCGGCGAGCTGTTCCAGGACAAGAGCGTGATCGACGCGTCGTTCGGCGCCTGGCTGTTCCGTGAGAACGAGCAGGCCCTGCGCGTGATGGTCACCGCCGTCGACGCGCCTTCGAACAAGTCGCAGCGTGTCGAGTATCGCACCGACCCGTGGGCCATCATGCTGTCGGGGGCTTTCGGTGACCCAGAGTCGCATCGCATCGTGTTCGACTTCGGGGCCCAATTGCCGCTGGTGATGCGCGACCTCATGGACGGCTCGCGCTTCGAGATGCAGCGGTGGATCGGTTCGTTCGAAACGCATCTGCGCCTCGGCGAACGCGACTGGCTCGTGCTCGGTGGCGAGATCGAGTGGACCGACAAGACACGTCGTGACGTCGATCCCGCGCGTTTCCGCCGCGACTTCCGTGACCTGCGCGTCGAGTGGTGGCGCGACGGCGAGATTCCGTGGTCGGTCGGCATCGCGCACTTCCACGAGACCGAGGACGATCGCCGCCCAGGCGGCGCGGCCAGTTCGATGCGCATGCGACGCGACGAGTGGTTCGGAATCGGCCGGATTCAGATGCCCGTCGCCGATCGCTGGTTCTTCGAGCCGCAGGTGTTCGCCGGCAACGTGCGGCGCTTCGAACGCGGCGGTATGTCGCCGGAGTACGTTGACCGCTTCGAAGGCAAGGTGGCGTTCAACGCCCGCTACGACTTCTCCGAGCGGGCGACGATCTCCTTCATCGTCTCGACCCAGTTGGATGCGCCCGAGTTTGGCGGCGGCGGCGTGCAGTTCGTCGCGCGATTCTGATTCCGGTCAGCGATTCACGCGTACTCGCGACATCCCGCCGTCGATCGCGATGACTTCACCGGTCATCCAGCTGCTCTCGCCGTTGAGCAGCCAGGCCATGAGGCTCGCAACCTCGTCGGGGTGGCCGATCCGACCGAGCGGGTGCAGTCTCTTCGAGGCGGTGAGTGCGACGTCGCTGCCCGTGAGCTGCTCGGCCATCGGAGTGTCGACGAGGCCGGGTGCGATCGCGTTGAATCGCAGGTTGCGCGCCACGTTGGTTGCGGCTGCGGCGCGGACCAGACCCTCGACCCCTGCCTTGGCGGCCGCGATCGCCTCGTGATTCGCGAGTCCGACGCTGGCCGCGGTCGAGGAACACAGTACGACGGAGCCGCCACCGCGCATGGTTTTGGCCGCCGCGCGGACGACGGCGAACGCCGACGTCAGGTTGAGTGCGATCGTGTTCTGCCAGTCCTCGAACGAGGTGGCGTGTGCGGGCCGCAGCAGGATCGAACCGACGCAGAGCGCGACGCCGTCGAGTTGGCCATCGCCGTGCTCACGGGCGGCGGCGAGGCAGTCCGCCACCTGATCGAAGGAAGTTGCATCGCACGGGAACGCTCGACTGTCCGGCGTCGCGGCGACGGCTGCTGCCAGCCGTGACTCGTCGCGGGCGGCGATCACGACGCGGTGACCTTTCTGGGCGAGGCGGGCGACCAGCGCGCTGCCGATGCCGCCCGTGCCGCCGAGGATCGCGTAGGTTGCCATCGCTTGCTCTCGCTCCCTCAGAACGATCGCCGGCACACCGGGATCTGGATTTCGAAATACCGCTCGTCGCGCGGCACGCTCGGACTGTTGTAGCCCATCGTGCGGAAGTCGCCGCTCGCTGCCACCGGGCAGGTCGGTGTGGCGAGCCAGGCGAGGAGTCGGGCGCGCATGGCCGCGACCCGCTCGCGCCCTTCGTAGCCGATTGCGCCGAGCGTCAGGACGGTCATCGGTTCGATGTCGACGATCTCGACGTTCGCCGCCGTCGACCGGGGTGCGGTCGACTTGTCGCCGTAGAGGAAGGCCATCTGCGCTGGCTGCCGATCGTCACCTGCCTGCCAGTCCATCTGCACCGGCGTGGTCATCGCGATGTCGTTGCTCTTGATGTGCTGGAACAGCGGCCAGAACGCGCCCATCTGACCGCCGCGCATCGTCGTTCGCGCCATGCGATAGCGCGGGTAGCTTCGCAGTTCGATCTCGTCGACGGCGCCGACCTGTGGGAAGCCCTCGGGCTGTGCGGCCTCGATCGTCGGTTCGAACTCGAGAACGCGCACCAGGTCACCCAGCTCCGAGCGCAGTCGGCTGGCCGCCGCACGGTCCGTCGCGATCGCGGCATTGGCCGTGCGAAGTGTCGATCGAAGCTCGAACGCAGCGTGGGAGTCACTCGGCAGTCGCGCGCCGACGACGGCTGCCAGCCCGATGAGCGGCAGAAACTCGCGCTCGACCCGCAGAAGTTCTCGCAACTCCTTGGCAACGGTGCTGCGCGCCTCGAAATCGGCTGGCCGAAAGAGTCGATCCTGGGCCGCGAGCGGCACGATCAGAACCAGCGATGACAAGGAGAGGGCGGCGAACCTGCTCATGGGTTTGCTGTTCGCCTTCGACCTCGCCTCGGATGCAGCCGGGCTCGCGATCCATCCGGTCGAGCGACAACGCCTTCACCGAGTGCTGTCCTGCCGCTGGCGGAATTCCCGCATTGCCCGGTAGTTTCCCTGGCCCACATCATGAACCGATCCCTGATCCACCTCGTCACCGTCGCGGCTGCGGCGGGCTCTCTCGCTGCGCAAGGCAGCAACTACTCCGGTCCTGCCAACCTCGTCTTCGGCATGGACAACACCGTCGAGGTCAACAGCCTCAACAACACGAACCAGGCCCACATCGTCAGCGATGATGGACTGATGACCTACGCGCCGATGGGCCCGCGCCCCTTCGCGCTGCCGCTCGTCGATGGTTCGACTTGGGCAGCTTTCTTCGGCGATGAAGACAACGACGGCGATCACGGCGAGACCATCATCGGCTCACTCGACGCCGTGCACGTGCCGCGGAACGCGCCGTGCCCGCCGAGCATGTTCGACGTCTGGGTCTCGGTCCAGACCGGCACCGACGCTGGGGGTTACCTCGGCGCTGCCGTGACCGACGGCGACATCTTCCGTCTCACGCCGAGTGGCGTCGAGATCTTCATCAGCCAGGCGCAGATCACCGCGGCGGGCGTTGCACCGTCCACCTCGAACGTCGACGTCGATGGCTTCGCGATCGACGAGAGCAACGGCGACCTCTACTTCACCTTCACGGCGACCACGATCGTTAGTGGCACGAGCGCCGTGGACGATGCCGTGATTCGCATCCCCGGCGGCAGCTACACCACCACGGGTGGTCTCGTGACGTCGGTGACCGCGAACTCTGCCGAGGTCGTCATGACCAAGGCAGAGGTCGACACCATTCTCACCAACGCCGGCTTCGGCGCCGCGAGCGACCTCAACGGCATCGAGCTCGATCCGAACGGCGGCACCTTTGTCAGCACCAGCACGAGCAAGACGGTGGCGCACTTGTGGCTCACCGACGACTCGTCGTCGAAGGACGCGATCATCAGCACGGTGAGCGGCGGCGTGATTCCGTCGGTCAACGGCGTCGCCATGCAGGGCGCGGCTGCCTTCGGTCTGCGCGGCGGCCTCGGTGGTGGGGCCCTCGGCAACCCGTGGAGCCTCGCGTTCCAGCAGCAGAGTCCAGGCAACCTGACGCCGATGCACGCCGACGTGTTCCCGTTCGCGCAAACCACGCCGACGACGTTCGACTTCGACTGCTCGGGTGCCACGCCGAACGGCTTCACCGTCTACATCTTCGGCTTCTCGGACGCGGGCACTGCGGGTGCTTTCGCGCCGCGGGGTCCTGCGCCGATCCCGGTCAGCAGCCCGAGCTGGCTCGAGTACTACCCGGGCTTCCCGGCCCCGGCCGCGCTCGTCGTGGCTGCGGACGCCGAAGGTTTCACGACGCTGCCGCTCAGCTTCCCGGCCCTGCCGCCGGGGATTGGTTTCGTCTGCCAGGTCGGCGACATCGGCAACCTGGTGCTGAGCTCGCCGGTCATCGCCGTGACCGAGTAAGGCCGCGCCGCGCCGCCCTTTGCGAAGGCTGGGGCGGCCGCTCGGGCGCGGGATTGCGAAACACTTTTCTGGTGTGGCGTAATCATACCTTCGCGGGATGTTCATACGCCGTTGTCGCTCCTTCTCGCCCGAGCCCTATCCTGCTACCCGAATTCTCTACTGAGGAAACCCAATGCGTAACACTTTCCTGACCATCTCCTCGGCCGCGCTGCTGGCCGGGACCTCCCTCGCCCAGAGCGATTACAACGGACCGTCGAGCCTGTTGTTCGTCATGGACAACACCGTCGAGCTCAACAGCACCTACGTCGGCGACGGCGCGGTCGTCTCGGACGACGCGGTGCTCTACTACTCGCCCGGCGGCATGCCGTTCGCCCTGCCTTACTGCGACTACGGTACGTGGTGTGCGTTCTTCGGCGATGACGACAACGACGCGCAGTACGGCGACAGTACGGCCGGCTCGATCGACGCCCTCTGGGTGCCGCTCTCGGTGACGAACGCGCCCGCGAGCTTCTTCGACGTCTACTTCTCGATGAGCAGTGACATCGACGTCGGTGGTTTCCTCGGCACGGCCGTGACCGATGGCGACATCATCAAGCTGTCGAACAACGGCACGACGACCAGCGTCGAGACGCTGATCAGTCAGGCTCAGATCATCACCGCTGCCAACAGCACCAGCAGCAACGTCGACGTCGACGGCTTCACGGTCGATCCCGCGACGAACGACTTCTACTTCTCGTTCACGGCTGGCGTCAACGTCAACGGCACCACGCTCCAGGACGGCGGCATCATGCGGATCCCGGGTTCGGCGCTGACCTTCACGGGCAACGTCGTGACCGCGGTGACTGCGGGCTCGGCCGAAATCGTGATCACGGAAGCCGAACTCGACGTGATGTTCATCAACGCCGGCTACACGGGCGTGAATGACATCTGTGCGATCGAGATCGACCCGACGGGCGGGACGTTCACCAGCACGGTGACGAACCTGACGATGCCGCACTTCTGGCTCGCCAACGACGACGATCTCGACGAGGGCTTCTGCAGCACGAAGGACAACCCGACCAACAACACGGCTGGCGTCATCCCGTCGGTCAACGGCGTGCCGCTGTTCGGCCCCAACTCTCTGGGCCTCAAGGGCGGCTTCCAGTTCGCGTTCGGCCACCCGTGGGCGCTCGCGTTCCAGCCGCAGAACACGAGCGGTCTGACGCCGATGCACCTCGATTCGTTCCCGGTCTATGCGCCGACCACTCCGGCGACGTTCAACGTCGACGTGACCGGTGCGACGCCGAATGCGTTCGTGGCGTACTTCCTCGACCTCGAGGTCCTCGGCGCGCCGGGCCTGTTCCCGAGCCGTTTCCCGATCTCGCCGATCGGCCCGATCCCGGCCCCGGGTTGGAACGAGTTCTACCCGAACATCCCGTCGCTCGGCCTGCTGCTCGTGCAGGCGGATCCCGAAGGCTTCGGCACCCAGCCGATCAGCATTCCGGCGGGCTTCCCGGGCCTCGGCGCCAAGATGCAGTGCGCCGACCTCACGACGCTGACCCTGTCGGCGCCGATCCTGCTCAGCTGGAACTGAGCGGTTGAGTGTGGTGCGCTGGCCGCCCGCGATTGCGGGCGCGCCGCGCTCCCCCCGGACGGTCGCTCAGGCGACCGTCCGCGCGGGCCGAATCCCTGACGGCCCTACGCCCCGCTGGTTAGCATTCGCGCCATGGCGCGAGTAACCGGTATCGGCGGCGTGTTCTTCCTCTCACGAGGCGACGGCAAGAAGCTGTCCGCGTGGTACGAGAAGCATCTCGGGATGAAGCTCGAGGACTTCGGGGCCTCGATCCTGCACTGGGAGCAGGACACCGCCGAGGACAAGGGGGTGACCGTCTGGAACGTGGCCGACCACGACAGCGAGTGGTTCCGACCGAGTCAGTCGAACTTCATGATCAACTACCGCGTCGATGATCTCGCAGCGTTGATCGAGCAGCTGACCGCGGCGGGTATCGAGATTCTCGAGGGGCCGCAGTATCACGAGAACGGAGCGTTCGCGTGGCTGATGGACCCGGAGGGCAACAAGGTCGAGCTCTGGGAGCCCAAGAACTGGGACGAGAAGAACAAGCGGTAGCAGGCCGCGCCGGGCAGCTACAGGATCCGTAGTGCGTCGGCGTTGGTGGCCGGGAACGAGCCTCCGAGTGCGATGCCCTGCGCCGTGAACAGCAGTCCGGACATCGTGGGATCGTTCGGGATCGTGAACCCAGCGAACACGATGTTGGGGCCCGTGGGGAAGCACCCGATTTGGGCGATCAGGCTGCCGCTGAAGAACAGCGAGCCATCGATCCCGGGCACGGTCACCGGGGCGCCGGGCGCCGCCAGGAACGTGCACAGAAAGCCGGGCGCGACCGTGTAGCGCATCTGGATCTGCACGGTGCCGCCCGGGCCGGCGGAGGTGACGCGAAGGGCCGGCATCGCGTTCGCCGTCACGGGTCCGACCGGGCCGAACGGCCAGATGGTCGGTGTGCCGAGCGGCGCGAACGTGGTCGCCGGGTCGTAGTCGAGCTGAGACGTCCCATCGACGAAGAAGTCGTGGTTGCCTTGATTGAGACCGATGTTCAGGCTCTGCACGACCCGGAGCCTGGCTCGGCTGTTGGCGAGTCGAATCGCGAAGTTCGGGCCCGTGCCCTGATGCGTTCGGATCAAGCCGTCGGTCATCGAGAGTTCGGAGTCGATCAGATCGATCAGCGCGCCCGTTGTCCTCGATGCCGTATCGACGGTCGTCGTATCGAGGTGCACCACGGACGCGTTGCTTGTCACCGGTCCGACGAAAGAGTCGCGCAGGATCAGGCCGGCGACGCTCGTGGCCTCGATCCGGGGTTCGAGCGACGGCAGGTTGGGTCGGATCGTGTCGAGGATCACCAGGCCGTCGCATTGATTCACGCGGACCGAGGGCTCGCAGATGCAGGGTGTCGTTGGACTACGCAGCTCGAGTCCGCCGATTGCGCAGGTCGATCCCGCGGGGATGTTGTCCACGGTGATCGCCGTCGTCGTGAACGTCTCGGCCACGACGGCGCCCGCCGAGCCGAAGATCCGCACGGCCTTGCTGCAGACGAACGGCTGGTAGACGCCGGGTCGGACTTCGATGAGATCGCCGGCCGCTGCTGCGCTGATGGCCGGTTGGATCTGCTGGAACGGCGTGCCGCCGCCGGCGTCGACAACGAGTGTCTGTTGGGCCAGCGTCGTGCTGGTGATCGCCAAGGCCGTGACAAGGGTCTTCATGCGCGGCAGCATGGTCCTGATCCGGCGATGCGGCAAGCCCTTCGGGCTTGCCGCGTAACGCTCGACCGTCCGGCCGGACGGGAGCGTCGGGGCGGCAGCGGCTCAGTCCTTGAGCTGGTGCATGTGCACTTCCTGCTGCGGGAACGGGATGTTCAGCCCCTCCGCATCGAAGCGCTCCTTGACCTGGCGCGTGACGTCCCAGAACACGTCCCAGTAGTCCGCGGTGTTGCTCCACGGGCGGACGACGAAGTTGACCGACGAGTCGGCGAGTTCGTGCACCTTGATGACCGGGGCCGGGTCCTTGAGGACCTTCGGGTGCGCGTTGACGATCTCCTCGAGCACCTTCTGCGCCTTCTGCAGGTCGTCGCCGTAGCCACAGCCGAAGACCATGTCGACGCGGCGGGTGTCCTGGCTCGTGACGTTGGTGATCACGTCGCCCCAGATCGAGTTGTTGGGGATGATGACCGTCTGGTTGTCGGGCAGGCGCAGCGTCGTCGAGACGAGGGACATGGCGTCAACCTTGCCCATCGTGCCGGCGACGGAGACGACCTCGCCGATGTCGTACGGGCGGTAGATCAGGATCATGATGCCGGACGCGAAGTTCGACAGCGTGCCCTGCAGGGCGAAGGCGATGATGAAACCGGCGGCGCCCATCGCGGCGAGGAACGGGCCGATATCGAGACCGAGGACGGACAGCGCGAAGACGAGGCCGATCAGGAAGACGATCTTGCGGGTCGTGTTGACGAAGAAGTCGCGCAGCAGCTCCGAGGTGCCGCGCATGCGCGAGACCGCCTTGCTGACGATACCCGCGATGATGCCGGCCAGGATCTTGAAGGCGATCAGAGTGAGAATGAACAGGCCGATGTTGATCGCGAACTGAATGCCGCCGTCTTCGGCGACAGCCCATTCCATGACGTACGTTGTGAAGCCCGAAAGAGTGCCGGGGGTGCCGGCCGACTGCGCCGCTGCGACGTACTTCTCGTAGGTCGCGATGTCGCCGCCGCGCGCGGCCATCGCTTGCAGGACCGCTTCTACGCGCTCGACGAGAGCCTTCTGCTGGCCGACCAGATCCGTCGGGTTTTCGTTGCCGCCGAGGCGGGCCGCACTGATCTCAGTGGTCTTGGCTTCGAGCAGGCCGACCCATGCCGCGGCTTCCGCTTCGACTTGCGGCAGCTGCATCGGCGTCAGCATGGTCTTCAGGTTGCCAGTCGTCACACTGACATCACCGGCGGTCTTGGCAGTCGGGCCCTCTTGGGCAAAAGCACTGAAAGCGAGCGCGAACATCGCAGCCAGGGCGAGGATGGCTTGGCGGTACATGGAACTCCTATGGGGGTTTCGGGTCGAGTAAGGGCGAAACACTGTCGGGCGGTCGGATGCCTGACGCAATCAGGATTCGTACTGACTTTCCGGCCCGAAGCGTGCCAGGTACTCACGCATCCGAACCTTCGCCTTGGTCCGTTCGGGCGACATGAATCTGATCTTGCCGAACACCGGTCGCTCGGGCCCCCAGGCCCGGTCGTAGCGGCCGAGCACCCAGAAGATCCCGCTGTAGGAATTGGGGTTACGACCGTCGAGGGCGTAGCGGTTGTTGAGATCGATCAGGATCTCCAGCGCGATCTGCGGCGATGGGGTCCAGGCCAGGATCATCTTGCCCCAGACCATGCGCAGGTAGTTGTGGATGCGGCCCTCCGCCCGGAGTTGGCGCTGGGCTGCGTTCCAGACCTCGTCGTGCGTCCGCGCCTCGTCGAACTGCTCGTACGTGTAGAGGTGTTCGCGCACGTCGCTCTCGTGATCAGTGAGCGTGCGCTGGGCCCAGGCGGGCAGCGATTCGTATTGGTCGTAGTCCGGGCGGCGACTGCAGAAGTTCAGGCCGAGTTCGCGCCACGTGACGAGTTCGTCGAGGAAGCCGTCGGCTGCGGGATTCATGTTCCAGAAGCCGTCGCGACTCCCGTTCTTCGTCGGGCCGAGCGCGTCCGTGGTCCAGTCGTGCACTTTCGCGAGCCGTTCGAACACCTCGTGGACGGAGACGTGGCCGAAGTGCAGCCAGGGTGCCAGTTCACTGCCGCCGCGCCGGTCCGGGTGGTTGCGGTCGTCTTCGTAACGCGACAGGGCGTCGTCGACGAACTCGCGCAGTCGCCGGCTGCCGGCCACGGGGCCGCCGGTCACGCGCTCGACCGGCGTGACGGAGTGGTCGATCGGCAGCTCGGCGAGAGCGCCCGGACTCGCGGCGAGCATCCGGCTGGTCGCCGCGGGCCAGCGATCGGTGATGCTGCGCGCGATCCGCGCCCGCGGTAGCTCCAGTCGCGCGAGCGGGTTCTTGCGCGGCTGATCGGTCAAGTGTGGCGCGATGTTGCGCTGCAGCCAGCGCCGCAGATCCACGGCTCGGGCGAAGACCTTGTCACCCGGCGCGCGCATCGGCAGCAGGCCGTTGGAGTCGACCAGCTCCATCAGGCACGGTACGCGGGCAGCTGCGGCGGCGTTCGCCCGCGGCAGGAAGAAGCACGGGAAGTCGTCGGCGATGACGACACACGCGTCCGCTGCGAGCGCCTCGACGAGGCCCTTGCCGGCGCCCTCTGCGGGTTCGACGTAGGGGTAGTAGCGAACGCTCGAGCCCTCGAATGCCGCCGCGTTGGCCCGCATTCCCTCGAGAATGAACCGATGGAACCGGTCGCTCGCCCACTGATAGCCGCAGCGCAGCGCTTCGAGCACGATCAGCGGTTTGCCCAGCGATCGGGCGTGCTCGATCGCGCGATCGAGCGCGAAGTTGTGATGCGGACGCCGTGCGCCGTTCATCCAGTAGAGCACGTGCGAGCCGTCGGGCCGCAGCTCGCAGTCGTTGGCTGCGGCGATTCGCAGATCGGGTACGGGGCTCGTCACCATGGCGCACGATCGAACGTGCGACCGACCGAGGCAAGGGTGATTGTCTGATCGGTTGAGTGTGGCCGGGCCCGGGGGGCCCGTTGGCCGAGCGGCCCGCTGTTCAGCTCTTGGCGCGGTGGTGATGCGACTCGCCGAGGACGGAGGTCACCGTGCTCGCGAGGTCTTCGCGACGGAACGGTTTGGCCAGCGCGGCCGCGAAGCCGGCCTCGCGGTACCGCGCCATGGTCGGATCGTCCGAATAGCCGCTCGCTACGATCGCTTTGGCGTGAGGATCGATCGCGAGAATCGCGGCCATCGCCTCTCTGCCGCCCATGCCGCCCGGAATCGTCAGGTCCATCACGAGCAGATCGAATGGCTGGCCAGCCGCGTGACGTTCGCGGTAGCGCTCGACCGCGAACCTGCCGTCGGCGACCGCCTCGACGCGGAAACCCCAGCGCTCGAACGTCTTGGCGATCACGCTGCGCACGAGTTCTTCGTCGTCGAGCACGAGGACGCTGCCGTTGCCCGCCGGTTCGCCGGGTTCGGGTCGGGTCACGGCGGGAACGGATTCGCGCGTGGCCGGGAAGAACGTGCTGAACGTGGTGCCGTGGCCCTCGCGTGACTCGAAGCGCAGCACGCCGCCGTGATGTTTCACGATGGCGTAGGCCGTCGCGAGACCGAGTCCACTGCCGTCGTTCTTCGTCGTGAAGTACGGATCGAGGATGTGATCGCGGATGTGCTCGGGGATCCCGGGACCGTTGTCTGCGAAGTCGATCCGAACGTAGCGCCCTGCGGCGGTAGTGCGATCGATCGCACCTTCGTGGTTCGAAGCGTGAATGCGCAGGCGGCCCGCTTTGCCGGTGGCCTGCTGCGCATTGATTACGAGGTTGCTCACGACCTGACTGAATTGCCCGCTGTCGAGCAGCGCGGGCCAGAGATCGTCCGCGACCGCGAGCGTGACCTGCAGCGGCGAGCCGGCCGTTGCGAACTCGATCGCTTCGCGCAACACGGTGCCGACGTTCTCGCTGCGACGGACCGGTTCGCCGCCCTTCGAGAACGCAAGCAACTGCGAGGTGAGGCGGCGCGCCTGGATGGCCGCTCTCTCGGCGAACTCGAGCATCTCTTCGCGCTCTGCCTCCGAGCCATCGCGCGCGAGGCCGACGTGGCCGATGATCGAGGTCAGCACGTTGTTGAAGTCGTGGGCGATGCCGCCAGCGAGCAGTCCGAGGGCCTCCATCTTGTCCTCGCGCAGACGGGCCTGCTCGTGGGCGCGTTGTTCCGTCGTGTCGCGAACGGTGATCAGCTGGCACTCGCGGCCCTGCAGGGTGACGGCGCAGCCGCGCACCTCGGTCCAACGCAGTCGGCCCGAACGTTCGATCCAGCAGTCATCGAGCGCCGGGGCAGCGTGATCCTGCTCGTCGATCATTCGTGCGAGTGCGACGCGAACCCACTCCGGCTCGATCGACTCGATCATGATCGGGCCGCGCTCGGTCGCGGGGTCGTCGGGGATCGGGACTCTGGAGCAAAGGGATCGGGCCGATGCGTTGCTGTCGATGAGGGTGCGGCTGTTGCGCTCGATCACGAACGTCGGTGTCGTCGAGTTCTCGAACAGGCGGCGATAGCGTCTCTCTGATTCGGCGACGGCTCGTTGGGCGCGGGAACGCGCGAGATAGAGCCCCGCGAGGGCGATCAGGCAAACGGTCAGCAGGGCACTGCCGGCGATGAACCAGTCACGCTGTTCGGCGCGCGTCGCGGCGAGCGCGCGCGTGGCGACGATTTCGCGCTGACGCCGCTTACGCTCGTGGTTGGCTTCCAGGATCGCGATCCGGTTCAGCGTCTTCTCGCCCGCGATCTCGGTATGCACTTTGTGGAACTCCCGGTGCAGTTCGAGGGCCTTCTTGAACGCGCCTAGTTCCTGATGAAGGTCCGCGAGCAACCTGAGGATTTCTGCTTGCTCGTTGCGGGCTCCGATTTCGGCGGCGAGTCCGAGCGCCTCTTCGAGTTGGTCGCGGGCCGCGTCGGTGTCCCCGGCGTCGAGATACAGTCTGCCCAGCGTGCCGCGGATCCGAACGATGCCGTGTTTCGCGCCGATCTCGAGCCTGATCGCCAAAGAGCGCTTGGCGTAGTCGATCGCAACATCTCGGTCGTCGAGCTTCTCGTGCGCGAACCCCAGATTGCCGAGGACGAGCGCCAGGCCGAGTCGATCGTCGTTCTTCTCGTACACCGTCTGCGCTTCCTCGAGCAGGGGCAGGGCCTTTTCAGGCCAGCCTTGCTCGATCAGGATGAGGCCGATGTTCGAGGCGCTGCGGGCGGCCGTCGATAGACGTCCGAGGCGCGTGTTGATTTCGAAGGCCCTCTTCAGCGCCTGCTCCGCATCGTCGAGGCGTTCGAGTTTCCAATAGACGAGCCCGACGTTGTTGCTGGCACGCGCAATGGCGATCTCGTCGCCGAGTTCTTCGCCGAGGGTCAGCGCTTCCAGGTGGTACTCGATGGACAGATCCAGCTCGCTCGTCGAGCGGTGAATGATGCCGAGCAACGACAGTGTCCGGCCGAGCGCGCGCAGATCGTTGTGTTGCTGCTGGATCTCAAAGGCCTCCGACGCATGCGCGAGCGCCGCGTTGTGGTCGGCCAGCCGCCACTCGGCGACGGCGCGGTAGTACTGCGCCTCAGCTATCAGGGTGTCGTCATCGAGGCGCGCGGCGATGTCGTACGCTTCGTCGGCCATGGTTCGCGCTGACTGGTAGTTGCCGGCGCCCTGGTGACCCCAGCTGCGCAGCGCGAGGGCGAAGGCCCGAGCCCAGATCGCGGCGCGCCCGGCGTCGGGCAGAGCCTGCAGTCGATCGAGCGCCGTTGTCGCGAGTTCGAGGCAGCGTCCGGGTTCGTCGCGTTGATTCTCCGCATCGATCAAGAGCGACTTGATGCGCTCGGGGATCGTCCGACGCTCCAACTCTTCGAGCACCATGGCCCGGGCCGCCTTCTCGATGGCTGCCCCGTGTTCCGAGTCCGGTGACCCGAGGGTGCTTTGATCCTGGGCGCGGAGGGACTCGGCGACACCGAGCAAGATCAGTGCGGAGACCAGGAGGATCTTCGGCGAGATCCGTAAGGAGACCATGGCACCGAAGGATACCGGGCCACGGCGGCTCGCACACGAGGTGCTCGGTCAGCGGGCGGGCTGGTCGAGGGTCGTGATCAGCGCGAGCGTTTGGCCCACCTGATCGTGGTGGCCCTTCACCAAGATCGAGTTTGATTCGTCGTGCGCGCTGAGCTCGAGACCTGCCGGGGTGCCGAGGTCGGCGATCGTCGCGAGCAGGTCCGCGGATCGGACGTGCTGGAGGTAGACGACCTGGGTTCCCGTGTCCGGCTCCGGTGCTGGAGATGTGGCACAGGCGGCGAAGGTTACGAGGCTCGAGGTCAGGAACAGGCGGCGGAACATGGGCCCATTGACGGGCTCGGGGGCCGCCTATTCCCGGCGCGAGCCAAGAAAGTCGGTAACGGTCGCTGGCGGCTCCCCCCTCCTGGTGGTTGCGGGCCCCTCGTGGCGCTCGCCCTCCCGAATCCCGACAACCATGACTCCATCCAAAGCCCATTGGGCCGGGCTGCTCACGCTCGGCCTCGCGAGTGCCCTCGCGGCGCAATCCACGCTGTTGATCCCCGATGTCGTGGACTCGTCGACGCCCGGCAACAGCCAGATTGCGGCCCCGTTCGGCGTGCCGAACGCATCTCGCGTGCAATACCTCTACGATGCGAGCCACTTCACGTCGCAGGGGGTCGTCGCGGGGATGCGGATCCACTCGTTGCGCTGGCGGGCGCAGGAGGGCGTGGGTTCCGCGGCTGCCTTGATCCCCATCATCACCGTGCGGATGTCCTACGCCGCCACGGACCATGCCGCGGCGTCGACGGTGTTCGACAGCAACCACGGTGCGTCACTGACCCAGGTCTACGTCGGCACAGTGACCGTCGGGGGCGTCGGTGGCACGACACCCGGTGGCTTCCTCCTGGAGGTTCCGCTCTCGGAGCCGTTCTACTACGACCCGAGCACCGGCCGGGACCTGCTGATCGATGTCACGGCGAGTCCCATCCCAATCATTCCGCCGACGGCGGTGACCGATGCGGATGCAGCCGGCGGCCGTGGCACGGTCGTTTCCGGGGCGGGCTCGGCGACGACCGGATCCAAGTCCGCGATCGCGCCCGTAATCGAACTCGGTTACGAGGACGCGTTCGTGCTGCCTGCAATCTCGCAGGGGACCACGCAGGCGCCCAATTCGTTCCACACGCTGCCGTGGCGGAATCTGAGCTGGGGTACCCGCGTGCAGTTCGTCTATGGCGCGACCAACTTTGGCGGGGGGGCGGGCGAGCGCATCCGAATCGATCGATTACGTTGGCGCTCCGATGATCAGGCGGGGGCCGCAGCGTCGTACGGCAACGTGCGGATCGCCCTCTCCACCGCGGCGCGGCCGCAGCAACAGCTGTCCCCGAACTTCACCGACAACATCGGGCTCGACCGGCGGGTGGTCTATGAGGGTGACGTCGCGGTTCAGGCCGTTGGCGCCGGGCGGAGTCGCTGGTACGTCGACATCCAGCTCGATACCCCGTTCTACTACGACCCCTCGGCAGGCGATTTGTTGGTCGATGTCGGCGTCGACGGCAATGGCTGGTCCGGTACGGTGCCGGGTTACGGTGCCCGGTTCAGCCAGATGCAGGCCGATGCGAGCATGCTCTACGGCAGCTACGACTACGACGGTGCGAGTGGCACGGTCATCAACGACTGGGCGCCGGTCCTCGAGATCGGCTACGAACGGTCGCCACGGCCCGTGACGCTGCCGATCGATGTCGCGGACGGCAGTGAGGGTAACTACTCGTGGGCCTATCCCTGGTCATCGCCGACCGCGCCCGGTTGTCGGGCGCAATACGGCTACGACAGCAGCCACTTCACCGCGCAAGGCATCGAAGGCCCCATCCTGATCGAGAAGCTTCGTTGGCGGGCCCAGGGTCACATCGTGAGTTTGCCTGTTACGTTCTCGGATGTGCCCGTGCGGATGGGGACGGTGCCGGATCACCGCGCCATGTCGACCACGATGGCCAACAACCTGACGAACGCGAAAGACGTCTTCCGCGGTCGGCTGCGGGTGCAGGCGCCAACGGGCACGACGCCCAACAGCTGGTTCATCGAGGTCGTGCTCAGCCAGCCGTACCTCTACGACCCGAGCACGGGCGAAGACCTGTTCTTCGAGTTCCGAGTCGATCGCACGCTCATGAGCCCGAACGTGGGGATCGCCACCGTCAATGCGGTGCAGAACGCCGATGCGACGATGGTTCTCGCGACGTGGGGGGCCAATGCGCTGACCGGCAGCAAGTTCGATGACGTGCCGGTCATTCAGCTCGACTACTCAACGCCGCGCGCGTTGTGCACGGGTGTCGGCGGCGACTTCGAGACGCAGATTCCCGGCATCGCTCATCTGTTCAACGTCGACGTGACGAGCCCGAGCGGGGTGTTGCTGCGCGAGATCGGCATCCATACGTCGACTCCCGGACCGCTGACGGCGCGGGTCTACTACCGGCCGGACACCTACGTCGGAGCGACTGCCAATATCACGGCATGGGCCCTGTTGTCGGTCGCCAATGGGGAAGGTGCGGGCGCAGGCAAGCTGTCGATGCTCGACATCGACGACACCTGGTTGCCGCCGGGTTCCTATGGCTTTGCGATCGAGTACACGACTCCGACCGTGCGCTATACGCAGTCCACCGGCCCACGGCACGAGACCCCGGCACTGACGATTCGCGACATCGCCGTGCAGGCCTCACCGTTCCAATCGGTGCAGCTCTTTCCCGGCACCTGGAACGGCTGTCTCATCTACGAGACCGCCGGCTTCTATCAGCCCTATGCGCGTGGCTGCCTCGGCTCAGCGGGGGTCGCTTCCAATTTCGCGACGACGGGGCGGGCTCCACGCCTCGGCAACGAACTGGAGATCCAGTTCGGCAATCTGCCGGCGACGTCTGCGGTCATCATGTCCGTCGGCTTCGATACGACTTCGTGGAGTGGCCTGCCGCTGCCGCTCGACATGGCGCCGTACGGGCTGCCAGGCTGCACGGCGTACTATGCGCCGCTGTATCCGATCTTCCTGAACGTTTCGGGGGGCGTTGCGCGGTGGCAGTGGCTGTTGCCGACCGATCCGGCGCTCGCGGGGCTGCCATTCTACACGCAGGCATTCGTTCCTGACCCGGGTCGGAACAGCGCCGGGGGCGTGCTGTCGGATACCGCGATCGGCGTCATCGGCGGCTGAAGCCTGCGCTTGACGGTGGCGTTGGCGACGCGCAACGTAGCGCGCGGGTCAGCCGAAGAGTTCGCCGAGGAGTCTGCCAATGCCATGTTCCGCCGGTCGCAATTGCACCGATGCCACGAAGTTCGAGATCGAGTCCCACGGCATGGCCGTGGGGCTGTGCGAGCGGCACGAGAAGCAGGCCGTCAATGCCGTTACCGGTGACGTCGGGCTCTCTGACGAGAATCTGGTCCACGACTACGTCCGGATCTACGCCTTGTTGAACAGCAAGGAGCTGTTCTACAAGGCGATGAAGACGTTCTCGACCGAGGTGTCACGTGCCGAGAAGAAGCGCCTCGGCAAGTCGACTTGGTTCAATCGCGACAAGGTCGCGATCCATCTCAACTACTCCCTGAGCCGCTACGAGGGCCTTTGCTGGTTCGGTACGCAGCAGAAGATCATGAGCGGACTGCTGACCGCGGAGGAGTTCACGAACGCGATCGTCAACGGCTTCATGGTCAAGGATCCGGGGCCCGGGTCGGATCACGGGGAATACTCCCACCGGCTGCAATGGCACTACATCATGCGCGTCGTGACCGACAAGTTTTCCCGCGCCAAGACGAGCGACTGGAAGCTGACGCCGCTGCAGCAGTATTCGGGGACGATGGGGGCTCGCAACGTGTGGGGTGCGTTGCTCGAGGGCAACGGCAACACGTTCATGAACGGCTGTCCTGGGGACCCCGCCTGGGTGAATCGCCAGTTCCGTGAGCACGATGTGCTGAAGTCGACCTCGTTCGGCACGACCCTCACCAGGCGCTACGACCGCCGCGTCGGGCTCGAGACCAAGGTCGCGGACATGCTCACGAGCCGGGGCTACAAGGTGGAGCTGATTCCGACCGGGCGCATCGCGGCGGACAAGGTGCGACTGCACGGTGTGCTCGAGTACCTCTACAAGTGGAAGAAGGCCGGGCGCGTCGAGGCGCCGCTGCCCGCTGCGCTCGGCACCGAACCGCGCGAGAAGACGGCGGCCGAAGAACTCTGGGCGGATGTGTTCGAGCGCAAGTATCGCAACAGCCGGCGGCAGTTCCGGCGGGCGGCGTACGTCGATCCCGATGACGATACGCGCATCATCGTCTCGGACGGATTGCTGCTCCATCGGTCCGAGTCGGTCACCGACGCGCCACTCGTCGAGCGGCTCGCGAGCAGCCGCGGCGGACTCAACCCGGCCTACCGGTATTCGTCGAGCTTGGGCGCGAAGCGCGTCAAGTCGTAGCGCTGCGCGGTCGATCGGCGATACTCCTGGCATGAACCCGCCCGGATCCGATCGGCCCAACATCATCGAGTACAACGAGGACGGCTCCTTCACGAAGGAGACGTTCAAGCGGGCAATGAAGGCGCTCAAGAAGCGCCTCAAGCTGCATCGCCTCGACGAGGAGTCCAAGCTGGGTCACAACGCGATGACGGGCGGTCAGAGTTCGGGGATCGTGGCCGTGAAGCCGCCGGAGCAGTACCCGTTCGAAGTCTGGCAGGCGTTGGAGGCGAAGGGTCGCGTGCGGATCGATCGCCACGGGCTCGTCGAGATCGTTCCCGAGGGGCAGTCGTGAAGCCTGCGGGGCGTCGGCTGCTCGGGATCGCCGCCGCCGTGTTGCTGGGTGGTTCGGTTCCGCTTGCGGCGCAGGTCGAATCATCAACGGCCGACTCACCAGCTGGCACCTCGCAACGTGACTCGCTCCGCGTGATGGTCTGGAACATCCAGCGCGGCGCCAACGAGTTCGACCGCGGCCCCGAGAAAGCGCTCGCGGTGATTCGCGCTGCGGCGCCGGACGTCTGCCTGCTGCAGGAGAGCTACGACATCGCAGGGCCGCGGCCGCTGCTCGGTGCCTGGCTCGCTGGTGAACTCGGTTGGCGGCAGTGGCAAGGCAAGAGCACGCATCTGTGCGTGCTCACGCATCTCGAGATCGTCGAGCAGCGGTTCCACGAAGTCTGGCACGGCGTCGGCGCCAGGCTGCGTGATGCGAAAGGGCGGGAGTTCCTGGCCTATTCCTGTTGGATCGATTGGCGCGAGTACGTGACCTATCACCTGCGCGATCACCCGGGCGCCACGGACGAAGAACTGCTCGCACTCGAGTCGACGAAATCGAAGCGGCTGCGGCAGTGTCGCGGCCTCCTCGCACACCTGCGAAAGACCGCGGCCCTGACGGGCGACCTGCCGTTGCTCGTCGGCGGCGACTGGAACTGTCCGTCGCACCTCGACTGGACCGCAGACACCGCGCGAGTCTTTCGGTTCCGCCGGGCGTTGCCGCTGCCCGTGAGCCTCGCGATGCAGGAGGCCGGCTTCGTCGACACGTTTCGCGCCGTGCACCCCAATCCCGTGCAGTCCCCCGGGATCACCTGGACGCCACTGCATCGCGGCACGGTGAACGAGCCCGGTACCGCCGATCGCATCGATCGGCTCTACTCGCTGCCGGTGAAGACCGGCTGGGCGCTCCAGCCGGTCGCCGCGCACGTGCTGCCGAAGGTCTACGAGAGCGACGCGATCGAGCAGAAGGATCGTGTCTTTCCGAGCGACCACGGCGCGGTGGTGATCGACTTCGTCTGGCGGCGATAGGCGGCGCGGGCCGGCAGGTACGCGAACCTTCTGGCAGCGGGGCGTTGTCAAGCCCACCAGGAATCCGCGCCTTCTGCCGGCCCTTCGGTCGCGCTTCAGAGCCCGATCGGCACCCGCAGTCCGTTCGTGGCCCGGGCGCCGGCGGGGTTGACCCCGGTCTCGAGCAGGAACCACTGGAAGTGGAGGTCGAGGGGCGTCAGTCCCGGCGGGAGCGGCAGTGGGAGTCGGCCGATTCCGGCAGTGTTCGTGAACCGGAACAGCGAGAACAGGAACCGCGGTGTCGCGGCATCGACGACGAGCGTGCAGCCCGGCATCCCGTAGCCGGCGAGCGGCACGCTGTCGGGGCCGAGCGACGCGATCAGGAACGATCCGATCAGCGGCGGCGCCTGGACGACTTCGATGCGGTTGTGCTCGCTGCCGATCTTCTGGTCGCCGACCCACTGCAGGTCCGCGCGCGGATGGCAGCCGGCCCCGGCGAAGCCCGGTGGCACCACGTTCTCGTAGGTGACGTGGGTGCCCCAGAGCGTGTTCGTCGACAGGCCCGTCTCGACCGGGAAGGCGAGTACGAACCGCTCGTTGTCCTGATCGTAGGAGACCCCGCCGGGCAACGGTTGGAAGCCGGGAACGACGTACGGCTCGGTGTGCTCGACCACGCGCCCGTTGTAGCCGACCTTTGTGGCGCACAGCCGCTGCTGGTTGAACAGGTCACGGGCGTGCAGGACGACCCAGTGCGATCTCGTGTCGAGGTCGAATGCGCAGTCTCCCGGGACGAGGTAGTTGCCACCGTCGATCTCGAGCAGCGCGGTGGGGTGCGGATAGCTCGGGCTGTTCGCGCTGAGTGACCAGTCGATTCGGCGGGCCAGGATGCGCTCGGACAGGATGCCGGCCGGCTTCTGCGCGGTCGTCCGGTGGGCGCCGAACGTCAGGAGGTAGCGGCCGTCCGTGCCCGCGATGCGGGGTGCCACCGCGTGGAAGTCCGGGCCGAGGTTGCCGATGTAGTGGGTGCTGCCGTAGGGGCCGCTGTTGGAGCGAACGCGCTGGCCGAGGATCGACCAGTCCGCCCCGGGAAGGTTGGTGTGGTACTGGAAGGTAACGAGCCACGAGAACGTGCCGTTGCCGCCTTCGACCTGGTTGACTGCCGGCCGCTCTTCGTCGCCGATGTTGCTGAAACCGCCGATATCGAACTCGGATCCGATCGGGGTGCCATTGCTCGTTGCGGTGTCGATACGCAGTCCGAAGACGTCACTCGAGTTCGTGTTGCTGAACGAGCTGCCGGGCTCGCGCTGGTAGACCAGGAGCGCAATCGTATTGCTCGAGGACGATTCCGTGCCGCCGATGTCCGGCCGCCATTCGTTCGTGCTGGAGACGTACGGCACGCTCGACACGTTGGTCTGCACCGAGACGTCGTTCTTGAGATGGGTGTGCCAGCGCACGCGGTAGGAGCCCGTGCGGAAGTCACGCTCGAAAACGGTAACGACCTTGCGATGTACGCCGGCGATCTGACCGTGCTTCGTGTCCCAGCTCGCGTTGAGATCACTGAACACGGTGACCCCGGGGCCCGAGAGGTCGTCGGGGTAGCGGCGGATCAAGAGGTCCGTGTCCGACGCGGACGCCTGCTGTGAGTAGACGAGCCAGACGTTGCTCAGTGCGTGATCGTCGTCGCGGTAGACGTCGACGTCCGACAGGCCCGTGTGCAGGCCGAGGTTGCGGACGCTGAGCAGCGGGTCGACAACGAGTGGATACGCGGCGCTCTCGAGGAATGCGGCGTCGAGGCGCAACTCGATCCTGCCACCATGCACGGCAGTCGTCATGAGCGCGGTGTCACCGCGAGCATCGATCGCCACTGCGCGACCGTAGGTCACATCGGCGATACGATCCGGCCCGGTGAACTTCAGCGCCGAGTGAGACGCTGCGCGCTCGGTGGTCGTGAGGTTGCCGCTCAACGTTCCGGTGATGATGAGATCGCCCGCGACTGCCGGTCGCTCCGAGAAGACGAACGTCTGTTCGAGTCCGTCCGTGCGAACGTCATAGGCCTCGACGAAGCGGCCGTAGTCGTATTCGAACCGATAGTCGCTGGCCCGGCGGGCATTGGCGTCGTGGTCAGTCATCATTTGCGTCGCGCCGACGCGCACGGACTCCGTACGCCAGGACAGCGTGCGGTTGGTCGTGACGCGATCGCCGAGCAACGGGATGAAGGTCATGCCATCGTGGAACGACACTTTGTAACCGGGCCCTGCGGCCCAGGTGCCGTAAGCGCCGCCGATCGGGTCGGCCTCGCCACTGTGGATCGGAACGAGTGCGGGGGCGAGGCTCGATGGCGCCTGATCGGGCGGGGTCTGAGCGAGTGCGATTGCGGACAGGAAGGGAACGATCGCGAGGGTGCGTTGCATCGTGCTGGCCTGGGGTGAGGTATTGGATCGGGGGTTGGATTGCGTTCTCCCGGGTAGGCGCATGACAACCCGTCGGCCGGTCACGAAAGTGCAATCCCTGCCACTGACGGCGAGGCGCGGGTGATGGGTGCTCGCCGAAAACCGGTCGCAGGGCCTACAATTCACGGCCGCCATGAACAGGTTCCCCATTGGTGTCGTGCTCCTGCTCATGGCCGTCGCACTGATGGGTGGCATCGGGTGGTGGCTGCTGCGCGGCGGCGACGAACTCGCGCCGTTGCCCGTGACGGGCGACGTGGTTGCCGAGTCGGCTGTTCGCGATGCGAAGCCTGCCGCCGGGGCGGCGCCCGCGACCGTCGAGGTCGAGAGCGTGCCGCACGACTTCTTGCGTGACGAAGCGAGCGTCGACAAGGGCGAGGCCGTCAGGTCCGGGCGGCCGCTCGTCGTGCAGGTCTGGCTCGGCAAGAAGGGGGTGCCGGCACCCGCTGCCGAGGTCTTCGTGTTTGCGGGAACCGACGATACCGAGGATCTCGTTGGCGATTGGAAGGGCAACCCGTTTGCACCGCACCTCAGTGAGCTCGCCGAAGAGCGCGGCACCCGTTACGAGGCCGACAGCCGCGGCGTCGTCGAGCTGCCGCCCGTGCAAGAGTGGGTGCTGCTGTCGGCGCGGCTGCCCGGGCAGCACGGCTTTCGATACTTCGGTCGGGAGCACGGTGAACTCGAAGGTGTCACGCTGCGCCCGGACGAGACCGTGACAGTGCGGGTCGTCGATCTGCAGGGCCGAACGGTTTCCGGGGTGCCGGTCGGGATCGTGCAGACCGTGCCCGTGCGGGAGAGGCGCGAAGAACTCGTCGCTCGCATGCGTGAGCTCGAGGGCGGTCTGCGCAAGGTGCAGGAGTGGGTGCGCAAGAACCCGAACGCGCGTGAGCAGGCGGGCGAGAAGATGAACGGGATGCAGCGCGAACTCCGGCGCGTGCGTCGCGAACTCGAGGCCGGCGGTCGCGGTGGCGACCGCGGCCGCGCGGAGCAGCGGCGCAAAGCGGCGGCGGCGAAGCAGCGACGCCAGTTCGAGAACCGTCCGGAGCTGCGCGCGCGGCGCCACACCGACGACCAGGGTCTGGCCGTGTTTCGGCACTTCCAGCTCTACCGCAACAAGGGTGGCAAGTGGTGGCCCGAGTCGGCGTTCGACCGCTTTCAGGCCGCCCTGCTCGTGCCGCTGGCCGCGCCGCGGTCGCGCGAGTTCTCGGGTCGTCCGGCGCCCGAAGAAGTGATCGAGCTGCAGTTGCCGGCGACCGGGAGTCTGGCGCTGCGCACGGTTGATCGCGACGGTCGCCCGTTCACGCATCCCGTGCGCGCGCAGTTGCGCGTGGTCGTCGAGAACGCCGTGCCGTGGTCGCGGGTCGACGTGCGGAAGAAGCAGGACGACGACGCGATCCTGTTCCCATTCGTTGGGCTCGGACTCGCGATGCGGGCGAACTGTCGCCTTGACGATGAGGACTTCCGTTGGCGTTCGCCGCGCATCGCCGGTCCCCAGGCGGCGGGCGAGCGGGTCGAGTTCGATCTCGTGGTGGCGCCGGGCGACGGCATGCTGCACGGTCGACTGCTCGACGCGTCCGGCCGAGCGCTCGGGGGCGAAGAGATCACGTTCCTGATCAGCGATGTCGCGGGGCGGCTCGAAGGTGAAGAGGTGATCCTCGATCGTTCTGGGCGCTTTCACCTGCCATACAAGGTGAACTCACGGCACCGGCCGCCCTTCGATCTACAGATTCGGCAGCCGGACGCCGCGCCGCTCGCGGGACTGTCGCTCGCGTTCGAGACCTTGCCGCGCCAGCACGTAACCGATCTCGGTGAACTGCGGCTCGACGGCTTCGGTATCGTCGCCGAGGGCGTGGTCGTCGATGATCGCGGTGAGCCGATCCCGGGTGCCTGGTTGCAGCTCGAGCGCGAACGAGAGGTCGGTCAGGAAGAACAGAAACTCGCGTTTCGTGAGGAGGCGTTCGTCAGCGCAACAGCCGACGAGGATGGCCGGTTCGCGCTATTCGGCGAACTGCAGCGCGGGCGATACCGCCTGCACGTCGAAGCGGAGGGGCACTTCGAGGTGTTTACGCCGGATCTGAGCGATGAGCAATCGCACCGCATCGTGATGCAGCGGCGGTCGCGACTCGTCGGCACGCTGATACGGCCCGAATGGCTGAAGCCCGCCGATGTGCGGGTCGAACTCGTGCCCGCAGCCAACCCGGGTGGGCGGCGCGATGATCGGATCCACGACTACAAAGGCAGGACCTTCGCCTACTTCGACTGGGTGCGACCCGGCACCTATGACGTCACGTTCCGCGTGCGGCAGTTCCCCGATCCGTTCGTGCGAGTCGACCGGCTCGTGATCGAGCCGGGGCAGATGGGTGGCCATCCGCGGATCCGCGACCTCGACCTCGGCGCCTACCTGTATCGCTACGAGATCTTCGCTGTGGACGAGAACGGCCAGTCGATCAAGCCGCGGCGACCGCTCGTTGCGCGGATCCAGCGCCCCGACGGCAGTCGTTCACACATCGGTCTGCCCTGGCGGGGCGGCAACCGGATCGAGATGTTCAGCGCAAGCCCGCAGGCCGATGTGATCCCGATGGCTCAGGGTTTCGCCGTCGATCGCACCGTCGTCGCGGCCGGTCGCAACGAGATCGTGTTCCGCCGGATCCCACCGGTGGAGGTGACGCTGGCTGGGCTGCGGGCGGCCGCCGCCGACGTGAACGTTCAGGTCGTACTCGAACTGCTCGAACTCGGTGACCTGCCGGCGCAACTCGACGCGTTCGACGGTGGGAGCAAGCGCATCGCAGGCTGGTATGGCCGTTCCAAGTACACCGCGGCGATGCTCGAGAGCGGCGATACTGCAAGTCTGCCGGTCATGCGTGCCGGACCTCACCGCGTCATCCTGCGCTTCGGCGTCGGGCAGGGTGTTCGACCACAGACCGTGGTGCTGCCGCCGGTCGAGGTGCAAGTGACGCCCGGCGCAGGTCCGCAGCGGGTTGCCGTGAGCTACGACGCCGGGGTTACTGGTCCCGCGATCGTCGAGGCCCGGCGGCTGATCGCGGAGAAGCAGCGCAGCGGCGGCTAGCGAGCGATTTCGGTCAGCGTGGCTGGCGAGCCGAGCCGTCGCTACTCTCTGGGCCGGTTTCGAACTCGAAGGAGGCCCCATTGACGCGCGTTTTCATTTCCTACCGGCGGAGCGATACCGAGTACATCGCGGCCATGCTTCATTACGCCTGCGTCGCGGCGTTCGACGAGGAATCGGTCTTCAAGGACACCGAGTCGATCGCGAGTGGCGCGGACTTCACCCGTTCGATTCAGAGCTACGTCGACAAATGCAACGCGATGCTCGTGTTGATCGGGAACGAGTGGCTTTCGACGAAGGACAGCGCCGGCGAGCGGCGGTTGTTCAAGGAAGATGATTGGGTCCGCAAGGAGGTCGAAGCCGGCCTGGCAAGCGACGAAATGCAGGTGATCCCCGTGCTCGTTCAGGGTGCCGTGATGCCCTCGGCCGACGAGCTGCCACCGAGCCTGAAAGAGCTGGCGAAGCGCAACGCCGTGACCGTGCGTGCAGCCGAGCTCGGCGAGGATCTCGAGGAGCTCGTCCACAGCATCCATCGCACGTACGTGCACGTGCACCTCAAGGACAGGGATGGCAAGACCGTGGATCCGGATGGGATCTATCTGTTTCCGCGCAACGACCTCGTCCACGAGGAGCACGGTCGGCATATCGACAAGGACACCGGCGCCTACAAGATCTCCGTCAATCCCGGCGAGTACGAACTCGTGGTCTATCCACCGAAAGGCGAGTCGATCGCGCGAACGATCAAGGCGGAGAGTGGCGACAACCACATGGCCGTTGGGGTCGGTGTGTCGTCACACGTTCTTCTCGAGGTCCAGAACCGTGCGGGGGAGCCGATCGAGCCTGCGGGCATGTTCGTGCTCGATCAGGACGAGCGGGATTTCGCGCCCCTCGATCACGACGACTGTCGGACCGGCGATGGGACGTTCGAGATCGAAGTGATCCCCGGGAGTTACACCGTCGTGGTCAAGGACGAGGACGACAACGAGATTCGGCAAGAGGTCGTTGTCGCAGCCGACGAGGGCGTGCCGGTGAGACTCGTGCTCGGGTGATCGCCCGCGATGATTCGCCGAGTTGTCGCGTTGTCGGTGTGGGCGCTGCTCGTCGGTTGCAGAGAGCGTGGTGGGGCCGTGCCGCCGGAGAATGGTCGATGATGCGCCCGCGTCGATCTTACTCGACCTTGCGCTCGTCAGGCAGGCGCCGATCGCGAACGAAGGCACGCTCTATGCGCTCCACATCGCGATGTCGGACCTCGATCATCATGGCATGGGATCGCACGCCGAAGCCGAGGTGCTCTGGCCGATCGATGACGCGATTGCAGCGGCGGCGAAGGAGTGCGGTGTGCGGTATGTTGGCCGGCTTCGGAATCGCGGCACGTGGCAGATGACCTTCATGGGGCCGGCAGAGCAGGGTGACGCGCTCGAGCAGATCGCAGTCCGTGCACTGCGGCCCGTGGGACGGACGTTCGAGACGACGGTGAAGGCCGATCCCGAGTGGTCGTACTATCGCGACTTCCTTTATCCCAATGCCGAGCGGCGGGCGTGGATGTCCGACTACAAGGTCGTCGAGCAGTTGCAGAAGGAAGGCGACCCGCTGACAGCAGAGCGTCGTGTGGACCACTGGATCTATTTCGCAAGAGCGGCGGATCGCGACACGTTCCTGGGCGAGTCTCGCAAACTCGGTTTCGACGGTGACCACGCGGAAGGGCTCGACGAGCCCGAGCGGTCACACGGTTTGCAGATTCATCGCGTCGACCATGTCGATCTCGGGTCGATCCACGAAGTCGTGGTGACCCTCATGCGCCTCGCGGAGACCCACGCGGGCGACTGTGACGGCTGGAAGACGCAGGTCGTCAAGTAACGCTCGCCGCGGGGGCGCACCAGCGACCGTGGTCAGTCGCCCCGCAAAGCCGCCCGGCAGCGTGCGGCAAGGTTCGTGGCGCGTTCGGCTTCGCGTGAGCCGACTCCGCGTGAGGTCTCGGCGAGCTCGGCTGCGCGTTCCGCGTGGACCAGCGCATCGGCTGGTTCCTCAGTGTTGAGTAACAGTTCGGCGAGCGTGAGGCGGAGCAGGACTTCGGTTTCGGGGCAGCTGCTGGCGTGCGCCGAGAGCTCGCGCTGCAATCGATCGATCGTCGTCGCGGCGGCCGTCGCGGAATCTGCCGCGAGCGCAAGCAGGCTGCGTTCGTATGCGTTGGCGGCCCGGCGCGCCTGCGTGTGGGCCCCCCAGCCGAGGCTGGCTTCGGCTTGCGCCTCGCGCTTGCCGAGGTGCGCAGAGGCCCAGCCGGCGATGAGTGCGAGCACGATGGCGGCGCCCGCGGCGATCGGCAAGCGGCGGCGGCGTGCGAACAGTCGAGCGCGATGGACGCGGCCCGCTGGTCGCGCGTGCACGGGTTCGTGCGCGAGAATGCGCCGTAGGTCGGCCGCCAGTGCTCCCGCGGATGGGTATCTTGCCACCGGCTCGATCGCGGTTGCGCGGGCGATGATCGCTCGCAGGTCGCCCCCTGGTTCGGGAGCGTTCGAGCCAGCCGCCACTACTTCTTCGAGCAGCCGCCCGAGGGCAAACACATCGCTGGCCGCGGTCACCGGCGCCCCGGTCAGCTGTTCTGGGCTCGCGTACGCCGGTGTCATCGGGCCCTGTTCGGCTGCGCCGCGCGGGTCGCCCGATGGCCGTTCGTCGAGGATCGTCGCGATGCCGAAGTCGAGCAAGCGCGGGGTGCCGTCGGCGAGGACGAGCACGTTGGAAGGTTTGAGGTCGCGGTGCACCACGAGCTGCGTGTGGGCGTACTGGATCGCCTCCGCGATCCTCGCGAGCAGCACGATTCGCGCCGATAGGGCCGCGCTATTTGCCCACACGATGGCCGAAACGCCTTCGACGTATTCCATCACGAGGAACGGCCGGCCGTCGGGCAGCGATCCCGCGTCGAGGAACGTGACGATGAGTTCGTGCTCGAGTCGGGCGAGCGTCGCGCGCTCGTGTTCGAAGCGTTCGAGGAACGCCGCCGAGTCGAGGTCTTCACGCAGCACCTTGAGCGCGACCCGCCGGCGCGCGGTACCGATCGTGCGGGCTGCGCGATAGACGTGCGCCATGCCCCCGGAAGCCATGTGTTCCTCGATCTCGTAGCGGCACGCGCCGTCGCTGCCTTCGCCGATGACCGTGCCGCAGAGTTCTTCCGGTCGGTCCTGGCGTCGCAGGCGCTCGAGCAGGTCGCCCGCGCCGAGCTCGAACTCGCGCAGCGGGCGGCGCGATACAGCGAGTATTGCGCGCGCCTCGCGGGCCAGCGACGCATCATCACCGCAACGCTCGACAATCAGGCGTTCTTGTTCGGCTGAAGGCAGGTCGACACCTGCCGCGAACAACTCGCTGAGCCTCCCGAATCGATTCATCGTTCTTCCTCGAACATGTGCTGTTGCAGCCATGCGACCGCGAGCCGCCAGTGGCGCTTCACCGAACGCTCCGACGAGTGCAGCGTCGCCGCGAGTTCGGCGACCGACTGCCCGCCGTAGAACCGCAGCTCGGCGAGCCGCGCGAGGTCCGGGTCGACTGTCGCGAGAGCGGTGAGCGCCGCGTCGAGATCGAGCGCGAAGTCCTGGGGCTCGGGCCGTGCCGCCAGGCCGCTGATCGTCGTGCGACGCAGGCCGGCGCCGCGCTTCTCGGTCGCCCGTCGGCGGGCGTGATCCGTGAGAATCCGCCGCATGGCCTGGGCAGCGAGCCCGAGGAAGGCGCCGTGGTCGAGCGCGGCCACGTTCTTGCTTCGGCTCAACCGCAGCCAGACCTCGTGTGCGAGCGCGGTCGGCTGGAGCGTGTGGTCGGGGCGTTCGCGGGCCATCACCGCGTCGGCCATGCGCCGCAGCTCCGCATAGACCAGGGGTGCCAGCTCGGGTTGCTCGGGCATGTCGATGATCACAGTGTCAGTGGGAGAGCGCGCGGGGGCGCGACCGCGGGCCATTTTTTCGCGGATTGGCCCGCGGGGTTCCTCCCGTGCGCTGCTCGGGCAGAGAGCCGATCATGACCATGAACCTTGACCGCCGACAGATCCTCGCGTCGCTTGGAACGACCCTCGCCTATTCACGCCTGCGTCCGTTCCTTCACGGTCGCGAACCCGACGCAAGACCCGATCGGGGCGCGTCGCGGGGTGTTGCGGATCCGTTCCTGGCGGCGGTCGTCGCCGGTGACGTGGAGCGCGTGCGAGCACTTCTTGCCGACGATCCGTCGCTGGCCGGTCGATGCGACGGACGGCGGCGTTCGGCATTCGTGCTCGCGTTCGTGCACGGGCATCCGGAGGTCGCCGCGGTGATTCAGGCCACCGGCATCGAACTCGACGTCGTCGAGGCGGCGCTCGCCGCCGATTGGGATCGCTTCGCGGCGTGTGCTGCTGCCGATCCGGAATGCGTTACTCGCGCGCATCCGATCGGGGGCACGCCGCTGCATGCTGCCGCCTTGGCTGGCGGCACCGCGCTCTGGCGTCTCCGAAACGCTGGGTGCAAACCCGACGCGGTCCCGGCAGGCGGCAACGGCTTCACCGCGGCGCGCATGGCCATGGCTGCGGCACGTCCGCACTGGGCACGAATGGCGCTAGCCGACCTTTGCAGCAACGGCGCCGACGTCAACGCAGCACAGCGCGAAGGCAGTTCAGTCCTGCATGGTGCCGTTGCCCAGCGCGACCTCCGATTGCTGCGGCTCGCGATCCGCAAGGGCGCGGACGTCGTTGCCACGGATTCGGAGGGGCGGACTCCGGCGCAACTCGCGGCGGCGGGCGGCTGGCAAGCCGGCGCGGAACTCCTGCGAAATCATGAGAGCCTGCCGCGCGACAACCGCGCGTCGCGATTCGCGCTCGACGCGAGGCGCGAGCCCGTCGACTTCGCCGATCTGCAGGACGTTCCGCAGGAGCTGCAGAGCCAGGTCACGGGCAGTTCCCACTTCCGGTTTGCCGCCGTGAAGCAGTTCCTGAAGCGGGACCCGCGGCTCACGTTCTCGATCTCCACCGATGATGAACTCGCGATCGAGGCCGCGGCCCACATCGGCAGCCGCGACATCATCCGCCTGCACCTCGACCACGGCGCGCCGCTCTCGTTGCCGACGGCGGTTTCGCTCGGCGACTTCGAAGCCGTGAAGTTCTGGCTCGACCGCGATCCGACGCTAGTGCACGAACGCGGCGCGCACGACTTCCCGCCGATGTTCTTCACCGTCTTCGGCAAGGGTGCCATCGAAATGGCGAAGCTGCTGCTCACGCTTGGTGCCACAGTCGACCAGGACAGCGTCGGCGTGACGGCGCTGCATTGGTGTGTGAAGCGGCGGGCCTACGACCTCGCAGTGTTCCTGCTCGAGAACGAAGCCGATCCCGAACCTGTCGGCTACCTGTGGAATCGGGACGGCGAGACGCCGCTGCAGGTCGCGCGTACCGTCGGCGATGCAAAGATGGTCGGTGTTCTCGAGCGCGCGGGGGCGCGGCGCTGACGAGAAGCCTGGCTCAGTTGCCGAAGCCGGCGAATCGCGCGATCGCCTGTCGGACCATGCATCCGCCCGGTGTGATCGCCGTGACCTTGGCGGTGAAGTTCTCGGTGAAGCCGCTGTAGCAGCCGGTCATTCGTGGGTGGGCTGGTTGTGGACCCGCGCAGAATGGCGGAGACTGTTCCCATGCGCGCCCTGCTCGTGGTTGCCTTCGCGGTTGGCGGACCCGCTCTGTCGCAGACCTTCATCGTGGATGCGGCCAATGGGCCCGGCACGAACTTCCTCGACCTGCCGCCCGCGGTGGCGGCCGCGCCTTCGGGGGCGATCCTCGAAGTCCGGCCGGGGAGTTACACCGGCTTCACCATGAGCGGGAAAGGGCTGACGATCCTGGGCGGGCCGGGCGTCCGGGTGACCGGGGTGGTAAGCGTCTCGAACACGTCACCACTGCAGCCGACTACGGTGCGCGGCCTGCAATGGACGACCGCGCAGCTCACGGCGCTGGGTGGCTTGTTGACGCTGGCCAACTGTGCGGGCGCGGTAACGCTGTCTGAAATCTCGCAGCCGCCGAACACGGGCTCGGCGTTCAGGTTCTCGATCGGGCTGTGGGCCAGTTCTTGTTCGCAGCTCCACGTGCGTGATTGTTCGATTCTGGCGGCCGCCAGTTTGGTCAACTGCCACACCGTGATCGAGTCGAGCCGCATTCAGGGCGAGGACCACACTTGGGGCCCGGTCTGGCCTGGGCGAACCGCGCTGGCATTGACTGGTGGCGAGACACAGCTCTGCGGTGGTTCTGTTTTGCAGGGCGGTCATGGACGGTACGGCGGTCTTGTTACCGCGCCTGCGGGTAGCGGTGTGACGGTCAACAGCGCCGAGTTTCGCGCGATCGATGGCTGGATTCTTGCCGGGGCAGGGGGGCCGCTTACACCCTTGGCGGTGCGTACGACAGGTGTGAGCCAGGTGCGGCTGGGCACTCGTGTCGGTCTTGCCGGCGCATACGGCCCAAATCGTGGCACCTTGGTCATGCCCGGGCTGACGGGGACGGACGCGCCGTCTGGTGGGCCGCTCCGTGCGTCCGTTCAGACGGAAGCCGGCGACCTCGTGATCCTGGTGCTCGGGCTTCCGGGGCCGACCAGCATGCTGCTGGGGCTGCAAGACCCGTTCTGGATCGATCCGGCGCTACATCTCTTTGCCGCGATCGGTTTGCAGTCGGCCACGGGCCCGGTCTCGGCAAGCGTTCCGGTTCCCTCGTCGGTTTCGTTTCGCGGGACGCGCCTGAACTGGGGCGCCGTCTGCCAAGGACCGTTGACCGGTTTTCAGGTCACGAACCCGGTGGTGACGACGGTCTACTGATCCGCGGGCCAAGTCGGGCTACTGAGCGAAGACACCGTTCGACCGCTCGATCAGGCGATCGGTCCAGTCGCGGGTGGCCTGCTCGGCGATCGCCATGGCGGCGTCGTGTTCGTCGCCGGAGGGGTGCTTGTGCTTCCAGGGCACGCCCCCGACTCCAAACGACTCCCAGGTCGTGCGTTCCCACTTGCCGGTCTGGAGGCCGCCTTCCTTTCGCTTGTCGCGAAACCAGCCTTCGGTCGTGAGGGTTCGGTTGGAGATCATGAGTTGCTCCGCGAACACGGCGGCGAACGCTCCGTTGCGTTGGCGCCATGGGGTGGAGCCGGTCAGGTCGTCCCAGGTCGGGAGCGAGTCCGGTTGGATGCCGGACTCCTGCGTCACCGTGTTCAGCAGATAGATCCAGTTCGAGTGGCAGTAGAAGTCCTGGACCGCGTGATGCACGACGCCCAGCAGGCATTCGAACTCTTCGTGTGCTTTCGCGTCGCCCGCCCGCGCGCGGATTGCGAGGCGTTGGACGGTCGCGGTGCTCCATTCATCCAGCTGGCGCCAGTACTGACGGATTTCGTCATAGGTGAACAGGTCGTCGAAGTGTGGCTTGCGCGCCGCGGCCGGGATCATCGAGTTGCCGAACGAGTTGCGGAAGCTCGCGATGATCGGCCCGACCATCGGGATCCGCTGCTTGGCATCGAGCCAGAACGGCACCGATATCTGCAGGACGAAGTGATCCTGCATCCAGATCAGGTCGGTCGCGATATTGGCGTCGGCGACCGTGTCGCTGTCGACCCCGGGAACTTCGTTGCAGACGTTTTCGCTGAGCTGCCAGTGCTCCCATGGCGTGAACGGCGCAGGCCGTGCCAGCTCCATGTCTTCGATTGCCTCGCGGCGCTCGAGCTCGCGCATCCGTTTCGCGAGTTCCTCTGCTGACCGACGCTCTTCGACGCCCTGCGGCTGGACACCCGGTGGTTCGAGGCCCTGGCGCTGTTCCCCTTGGAGCTCACGTTGTTCGCGCGCGAGTATCTCGGCGCGACTGATGGGGTCTTGCGGGTCCGGCGCCGCAACTCGGGTCTCGGGTTCTGGTTCCGGCTCGGGTTCGCGCTCGCTGGCGACTGCCGAACCAGGCCCGAAGAAGATCGACTCGGCGATCATCAGTGCCGATCGCAGGCGATGGCAGTTCGGTGCCGCGAGCGCCTGAAGGAACGCCGCCTGGTTGGCCTCGAACTCGGGACTCGACTCGTCGATTCCAATCTTGAGGAGCCAGGCCACCGCCTTCAGCCGAGTGCCGTCGTCTACCCAGCGGTCCGGAATCGCGACGACCTGGCAAAGCGTGCGGAAGTAGACGGCCGACTGTTCCGAGGGCGCGTCACGCTCGGCGAGTTCGCGCAGCACCGTCTTGCGCAGCGCCTCGGGTGGTTGCGTTGCGCAGGCGCAGAGCAGCGTCGCGATAGACAACGAAGTGGTCCGTGTTCTCATGATTCCCCCTGGCGCGATCGTTCGATCGCTGATTGGCCCGATCGCTTGCAATGGGTCGGGCGCTGGCAGGCTCTCCTTCGGGCTTCCTTCTTCTGCCGATAAGGCCGGCAAGTGATTGGCCGCGGGGGATCTTAGCCGCCGACCCCGGACTTGTCAGTGCGGCCGGCGACGCTCGCGTGGGTTCGCTGCAACCGAAGCGTATGTGCCGAAGCAGCCGAGCCTGGCTTCAGGTTCTGTTCCGGTGGCTGCGGTGGCCGACTCGGATTGCGGTGACGGCTCCTCGGCCAAGAGGAGATCGAAGAACCGTCCGGAGACTCCGCGCGACCTAGCCCGGAATGATGATCTCGAGGATCCGCAGGAGGATCTCGATAACCTGGTTCCGCGACGGGTTCGGCTCCGGCTCGGAACCGGGGACCACGGCGGTGGTCGAAGCTTCGTTCGGTGCCGGCGTGCTGGCCTGGATCACGTCACCGGGGGACGCGGTGATCGTGCCTTGCGAGGTGCCGCCCGGCGTCAGGTTGCCGCTGTTGTCGGTCTGCTTCGTGATCGTCAGCGAGTTGCTGGTGTTGAGGTTCTTGAGCGTGATCGTGACGTCCGTGTTCGGCGGGTAACCGCTGCCGGTCACCGTCATCGTCTGGTTCGGCGTGATGTTGAGCGTGAGGTTCGGGCCGTTGACGGGGATCGGAGCCGTCACGCAGGCGGGCGCGATGGCCGCTGTCGCGCGCGGCGTGTCCAGGTGCGACGTCGAAGATCCCGGGATCGAAAGCAGCGCGGCGAGCGCAATGGAGAGAAGTGTCATGATCGTTTCGAGTTGATGATGAACGCCGAGCCTCGGCGTTCGTGCGTGCTCGCACGGGCCTGCCCCGCACGACAACGACTACCTGCCCGCACTGCGTCCGGTTGTTTCACAAACACCGGGCTCGCGAGCAGCCGCCTGGCCTGCGGCAGCTTCTCGGCGATGACGTCGGCGTAGCTCGAGCCACTTCTCCGCGAGTAGTGCGTTGGCGAGATTGCGCGCCGAGTTATCGTCGCGCCGTCATGAGCGCGGGCGGTAAGAACGGCAAGGGGATGCGATGACCGAAGTCAAGTTGACCAAGGCCGCGTGGAAGGCGGGGTTGTCGGTGCCGATCGTCGAGGAGTGGGGGGACCACTCGTTGGTCTCACCCGGCATGGTCTGCGCTCGAGCGCTCTCAGTGAGTCCTGATGTGGCCGCTGCCAGGGAGATGTGGCCCGAGGAATCGGACGACTGGGGTCGCGAGTTCATCCACGAGCTGGGCTATCGCAGCTGGGCACGATACCTGGCCGCCTTCGATACCGCGGCAAGCCGCGCCGACATGGCCGACCGGTTCGTCCGCAAGGCGAACGAACTCGGGCTTGCCGTCACGGTTCACTACGAGTGAGTGCGGTGACAGAATCCGTGCGGAGGCTGACTCCCGACCCAGCGTCTTCGCGTGCCAGGCGAGAGTAGATCGTCGTCACGTCAGGAATCTCGGCGGTATCACTTCGCGCCTACGCACAACGTGATGCCGATCAGGGCGGCCAGCAGGATCAGCGCCACAATGCCGAATCGCTGACAGCCAGCCAACCCGTCGGCGAGTCTGCGATCCTGCTGATCCGTTAGCTTGGTCAAGAGCAGTCGCCCGTGGCGAACATCGGCGCCGTAGCGCTCGCCGCAGCGTGGGCACGTCAGGGCCTGTGGCCCTTCCTGCGTCGGGAGGATCTTGGTGCCGCAGAACATGCACTTTCTCAGTCGAACTTTCATCGCTGCGGCGAGTGCATTGACGTCAGCCGGTCACAAGATCCCGCCGTCAGGCCAGTGTCGCCAGTGCGTGTTCGGTCGGTGGGTTGGTGCGTAGTGTCGTTCGTCGCCCGTCAACAAGACCTTCGCCAGCTGCTGAAACGTCTCCGAACCGGATGGGCGTTGCGTTTCGTCGACGACGTCGGGGTGATGCCACTCGTCGAGTCGGAGCACTTCGGTGAGAAGCTCGGGGATGTGGTGTCGGAGCTCCGCCTCCGTGGCGAGAAGGGTATCCCGTTCGATTTCTGCCAGGGCTCGGCATAACTCGAAGATCGTGACGCGGGAGGGATCGTCGAGTTTGACCCCAAGGCTTGCGTAGTCCTCCGGCTCCGGCAAGAGGACGCGCCGGCCGCGGACAACGACGTCTCGCGTTCTCTCGGTGACGAAGTACAGATCCTCGTCGACCCATGGTCCATCGTCGATCGGGCGAACGAAGTTGGACTCGTTGAACGGGTTGGCCGCAACGTAGTCGCGGTACGCGTGCTCGGACTCGTAGTCGGATATGGGCTTACGATTCTGCAGCGTGCTCGCGAAGGTGTAGACGTGCGTGTCAGGCAAGCCGGCACGCACGGAGTAGCCGAACACCTCGATCGTCATCGCCGAGTCTTCGTCGGACCGGAACAGCGCCAGCCGCGTTGCTGCCAGGTAGACGTAACCGTTGTCCAGCATCGGAAACGTGAAGCGATCACACGCGGCGTCGAGGATCGCGAGAATCTCGGCTGCGTCATGTCGCATTGCTGATCCCTCTGCTCGCACGTGGTGAGCACGCGCAGCGAGGCCGGCTTCGGCTCGCAGGAGGCTCACAAGAGCGTCGGGGGCAGCGGCCTGAAGTGGTGGGCAGGGGCGGATTTGAACCGCCGACCCCAGCGTTTTCAGTGCGGCCTAGCAGCCCGTTGAAAAACGTCGACCCGACAAGCCACCTCGACCTAGCCGTACGTAGAAACGGTGCATGGCCCTCGGCAGACGACGTGACAAGTTCCAACAGGACCTGATGGTGCCG
>JANSXC010000043.1 GCA_024743115.1 bacterium | reverse complement strand
GGGGCATGGCCTGCACGGGGATCTCGTTCCTTGCTTGGAGTGTCCGACCACAGACAGACACAGACAGACGCGGGCGGACACGGGCTCGAGTCGGCGGAAGCGGTCGATGTCGGCGAGGAACTCGGAAACCGAGGCGTAGCGTTGATCCGGCTGCTTGGCGAGCGCGCGACGCACGATCCACTCGAGGTCGCCCTGCAGATCCCGTAGCAGCCGGCCGGCGGAGCTGTTGCGCGCAACGGCGATCTCGTCGAGACCGGTGTCGGCCTGGCGCGCCGCGGTGCTCAAACGACGAGGGTCTTCTTCGCGCACGATTCGCGCGACCTCCGCCACATTGCCGAGCAATCGGGAACGGCGGAACGGCAGGTCGCTCGTGAGCAGTTCGTAGAGCAGTACACCGAGTGCGTAGACATCGGTGCGCGTGTCGACGGGCTGACTCGCCGCCTGCTCGGGGCTCATGTAGCCAGGAGTTCCGATCAGCGCGCCGTCGCGCGTTGCGAGTGTGCTGCCGTCTTCGGTCTCGAGTACCTTCGCGATGCCGAAGTCGATGACCTTGGGGACGCCGCGGCCGTCGTCGGCCTGCACGAGAACGTTGCTGGGTTTGAGATCGCGGTGCACGACGCCGCGCTGGTGGGCATGCTCGACGGCTGAGCACACCTGCGCGAACAGTTCGAGCCGGTCGTCGAGCGACAGCCTCCGGTCGTCGCACCAACGCGTCAGCGGCTGGCCGTCGACGAGCTCCATCGCGAAGTAGTGCAGTCCATCGGTGGTGCTGCCCGCGTCGAACATCTGGGCGATGTTCGGATGTTGCATGCGGGCGAGAGTCTGGCGCTCGGCCAGGAAGCGCCAGCGCGAGCGTTCGTCGAGGCGTCGCGGGTGCAGGACCTTGAGCGCGACCGTGCGCTCGACCGGCTGATGCTGCTGAGCGCGATAGACAGTGCCGAAGCCTCCTTCACCGAGCAGGCCCGTGATTTCGTAGTCGCCGATCCGTTGCGGCAGTGGCGGCTCGGCCAGAGCCGGGTCCGCCGCACTCGTCAGCGGGTGGCGGGCACGATCGAGGATTGCGTTCCCGGCCGTCATCGCCGCCGCGCGGCGGAGGATCGCGTCGCGGCACTCCGGGTGGTGCACGAGCAGTGCGTCGAGTTCCGGTCCACGGAGTTCCAGCGGGTGGTCGAGCAGAATCTCGTAGAGCCGATCCTCGACCGCGGCTGGCAGCGACGGCAAGCCGTCGGGGTCGCTGTCGGTCGTCGTCGTCGTCATCGCGGGTCGAGCCTTTCCGAACCATCGTAGCGGGCTACGATCCAGCGCGTGTCCGACGAGTTCGACGAACTGCAGCGCGGCGCTACGGCCGGTGACAACGACGCGGTCGACGGTCTCGTTGCGCGATACCTGCCGCGGCTCCATGCGTACGTTCGTGCCAACATGGGGCCCGGGTTGCGTCGACGCGAGGCCTCCGTCGACGTCGTGCAGTCCGTGTGTCGGGAAGTCCTCGAGGATCGCGAGCGGTTCGAGTTTCGCGGCGAGGGCGCGTTCCTGAGCTGGTTGCTCAAGGCGGCAATGAACAAGCTGCGCGAGCGGGCGCGATTCTTCGGCCGCGAGAAGCGCGATGTCAACCGCGAGGCGGAGCTCCCCGATGGCGCGGCATACGGCGGCCTGTCACCGAGCCGGGAGGTCATGGGGCAGGAGGAGATCGCCCGTCTCGAAGCAGCGCTCGACGAATTGCCCGACGACTATCGGGAGATCGTCGTGCTCGCGCGCATCGTCGGCATGCCGCACGCCGACATTGCCGCGCACCTCGGTCGTTCGGTTTCCGCGGTGCGGAACGTTCTCGGGCGCGCCATCACCAAGCTCGGGTTGGCGCTGGCGCCGCCCGGCTCGCAGCCGGAGGCATGATCGCTCCGGCTGGCGCTATTCGAATCGTGACGCCGTGACGATGGTGATCAGCCAGCGGCCGTCGTTGCGCCTGACGGCGACCACACCGCCGGAGTCCTTTGGCAGCACGAGCTGCTGAGTGCACTCGACCTGACGGGTCCGCGGCAGGTGCACGATGCGTTCGACGTCCTTTCGGATCTCGACGATCGCTTTCGGCAGGGGGCGGAGCACGCGCGAATGGCGCATCGTGCAGTCGAGGCTGATGAAGCCGTCCGCGAGCGAAGCGGCCTGCAGATCGACTTCGATGCCGTCGAACAGCGTATTGCGCTTTGCGACGATCCGTTCCTTGCCGTCCTCGTCGACGATCTCGAAGTCGCTGACGTAGGGCACGTTCTCGCCGACCGACATCGTGGCGCGCTGCGAGTGCCAGACGAGGATGCGCGGTGAGGACAGCGTCTCGACGGCGGCTGCCGCGAATTGCCGCATGAGCTTCGCGACGGCGGGGCGCGCGAGCACGGCGAGGCGCTGCGTAGCCTCGGCATCGTTGCCGTCACTCTTCGCGTCGTCCTGTGCGGCGAACACGGGTGCGACGAGCGCCTCGAACTGCGACGCACTCAGTTCGATGAGTGCCGTTTCGATGTCGACCTGGGTCTCGCGCAGGTTCGTGCAGCGTTTCACGAATCGCTCGACCCAGGCGCACTGGCGCGCGGTTCCGGCGATCACGAGATGGTGAGTGCCGAGCAGTTCGATGTCCTGGCCGGTTGCGAGCGGCGGTTCGATGAAGCGCCGTGCGAACCGGGCGAGCCGATCGCAGTGGGCGGCTTCGACGCGCTGCGGTGGCAGGGCGACCGGGTTGAGGTCGAAGACCTGCATCGTCAGCTCATCGGTGAGTGGCAGTTTCTGGGCGGGCAGGTGGTTCGTGATCGTGGCCGTGGCCAGCGCGGTCGCGAAGAGAACGGGCAAGCGTGAGATCATGGTTTGCGGCTTCCGGTTTCGGTGATGACGACGCGGATGCGGTGGTGCGGTGTCGAGTGCTCGTGGCGTTCTCGAACGGACCACGCGAGGGTTGAAACGTGCGTGGGGTCGCGTTCGGCGACGCGCACGGCGAGCAGTCGGCCGGCGCCGGGTGACGGCTCTGGTCGGCTGGCCGCTTGCGATTCTCCGAACGCGAACGCGCCACCGATCGCGAGGCCACCGACGGCGAGCAGCGCCGCGAGCGGGAGGGCCCAGGGCCGGCGGTTGGCAATCGCGGGTGTGATCGGGATCTCGCGCAGTCCTCCGAGGCGTTCGTGCAGGCGCGCGAAGTCCGCCAGTGCCTCCGGTTCCGCGAGCAGCGCGGCGATCGCTTCCGGGTCGTCGAGCGGATCGACGCGGTCGTCGAGGCAACGTTGCACGGCGCGGTCGTAGTTGGAAGGTTCGTGACCAGGGATGTCGGGTTCGCGTCGAGGGTCAGTCATCGGATGGTTCCCGTTGGAGTTTGCGCCGGGCGCGGTGCAGGTGGGACTTCACCGTGTTGACCGGCAGGTCGTGCTCGGTTGCGAGCTGTTGCAGCGAGCGCTCGTCGCGGTGAAAGCCGAGCAGCAGCGCACGTTCGACCGCGGACAGGCTCGCGAGCGAACGTTCGATCTCGTCGCGGAGCTCGCTGCGGCATGGGGCGGCCGCGGTCTGGGAGCGGGCACGCTCGTCATCGGGTTGCGGTTGCCGGCCTGCGCGCCGGCGGTGGTCGACCGTCACGTGGAACGCGGTCCGCAGCAGCCAGCTCGCGCTGGCCCGCTGCGGATCCCAGCCGCTTCGGTAGCGCCATACTTTGGCGAAGGTCTCCTGGAGCAGGTCGTCGGCGTCCCGTGGCGCCAGGCGGCGCAGGAACCCGAGCACCCGGCCGCGATGGCGGGCGAGGAACGCCGCGAACGCGGGATCCGTGTCGGGTTCCTCGATGGCGCGGGGCATCTCTGCGGTCCTATACCGCCGCGCGCCGGCTGCAGGTTGCAGCGGAAACGGTTTCGTCGATGCCCGGTCGTGGTAATACGCTGAACCGTCTCGCCACGCTTCGCCCTTGGCATGGGACTTTTCCGCCTCCTTCTCGCCCTGGCGGTCGTGTTCGCGCACGCCGGGCCCGTCTTCGGACTGCCGGCACTCGCCCTTTGTGGCGGTCCGCTCGCGGTCCAGATGTTCTATGTCGTGAGCGGCTTCTACATGGCGCTCGTGCTGCACGAGAAGTACGTCGGCGCCGGCTCCTGCCGCGCGTTCGCGCAGAGTCGACTCGTGCGGCTGCTGCCGATGTATCTCGTCGTGCTCGGTGTCACGCTCGTTGCGGGGCTGCTGCTGATGGCCTGTGGCATCACGATTCGGCCGCTGGCGTTGTGGGCCGAGCACGGTGCCGCGATGAGTTGGCCGGCAATCGCCGCGGCCCTTGGCGTGCAGCTCGGATTGCTCGGGCAGGATGTGGTGTTGTTCACGGCGGTCGATCCTGAGACCTCGCGTTGGTTCCTGACCGGTGACTTCCATGCTCACGAGCTGCCCGGCTGGCGTTTCATGCTCGTGCCGCAGGCGTGGACGGTCAGTCTCGAGCTGCTGTTCTATGCGATTGCGCCGTTCGTCGTGCGGCGTCATGTGCTCGTCGTCGGTGGACTGCTCGGCTGCAGTCTGTTGCTGCGCGTCGTGCTCGTGAAGGGTTGGGGGCTCGGTCACGATCCCTGGTCCTACCGGTTCTTTCCCACGGAGCTCGCGTTGTTCCTCGCGGGTGCGCTCGCCTATCGCGGCTATCGCCTGATCGAACATCTGCCGCGCGCTCGTGCACTCCTCTTTTCGCCGGCGGTCACGTGGTCGATGTTTGCAGCACTGATTTTTGCGGTGCTCGCCTACCCGTTGCTGCCCGCGATCCTGCGCAGCAGTCGCTTTGGCCTGGCCGCGATGCTCGGTGTCGTTCCGATCGCGCTGCCGTTCGTGTTCCATCTCACGGCCCGCTGGCGATTCGACCGAACGATCGGAGAGTTGTCGTATCCGGTCTACCTCGTGCACTACCTGTTCGTGTTCGTGCTGGGTGCGTTCGGGGTCTCGATGTGGAGCGCCTGGTCCGGCGCGGTGACGGCGATCGCGTCGCTGCTGCTTGCGTGGCTGCTGTGGCGATTCGTCGGTGAGCCGCTCGAGGTCGGGCGGCAGCGGTTCGCCGCGCGCTTGCGCGGGGCGGGTGTTGGATCCGGGGTCGCGGTCGATGTCACGCGGCCGCGGCGTCCGGGTCGAGCGCGCCCGTCGCGCACGGCCTGACGCCGCCGGGTGCGAGCCGCCGCGGCAGCGAGTCGCGCGCGGCGGTTTGTGCGAACAAGCAGTACTAATCCGGATATTGCGTGGCGTGCCGCGCCCCTAGCTTGCGGGGGCTGTGTTGTTCCCGACCCTTTGCCCGCCGCCTGCGCAGCACCTCGCCATGGACCTTCCGACGACGCTCTCGCGGCAGTTTCGCGTGCCGCGTTTCGTGGCCCGCGCCGCGATCGCAGCGACGGTGGCGTGGTTCGTCCGGTGCAGCCGTCCAGCCGACGTGGCGGAGCTGCGAGCCCGACGGCCCGAGCTGTTCGAGCGGGTCGAGGCTGGCCGTATCCCGCGGTTCGCGGCGTTCGGCTGGCTCGTCACGTGCTGCACCCGCCTGGCGACGTCGTCTCGTGCGATCCGCGAGTCGATCCTCGCGGTCGGGTTGCGCGATGGTGACGTCGTCCCGTTCCTGGCCGCTTTCGTCCGCCTTCTCGAGCGGGAGGTCGGTCGCGAGCTCACTGCCGGGCTGGTGCGGCGGGTTCCGGGTCTCGCGCGGTTGACCGTCTGGCCGGGTGCACCGCTTCAGGCCGCGGATTCCGAACACTGATGCCAAATCCACCGTCCGCGCTACCTACGATGCATCGCCTCGTGACCGACCCGATCGACGATCGCCAGCTCGAAGCTTTGGCAGTGCTCGACGCGCTGCACCACATCGCGTGGGGGCGTCAGCCGAACGGCGAGCTGCGGCCGCTCGCTCCGCTGCCCGATTGGTTGACGCGGCAATTCCCGGGGCTCGCGCGAGCCGATGCGGATGTCGAGCTGGAACTGCCGTTCCTCGAGGCGTTCCTCGTCGATGCCGAGCGCTTCTGGCAGCAGCGTAGCGGCACCGTTCTGCGTTCGGATCCCTGGACCCAACTCGGCGAAACGGGCGACCCGTGTGTTTTCGAAGCCACCGCGGTCGTGACCTCGAACGGGGACGAGGTGTTGCTCGTCAGCCTGCTCGGCGCCGAGTTCGCGGCCCGTCGGCAAGCGTTGCAGGATGCGCGGGAGCAGCGGCTCGCCTACGAGGACCTCTGTCGCGCGCACGATGACCTCGTGCAGGCCACGACTCGCGTCGAGCGACTCGCCGAGCAGCGTCACGCGGCGATCGAAATGCTGCGCCGCTCGCGCGAGGATCTCGAGAACGGTGCTGCGGAGCAGACCGTCGCGCTCCGTGATCTCGCGGATCGGTTGCAGCGCGAGGTGGACGATCACGCGCGCACCAATGCCGAGCTCGTGGAGCATCAGGAGCGGCTGCGTGCGATGGCCGAGCGCATTCTCGTGACGGAGGCGGAAGAGCGCCGTCGCGTCGCCGAGTTCGTGCACGATCGGATCGGCCAGAACCTCGCGGCCATCAAGCTGAAACTCGGCGTCGCGAAGCAGTCGGCGGACGACGCGGGGCGGGAGCGTCTGGCTGCGATCGGGCAGCTCATCGACGAGGTCGTGAAGGACACTCGCAGTGTGACCGCCGAACTCGGCACGCCTGCGCTCTACGAACTCGGACTCGTCGAGGCGCTGCGCGACCATGTCGAGCGCTTCGAGGTCGCGCACGGCGTGACGGCGACGTTCGAGGACGACGGCGCCGACAAGCCGCTGTCGGAGAGTGCGGAGCTGTTCGTTTTCCAGGCCGTGAACGAGCTGCTCCACAATGTGCTCAAGCACTCGGATGCGGCCGAGGTCCGGGTGCACGCGCGGCGCGAGGGGCGGATCGTGAGTATCAGCGTCGCCGATGCCGGCGTCGGGTTCGAGGCCCGCGGCGCGGACTTCCGCGTGTCGTCGACGGGCGGTTTCGGCTTGTTCAACATTCGCGAACGCGCACTGCACTTCGGGGGCGACTGTCGGGTGCTCTCGACGCCTGGTCGCGGGACTGAAGTTACTCTCAATCTCCCCTTGGCACTGACGGACTGAATCACATGCGGGTACTCCTGGTCGACGATCATGACATCATTCGCGACGGCCTCGCCGGTCTGCTCGAGCAGGCCGGTCACGAGATCGTCGGGCAGGCCAAGGATGGCAACGAGGCCGTCAAGCTCGCCGCCGAGCTGCTACCGGACATCGTCGTGATGGATGTCGGCATGCCGGGGATGAACGGGGTCGATGCGACGCGGCAGATCGTCAAGCAGAAGCCGGCGCCCGGTGTCGTCGCTTTGTCGATGCACTCCGATCGCACGTACGTGACGCGGATGCTCGATGCGGGGGCTCGTGGTTACATCGTCAAGGAGAGTGCGTTCGAAGAACTCGAGCACGCGATCGACGTCGTGGCCAAGGGCGGCACGCATCTCGGGAACGTCATCGAGGGCGACTTCATCGGTCGGGTCGACGGCGCGTCGGTCGACCCGGTGACCCTGACCAAGAAGGAACGGGAAGTGCTGCAACTCGTGGCCGAAGGCAAGTCGACCAAGGAGATCGCCAAGGCGCTGTTCGTTACCGTCAAGACGATCGAGACGCATCGCTACCGCCTGATGAAGCGGCTCGGGATCCACTCGATCGCGCAGCTCACGAAGTACGCGATCCGGCACGGCATCACGTCGCTGGATTCCTGATCACGTCGGCCTGTCACTTCCGATGATTCGCAAGAAGATCGCCGTCGTCGGCGCTTACGCCGTGGGGAAGACGAGCCTCGTGCAGCGGTTCGTCAACGGGATCTTCTCGGACCGTTACCTCACGACGGTCGGTGTCAAGATCGACAAGTGCGAGGTCGAGGTGGATGGCGAGACCGTGATGCTCGTCGTCTGGGATCTCGAAGGGGAGGACGGCGCCCATCAGATCCGTCATTCGCACGTGCGGGGTGCGGCCGGACTGCTGCTCGTCGCGGACGGCACGAGGGCTCAGACGTTGGAGATCGCGCTGCGTCTGGGGCGCGAGCTCGAGGAAGTGCTCGGCCCGTTGCCGAGCTTGCTCCTGGTCAACAAGGCCGACCTGCGTGCGGACTGGGAGGTCACGGAAGCCGCGTTGGTGTCGGCGCGATCGTCGGGTCGCCGCGTCCTCGAGACGAGCGCGCTGAGTGGGTCCCAGGTACAAGCTGCGTTCGAGGAACTTGCACGAGACATGCTGCGCGACGCCTGACGCGGTATCGTGGACGTCTCGTTCACGCCTCGCCCTATCTCGTGACCAGCTCCAACCCCAGTTCCGATCCGGATTCGACACCGGGTTCTGTCCCCGCCAATTCGTCACCCGCGACGTCGACGGCTTCGTCCGATCTGCGTCGCGTACGAGACATCCTGTTCGGGGAGTCCGAACGGCGAACGACCTCGCAGCTCGGCGACCTCGAGCAGCGATTGCAGGCCCAGGCCAAGGGCCTGGCCGAACTCTCGAGTCAGCTGCGAGAGCAGCGCGTCGAGTTCGAGCAGCGGCTCGGTGCGGCCGTGGCGGATGTGACTGCGGTCACTGAGCGCGAGCGAGAAGCCCTGCGTGCAGAGTTGCAGCAGCACATCAGCGACCTCCGTGAGCAGAAGCTCGATCGCGACGCGCTCGCTGCGCTGCTCGGTGGGATCGCGGATCAACTCGGTCGGCCTGCGAAGGACCCGAGTTAGTGGCGGATACCGTGGTTCCCCCCCACGGCGATTCGGCCCACGGCGATTCGGCCCACGGCGATTCGGCCCAGGGTGGTTCGGCTCGTGACCGTTCGACCCAGGGCGGCGCCGAGCCGGTCGGCGCGCCGTCGGACGCCGAAATCGAAGAACTGTGTCGGCTGATTCTCGGGCTCGATCGTGATCGCCTACGCGCCGCCCTCGAGCGGCTCGACGACCGCGGCGCGTTCACGGAGATGCAGAGCCGCACACTCGCCGAAGCGATGCGGCTGGCGCTCGCGCGCGATCCGGCGTTCGTCGAAGCGATGGGGCATCTCATCAGCCGCGGCGTTCACTTTACCGTCGAGCGTGACAGTGCAGCGTTCGGCCGCGCGCTCGCGCCCGCGATGGGGCCTGCGATCCGCAACTCGGTGCGCCTGATGCTGCAGGGGTTCCTGTCGTCGATCGAGAACGTCGTCGACGAACGGCTGTCTTGGCGCAGCGTGCAATGGCGGTTCGAAGCGTGGCGCACCGGTCGGAAGTTCGCGGAGGTCGTGTTCCGGCACACGTTGCTCTACCGCGTCGAGCACGTCTTCCTCGTGCATCGCGAAGACGGCGTGCAGTTGGCGCATGCGTCGCCGCCGAACGTGATGGCGCGCGATCCCGATCTCATCGCGGCAATGCTGACGGCGATCCAGGACTTCGTTCGTGACGCGTTCGAGGTGCCGACCGGCGACACGCTCACCAGTTTCGCCGTGGGCGATCTGCGGGTCGGCGTCGAGTCGGGTTCCCATGCCGTGATCGCCGCCGTCGTGCGCGGCAAGCCACCGGCTGAACTCCGCCTGCAGTTGCGCGAAGCGCTCGATCGCATCGAGTCCTCGGTCGGTCCGATGCTGGCCCGTTTCGATGGCGATATCGCGCCGTTCGAGGCGGTGTTGCCGCACCTCGAGGCCTGTCTGACCAAGTCCGAGCTGCCAGGGCGGGCAACGTCCGGCAAACCGCGCCGCCGGCTGGTGCCCTGGGTGATCTGCGGAGCCGTGCTCTGGCTGCTCGCATGGCTGGTGATCGGCTGGGTGGACGAGTCCACCGCGCGCAGTCGGTTCGCGGCGTTCGTCGCCGACCTCGAACGTGAGCCGGGATACGTCATCACGCGGACCGACGCCGAAGACTCGCGCTGGGTGGTCCAGGGCTTACGCGATCCGCTGAGTCGCGCGCCCGAGGAGATTGCGAGTGGCCACCTGCTCGATCGCGAGGTCGCCTACGCGTTGCGACCGCATCACGCGCTGCACGAACCGTTCGTCGAACGACGGTTGCAAGCCGCGCTGCGACCGCCGGCGGGCGTGACCGTTCGGTTCACGGCGGGTGAGGTCGTTCTGGTCGGGACTGCGGATCACGATTGGTGCCGCTCGGCTGGGGTTGCCGCACGCGTGCTGCCCGGAGTCGAGACCGTCGATGCGACGGCGTTGCGCGCGACGGAAGACCTCGATCGTGAGCGTGCCGCAGCCGCGGTGACGGCTGCGGACTGGTCGTTCGTCGAACTCGCGCGCGGCTACGGCGCCGATCATCGGCGGTTCGTCGAGCACGCCCGTGAGCTCGTGCAGAACGCGAACGTGCTCGGTGGGGACCTGACGATCCGCTGCGAGCTCGTGATCCCGTTCGGCGTCGCCGAGGCCGCAGCGCTCGCGCGTGCCCGGGAAGTCGTCACGGAACTCGGACACTCGATCGGCGTGCCGATCGAGATGCTGGCCGCACGGGCCGACGCGGCTGCGGGCGAGCAGCGCCTGCGCTTCGAGGTCGCCTACTCGGGCGTGTAGACCGGTCGCGCGTTCGTATTCCGTCGCGGTTTGGCTACTCGAGCCTGTAGACCGAACTGTTGCCGTGCTCGAACACGAGCTCGCCGTGCTCGGCCAGCCAGGCCTCGACGTCGGGTTCGGTGGCCTTGCGGAAGGGATTCACGACGAAGCGGGCGCCGCGTGACCGCAGCTCGGCGAGCTTGTCGACTTCGAACCCGTCGCGCGGCAACACCCAGCCGCGGCGCCGCGCCTGGTAGAGCAGGGTCGGTTGCTCGTAGTTCGTGCGGCGGCGCCAGTACGGATCGTAGCCTTCGCGGTGGCCGCGAACGATCGCGAGGTCGTCGGCCGAGAACTCGTCCTGGATCCGGCGGGCGAGTGTGATGGTGCCGTTGTCCGTGCAGCGCTCGAGTTTCGCACGTTCGGCGCCGAGCCAGTGCGCGCCGGACCACAGCGTGACGCCGAGCAGCGGCAGCCAGAGCCACCACGGGTTGCTGCGCGGCCAGGCGCGGGCGACGAAGAAGGCGCCCGCGATTGCGGAGAACACATGGTAGTGCGGGCCGGCGCCCGGATCGGAGCTGTAGCGCATCGAGCCTACCAGTCCGGCGCCGACCGTCGCGAGCAGCGCGAGATCGGCGAGGTCCAGTCGGCGTCGCAGCATCACGACAAGGAGGCCGAGGCAGCCGAGCGGTGTGAAGCCGAGTTCGATCGTGGTCTTCACGAGGCTCGCCCAGACTCGGCGATCGAGCAGCTGGGCTTGACCTGGGAACTTGGTCTCGCCCGCGCTCATGATGCCGAACGTGAGACCGGTCTCGTCGTGCAGGCAGACGCCGTGCCACAGCCACGCGGCCAGTGTGCCGAGGCACAGGGCGAAGCCGAGCCACAGCCGGGGTTCTCGCAGCCGCCGTGGTGCCAGCACAAGGGTCCACAGCCCGAGCAGGCCGACGAACTGCAGTGCCGTGGCCTTCTGCAGTACGCCGAACGTCACCGCGGCCACCGCGAGCCAGAGCGACAGCCGGCTACCGTTGCCGAGGTAGCGCAGGAACGCCACGCCGCCGGCCAGCACGAGTGCGGTGCTGAGGCCGTCGGGCTGGACGCGGCCGCCGAGCAGCACGGCCTGCGCGCCCGTGAGGAACACGAGTGTTCCCGCGAGTGCGCCGCCGGGGCTCGTGCGCCATTCGAGCAGACGGTGCAGGGCGAACGCGGCGCCGAGGATCGCGAGCAGCGACAGCAGGCGCGCAGGCCACTCGACTTCGCCGAACACCGCGATCGTGGTGGCGATCATCAGCTGGAGCAGCGGGAACTCACACTCGACCGCGCCGTCGGTGTCGCCGCGCCAGTCGACGCGCGGGCGCAGCGGGTCGAAGCCATCGACGAGGAAGTTCCGTGCGATCGCCATCGTGTCGCACTCGCGCCACGAGGTGCCGACCTCGTGTGGCGTCAGCCCGAACCAGAGCACCCCCGCGAAGAGGGCGAGGCAGACCCATAGCAGACTGCGACCCCGACGCACGGCGGTGTCGTTCGCATCGGGGGGGTGCAGCCGGAACGCGCACGGGGGGCGAGTGCGTTGCGGCACGAGAGACGAGTGGATTGTGGTGAGTGTTGGGGATCTCTGCGTTCGGCGATCCCGGCGCGGTGTGGCGACCGCGTCACCTCACAATCCTACGGACCAGACATTCGACTTGGGTAACGGGGTCGTAAAGTTCACGGCGTCGATGACAACGGCCTGGTAGAGCAGGCTGAGGCCCGAAAAACCCGCGGGGTACGGCCCGGCGTCCAGGCGTGCGATGCCGGTCGTCGGATCGGGCTGCAGGACGACCGGAATCAGCGACAGGCGGCTGCCCTGGTTGCCGATGTCGAGCGTCACGAGGCCCGGGAACACGGTCGGCAGTGGCGAGAAGCTCGCCGCCAGTGCGCCGATCACGGGGCCGCTCGGCTGGCCGTCGTGGAGATGCAGGTGCACGAGTTCTCCGGGCCCCGCTGTCGGTTCCGCAACGAGGGTCGGTGCCGTCGGCTCCGCCAGCGTGATGTGCTCCAAGTTGCTGGCCACGGCGGCGTTGAGCGTGCGCAGATCGTAGACGGCGGGGGCCAGGCCCGGGCGCGGATGGAGCCGGAGGTGCTGGTTGTCGAGGATCTCGAACCAGCCTGTCAGGAAGTCACGCGGCTCGCCGCGGCCGGCCAGGTGCGGACCGACCGCGACGAGCTCGACCCATGCCATGTTGTCACCCTGCAGTACGATCCCCTGGTCGGTGAGAGTCGGCAGGGCGTATGGCATACTGGGCGAGGTCAGGATCGGCAGCGGCAGGACGGGCTGGCGCGCCGCGAGCACGTAGAGTTCGGCAGTGCCCGTGGGGCTGACGGTGCGGCTGGTCGGTTGCGAGCTGACGCTCACCTGGAACGTGCCGTAGCCGCCGTGGAATGCGTTCGTCTGGTTGGCACCGCCCCCGATCTGCAGCGCGCCCGTGTTGGTCAGGTCGAGCTGGCCACCGGCGTTCGCGAGGACCCCGGAAAGCGTGCCCGTGACGGTGCCGTAGTAGCGCCAGCCGGCCGGGTCGATCACGCCACCGTTGCCCGCGTACGCGCTCGGCAGCATGCCGAGCACCGGACTGCCTGTCGGCGGGTGCATCGCTTCGCCGGGATCGATCCGGTTGCTGCCGGTCAGCGTCAGATCCCACGCGTCGTCGAGCTGGGACGCGCGACAGAGTCGGCCACGGAGTTCGGCGGTGCCGTCCGCCCGTTCCTCGAACTCGCCGGCGGGCACGAAGACGTAGTCGTTCCCGACGCCGGGCAGGTCGAGCGCGCGTCCGAACGCGAGGTTGGTGCGCGTCGGGTCGATTTGGGGATGCGAGGCGCGATCGGTGACCGTGGTCGGCAGGTCGCAGGTCAGCGTCGCGGCCGAGGGCGCGACGAACGGACCGGTCGGCGGTTGCACGAGCGTCAGCTGCAGATTTGCGGTCAGTCCGAAGTTGTCGTTTCGGTCATTGGCGCCGAATCCCAGCTGCACGGCCGGACCCTGCAGTTGCACGTCGAGGATCGCGCCGTCGTACGCGTTCGTGCCGTAGAGCCGGCCGGTGAGCTGGGTGTAGTAGACGAACGTCGCGGGGTCGATGCTGCCGCTCGGCACGTAGGCCGCCGGTTGCAGTCCGCTCGTGGGCGAGCCCGCCGGGGGATGGTTGGCCTGACCGGGCGCGATCCGGCCTGCGAACGCAAGGTCGACGAGGAACGCCGAGAACAGGCTCGAACGGCTGCGCACGCGCACCGTAAGGCGAGCGGTGCCGTCATTGAGTTCGACGAACTGGCCGCCGCCGGCCGCCTCGAAGTCGTCGAACAGGCCCGGGATCGCGAGGACGGTGTCGCTCGTCACGGTTGCGATCGTGGGATCGGAAGTCGCGCAGGTCGTGGCGTGGTACGCCGGACTCTGGGCCGTCACCGAGGTGAGGCCGAGAGCGCAGAAAATGGCGAAGGCAAACGAAGTCGGGGTGGGCTCGGGCATGGGGCGTCGCGTCGAGGTTCAACCGTACGGAAGAAGCAGCGTGCGAGCTGGTGAGATGTTGCCAAAAGCCCGCTGTTGACGCGGATTCAGGGAGATTCCCGACGCGGTCCGGTCACACCGTGTGGCGGGGGCGCAAGTCGCGCGGCGGCGGATCGACTGCCCGCGGCGTCGGCGCGTTCAGCCGTCCGCGGATTCGCGGCGTAGCTCGGCGATGCGCAGTGCGAGCCGCGACAGTCCGCGATAGACCAGGTTGCGCACGGCGCCGGGCGAGCGACCCATGCGCTCGGCGATCTCCTGGAAGTTGAGGCCGCAGAGACGCTGCATGCTGATCGCGTCCTGGTAGTCGGGCGGCAGCTCCTCGAACGCCGCCTGGATCCGTTCGACTTCCTCCTGCCCGATCGCCGCGGCGCTCGGAGAGATCAGATCGCCAGCGAGCGAAAGCACCGCGGACCGCGCGTGCAGCGACTCCTCGCGCGCCGGGCTGCGGCGTGCGGCGCCGGTGTGGCGGGCCTTGTCGATGAGCTTGCGCTGCGCCTTCATGTAGAGCCAGTGGCGGAACGCCGCCTCGCCGCGCCATTCGAACTCGGTCAGGTCGTCCAGCACTTCGCGTGCCACCGACTGCACGAGATCCTCCTCGGTCTCGCGCTTCCGCAGCAGGGCACCCATCCGCAGGCGGACCCAGCCGTGCAGCCCTGGCAGGTGCCGCACGAGCAGCGCTTCGGCCGCCGCGCGATTTTGGCCCTTGGCCTGTGTGACAAGAGGTAGGCTCGATTCGCTCATACCGTTGGCGCGAGGCTGGCCGGAGCCGGTTTTCGAGCCGGCAACGACCGCGGTCGCGGCCTTCCCTAGGCTACCCCCCGAGCAGAACCAACGCGTGAAAGGCGATCCAGGAGCCGCTGAGAATCCCGATTCGGGCGTCGATCGTGAGGATCTCGAGCGCCGGCTCGCCGAGGCGCTCGAGATCGCCGACCGCGAAGGCCCCGAGGCACTGGCGCGTCACCTCGGTCCCGAGGCGGATCTGCCGCCGGAGCTGCGGGAGGCACTCGAGGGTTTGCGCCGCGCCGATCTGCTGACGCAGGAGGTGCCGCAGGCGGCCGAGGCCCCGTCGATGCTCGGTGAGTTCCGGATCAAGCGGCAGCTCGGCGAGGGGGGCATGGGTGTCGTCTACCTCGCCGAGCAGTCATCGCTCGGCCGCGAGGTTGCGCTCAAGATCGTGCGCCCGGACCTGCTGGTCTTCGATGGCGCGCGGGAGCGCTTCCGGCGCGAGATCGATGCGGTTGCGCGACTCGAGCACCCCGCGATCGTGCCGATCCTCGCGACGGGCAACGCCGACGGGGTGCCCTACTACGCGATGCCGCGCCTGCCCGGCATGAGCGGCCATGCGGTCGTCGAGGCGATGCGCGATCGACGGTCGGCCGATCTCAGCGGCAGCGATCTCTGGCAGCTGCTGCGGCGCGATGGCGACGACTCGACGACGAACGTCGACGACACGTTCGCCGGCAGCTGGTGGCAGGCGGCAGTCCGGCTCGTGCGCAAAGCGGCCCTCGGGATCGAGCACGCGCACATGCGTGGCATCCTGCATCGCGATCTCAAGCCGTCGAACCTGATGTTGAGTGCCGATGGGCGCGCGACGGTCCTCGACTTCGGTCTCGCACAGGGGCGCGGTGCGGGCGAACTCACGCGCACGGGGACCGCTGCGGGGTCGCCGGCCTACATGTCGCCGGAGCAGGCGCGTGGTGAGCCGGCGGACGAACGCACCGACGTCTACGGGCTCGCGGCGACGCTGTCCTGTCTGGTCGGTCTGCGGCCGCCGTTCGCGGCGGCCGGGCCCGAGTCGCTGCGGCAACAGATTCTCGCCGGCCAGCGCCAGGAGCTGCGGCGTCATGCGGACGTGCCGCCCGAGCTCGCGATCGTGATCGACAGCGCCATGGACGTGGACCGCGCGCGGCGTCACGAGAGCGCGCTCGCATTCGCGAACGATCTCCAGGCCGTCCTCGACGGCACCGCGATCGGCGCGCGCCGGTTGCCGTGGGCCGTTCGGATCCGGCGCGTGGCGCAGCGTCACCGGGCGGCGACGACCGGTGTCGCCGTGGCGCTGTTGTTCCTCGCGATCCTGCCCGTGCTGTTGTTCTGGCAGCAGCGGGAACAGAACAGCAAGCTGCAGGAGGCGAACGCCGAGCTCGCCAAGGTCAACTCGCAGGTGCAGACTGCGAACGCACAGCTGCAGGCGCAGATCGAACGCTCGGACAACGGCATGCGCGTCAGCATCGATGCGATCGAGAGCCTGTTGTCGCGCGTGGCCAAGGACAAGTTGCGCAATCAGCCCGCGACCCAGGAGATCGCGCTCGGGTTGACCGAGGATGCGGTCGCTTTGTTCGACCGGCTCGAGGACGAGTCGAAGTACCGGCGCCGCGTGCAGTGGCTGCGGATCAAGGCGTTGTCCCAGATGGCGCAGTTCCAGGACACGCTCGGCAAGATCGAGGGCGCCAAGGCGACGGGCCGCCGGCTCATCGCCCTGACCGAGGAGTTCGAGCAGGAGGCGCCCGAGCCTGCCGCCCAGTTCATCCGGGCACAGTGTCACGCTGCCTTGTGCAACTACGCCTTCGAAGACGGTGACGTCCCGGAGATCGATTCGCGGCTCGAACTCGCTCGCGCCGGGCTCGGGTCCTTGCTCGGGAGCGAGCGCTTCGGCGACTCGGTGAAGAAGGAGCTCGGCATGCTCGAGAGCATGGTGTCGCACGTCGAGCAGGCCCGCGGTCGTCGGTCCGAGGCCGAGGCGGCGTCCCGGCGCAGCGTCGAGCTGATGGCGGATGTGACCGACAGGCCGCACCTGCGAATCCTGTCCCAGCTCGTGCGGATCAACCGGGCCCAGTTCCTGCGGCGTTACGGCCAGTTCGACGGCTGCTACGAGATCGCGACGGCAGTGCTCGGTGAGGTGCAGGACGTCGCAGCGCCTGAGGTCGGTTGGCCGGTGCCGCGTTCGATTCGCGCCCGTGCGCTCGAAGAGCTGTTCCTCGCCCGCTTCTATGCCAAGGACTACGCCGCGGCGATCGAGTTGGCGCCGCCTGCCCTCGCAGCACTCGATGATGTGCTCGGTGACTACCCGAGCGCGGCGGAGCTGCGGCGTCGCCGCGGTGCTTGTGCCGGCAACCTCGGGCTCTGCTACTCCCACGTCGACGACTACGAGTCCGCGTTGCTGCATGTGCGCGATGCGGTCTCCCACCTCGAGCGCGTGCTCCAACGGAGCCCCGGTGACCGGCGCGCCCACCGCTTCCTGGTCTCGCAGTTCAAGACGCTGACCTGGCTGCTGCGGAAGCGTGGCGATTGGGTCGAACTCGAACAGGCGGCGCGAGCGTTCGCCGCGATTCCGCTCTCGGCCAAGGATCGTCAGCGCGCTGCGCGCGAGTTGCTCTACTGCGCGCCGCACGCCGAGGCCGAGCGGCGCAAGGCAGTCCTCGACGAAGCGATGGCCCAGTTGCTGCGCGCGCGGGAGGCCGGCGGTGTCGTGGCTCCGGACGATGGTGCGTACGCGGCGCTGCGCGATCACCCGGACTGGGACAAGCTCGTCAACGACTGAGCGCGCGACCGACCAGTTCGGCGAACACGGGTTCCCAGACGGTCCAGCTGTGCCCGCCGGTGCGCGACACGGTCTGCGTCGCGGGCAGGCTCGCGGCGATCATGGCGATGTTGTCGTGGAAGCTGTCGTCGGTGCCCCAGCCGAGGAACAGGCGCGTTGCGTTCGGAGTCTCCGCGCGGCTCGTGAGGTCCTTGAACACGCTCCAGATCTCGAGCGTCTTGAGTTCGAGGTCACGCGGCAGCGCGGCCAGTTCGGCTGGCGTCGGCGGTTGCCACCGCGCGAGTCCGCCGGCGTTGCGGATCCTGGCGATCACCTCGTCGTCTCCGAGGAACGGCGCGAGCATGATCACGCCGTCGACTGCATCGGGATGCGCGTGGGTGTAGATCGATGCGCCGAACCCGCCGAGTGAGATCCCGACCAGCCAGACGTGCTCGTAGCGCCCGGCGTTCGGCAGGAGGACGTCGGCGTGCAGGCGGTCGAGAAGCGTGCGGTCGCGGTAGTAGCCGAAGTGGGCATCGGCGGCGATCACGTCGCAGTGCGGGGCCTGGCGCTGGAGCTCCGCGACGAAGCCGTGGGTTTCGAAGTCGGCGGGTTCGTCGCCCATGCCCGGCAGCAGCACGACCAGGGTGTCGGCGTTCTCGGCCGGCGAGCGGTGAACTACCGATGGCATCGGCGTTTCCGCGCTTCGCCAGTAGACGCAGCCGGTCGAGGTCATGGCCAGGAGGCCGAGTGCGATGAGGGTCGGGGGTCGCAGCATGGGCGGGTTATGGTTCAAGTTGCTGCGGGAATCGACCGATCCTCTGTTGACATGCCTGCCTACCAGTTGGTAGGCTCCTGCCTCGCCGTGTCCGACCGCAAGCAACAGATCCTGGAGACCGCTGCCGAGCTGCTCACGCACAAGAGCTTTGCGGCGTTCAGCTACCAGGATCTGGCAGAGCGGTTGGGTATCCGTAAAGCCAGTATCCATCATCACTTCGCAACCAAGGACGATCTCGGTGTCGCGTTGCTCGGGTTCTGGCGGGAGCGCAGCGGCGCCATGATGGCCGAGCTGCTGGGCGATGCGACGGGACCCGGCGACGCCTTGACCCGGATCCTCGACCGCTGCGAGGAGGTGTTGCTCGACATGGGCAACCAGGTCTGCCCGGCCGGGGCCTTCGAGGTCGATGGCCAGGCGCTGTCCGACCGCGTGCGTGAGGAGCTCAAGGCCGAGAAGCTGACGTTCCTCGAGCAGATTGCCGAGCTCCTGCAAGCCGCGCGCGGCGCCGGGGAGGTCGCCTTCCTCGGCGAGCCGCGCGACCAGGCTGCCACGATGCTGGCGGCGCTGCAGGGCGCCCGTCAGGCCGAACCGGTGCTCGGGCGGGAGTTCTTCCGCGGCGTCGTCCGGCAATTGAAGCGCAGTTTGGGTCTTTGAACCCTGGGCCGCCCGCGCTGCCCGATCCTTCGAGCCACGTCGAATCCCCCCGCGACCATTCGTCTTCCTTCCGAAACTCACTCATTTCGCCTTCCTACTGATAGGTAGCCACTGATGTCCTCCTCCACAACCGCCACCCTGCTCTACCGCTGGCGCTGGCCCGCGTCGCTGCTCGTGCTCGCGACGATTCTGACAACCGTAATGGCGGGCTTCGGCCGGATCGGCGAGTTCTCGGAGCAGGTGAACAGCCTGCGCGACACTCCGGCGGAAGTGGCGAAGCAGGAGATCTTCGACGCGCGCTACGACATCTGGTTCGACCCCGAGGACCCGGGGCTGCAGCTCTACCAGGAGATCGAGGACAAGTTCGCGGCCGAGGACTTCGTGCTCGTCGCGTTCGAGGAGACCGAGCATCCGCTCGGTGCTTTCTCGCCCGAGTCGCTCGCGACGATCGCGGCGCTCACCGAACGCATCGAGCGGATTCCGTTCGTGCGGCACGTGCGCAGCCTGACGAGCAACCCGTGGATCCGGTGGGGCACGATCGCGGACGAGGGTGGTGGCTCCGAAGAAGGACTGCTGATCACCGACCTGTTCGAGCGTGCGGCGGGCCAGAACTCGGAGCCTCAGATCTCGGAGCCCCAGTACTCGGAGAGCGAGATCGTCGAGCGGATGGTCGCCGTGCTCGGGGCCGAGCGCGCTGCAGTGGTCGTCGGTGAGCCCAAGGTGCGCGCTGCGATCGGTGCCGACGTACCGTTCGCCGATCGTATCGGTGAGCCGCGGCTGATCGGCAACATCGTGAGCGCCGACGGTCGCACGAGTGCGCTCCAGGTGCAGGTGCTGCGTCCACGCATCGACGAGGCGGAGCTCGACGCGGCGTTCGGTGACAACGAAACCGCGCGGGTGGTCGGCGGCAGCATGCACGGCAACCATTCGCAGTGGTCGGCGCTGAACACGATCAAGGAGGTGCTCGCGGAGGTTGGCGGCGGCCGTGAGTTTCACATCGCCGGCATGCCGAACATCGAGCAGAACTTCATGGTCACCGGCGAAGAGGACATGGGCATGGTCCTGTGGATGTTCGTCGCGATCATCGTGGTGATGGGGCTCCTGTTCCGGCGCGTGATCGGAGTGTCCGCACCGCTTCTGGTCGTGTTCTCGTCCATCCTCGGAATGATCGGGACGGTGTTCCTCTGGGGCGATCTGCTCAACAACATCACGGCGGGCGCGCCGAACATGATCACCGCGGTGTCGATCGCGGACGCGATCCACCTCGTGGCGTCGTACTTCATGCTGCGGCCGCACTTCACCGACAAGCAGGCGCTCATCGTCGAGGTCATCCGGATCAACGCGATGCCGGTGTTCCTCACGACGCTGACGACCGCGATCGGGTTCTACTCGCTCACGGCGGGCAACATCATTCCGCTCCAGATGCTCGGCTATACCGCGGGTCTCGGCGCGGTGTTCGCCTGGGTCACGTCGATGACGTTCGTGCCGGCGCTGCTGTCGCTGGTGCCGCTGCCGAAGACGCAGCTCCACGACGTCGAGGCCGGATCCGTCGCGGACGACGGCGAGGATGCGGTGGCCGGGCACGTGCACGAGAACTGGGCGACGCGTTTCGTCGACCGCGTGCTGGCGCGCCGCGTGCCGATCACGATCGCGAGTGCAGTCGTCGTCGTGCTTGCGATCGTCGGAGTGCTGCGGATCGAGCTCGACTCGGACTTCCGCACGATGTTCCCCGACGACAATGTGACGATGGTCGACATGACCTGGATCGAGCAGCGGCTCGGCGGGTCGGGCGACCTCGAGATCGTGTTCGAGGCGCCACCACGCGCGGAGTCCGGGGCCGAACAGCGGCAGCGGCAGGAGCGCATCGCCGAGCTGCGGGCTCGCGAGCTCGGCGCGAAGGAGGGGCTCGCGGAGGCCCTGAAGCCCGCGGAAGTGCAGGAACTCGCGACGCTCACGATCGCGGAGGCGGATTTCGCCCGGCGCCGGATCGCGGTGTCAGCCGACTTCCTCGCCGAGCTGCGGCGCTTCACGGATCGACTGCGCGAAGAGATGGCGGATCCCGAGGCCGACCTGCGGATGATCACGCGGCTCGATGGCGCGCTCGACGTGCTGCGCAAGATGAACCAGGTGCAGAACAAGGATCGCGCCGAGTTCTACCGGCCGCCGGTCGCGGCCGATGTGCCCGCCGAGGCGCGAGAGCCGCAGCTCTACGTCGACGACATCCTCGACGAGATCGAGTGGATCCCGGGCCAGGATGCCTCGACGCTCGCGGCGCAGTACTTCCTGCAATACGAGAACGGCGCCAAGCCGGCGGAGAACCTTTCGACGCTCGTCAGCGCTGACCGTCGCACGGTGCGTTACCAGGGCCGCGTGCGCCAGGGCTCGAGCACCGCGCAGCAGGCGGCGTTCGATCGCGTGCGCGAGATTGCGGAGAGCGAGTTCCCGTTGCTCACGGGCACGCCCGAAGAGGTCGAGCGTGGCGAGGCGCTGGCCTCGATGATGCTGTCGGGCAAGGCGCTGCTCTACGCCGGCATGACGGACAAGTTCTCCTACAGCTTCATCCTCTCGATGTCGCTCGCGCTCACGCTGATCGTGATCGTCATCATGGTGATATTCCGGTCGGTCGTGCTCGGGCTCGTGAGCATCATTCCGAACGTGCTGCCGATCTTCGTGCCGATCGGCATGTTCGGCCTGTTCGGAGTGCCCGTCGACGGCCCGGCCGTCTTCGTCTCCTCGGTTGCGCTCGGCATCGCCGTCGACGACACGATCCACCTGCTGACGAAGTTCACGCGCGCTCGCCGCAAGGGCAAGACGACTGTCGAGTCGGTGCGCGAAGCGCTCTACACGATCGGCAACGCGCTCACTTTCACGACGGTCACGCTCGTGCTCGGGTTCGGCGTGCTGATGTTCAGCGAGTTTGCACCGAACTCCATGATGGGCAAGCTCGCGGCCGTCATGATCGCGCTCGCGTGGGTGGCAGATTTCGTTGTCACGCCCGCCGTGCTCGCGCTGTTGCCCGATCCCAACCGGAAGGCCGACCCATCCTCCGTCGTGTCCGCGACCGATGGCGACGACGTGGCGACGCCGGCCATGACCTGAGCCTCGTCTCTGAATGAACCGAGTCAAACCGAACCGCAATCGAACCATGAACGTTCTCAATCACGGTGCGCTGCTTGCAGCGCTTCTGGCCGCCAGCATCGGCGGCGCCCTCCGCGCGCAGGACAACAAGTCCGGCGTGCCGGTCCCGAAGCTCCCGGAGTTCGACAAGTCGGACGCCGCGGTCTACGGCCGGCAACTCGCCGATTACGCCGATCTCTACGACACGGGCTGGCGCGACTCCTACGCGGTGTCGAACATGACGCTGTTCGACAGCAACGGTGATTCCGTGCAGCGTCGCACCGTGCAGCTGATCCTCGAGAAGCCCGACGGCGACAAGTCGATCGTTCGGTTCCTGACGCCCGCCGAGATCAAGGGCGTAGCCGCGCTCACGCACGAGCATCCGGACGCGGTCGATGACAACTGGCTCTACCTGCCCGCGACGAAACGCGTGCGCCGGATCTCGGGCGCGAACAAGACCGCGAGCTTCCAGGGCACCGAGTTCACCTACGAGGACCTCAGCAACCGCATCGTCGCGAAATACGATTGGCGCTTCCTCGCCGAGGCCGAGATCGACGCCGCGGCGGGCAAGGTGCCGGTCTACTCGCTCGAGGCGAAGCCGCGTTACACGGACACCGGCTACTCGCGGCTCGTGATCCACGTGCACCGCGAGTATTGGCGGCAGGAGCGCATCGAGTTCTACGACAAGGCGGATCGCCTGCTCAAGGTGCTCGACAACAGCGTTTGGAAGCATCGCCATGGCCGGTTCTGGCGGCCGATGAAGATCGCGATGAAGAACGAGCAGGCCAAGAAGCGCACGGTGATCGAGTCGTCGAACCAGCTACTGAACCTGGCGCTCTACAAGAACAAGCGCACGGGCAAGCCGCGGCCGAATCTGACCGATGCGCAGTTCACGACCGACGCGCTGACGGGTCGGCGATGAAGCCGATCGGCAGAGTGCAGCGCGCGCTTCGCGGTGCCCTCGTGGCCGCCGCGACCGCGGCGATCGCCACCGCGCAGGATCCGCTCGACGGGCTCGAGGGCCTCGGTGACCTCGAAGGTCTCGATGAGCCCGCGACGCAGGCGGCAGACTCAGGCGTTGGTCTGCGGGTCACGGGGATTCGTGGCTTCCTGGAGTCGCGCGGGCGCTTCTTCACCCGTGATCGTCGCCGCGGCGACGGGCGCTCCGACGCGCAGTGGGTGCAGGAACTCGAGGTGGAGTTCGATCTGGCGATCACACGCGAGATCTCCGGCTACTTCCGGCCGCGGTTCCTCATCGACGCGCTCGACGACGACCTGATCCGGACCGATCCACTCGAGGCCTACGCGACGTGGGACAACGGCGTCATGGACTTCCGTGCCGGTCAGTTCGTCGAGAACTGGGGTATCGCCGACACGTTCAATCCGATCGATGTGCTGAACCGCCGCGATCTCGGCGAGGATCCGGTCGATCCACAGCGCCTCGGAGAGCTCGGTGTGCGCTGGCGTTGGCGGCTGCCCGGTGGTGACACGATTGCCGAGCCGATCGTATCGGTCTATGCGATCCCCGTGCTGCAGCAGGCGCAGTTCCCGAACGCCGAGAATCGCTTCTCACTCGCGACCGGTAACGATCGGTTGCGTGAGGATCTCGCCGGTCGGCCCGGTGGGATCGACCGCTGGTTCTTCGCGGTGCGCACACAGAACGTGCTCAATACGCCGATCGCGAACGCCGACGTGCAGTTGCTCGCTGCGCGCGGGCCCGATCGCTTTCCGCTGTTCAATGCCGCCCCGAACGCCCTCGGCGGCGTCGATCTCACGCCGACCTACTTCGGGATCTGGACGGTGGGCGGCGGCTTCCGCGCTGTGCCGAACGTCGACGCGCTCGCGGACTACACGCTCAAGACCGAGGTGGTCTACAAGGTGCCGTATCGCATCGACGGCAGCCCGGCGGCGCTGCCCGACGAATACCTGCAATACGCGTTCGGCTTCGATCGGCTGTTCCCCAACGTGTTCACGGACAAGGACCAGATCACGTTCACCGCGGAGTGGGTCGGCGAGACGGGAGCCAACGACTCCACATCCCTCTACCGGCCGTTCGACGACGATCTCGTGCTGCGCGGCTTCTGGGAGGCGAACGACTTCGATCGCACGAGCGTCGAGCTGCGCGCGATCTTCGACGGTGGCGGCGAAGAGTGGATCGCGGAGGGCATCCTGCAGCGCCAGCTGCGCATGATTCACGAAGACCTGCAGTTCGAGCTCGGGCTGCGCTGGTTCGAGATCGATCGCAGCGAGCCGGGGTTCTTCGCACTGTTTCCGAACAACTCGAACGTCTGGGTGGCCATCCGACTCGACTTCTGACGTTGCATCCGCGTGCCCCTGATCGGACACTGCGGGTCGGACACTGCTGGCCAGACACTACGGCTGCCAGTGCATCGGTCAGAGCCCGAGGAATCGCTTGCCACGTTCACTGCTCACGAGCCTTCTACTCTCGCTGCCGCTCGCCGGCTGCTTCATTCCGCAGGACACCCAGCCGCAAGTCGGGCTCGGCGCCCGCATCGCGGACAAGTTCGTGCATCGCGGCATGACCATGGTCAATCGCCAGGTGCTGCAGCCGCATCTCGATGTCGTGTTCGACACGGTGGTCGAGAACTCGGCGCTCGGCATTCGCGCCGAGGCGAACATGGACCTCAAGAACAACGTCGGCGCGGCGTGGTTCCCGGATGGTCACGCGGGGCGCTTCACGCAAATGGAGTACATCGTCGACTGGAGCCAGAAGGTCGGTGACTTCGATCTGCGCGGCGGCATCCACAACTACAACTTGCCGAACGGCCTCGAGTTTCCCAATGGCGAGCGTGGCGGCACCACGGAGGCGTTCGTGACGGCTAGCACCGAGGTGCTCGAGACCACGCCCTATCTGTCGATCCACTACGACTTCGACGAGGTCCGGTCGACCTATGTCCGGGCGGGTGTCGTCGAGGGGTTTGAGCTCGCCGAGAACCTGTTACTCGAGGTGGACGCGTCGCTCGGCTACGCGGGTGGTGCGCAGTCGTCGTGGATGTATGGCATCAACGAGGCGGGGTTCGCCGACCTGCGGGGTTCGGTCCTGCTCAGTTATGGCTACGACGATCGCACGAGTATCGATGCCGGACTGCATGGTTCGATGATGGTCGACAGCACCATCGAGGGCTGGTTCAAGCAGCTTGGTATCGACGATGACCCGTGGTGGGTGTCGCTCGGGGTGACGTTCTCCTTTTGAAGCGGCGCCCGCGGTCCGTTCGTGCGCAAGGTCAGTAGACTTTGAAGTCGCGGAAGACGCCCCGCTCCAAGTTTACGAACAGGGTCATCCCGACCTCCGAGCCGGTCGGGGCCGCGCCGCGGAGCGTCTGACCCTCGAACTTCTTCGACTCCGCGCAGCCGAACTGGATCGTGAGGTCCTCGCCGGCGCGTTTGAGTGAGACGAGGGCACCTTCGCACGCGCCTTCCGCATCGTGCCAGTCGGCCCGCATCGCGGGGGTCGACGTGCGCTGCCATTCACCGGAGGCCTTGGTCTCTTCGTTGAGTTCGACGGACCAGTCCGCACCGCCGTTGCCGCTGCGCCTCACCGTGATTCGCCAGGCGCGGTCGCCGGCCTCGATTCGTGTCCCGGCCACACCGAAGCGGTTGGGATCACTGAACCGCGTCGGTTCGACAAAGCCCGTGATGTGCCAATAGGCCTCACTGCCGAGGCTGCGGCGCATCACGCGCGGCGTGTCCTTCGCGCTGCCGCGCAGTGACAGGTCCTCGATGGCCTGGTTCCAGCCGATGGGGTCGTCGAGCGTCCAGGCCGAGTCGTCGCTGACCGCGCCGGCGAGGAACGGCTTCGGCTCGTACGGCGCGACCTCGATCTGCTGCGTTGCGATGATCGGCTCGTGGTGGCCGTCGTCGACGGCGACCTCGACCGTGAACTGTTCGCCGGGCAGGCCGTCATGGACCATCACCGGGGTCTCGGCGCTCGCGCCCGCCGTGAAGAACACGACCCCGCTCTGCGGGGACCGCCATTCGTAGCGCAGCTTGTCGTCCTCGGGGTCCGTGGCGGCGGCGCGGAGGGTTTGTGGTTCCTGCAGCGCGAACGTGGTCGGGCCGGTAATGACGGGCGTGCTCGGAGGCAGATTGCTCGGGGTCGGTTTGCCATTGGCTGGCGCGTTCTGGTTGGTGCGCGGCGTCGCGTTGGCACTCTGCGGGTTGGCCTTGCCGGGGTCGGTCTTGCCGGGGTCGGCCCGCGAACCGTCGCCCTTGCCGAAGAACCAGATCGCGCCGCCGATGCCGGCCGCGAGCACGACTGCACCAGCGATGAGCGCGCCGCGATTCTTCTTGCCGGGCGGCGGCGTCGTCGAAGGGGTGGTGGCGGCCGGAGTCGGCGCCGTGGTGCCGTCGTCGAACTCACTCTCCCGGAAGGGTGATGTCGGTGGCGATGCTTCGCCCTCGTTGCCGACTTCCTGGGCCAGGAAGTTGAGCTCGGTCGACCGCAGGATGCCGCGGGTGACATCGGGGTTGAACTCGGTGTCCGAACTGGCGGCCGCGGGCTCGTTGGTCGATGCCGTTGGTCCCGCTGGCGGCGGGGCGTTGCCGGCCGCCGAGAACTCGGCCCCGAGCGCATCGATCTCCGCGATGAGCGCGGCGTAGCTCTCGGGCCGCTGCTCGCGGTTCGCGGCGAGCATGCTCGACACGAGATCGCCGACGCGCGGCGACAGCCAGTCGAGGGCCTCGCACGGGTTGGGGCCCAGGGGATTCCGCTTCGTGACCACGAGATCCGTGAGCTTGGAAGCTGCGTAGGCGGGCTTGCCCGTGAGCATCTCGTAGAACGCGCAGCCAAGGCCGTAGATGTCCGTGCGGAAGTCGACGGAGTCCGGATCGTCGAACTGCTCGGGCGACATCGTCGTCGGCGTGCCCATGACCGCGCCCGGCGACGTCAGGCCGAGGCCCGCGTTGTCGCTCTGCATGCGCGCGAGGCCGAGGTCGACGAGCTTCGGGATGAACGGCGTCATCGCGTTGAGCTGCGTCGAAGTGGCGGTCTCGAGCAGGATGTTCTCGGGCTTGACGTCACGGTGGATGACGCCGAGGCCGTAGGCGTGATCGAGCGCGCGCGCGATCGCCTTCGTCATGTCGAGCGCGACCGGCACGGGGAACGGCCCATTGCTCGCGAGCCAGTTCTTGAGGTTGGGCCCGTCGATGTACTCCATTACGAGGTAGTAGAGGCCCTCGTCCGTCGCGCCCGCGTCGTGACATGCGACGATGTTGGCGTGCTTGATGCCCGCGAGCAGTTTGGCCTCGCGATGGAAGCGCGCCGCGAACTGGTCGTTCTGCAGGTCGATAGACAGCAGTTTGACCGCGACCGTGCGATCGAGGAAGTCTTGGCGGCCGACGTAGACGATGCCCATGCCACCGCGCGCGAGCTCGCGCTGGAGCGTGACGCCCGGAACCCTCGGTAGTGGTGGTCCAGCGGCGTCGAAGTCGCCGGCTCCGGCGGCCTTTGGATCCGGCGACGCGTCACCGAACGGGATCGTGCGGTCCTCGGGCTGGCGTTCGTCGTCGTTGGTGCCGTCGGTCACTGCTGCATGCCCTCGATGAGCTTGATGAGCTTCTTCGCCGCGGGGCGGTCCGCCCGATGCGCGCCCACGAACGCATACTCGACCTTGCCCTGCCGGTCGATCACGAGCGTCGTCGGGAACGCGAGGTCGCCCGAGATACCGAGCTTGTCGACGAATGCGAGATCCTCGTCGTAGTAGATCCGGTAGGGCGGCGCGCCCTTGCCGAACGTCATCTCGTAGGCCTTGGTGAACGATTCCTGATTCTCACGCGGGCCGGGGTAGACGACGACGACCTCGATGTCGAGGTCGTCGAGTTGCTTCTGGCACTGCGCCAGAGCCTCGGTCTGTGCGACGCAGTAGACGCAGACCTCACCGACGAATCCGCGCAGGATCACCATCAGCACGCGCTTCTTGTCGCGCAGCGTGCGCAGATCGAGCTGCTGGCCGTCGATGCCAGCGAAGACCTGCTGGGGCAGTTCCTTGCCTTCGAGTTCCTGGCGGCGGCCGGGGCCGCGGCGCTGCTTGCTGCCCGGCGGGCCGTACTTCTTGCGCGACTTCTTCGCCCGGCCCGGCCCATCGAGATATCGCACGACGTAGCTGTCGAGCTCCTGCTGTTCGGTGATGGTCCAGTCCGGCTGCATCGGTGCCGGCACCCGCTCGGGCTCGTTGGCAAGCTGCTCGACGACGGCCGTAGCCTTGGCGGTCGGCAGCGCGGGCTCGCCCGCGGGGGCGGCGGGCGCGGCGGCGTCACGCGGGTTCGGCGGGGCGAGCGCCTCACCGATCAGGCCCGCGACCAGATCTGCCGGCGAGGCGTTTGCGATCTCGCTCTCGGCGAGCCACTCCGCGCGGGCGACCGGTGCCGGGAGTGCCACTGCACCGTCGGAGCTCGTGATCTCGCTACCGTTGACGTCGCCCGTGAACCGCGGTGTGCCGTCGGTCGCGCAGGCGGTCACCGGACCCGATGGTTTGCCGTCCTTCGTGAACGTGCACGCGAGCCGCGGCTTGCCGTTCTCGTGCCAGCTTGCCCAGCAGCCCACGGGTGTATCACCGAGCAGGACGCCCGCGCGCCGACGGTTGCCGTTGGGCCAGCGCTCGTCGGTCACCCGGATGCCGGGCTTCGTACCGAAGTCTTTGCTGCCTTCGCGACCGTTCTCGTCGAACACCCGCCAGACACCGATGCGTTGTCCGCGATGGCAGACCCCCTCGGCCTTGACGGAACCGTCGGGGCGATAGTAGCGCCACAGACCCGACAGCCGACCGCGGTCGAAACTGCCGCGGCGCTGCAGTGTGCCGTCGGGGAAGAAGAACTCCCACTCACCGACTTCGGAGTCGTCGACGTAACGGCCGCGCGCACGCAGCGTTTCGTCGGGGTAGTTCATGCTCCATTCGCCGGAGCGGCGGCCCTTCTCGTCGAACTCGCCGCGCCACTCGACGATGCCGGTCTCGTAGTAGTAGACCCAGGGTCCGATGCGATGGTCGTCGACGTAGCGACCGCGCGCGCGGCGCTGACCCGACTCGTAGTAGTAGGTCCACTCGCCGGTCTGAAGCCCGTCCTCGATCGGTCCCTCGCGTTTCGTGAGACCGTTGTCCCACGCGTCGCGATACATCGCCGCGATCTTCTTCGCGAGGAACTTGCACGACGTCGCCGTGAGAACCAGGACGCCTAGCACCAGGGCCAGCCTGCCAATCGCAATCGCTCTCATGATCCAGTGGGCAGTATCGGCTGCGCCCCGGCGGCGCGCCACCAACAGCCGTTGTCATGGTCGCCTGGGGTGTTCGCCGATACGCTGATATCCGACCTGGCCCCATCCGGGCGAGGTCGTCCGTGCCCATGATGCGCCAGCAACCCCGGTCCTCCCGCGCCCTTCGGATCCCCGTACCCGCTCTGTTCGCTCTCGCGATCGTCGGTTGTTCGCCCGGCATCGGTAACAATTTGCCGAGCCAGCCGAACACGGGTTTGTCCGCGAGCGTCAATCTGCCCACCGGTTTCGACCTCGGGTTCGTGCCGACTTCGCCGATCGGCGAACTCGCGATCGCCGGCGTCGACGTGCCCGCGATCGGCGCGACCGCCGCGCGCGAGATCGTGCTGTTGGCATTCTCGACTGCGGCGGCGGCGGACGATGGTGACGGCACGGGGACGCTGTTGAGCCGGGACTCGACCGCGGGCGACGATACCAACGGCGCGAGTGACGTCTTCCTCGCGATCGTGTCCGCGCAGGACATCGACTCGAGCGCGTTCAGTCAGTCGCTGGCCGGCAAGTTCCGGCATCCGCGCTGCGTTACCTGCCACAGCATGCAGGCCGCCGACACGACGGCGTTCGTCTCGTCGCCGCTCGTGCATGCCGGACCGTTGCCTGGGCCGGGATTCCCGAACAACGACCCGTCTACCTGCGAAGCGTGTCACGTGACGAGCACGAACTTCCCCGTCGAGGGCTGGCAGGCGCCGGCGGCGTCGTTCGACTTCCGCAATCGGACGATCGCCGAGCTCGCCGCGGCGGCGCAGAACGTTCCCGCGGATGAACTGGAGCACTTCGTCACCGACAAGCGCGTGCTCTGGGCGCTCGACTCCGGTGTTCTGCCGCAGGTCGGTGGTCGCAACGGCGTGGCCGACGACGACCATGACGGGGTACTCGAGCCTTCGGATACGGATGGCGTGATCCGGACCGTACCCGGCGGGTCCGTCAACTTCTTACGTGACATCGAAGCCTGGCACGACGGCGGCAACAAGCTCACCAACGCCGATGCGGTTGCCGACGTCACACTCGTGAGTCGGGTCAGCGGCGGCAGCGCCGCCGGCAACGGCGCCTCGGGTGCGCCGGCGATCGTCTGGGTCGCCAACCCGACGTTCGATCCCGACAATGTGGCGGCGACGAATCCGGTCGGAACGATCTATGTCGCGTTCCAGACCGATGCGACCGATCTGGTCGCCGGCGATGGCAACGGGCAGACCGATGTGATCCGGGTCGCCGTAGAGCTGCGTGCGGAGCAGGATGAGACCGGCAACGCCGCGGTCGGAGGTCTCAATCTCCACGCCGTGAGCTCGAGCAACGTGCTCGCGAGCTCGCGCGACGGCGCGCCCACGAACGCGACGGGCGGTTCGTCGACCCGGCCCGCGATCGGCGGCAGCAACGGCGAGATCGTGGTGTTCGAGTCGAACGCGCAGAACCTCGTCGGCGCCTTCACGGACGGCAACGGCGCTGATCCGGACATCTTCGTGCGGGATGTCGACAACACGACGACGCGCCTCGTCAGTCACTCGATGAGCAATCAGGCCACGGGTGGCAACGGTGCGTCCGCGAACCCCGCGGTGGCCAGCAACGGCACCGTGGCGGCGTTCGAATCGGATGCGACGGATCTCGTGGCGAGCGATGCCAACGGTGTGCGCGACGTCTACCACACACGGATCAATGCGGTGCCGCCCTACACGCGGGTGCGTTCGAGCGTGAGCGATGCGGGCGCCGAGGGTTCGGGGGGCGCGAGTCGCAACCCGGACGTGCACGAGGACGGCAGCGGCCGCATCCGGGTCGTGTTCGAGTCGGACAAGACGGATCTCGCGAACGTGACCGCGTCGACCAATGCCTTCCTGTTCGACAGTTCGACGGGATTCACGATGTTGCTCAACCAGGTCATCACGCCAGATCAGGTGGGCGGGCCGACCATCGGCGACGGTGCGGCGCGCGCGCCCGTGATCGCGGGTGACGGCAGCATGATCGCGTTCGAGTCGGATTCGACCAATCTCGACGTGCTGCGGGCCGACGGCAACGGCGTCACCGACATCTACCTGCTCGAGGTCAGCCAGCTCGATGACGGGTTCGTGTTGCCGTATCGCGCGAACGTGACGAGCAGCGAGAGTTCCGAGGGGGATGGCGCCTCGACCGGGCCCGTGCTCGGCGCGTTCGCGAGTAGCACGATGTTCGGCACCGGTTTCGTGGCCTACTCGACCGCGGCGGTCAACCTGGGGACGTCGGATTCGACCGACGTCATGCTGTCGTTCCTCGCGGAGACGTCGGGCGTCATCGTCGACTTCAGTGCCGATGTGCAATCGGGGCCCGCACCGCTGACCGTGAAGTTCACGGACGAGTCATCGGGCAGTCCGACGAGCTGGCAGTGGGACTTCGACAACGACGGCAACGTCGACTCCACGGAGCAGAACCCGACCCATGTGTTCGCGGCGCCGGGTTCGTACTCGGTCAAACTGACCGCGCAGAACGCCGTGACCGAAGGCACCAAGACCGCGGCTGACTTCATCAGCGCCATCGGCCCGGTGGCCGCCGATTTCACGGCGACGCCCGGAGTCGGCGGGCTGCCGTTGACGGTGACGTTCATGGATACGTCGACGGGCCCGGCGACGAGCTGGGCCTGGGACTTCGACAACGACGGCACGGTCGATTCCACTGATCAGAACCCGATGTGGACCTACAACTCGCTCGGTGGCAAGACTGTGACGCTCACCGCGTCGAACCAGCTCGGTCCGGACACGATCACGAAGGTCGACGTCGTTACGGTG
>JANSXC010000006.1 GCA_024743115.1 bacterium | reverse complement strand
TGGCTCGTGACGAAGTCACCGAGCCGACTCCGCGGACACCTGCAGATCTTCCTCGTCTACCGCAATTTCGTGCGACAGCGCTTCAACCGGGACGGTGACCGGAACATCACTTCCGCAACTTCACTCGGGCTGGTGCCGCGGGCGATGCGGGTGTCCGAGGTGCTGCGATGGCGGCAGGACTGGGGGGATCTCAGCCCGCACCCGATGAGCTTCTGCGCCAACTCGACCGTTCGCGAGAAACTCTCAGAAAGGGTGTAACGAAGCGCCCTGACTGCAGCCTCTGCGACGCCCTGTGTCTGTTCCCACTCAATCGATCAGTTCTCGGTGACGGCGGTCTCGTTTCGGGACGCGACTGTTCAAGAGTTCGACACTCGCGGCCGATCGAGCCCGCATGAGTCTGTCGATCTACACGGCTTCCCAGGGCATGTTGCGCGCGTTCCACCAGACCGGCAACCGACTCGAGCGCACGTTCTCCCACCTTGCCACGGGCAAACGTGTCGCCACCGCGCAGGATGATGCGGCGGCGCTCGCGATCGGCGAACGCCTCACCGCGAAGGAACGCAGCCTCCACCAAGGCGGGCGCAACCTGCAGGATGGCTACGGTCTCGCGGCGACCGCCGAGGGCGCGCTGGGTTCGAGCCACGACACCCTGCACCGGATGCGCGAGCTCTCGGTGCAGGCCCAGAACGGCACGTTGTCATCGCAGGACCGCGCGACGATCCAACAGGAGTTCGACGCCCTCGCGGCAACGCTCGATCAGACCGCGCCGAGCCCCGGCACGACAACGATCACCGACGGCAACGGCGGCGAGATCGCGATCGACGTCGCCGACGCGAGTTCGACGGCGCTCGGCGTCAACGGCCTCGACGCGTCCGACCCGGCGACTCTCGGCACCATCGACCAGGCGCTCGGCGACGTCTCGCGCGCCCGCAGCTCGCTCGGCTCGGCGATGAACAGCTCGACCTACCGCTCCGAGGCCGTCAGCGCCGTGGCTGCGACCCAGGCCGCCGCCCGCGAACGCCTCGTCGACGCCGACTACGCCCAAGAGATCGCGAATCTGACGCGCGACCGCATCCTCGGCAACATGCAGCTAGCCGGCCTCGCGGTGGCCGGGCGCTCGACTAGCGCCACGTTCGACTTGATCGGCTGAAGTCCGCCCGTCAGCCCGCCGCTTTGGGCTAGACTGCGGCGGTGTCAACCCCGCGACTCTGCCTGGCGTTGCTTCTCGGCCTCGCGGCCCTTCCCGCGCAGCAGCCCGCACCCCGGGTGCTGCAAGATCAGGTTCCGTGCCGGGAACTCGCCGCTGGTCAGGCCCTGCAGCTCGGCGGCCGGGCGTGTCTCTCGACGACGCGCTTCGATCTGCCGTACTTGGTCTGGGACCTCACCGATCACCTGCCGATCCGAAACGACGACGACAGCGCCGTCGCCTGGCTGCGAGCGCACGCCCGCGAACTCGGACATGGCGCGTTCACGCCGGTGCCGGCCGGCACCCGCGACTGGAACGGTGACACGGTGCGGATCTTCTCGCTCGAACGCGACGGTGTCCGCCTCGACGACGCGGACATCTGGGTCTGCTTCGACGCGGATGGCTGCCTCGGCCTGGTCAACCGCGTGCCCCCGGGCCTGGACGGCGCCCCCGCGCCGGGTCCCGAGGTCGCCGGCGTCGAGCGCTGCTACAAGGTGCAGCGGGCACGCGATGGCACCAACCGGGTCGTCGTGGCCACGGTGCGCCGCACGCGCACACCAACGCACGAACTCGTGGACTTCGTGGTCGACGGCACCGCGTTCGGGCGCGAGCACGTCCAGCGGGTCACGGTCGAACCCGACTCGGCCGCAACGGTCACGGAGTACTTCTTCGGCGGCTTCCCCGACCAACTCCAGGCCGATGCGCGCGGCGTGATCTGGTGCTCCGATCCGTCGGGCAACCGCATTCTGGAGATCGACCCGCAGACGGGTTCGGCGATTCCACACTCGACGCTGCCGTGGCGCCAGCCGGACGGCCTCTGCGTCGACCCGAACGGTCGCGTCTGGACCGGGCTCTACACGTCGGGCAACGGGCTCGGCCTGTTCGACCGCAACACCAACACGTTCACGCGCTTCCCGGTTCCGCCGGGTGGCGGCAGCCTGGCGATCCCGACCTGGCATCACAACGGCTCGATCTACGTCACGCAGCACTCACCGGCGCGACTGCACGAGTTCGTCGTCGCGACCTCGACGTGGCAGCCCTCGGTCGTCCTGCCCGGCGCCTGGCCGGTCTCGGCGACCTACGACTCGACGACGGGCGACATGTTCGTGATGCAGTATCAGAGCAACAGCATCGCGCGCATCGCGGACGGCGGCGGCGTCAGCAACCTGCCGACCCCGCAGTTCTCCGGCCCGAGCTTCAGTGCGGCCGCCAACGGCAAGGTCTGGTTCTCGTACTGGAACTCGACGCAGATCGGCGAACTCGACGTGGCCACCGGGACGATGTCGACGTTTACCCCAACCATCAGCGGCGCCGGCGGCCCGATCGACGTCGGCCCCAACGGCCACGTCTACCTCGGCACCCGCAACACCGGCTACATCATCGAATACGACCCGGTCGCCGGCACGACGACCAATCACCTGATCCCGAGCGGCTCCCGCTCGCTCAAGGACGGCCTGACCGTGGCCCCCGACGGCACGGTGTGGTTCACCAGCAGCGGCACCGGCCGCGTCGTGAGGATGACCCTGCCATGAGATCTGACGCGATGAGCATTCCCTTCGTGAGCCGCACCCTGCGGACCGTGATCGCGCTGAGCCTCGCGATCGTCCCCACCACCAGCCTCCCCACCACCAGCCTGCGGGCGCAGACGCCCCAGATCCTCAGCACGGGCAGCGGCCCGGGCGCCCGCCATCCGATCGTGGCACTCGACGCCGACGCGGTGTTCTGGGTCGCGATGCCGAACGGGCAACGCGAGCTGTTCGTCGCGGCCACCGACGGCTCGCCGCCGAGTCAGCTCACGACCGGCGCGGATCTCAGGGTCGGTCACGGTACGTTCGATCAGTGGTCACCGATCGCCACGAGCGATGACGGCGACATCGTGGCGTATTGGAACTCGCTGGGCGTGCACGTGCTCGACCGCCAGGCCAGCACGGACGTGGTCGTGGCACCCGCGACGCTGCTCGCGATGCCGCGCCTCGACGCCGCTGGTTCGCGTGTCGTCTACCAGGATCTGGTGGCCGGCGAACTCGAGGTCTTCCTCGTGGACGCCACTGGCAGCAACCCGCCCGTGCAGCTCACGAACAACAGCGGCGCGGGCCGCCGCCTGCCGATGATCCGCGGCGACCTCGTGCTCTTCCAGAAGCTCGTCGGTCGCGAGATGGAACTGTTCGTCCATGACCTCTCGACGAGTACGACGAGCAGCGCGCTGACGAGCGGCAGCGGCGGCGGCAACCGGCACGGGCGCCTGACGCCGAACGCGGACGCGGTCGTGTTCGAAGCGGTCGTCGGCGGCGAACAGACCGTGATGCGCCTCGACCTCGGCAGTTCGACGATCACGACGATCGGCGGTGCCGCGAGCGGCTCGCGCATCGCCGCGACCGACGGGGACGAGCAGGTCGTGCTGCAGACCGGCACACCGCAGCCGCTGGTCGAACTGCACGACCCCGCGATCACGACGCTGACCAGTGGCTCGCGCGGCGGCCATCGACTGCCGCAACTCGATCGCCACGGCCAACTCGTCGTCTGGCAGGAAGAGCACCAGGGCAACCTCGAGGTGTTCGCCGTGCGCCGCGCGTGGCCGGCGGTGATCTCGCAGTACGGCACGGCCGGCACGCCGTCGTCGGGCACGCTGCAGCCAACGACCGGTACCTATCGCCTGCAGCAGAGCGTCGGCATCGATACGCAGCTGCCGAGCGGCACACCAGCCGTGTTCGCGGTTGGCTTCACGCCGCAAAACGTGCCGATCAGCGGCGCCCCGGGCAACTTCCAGCTGCTGACGCCAATCGCGTCGGTCGTCGTCTTCCTCGACGGCCAGGGCGATACGGCCGGCCCGGTCCCGCTCGCGGCCACGCTCCTGGGCTTCCAGTACCACGCCCAGTTCGCGGTGCTCGACCCGACCGCAAATCCACTCGGGCTCGTGACGTCGGCCGGCTTCACCGTCGCTGTCCCGTAGCCGCAATCGCCCGCTGCAGCCGGCCCCACCGCTCGCGTGCGGTCCGGCGCATGACGAGTGTGGGCTGGCAAAGGACCCGGGCGTAGTTGACACGCCGCGCTGGCGGTCAATAATTCTACCCAGCCTGCTTCCGACCGCCGGTCTCCTACTCCCTGTCCTGGGAAGCCGCTGGTATCCCTCCACCGCTCCGTACCCCCATACGGATCGGGTCCAGCAAACTCAGGTTACTACCTCATGCGACTAGTTCTACTAGCGGGCCTCGGGCTCGCGGTCTCCTCTCTCGCCCAAGAGCCGGCCAGGCTCTTCGACTCCAAGCAGGCCTACGCCAGCTTCCTGGAGAGCAATCCAGGTCAGTGGATCGCCCAATGGCACCCCGCCACGGGCACCCCGAGCGCCATCTACGGCACCGGCCTCGCCGTCGACGGCTGGACGGAGAACAGCCTCGAGCACGCCCGCGAGCACGCCAACCAGCTGCTCGTGACCCACCGGGACCTGCTCGGCCTCGGCACCTCGACGTGGCAGGAGAGCATCGGCTCGCGCATGGGCCGCACCTGGACGTTCAAGTTCGACCAGCACTTCAACGGTCTGCCGGTGCTGAATGGCCGCGCCGACATCCGCATCAACATGCGCGGCGTCGTCGCCCAGATGGGCAGTGTCGCCTTCCCGATCCCGGCAGGCTTCAACACCGTGCCGGCAATCGCCGAGGCCGTCGCCGTCGCGACCGCGTGGGCCAAGGTCGGTGAGCCGACCGGCATCGAGCAACCCGGCACGCAGAAAGAGCCGCGCCTCGTGATCTGGGGCAACCCGGGCGCCGAGGACGGCAACTCGTTCGACCTCGCATGGGAAGTCGCGGTCAGCAACCTCAACGCCGAAGGGCAGGGCCCCGTCGGGCGCTACTACATCGACGCCCAGAAGGGCGGCGTGCTGACCTACATCTCGGACAAGCACGAGTGCTTCAGCCCGTTCTGCGCCAACAAGCATCACGGCAAGAACCGCGTCGAGGCCATCGGCCCGGTCGCGCCGCTGGCCGCCCCGGTCCCGACGACCGTCACGCTCACGGCGTGGACGCGCGTCGGTGTCGACGCCTTCCAGTCGCTGAGCAACACGCCGCTCCCCGGCGTCATCCTCAACGTTCCGGGCATCGGCAACCGCACGACCGACGCCAACGGTGAGATCGTCATCGACATCAACTCGCCGGTCACGATCTCGGTAACCAACCTCAACGGTATCCACCACGACCCGCTCAACGGCAGCAGCGCGCCGAGCGGTTCCGTGACCGTCACGCCCGGCGTCGCCGCAACGCTGCAGCTCGGCAGCCCGAGCTCGAGCGAGCTCGAGGCCGCGCACCCGACCTCGTCCTACTACGTCGACCGCACCAACGAGTGGTTCCGGTCGATCCTCGGCAACTCGCCGCAGCTCAACACGATCGACGGTGTCGATGTCAACCTGAACATCAACAGCAACTGCAACGCGTTCTACACCAACAACACGATCAACTTCTACACGTCGGGTGGTGGCTGCGCGAACACCGCGTTCTCCACCGTCATCGCCCACGAGTGGGGTCATGGCATCGACGCCCAGTACGGCGGCATCAGCAACAGCACCGGCGACGGCCTGAGTGAAGGCTGGGGCGACATCATCGGGATGTACCTGCTCGACACGCCGCTGCTCGGCAGTGGTTTCCAGAACGCCGGCGTCGCGCTGCGCCGCGGCGACAACAACCGCAACTTCCCGCAGACGGGCCAGGGCGTGCACACGGCCGGCCAGGTCTGGATGGGTTTCGCCTGGCGCCTGCGTGAGAACCTGCGCGCCTCCTACGGCACGCAGACGGCGATCCAGATCTCGGACGACATCGTCATCAGCTCGATCGCCGCAGACGCGACGAACCAGACCGACGCGGTGCGCGAGGTGTTCATCGCGGACGACGACGACGGCAACCTGCTGAACGGCACGCCGAACTACAACGAACTCGCGGCCGCGGCCGTCTCGAAGAACCTGCCCTACCCGGAGATCCAGTTCGGGCAGATCTCGCACGTGCCGCTGAGCAACAGCGACGTGCCGCTGACGCCACGCAAGGTCATCGCCGCCGCGACGCCGATCCTCGCCGGTAACATCACGAGCGTCACGCTGCGCTACCGCGTCGGCAACGGCGCGCTGCAGACCCGCTCGATGGTCCCGACCGCCAGCGCGAACCAGTACGAGGCGCTGCTCCCCGGCGTCCAGGCCGGCTCCGTGAGCTACTACATCGAGGCGCTGCACAACGGCACCAACCTGATCCGCGAACCCGCCAGCGGCGACCACTCCTACAACGTCGACGGCACGTTCTCGACGTTCTGGAGTGACAACTTCGACGGCGCGTCCATGGGCTGGACGAGCGCGCAGGTGCAGACCCAGAACGACTGGCAGATCGGCAACCCGGCCGGCAAGGGCGGCACCAGCAGTGGCGTCGCGTGGGCCGACCCGCAGAACGCGGCCTCGGGCCAGAACTGCTACGGCAACGACCTCGGCAACGTGATCGGCGGCACGACCTGGAACGGCCGCTACCAGCCGAACGTCTACAACTACACCCGGTCGCCGATCATCGACTGCACGGGCAAGTTCGGCGTCACGCTGCGCTTCAACCGCTGGCTGACCGTCGAAGAGGGCATCTACGACCAGGCGACGATCCTCGTGAACGGCGTCCAGGTCTGGCAGAACCCGGCCAACGGCAACCTGGTCGACACCGCGTGGACGCAGGTCGAGTACCCGCTGCCCATGGCGGACAACAACCCGAGCGTGCAGATCGAGTTCCGACTGCAGTCGGACGTCGGCCTCCACCTCGGCGGCTGGAACATCGACGACGTCGAGCTCGGCGAGATCATCCCGCTGCAGCTCGATGCCACGCTCGAGATGTTGCCGGAGCAGGCCGTCCAGGGTCAGCAGATCAACATTGCGATCACGACCAACCAGGCCGCGCGCCCGTTCATCCTCGCGCTCGGCTCGGACAGTGGCCCGACGCAGTTCCCGAACGTGCCCCCGATCCTCGTCGGCGGCAACGTCATCAGTCTGCCGGGCTTCTCGAACCCGCTCGGCCTCTACAACCTGGCGTTCAACGCGCCGAACGTGCCGACCGCCATGGGAATCACCTGGTACAGCCAGGTCGTAACCCTGGACGCCAACTCGCAGATCGTGACGTCCAACCAGTTCCTGAACTTGTTCACCCAATAGCAGCGAGCTGACGAGAGAGCGCGGCCCACCTGGGCCGCGCCGCCGAACGGGCGCCGGGACTTCGTCCTGGCGCCCGTTTGCGTATGGTCCTCGCGTGCGAATCGCGCTCCTGCTCTTCGGCTTCGGCCTGCTGTTGCGACTGCTGTTCTGGGTCGCGACCGGTGACCGCGGCGACGCGTTCGCCGCCGTGTTCCAGGGCGACGCCCCGGTCTGGCAGACGCTCGCGCAGAGCCGCGCCGCCGGCCTCGACAACGAACTCTTCAAGCTGCCACTGCGCCCGCCCGCGATGCTGTGGTTCATCACCGCGATCTGGGACGGCAGCCCCGACGGCGTCGCGCTCGTGCGAACGATCTTCGCGGTCTTCGGCGCACTATTGGCCCCATTGACCTGGCTGTTGCTCAGGTCCGAACTGCGAACCGAGACCGCGCTCGGAGTCGGCATCCTCACGGCAGCCGCGAGCCCGCTGCTCGCGCTTTCGAGCGGCCCGCACTCCGAGGCCCCGTACCTCGCGCTCGTGCTGCTGACGTTCTTCGACCAGCGCCGTCTCACGAGCGAACACGCCACGGGACCAGTCGCCGCGCGCTGGGGTCTGCTACACGGCGCCCTCTGCCTGCTGCGCGCCGAGCATGCGCTGACGTTCGCCTTGCTCGCTGCCGTGCTGATCGTCCAGCGCGCGCCTCACCTGCGCCGCACACTGGTCGCCGCCGCGATCGGCACGCTGCTGCCACTCGTGCCGTGGCACGTCGCGGCGTTCGACCAGATCGCGACCTACAACAGCGCCAACGCTCCGCGCCTGCCGGCCGCCGGGCAACGCATCCCGGGCCTGCTGCCGTGGTCCGCGGACGCCCTCACCCGCCTCGACTCGCTGCCCGCGTTCCAGCGCGGCCCGACGTTCCAGTTCGTGACGGACACGATCAAGCGACGCGGCGGCGATCGCGTCGACGCGCGCGACCTCGACGTCCTGCGAGAAGCCTACGGCACCTGGCCCGAGCCGCTGCCGTACTCGTTCGTGTGCCTCTACGGCGGTCTGAACTTCTTCCTGGCGAACACGCCCGAGGCTGCGGGCGGCTTCTCGGCGAAGGCGCTCGATCGGCGACCCGAACTGCCAGGCGGTCCCGATCGCTATCCGCGGGGCCTGCTGCGCATCCTGCCGCAGCAGGGCAATCTCGTGCTGAGTTATCCACCGCACCTCGACCGTGTCGTGCACGGCTACGCTCGCGGCCTCAGTGAACTCCGCGCCGACCCCGCCGCCGCAGTCGGCCGCGTCGCCACCAAGGGCTGGCACGCCGCCGAAGGCCTTGCAGCCGGCCTCGGGGGCTACGCCTTGCCGCTCGGCATGTCAGGCAGCCGCCGCGAAGTCGACCTCGCCACTGCCGGAGGCACCTGGCCGACGATCTACCGAATCGCGTTCCTGATCACCGCGGCGGCCGGCCTCTGGCGCCTGCGCCGTGAACGCTGGCTGTGGCCCTGGTTGGCCTTCGCCGCGAGCAAGCTGATCGTGGTGCTCGTGTTCTTCGGCTATGCGCGCCAGGGCGCACTCTGCGTGCCGCTGGCGCTGATCGGCGTTGTCACGTTGGTCGGCCGAGGTTCGAGCCGGTTCTGGTGGAGCCTCGCGCTCGGCCTGCTGGCGCTCGAAGGGTTGCGCTCTGCGACAACCGAGGTCGAACTGCAGCTACCCGACGGCAGCAGCGCAGCCCATGTGCCGGCCACGGATCACCGCGAACTGCGCGTGCTCTATCGCTGAACCGCGCGGCGTGGCCTCAGGCCGGTTCGGCCGCGAGAGCGGCCGGCCCGTATCAGAAGCGCGCGCTGCCCCCGAGCCAGACTCGCTGGTGCGCGAGCCGCGTTCCGCGTGGATTCACGAACAGGTCCGTGGACGCGTTGCCGAATCGCGTCTCCGCGAACTCGTAGCCGAGATCGAGCGTGAACTTCGGCATTCCCCAGCGCAAGCCGACCGCGGCGCTGTAGCCCCACTGCGACATGCTGCCGTGGTCGTCGCCACCGACGTAGTCCTCGCGGAACGCGCCGTAGCCGAGCTCGGCACCGAACCGACCGAACAGGTCGAGCCGGCCGCCGTGACGCGCATCGCCGAGCAGGGTGAGCCGCGGTTCGGCCTCGAAGCGCGGTCCCACGGTCAGCCAGTCGCGATCGACCCTCGCGAGATCGTGCTCGAGGTCCGTGTAGTTGACAGCGACGCCGAGCCGCACGGGGAACGCGAGTTCCCCGCCATGATCGACGATGGCGCGCAGGTGCGGATACAGCCGATAGCCCGCCGCCCGGGCTGACGCCAGCGCAGGCGCCGCGCCGTTGTTCATCTGGCGACCCGCGAACAGGTCGTCGTCGGACGAATACGCCTCGACATCGAAGCCGGGGCCGATCGCCGCATCAGCGCGCCCGTCGAACCCGAGGCGCACGAACGTCGCGCTCGTACGATCCGTGAGGTTCGTGCCGGGCACACGCACCTTGACCGAGCCATGGCCGACGGCAGCGCGTACCCGAACCTCGTCACGCGCGCCGTAGAAGCGCCGCGGACCACCATCGGGCCCCACGGGCTCGCGCTGGTCGATCTTCTGCGAGCCGCGCGCGGGGTCCTGAGGCAGCACTGCCGGCTCCTCGACGACGGGCGCCGAAGAATCCGCACCGAAGCGGGCGCGCAGGTCGGTCATCGCGTCGTCGAAGTCACGATCACCGTGCAGCTTCTCGAGGCGCTGGGCCTGGATCTGATGCCAGCGAGCCTCGGGACTCGCGGCACACCCTGCAAGCAGGACGAGGAGCGCGGCGACGGCAAGACGAATGGTCATGGCTGGGATATGCCGGAACTCCGGCATTCCAGGCTAGCTCGGCCAACCGCATCGAGATTGCTTCAGGGCGACAGCCGCCGACTCGCAGCTCGCGAAACCCGCGATACCAAGGGCGGGGCAACGGGATCTCCGATCGAGACGACGGTCCCACCCCGCCACCGGAGCTCACGCGTTCTGCCGACCCGGCGCTACCACATGACCTGGCCGCCGCAATGGCTCAGCGCCTGCCCGGTCATGCCGGACGCACCTTCCGAACACAGCCACAGCACGTGCTCCCCGATCTCCTCGGGCTCAAGGATCCGCCCGAGTGGCACGGCGCCGAGCGCGGTGTTACGCGCCTCCTCGTAGCTGACCCCCATTCCGTCGGCCATGAGGTTCATCCCGTCGCGCGCCATCTCCGTCTCGACCCAGCCGGGGCAGATCGCGTTGACCGTGATGCGCCGCGGCGCGAGCTCGAGCGCGAGTGCCTTCGTCAGCCCGATCACGCCGTGCTTGCTCGCGCAATAGGCCGTGTAGCCCGGCACGCCGAAGCGCCCGAGCACCGAACTGATGTTCACGATGCGACCACCGTCCGGCAAGTGCGCCAGCGCCGCGCGGCTGGTGAAGAACACCCCATCGAGATTCGTGCGGACGATCGCGTCCCAACGTTCAGGGCCGGGCAGCGCACAGGCGTTCGGACCGCCGACGCCCGCGTTGTTCACGAGTACGTCCAGCCCGCCGAGCGCTTCTGCCACCCGCTCGACCGCGGCCCGGATTCCGGCTTCGTCGGTCACATCCCCGGGCACGGCGATGGCCTCGTGCCCGTTCGCAGCGATCGCGCACACGGATTCCTCGAGCTTGTCGGCGCGTCGCCCGAGCACGGCGACCCGGTGACCGGCCGCCGCGAGTCGCTGAGCGATGCCGACGCCGATGCCCGTGCCACCGCCCGTCACCAGGCACTTGCGAGCCGTCATGCGCCCGCCCCGACCATGCCCATCAGTGCATCGACACACTTGCCGATGCCGGTCGCGACCTCGTCGACCCGCGCGTCGAACATGTAGGCCGGCGTGGTCACGATCCGGTTGTCGGTATCGACGACGCAATCCGTGACGGCGCAGTTCTCGTGGCGCGCACCGGCGGCCTCGAGAGCGCCGGCCGTCCCGGCATCGTTGCCGATCGTGAGCCGCGGGTGCGCGGTCGAACCCAGTGCCAGGGCCACGAGCGCCGGCGCGATACAGATCGCGCCGATCGGCTTCCTGGCCGCGTGTGCCTCGCGCAACACCCGCGCGACATCCGCGTGCACGGTGGCAGCCCCGCCCTTGCTCGCGAAGTCGCTGAGATTCTTGGCCGCGCCAAACCCGCCGGGGAAGACCACGGCATCGAGTTCCGCAACGTTCAGGGACTGCAGGTCCGCGATCTTGCCGCGCGCGATTCGTGCGGCCTCGGCGAAAACATCGCGCTCGGCGCCGGGCTCGGGCTCACCCTTGCCGTGGTGGACGACATCGGCCTGCTTCATGACCGGTGCAACGCACACGGTCTCGACGCCGTGCCGATGCAGGTGCATCAGGGTCAGGACGGATTCGTGGACCTCCGAACCATCGAGGAATCCACAGCCGGAAAGGACGACGGCAACTCTGGCGGACATGCCAGGATGATGCCGCCGTGCCGGCCTTAGGTCACGTTCCGGACCCGGCCCGGGTATCGCTTTCGAACGCGCGGGCCTGCACCTGCCCCAACACATCGAGAGCCGCGACGCGATAGGCCTCGGCGAGCGTCGGGAAGTTGAAGATCGACTCGACGAACATGTGAACGTCGTTCTCGTTCGCGATCGCGAGTTGTGCGACGTGAATGAGCTCCGTCGCGCCCTCGCCGATGACCTGGCAACCGAGAACGCGGAGGGAATCAGCCTCGACCACGAGCTTGAGCAGGCCGTCGGTCACGTTCGCGATCTGGCCCCGCGCCAACTCCGAGAACTTCGACCGCCCAACGAACACCTCGCCGTGTTCTGCGGTCGCGGCGGCCTCATCGAGCCCGACACTCGAGATCTCTGGAATCGTGTAGATGCCGGCAGGGATCAGGTCTCCCCCACGGCCGGCGGGCATGTCGAGCGCGACGCGCATCGCGCGGCGCCCCTGCTCCATGGCCGCCGAGGCGAGCGCCGGCGGACCGATGACATCTCCTGCCGCGAAGATGTGTGGCACGGCGGTCCGACAATCGGCGTCGACGGGAATGTGACCCCGAGGTGTCGTTTCCAGGCCGGCCGCTTCGATGCACAGCCCTTCCAGGTTGGCGACGCGACCGAGTGCGAACAAGAGCTTCTCGCTCTTGAGCTCCCAACCGTTGTCGAGCGTCGTAACGACGCTGCCCACTCCATCCCAAGCCACGTTCTCGACCTTCGCACCGCCAACGAACGTACAACCCTCCTGCGCCTCGAACGCGGCCACGAAGACGTCGAGGATCTCGCCATCGAGGAATGACAGCGGTCGGGCCGCCCGATCGACCATCGTGACCTCGACGCCGAGCGCGGCAAAGATCGTGGCGTACTCCGCGGCGATCACGCCGCCACCCAACACCGTCAACGACTTGGGCGGATACGCCATGCTGAGGATCGAATCGCTGTCATAGACGTGCTCGTGGTCAACGGGCACGTCATCCGGCGTCCGCGGACGCGAGCCCGGGGCGATCACGATGATCTCACCACGCAGCAAGCGCATTCCGCCGTAGACGTTCTCCACTGCGACGGTATGCGAATCGAGGAAGCTCGCCCGTCCATGGACTTGCTCGATGCCGTTTCGCGTCATCTGGTCGGCCATGTAACCGACGTGAGCCGTGACGACCCGCTCCATGCGATCCATCAGGCTCGTCAACTGCAGCTCAGGCGGGATCTCGATGTCGATGTGATGACCCATCCGCGCCCGGAATCCCAACAGCGATACCGCCGTCTCGCGCAGCGTCTTGCTCGGAATCGTGCCGCGATGAACACACGCACCACCCACGCCCGTATCTCGCTCGACGACGCAGACCCGCCGGCCAGCCTTCGCAGCCTGCACGGCAGCCTTCTGTCCGGCCGGCCCGCTGCCGATGACGACGACGTCCCAGCCCTCGGCTCCTCCTGGTCCCGAAACACTCATGCCAGGCCCTCCGTAACGAGTTCCGCTCGCTCGCGCATGGCGACCAGCTCGTCGAGCTGGTCGGCATACATGTTCAGCTTCTCGAGCACCGGGAGTCGCTGCAGAGTCTCGAGGTCAACCGGATCGCCGTGCGAGTTCGGTACGAGGTAGTTCGCGACCCCGTCTGCCAGGCAGACGGTCATGGCGAGATCCTGATACTTGGGCGCATCGCCCCAGTTCTGATGATGAACGATCGCCTCGCGAATCTGATCGGGCAGCTGCCACTCTTCGGCGAGCATCTTGCCGGCCGAGCAGTACTGCTCTCGGACGGCGCCCTGAAGATCTTCGACGCGGATCCGCAACGCGCGCTTACCGACGATTCGGTCCACGCTGTCCAGCAACACGGCCTTGCCGATGTCGTGCAACAGTCCGCCCATGAACGCCGTGTCGACGTTCCGCCGGCGCATGCGCGCGATCTCCTTGGTGAAGAATCCGGTCAGCACCGAGTGCTTCCAGAGTTCCTCGAGCAACTCCGCGCAAGCCGGGTTGCCGAACATCCGGCCACGCACCGAGACCGCGGTCGCGATCTCGGTGATGAGTTGCAGGCCGAGCCGACTGACTGCCTGTTGCAATGACGTAACAGGAACCTGTCCGGCATACGCCGCGGAGTTCGCGACCCGGAGCACCTGTGATGCGATCGTCTGGTCGTTGTGCACGACCTCCGACAGCTTCTTGGCATCCGTGTCGTCCTGCTGACAGAGGTTCATGACCTCCGCGGCCGTGCCAGGCATCGTTGGCAGCTGTAGCTGCTTCTCGGCGATCTTCCGGGCAAAGATCTGAGAGAGGTCGGCGGTGGCGATACTCATCGCCCGATTCATCGACCACGAACGGCGTCGGAATGAGCACGGAAATGAGACGCGATGACAGCGGCCTGACAATGCCTTGATCGACCCGAGGCATCGCTGACCGACTTGCGTGAATGCGACGACCGGCAACAATGAACGGTCGTCATGTCCGCGCAGTTCTGCAGTACACCCGGGAGCCGGTCCACCGCATCCGTTGTGGTCGCGGTGATACTCGTGCTGGTAGTCGCGCTGGGACTCGCGTCGGCGAGCCCTGCGCAACAACCATCACCTTGGTCGGTGCTCACCGTGGCAGGTGGGGTAGATCCCGTAAGGGTCGATGGCCGCGGCAAGCTCGTGACGTATCGCGAACCATCGACTCTTCACGTCTACGCCGCCCCTCATCGCCGCTGGCTGACGCACAACATCAGCGCCACGGCGCCGGTTCGGATGATGAACGACTGCCTCCTCATCCAGGAGACGGGCACTTGGACGGCGTTCTCGAGCTACACGGGCGCATTCGCCGCGATCGCAGTCGGACCCGGTGCCCAACTCGTGAATCCGACGACGCAGAACAACGACTCGCTGCTCCTCGTAATGGACGGCACGTCACTACATGCGTTCAGTTGCTTTACCGGGAGATGGGTAACACGCTCGGTGAATTCCAGTACGGGTTTCTCCGTACAACGCCACGTGGCGCTGCTCGTCGACGGCACGCTGATTAGCGGACTCGATGCATACACTGGCACCTGGACGGATACGACCGTCACCAATCCGCCGATCACGCTCAGCTGCGACGGCAGCGCCGGCATCGCAATCGGACCGCAGTTCGTTCACGGATTCTCGGCGAACCACCGCACCTGGGTGACACACACCCTCCCGCCCGGCCACGCCACGACCCGGAGCGACGACTGGATGCTGCTCTGGAATGCCACCGAACTGCTCGGCTACAGCAGCCTGCGTGGAACGTTCGCGAGCTTTCCGGTCGGCGCGACAGGGGTAGTGGTCACTCGCGACCTGTTCGGCATCGTCGACTCCACGGTCGGCCTGATCGCTTTCTCCGCACCGCGCGCAACGTTCACGCCAGCCCTCGGCTACGCGACGGCGATGATCCGAGCCGGCGCGGGAACCGCAGTCATCGTCGACGGCTCGCAGGCGACCGGCTACAGCGCGGCGCTGGGGCGAAGCAGCACGATCCCGATCGCCGCTTCCGCGGAGAGTGCCGCCGCCGTGATCGGCGTGGCCGTCGAATCGGGAACGGGCCGCCCGTGGTGCTACTCGGGCCTCCGTGACACCTGGCATCCTGCGCCCTTGGATACGCTGCCGGGCCTGCCAGAGCTCACGGCGACGGCGGTCCTGCTGCCGGCAACCTCGGGTGCCTACGCCTTCTCGGCCCGCTCGGGCAATTTCGTGCCGCTGCCCGGCAACGGTATCGCGCTCCTCGGCAATGATCAGAGCGCCGTCGCCGCCGCCTGGGACGCAACGCACCTGCACGCCTTCGACCCTCGCACGGACAGCTGGCGAACCCGCCCGCGAGCATCGTCCACGCCGCCGATCGTGCAGCTCTGGCGCACATCCATGTTCGTGATCGAAGGCGGCCAGGCACACGGCTTTGGTGCTCAAGAAGCCGTCTGGTCCACGATCCCGCTGCCGTCGCCCTACCTGTTCGGACGCGCCAACTCGGAGAGCGGGCGCATCGCGACGAGCGGCGCCCTCCTCGCCTACTCGCCCGTTCCCGGGACGATGACCTACGCGCAGTTCCCGGAGTTTCGCCGTGTGCAACCCGACGGCACGACGGCGCACTTCTCGATCGCGCTCGCGGGCGGCGGCGCCGCGGTGCTCGCCGGAGGTGTGCTCGACACCAGCCCGACACCGGTCTTGGGGTTGGGCGACTTCTGGCTCACGAACGCACTCGCCACGGTGCTGCTCTTCAGCCCAACGGGCGCAGAGCGCGCAACGCACCAGTTCGACGTGCCCGCCGATCCGGCGTTGAGCGGAACCCAGTTGGGATTTCAGGCACTCGCACTACCGACTCAGGGAAGTCCCCACATCGGCACGGCGACCGGCCTCTACATCCTCTGACGGACGCCTACGCCAACGCCGTACGCGCGCTGACGACGCCAGACCAGCCAAGCTCCCGGGTCTGTTCTGCCGATGGAACGGCCATGGGGCGGCTACAAGTGACGATCACGGCAAACGGGCTCGAGGCCCGCCTCCGCGTCACACCCGGCCCGATGGCCTACATCGAGGACGTGCAGGCCACGCTCGCCGACGCCGGGATCACTCACGGGTTGGACGAGTCGGCGATCGCCGAACTCGCAGCCCGTCTCGCGGACCCGCGAGCCCGCTGCGCCGTTGCGGTCGCATTCGGCACGGCACCGATCCGCGGCGCTGATGGGAACCTCGTCGGAGAACTGGTCGCCGATCGGAGCCCGGGCACCGTCGATGAGACCGGCAGGATCGACTACCGCGAACGGGCCACGATTCAGCCGATCCGAACCGAGGAGTTCGTCGCGGAGATCATGGACCCCACCGCCGGCACCCCCGGCTGGACCGTGTCCGGCAACATGCTGCGCAGCGAACCCGGCAACCGACACGCGGAACGCATCGGGGACGGACTGCGACAGTCCGGCAATCGGCTGTTTGCGAAACGCGACGGCGCCGTGCTGCACACGCACGACCTGCTCGACGTCGTGCCGCTCTACACCCACTCGGGCGACGTCGACTTCCGCTCGGGCAACCTGCGCACCAATGGCTCCCTGCGCATCGAAGGGGACGTGAATGCCGGGTTCACCGTGAACGCGGACGGCGACGTCGAGATTCGCGGCACGGTCGAGGATGCCTCGGTCACCGCGCAAGGCAGCGTGCTCGTCGGTGCGGGCATTCTCGGCAACACCCACTCGATCCGGGCAGGGAAGGACATCGTGTGTCACCATGCAACCGCGGCGAAACTCATCGCGGGCGGCACGATCACGATCGAGAAGGACGCCGTACAGACGACCGCTCGCGGTGAGAAGGTGTTCGCGATCGGCCCTCACGGAGTGCGCGGGGGCGCGCTCTACGGCAGGGAATGCGTCGCCGCCGAGGTGTTGGGTTGTCAGGCCGGCAGCACCACGCGAATCGTCGTCGGTGAAGCCCCGGGTCAGGACGCGAGAGCCGCGCGCGAGCATCTCAAGACGGCTCGCGCAACCCGCGTCGCGATCCGCAACGGTCGACACGACGCAACGCTCGCTAAACGCAGCGGCAAGGCCACGCGCAACCTGACCAACGCGCTGGACTCCGAACGTGCGACGCAACGCCGACTGGAACGTCGCCGCCGCGAGCAACTCGCGACGGCGTGGGTCCGCGTCAGCAAGACCTGTTATCCGGGAACCGTGATCCGCTTCGGCGACGCCGAGCTGCGGCCCGAGACGGCGCTCGGCCCATCCATCTTCCGTTACGACAGCGACCGCAATGAGGTCGTCCGAGAAACCCTGCAATGACCACGATCTCCAGTGAACTCGACAAGCTCGCCGCCAGCGAGGTGATGAACCCGAACGTCATGTGGGCCGATGCCACGGAGAGCCTGCGCACGGCCAGCGAACGCATGATGAAACAGGGCATCCGGGCACTGCTCGTGCCCGGGCGCCGCGACGGCGACCTGCCCGGAATCCTCTCCAGCAAGGACATCGTCAACCTCATCTGCGCCCACGACCCGGCCATTCTCGATCAGCTCGTGGTCGACGATGCCGTTTCACGTCCCGCGGTCTGCGTACCGGAAACCGCCAACGTCATCGACTGCATCAACCTGATGCGCACGACGGGCATTCGCCGTGCTCCCGTCGTTCGCGGCACGGAAGTCATCGGCATCCTGAGCTTCAGCGACGTCCTGGCGCGCCTGCTGAGCTCCTGACCGCCTGCCGAACCCGATCTAACCCGATCTGGCGGGCTGTTAGCCCGTCCCGCCGCCGCGCTCGTCGATCGCGCCGGGTCGGAACGGCGGCGTCGACTCGATCTGCTCGACCGCGTCCGCCGGCGTCGCCGCGACGGTGTAGATCCCACGGCAGTGCGGCTGGATGAAGCCGCCCAGGAAACCGCGCTCGAGCGCTGCCAGCAGCGGTTGCCAATAGCCGGCCGTATCGAGAAACACGACGGGTCGATCGTGGAACCCGAGCTGCTTGAAGGACAGGATCTCGAGCACTTCTTCGAACGTCCCGAGGCCGCCGGGCAGCGCCACATAGGCATCGCCGCGCTCCGCGAGCCCCGATTTCCGCAGCCGCATGTCGTCCACGGACGTCATCTCGTGAGCCGCGTCGCAGTGCACGTTCTTGTCGATGAACTCCTGCAGAATGACACCGACCGTTCGACCACCGGCGTCCCGCGCGCCCTGCGAGACGGCACCCATGAGCCCGAAACGGCCACCGCCCCACACCAGGTCCCAGCCGCGCCCCGCGATCCGCCGCCCGAGCTCAGCGGCCGGCGCGAAGAACGCCCGATCGATGCGTTCACTCGACGACGCGTAGACCGTCACTCGGAATGTGCTCATTGCCTGGCCGCCAACGTGTTGCCGCGCCGTAGCCAACGATCGAGCAACATCAACCCGGCCAAAGACTGACCGTCGCCGCACTCCTGATCGACGAGGCGATCCCGCGCCTCGTCGAACGGTAGCCGGTGCACGGTGATGCGCTCGCTCGGCTCCAGATCCTGGCCGACCTGCTCGAGGTCCCGCGCGAGGAAGAAGTGGCAGAGCTCGTTCGAAGCCCCCTTGTAGGGCGCGAAGTAACCCAGCCCATCCCACCGTCCCGCCCGCACGCCGGCCTCTTCCCGGAGTTCGTTCTGCGCAACCGCGAGCGGTTCTTCGCCGGGCCGCATCCCGCCGATCGGAAACTCCCAGAGCGCCTGACCGAGCAGATATCGCTCGACGTGGAGCAGCAGCGTCGTGCCGTCGTCGAACAGCGGGATCGTGCCGCAGCTGCCCGCCATGTCGACGTAGAAGTACTCCCCCTCCGAGCCGTCGGCCTGCACGTAGCGATCACGGCAGTAGCGATGCCAGCGATTGTCGACGAGGACTTCGCGGCCCAGGCGTTCGAACGGGCGGCTCACCGGCTGATCCAGAAGAAGAACTGCCGACGGTTGTCGCTCTCTTCGTAGAACCACGGCCAGGCGAGATCGAGCGCAATCGGCACTTCGAGATACGGGATCTCGATGCGCAGACCGACCCCGCTGCTGAGCCGGAGTTCGCCGAACGTCGGATCGTCGATCGCCGTCCCGAGCAGACCGAGGTCACTGAAGACCGCGAAGCGCAGCAGTTCGCGATCCCGGACCTCGTTCTCGAGCCGCGTCGCGACGAGCGGAAACGTCAGCTCGAGCGACGCCGCGTAGATCGCCTCGCCGCCGAGCGGACGGCCGAACTGACTCGGTCCCGCATCGCGGTAATCGAACCCGCGGAGGTTACGGCCACCGAGATAGAAGCGCTCCGTGAGGAACACGTTCTCACTGCTGCCGAACGCGTGCGCGACCCCGAAGAAGTGGTCGAAGTGGAGCACCGTGCGGTGGTCCATCTCGTTCTCGTAGAGCCAGAGGTAGGCGTCCGCAGTGTGGATGAACTTGTAGAGGCTCTCGCCGCCGCCCAGGAAGCCGCCGACGACTTCGGCCGAGACGGCCAGATCCAGGCCCTCGGTCGGGCGCCGCAGATTGTCGAGGTCGCGGTATCGCGAACTCAGACGGATACCCCGCAGTTCGGTCTGGCCCTCGGCGTCGTAGGCGAAGACCGTCGCATCGCCCGCGAGATCCTCGATCTCGACGGTGTCGTGCCGCACGGAGAGACCGACGTTGAAGTGATCCGTGAGATTGCGCCCGATACCGACCTCGGCGCCGAGCGTGTCGGACGTGTAGCCGTCCGGTTCGCGCCGAATCAACCGCAGCCCCGCGACGCGCAGATCCCACGTGTCGTAGTGATCCCCGAACAGATCCGGCTCGAGCCACGAGATCCGGAACTGGCTGTAACGGCTGCCGGGCGCGAGCAGCACACCGAGCTGCTGACCACCACCGTGGAAGGCCCGGTTGTCGAGCATCTCGGCCAGCATCGTCGTGGGGTTCCACGAGCTCGGCGGGTTCCAGAGATCGAAGTTGCGCTTGTTGTAGGAGATCGACGCCTGCGCGCCCTGCCCCGTACTGATGCCGACACCCCAACGCAGCTCACCCGTCTGCCCCTCGACGACATCGACGGCGAGGTCGAGTTGGTCGGGCTGACCAGCGACCGGCTCGAACTGTACCGTCGGTCCGCGCAGCGCGTACTGGTCGGTGAAGAAGCGCGTCTGCTCGAGGAAGCGCAGCGACCGCCGCACTTCGCGCATGTCGACGCGCTCGCCGGGTTGCGCGCGCACGCGCCGCCGAATGACCGCATCGCGCGTGTACTGATTGCCGCGAATGACGACGTCGCGCAACGTCTTGGGCTGCCCCTCGTAGACCAGGAACGACACGTCGACTTCGGCACCGTCGAGCGCGTAGGTCTCCTGCGGGGGCCACACCACGCGGCACGCGGTCGGGTCGGCGCCCATGCCCCGGAACGTCGACGGCGGATGCCCGCGCTCACCGTAGAACTCCTGGATATCGAGCCAGTCGCGCTGCAGCCGCGAGTGGTCGTAGAACTCGCCGGGTTCGACCTCGAGGTCTTTCTGAATCTCGGCCGCGGTGTAGAGCGGTTGACCGGTGATCTCGTTCCCGCTGGCATCGACGTGCTCGATGTTGATGCTGCGAATCCGGTAGCGCGGCCCTTCGACGATGACGAGCACGACGTCGACCTCGCTGCGGTCGGGCGTGAACACCACGTCGGCCAGATCGACGGTCGCATCGAGGAAGCCGCGGCTGCGATAGAACAACCGCAACCGATCGAGGTCCTCCTCGAGGATCTCGCGGCTGTAGGCGCCACCCCGTGTCAGACCCCATGCCGGGTCGCTGAGGATGTGCGAATCGCGCAACAGGTAGCTGCCGGTGCCAGCGAATCCGAACGCCGGTTCGGCCGCGAACGCATCGTTGCCGTAGACCAGGATGTCGCGCACGGTGACCTTCGGCCCTTCGTCGATGCGGAACTCGAGCACGCGGCCCGCGTTCTGCCCGCCCTCGGTGTCGGCCGCACCGGCCGGCAGACCTTCGATCGGCCGATCGCGCAGATTGATGTGACAGAACGCAAAGCCGTCACGCCGGTAGCGCGACAACAGCACCTTGCGCATCGCCTCGGCCTCGTTCGACGTAACCTGGCGATCTCCGTCGATGCCCAGGAGCGCGTTGATCGTCGCGCGCTGGAGGCTCGACGAACCGCGGAACTCGACGCGTTCGTAGACCGAGATCTCGCGCTCGATCAGGAACGTGAGCACGACCTCGTCGTCGACCTCGCGCGCCAGGGCTGCGACCACGAGCCGGCGCTCGTGCCAGAGGTTCTCACAATCGGTCGTGACCTTGCGCGGCTCGAACGGGCGACCGACGCGCGTCTCGAGGCTGCGCACGAGCGAGTCGGCCCGCGCGGAATCGAGCGGTTCGGCGCGCTGCCCGTCGCGGGTCGCCTTCTCGAAGAGGATGGCACGCACGTTCTTCCCGACCAGCCGTCGCACCTCCGCGCTCAGCACGATCTCGTCCTGCCCCGGCCGGATCGGGGTCCCGCGTTCGTCGCCCCCCGGCGCGGGCTTGCCCTGGGTCTGCGGATCCTGCTTGGCCGGATCCTGCTTGGCCGAATCCCGTTTGACCGGATCCTGGCCCGCGGGAACGGCCGGAGCCTGCGCCGTCACGGCGCCCGCCCAGGACAGCGTGAGCACCCATAACACGATCGCCCGCAGCCCGAACGCCCACAGCCCGCACGCCGGCATCCGGATCAGCGTCCCGGAGCGCATACACCGCACCCCACTGCGGGCCGCGGCCCACAGCTCACTGCATCGGTTCTGCCCGGCGCGTGTAGTTCTCAAAACGCATGTACTCGCGGAAGAAGCGCAGGACGACCTCACCCGTGGGGCCGTTGCGCTGTTTGGCGATGATGATCTGGGCCAGTCCCGCGTTCTGTTCGGTGGGTTTGAAGTACTCGTCGCGATGCAACAGGATGATGACGTCCGCGTCCTGCTCGATCGCCCCGGACTCGCGCAGGTCGCTCATGCGGGGCCGGTGATCATCGCGGCTCTCGACGTCACGATTCAACTGCGACAACGCGATAACGGGCATGGAGAGTTCCCGCGCGATCGCCTTGAGCCCGCGCGAGATCGCCGAGATTTCCTGTTGACGGCTCTCGACCCGCGTGCCCGCGGTCATGAGCTGCAGGTAGTCGACGACGAGCATGTCGATGCCATGCTTCTGCTTCAGACGTCGGCACTTCGCGCGCAACTGGGTGATCGAGATACCGGGGGTATCGTCGACGTAGATCTTGGCCTCGTACAGCCGGGCCGCCTCCTCCTGCAGACGCTTGTACTGCTGATCCGTGATCCGCCCCTTGCGCATCGCCTGACCATCGATCTGCGCCCGGTTGCAGAGCATGTTCTGGATGACCTGCTGCTTGCTCATTTCGAGCGAGAAGAACGCGACACCCGCCCCCAGGTTGGAGACCCGCTCCGTGAGGTTGAGCGCAAACGTGGTCTTTCCCATCGACGGTCGCGCCGCGACGATGATGAGTTCACCGGGTTGCAGCCCGCCGGTCATGTCATCGAAGTCGTAGAAATCCGTGCCGAGACCGGTGAGCCGGCCGTCGCGCTCACGCAGTCGATCGATGCGCTCGAACGCCGCCTGCAGCACGTCCGCGATGCTCGACGCCTCGCCCGCCTGCTCGAGCCGGGCGATCTCGAAGATGCGGCGTTCGGCCTCGTCGAGCAGATCCTTGGCCTCGCTCTCATTGGTGTAGGCCTGTTGCTGGATCTCGAGACAGGCACTGATGAGCTGCCGCTGCACCGACTTCTCGCGCACGATCTCGGCGTGGTAGGTCACGCCAGCCGCGGTGACGACGCTCTCCATCAGGTCCAGCAACTGCCCGTGGCCACCGGCCTCGTCGAGCTTCCCCGCCCGCGACAGCTGCTCACCGACCGAGATCGGATCCGTCGCCTGCCGATCGTTGTACGACGTCACGATCGACTCGTAGATGAGCTGATGACGCCGCAGGAAGAAGTCCTCCGACTTGAGGAACGTGACATCCGCCACGGCATCAGGATGCAGTAGCAGCGCTCCGATCACGGAGCGCTCGGCATCGAGATTCTGGGGTGCCGAGCGCCCGTCGCTGAGCTTGAAGTCCACCATTGCGCGACCCCTCTTCCTACGTACGGATCTCGGACGGCGCAAGCCAGGCCACCTCCCCGCACCTGGACAGTCGGTGGACAACCTGGGGGACGATCGTCCGCCGGCCGGTGCGGCTACAAGACCCGGTCAGCCTGCGCGGCACGTCCGAATTTTTGACCGGCCGCCTCGCCGAGCGCAGACCGCCGAAGCATCGGCCGACGCCGTGGCAGCCGATGCCCACCCGCTGCCGCCGGTTCTCGGCTGGCTCTCACGCATCGGGATCGATCACTCGCCCCTGCGAAGCGTCGTCGCCGAGCTCGACGACCCCGCGAGCCGACAGTTCGGCGAGCACGTCACAGGCTTCGTCGTAGCCAATCCGCAGTCGGCGGCGCAGGAAGGTCGCCGTCGCCCGCCGCGTCTCGAGCACCACCTGCCGCGCCTCGTCCACGAGTTCTTCGTCGACGGCCGAACCGAACAACGGCTGCTGGCGCGAGGCGGCATCGGCATCGGGGCTGCGCGCGGGGATCACGGCCTCCGCGGCGGCATCGGCCTCGCGATCCGATTCCGCAGCGGCCTGCGACGCCTCCGACGGGGACTCGGGCTCCGGCTCGGGGCGCGGAATCGCAAACAGGGTCTCCTCGTTCGCCGTGGCGGCCGCATCGGCCGCCTCGATCGCCGCCACCGCAGCGGCGAGATCGTCTGCCGCCGGCACCTCCGCGTCACCTGGTTCGTCCACCGCCGAATCGCCAATCTCGGAGTCTTCGATCCCCGGACCTGGGATCCCCGAATCTGGGATCCCCGAAGCTTCGACGCCTGCGTCGGGCATCGCTGGCGTCCGCACTTCCGCCGCACTTTCCGGGTTGTCGATCTCCTGCGAATCACCGGCGCTCGGCACCCAGGGATCGTCGTTGTCACCGGCTGCGGACGACACGCTCGCCTCGCCCGATTGCCGCACCTCCTCGAAGCGACGCTCGAAGTACGACCGCCGCCGACGGCGCGGCGGCAATGCCTCTGCCGGCACGTCCTCGACGGCCGGCTCGACCTCGGGGGCATCGTCGACCTCGCGAAACTCGTAGGTCTCGGCGATTCCGTCCTCGGCCGCGACCGGCTCGGGCACATCGCGAACTTCGGCGACGTGCACCGCTGGCGCATCCGCCGCTTCGACCGCGTCCGCCGCCGCAATGTCCGCGACCGCCAAGTCGACGGCCGGGACCGCCGTTTGCACGGCAGCCGGAGCCTGCGCGACCGTTCCCGTCGCGCTTGCCAGCCCCTTGAGGTGGTCGGTGACCTCGACCTCGACCCCTTCGTCAGCCGCCGCCCCGGCCCTGGGAGCCGGACCAGCCTCGGCTGCACCGGGCCGACGACTCAGCCGCTCGAACGTCTCACTGAACAGGAAGTCCGTCGCGAGGAACAGCGCCCCCAGCGCCGCGATGAACGTGAGCACGATCGACGGGTAGTAGCCGAACGCCGCAACCATCCGCGTCGCGAAGAATGCCCCGAGCTCACCCTGATGGGGCGCGGCCTCGGCGCTCTCGCCGACGTTGAGGAAGATGCCGAGCATGACCATCGTCGCGCCGAGCCGCAGCAGGCGACCCCACGGCCGTTCGATCCGACCCGTGAAAAACCAGATCGACGTCCAGACCAGCAGCAGCAGGAAGAAGATCACCGACGGCCCGAGGCCGAAGGTTCGATAGATCGCCGCGTAGAACACCTGCAGCGGCGACTCGACCGCGATGGAGTCGCGGTTGAAGTGGTAGTAGACCAACGCCGACAGCGAGAACACCGCAAACGCGAACGGCACGACGAGCACCCGCCGCTGAAACGGGGTGCGATCGGGTTCGGAACGTTCCATGGCTTCGCCGGGCCGGTTCTCGGTCATGCGCCCCTCCACGGGCTGATGCTGCGGTAAGTCCGATGCCACCGGACAGGCGCGAACTCTACCGCCGCCCTGCGCTCCGGACAAGCGGGCGTCGGACGAGGCTCGAACCACCGCCTCACCGCTCTTCCTCTTCGTCTTCGTCTTCGCCTTCGTCCTCGCCTTCGTCCTCGGCCTCGTCGCCGTCCTCTTCTTCCTCCTCCTCGTACTCTTCTTCGTCCTCGTCCTCGTCCTCGTCCTCTTCCTCTTCTTCCTCCTCCTCGCCCTCTTCCTCGTCCTCTTCCTCCTCGGACTCCTCCTCGCCCTCTTCTTCCTCTTCTTCCTCTTCCTCCTCCGCGGACTCGCCCTCTTCTTCGGCCCCTTCGTCCTCGGACTGCTCCTCCTCGGCGCTCGCCTCGAGGGCGGCAGCCGTATCGGACTCGGCGACGACGAACGGGACGTCGTCGAGGCTTGCCTCGGCCGCGCCGTCACCATCCTCGAGCTCGCCGTCCTCCGGCTCGTCGTCGTCGACCTCCTCGTACTCCTCGTCGTCCTCGAGCTCTTCGAGCGCGGCAGCCATCTCCTCCTCGCGCTGCTTCCACTCGTCAAGCGTCAGCAGCACGTCGCGCGACTTCGAACCAACGAAGGGCCCCACCAGGCCATCCGCCTCCATGAGCTCGAGCAGGCGCGTGGCGCGCGTGTAGCCGACGGAAAGGGCACGCTGGAGCAGCGTCGCCGACCCACGCTGCTGGCCGAGCACGACTTCGACCGCGTCGTTGTAGAGCTCGTCCGTCTTCGCCGGGGACGGCCGCGAACTGCTCTGCGTCTGCACGAGATCGCGATTGAACTGCGGTTCCTGACCGTGGTCCTCGAGGTGCTGGATCACGGCGGCGAGCTCCTCGTCGGCCACGAACGCACCCTGCGCGCGCATCAACGCACCGCCACCGGGCGGCATGTAGAGCATGTCACCGTGACCGAGCAACTTCTCGGCGCCGTTGGCGTCGAGGATCACGCGTGAGTCGATCCGGCGATTGACGCGGAACGCAATCTGACAGGGCAGGTTGGCCTTGATGATGCCGGTGATGACCTCGCTACTCGGCCGCTGCGTCGCGAGGATCACGTGCATGCCGACCGCGCGCGACTTCTGCGCCAGCCGCTGGATCGAGTCCTCGACCTCGTTCTGCGCGACGTTCATGAGGTCGGCGAACTCGTCGATCACGATCACGATGTAGGGCAGCTGCACGCGATCGGGCTCGAGCGGCTTGCCGATCCGCCGTTCGACCTCCTGCTGCCCGAGTCGATTGTAGTTGCGGATGTGATTGACCCCCGCGGCCGACAACATCGTGTAGCGGTGCTCCATCTCGTCGACGGCCCACTGCAACACCGCCGGCGCCTTCTTCATGTTCGTGACGACGTCACAACACAGGTGCGGCACCCGCTTGTAGGCCTGGAGCTCGACCATCTTGGGGTCGACGAGGATCAGCTTGACCTGCGCGGGCGTGCGCGTCACGAGGATCGACAGCAGGATCGCGTTGATGCAGACCGACTTGCCCGAACCCGTCGTGCCCGCGATGAGCAGGTGCGGCATGCGCGCGAGATCCTCGACGATCGGCGTGCCCGCAACGTCCTTGCCGAGGTAGAGCGGAATGCCATGGTCCTCGCTGCGGCCGAACTGATCGAGCAGATCGCGCATGTAAACCTTCTGCCGCTCGGGATTCGGCACCTCGATACCGACCGTGTCCTTGCCGGGAATCGGCGCCACGACACGCACGGACACGGCCCGCAGCGCCGCCGCGAGATCGGATTCGAAGCTCGTGATCTTGTTGACCCGGATGTGCTCCGCGAGTCGCAACTCGTACTGCGTCACGGCGGGGCCGACCGACGCCGCGACGACCTCCGCTTCGATCTTGAACTTCTCGAGCTTGCTCACGATCGACTCGCCTCCGCGCGACAGCGCCTCGGCCGTCTCGCCGAGGTCCTCCTGGACGGCCTCGCGGAACAGTTCGAACGGCGGGAACGGGTAGGCCTCGTCGAACGGCAGGTTGCTCTGCACGCTCTTCTTGCGCTTCTTGCGCCGCGTCGGCTTCTTACGCGTGATCTGAATCCTGACCGGCGGGCGCTTCGGCGCCGCGCCATCCGAGGCCGAGTCGGCGGCGGCCGGCGCGGCGGCGCTGCTGGCGTCGACCGCCGCAGCGTCCTCGCCGGCGGCCGCGGCAGACGTCGCGGACTCGGCATCCGCAGCCACACGCGACCGACCGCGCCCCTTGCCGGCAGGTGCCTCGCCAGCCGGCTCATCGGCCGCATCCTCGGGCTCGAGCTGCAACGCGGCCTCGACCGCGGCCTGCTCGGCAGCGGGATCCAGCGGTGCAGGTGCGGCTTCGACGGCCTCGGCCTCGGCCGGCCCGGCGTCCGACGCGGCCCCGCCCTCGTCCGCCGCCGGCTCCGCTGGCGCCGCGGGCGCTTCGGGCGCATTCGTCGCCCGCACGGCCTCGCGCTCCTCGGCGATCTGCTGACGCCGGCGGCGACGCCGCGACTTCGGCTTGCTCGCCGCCTCGACCCCGGCCTCGTCGGAGTCCTCCGCAACCGCCGCGCCATCGGAGCCCCCCGCCTCGTCCATCGTCCCGCCGTCGACCGCGGCGCCGCCGACTGCGATCGCCGGACCGAAGCGCTGCCGCCAGCGAGCGCGCAACTGCTCGCGCAGCCGCTGCCAGAACTCCTCGGCAGCCAAGAGACCCCGGATCAGCATCTGGGAGAACAGCCACTCGGTCACGAGCAGCAATGACACGAGTAGACCGAAACCAACGATCAACAGCCGACCGGAACCGCCGAACGCGGCATCGAGGCTCGGCGACACGGTCGCCCCGAACACGCCACCCGCAGAGAACGGCGTGATGTCCCGGAAGCCCGCCGCACCGTCACGGCCGGCGAGCAGGATCGCGAGCATCATCGCGAACGCGAGTGCACCGTTGGCCTTGAGGATCGGCTTGTCGACCTGACGACCGATGAACAACGCGATCCCCGCCCCCAGCATGACCGCCGGCAGCACCCAGCCCGCGAGCCCGAGCGGACACACGATGGCCAATGCGAGGTAGTACCCGACGGCGCCGCCGAGGTTCTCGAGACCGGCACTGGGGATCCCGGCCGCCGTCGCGACGCGGAAGGTCGCGAGCGACAGGAACAGGTAGAGCGCGAAGCCACAGATCCCGAGCGCCAAGAGCTCGCGGGCGCGCTGGGACAACCCGGGTTCGGGCACGTCTTCGAGCGGCACGAACTTCGTCCCGCGACGCTTCGGGGTCTCGGCCTCGTCGACCGCTGCCTTGCGCCGGCTCATGCGGCCTCCCTCGTCGGCTGGCGACGTAGAATCGAGGTGGATGGAGCGTCAGGGTGTTGCTGAGTCACGGTTGGTTCATCCTTGCGGCCCCGGCATCGGGCGCCGCGTGTGGAGCTCGACGGCGGCCGCAACGATGCGGCCTGCGGTCGCAGCCTTGTCCTGGTGTGGCAGCGTCTCGTCCCGGCCGTCCGCGAAGCAGAGCACGGCCTGACTGGTCGCTGCGTCGATGGCGTCGTGCAGGTTGACGACGACGAAGTCGAGGTGCTTCTGGGCGAGCTTGCGACGACCACGCGCGATCGCCGCAGCCATCCCGGCCGCGGTCGATTCGAGCGCGAAGCCAACGACGATTCGGCCCGCCTTCGCAGCGCCGAGCCCGGCGATGATGTCAGGATTCGGTACCAGCCGCAGCGTGGCCTCACCCGACCCCCGCGGCGGCTTTCCGGCCATGCGATCGGCGGGTCGGTAGTCGGACACGGCCGCCGCGCCGATCGCGATATCGGCGGCGTGGAACGCGGCGGCGGCGGCGGCGGCCATGTCAGCTGCCGATGTCACGGCGTGCACGGTCGCGCCCGCAGGCGGCTGGACCGCTACGGGCCCGAGAACGAGTGTGACCGCGTGGCCTGCTGCCATCGCCGCTTCGGCCAAGGCACAACCCATCCGGCCCGAGCTACCATTGCTCAGGTAACGCACGTCGTCCAGGTACTCACGGGTCGGGCCCGCCGTGATCAGGATGGACGCCATGCCTCCGCCACCGATCCAGTATCCACCACGCGTCCTATGGTAGTAACAGCTCTCCAGCAGGGGAGAAAAAAGCGAAACCCGGGGTCTACTTGTGTCGAACCGTTGACCAACGGGTGACGCGCTTTCACCCCACTCCGACAACCGCTCCGTGCCCCTTTCGACGAACCCGCTTCGACCGCTCGCACTGCCGACCGGCCTGCTCTTGACGGCCTGCTGGACGGCCGGCTGTTGGTCCCCCGCAACCTGGAAGGCCGAGGCCGACGACCAGGTCTACGCCATTCTCGCGAACAAGACCGCCAGGGTCACCGGCGTGCGCAAGACGGTCGACATCGAACGTCCCGTCGACACGCTTCGGCGCCGGCTGCTCGAGTCCTCCGAACCCGTGCAGCTGAGCCTGCTCGCCGCCCTCGACGTCGCCGCGGAGAACAGTCGCGAGTTTCAACGCCAGAAAGAAGTGCTCTACCTCGCAGCACTCGCGCTGACGCGCGCGCGCAACGACTTCGAACTGATCTACGCGGGCGGCGGCGGCGGCGACATCTCGGGCGTGGCCGACCAGACGGCCGTCGCCTCGCTGCGCGACGACCTCGGCGCGTCGATCAACGCGCCGTCCGGTGCGCGCATCGTCGGCAGCTTCGTCAACACCTTCCTGCGCTCGGTCGTCAACGGCGAGAACTTCGACGGCTCGTCGATCCTCAATCTGACGCTGACGCAACCCCTGCTGCGGACCGCCGGCCAGCGCGTCGTCCAGGAACCCTTGCTGCAGGCCGAGCGCGATGTGATCTACGCCGTGCGAGCGTTCGAGCGCTTTCGCACGACGTTCGCCGTGCGGATCGTGACCTCGTACTGGAACGTCGCGGCGCAGATGGCGAACCTCGCCGCGGTGCAGGCCAACCTGCGCAGTCTGACGACCTCGCGATCGCGCATCGAAGAGCTGTTCAACGCCGGCCGCTCGACCGTGACCGACTTCGGCCGCGCGCAGCAGAGCGAGTTCGGCGCCGACGCCCGCCGGGTCTCGTCGGATAACAGCCTGCAGGCCGCGCTCGACCGCTTCAAGCTCCAGCTCGGCCTGCCGGTCACCGCGACCATCGAACTGGACCCCACCGAGCTCGATCGGCTTGGCACGAACGTGACGATGGCCACGATCGGCCAGGACGACGCCATCGGGCTCGCGGTCCGACGCCGCTTCGACCACCAGAACGTGATCGACGAGGTCGCCGACGCAGGCCGCAAGATCCTGGTCGCCGAGAACGCGCTCGAGATGATCCTCGACTTCACGACCGCGCTCAGCGTGCCGGACAAGGACGGTAGCAGCCTCAATCTCGACTGGTCGCGCGTCGACTGGTCGGCCGGGTTCGACCTCGACCTCGCGCTCAACCGGATCAACGAGCGCAATGCCTACCGCAGCACGCTCATCTCGTTCGAGGTCGCGATCCGCAACCGCGAGCAGAGCCAGGACCAGATCGCGGCCGACGTGCGCGCCTCGCTGCGCGACATGCAGACCGCGATCGACAGCTACAACATTCAGAAGGTCGCCGTCGACCTCGCGCGTCAGCGCGTCGAAGCGACGACGGACCTCTACGATGCGGGCCGCATCCAGGCGTTCGAGAAGCTCGACGCCCAGGACGACCTGCTCTCGGCGCAGCTTGATCTCATCGCCGCCACGGTCACCTTCGCGAGTGCCCGACTGCAGCTGATGAGCGACCTCGAGGCGATCAACCTCGAGCCGCAAGGCCTGCGCTTCGACCCCGCCCTTCCAATGCCTGCCCTGAGCGAATGATGACCAACGACCCCACCTCCCGGCGCCCGGCCCCGAGCCGATTGTCGCTGCCCCGCCGGACGAACGCGCTGCTGCTGGCGAGCGCCGCCCTGATTGCGGCCTGCCAGAGCGAGCAGAGCGTGCTCAACGACGAGACCAACACCTACACGGTCAGTCGCGAGGACCTGCCGATCAACGTCAAGGAGGGCGGCGAACTCGTCGCGGTCAACGAGACGGTCGTCCGCTCCGAGGTCGAGGGCAACGCCACGATCCTGAGCCTGATTCCCGAGGGCACCCTCGTGAAGCCGGGCGACAAGCTGGTCGAACTGGACGTCAGCGGCCTCGAGGAGAAGCGGGCGTCCCAGGAGATCGCGGTCGAGAAAGCGCGCAACGCGCTGGAGCAGGCCAGGACTTCGCAGAACATCCTCGAGAAGGAGCTGTTGACCAAGAAGAACACCGCCATGTCCAGTCGCCAGATCGCGGCGATGGAGCTCGAGAAGCTGCTCGGCGCGCGCGATGGCCGCGGCTCGGAGGGCAAGAACCGCGACATGGTGGAACGCCTGCGCGACCTCGTGAAGCCGCCGGTCGACGACGAGACGACCGACAACAGCGGAACGAACGAGAACAAGACGCCGAGCAAGCAGCTCATTCGTCAGATCCATCCGCAGAACTACGCCGGCCTCATCGACAAGGTGATCAAGCTGCTCGAGGTGGCCGGTGACGAAGGCGATCCGCTCGACCGCGACATGGGCGAGATGGCCAACAAGATCCTGCAGCAGGCCGACCAGATCCGGCTCGCGATGGCCCAGCTCAAGGTCGCGGAGGACACCGCCTATCACAGCCGGCGCCTGGCGAAGAAGCAGTTCATCACCGTCAACGAACTCGAGCGCCACGAACTCGATTATCAGAGCCAGGCGTCGAAGGTCACGATCGCGTGGAACGACCTCGAGCTGCTCATCAACTACACGCTCGGCCGCGACAAGATCGAGCTCAAGCAGAACCTCGAGAACGCGGAGCTCGAGGTCGAGCGGGTCGTCGCGAGCAACGACGCCGAACGCAAGAACTCGCAGTTCGACGTGGATGCCAAGCAGAAGGAGTTCGAGGTCGCCGAGGAGCGGTTCGAGAACCTCAACAAACAGATCGACAACGCGGTGATCTTCTCCCCCGGCTCGGGCCTCGTCGTCTACTCGAAGGTCTCGCGCGGCCGCGGCGACAGCGAGCCCGTCGAGGAGGGCACCAGCGTTCGCGAACGCCAGAGCATCATCATCCTGCCCGACAACTCGAAGCTGAAGTGCGAGATCAAGGTGCAGGAGGCGATGATCGACAAGGTCCGCATCGGCATGCCCGCACTCATCAGCGCCGAGGTGCGGCCGAACGAGTCGCTCACGGGACGGGTCACCTACGTGGCGCCGGTCGCCGACTCGAACAGCCGCTGGTCCGGCAGCGACAAGAAGGTCTACACGACCCACGTGCTGCTGGACGGCGTCAACCAGGACGAGTCGCTCAAGGCCGGCATGAAGGCCGCCGCCACGATCACGGTCGACACCGTCAAGAACGTGTTGACCGTGCCGATCCAGGCCGTGCGACGCGACCGCGCCGTCAACTATGTCTGGAAGCGGACTGCGGAAGGCCCGATCGCCGTTCAGGTCGACGTCGGCGCCAACAACCAGGAGAAGGTCGAGATCCGCACCGGCCTCGACGCCGGCGACATGATCTACCGCACGCCGCCGGGCGGCCAGGCCGACCCCAAGTTCGACCAGCCGAGCGCGCCAACGCCCGATCCGGAAACGGCGCCGAAGGCCCAACCCGCGGAGGCCAACGCGAACATGGCGGGCGGCAAGGCCGGCGCCGCCGTCGGTGCGACATCGCGCGAAGGCAATCGCGAGCGCCGCTCGGGGGCTTCGCGCCGCGGCTCGCGCAAGAAGTACACCGAAATGTCCCCCGAGGAACTCAAGGCCGCGAAGGAGCGCCTGCTCTCGATGTCCGACCGGATGAGCAGCTTCCTGTCGGGTGACCGGCTCGAGAAGGCGAACGCCAGCATCAGCGCGATCATCAAGGCGATCGACGCCAACGACCTCGAAAAGGCGCAACAGCTGAGCACCAAGATGATGTCCGGATTCCGCGGTGGCAGCAGCCGCGGCGGGCGCCCGGGGTCCGAGCGGCGGGGCGGCTGACCGACATGACCGAACGCGAGATCATCGCGGAGTTCGTCGACGTCCATCGCCACTACACGATGGGCGACAACATCGTGCGCGCCCTCAACGGCGTGTCGATGCAGGTCGCGCGTGGCGACTACCTGACGATCATGGGGCGTTCGGGCTCGGGCAAGAGCACGATGCTCAACCTGCTCGGCTGCCTCGACCGGCCGACGTCAGGTGAGTACCGGGTCGGCAACCGCGACGTCAGTCGACTCAGCGACGACGCGCTCTCCGACGTGCGCGGCCGTGAGATCGGCTTCATCTTCCAGTCGTTCAATCTGATTCCCCAGCTCACGGTGCTCGAGAACCTCGAGGTGCCGCTGTTCTACCAAAACCGCGTGGGCGCCGAGTCGCGCAAGAAGGCCGAGTATCTCGCCGACCGGGTCGGCCTCGGACAGCGCCTCGAGCACAAGCCGCTCGAGCTCTCCGGCGGCCAGCAGCAGCGCGTGGCGATCGCGCGGGCGCTGATGAACGACCCATTGTTCCTGCTGGCCGACGAAGCGACGGGCAACCTCGACAGCAACACGGAAGCCGAGATCCTCGACCTGTTCGACGACCTGCGCAGTGACGGCGTGACGATCGTCATGGTCACCCACAACCCCGCGGTGGCCGAACGCGCGGATCGCACGCTCTGGCTCAAGGACGGCGAAGTCGAGAAGCTCATCGAGAACACGCGGCAGACTGCAACCGTTGCTGCAGGCGACGCCGCAGGAGAGCAGGCATGATCCAAGGCAGCTGGCGCATCGTCCGCCTCGGGCTCAAGAGCCTGATGCTGCACAAGCTCCGCAGCTCCCTGACCACGGCGGGCATCTTGTTCGGCGTTGCGTCCGTGATCGCGATGCTCGCAGTCGGCGAGGGCGCCAAGATCGAAGCCCTCGAGCGCTTTCGCGACATGGGCGTCACCAACCTCATCGCGCGTAGCAAGAAGCCGGCGGAAAGCCTGTCCAACAGCCAGCAGTCGGCGTGGATGCCAATTGGCTACGGCCTGCAGTTCGAAGAGGCCGACCTCATCGCCGCCTCACTCCCCGACGCCACCGTGATCCGCATCCGCGAGATCAAGAAGAACATGCAGCGGGGTGAGAACTTCCGCAGCTCGATCGTCGTCGGTACGGAAGCCGACTTCCTCGAAGTGGCCAACATGCGCGTGCGCGAGGGGCGCTGGCTGTCGAACGTCGACAACGAACGCCTCGCAAACGTCTGCGTGCTCGGCGCAACCCTCTCCCGCCTGCTCTTCCCCCTCGAGAACCCGATGGGGCAGACCATCCTCGTCGGCGACGACGATCGCTATCGCGTGGTCGGCGTGCTCGCCGAACAGGGCCGCACGGCCGGCGCCGGCAGCACGCCCTACGACGAGTGCATGTTCATCCCGATCAACACCTCGAATCGCCGCTTCGGGGTGATCCTGACCAACCGCTCCGGCGGCTCGTTCTCGCGTGAACGCGTCGAGCTGCACGAGGTGAAGGTCAAGATGCCGGACTCCACCACCGTGCCGGCCGGCGCCAAGATCCTGCGCGATCTCGTCGAGCGCCAGCACAAGGACAAGAACGACGTGCTCGTCACCGTGCCGCTCGAGCTCCTCAAGCAGGAGGAGGAGAGCAAGCGCATGTTCAACATCGTGCTCGCGGTCATCGCCTCGATCAGCCTGCTCGTCGGCGGCATCGGCATCATGAACGTGATGCTCGCAACCGTGACCGAGCGGACTCGCGAGATCGGCATCCGGCGCGCACTCGGCGCCAAGCGCAAGCACATCATCCAGCAGTTCCTCGTCGAGTCCGGGGTGCTCTCCGCACTCGGTGGCGTCGTCGGCGTCGCGCTCGGGATCGTGCTGCCGTTCCTGATCACGATCTGGTTCGACCAGAAGACGATCATCCTGCCACATCACGTCGGCCTCGCGTTCGGCATCTCGGCCGCCGTCGGTGTCGTGTTCGGGATCTACCCGGCCTGGCGCGCGGCGAACATGGACCCCGTCGACGCCCTGCGCCACGAGTAACGGTCGCCAGGACCGGGGCGAGGCCGGCCGTCTACGCCGCGCCCGCCCACTGGTCGAGGGTCGCGACCGCGAGATCGACGAGCTCTCGCGGCAGCACGCCCTGCTCGGCAGCGCGCCGCAATCCCGTCTCGACGCGATCCAACTCCGGCGATGAACCCGTGAGCCGTTCGATCGCGGCCGCCAGCCGCACGAGCGCGGCCTGCAGGCTGTCGCCCGGACCGAGTTCCGCGAGTGAGCATCCGTGCTCCCGCCGCCAGGAACCCGCGACGATCGCACTGTTGAGCCAGAAGTCGTCGCCGCCCCGCTCGATCAGCCAGACGAGACCGGCCCGCACCGGGTCTTCCGCATCCAACGCCTGACCGATGTCGTGCAGCAGGGCCGCGGCGCCGAGATCGGCGAGGCGTTCCTCGGGGAACCCGACCACGCGCCCCATGACGACGACCAGCACCGCCACGTGCAGGCTGCGGTAGAGCAGCTCGGGCTCGCGCTGCAGCACCATCAGCGGCTCCATGCCACCGGGCAGCCCCAGCATGCGATCGACGACGGCGGCGATCGCCACCTTGGCCTGGTGCGGCGGCACCCAGCTCGATGTCCCGAACGCCACGATCAGGTGGTGCTGCAGAAACATCGAGCGCAACCGGGAGTCGGGCGCGTCGTCCGCACGTTCGCCGGCTGCGAGCGACAGCCCGACGGTCACGTCGTCGCGCAGCGACACCGTGATGCCGGCCGACGAGTCGCTCAGTTCACCGAACCCGGAGTTCACCGAAACCGCAGCAGCCGAACCGGCAGGTTTCGAACCCGACTCTGGAGCGCTCGAAGCCATGGCCTCCGCCCATGCCGCCAGCGCGGGACCGTCGACGGTCGCGTCGAACATCACCTCACCGACCCGTTGCTCGCGCAGCAAGGTGGCGATGCCCTTGGCTGCGGCGAACACATCGACGCTCATCGGCAGCATGCGGCCGTTGACGTGCAGCGCCGAGCCGATCTCGTGCAGCAGGATGAAGCTCTCGGATCCGCGCGCAGCGTGCAGCGCGCGAAGCGCTTCTTCGAGAATCTCCTCGGCGTCGGCCCGCCGGGGTGGGCGCAGCGACCCGATCAGCGCCCACAGCGCGGTGACACAACGCCGGTAGAGCTCGTCACCGATCATCGGCGACGATCAGACGATGTGCTTCTCGACGAGTTCGATCAGCTCGTCGGGCTCGAACGGCTTCCGGAAGTAGTCCGCGGCCCCGAGGTCCGAACTCTTCTGATGACCCTTGTTGTGCTCGCGAGCCGTGAAGATCACGACCGGGATTCCCGACGTGGCATCCTCACGCTTCAACCGCGTCAGCGTCTCCCAGCCGTCGATACCGGGCATCATGATATCCAGCAGGATCAGATCGGGGCGCGCTTCACGGGCCTTGGCGATGCCGTCTTCGCCGTTCATCGCCGACTCGACGCGGAAGCCCGCGGCCTCGAGAACCATCTGGGTCGAGACGATGATGAGCTTTTCGTCTTCGATGATCAGGACTGTGCGTTCCATACGTGTTCTCTCTAGGAGGCAGCGCCACAGTTCGGCGCGGCGGCAGGTTCGTGTGTTTCTTCGGCGCCCGGCGTTTGGGTCGGCAGGACAAAAGAGAAATCGGCTCCTTGGCCCAGTTGGCTGGAGACTTCGATCGAGCTTCCGTGAGCCTCGACGATTCCCTTTGCGACGAAGAGGCCGAGGCCGGCGCCACCGTGGTGGCGCGTGAGCGGATCCTCGACCTGGAAGAACTTCTCGAAGATCCGACGGTGGTACCGCGGATCGACGCCGATGCCGTTGTCGCGCACGCGGAAACACGGCATCCCGCCCTCTTCGGCGGTGATGGATACCTCGACGGTGCCACCGTCCGGCGTGAACTTCACCGCGTTTTCGACGAGCGCCTGGCAGGCGCGTCGCAGATCCGAACGATCGGCGTGGAGCTCACTGTCGAACTCTTCGACAGCGAACTCGAGTTCGATCCGCCGGTCGCGCGACGACTGCTCGAACGGCGACATCAAGCCGGCGGCGAACTCCGCAATCGAGCAGCTCTCACGATCCTGACCGTAATCAGCCGACTCGAGATTGCCGAGGTTGATGAGCTTGTCGATCTGGTGCTCGAGACGCAGCGACTGCTCCCGAATGGACTCACAGACCTCGCTCTGCATGTCCGTGAGTTCGCCGAGCGACCCCTTGGACATCATCGTCGAGAATGTCTTGATGCCCGTCAGCGGCGTCCGTAACTCGTGCGCGACGATCGAGAGATACTGGTTCTTGAGCTGGTCCGACTTGAACTCGGCCGTGACATCCTTGAGCACGGAGAGCATGCCCGCGGGCCGGCCGCGGTAGTCCGTCACCTGCGATGTGATGCACTGGATGTAGACCAGATCCTGCTCGTTGTGATGGACTTCGACGGTCTGCACGATCTCGCGCTGCCGCTGCCCGTTCGACTGCAGGCGCTCGTGGTCCTTTGCCAGCGCCGCTACGAGCTCACCCTGAACCCCCATCGCGCGGAGCGGCTTTCCGATCGCCACGAACGACTTGGTGCCCAGCAAATCCTCGGCGACCGGGTTCAGGAGCGTGACGTTGCCGGCACGATCCACGAACACGATGCCATCCATGATGTTCGTGATGATGGTCATCAGTCGTGACAGATCGAGAAAGAAGGTGTCCTGGGTCTCCTGGAAGCGTCGCGCCTGGTCGGCCCCGCGCTGCCGCAGCTCGGTGACCAGGTATTCGTGGCGATCCAGCTCGTCGCGCTGGACGCGGGCATCGAAGCCACGCCGCACAGCCGCGCGCAGCACACTGTCAGCGTCCTCAAAGGAACCATCGTCGCCGCCCTTCGGCGCGAGCAGGCCCGCCGCGCCAAGACGCAGTGCGAGCCGGTAGTCCGCGGCAGCGGGCTCCCGCTGCGTGCCGAGCACGAGTGGTGAGGGATGATCGGCGAGAATGGCCGTGAGCTCGCGAACGTCCTCTGCGAGCCCGATGTCGCACAACAGGATGCCGGGTTCGCCCTCGGCAAGCGCGGACCGCACTTCGCGCAGACTCGTGACCTCCGCGATCTGCCAGGCCGAGTCATCGATCGGCACGCACGCCGCCCCCAGCCCGCCGTGCGGGTCCGCGATCAGGATCCTCTGAGTCGTCGCCATGGCGTGGCGTATGGGGTGCGGTGGAACGAACGCGGCCGCCGGCACGAAGTCGCGCCAACGGTCCAGTCCTCGCTCGAGATGCGAAGCGGTATGTCGGGTGAGCCAAGCTCAGCCGTTCTTGATCGCGGCCAGCGCGTCGTCTTCGGTGTCGAAGATCGACAGGTGCTTGCTGATCCGCATGATCTCGAAGATCTTGATGATGAACGGCTTGATGTTGCTCAGGTAGAGCTTCGCGTTCCGGCACGACGTGACGTTGTTGGCCACGATGATGAGGCCAACGCCGCAGGAATCGATGATCTTGACGCTGTCGAGGTTGAGCACGAAGTGCTGGTAGCCCTCTTCGATCTTGCTGTTGATCGCGTCCTTCAACGACTCCTTCAGCGAGTCCGTCACATAGAAGTTCAGGCTGCGGTCGTTGAACGAAATGATGACCGTCTGATCATCCTTCAACGCGGTGACAGACAGGCCTTGGCTCTTCTTTCCGACGATTTCCATTGTTCCCTCGTGTGAACACGCCGTCTCCGCGTGCTCTCGAACGAGTCATCGACCGCGCGCGCACCCGAGTTGAGACCGGTTCGCCGCTTTTGTCGGAGCTGGGTTCCGGTCGCTGACCGTCGCCCCTCAACGCCCCTTGCCAGCGGATCCCGGCCTGACCACCACCAGCCGCCCACGGTCAGAGCAGCCGTCAGACCTGCCGTCAGACCTGGGCGCCGACCTCGTCGTCAGCCCCACCGCGGGCGGGTCGCGACGGCCGAACACCGTCCACTTGTCCCGGTTCCCGGCGGCCGTAACGAGACTTCACGTTGGCGCGCCCGATGTCGGCGAGGATCTCCGGGCTCTTCTTGAGCCCGAGGTGGTTGGCCTTGTTGGCAACGCTGGCCACCGTGCGACCGAGATGTCGCGCGATCTCGAGGTTGTCGTGCTCGGCGTAGATCTCCCGCAGCTTCTCGACCTCGGCCGCGCTCCAGCGCGGCATCTTCGGGCCGTCAGCGGCAGCCTCCCCGCCACCCGCCCGGCGGCGCGCCGACGCCGAGAACCGCTTGTCCTTCGCGAGACAGAGTTCGCGCGCCATCGCCACGATCTCCGCCACCGGCCGCAGGATGCAGAGCTCGAGATCCTCGTCGGACCGCGTGCCGTAGAACTCCTTGAGCCGATGCCGTTCCGCAGCGGACCAACTGCCCGTGCCAGGGTGCTGCCGGAGCAGATTCGCCCGAGCCGCGACCTGCGCCACCGAGCGCCCGACCAGCGCTGCAAGCAGGCGATGATCGAGCACGCCCCAGGCATCGCGCAGCACGAGATCCTCGGCCGCGGACCACGCGCCGCTCCGCGGCGCCACCCGCATGATCTCCATCGCCTTGCGGTAGACGCTCGCCGCGGACCGTCGCAACAGCACCGCGGTGTCCTTGACCCCTCGCCGCGGCAGCAAGGCCCGCAGACGTTCGAGTTCCTGGACCGACCAGTTGCCCCGGCGCAGCCCACGCGCACTCATGACTCGGCGTCCCCGCCACCGCTCGCCAGGAACCGCCCCCAGCGCACCTGGATCTCCTCCTCGACGAGCTGACGCACGGCCGCGGTCGACTGCATCGCAGCAGCCCGCCGAGCCAGCTCGCGACATTCGACCTCGGAAAAGCTGCGCAGCATCAGCTTGACCCGCCGCAAGAACACGGGGGCCATCGACAGCTCGAGAATCCCGAGGCCCACCAGGATCGGCGTGAACCAATGGTCGCCGGCGATCTCGCCACAGACCGAAACCGGCTTGCCGGCCTTGGCAGCCGCCCCGGAGATCTGCTCGAGCGTCCGCAGGATCCCCGGATGGAACGGGTCGTACATCTTCGCAACGCGCTGGTTGTCGCGGTCGACAGCCAACATGTACTGCACCAGGTCGTTGGTCCCCACGGAGACGAAGTCGACGAGCGGCAGTACATCGGGCAGCACCTGCACCGTCACCGGAACCTCGACCATCACGCCGAGCTCGATTTCGTCGTCGTGCGGGACACCGTTGGCCCGCAAGTCGGCCATCAGCTGCTCGAGAACCTCGCGGCAGCGGACCACCTCCGCACGCTCCGTGACCATCGGCAACAGGATCCGGGCGTGACCGATCGCGCTGGCACGCAGGATGGCCCGCATCTGCGTGTAGAGGATGTCGGGCCAGTCGAGACAGAGCCGAATCCCGCGCCAGCCGAGCACGGGGTTGCGCTCCTCGGGCATCCGGAAGTAGCCGAGCGGCTTGTCGCCGCCGACGTCGAGCGTCCGGAACGTGACGGGTTTGCCCCCCGCGCGCTCCATCGCCTGGCTGTACATCGCGACCTGCTCGTCCTCGGTCGGAAACTGCCGGCGTTCCATGAACGCGAACTCCGTCCGAAAGAGTCCGATACCGGCGACCTCGTCGGTCGCGAGCTCCGCGAGGTCGTGCACGCTCTCGGCGTTCGCAAGCAGATCCACCTGCGTGCCGTCGAGGGTCACCGACGGCTGCAGACGGATCTCTTCGAGCCGGCTCTCGACCGCGCGCTGTTCGCGCTGCAGTCGCACGTAGTGCTCGAGTTCCTCCTCGCCGGGATCGAGGATCACCACGCCCGCGTCGCCATCCACGATGACCTCGGTGCCCGTCGCGGCGTGCAGCATCACGTTCTCGATGCCGACGACCGACGGAATCCCGAGCGACCGGCTCAGGATCGCCCCATGCGAGTATTTGCCGCCGTGCGCCGTAACGATCCCGCGCAGGTGGCTGCGATCGAGCATGCCGGCATCGCTCGGCAAGAACTCGTCGGCGGCGAACACGTAGTCCCGGCCATCGGCCGTGTACTTGCGGCGCTCGCGGGTCATGCACGCCGCAACCAGCTGCCGGCCGATGTCGCGGAGGTCCGCGGCGCGCTCGCGCATCGCCGGGTTCTCCATGCCGTTGAATACCTCTTCGTAGCGCGCGATCACGCGCTGGAACGCCGCCTCGAGATTCTTCCCGCCCTGGATCTCGATCTCGACGTCCTGCCGGAACGTCGGATCGTGCACGATTGCGAGCTGCGCATCGAAGATCCGCGCGTCGTGGTGCTCGATCGCCGCCGAGAGTTCTTTCTGAAGCGCGAGCAGGCTCTCCGTCACCGCGGAGATGGCCGCCGACAGACGTTGCTTCTCGTGCTCGAACCGCTCGGGCCGGACGGTGTACGTCGGGATGTGATCGAGCGTTCCGTGGAACTGCACGATCGGCGCGATCGCCACGCCAGGCGCGGCGGCGATTCCTTTGAGCTTCCGGACCATCCGATGGCATGAGGTTTTCGGGGACCGCGCAGCTCATTGCAACAGCAGGGCTTCATCCCCGGATCCGCCGATGCCGATTCTTCCTGACGAACGGAGACCTCATGAACAGGACTGACGGCAACCAGACTCCCGGCGACCTTCCCGACTTCCTCGACGAAGGCACGGAGCCGTCGCAGACTCCCGCGAACGAGCTGTATTCAGAGGATGCCAGCGCAATTGCGGATGGCGACGACGACCGCGCGGAGCCCGCGGACGAGGCGGACTACGACGACGACGGGTACGTCGAGGACGACTACCCACGGGACGAGTCGTTCGACGATGGTGACGCTCAGGACACCTCGGCAAGCGCACCCGCAGCAGTGCGACGCGGACGCTCGCGCCGCACCCGCAACGACGCAACGAACGCCCCTGGCGGCGGACTCGCGACCGTCGTGGGAATCGTCCTGCTCGGCGCTGGCGTCGTCCTCGGCTTGCTGCCCGACGTCGCGGCGCAAGCCGCGCCATACGGCCTCACGCCCGCGACACTCGCCGTCCTCGGCGGCATCGCGCTCGCCGTCGGTTGCCTGCGGCGGTCGGTGCGGACCATGCAGACGAACCTGGCCGGCGAGCACCAGCGCGAACTCGACGACCTGCACGCGCGAATCGAAGGCCTCGCGGTTCAGCAGCCAACCGGCTCGCCCGAGAACACGGACAACTCCGAACAGATCCTGTTCGCCTTGCAGAAGCAGGACGAGAAGACCAACAACCTGACCAAGGCGATCAAGATGTACGGCAAGCCGCTCGTCGACATCGCCAACCACGGCACCGAACTCGCGGCGACGCTAGCGCAGGTCAAGACCTCGGTGGAAGCCGGCGGCGACAGCGCGCGCGCCGCGTGGTCGCGCCTCGAGACGCAGATCAAGAAGTCCGGCGGGGAAGCGCTCCAGGAGCAGATCGGCCGCTTCGAGGTCGCGATCCAGGCGATGTCCCAGCGCCTGGAGGACAGCGCCAAGTCGCTGATCCGGCTCGAGGATCACGCCACGGGAGCCAACGACCACCTCGAAGTGCTATCCCGCGGCGAATCCGTCGAGGTTGCCACCAAGGCCCTCGGCGCTCGACTCGACGAAGCCACGAGCAACCTGCAGGGTTGCGTCACCGAGTTGCGCGACGGCCACCTCGGCGAACTCGAGAACACCGTACGGGACATCCAACGCGAGGTCGCCACGGTCGCAACCTCGGTGTCGCAGATCCAGGCGACACTCAAGAGCGGCGCGGTCGCTCGTCCCGCACCAGCACCGACTCAGGCCGCTCCGGCGCCGTCACCGGCAGCCGTCGGCGCCGGCGGTGCGCCCGCTCCGGCGACGCCGGCACCCGCGACCGGGGACGACGACGACGCTGCGGGCTACGCCACCGGCGCCCGCCGCAGCAAGGGCAAGAACGTGCTCGGCGCCATCGCCAAGCTCAAGCAGATGAAGGGCTAGCCCGGACTTCGCTCAGCGCAGCAGCCCGAGGGCGGCAATCCGCGCGGCGATCTCGTTCTCGAGATAGCGATGCCCCGCGGCGGTGAAGTGGCCGTGCGGCTCGTAGTAGAGCCCGGCCGGGCGAACCGGGTGCAGGGCGACCGGATCCACGAGCGGCGCGGCACGGTCCTCGCAGAAGCGCTGCAACCCGACGAACGGCCGCCAGCCCTGCAGCGGCACGTGCACGAAGAGGATGGCGCTGCCCGCCTGAACGACGCCGGCGCGCAGTCGTTCGAGCAACGCTGCGTTGAGCTCCCACCACGAGCCCACGCCATAGCGGGACCCGACATAGCGCTGCGCTCGTCGCCATAGCCCGTAGATCCGTGATCGCTCCTCGAGAAGCCTGCCGACCGCACCGGGGCGATCGGCAATCGTCAGGCGCGCCAGACCGTTCGTGGTGAGGTGGAACGTCGGCTTGTTGAACCCGAGGTCCTCGCGGAAGGCGGTCTGGCTGCGCAGACAGTCCATCGGATAGATGCCGACGACTACGAGATCGGGACGCAGAGCGCGGCCGTACTCCTCGACGGCCAGCATGATCTGATCGACGCCGAAGCCAGGCTGAGCGAGGTTGACGACCCGTGCCCGGGGATACCTCGCCTCCAGCAACGCGGTCAGCGAGTCGCCGTACTGCACCCCCGCGCCCCAGAAGAAGGAATCGCCGGCGAGCACGATCGTGTGACTCGGCGGCTCGGGGCGCGACACGGCATCCGCGGGAGCGATTCGCCGCCCCTTCGCGTCGGCCCGGAAGCTCACCCGGCCGCCCTCGCCGTCGACAACGAACTCCGTCTCCGGCACCATGCGCCAACCGACGAGTGGGTCGGCCTCGAAGTTGCGCATCGGACGATCCTCGCGATCGCCCGGCCAGGCACGAGGCCGCGGCGGGTAGAGCCCCGTGATCGCGAGCCCGAGTTCGCACAGGAGCACGGCCCCGACGAAGGCCCCGACCATCAGAGCCAGCCGGCGGCGCCAGCGGCGCCGGCTACGCCGCGCGGGTACGGGTTCCGCGTTCATCGGAGCCGAGGCATGGCAGAGGCGGTCGGGTACACGGCCCCAGCGTGCGCCCGATCACCGACTCGAACAAGCGTTCCCCATCCCGCGCCGCGGCTGTGGCATGATGCGGCAGTGACCGACCCGACCCGCTGCCCGCTCTGCGACCAGCCCAACGCGTGCCGCCTGGCATGCGGTTCGAGTTCGACGCCAGCTGGCGGCGAATGCTGGTGCGCGTCGGTCGAGATCGCCCCGAACGTGCTCGCCAAGATCCCCGAGCCCGCGCGCGGACTGGCATGCATCTGCGCCGACTGTGCGCGACGACGCGATACGAGCGACGAACCGGCGCCCTGATTTGGGGGCCTGATTTCGGGGGCCCGATTTCGGGGACCTGGATCCGGGGACCTACTCCAGTTCCACGAGCAGGGTCCCGGCAGTCACCGCAGCCCCCTGCTCGCACGCAACACGCACGACCTTGCCGTCCGACTCGGCACAGAGCGGGTTCTGCATCTTCATCGCCTCGAGCACGACGAGCGGCTGCCCCTCGACGACCTGGTCACCGGCCGCGACCTTGATGTCGACGACGATGCCCGGCATCGAGGCCTTGAGTTCGCGCTTGCCGCCCGCCTTGTTGCCGGCGACGGCGTGCGCCGCCCGCTCCCGCTCGTCCTCGACCTCGACGACGAAACGTTCGCCCAGCAGCTGCAGCGTGACCTTGCCGCCATCGACGGCGGCTACGACGTCGTAGCTCTTGCCGTCCACGAGCAACGAAAACGTCGAACCGTCACCGACGAGTGACAGATCCAACTGGAACGCCTGGTCGCCGGAACGCGCCACGAGCCCCGCGGCCGTGCGGTCGAACTCGAACTCGCGCTCCGCGCCGTCGAATGATGCATGGTACTTCATCGCGGCATCCTCCCGACGCGCTCGACACGGCCCAGCATCGCCCAGCGCGGCGGCTCCTGCCGGCGGTCCTTGCCTTCGAACCCGGCGGCCGTCCCGGCCCGCTCGTTGGCAAGGAAGCGCGCAGCCGCTGCGGCCATCATGATGAGGTCGTGGCGCTCAACCGGCGTCTTGCGATCGATGCGCTCGAGAATCCCGGTGTCGTAATCACCGCAGCGAAACTCTTCCGAACGCAGCGTGTGCAACGCCACGGGCATCGACGTCGCGACGCCGACGATGCGGAACTCGCGCAGCGCGCGCTCGCAGCGCGCGATCGCGTGATCGCGATCGGCCGCGTGGACGATGAGCTTGGCGAGCATACTGTCGTAGTGCGGCGTGACCTCGAGGCCGACATGCAGCGCACTGTCCAGTCGCACGCCAGCCCCGCCCGGATTGCTGAGCCGCGTCACTTCGCCGAGCGACGGAAAGAACGTCGCGGGGTCCTCGGCGTTGACGCGCACCTCGATCGCGTGGCCGCGCGGCGTCTGCGGCGGGCGCACGTGCTCGCCCGCCGCGACCCGCAGCTGCTCCTCGACGAGATCGACGTCGAAGCGCACCTCCGTGATCGGGTGTTCGACCTGCAGCCGCGTGTTCATCTCGAGGAAGTAGAACTCGCCCTCGGAATAGAGGAACTCGACGGTGCCAGCTCCGACGTAGTCGACGGCGCGCGCGAGGTCGCAGGCCGCTTCGCCCATCCGTGCGCGCAGCTCCGGGGTCAGCGCGACGCACGGCGATTCCTCGACGAGCTTCTGATGACGGCGCTGCACGGAGCATTCGCGCTCGCCGTAGTAGACGACGCCACCGTGCTGGTCCGCCATCAACTGGATCTCGACGTGGCGCGGTCGCGTCACGAACTTCTCGAGGTAGACGCGATCGTCTCCGAACGAACTGCGGGCCTCGGCCTGTGCGAGTTCGAGGGCCGGCAACAACCCGGCTTCGTCATTCACGATCCGGATGCCCTTGCCGCCACCGCCAGCCGCAGCCTTGAGCATGACCGGGTAACCGATCTCGGCCGCCGCCGCGGCGAGTCGCTGCGCGTCGATATCCTCCTGCAGACCCGGCACGAGCGGGACCCCGGCCTCGGCCGCAATCCGACGCGCCTCCACCTTGTCACCCATCGACTTGATGGCTTCGGCAGGTGGCCCGACGAACGCGATCCCGCGTTCGGCACAGGCGCGCGCGAACCCAGCGTTCTCGCTCAGGAAGCCGTAGCCCGGATGCAGCGCATCGCATTCGAGGCTCTCGGCTGCCGCCAGCACCTTGTCGGCGTCCAGGTAGCTGTCGCGCGCCGCCTCGCCACCGAGCGCCACCGCGTAGTCGGCCCGCCGCACGTGCAGCGCATGCCGGTCGGGCTCGGAGTAGATCGCGACCGTCTCGATACCCAGCTCCTGGGCGGTGCGGATCACGCGCAACGCGATCTCGCCTCGGTTGGCCACGAGGAGTCTTCGAAACAACGGCATCGGGCAGAGAAACGTAGCGCTCCGGCGAGCGAAATCGAGCGCCGCGCACGGTAGAACGGCAGCATGGCACGACTCCGCGTTCTCGTCGTCGGTTGCGGCAACATGGGGGCCTCGCACGCCCGCGCCTATCACGGGCTGACCGACGATTTCGAGATCGTCGGACTCGTGAGCCGTGGTCCCGATTCCCGCGAGAAGCTCGCGGCCGAACTCGGCGGCCTGCCGACGTTCGGCGATTTCGAAACGGCGTACGAAGCGACCCACCCGGACGTCGTCTCGATCAACACCTATCCCGACACGCACGCAGCAATCGCCCGCACGGCGCTCGCGGGCGGCTCCCATTTGTTCGTCGAGAAGCCGCTTGCCGAGACCGTCGAGGAGGCCCAGGCGATCGCCGACCTCGCCAAGGAACACGGCCGCAAGGTCGTCGTCGGCTACATCCTGCGCGTCCACCCGGCCTGGCAGAAGTTCATCGAGGTCGCGCAAACGCTCGGCAAGCCGCTGGTGATGCGCATGAACCTCAACCAGCAGAGCCGCGGCAAGGACTGGGTGACGCACAAGGCGCTCATGGACTCGATGTCGCCGATCGTCGACTGCGGCGTGCACTATGTCGACGTGATGTGCCAGATGACGCGCAGCCGCCCCGTGCGGGTCAGTGCGATCCAGGCGCGGCTGTCCGAGGAACTGCAGCCGGGGATGTACAACTACGGCCAGCTGCAGGTCACGTTCGAAGACGGCTCCGTCGGCTGGTACGAAGCCGGCTGGGGGCCGATGATGAGCGAGATCGCCTACTTCGTGAAGGACGTCGTCGGACCGAAGGGCTGTGTGTCGATCGTCGACCGCGCCGGCGAACGCAAGGACGGCAGCGCTGACGTCGATTCGCACACGGCGACGAACTCGCTGCGGGTTCACTGGCAGGACCGCGACGACGGCGACGAGTTCACGCGTCCCGACGAGTGGATCGACACGACGGACGAACCCGACCACGACGGTCTCTGCCTGCGGGAGCAACAGTTCCTGCTCGACGCCATCCGTCGCGATGTCGATCTCTCCGACCATCTCGCCGACGCGGTCAACAGTCTGCGCATCGTGCTCGCCGCGGATCGGTCGGCACGCGAAGGGCGCACGATCGAGCTGTAGTGCCCCGATTCGGAACCGGGCTCGCGGCGCGGTAGCGCGGCCCCCATGCGCCGCTATCGTGTCGGCATGGCACGACGTGACTCATCGACCGGCCGCGCTCTCGGTCTGCCGCTCCTGATCGCCGCGTGCGCCGGTGCGCCGCGGATCGAAGGCCCACCGCTAGAGATGCCGAGCTACCCCGCAAACGACCCGCGCACGCAAACGGGTGGGTTCGTCCGCGACGTGCGCCTCGTCGAGGTCGAAGACGGCGATACGACGTACACCCTCATGGCATTCGAGGTGGGCGGCACGCTGACGCTCGGCGCGATGACGAAGGGACCGTTCGAAGGCACGGCCGAGTGGCAGCTCGGCGCGGCTGGCCTCGTCGTCCGGTTCGCGGCCGAGCCACGATCGGGCATCGTACCGGTGGCGACCAGGAACGCGCCGGCCGGCACGGCCGAACTCGACGGCGAGAAGGCCGGGTTCCGCACCTTCCAATGGATCAACGTCGACGTCGACAGCAGTCGGTGGTTGCCCACGCAGCCCGCCGCTCTGAGCCTGACGTTCGCGAGCCGTGACGGCAAGCGCGTGCGACTGCCGGAGTCCGGGGTCTACGCGGCCCAGACGGTCGCGAAGTAGCTCTTCCCCAGCTCCACGTCCCCACACGCCAGCCGGCGACAATTCCGCATCATGCGCATCGCTCCTGCAACGGTCGCCAGCGTGCGATCTACCGGACTGGCCGCCGGACTGCTGGCGACCGGCCTGACCGCGCAGTCGACACCGTGTCACGATTTCACCGCGATCACCGGTGCGATGACCGCGCTGACGGCAAGCATCACGCCGAACGCGAGTCTGCAGGTCCAGCGCGACGGCGAACTGCTGCTGCGGTCGTTCTACGGCAGCCACGACGGCAGCACGGTCCTGCCGATCGCGTCGTCGACCAAGTGGCTGTCGGGCGCCGTCATCATGTCGCTCGTGGACGACGGCCTGCTCGATCTCGACGCCCCGGTATCGGGCTACCTCCCCGCATTCAGCGGCCTGGCGGGCACGATGACGGTGCGACAGATGTTCTCGCACACGGCCGGCACCGTCGGGAGCCACTGGGTGCTGAGCGCCAACAACCTGACCCTCGCGCAGGCCGTGAACGTCCTCGCGAACGTGCCGCTGCGCACGACCCCGGGCACGGACTTCTACTACGGCGGGGTCTCGATGCACATCGCGGGCCGCGTCGCGGAGGTCGTGTCGGGACAGAGCTGGGCAAACCTGTTTCGCGACCGCATTGCGCTGCCGCTGCGAATGACGAGCACGGACTACCTCGGCGCGCTCGGCAGCCCGACCAATCCCCGGATCGCGGCCGGCGCGCGCTCGACTCTCGGCGACCTGTCGAAGTTCGTCGCGATGCTGCAGAACCGTGGCCGGGCCGGAACCGTACAGGTCCTGAGCCCCGCCGCGGCCGACGCGCTGCTGCAGGACCAGACCGGCGGCGTGCCGATCACGTCGGCGCCCAATGGCGTGCCCGGACTCGGCTACGCGATCGGCGCGTGGGTCGAGCGCAAGAACGCTACGGGCCGCTCACTCGAAGTGAGCAGCCAGGGGGCATTCGGCTGCACACCGTGGCTCGATCTCGAACGCGGCACGACCGGCGTGTTCTTCGTCCGCGACCTGATCGCGCGCACGGATCCGTTCTCGGATCAGGTCCGGTCGGCCTGCCGCCCCGCGCTGCGCTATCGCGGAGTCACGTGCTTCGGCAGCGCGAGCCCGCACTGTGCCGGATTCGTGCTGGCTTCGACGAACGCGATTCCGATCGCCGGCGACCCGTCGTTCCTGCTGCTGGCACAGAACGCACCAGCGAACGGCATCGGCGCCGTCACGATCGGCCTCGATCGTGCGTCGCCACCGATCCCGGCGCTCGGCGTCGACCTGCACGTGCAGCCGACGACCGCGGTCACGGCGCTCGTAGCAACGGATGCGCTCGGCGTAGCGCAGCACGGCGCCCCTCTGACCTTCGCACCAGCGGGCCTCGAGCTCTTCGCGCAGTTCGCGTTCCTGCCCGCCGCGGCCTGCCCAGGCCCGGCGCCGATCACGACGACGGCCGGGCTTGCCCTGACGCTCGAGTAGAACCCCGGCGTCGAGCAGGCCCCGAAGGCCGCGGCTACAGCGGGATGTTGCCGTGCTTCTTCGGCGGGTTCGTGTCGCGCTTGCTGCGCAATAGCTCCAGGGCCTGGATCAGCATCGGTCGAGTCCGCCGCGGTTCGATGACGTCGTCGACGTAGCCCCGGGCCGCCGCCTGATAGGGGTTGGCGAACTTGTCCTTGTAGTCCGCGACGAGCTCCTTCTCCTTGCTCGCGGGATCGTCCGCGGCCTTGATCTGCTGCCGGAACACGATCTTGGCCGCGCCATCGGCCCCCATGACCGCGATCTCGGCCGTCGGCCACGCAAGATTGACGTCGCCGCGGATGTGCTTGCTGCTCATGACCGTGTAGGCACCACCGTAGGCCTTGCGCGTGATGACCGTGATCTTCGGCACGGTCGCTTCGCAGTAGGCGTAGAGCAGCTTGGCACCATGCGTGATGATGCCGCCCCATTCCTGGTCCTTGCCCGGCAGGAATCCCGGCACGTCCTCGAACGTCACGAGCGGGATGTTGAACGAGTCGCAGAAGCGGATGAACCGCGCGCCCTTGATGCTGGCCTGGATGTCCAGGACGCCCGCCAGGTGGTTCGGCTGGTTGCCGACGATGCCGACCACCCGCCCACCGAGGCGCGCGAACCCGACAACGATGTTGCGCGCGAACCGCCCGTGGATCTCGAAGAAGCGGCCATCATCGACGACGCGCTTGACGACCTGACGGATGTCGTAGGGCTGATCGCTCGACGGCGGCACGATGGAATCGAGCGCTTCGTCCATGCGGTTCGGATCATCCTCGCACGGCCGGAACGGCGGATCGTCCGCGTTGTTGAGCGGCAGATAGGACAGCAGCTCGCGAATCTGCATCAGACATGCCGCGTCATCGCTCGCCGTCAGATGCGCGACACCCGACGTCTCGGCGTGCACCGCGGCACCGCCGAGCTCTTCACTCGTCGTTTCCTCGTGCATCACGGTCTTGACCACGTCCGGCCCCGTGATGTGCATGAAGCTCGTGCCTTCGACCATACAGATGAAGTCCGTGATCGAAGGGCTGTAGACCGCACCGCCAGCACACGGTCCCATGATCGCGCTGATCTGCGGGATCACGCCGCTGGCGAGCGTGTTGCGGAGGAAGATGTCCGCGTAGCCACCGAGCGACACAACGCCCTCCTGGATCCGCGCTCCGCCCGAATCGTTGAGACCGATCACGGGCACCCCCAGCTTCATCGCCTGGTCCATGACCTTGACGATCTTGGCCGCGTGGGTCTCGGACAGACTGCCGCCGAAGACGGTGAAGTCCTGTGAGAACAGGAAGACCGAGCGCCCGTCGATGCGCGCCGATCCCGTGACCACGCCGTCGCCGAGGATCTGGTTCTGCTCGCTGTCCATGCCGAAGTCACGGCAGCGATGACTCACGAAGCGATCCATCTCGACGAAGGTGCCCGGATCGACGAGCAGGTCGATGCGCTCTCGTGCCGTCAGCTTGCCCTTGGCATGCTGCGCCGCGACGCGTTTCTCACCGCCACCCTGCTGGGAACGCTCGCGCAGCTCCCGCAACCGTTCGAGTGAATCAGTCATGGGCCGCACCTCCTGTCGACGCGCCGTGGGCATCGGTCGAGTGCGGATCCTCGACGAGCTCGGTCAGCACCCCATCCATGCCCTTGGGATGGACGAACGCGACCTTGCAATCGTGCGCCCCCGGCTTGGGCGAATCGTCGATCATCGGCGACCCGGCCGCAGCCATCCCGTCGATCGCGGCCTGACAATCCTCGACCTCGAACGCCATGTGATGCACGCCCGGCCCACGTTTGCTGAGGTGCTTGGCAACGGGTGAGTTCTCACCGAACGGCTCGAGCAACTCGACCCGGGTGGAGCCGGCCATGAGTACGGCGACGCGCACACCCTGAGCAGGCACGTCGTCGGTCGAGACGAGCTCGAGGCCGAGCCCCTCGGTCCAATGGGGAAGCGATTCTGCGATCGAATGGACTGCAATCCCGATGTGATGCAGCGTGCGCGAGCCGGAAGCCTTGGTCATACCGCCGGGATGCTAGCCCGCATCGCCGATCAGGACCAAGGACGAGCCGGTCGGAAGCCTCCGCAGCGGTCGACCGAAGCCAGCGTGCGCAGATCCTCACCGCCCCCTGGACCCCCGTGGCCCGGGCCCGGCTTCCCGTTGCCAAGGCGACCCGCCATCGGGATCCTGTTCTGCGTGCCCGAGCTGCCCGAAGTCGAGACCGTCCGCACGGGCGCCGAACCCCACCTCGTCGGCCGCCGCGTGACCGAACTCGAGTTCGCCCGCGACGATCTGCGCTGGCCCATCCCGATCGACGAGCTCCGCACCCTACGCGGCCGCACGTGCACGGCCGTCACGAGGCGCAGCAAGTATCTGCTGCTGCACTTCGGCGGTCGCGATCGCCCGGTCGCCCTGGTGCACCTCGGCATGTCGGGGCGCTTCGCGATCGACGTGCAGAACCGCCGCGTACCGCCGCCGGAGTGGCGCAAGCACGAACACTGGCGCCTGCACCTGCCGGGCCGGCTCGTGCGCTACACCGACCCGCGGCGCTTCGGCGCTCTCGGCTACGCCACGGCCGCGACGCTCGCCACCCACCCATGGCTCACGGCGCTGGGCCAGGAACCCCTCGAGCCCGAGTTCGACGGGGCGTTCCTGCACCGCGTCTCCCGCCGCAAGAAGTGCAGCATCAAGTCGCTGCTGATGGACGGCCGGCTGCTCGTCGGCGTCGGGAACATCTACGCCAGCGAGTCCTGCTGGCTCGCGAGCGTGCGGCCCCGACGCGCCGCGAAGTCGCTCAAGATCAAGGAGTGCGACGCCCTCGCCTCGGCGGTGCAGCAAGTGCTGCGGTCCGCGATCGCCGCCGGTGGCACCTCGTTCCGCGACTTCGCGGGCGTCGACGAGGGCGCCGGCTACTTCGCCCGCGAACTCAACGTCTACGAACGCGACGGCGAAGCGTGCCGGCGCTGCGGCGTGACCGTACGCCGCACGGTCGAGGTCGGCCGCAGCACGTACTGGTGTGCTGGGTGCCAGGTCTGAGGTATCGACCTGTTCACCCCGCCCGCCTGGTGTCGCGGCGGCCTACGTGTCGAAGCCGATGAACCACAGCAGGCGCACGCGGGTCTCGTCCGGGCCGGTCGATACCTTGATGAGCCCGAGCAGCGCGTGGAAGACGTTGCGCGTCTCGACGCTGCGGGTCGTACTGTCGGCGACGTAGGTATTGCGGTTGCTCATGATGAGCCCCCACGGGCCAATGCCCCAGCGATCGCGGTAGACGCCGTTCTTGTAGTGGAACAGCAGCGGGAACCAGACGTTGGTCTCGCCGCTGTAGTCGTGCAGGTCGATCTGGGTCTCGTAGGACGGCGAACCGGCGCGCGACACGCCGACGCGCAGCGGTTCGCCCACGGCACCGCGCTCGGCGATCGTGCGCTTGAGCTCGGCGAGCGGCGGCACGGGGCGACCATCGACCTCGTCGATCACGTCGCCGCCGCGCAACCCCGCGAGCCAGGCCGGCGAACCGACCGCGACCTCGCTGATCACGACCGCGTTCCGACGCTCGCCGTAGATCTTCTCGCACCACGTCGGTGGGATGCCGCGCAGATGGACACCCGCGTACGGCCGGCGGGACGACGAACTCTCGAGTGCGACGCTTTCGGTGTTGCTCACCCGCTCGTCGAGCGGCTGGGCCCGCATCGGCAGCTCGAGCTGCCTGCCACCCCGGCCGACGCGCGCCATGACCTGCTTGTCGAGCTCGAGCCCGGCTTCGAAGTCCGCGACGTGCACACGGTAGATCGTCTCGCGCGCATCGAGCGCATAGAGAATGTCGCCCGTCACGATGCCAGCGCGCTGCGCGGCCGAATCGCGATAGACGCCCTCGACGAGCAGACCCGAGTACGGCTCGAGACCGCGTTCCTGTGCCAGCTGCTTGTCGATCTCCTTGAGCTGGAAGCCGAGGAACGGGCGCCGCTTGTCGTACTCCGTCACGACGTCGAGCGAGGCACGTCCTCCCGACCCCATCCGCAGGCGATACGTCTCCGTGCCGCCGTCTTCGAACTCGCGCTGGCCGAGCACGTAGTCGGAACTGCCGACGAGGAACTCCTCACGGTGCGTGACACAGGCGGTCAGGGGCAGGAGCAGGAGGGAAACGAGGACTCTGATGTGGATGCGGTTCATGGGCAACGGATCGCGCGACTCAGCGCAGTTCACAGGACTTCGTGGCCGCCAGTGGCCGCGATTCTGCCCTTACGGTCGCAGCCGGGCGACATTCCCGCTTACCAGCCCGTTGAACGAACGTTCTGGGTGGTGCGAGCTCAGGATCGGCGGACGCCGAACCGAATCGCCGCGTAGGACCCGACCTGGCAGACCGCGGCGAAGAAAAGGACGCCGGCGAAGCCGAGACGCGGCGCCAGCTCGCGAGCGATCAACGCGAACAGCACGACGCCGAGCTGCATCGACGCTGTGCGCAGTCCCATGAGCGCGCTGAGGCGGGATTCGGGCACGAGTCCGGACAGCAACGCCTGCAGGGGCCCGGTGCGGGCCGCAGCGGTCAGGGCGAGCACGAGCCCCACGCCGAGCATCGCGAGCGGGCCGGGTTCACGCGCCAGAACGAGGAAGCACACCACGAGGATCCCCGAACAAGTGAGCACGAACGCACGCTTACCGACCCGGTCGCTGAGTCGGCCGAGGCCGGCGCTGCCGATGACGGACAGCAGCCCGAGCGCAATCCACAGGTAGATCTGATCGGCCCGCGGCACGCGCCCGGTCTCGTCGAGCCAGACGGTCGCGAGCTGCACCACCGTGAGGAAGGAGCCGACGTGCAGCAGGGTCGCAATGAGCCCGGCCCGGACCTGCCCATCGCCCAATACGTCGCGAAACCGCGCCGCGCGCTCGTCGTCCGCGACCGCGGGCACGGCGCGCGCGGCGAGGACGATCGCCAGCAGCCCGATCGCGGCCTGAGCGGCGAAGATCACCTGCCACCAGCCGGCACGCGCGAGCGCCACGGTCAGCGGCATGCCGACGGGGATCGCGAGGAACATGCCGGCCGAGAACCAGCCCATCGTGGCACCGCGCCGCGCATACGGTGTCACGCGGGATGCCAGCGCCGAGGCCGTCGAATAGGCCAGCCCCGCCGCGCCGCCCGAAGCGGCCCGCAGCCCGGCGAGCCACCAGAATCCCCCCGGCACCGCGTGCAGGGCACTCGCGACGACGAAAAGGACCAGCCCCAGCTGCAAGGTCGCCCGGCGGCCGAGGCGCTGCGTCACCGTGCCGACGACGAGCGCGCCGATCCCCGTCCCGATCGCGGTGCCGGCGACGAGGATCTCGGAATCGCCGTCCTGCAGCGGCAGTTCGGCGCGCAGGAACGGCAGCAGCGCACCGAGCACGTTCGCGTTCAGGTTGAGCACGAACGCGGCCCAGACCAGCGCCAGGACGGCGAGCCGTTCGGTCGCGCGCGGCAACTCGGCAGGTTCGGGTGCAGCTGGATCGGTCGCCAAGGCCCCGCATCATGGCAGCTGCGCCAAACCGACGCGTGAGTTTTTCACGAACCGCGGCTCACCCTCGACGATCGCGGCCGACCCGGGATAGATTTCTCCGCCCCCATGCAGACGACGTCGGAACTCAGCGCGTGAAGATCGCGATCCTCGGAGGTGGCATCTCGGGTACCGCCGTCGCGCGGATGCTCGCGCGTGATGGCCACGATGCGGTCGTGCTCGAACGATCCGAACGTGCCGGCGGGCTCTGCCAGAGCAGCCGTTTCGGCGAATTCACGTTCGACAACGCGGGCGGCCACATCCTGTTCTCGAAGAACAAGGAGGTGCTCGACTGGCAACTCGACCGCTGCGGCGGCGAGGCCGGCACGGTGCGCACGGAGCGCAACACGAAGATCCGCTGGCACGACCGCTGGGTGCCGTATCCGTTCGAGAACGGCGTCGGACACCTGACGAAGGCAGCGATCGTCGAATGCCTGGCGGGCTACGTCGAGGCGTTCGCCGACCGGCGCGCGGGCGCCGAGTGCCCGCCAAACTTCCATGACTGGGTCGACTGGCGCATGGGTGCGGGCTTCGCGAAGCACTTCATGATCCCGTACAACGAGAAGATCTGGGAGTGTGACCTGCACCGCTTGTCGAGCGGCTGGGTCGCGGGCCGCGTGCCAGAGGCGCCGATCGAAGACATCCTGAAGTCGGCGATCGGCTTCGACACGGACGGCTACACGCACCAGTCCGTGTTCTGGTTCCCGCGGCACGGTGGCTTCGAGACCCTCGTGAAGGGCACGATCGCGGGCGGCGGGTTCGACCTCCAGACCGGGGTGTCGATCGACTCCGTCGAGCGCCGCGACTCTCAGTTCGCGGTCAACGGCGAGCTATTCGACCTCGTGATCAACACGGTGCCGCTGCCGCGCATCGAGTCGGCGATCGCCGACATCCCCGCGGAAATCCGCGCCGACATCCGCGCGTTGAAGCCGATCTCACTCGTCAACCTGATGATCGGGGTCCGGCTCGACGAGCCGCTGCCCGACCTGAGCTGGGTCTATCTGCCCTTCCCCGAGCAGGGCCCGGTCAACCGCGTGACCTACTACTCGAACTACTCGCCCGAAAACGCGCCCCCCGGCCACGGCTCGTTCCTCGCCGAAGTCACGCACCGCGGCGACCTCGCGCCCGACGGCGCCTGGGCGCGCAGTGTCGTCGAACGCCTCGGCAACGCCGGCATCCTCGTTCCCGAACACGTCGTGCTGCTCGAGTGGTGCGACAACGAGTTCGCCTACATCGATCAGGACCTCGAGTTCCAGGACCGCATCGATCGGGTGCGCGGCTGGTTCGACACCAGCGGCTACATCACGTTCGGACGGTTCGGGCGTTACGAGTACCACAACAGCGACCAGTGCATCGCACGGGCAATGGAGGTGCGCGAGCACGTGCGCACGATCGCCGCCAGCGGGGAGCCGGCCCGGCCGACGTTCTCCTGACGCTTCGGGCTGCCGAAACGTCATACTATCCGCCGAAACGGCTGCCCCGTTGACCACTTGGTGCAACGGATCCAACGGTTTGGGGAAAATCCGAGAACGCAACGGAACCTCCGACCTGACCGCGGCCGTCCAAAGGATGCTCCGTGTGGACCATGCCTCCGCGCGGAGCACTTCCTGTCTCCAGGACCCCCTGACGAGCACACTATTTTCCGGACGCCGAGACGGCATCGCGAATCAGAGGGGTCTGTTCCAGGGTGAAAGCCCGAGGTGCAGCTGACCAGTCAGCGAGTGGTCAGCACGTCTCGCGCTCGTCGCCGGTGGTCCTGGGGGCAGGGGTCCTTACTCTGACTCTCTCATGCAGCAGCGGAGCGCCGTCGCAAGACGCGCTCCGCTCTCTTTTTGGGACCACCGAATCGAGCGCGGGCGACTGGGCCGCGACCCGAAGCACGGGCCGATGATCCCGATGCGATCGGCCGAGTCCGACGAGATCGAACGGCCGATTCCGCCCGACGTGGCAGAAAATCGCTCCGTCATGGAGTCTGACGGGTTACCCGCGTCGTATACGCACTATCCTGCTTCAGGCTCGGTTCACCACCACCACTTCGTAACCGGGCCTACACCACTACCCGTGCGTCGGAAGGGATTTCGATGTGCGGATCAGCGCACTATGCTTCCCCTCAGGCGTACCCCCTGCCAACTTGCAATCCGCGAGTCGTCAATCGGTGCGTCGCCACGGAGGCTCGGGCGCGACGGTTCCAGTGCCCCGACCCAGGTGGCCAGGCCGTTCTCAGGGAGGACTCGGATGCAACCCAGGACAATCGTCAACCGCGAGGCCGTAAGCGCCGACTGGGCGCGACGTGGCTACAGCTGCGAGCTGTGGGTCGACCCGCCGGAGCGGGTCTGGAGCGACTTCGTGCACGAGCGTGACCTGCTGCTGCTGATGCTGCAGGGCTCGATCCAGGTCGAGCTCGAGGACCGCACGGTGCAACTCGATGTCGGCGACGAACTCGACGTTCCAGCCCACACCCGGTTCACCATCCGCCACATGGGCGACCAGTCGGCTCGCTGGCTGCACGGCTACCGGCAGACGACCGACGCCCGCACTGCCTGACGACTCACAGCTGACGGCTCACAGCTGACGGTTCACAGCTGACGGTTCACAGCGGCCAGTGGGCGCTGCGCGCAGGATCTACTCCCGCAGGGTCCAAACCCCGCGCTGACCGGGCGTCTCCTCGACGGCCACGGATAACTGCTGCACGCGGAGGTCCGGCCATTCCGGCCGCATCCGCTCGCGCAACGTGCGGCCGAACCACGCCGCGAGGTTCTCCGCGCTGCTGTTGCTGATCGGCAGCACGATGACTTCGTCCGCCGGGATCCGATACCAGCGCTCGCGGTAGCGAATCTCCATCGAGCCATCGGACTGCTTCGCGGCCGTGAGGACGGGATGCTCGCCGGGAATGAGCAGGTGCTCGTCGAGCTCGTCACACAACTGCCGGATCAGCGGCTTGATCTCCTTGAAGTTGACGACGAGACCGTGCTCGTCCAACTCGGTGTGGAGCTCGACGTAGACCTTGTAGTTGTGACCGTGCAGCCGTTCTGCCGAACCATCGGGAAAGATCAGGAAGTGCGCAGCACTGAACTTGAGGTAGTCCTTCTCGACGAGGATCGACCAGGATTCGTGCGGATGCTCGGCCATGTCAGCGAGGTAGGTTAGCGGGTCGACGGGCGGTTAGCATGGCGGGATGGACCTCGATTCGATCCCCTGGCGCAAGACGCGCTACACCGGCATGGACGTGCACTTCTATAGCACGGACCGCGACCGGGGCGAATCGGGCCAGGGCCGGGTGGTCGCACTCATCCGGATGCAGCCCGGCTGCGGCTACCCGCGGCACCGGCATCGCGGCACCGAAGAGGTCCTCGTGCTGCGCGGCGGCTACCGCGACGAGTTCGGCGAACATCGGGCAGGCGCGTTCGTGACCTACGACGGTGGCACGATCCACACGCCGGTCGCGGTGGACGACTGCGACGAGGCGTGCGTGCTGCTGGCGATCGCGCGCGAGGGCATCAAGCTCGTCTGAGCCCAGCCCCAAATGCGCCGGTCGCCGGCGTGTTCAGGGCAGCTCGAGCTCAGCTGCCCGCCGCGTCCGCGAGGATCTTGTCGGCGATGTTCGGCGGCACCGCCTCGTAGGAGGCCGGCTCCATCGAGTAGGTGCCCCGGCCCTGCGTCAGCGAGCGCAGCGTCGTCGAGTACTGGAACATCTCGGCGAGCGGCACCTTGCCGGTGACGGCGGAGATGCCGCCCGGCTTGCTGACCATCTCGTCGACGATGCCGCGCCGCGAGCTGAGGTCACCGATGACGTCACCGGTCTTCTCCTCGGGGCACTCGATCTCGATCTTCATCAGCGGCTCGAGCAACGTCGAGTTGCCGTCCGACGCCATGCGGAACGCGAGCACGCCGGCGGCCTCGAACGCCATGACGCTCGAGTCGACGTCGTGGCTCTGGCCGTCCCAGAGCTCGGCCGAGACCTTGCAGAACGGGAAGCCGAGGCGGCCACCGCCCTTGATCGCCGAATCGATGCCGTGCTCGATCGCGGGGATGTATTCGCGCGGCACCGAGCCACCCTTGATCGAGTTCACGAACACCAGGTCCTCGCCGGCGTCCTCCTCGAGGTTCGGCGCGAACTTGACCTTCGCGACCGCGAACTGACCCGAACCACCGGACTGCTTGATGTGACGCGCCTCGACGTCCTTCGGACCCGTCAGCGTCATCTTGTAGGCGACCTTCGGGCGGCCGACCGAAACCGGCACCTTGTGGTCGTTCTGGATGATGTTGCACTTCACCTCGAGGTGCAGCTCACCCATACCCGAGATGACCATCTGGCCGGTCTGCTCGTCGGTGACAGCCTTGAACGTCGGATCCTCGCGCACGAGCTTGCCGATGATCGCCGACAGCTTGTCGCGATCGCCGGTGCTCTGCGGCTCGATCGACATGCTGATGACGGTCTCCGGGAAGTCCATCGCCTCGTAAATCACCGGCGCGTCCTTGGTCGACAACGTGTCGCCCGTGAACGCCTCCTTGATGCCGACGACGGCGACGATGTCACCGGCGCGCGCGGTTTCGAGCGGCTCGCGGTTGCCCGCGTGCATGCGCATCAGGCGGCCGACGCGCTCGAAGCGGCGCGTGCGGGCGTTGTAGTACTTCTCGCCCTGCTTCATCTCACCCGTGTAGATGCGGAGGAAGGTCAGGTCGCCGTTGGGGTCGTTGATCGTCTTGAAGACGAGACAGGCGAACGGCTCGCTCGGGAGCAGCTCACGCACGACCTTCTCGTCGTTCTCGGGGTTGGTGCCCTCGATCGGCGGCACGTCGAGCGGGCTCGGCAGGAACTCGACGATCGCGTCGAGCACGTTCTGCACGCCCTTGTCCTTGAACGCCGAACCGCAGAACGCCGGCGTCACCTTGAGCGACAGCGTGCCGTTGCGGATCGCGATCAGGATCTCTTCGTTCGTGACCTCTTCACCCTCGACGAACTTCTCGAGCAGCGGGTCGTGGAACTCGGCGACGCCCTCGATCATCTCGTTGCGACGGCGCTCGGCCTCCTCACGCAGCTCCGCGGGGATCTCGCCGACAGTCATCTTGCGCGCATCGTCGTCCGACCACGTCATCGCCTTCATCTCGATGAGGTCGACGACGCCCAGGAACTCCTTCTCCTTGCCGATCGGCATCACGAGCGGCACGGGGTTGGCGTGCAGGCGCGTGCGCATCGACTCGACCGCCTTGTAGAAGTCGGCACCCGTGCGGTCCATCTTGTTGACGAACGCGATGCGCGGCACGTTGTAGCGGTTGGCCTGGCGCCACACCGTTTCCGACTGCGGCTGCACACCGGCGACCGCACAGAACACACCCACCGCACCGTCGAGCACGCGCAGCGAACGCTCGACCTCGACCGTGAAGTCGACGTGGCCGGGCGTATCGATCAGACTCATGGTGTAGTCGCGCCACTGGCAGGTCGTCGCGGCCGACGTGATCGTGAGGCCGCGATCCTGCTCCTCCTTCATGTAGTCCATCGTCGCCTGGCCATCGTGCACCTCGCCGACCTTGTGGCTCTTCCCCGTGATGAACAGGATGCGCTCACTGAAGGTGGTCTTGCCCGCATCGATGTGGGCGATGACTCCGAAGTTGCGCAGTTGACGAATCCGTGCGAGTTCCTTGGCTTCCTTCTTGTCGGACACGGGCTTGTTGGTGGCTTGGGTTGACATTGGTGGGTGCCTCCGGCGCCAGGCCGGTGAAAGGCGGTTGAAGTTTGGGCCGAAGACTCGACCCGATCGAAGGGATCGCGATGCGAAGTCCGCTGATCGTGAGCAATCGCAGGCGAGCTTGAGCCGGTAACGCCCAAACAGGAGGAAAGTTGCGCGACCGGCGGCCGGCCAGGACGAACGCCGAGCCGGGTTTCAAGGGCAAACACAGTAGCGGGGGCCGGCCAGCCGTCAACAGGCGGCGGGGTCCAGGCGAAAACCCGGAGCCGAACGGGCGGATCCCGGGCCACCATGCCGCCGGCCCTTCCGCGCCCCCGTCCAGTTCTCCGACAGCCCGGCCGATGCCTGCCGCAGAACTCGACGATTGGGGGACACCAGAGAATGACTGCTTCGCTGAATTGGATCCGCGCTGGGCTCGTAGCGCTGACTGCTGGCGGCCTCGCGGCCCAGAAGACGCCCGAGGAGGCCCTGCGCGCGCTCTCCGAAGGCAACCGCCGCTTCGCGGCCGAGCGCTCGGTGCCACAACCGGTCGGCGAGGGCGTCCGCCGGACCCTGGCCCGCGGCCAGAACCCGATTGCCGTGGTGCTGTGCTGCACCGACAGCCGCGTGCCGCCGGAGCACGTGTTCAACTGCGGCCTCGGCGAGCTGTTCGTAATTCGCGTCGCCGGCAACACCTGCGACCGCGAGACCCTGGCATCCATCGAGTATGCGGTCGAGCACCTCAACGTGCCGCTCTGCGTCATTCTCGGCCATGAAGGCTGCTGCGCGATCTCGGCGACGATCGACCAGGTCCAGTCGATCGACAACGACCACCAACGGGCAGCCCCGAGTCCTGCGATCCAGCACCTCATCGAGCAGATCGAGCCGGCCGTGCGCAAGGCACGCGGCCGAGACCTCGGCGGCAAGGCCCTGCACGATGCCTGTGAGGAGGAGAACGTCCACCTGACGCTGCACGAGGCGCTCCGCCGCAGTCCGTTGCTGCGTCGCTACGTGCAGGTCGGACGCTTGCAGATGGTCGGCGCGCGCTACCACCTGCAGAGCGGCGAGGTCGAGTGGCTGCCCCACCGCCCGCTGCCGCCCGAACCGCGGTTCGACTTCGACCCGGCCGAGCACAACGTGCCGGTCGCCGTGCCGCCGCACGTCGCGCTGCGGATGCTGCAGGCCGGCCACCGCCGGTTCCTCGGCGACAGCCTGCCGGCCGGCGACCTCTCGGCCGAACGCCGCGAAGCACTCACGCACGGGGAACAGCCGCTCGCGATCGTCCTTACCGGCGCCGATTCGCGCGTCGCGCCGGAGCATGTCTTCGATTCGGGCCTCGGCGAACTGCTCGTCATCCGCGTCGCCGGTGGCGTCGTCACCGAAAACGTGCTCGCGAGCATCGAGCAGGCCGCCAGCCGCACCGGCGCCTCGCTCCTGATCGTCATGGGCCACACCCGCTGCGACACCATGGCCGCAGCCGCCAACCAGCCCGCCGACAAGGAGATGTCGCCGAACATGCGCGCACTGCTCGCGCGCCTCGAGCCGTCCGTCGCCGCCGCGCGCCAGGGCGGCAAGGCCAGCATCGAGACCATCGTCGAACGCGCCGTCACCGCGAACGTGCATCGCACGGTCCAGGAGGTGCGTTCCCGCAGCAGCATCCTGCGGGAGCTCGAGCACCGCGGCCGGTTCGCCGTGCTGCCAACGGTCTACGACGTCGCATCGGGCAACCTGACCTGGCTCAAGGAACAAGCGGCGACCGGCGACCAGCCCGCCGCCGCGGCCCCACACGGGGAGACCGGCGGTCACGGCCACGGTGACGGGGCCCACGGGCACGATTCGCATGGCCACGATTCGCATGGCCACGAGAGCCACGGAGATCACGGGCACTCCACCCACGGCAACGGCCACGGCCACGGCCACGAGAAGCCGGCTCACGGCGACCACGGCCACGAGGCCCACGGCGACCATCACGACCATCACGACCACGGCGACCACCCCGCCCCGGCTGGCGAATCAAAGGCAACGGCCAAGATGCCCGTGCTCGACTGGGGCGACGCGGTCGTCTCGGGTGACACGCACGGCCACGATTCGCACGGCCAGGACCCGCACGGCCACACCGATCACGGGCACTCAGGCCACAGCCACGAAACGCAGGGCCACGAGGCGCATCGCCACGGCTCGGGGCATCACGACTCGGACGCGCAGGACCCGGGCCACCACGCCGACACCGGACACGGCACTCCGCATGGCGAGACGGGCCACGGTCACGACTCGCACGGTCACGACGGCGATGCGCATGACCACGGCGCGCACGCCGAGAGCCACGGCCACGGCGACCACGGGCACGACGACGGCCACGGCTCCGACCACTCGCACGAGATCAACCCACCCCGGCGCAAGCACTACGCCTCGCCGTGGCAGGACCCGATCGTGATCGTCGGTATGGCGGGCGTGACCTCGCTGCTGCTCGCCGCGGGAATCGCGCTGTTGAAGCGCTGATCGCGCATCTGCGCCGGCAGCGCATCTGCCGTGAACGGGGTCGAACTGGGCGTCGACGGCTCATTTCGAGCTAGAATCCGTGACGGCATCGCGCCCAAGATGGCACCACCGCCCTGGGACTCGATGCCCGTCGTTATCCAGGCGAACGGTTCCTCGAAGGCTTCCGCATCAATCTGTCCGCGCTGTTTGATTGGGCTCGCCAGCGGCTGTAGCCCGGCGCAATTCGATCGCCATCCGACTCGATCCTGGGGCGAATCGCCTACCGCAACCAGTCGACGATCGCCCGCCGCGCCGCGGCGGCCTGCTCGTCATCGTCGTCGCGCCAACGGAAGTAGGCCAGGTCGAACGCGCCGAGATGCGCCTGCACGATCGGCTTCTCCGCCTTCTGGCGCTGCGGCAGCGTGCGCACGAACTCCGCCACATAGGCGTCGAGATCGGTCATCTGGAAGTCCTCGGCCGCAAGCAGCGGTTCGAGCACTTCGCGATCCCAACGCGTGATCGTGAACGTGAACTCGCCGTGCTGAACCTTCAGGAACGGGAACACGCTCGTCCACGGCGGATGGTCGAACAGCAGCAGGTGCACGCTCTGCGACCGCAGCGCGTACTCGCGAGACTCTTCGCTGCGGAAGATGCCCTTCTCGTGCGCGACGTGGCCACGTTCAGCGATCTCCTGGCGCGCGAGGAAATGATCCGTCAGACCGGTGACCGACTCGAGTGCGTACGGCAATTTGGCTTCGTAGACGAGCATCGCCTGGGTGCCGGTGAACGCGACTCGCAGGTCCCGCCCCTTGGTGAGCTCACCGAGGCGTTTGCCGGCCGCGCGGATCGGCGTCGTGCGAGACTCGGGATACTGCGCGCGCTCGTCGGCGACGCCGCGCACGGCCTGCCCCGTGACGTAGAGGTCGTCACGCTGATGAAAGAGCAGCGTCGCCCCGGCAACGACGGTGATCGCGACCCAGGTGACAGCGCCCCGCAGCCATCGCCGCACCACGAACTCGAGCACGACATATAGCAGCGGCGTCACGGGCAGGCAGAAGCGCGCGAACATGAAGTCGCCGCCGACCCAGATCACGAACGCGAGATACCCGAACGCGAGCACCGCGAGCCGGAGCAAGCCAGCGCGAGCGCCCGCGACCCGCTCGGTCAGCGGCAGCACGACGGCCAGCAGCAGCGCCGGCCACAGCACCCAGTAGGCGTTGAAGAACAGCTGCACGTAGAACCAACCCTGCGACGCGTACGGATCGTGCGCGGACTTGGCGTAGAACGTGTTGGGCAGCAGTTCGCCGTAGTAGAGGAAGCGCGCGCCGAGGAACGGCAGGAACAGCAGGAAGCCCGGCACCGCGAACGCCATCACGGGCCGCAGGTCGCGCTGCCGCAGACTCGTCCCGAGCGCGCAGAGCCCGGCGAGCGCACCAATGAGCCCGCCATCGGGCCGCGTGACCGCCGCCGCGATCGTGAGCAAACTCGCGATCGCGAAGTGGCCGGGCCGCTTCGCGCGCACGAGCACGCCGGCGACGAGCGTGACGAGCAGCACGAAGCCAAGGGTCTCGAGGCCGCAACTCGCGAAGTCGCGCAGGTGGCCGTGCAGCGCCACCCCGACCGCCGCGAGCGGCACGAAGCGCACGGCCGTCACCGCTCCCGAGTCGTCATCGGCTTCGCCCACAGCTCGGTTCGCGAGCCCGACGCCGACCCACCACGTCGCGGGCACCAACAGGCCGTAACAGACGACGCCGAGCCACTGCCCGAACGTCACCGGGTCGAGACCGCAGCGGATCGCGAACGCACACAGCAGCATCCACAACGGGTTGCTGTAGCCCTCGACCCGTTCGCCGGCGTTGTAGACCGCGCCGAGCCCGTTCGCGAAGTTCTCCGAGTAGCGCCAGGTGATGAACGCGTCGTCGCAGACCCAGGCCCGCTGCCACGCCCAGATCATCGCGACCACGGCCAGTCCCGCGAGCACGAGCCATTGCAGTCCGCGGCGGCTGACCGGTGCACTCACTGCAAGAACTCCTGAAACCGCCGTTGCCGCTCCGAGTCGTCGTTGTGATCGAAGTAGAACGCCTTGAACGCCGCGTAGTCCGACTGCACGCGTTCTTTGTCCTTCTGCGCCAGCTTGCTCAGGTAGTCGTCGAGGATCACCTCGAAGTCGTAGAACAACACGCGCTCGCCCTCGCGTTCCTGCAACGCGCGCATCAGGTCCCGGTCGTAGCGCATGAGCTTCGCGGGCACCAAGCGTGGCGGCGGTAGCCCAGGCGGCAGGAACACGATCTTGCGGAACTCGTCGAGCCCGTCGTTCTCGACGTAATCGTTATCGAACGTGATCTGCACGCCGCGTTCGCCGATCAGGTAATCGAGCTGCCGGCGATAGCCCTTCTCGTGGCCGGGCATGCCGCGCCCCACGACCTCCTGATGCGCGAGCCGCGCGTCGGTGAGACCGGTCGCACACTCGATCGCGACGGGGACCTGCGCGCGATAGGCGAAGTTCGCCTGGCTGCCAACGATCGCGATCCTGACGTCGAGCCCGTCGAAGACCGCACGCAGGTGTTCGCCGGCAATCCGTAAGGCCTCAGCCCACGTCAGGTCACCAAACCCCGACGGCTTCACCGTGATCTGCCGATTGTCCGTGAAGTGCTGCGGATTCGGATGCGTGCCGAGCCACGACGGCTCGACCCGACAGAACAGGCCGACGACGAGCACGACGGCGATCGGCAACTGCACTAGCACGTTGCGCCAGCGGTTCGCCGCCAAGTCGAGCCCGAGCAACATCACCGGTAGCACGGGTACGAGGAAGCGGCCGAACATGAAGTCGCCGCCAACCCAGATCACGAACGCGACGTAGGGCACGACGAATGCGAGCACCGCGAGATGCGGCCGCCGCCCGAGCCAGCTCGACACGCCCGCGAGCAGGTCCGGCTGGCGCAGCGCGTAGATCGCGGTCAGCACCGGCACGGGCAACAGCGCCCAGTAGCACTTGAAGAACTCGGCGACATACACGAAGCCCTGCGACGGATACGGGTCGGACGCGGACTTGGCGTAGAAGGTGTTGGGCACCCAGTAGCCGTAGTAGAGCCGCCGCCAGATCAGGTACGGCACGAAGCAGAACAAGAACGGCGCGGCATAGCCGACGACGAGCTGCGGCGCACGGCGGCGCAGCGCGTCGAACAGCACGAACAGCCCCGCGATCGCGACGAACAGTCCGCCGTCGGGCCGCGTCATCGCGAGCAGCACGCCGAGGAAACCGACGAGCCAGGCCTCACGCCGACACTTGAGGTGCGCCGCGAAACGCATCACCGCGGTCACGAGCAGCGTGAACATCGCGGTCTCGAGGCCCGCGGGTGCGAGCGATGCCGCGTGGTGCACGGCCGCGAACCCGCACGCCGCGAGCGGCACGATCGCCCGCCCGCCCGTCGCCTGCCACGCGATACTCGCGAGCAGGAACACCGTGCCGGCGTGGAACGACGCCCCGAAGAAGGCCGCCCACCCCGTCAGCGACTCGCCCGTGAAGCCGAGCGCGAACCCGACCGCGAGCAGCATCGTCCACGCGAAGTTCGTGTAGCCCTCGACCGGCGCCTCGGCCGGATCGCGGTTGAACACCAGCCCGTGCCCTTCGACGAAGTGCTCGGCGTACCGCATCGAGATGAACGCATCGTCACACGTCCACCGCAGCGCCCACGCCTGCCAGAAGGCCAGAGCGACGGCGAGCAGGGCAATCGCCCAGAACACGAGACGGCGCGACATCGAAGGCTCGGAACGTAGCCGGTGCACGCCGCGCCGCCAGCCCGCGGCCAGCATTCAACCCCTGACGGCTGCGGGCCCAGCGGATGGCAGGAGAGCAACCGGCGCTGAGCCGCGACTGCCCAGAAAAGCGCAGAGGCGACCTCAGAGCCGCCCGAGCAACCCCGCCGACGCCGGCAATCCACGCTCACCGATCCGGCTCGGGTCGATCGCCCACTCGCCCGCCATGCGCAGCACGAGCCGTTCGTCGGGCCACCACTTCTCGGTGTCGTCGGACTGATCACGCGGGTCGTCGACGAAGCAGCCGAGCAGGTGTTCGGTGTCGGTGATCTCGCCCTGGTTCAGAACGGTGCCGTCCTGCTCGGTGTAGGCGTAGGCCCGAGCGACCGCCCCGCGCTCGCCGAGGCCCCAGCCGTGATGCTCGACGCCGTCGTGGGTCGAGAACCATGCGGCGCGGCCGAACGTCTCGCTGAGGCGGGCGAGCAGTGGCGGCACGAGGCTCGCGTAATCGCCGTTGCCGCGCAGGTCGACGCCGACCGCCAGGACGACGCCGGCGATCGCCGGGGTCACGAACACGCCTTCGTCCTGCGCCGCCTCGAGCCCGGCGCGCCAGTTCGCGGGCATCAGGGTGCGCAAACCGAGCGCGGCGGCGACCGCCTCGGGATCGCTGGCCTGCACGGCGAGCCAGGTGGCGCGCCGCCCGAACGGCCGCGGGGCATCGGGATCAGCATCCGGCCGACCGGCCAGCGGGCGCCCCGACGAACTTCAAGTCGCGCCGGCGAGCTGCCTGCGCCGGACCCGGATGATGCGGTCCATCGACCACAGGCCGTACCACAGCAACGCCGCGAGCCCCGCCAGCGCGAGCACCATGAGAACGATCCTCATGCCAGAACCTCGCGGCACCGGAACCCCAGCTGGCCACGAACGGGCAGCAATGCGGAGGATCGGGGGGCACGAAACATGGTCGGGACGGGCGACCGCCATGGCCGCGCCGGCAACATAGGACGGCCGCCAGGTGACGTCCGGACTTTTCTGCTGCTCCGGCTTTTCGGCCACTCCGGCGCGGAACGCGCCGCTCACTCACCCGCACGGGCCCGCAGTTCCGCGAGCGGCGGCAAACCCCACTTGGCGCGTTCGCTGTCCGTCGTCGTCGGATCGACCGGCCACAGTTCGCACCGACCCTCGCACTCCACGATCTGGGTGCCGAACTTCTGCGGCTCGCCCGCGAGCCGCCGCACCCGGTCGTAGGCCGTCGCGGCGAGCGGCCGCACGCGCGGATCGGCGGACAAGAACGTCAGGAGCTCACGATGGATCGACTGCACGGCCACCGGATCGTCACTCGCGAGCCCCGCCCGCGCGGCAGCCAGGCGCTCGTCGACGCTCGGGGACCCCGCGCTCATTGCGGCAACCGCGCAACGATCGCCGCGGCGAGCCGGCCCGCGATCGCCGCGGACTTCTCGCCGTACGCGATCTGCACGAACGGGGTGTCGTCGTTCTCGAACTCGCGAACGACCGCCAGTACCTCCGGCGTCGTCTCCGGCCCCGTGAGCAGCACGAGTCCGACGCCTCCCTCGTCACAGTAGGCCCTGGCCGCCTTCAGCGCCTCGCGCACGCCATCAGCCCCCGGCCGCTGCCGCCCCGTCACCGGATGCTCCGCCTCGATCCCCGTCACGCCGAAGACGATCACCTCCGGTCGGTAGCCCGTGTAATAGCGCGAGAACATGTCCCACTGCTGCGTGGCATGACCGTAGAGCGTCGGCAGACAGGGGACGTCGATCCGCTCGGTTCGCACGAGCCCGAGCCGACTGCGCAGCTCGGCGGTCACGAACCCTTCGAGATGATCGTCGGGTGACGCGGACTCGGGAATGCGCGCGTAGAGCCACTGCCCACCGAGCAGGAACACCCGCCGCGCGACCGGGCTCGGGTCGTGAATCATGAACGGCCCGCGCACGAGTTGGGCGTGCGCCTCCACGAGCTGCGAGCCCGCGTCGCGGTCGAACACCTCGTCGAGGCTGGCGGTCGAATGGCGCAACGGCGGCGCGGTCACGAGCACGATGACGCCGAGGCCGGCGACCCAGCGCGTTCGCGGCACGAGCAGGAACACGACGGCGCCGCAGCCGAACAGGTAGGCCAGCATCGTGCCAGGCGGCGGATACTGCAGCGGCGCGACCTGCTGCGAACCCGCGAGCACCCAGACCGCGAGCACGAGCGCGACGCCGGGCCGCCACGGCGATGCTCCTCGCATCCGGATCACGGTCGCCAGCAGGACGCCGAGCAACGCGCCGGCGAGCACCCACGTCCACTCGTTCCACAGCCATGGCGTCGCGAGTCCGTGCGGGGTCACGAGCAGGCTGCGAACCACGGCCGAGCCGCCACGCGCCACGATGAGGAACGAACCGTGCAGATCGTCCGCGAGAAAGCGCGGCAGTTTGCGGCCGGCGACGTTGGCATCGAGCGCGCGCCCGCGCCCCTTGATCCAGACGGTCGCGGTGTGGCCCGGCGCGAGGTCGACACCGCCCGCCTCGCGGTCACCGAGCAGCGCATCCTCGCGCGACAGCCACGCTGGCCCGTTCTTGTCGGCGGACAGCCGCAGCACGCTGAAGCGGCCATGGAACGGCTCCATCTCGGCACCGATCCTCCGCGGTTCGACGCGGCGCACGATGATGTCGACCGTCGCGCCTTCGGCGAGTTCGATTTCCGCCTGCAGATCGAAGTCGCCGAACGCGAACGGTACCGGCAACCGCCGCGAATCGGTGACGAGGAACGGTTCGTCCTGCCAGTCGCCGCGGTAGACCTGATCGCGCAATTCGAGCGCCCCGTCGCGCAGTGCCGTGGGCACCATGAGGCTGACCATGACGCCGGCCGCGATGCCGCAGAGCACGAGAAACTCGAAGCCGAAGCGCGCGCTCCGGCGCGCAGCCGAGACGTCGGCAGCTGCTGCGGCCGCGGTCGGGTTCTCGGCGGGCGGACCGTTGGTCGTCGTCGATGACATGCGCTGGCAGCCGGTCGCGCTGGCGTCCGGGTCCGCGGGATCCTACAACACAGCGCGTGAGCGCCAACGAGTGGATCGTGGACCGCGTCGTGTCGCCCGACGGCATCCTCGCCGCGGCCCGCGTCAAGGCGGTCGACGGTCGCATCATGACGATCGATCACGAACCGGCGGGAACGCGCGCGGAACGCCTGCGCGGCACGTTGCTGCCGGGCTTCGTCGATCTCCAGGTCAACGGCGCGGGCGGTCGCAGCGTCGACGAAGCGACCCCGGATGCGCTCGACACCGTGGCTCGGGCGGTGTTCGAAGGCGGTGCGGTCGCGTTCCTGCCGACGCTGATCACCGCCGACTGGCAGACGCTGCTCGCCCAGGTGCGCGCCGTCGCCGAATGGATCGCGGCCTGCGAGCCGCGCGCGGATCACGCGACGCCCCTCGGACTACACCTCGAGGGGCCCTTCCTCACCACCTCGGGCGCGCACCCCGTTCAGCACTTCGTCGACCCGACACCGGAACGCATCGACGAACTGCTGCGGGCCGCGGACGGGCACCTGCGCCTCGTGACGCTCGCATCCGCGCGCACCGGTGCGGCGCACGCAGTCGAACGACTCACGGCCGCCGGCGTCACCTGCGCGATCGGCCACTGCGATCGCCCCGAGGGCTTCGCGGCGGCCGTCGATGCCGGCGCGACCTGCGTGACCCATCTCTTCAACGTGATGGGCCCGCTGCACCATCGCGATGACAACGTCGCGACGCGCGCACTCGACGAACCGCGCATCTCCTGCCCGATCATCGTCGACGGCGTGCACGTGCAGCCCGCGATGGTGCGCCACGCGTTCCGGATCCTCGGCCCGGATCGCACCGTGCTCGTCACCGACGCAGTCGCCGCCGCGGGCATGCCCGACGGCACCTACCGCCTGTCCGGCATCGAGGTCCACCACGAACGCGGCATCGTGCGCGATCGCGATGGCCGCCTCGCCGGCGCCGCTCTGACGATGGCCCTCGCCGCCCGCAACTTCCGTGAGTTCGTGCCGACCGCCGGCGACTGGACGCTCGCCCGCATCGCGAGCCACAACCCGGCACGACTCATCGGCGCCGAAGAATACGGCCGGATCGCCGAAGGTCAGCGCGCCGCCTTCACGCTGCTCGCGGACGACGGCAGCGCGCGTTGCGTCATGGGCGACTGAGAACCGCTCCCGAGCCGGTACAGGCGACAGGCTCGTCAGACGACCTCAGTACCCCAGCTGCAACTCAACGCCGTTGGAAGCGACCGAGTTGACCGCGTTCAACGCCGCCGTCGGGTCGTAGACCGCCGACTGGACCTGAATCGCGAACCCGGGCGCATTCGGCACGACGATTGGCACGGCCACCGTCGAGGCACCCGAAGGGTAGAACAGCCGCACCGCGACCTGGTCGTTGAACTGAAAGCACCCGGGCATGCCGGACCCACTCAGATCGATGCCCGGATCGAACCGCCGGGCGCCGAACAGCAGCCCGCCGAGCACGGCATTGGGCGTGATGTTGCTCGTCACGAGACTCATCCCGGCCGTCACGATCGGCGGACCGTCGGCAGCGAGCGCGAGCGGCAGCGACTCGGGCGAACCCGTGCTCAGGAACGTGGCCGCCGAGAGATCCTCGGAACCGGGGTCGAGCGTGACGCCCCCGACGGTGAAGCCGACGAGGTAGTCGTTGCCGAGGTTGTCGACGCTGACGATCAGAACCTCGACGGTGCCGGCCGCCTTGTCGAAGTGCAGCTCCATCGTATTGCCAGCACCACTCGAACCACCGAGCGACTGCACCTGATCGTAGATCACGTAGAAGTGCGTCGCGGTCTCCTCGACGTACACCCCACCGGCACCTCGCGTACCATTGGCCGGCAGCAGGTCGTGCCAACCGACCGCCCAAGCCGTGTTCGGCAGAGCAAGGAACCGCGCCACGGTTGGTGTGTACGCAGTCGTGTTTGGCCCGGTCGACACGATCCCGTTCGAACACACGGCCAGGCCGTTCACAACACCGCCCGGAACCGGCATCGTCGTGAGACCCGTCGCGAACGGTACCACGACCTCTTGGTCATCCGACAAGTTGAGGTTGGTCGCGTTGGCGATTCCGCGGCGCGGCGTCGCGGCCGGCACGGTCACGTAGCCGTTGCCGGTGTTGACCATAAGGAACGATGTCCCGCTCAGATCGTTCGGTGTGCCCGGCAAATCGAACAGCTCGTAGAACGAGCCGTAGCGCTGCAGGCAGCCCTCGCCGTAGGTCGACCAGCTGGCGCACCCACCGGCCGGCACCACGACGTAACCCGGACTGGTCGGCGACCACAGCATCGTGCGCCCGGCGAGCGGGCAGCCCGACGAGCCATCCTCGTGCAACGTCGCGCCGTTCGAGATCACGGGCACCGGCAATCCGGAGAAGGCCACGGGGTTGGCCGCCGCGCCGTTGCCAGGACTCGAGCCGACGAGCCACGAGTTGGTCGCCAGCGCCGTGTCCGCCCCATGATGCATCTGCACCAGGCCGCCCTCGATGAGCAGCAGCTGGCACGTCACGGGCGTGCTCGTCGAATACTGATACACGCCGTCGTACGTGACGCTGAAGTAGGCGGGATTGCTGCCCGACGCGGGCACCGAGTTGACCCAGACCTTGCCGCTGCCCGACGACGACGGATTGAGGTCACGCCACAGCAACGCGATCCGCGCCTGCGGGTTCCCGATCAGCTCACCGACCGACGGCGAGTAGTCCGCCTGACCAGGCGTGCCGCTGCCGAGCACGATGAAGCCGTTCGAGCACACCTGCACGTCCGTGTAGGTGACGCCGCCGAAGGCGAACGGGAACCCCAGCGCTTCGACCCCGGAGAACGAGTCGTCGGACAGCGCCAGCTGCCGACCGAGGTTGGTGTCGAAACAGGGGAGCTGGGCCAGAGCGGCAGTGGACGTGATACAGAGCGCAAGAACGGAAAGAACGGGGCGCATGGCGGTCTCGGGGTTGAGGCGCAGTCGAGTGGGAGGGCGCGCAGCGGCCCAGGGCCGCTACTGGATGTTACTGGCGAGCGGGGACGAGATCTCACCGATCCCGGTCGGATCATTGCCATCGAGCGTGAGGAAGGCCCCGAAGACGTTGAGCCCCGCGAGCGACGGAAACGTCGGCAACACGAACCGCACGTTGGCGTGGCCACTGCCATCGAGCACGCCGAAAGCGTCGGGGAAGATCGGGTTGCCCACCGTCACGCTGACCGTGAGCAGGATCGACGAACCGAGCGGGATCGTGCGGTTGTCGGGCAGCGACAGTCCCGGGCCGGCGCGGAACGACAGCCCAGCGACGTAGGGCTTGCCGCGTTCCGTCGGGGCGGCGAGCTCGATCACGTTGGACGCGCCGGTGAGGAACGGGCCGACGTGCAGCATGGTCGGGCGCGTGGCGGCATTGACTGTCCGGTTCCGCAGCACGACGACGCTGTTGGCATTCCGCAGCGAGCAGAGCAGATCGAGGTCACGATCGCCGTCAATGTCGCCGGCCACGAGAAAGTCGGGGTGCAGGCCGACCGGCAACACGGTCGCCGCGCCGAAGGTGCCGCCGAGGTTCGGCAGCACGGACAGATCGTTCGAGTCCTCGTTGCCCGTCACGAGATCCGGCGTCTGGTTGCCGTCGAGATCGACGAGCAGCACGAAGCCGGGCTCGTTGCCGCCGACGAAGACGAGCTGCTGGCCCTGGAACGCGCCGTTCCCAGGGTTGGTGAACACGCCGACGCGGCCGGCCACCTCGCCGAGGGCGACAACGAGTTCGAGATCGCCATCAAGATCGGTGTCGGCGGCGGTCACCCACTCGGGCCGGACGTTGGCACCGACCGGCAGGCGCGGCCCGGCGCCAAACGTCCCGTTGCCGTTGTTGTACAGGACCGAGACGTCGCGCGAACGGTGATTGGAGGCCGCGAGGTCGGGCGTACCGTCGCGATTGAAGTCGGCGGCGATCACGTTGCGCGGTTCGGTGCCGACCACGATCGGAACCCCGACGGTGAACGTGCCGCCACCGGCGTTCATGAGGACGGATACGCTGTTCGAGTCACGATTCGCAACCGCGAGATCGGGGGTTCCCGAGCCGTCGAAGTCGGCGACCGTCAGACCACGCGGATTGAGCCCAACCGGATAGAAGGTCGCGACCCCGAAGGCGCCGCCGCCGAGGTTGGGCAGGATCGCGATCGCCGAACCCGTCGCAACGGCGAGGTCGTTGTCACCGTCGCCGTCGAAGTCGTGGAGCACTACCGACCGCGTCTGCGGCGCAACCGGGATCGCATTGGCAAATGTGAAGTTGCCGGCGCCATCGTTGCGCCAGAGTTCGACGCTGTTGTTGATCGCATCCGTCGCGACGACGAAGTCGAGATCGCCGTCTCGGTCGACGTCGGCAAGCGCGATCTCATCGGGTCGCGTCCCGACCGGGAGCGACTGCGAGGTGAAGTTGATCTGAGCGGCGAGGGCCGGGGCGAGAAGCACGGCGGCGGCCGCAGACAGGTTGGTGGTCTTGGTTCTCATCGGAATCTTCCAGGGGTCTCGGCGCTCGGTGCGCGAGCGCCATTGGCGAGAGCATCACGGCGATCGGGTCGAGAGTTCGGCCCGATCAACGAGAGGACACCGGGCAACGACCGTGCCAGCCCCGGCGAACCGGCTCGCCGTTCGCCAACCGTGCGGCGGCTGCCCGGATGCCGGACACGGCACCGCGGACGCGGCGCCATCGCGACACGGTGCGATCAGGCGCCCGCGCCGGACAGCAACCGGCGCACGGCGGCGTTCGGACGCTGCAGGACCACGTCGGTGCCGACCGCGAAGTAGCGCACCTGATTGCCCTGCTGGAGCACGATGCCGTCGGCGGCGGTCATCACGATGCGGGGCGGCCCCACCGTCACGAGCCCCGGCACCGACGTCCCGTCGCGGAAGTAGAATCCGACCATCCCGACCCCACTGCTCAGGTGGACCCACGTCGCGGCCACGACACCCTGCACCGGCGGCGTCAACGCGATCCCGGCCGGGGTCGATCCGAGCACCGCGCCGGTCGCGCCGTGCCGCAACGCATCGCCGCTGGCGGTGCGCACGAGCAGGTCGGCCGCGCCCGCGACCGAACTGGCGCGAGCCACCGTCAACGTCGGGCCCCAGCCGACGATCGAACTGCCGCCACTCACGAGATCGAGGCGCCGGAGCTGGGCCGAGATGCCGACGCGCTCGATCACGAACGCCTCGTTGCCGGACACCGCGGCGGCGGTCGGGTCGAGCGTACCGGCCGGGTAAGGAGTCATCGTCGAACCCGTGCCGGTCAGGTTGTCCACCGTGCCACCCGCAGGTGCGAGCTGCGCGCGGAACCAATCCATGCGACCGGGGTCGCCGATCGCGATCATGAGGTTCGTACCCTGGAACTTCGGCAGGATGTGGACGCCGATGTAGGGCTCGAAGACTGCGTCCCCCGTGACCTGCAACGGCGGCAGCGCGCCCTGTATGTCGAGCATCCAGAGTTCGTCACGCACGGCGGAGTCGATGTAGAACAACCGCGACCCGTCGTCGCTGAGCAACATGGCCGGCTCGCCGGGTTCTTCGGGCAGGTAGTCGGGCTCTTCGTACTTCGACGCCGGTGGCGGCAACACCATCGACGCACCAGCGACGCCGACGCGATAGAGTCGTTGCACGCGCTGCGGACCGTAGAGGAACACGACGACGGTGCCATCGCGTGACATCGCGAGCTGGTCCTTGAGCCGCGCGCCGACCTGCAGCGGCGGGGTCACATCCACGGGCACCGCCGCGTCCGCGAGCGCACAGCGGTGGATCCGATCGTTGCCGGTCACGTAGAACACGTGCGTCGGACCGACCATCGCCGACGCCTCCTCGACGAAGTGCGACGGCGGCGCCGCCAGCCGATCCGCGCGACCGGTGCTCGCGTAGTTCTGGCCGTCGAGCCGGAACGTCACGAGCCCACCCGTGACGAGCCCGACCGCCCCGTGGCGCGCGTCCTCGGCGACCGCGACCCGATCGAGGAACGGGTCCGTGTTACCGAGGCCCGGCCGTTCGACGACGACGCGCGTCGCGCCGTCGCGCGCGACATGGAGGAAGCCCCAGTGCTGCCCGCCGTCGCGGCGATAGCGCAAGATCCGGCCGCCATCCGGCAATTCGATGCGCCAGAGGCCATCGCGTTGCAGCCGCCGCGGGCGCGATGCGTCGAACTCGTGGGCCAGCGTCCGACCGGTCATTTCGATCGGCAGGAACTCGACGTTCGTGAGGACCCGGGTGTCGGGCGCGTTCGGGTTGGCCTCCGGCACGGTCGCGATCCGCAGACTGGTAGGCGAACCTTCGGCGAGACAGAGTTGCTGCGCGACGAGTTGGGTGGTCGTCGGCAACGTGAGGATCAGGGCGAGCAGACGCTTCATCGGGGCTCCGAGGCGAGTCGGTAAGAAATGGCCAGACACCTTCGTCGCAAGCTCCGTACCACGACCGGGATTACGACCGCGCGCCCGGATTGCGCACGCGATTTGCCCGGCCCCGCCCGCATTGCGAACGGCCTTCGAACCGAGCGGCTACCGCCTACGAACATGTGCGCAGCGGCCCTCCTACCCGGACGCGTGCCGACTCCTAGAGGTCGGCGTCCGCCACCGCGCGCACCTCGGCCTCGAGGTCGCCCCCGACCCCCGCAGTGATCGGCAACACATAGCACACGTCACGCACGGCCGGGCTCGCGTTGTCCCCGACGCGCACGACGATGCGCGCACGGATGCGCAGAACGCCGGCGCCGCGTTCGTCGATCGGCACGAGCACGGGCGCGCTGTCGCCCTCGATCGCAACCGTGGCGGAGCGCGGCGCGGCGAGCACGCGTTCGTGTTCGTCGCGCAGCTCGACGTCACACGGCGCGTTGGCGTCGAGCTGTTCGTCGTCGTCACACGGCAAGTGAATACGCAGCGTCACGTCCGAGAACTCCTGGACCTCGACGGCCTGCGCGACGCGTGCAGGCGCTGCCGGTCGCGGTGCGTACGAGCGCGGCAATCGCAACTCGACCCGACGGACGACGACCTGCGACGCCTCGGATTCGGCCCGTCCGTCCGCGGCACCGTTCGAACTGGCCGGCGCCGGCACGGTGACAACGAACACCGCGTCCGCCCCCGCGTCCGCGATCCAGAGTTCGTCGCCGTGGAACGCCAATCCGACCGGCTCGACGAGACCATGGGACGCGTCGATCACCGGCACGGGCCCGCCCTCGGCGAGCCGCACGATCGCGGGCCGCCCCGCGACGGCGACCCAGATCTCGTTCTCGCGCAGCGCCACGGCGACGGGCCGCTCGAGGTCCTGGGCCACGGTCTCGACGAAGTTGTGCGCGAGTTCGACGACCCGCACCGCGCCGCTCGCCGCGTCCGCGACCACGAGCGAGTGCTCGTTCGCCGCGATCCCTGTCGGCTCGGAGAACTCCGCCTGCTCGCCGCCGTCGACGAGCCCGGCACGCCCGGTGCCGAGGATCGCCGAGGCCGCCCGGGTGTCGGGATCGAACTGCCAGATCTGGTGCGTCGCGGCCTGCGCGAACCAGACGGCCCCACCATGCTCGGTCAGCCCCGTCGGCGCCGCGAGTTCCTGCTGGTCACCGAAGCCGCCGCCGAACGTATCGGTGCCACATGCGCCCGTGCCGAGCACGCTCTCGCCGGCACCGGTGTGCAGTTCGAGCTGGCGCAGTTCGTGGGTCGCGTGATCGCTTACGAACACCCGTTCGCCAAGTGCCGCGATCCCGGCCGGGTGCCGCACGCCCGTGAACTCGCGCTCGACCTCGCCATCGGTGAGCACCGCGAGCACGCTGCGTCGCGCCCGTGATCCGATGAGAACGCGCCCCTCCGCCGCAGCGATCGCGGTCGGGGCCAGTGTCGGGGCAGCGACAGCCACGGGCAGCAGCGGCAGGGCCGCGGGACCGTCACGGGTCTCGGCCAACGCCTCGAGCAGCCCGTCGATCGCCGCCGCGAGACGATCCCGGGCGGGGAGTCCGGCGCCCGCGAAGCGCACCTCGCCACTGCCGTCGATGAGCAGCAGGCCCGGCAACGCGGCGAACCCGGTCACGCGCAACAGTTCACGCTGATCGTCACTCACGACGGTGACCGCATCGCGCGCAAACGCCACGACGCGGCGCAACCGGGCCGGATCGCGTTCGACAACCGTGGTTGCCTCGTGCACGGCGAGCGCCGCGAACGGCTGCCCGACGCGTTCTCGGGCGAGATCGGCCAACAGCTCGAGCGCACGGCGACTGTGCTGGCAGCCGAGGCGCCAGACCAGCACCACCGCGACCTGGGCCTCGAGCGCGATCGCCGGCACCAGGGCCGGTCGATCGAGCCCAGGGAGGCTGACGTGGAGCTCGGAGAGCCGACTCGGCGATGCGGACACAGGGTCAGTAGAACGGCGCGACGGCCGGGGTTCCAGCGGATCGGCCGACGCCGGGCGAACCGATCACCCGGTGCCGGACTGCCACGCCCACAGGTCGCCGCGCTCGACCTCGACCTCTCGCAGCAGCTCCGTGATCTCGTCCTCACCGCGATCACTCGCGGCGTGCTGGCGGAAGACGTCGTAGGCGCGTGCGAGACTCTCGCGCTCGAGGCATGGTCCGCGCGGGTCGACGAGCCGCCGCAGGAGCAGGTCCGCGAGCGTCACGACCCCTTCGTTCCGGATCGCGTAGACGGCTTCGGCGACGAGAAAGGGCCGGTGCGGGCTGAGCGGCTCGGCGAGCCGTCGATCGCTGGCCGCGAGTTCCCAGATCGCGTGCGCGCGGCTGCCGTGACGCCACCACAGCGGATCGCGCACCTCGCGTGGCCCGTCGCCACCCGGCAAGGCGAGCCGCCGCGTCGGCGAGCGCTTGCTGAGCCGGAACAACCGGGCGAGCGTGCGTTCGGCCAGGGCGCGATGGGTCGTCAACTTGCCGCCGACGACAGAATGCATCCGGCCGTTCGGGGTCGATTCCGTGACCGTGAACGCCTCGCGATTGACGCCGCCCGCTGGCCCCTGCACGGCCGGCAGCGCGCGCCAGCCGGCGTAGGCCGCGCGGATGTCACCGCGCGCCGGAGCGGGATCGAGCAACCAGCCGAGCGCCTCGTGCACGTAATCGAGATCGGCCGTCGGCGGCCCGGTCTCGGTGTCGGCGAGCGGATCGTCGACGTCGGTCGTGCCGCAAATCGTGCCCTCGCGGTGCGGGATGACGAACTGGATGCGGCCGTCGGGCAGGAACGCCGCGAGCGACGTTTCCCCGGCGCGAGGTGGCAGCACGAGATGGCTGCCGCGGCTGTGCCGCACGAGGTCCTCGCCGTCGATCCCGGCGCGGCGCCGCACCGCATCGACCGCCGGGCCAGCCGCGTTGATCACGTGCTCGACACGGAGCCGCACCTCGTCGCCGGACAAGCGATCGACGAGCCGTACGCCATCCTGATCCACGGCCCGCAGCGCGCAGTGGTTCACGACGCGCGCGCCGGACTCGGCCGCGGCGATCACGTTTGCGAGCGTCAGCCGGGTGTCCTGCGTCGCCGCGTCGAAGAACTCGAGCGCCGACCGCAGGCCACTCGTGCGCAAACCAGGGAACGCCTGGGCCGCCGCTGCGGCCGTCAGCGGTCGCGGGCCCGGCAGGGTGCTGCGACCGGCGAGCCACGAATAGGCCCTGGTGGCAAGGCGCATCGCCGCGCGGGAGACCGGGCGAACTCCGTTCTTCCGCGCGAAGAACGGCATGAGCATCGGCAACGGCCGGACGAGATGCGGCGTCGAACGCAGCAGCAGCTCGCGCTCGCGCAACGCTTCGCGCACGAGCGCGAAGTGGCCCTGCCGCAGATACCGCAGCCCACCGTGTACGAGTTTGCTGCTGCGCGAGCTGGTCCCGGCCGCGAAGTCGCGACCGTCGCAGAGCACCACCGCGAGTCCGCGCACGGCCGCGTCGCGCGCGATCGCCGCGCCCTGGATACCCGCGCCGACGACGAGCAGGTCAGCCGTTGTGTCGTGGAGGCTTCGCGGATCGGTTCGCAACGCTGGGCAGTCTATGGCAGTGACGTTGGCCGGCGAGCGGAAAGTCGGCCGCAGAATCTTCGCGGCGAGCGCCGCGTTCTTGCCCCCCTCGAACCACTCTATTGACAGTGGTCGGTCGCCGACGAGGAAGCACTTCGGGCGAAGTGAGGAAGCGACGTGGCAGCCTGGGGACGGACAACCCGGCGGCCGACCACGGTTTTTCCCGGCTCGCCGACTGCGGTCGGCGTCAGGTTCGTGGACCGACTCGCGATCACGCGAGCCAGATGGATCTCTGACAGCCGGCGGGATCTTTGACAATCCGAAGCACACGCGCGCATTCGCGAGCGCCGGATCCCGGGCGGTGATCCGGCCCTGTGAAACGGCGGAATGCGAGGGACCCTATCGGGAGTTTTCGGCGCGACGTGCAGACCGCGTCACGAACGCTCCGGACGGACCTGACAAGCAGCTCACACCCCGGTCCATCATGCCAATAGGACGAAGCCACGAGCGATTTCTTCCCTTTCCTGGACTCACGAGAACTTCATCCGGGGCGCACTTGGTAACCACGCCCCGCCGTCACACTAAGAAATGTCAGCGGAGAGCAGCAACTTCCTGCGGCGTTCCGCGTTGAACCTAGTGGTCCAACAATCTGGTGGACCTCAGGCCCCACTTCCCGGAGCTCAACCATGAAGCGCACCTACTCACTTCCCGAGGCAAACGAGGCGATCAAGCTGGTCAGCGTCATTGCCAACGAGTGGCTCGAGCGCCGTGATCTCCGCCGCACGCTGGACCGCCGTCGGCGCCAGCTCGAGGCCGCGTCCACCCCCGAAGGGCTGCGCAATGAGCTCGCCGAGCTCGACGCGCGGATCTGGGAACAGGACGAGGGCATCGCCGCCTGTCGGCAGGAGCTCGAAGATCTCGGGCTGAGCGTCTTCCGCGCCAACCCGCTGACGATCCACATCCCCGGCGCCAGCAAGAACGGTCCGGTCGTATTCTGCTGGCAGGAGGGCGAGGGTGAGTCGGTCTGCTTCGGCCACCCCGTGGGCGAAGAGCGCGAGCAGCGCCGGCCGCTCAAGGTCAAGACGCGCGAAGCCTGAGCCCGAGTTCGGGCCGGCCGAGTTCGGGCCGGCCGCGTGCTCGACACCTGCGAACTCGATGATCGGGAAATCGACGATCGGGCCGGATACTCTCCGGTCGGATCCATGTTCCACTGCGTCATCCTCTTCGCCCTGAAACCCGGTATCTCGCTGGACCGGGTGCGCAACGCGCGCACGGCCCTGCAGGATCTCGTCGAGACGATGCCGGGAGTCGAGTTCCTCAACGTGACGCACAACGTCGCGAAGGACCGCGGTGGCTACAACCTGGTGCTGTTCTCGGGATTCGAGAACCGCAAGGCGTGCGAGATCTTTCTGCGGCACCCGGAATACGTGCGCGTCGACGACGAGGAGCTGGGCCCGATCGTCGAGTCCCGGATCGTGGCCCAGGGTGACGGCGCGGACGGCCTCTGATCGGCCCCGACCCGCCTGAGCCCTGCTTCGTCCATAACTGACGCCCTCGTGGGATCAGGCGCCGACGCGCCCGTGAACTGCGCCCCCCCCTGCCGCGCTCCGTTGCCGCACTCCCTTGCCGCACTCCCTTGCCGCACTCCCTTGAAAGTGCGCCGACGGCGGCTGCAATGCCTGCATGACTCAAGTGAAACGTGTCGCGGTCACCGGAGCAGCCGGCCAGATCGGTTATTCGCTACTGCCGATGCTCGCCGAGGGCGGGGTATTCGGCCCGGATGTCGAGATCGCACTGCAACTGCTCGAAGTGACGCCGGTCCTGCCCGCGCTCGAAGGCGTGCGCATGGAGCTCGAGGACTGCGCGTTCCCGTTGTTGCGCAGCGTTTCGTGTTCGGACGACCCCAAGGTCGCATTCAAGGATGCGGACCTCTGCATGCTGGTCGGCAGCAAGCCCCGCGGACCGGGGATGGAGCGCCAGGATCTGCTCCAGGACAACGGCAAGATCTTCATCGGCCAAGGGCAGGCGATCGCCGAGACCGCAGGCCCGGATGTCCGAGTCGTCGTCGTCGGCAACCCGTGCAACACGAACTGCCTGATCGCGATGCACAATGCCAAGGGCGTGCCCGCGGATCGCTTCACGGCGATGACGCGACTGGACCAGAACCGCGCCAAGGCTCAGCTCGCCAACAAGGCCGGCAAGCACTGGTCGGAGATCCGAAACGTCACGATCTGGGGCAACCACAGCAACACGCAGTACCCGGACTGGCACCACGCCACGATCGCGGGCCAGGCGGCGGCCGCTGCCGTGAACGACGACGCGTGGCTGAAGGGCGAGTTCCTCAAGACCGTCCAGGAACGCGGCAAGGCGATCATCAACGCGCGCGGCAAGTCGTCCGCGATGTCCGCAGCCAAGGCGGCCTGCGATCACGCCCGCAGCCTCTACACGCCGACGACGGCCGACGACTGGGCATCGCTCTGCGTCGTCAGCGACGGCAGCTACGGCACGCCCGAAGGCATCATCAGCGGATTCCCGTGCACGACCGACGGCAACGGCAACTGGTCGATCGTGCAGGGTCTCGAAATGAACGACTTCAGCAAGGAGAAGGCGGGCATCACCTGGGCCGAACTCGAGGACGAACGCTCGATGGTCAAGGACCTGCTGAACGGCTGATCCCGGTTGAGGCTGAGCCCGACGGATTGGGTCGGGCCGCCGCACGACCCGCTGCCCGCTCCCCGCCATGCTGTTCGCCATCGTCATCACGATCGCCCTCGGCGTCGCGATGGGAGCCATCAACAACCTGGCCGGCGGAGCCGGTGTGCTCGGGCTGCTCGCCTTCGAGTGGCTCTGGGGCCTGCCGCTCGGCGAAGCCAACCCCTCGACGCGCGTCTCCGCGGTAGCCATCGGGGCGTTCGCGGCCCTCGGGTTCCTGCGGGCCGGTCATCGGATCCCGGGGCGGGCCTGGCTACAGGGCCTCGCGGCGGTGCCCGGGGCCCTGGTCGGCAGCCAGCTGGCCACGAGCCTGCCGGATCTGGCGTTCCGCGGCTACCTCGCCGCGGTGCTCGTGATGCTGCTCGTGCAGCAGCTGCGCCGCCGGAACGATCAGGAGGAAGACACCCAGCGACCGCGGTGGCTCGCGTTCCTCGGCTGCTTCTTCATCGGCATGCACATGGGTTATGTCCAGGTCGGCACCGGGCTGGTCGCGACGTTCGTCCTGGTCGGCGCCTACCGCCGCGACCTCGTCGCCGTGCTGGCGGCGAAGAGCGCGGTCGTCATCCTGACGTCGGTCACGAGCGCGGCCGTGTTCGTGTTCGAGGACGCGATCGAATGGCCGCCGGCCCTCGCACTCGCCGCAGGCTGCGCGCTGGGCAGCTACCTCGCAAGTCATTGGGGTGTCAAGAAGGGCGCTGACGCGATTCGCCGCGTGGTCATCGTCATCGCGGCGCTGTGCCTGGCCGATCAGTTGCGCCACATCGCCCTCGCGCTGACCTCGAACTGACGTAAGGTCGCGGCGATGAGCCGTCACGTCGTGATCACGGGCGCGAGCTCCGGCATCGGCCGGGCCTGCGCGGAAGCGTTCGCAGGCCTGGGAGATCGCCTATCGCTCGGCGCACGTCGAGCCGACCGCCTTGCAGGAATCGCGAGCGACGCCTTCTGCAGCCAGCTCGATGTCACCGCAGCGGACAGCGTGGCCGCGTTCGTCGATGGCGCAGTCGAGCGCCACGGTCCGATCGATGTGCTGGTCAACAACGCCGGACTCGCGCGCGGCGTCGAAAAGATCGCCGAGGGCACCGGCGAAGCCTGGCGCGAGATGATCGAGACCAACGTGCTCGGCCTGCTCGAGGTGACACGGCGCGTATTGCCGCAGATGATCGAGCGCAAGCACGGCCATGTCGTGGTCATCGGGTCGATCGCCGGACACAAGGCGTATCCCGGCGGCGGAGTCTACTGCGGTAGCAAACGCGCGCTCCAGCCGATCTGCGAGGCGATGCGCATGGAGACGCTCGGCACCGGCGTCCGCGTGACGAGCGTCGACCCGGGAATGGTCGAGACCGAGTTCTCGCTCGTGCGATTCCGCGGCGACCAGCCGAAGGCGGACCAGGTCTACGACGGCATGCGCCCACTGGTAGCAGCCGACGTCGCCGAATGCGTGGTGTTCGCGGCCGGCCGCCCGGCGCACGTCAACCTGGACACGATCCTGGTGATGCCGACGGATCAGGCCTCCCCATTCCACGTCCACCGCGACGGGAGCTGAGGTTTGCCGCGGGGATTTCCCGCGCCAGGCACGAGGAACCTCAAGGAAGTCCCCGTGGCGGCGTCGATACTGCCATCACGATGCGTATCCGCATGATCGTCCTGCCGCTGCTCGCGCTCGGGATCGGCGTTTTCTACTGGCAGACCGCCCCCGATACCGACGTGCCCGCCTGCACGTGGCGCATCGGCGAGGGCACCGACATCCACCAGGGCCAGAACTACGAAGAACTGGCGCCCGAGACGCCGATCCGGCTGTCCGTGCGGCTGAACCGCGCGCGCCACCTGTACGTGTTCAGTCACAGCGCCGAAGACGGCACCCTGCTCATGTTCCCGTCACCGGGACTGAAGTCGGACGCGGGCAACCCGCTGCCGGTCGGCCAGACCGTGCTCCCGGGCAAGCAGGCCGGCGCAGAGGTCTACTGGACCACGCGTGCCGGGATCGAGGCTGTCACCACGTTCATGGTCCTGGCCAGCGACGAGCCCATCGCGAGCCTCGAGGAACTCCTGCCGCGCCTGCGGCACTGGAGCAACCGCGTCTTCCCGGACCAGCGGATGTCCGTGACGCAGACCTCGGTCGACACCGAGATCGTCGGGCGCCCACATCAGCCGATCCCCTCACCGCTGCTGCGCGCCGCGGCCGCGATCGGCAGCACCGACCCGTCGCCCAATGGTCCGATGAAGCCCGCCAACGCGTTCGAAGGCGTGTTCACAACGAGCTGGAAGATCCGCGAGGACCGGACCAGGAAACCGGTGAAGCCGAGCCTGCCCGAGCTGCCGACGATCCCCGAGCTGACCGGCGAGCGGCGTTCGGACCCCGCCAAGCCGCGGCCCGCTGGCAAGTAGCACGAACCGAGCCACGATGCGGAAGCGGCAGCCCGTTCCGGCGACGCGATGCCTGGCGTGTCCGCGCAGAACGAACGCACCCGTGGCGCACGCGGCCGCCCGCAACCGGACGGACTCGGCCGGCTAGGCGAACGCGTTCTCGACCGCGGCACAGAGCACGTGCACGCAGGTCAGGTGGCTCTCCTGGATGCGGGCGGTGTTCGTCGACGGCACGTGGATCGCGACATCCGCGTACTCGGCCGCAGCCCCCACCTTCTCACCGCAGAGCAACGCGGTCGCGATCTGCCGGTCGCGAGCGACGCGCAGCGCGGCAACGACGTTCTTGCTGCCGCCGGAGGTCGTGATGCCGATCAGCAGATCGCCGGGCTTGCCGATCGCCTCGACCTCGCGGGCAAAGACGTGCTCGTAACCGGCGTCGTTGCCGATCGCGGTGAGGCTGGGAACCTGATGGCCGAGCGCGATCGCCGCGTAGGGTGGGCGCTCCTTGCGCTCGAACCAGCCGACCAGTTCGCCGGCGGCGTGGGCCGCGTCACACGAACTGCCGCCATTGCCGCACAGCATGATCTTGCCGCCCCGCGCAATCGTGGCGACAGCGGCATCGCACAGGCGGGCGAGGTCGGGCAAGCACCGCGCGACGAACTGCTCCTTGGTCGCAATGCTCGCCTCGAACGTCGCCTTCAGCGTCTCGGGGTCGTGCGGAGGCAGGCGGTCAGTCATCGGATCGGGGTTCGAGGAGGGATTCTCGGCAGCAGTCATCGGGGCGTCTTGCGGTTCGATCAGTCGAGCTCATCGGCTCGTGGGCACCCGTGCCAGGAGGCGGGATGCTACGGGGAGTCTGCGGCACGAGAGTGCGAACCGCCAGAACCGTGTCCTGGCGACCGTGCCACCTCGCGGGTGCCGCGCCGAATCCGCCGGTTCGTGGGCGTTCTCGCGCGCACGGCCGACCAGGAACTCACGTCCCTGATCGTGCCACGTCGCGCTACGTGAACTCCTGGCGCGCTGCGGCCAGCGCGCCCCCGATGTCGGGCCGCATCCCGGCCGTCTGCAACGCATCCCCGAACGCCGCCAGGGCAGTGAGGACGTTCTCACGGCGCGCGCCGTGGCCCATCAGACCGACCCGGAAAACGCGGCCCGCCAGCGGTCCGAGGCCACCGCCGACCTCGATGCCATGGACCATCCGCAGATGCGACCGGAACGCACGGTCGTCAACGCCGTCCGGGTAGCGGATCGCGGTCAGCATCGGGGTGGCGTGCTCGACCGGCACGAGCGGTTCGAGCCCCAGGGGCCCGAGACCGGCGCGCAGCGCGGCGGCGACGTCGCGGTGGCGCTCCGCGCGCGCCGCGAGCCCTTCGGCATGGACCTCTTCGAGCGCGGCGGCAAGTGCATAGATCATGCTGACCGGCGCGGTGTAGTGATACGCCCGCTCGCTACCGAAGTAGCCGGTCAGGAGCCCGAGGTCGAAATAGAACGGCGCCGGCTGGCGGCGAGCGGCGGCGCGTTCGATCGCGGCCTCGGAGAACGTCACGGGCGCGAGTCCCGGCGGGCAGGACAGACACTTCTGCGTGCCGCTGAAGGCCGCATCGACGCCCAGTGTCTGCAGATCCAGCTCGAGACCACCGAGGCTGGTCACGCAATCGACGACGAACATCGCTCCGGCAGCGCGTGCCGCGGCCGCGATCGGCGCAAGATCGGTGAGCACGCCGGTGCTCGTCTCCGCATGCACGACCACGACCGTCCGCGTCGGACCGGCAGCGATCGTGCGCGCCATGGCGTCGGGATCGAGCGGCGTGCCGAACTCCGCCTCCACGGTCGCGACGTCTGCGCCCGCGCGGCGCGCCGATTCGGCGAAACGCTGGCCGAAGACGCCGTGCACGCCGACCACCACCCGATCGCCCGCCTCGATCAGATTGCTGACCATCGCCTCCATACCCGCAGAGCCCGTGCCCGCGAGCGGCAACGTGAGCCGGTGGTCGACGCCGAACAACGGCCGCAATCGTTCTTGCACCCGATCCAGCAACTCGAGCATCGTCGGGTCGAGGTGACCGACGAGCGGCAGAGCCTGGGCTGAGCGCACGGCCGGGCTCGTCGGTGACGGCCCTGGCCCGAGCAACAGGAGTTCCGGCAGATCGAGGCTCATCGAACGCGGCTCACGGCGTACCGCCCCAATGGCTGAGACCTAGGGGGCTGAGACCTCGGGGGCTGAGACCTAGGGGGATGGGACTCGAGGGGCTGGGACTCATGCCAGCGGCTTGACGACGGCTAGCCAGATCGCGGTGCCGCCCAGCGCGACCGCGAGCAGCAGCGCCATGGCCGCTGGCACCAGGCCGCGGCGCGCCAGCACCGGCATCATCGCGAGGACGACCCAGCAACCGATCTTCAGCAGCATCCAGGCCGGCCAGCCATACGCGAGTTTGTGGGCCTGGCCGATGCCCGCCACGAGCATCACCAAGAGACCGACGCCGTGCATCACGCCGTAGAGCGCCGGAGCCTTCGCCCCGTCCCGCTTGGCATGCGCCAGCATGCCACCGAGGCCGAGGAACAACATCAGAACGCCGACGATGTGGGCGATGCGGTAGAACTCAACTGACATGGGGCGGCATTAGAGCGCTCCAGCCGTTGGATTGCTGCATGTCCCGAGCCGAATCAGTGTTCGAGCGCCTGCGCCGCGCCTGCGCGGCATCGCCCGTGGTGGTCGCCCATCGCGGCGCGAGCCGCGCACATCCGGAGAACACACTGCCCGCGTTCGTCGCCGCGCGCGACCTCGGGTGCGTGATGCAGGAGTTCGACGTGCGGGCGACCGCGGACGGCGAGCTGATCTGCATTCACGATGCGACATTCGATCGCACCACCGACAGCGCGACCGCGCTCGGCCCTGGCGCCCTCGTCGCCTCGGCACGCGGCGTCGAGGTGCGCCGGCTCCGGCCAGCCGTGCCGACGCTCGCAGACGTCCTCGACGCGGTCCTGCCCGGAATCCCACTCATCGAGCACAAGGCCGGCCCGCCTGCTGCATACGTCGACTGCCTCCGCGCCTACGGCGCCCTCGAGCGCTGCATCCTCCAGTCGTTCGACTGGCGGTTCGTCGCGGCCGCCAAGGAGCTCGCGCCGGAGCTGCCCGTCGCCGTGCTCGGCCCGACCCTCGGCATCGATCACCTCGACGCAACGGCGATCCGGCACGCGATCGACCTCGGTGCCGGCATGGTGCACTGGCGCGACCGCGCCCTCAACCGCGAGGCCGTCGACCGCGCGCACGCCGCAGGCCTGCTCGTCTGCTCCTACACGACGGACGACGAGATCGTCATGCTCGGCGGTCGCGCACTGGGCATCGACGCGATGTGCACGAACGTGCCCGACCGCATGATGCGCGTGCTCGACGGCCCGCGCGTTCGACCGGATCAGGCCGAGCCCCAGGGCGGCCGGCGAAGGCCCTGAAGTCCGCCAGGCCCACGCCTAATCCCCGCGAGCCGTTCCATCGGCCAACGGCGCCGATCAATCAGAAGGCCGTGAAGGTCGCGCCCGCGGTCGGATGGATGTCGAGGCGGATGTGGTAGCCCTGACGCGAGTCGTCGGAGATCAGGATGTCGACGACAGTGACCCCAGCCTGGCGGAAGCCACCGAGCTGCTCGGCGGTGATCACGACGTCGCGACCACGAACCGACAGCGGCAGGACCGCACCGCTGCGCGGGTCGACAGCCGTCGCGACTGCGTTGCCGATCTGCGGCGACATCGTCATCGTGATATCGCTCGCGAGGGTGTTCACCGCGAACGACGAGCGCACGCCCGGGCTCCCGACCGGCGCGCACGCCGGCAGGATCCACACCCCGGTGCCGCCCGCGTTCTCACCGCCTTCCCCACCGACACTCGGGGCGGCCAGCCAGACAGCAGCGAGGGCGACAGCCAGAATGCGCAGCAGGTTCTTCACGGGGATCTGTGGGGTTGGTGGGCGGGAAGTCAGTAGAATACCGGAACGCAGGCTCGGGGAAAGGCCCTGGAACCGTGGTTCCGCGACAGACAAAAACGGGGCATCTGCTGCGATCCAGACCCAGGGGGCTCAGGCCAGGCCTGAATCTGGCCACGCCTGGCGCCCTAACCAGCCTCCCCAGCCCGCCAGCCTAGCCAGCCTCGTTGAACCAGACTGGCAGCGATTGCGCGAAACGCCCCCGGATCCCGGGGTTGCTCCGGACGATGTGCAGGAACTGACTGCGGCGACGCAGTTCGCGCGCCACGACGCCCCGACGGTGCGGCAGCTCGTCGTGGAGCCGCTGGAACCACGTCAGGCATTCGTCGAACTCACCCTTGAGTCCATACGCGAGCCCGAGATTGAAATACGCCATGCCGAGACGCGGCTGCTCGTCGACAGCCCCCGACTCGACCACCTGGTGCAACAGCGCCGCCGCCCCGTCGCAGTCACCTTCGTCGAGGTGCAGGTTGCCGAGGTTGAGCAACGCATAGCCGCGCATGACCCGATCCTCGGTGCCCGCGAGCACCCGGGAGAACTGCTTCTTCGCGAGCGCGCGCTGGCCGCGAACGTGATGCACCAGCCCGAGGTAGATGCGCGATTCGTGGGAATCGGGATCGAGCCCGAGACACTCGGTCAACAGCCGCTGCCCCTTCGCCAGACTCTCGCTCGGCGAGCACCAGCGACCATCGAACAGATCCTTCGCAGCGACCCAGTCCGGCGGCACGACGCCCGACTTGGAGGCCGCCTCTCGCGCGACCTCGTCGAGCAGGTTGCGACCACGCATCGCCATGTCGGGCATCGGCACGGGCTCCTTGGACACCTCTTTCGAGAAGTCGGGCGAGAGCCCCATCAGCACGAAGCAGCGACCCAGTTCGTAGAGGATCTTGGACAGCTTCTGCCGGTTGATCGTGAGCTCGCGCCGCAAATGCGCGGCATCCGAAGACGCGTCGGTCGAGGGCGAGCCATCGGCACCGTCGCCGAGCTCCCCGCCGCCGCTCTCACCGCCCACGAACGTAGCCGGCGCCACACCGCGGTCGTGCACCGCGTGGTCGTGACCGCAGCCGTCACCATGGTGGCCGTCAGCCACCGTCGTGGTGTCACCCGACACCCGATCACCGGACACCCGCCCTGGCGCATCGGCCACTTCGAACACCTCGGCGGCCGCGAGCTCACGATGCATGCGAACCTGGTTGCGGATACCCGCCAGGAACGAGCGGCACGAGCTGCACGCGTCCGAATGCACCATCACCCGACGCACGGATGCGGCATCGAGTTCGCCGTCGAGCATCGCCGACAGATCCACCTGGATCTGCATACAGGGATCATGCTCGCGATTGAGAGCTGGCGTGGGTGGCATGTATTGGCAGGGACTAGCTGGCAGATGCGCGTCAGTCACCCAGATGGTCGCAATCGACGGTCATTTGGGGCAGTTTCGCGACATTCGAGAGAGGCTGGGTGCCGCGCTGCCAGGCGCGACGAGGCAGAAGACCCGATCACAAGGCCGCCAGAGCGACGCGACCGGGAATCCGTCCCGATCTGACCGTCAGCGTGCGAACCGAGCTCACCGAGCGATTGTTCCATTCCACGGTAGATCTTCCGCCGACCGCGGAAGATCACCATCTTGAGGTTCTCGAGCCGGATGCCGAGATCGGCCGCCGCGTCGCGGTACGACACCCCCTCGATCTCGACCAGCGTCAACGCGCGCTGCTCGCGCGCGGACAGCTTGCCGAAGTGCAGCAGGTAGAGCTGCAGATACATCAGGAACGCGCAGTTCACGACCTTGGCGCTCTCGGCCTCGCTGCACGCCCGATCGGGCTGCGGCGACCGCTGGTCCTCGGGCTGGACGACCTCCTCGTCGAGGCCGCGGAACGCCGCGAGGCGGGTCGCGCCCTTGAGGAACTTCAGCAGCGTGTTGCGCGCGATGCGGTGGCCCCAGCCACGGAACGCATCCGCCCGATCCGGGTGGAAGCGGTGCGGATAGCGGTAGATGTTGAGGAAGACCTCCTGCAGCACGTCGTGCGCGTCCACGGGCTGGAACGAACGCCGCAGTTTGGTCTGGATGGCCTGCAGGAACGCGCCCCGGTTGAGCTCGTACAGCAGGGCGAACACGGCGGGCTCGCCGGTGTTCTTGTAGCAGTCCATCAGGGTCGTGCTCACCCAGTCCGCGTAGAGCTGGTCGGTCGCGACCGAGTGCCCCTCCTGCGGCGCCTGCCCGCGCGCGAGTCGATGCAGCCGCACGTCACCGGTAAGCTCCCAGAGCTCACCCAGACGTTCCGCCAGAGCCGCGCGCTCCGAGGCGCGCCGCGCTGCGGCCGAGCTGTCGAGTTGATGCGACATGACAAACGGGGCCAGGCCAGTCGCGTGGCCCGTTCTTGGTCTTTCGATGACGCAGGCGTCCGGACGAACGCTCGCGACATTGAAATTGTGGTCCACGTGAGACGCGTGGACCAGCCACATCTTGCCATAGCCCGGCGATTCCGGAAAGTAACCGCGGCAGGAAGTCGCACGGGCGTCAGAAATCCCCCTGACAAGGGGACTTGAACCATCGCTCGGTCAGCCGCGAACAAGGCGGTCGGACCGCCGCCAGCAGCCCGTTCGCGACGGGGTCGCGGATCAGGCTTCGACCCGCGGCAACACGAGGACCAGCCCGCAGCCACCGGGACCGTGCTGGTCGGGCTGAATCAAGGCCCCGAGGCGCTCCGCCGCCTGGCGAAACGTGCGCACGACCGCGGGATCGAGATCCGTGGTCGGCTCGCCCGCAGCGGCAATTCGCACGCGCGCGACGTCGCGGCGCACCTCGACCTCCACGGTGAGCGTGCCCGCGTCCTGGCTGCGCTCGGCCACGAGCGCGAGCCCGGCCTCGAACGCCTCGGCAAATCGTCCGGCATCACCCCACCACGGCCGATCCACCTGACCGCTGACGTGCACGGTACGCTCGCTGGCGGACCACTCCGACGCGACGTCATCGCAGTAGGCCACGAGATCGAGCGGCTGCAGGCCCTGCGCCGCCCAATCGCACTCGTTGGTCAGGTCGCGCTGCACGGCGTCGCACCATTCGAGCACGGACAACGCCGACTTGATCTGCGCCTGCAGCCGCGCGCGACCGGCCTCGGCGACGCCGTCCTCGACTTCCTGCAGAGAGCTGCGCAGCTCGCCGAGAAAGCGCTGCTGGCACTCGAGCAGGGCCCCGACCCGGTCGCCGATCGCGCTCGCGACCGCCGCCTCGCGATACCGCCGCAAACCACTGCCGCTGCCGCCCGGCAGCACGAGCTGACCCGGCTGACCAGGCTTCGGCAGTACGTAGCCCGGATCCGCCGCCGGCGCGTTCGTGGCCGCCGGCACAGGGTTGGCGACCGTTCGATCGCGAACATCCGATCCCGTCGTGGACATGCCGATGCCATCGACCACTCGCGCTCTCGGTCTTGAGCGGGCCGGATGGGTAGGATCGGACCCGTGCCCCGCCCCCCGTTGAGCCCGGACTCGATCCGCGAACTGGCCACCGAACTCGGGTTCGAGCTGGTCCGGTTCGGGCCGGCGGACCCGGGCGAGCACGCCGGGCACTTCCTGCGCTGGCTCGAGGCCGGGCGGCACGGCGAAATGGCATATCTCCACAACAACCGCGAACGACTCGTTGCGCCGGACCGCTGGCGGGCGGGCGTCAAGTCCACGATCGCGGTCGCCGCGGACTACGGCGGCCCACCCGGCGAGCTGCCGGGCGGCGGCCGGATCGCGCGCTACGCCGTCGGCCGCGACTACCACCGGTGGCTCGGCAAACGGGTCAAGAAGCTGCGCAGCCGCCTCGAGGACGCCGGCGTGCCGCGCGGCACGATGAACGGCGGCACGGACGCGCTGCCCGTGCTCGAACGCGCGCTCGCGGTCCGCGCCGGCATCGGCTTCCTGGCCAAGAGCTCGATGGTGATCTCACCCGACCGCGGCCCCTACCTGCTGCTCGGCGAACTGCTCACGGGCCTCGAGCTGCCGCCCGATCCGCCGGCGACGGGCACCTGCGGGACGTGCACCGCGTGCCTGGACGCGTGCCCGACCGGCGCGATCACGGCACCGTTCGAGGTCGATGCGCGCCGTTGCCTGAGCTACACGACGATCGAACACCGCGGCTTCTTCGCGCCCGAACTGCGCGCGGCGCAGGGTGATTGGGTCTTCGGCTGCGACATCTGCCTCGAGGTCTGCCCGTTCACGAAACACAGCCAGAACCGAACACGGACCGGTGACGCCCGGCCCCAGGACCTGCAGCCGCACCGCGTCGTCGAGACCTACACACTCGTCGACCTGCTCGAGCTCGACGAAGCCCGCTACGACGCCGAGTTCACGGGCACCGCGATGCGGCGCGCAACGCGCTCGGGGCTGCGCCGCAACGCCGCGATCGTGCTGGGCAACCGCGGCGACGACGCCGCGCTGCCGGGCCTCGAGCGGGCACTGAGCGACGCGGATCCGGTCGTGCGCGGTCACGCCGCCTGGGCGATCGGGCAGCTGGATCGCCGCCACCCCGCTCTCGCCGGGGCGCTGGCGCGGGAAACCGACGCCCAGGTGCGCAGCGAGATCGCCAACGCCCAGGCCGATACGGGGCAGTAGCCGACCGTTCCGCGAAGCCGACCGCGCAAACTCTGCCGTTGAACTCTGGCAATCGAACCCGACCCGGCCGAGATTTGGGCCATGGCAGCCATCACCCCTCTCGCCCATCAGGCCCCGCTCCCGAAGGACCGCATCCTGCTGAAGGAGGCGCCGAGCGACGAAGCCGTGCCGATGGACGTGCTGTTCGTCGGCGGCGGCCCGGCCGGCCTCTGCGGCGCGATCGAACTCGCGAAACTCGTCGCCGCCGACAACGAGAAGGGCGGTGACGACGCGATCGGCGAAGTCGAGATCGGCGTGCTCGAGAAGGCCGCGGAACTCGGTCAGCACAGCCTGTCGGGCGCGGTCGTGAACCCCAAGCCGTTCCGCGAGCTGTTCCCCGACATCGCCGAGAAGGATCTGCCGTTCCAGAAGCAGGTCACGGGCGAAGCGGTCTACATGTTGAGCCAGACCGGCGCCCGCCGGCTGCCGACGCCGCCCACGATGAAGAACCACGGCAACTGGGTCGCTTCGCTCGGCGAGGTCTGCCAGTGGCTCGGCGGCAAGGCCGAGGAGCTCGGGGTCAACATCTTCACGGGCTTCCCGGCGGCGAGCCTGCTGGTCGAGGACCAGCGCGTGCTCGGCGTGCGCACGGTGCCCGTCGGTCTCGATCGCGACGGCAACCCAGGTTCGGGCCACGAACCGGCCGCCGACCTCACGGCCAAGGTCACCGCGCTGTCGGAAGGCGTGCGCGGCATGCTGACGCAGACCTGGCTCGACTGGCAGAACGTCGGCTCGCCCAACCCGCAGATCTACGCGCTCGGCGTCAAGGAACTGTGGCAGGTCAAGAAGCCGCTGGACAAGGTCATCCACACGCTGGGCTGGCCGCTGCCGCGCGACGCGTTCGGCGGCAGCTGGATGTATCCCGTCGCCGACGACCTGATCTCGCTCGGGCTCGTCGTCGGCCTCGACTACAAGCAGTCGACGCTCGACGTGCACGAACTGACGCAGCGCCTCAAGCTGCACCCGTTCGTGAAGGAATACCTGCAGGGCGGCGAGCTGCTCGAGTGGGGTGCGAAGTGCATCCCCGAGGGCGGCTACTACTCGCTCGCCGAACGGCGCTCGGGCGACGGCTGCGTCGTGCTCGGCGATTCGGCCGGCTTCGTCGACGTGCCGTCGCTCAAGGGCATCCACTACGCCGCGCAGTCGGGCATCTACGCCGCGCGCGCGATCTTCGCGGCGCTCAAGCGCGGCGACACCTCCGCGAGTTCGCTGGCCGAGTACGACCGCCTGGTCAACGACAGCTACATCACCAAGGACATGCACAAGACCCGCAACATGCGCCTCGCATTCAAGAGCGGGTTCTGGAAGGGCGCGTTCAAGGCCGGCCTCATGACCGTCAGCGGCGGCATCCTGTTCGGCAACCGCATCCCCGTCGAAGAAGACGCCGCGGATTCGAAGGCCGTCACCAAGCCCGAACCGTTCGTCCCCGACAACGAACTCACGTTCAGCAAGGTCGACGCGGTCTACAAGTCGGGCAACGCCACCCGCGACGACATCCCGCCGCACATCCTGCCCAAGGACGCGGTCCCGACCGAGGTCGCGGAGATGTACGCCGCGATGTGCCCCGCGGGCGTCTACGAGGTCGAGGACGGCCAGCTGCGCATCAACGCGCCGAACTGCGTCGACTGCAAGGCGACCGATGTGATCGGGCCGCGCTGGACGCCGCGTGAGGGTGGGAGTGGGCCGCAGTACAAGCGGATGTGACGCATAGGAGGATGCCGCGCCGGCGATGCTTCAGCGGCCGGTCGAGACCTCGCCCGTCGTCGAGTTCTCGGATCGCGGGCATCGCCGCTTCGGCCAGTTCGAACTGCAGGTCGTGCGCGATCGGCGTCAGCTCTTCGTCACCGTACCTGGTTCGCGATGAGATCTCACCGGCGACGGTCGTGAGCAGAGCCTGGGTCACTTCCACCTTCTGCCACGCGACGGGCAAGCTCGTTACCCCGACACCATCCACGATCGTGACTCGCACCCTGCCACGTTCTTTACTGCCGTCGACGAAGCGCCAATCCATGACCCCGGAACCGTTGACCGGCCCCGAGTGATCGCGGTAGTTCACGTAGAACGCGAGGTCCTGGTTGCCCCAGCCACCGAAGGCGAAGAACAACACCGCAGCCACCAGCAGGACGCTCCCGCCGACAACCGTCGTCCTCGGCCACTTCTCGCGGTCAACTATCGGTCGCACTCGACTCACGAACGGGTCCGTTCGTTCTCGGCCCACGATCGTAGCCGGGCCGGTCGCGAATACGCGACGGTCTGCTGATCGCGACCGTGGCCGGAGGATCCGATCCCAAGGGGCGGAGCGCCCTACGGCGCTCCCAGGGCATGCCGCAGTCGTCGCTGCAACGCGACGGTCCGAGGTCCACGGCGCCAGCAGGCAGATCTCACGCCTCCAGCGCGAAGCGTCGATAACACCGAACGATGCCCTCGAAACCACTGCCCGTTTCCGCACTTGGCAAGCGAATTGCTCTTCACCGTCGGACACCGACCTGACCTGCAACCGACCGCCGCCAAGAACACAAGGGAGACTGAACGATGGGTAACTGCGACTACTACGACGAGAAGAAGTTCTGCGAAGACTGCAAGACCTACGTCCGCTTCATGATGAGCGTGAACCACTCCTACTGCGTCGACTGCGGTGGTCGGGTTCGGCTCTTCAGCCGCGAGGACTCCGAGCAGTTCCAGCAGCGCGTCCAGCGTCATAAGTGGCAGGCCTCCTGATCCCACCCCTCGGGCTTCTCCCACCCGACCCTCTCCCCTGCCCCACCCCCTGGAGGTTCGCCCCGACCTCCGCCCCCTGCCCTCTCCCTCACCCCCAGCCGCCCCCGCGGCACCCCAATCCCTGATCCCCGCACGCGACCCGCTGGCCCCCGCCGGCGGGTCGTTGGCGTTGGGGCTTTGGCCGCCGATCACACCGCCGTGCGTTCTATAGTCGGGCCAATGCTCCGCCCGTGTTCTGCGCTCGCGCTGCTGACCCGACCGATCCTGGCGACCCTGCTGCTTGTTGCCCCCACCGCGTTCGCCCAGGCCGACGCGACGCCGAACGAACTGCCACGCCGAACGACCGTCGGTACGGTCGTCGGTCGGGACGGGCCCATCGCGAACGCGACGGTCTGCTTCGTGCACCGCGCGCGCGGCGCCAGCACGGGCCCGGCGGCGGACCATGTCACCGTGATGACCGACGCCCGCGGCCGCTATCGGGTGAAGCTCTGGACCGGCGCGAAGTACTGCGCCTGGGCCACCGTGAGCGAGAACGGCGCGCCGGCGTTCGCTTCGGACGTCGTCTGGACCGACGTCGCGGCCGTCGAGGAAATCCGTGCGGTTCGCAGGACGTCGAACGCCATCGTACGACTCACCGGCCTCGAAGCCTGGCAGGACCACGGCCCGTTCACCGTGCGCTGGTTCGTCGCCGGCGTGCCCGTTCCCGGGGAACCGACCGCGGTCGAGACGGACGCCCGCCCGCCAGAACCGAGTGACGACGACTCACCCTGGGTACGCGTGCCGGCGCTGCCCGCCGACCTCTGCACGGGCGTGGTCTGCGACGCGCGTGGCGAAGTGATCGACCACTTCCGCCACCAACCGGCCGCACCACGCCCGAGCCAGAAGATCGATCCGCCGCGGGAGATCCCGCTGTTCGCCGCAACGCCGGACGGCCAGCCGGTTGCGGACGTCGACGTCGTCCTGCGCGTCCAGACCAACTGGGGCGGCGGTGATCTCTACTCGCCGGAGTCCGGCAGCCGCTACGCCACGCGACACCTCGGCAAGACCGACGGCGACGGACGCTTGCTAGCGAAGGTCTCGGCGCGCAGCGACCCGGTGAAGGCGAGCGGCTGGCAGCAAATCACGTTGCTCGCGCAGAAGGCCGGGTTCGCAACGTGCCATGCCGGCTTCCGGCGCGAGCCGTTCACCGACGGTCAGGAGATCGAACGCGTCGGCTTCGAACAACTGCAGCTGAAGATGCGGCCCGCAGCGCCACTGCAGGGCCAGGTCAACGGCAAGGGCAACGCGGGCCTGCCCTTCGTGCTCGCGACCGACGCGTTCATCACGGCCAAGAAGAACAACGGTTCGATCCACGATTTCCTGTTCTACGACGTCGAGACCGACGAGCAGGGGCGGTTCGTGGTCCCGGGCCTGCCGCATCACAGCAAGCGCGCGTTCTTGTTGCCGCGGCCCCACGCCGGAACCATCGCCGCGCTGTCCGATCGTGATCGGCGCACGGCACCACCGAACGTTCTGATGTTTCACCCGCGGTCGATTGCCACGGACGGCGATCGCGAGAAGGGCGCAGCCTGGAACCTCGATCGCACCCACCCCGTGACCCTGCGCATCACCGACGGTAGCCGCGGCCCGGCGACCGGCACCCGCGTGCTCTTCGTCAGCCGACGCGGCGAACCCGAGTGCAGCTGGTGGACGCCATCCGCGGTGCCCGACCGTGCCGGTCGATTGACCGTGCGGCTGGAGGCCGGCGACTGGCTGGTATTCGCGCGCAACGCCCGCGGCATGGCGCATCAAAAGATCGATTCACTCACGGATCGTGAGCTCGAACTCCAGCTCGCGCCGATGCCCGCGATGACCGGGCGCGTCGTCGATGAACAGGGTCAGCCCGTGGCATTCGCGCGACTCGACTGCCACAGTTCGACGTACCGGTCCGTGCCGCTGCGCCCGGACCTCGAGATCATCGCGAACTCACTGAACTGGCGCTGGCTCGACGCCGTACGCGCCGATGCCGAGGGCAACTTCCACTGCGCGTTCCTCGACCTGCCGCACATGTACTACGAAGCCAAGTTCAAGACCGGCAAGCGCGAGTCCGCCGAGTTCAAGATCGTCGCGGACGAAGAGCCGCACACGATCGTGATTCCGGGTAAGTGAGCCGAGACCCGGCAACTCAGACCAGCCAGCGATGAGTGCAAACGACGGGATCGGTTCACGCCCCGAGTTCGCGGCCCGGCAGCGCGAGCTGCTCGCGCTCGAACAGCAGGCCGAACGGGCGGCCAGTGAACGGCTGGCACGAGAGCGTTCGGACGCTGAACTCGTCGCCCGCGGCACCACGCTGCTGCGACTAGAAGTGCGCGATCTGCTGCCCGGCATCGGCGGCGCCCTGCAGGCAGTGCTCGCGAGCAGCCGCGACGCGACGCTGCCCGCGCATCGCCTCGGCCCCGGCGACCTCGTCGCGCTGCGCCAGAACCGCGATGGCGAACCCGCGGCGACGGGCGTCGTCGCGCGCGTACGCCGCGACTCGCTGACGATCACACTCGACGACGAGGACGCCGAGCTGCCGACGCTCGTACGCCTCGATCGACTCGCCTCCGACGTGACGTGGCAGCGGCTGCGCGGAGCGATCGACGAGTTCGAGCGCGATCCGGACACCGAACGGCGGCGACTCGTCGAGGTGCTGTGCGGCGAACGCGCTCCAGAGGTCGGCAGGCTCGGCGAACCGACGTTCTTCGACGACGCGCTCGACGACTCCCAGCGCGCTGCAATCACGCACGCGCTCGCGGCCGAACAGGTCGCGTTGCTGCACGGCCCGCCGGGCACGGGCAAGACCACCGCGGTCGTCGAGTTCGTGCGGCAGGTCATCGCGCGCGGCGATCGCGTGCTCGCCTGCGCACCATCCAACGTCGCGGTCGACAACCTCGCCGAACGGCTCGCGGCCGCGGGCGTTCGCATCGTGCGGCTCGGCCATCCCGCCCGCGTGAGCGACCGCGTGATCCGAGCGACGCTCGCGGCCCAGATCGACGACGCGCCCGAGCAGAAGCTGCTCAAGACCGTGCGGCGCGAAGTCGAGCAGGGTCTGCGCGCCGTGCATCGCGCGACCAACCGCCGCGATCGCGCCGCCGCCCGCAACGAGGTCCGCGCCCGCCGCCGCGAACTGCGACAGCTCGAGTCCGCGATCACGCGCGGCATCGTCGACGGTGCCGAGGTCGTGCTCGCGACGACGACGGGCGCGGCCGATCGGCTGCTGCAGACGACCGTGTTCGATCAGCTCGTGATCGACGAAGCCGCGCAGGCCCTCGAGGCCGCGTGCTGGATCCCACTGACACGCACGCGGCGCGTGCTGCTCGCCGGCGACCATCGCCAGCTCGGCCCGACGATCCTCAGTGACCGCGCCGAACGCGGCGGCCTCGGCACGACGCTGTTCGAACGCCTCATCGACTCGGAGCACCGCGAGACATTCGCGCGGCAGCTGACGATGCAGTACCGCATGCACCAGGCGATCATGAGCTGGCCCGCGCACCGCTTCTACGGCGACACGCTGCGCGCCGCCCCCGCCGTCGCGGAGCATCAGCTCACGGATCTGCCGGACGTCGCGGCAGGCGAATGGACGGTGACGCCGCTGCGCTTCCTCGATACCGCCGGCTGCGGCCACGAGGAGACCCCGGGCGACGACGACGGTTCGAAGGCCAACCCGGGCGAGGTCGCGCTCGTCCGACACGTCGTCGCGGAACTGCTCGACGCCGGCGTAGCGGCGGACGCGATCGCCGTCCTGACGCCTTACAACGCGCAGGTGCAGCTGCTGCGGCGGGCGCTGCCGGAAAAGATCGAAATCGGGACGGTCGACGCGCTGCAGGGTCGCGAGAAGGAAGCGACGGTCGTGTCGCTCGTACGCAGCAACGAAAACGGTGAGGTCGGCTTCCTGCGCGAACTGCGGCGCCTCAACGTCGCGCTGACACGGGCCCGACGTCATCTGACCGTGATCGGCGACAGCGCGACGCTCGCGAACGATCCCGATCTGCTGGGACTCGTCGAGCACCTGCAGCGGCACGCCGACTACCGCAGCGCGTTCGAGTTCGATGTCAGCGGCGCGTGAGCGCCCGTCGAACCGACGCGGGCGGTATGCTTCTGCGGTCGCCCCCCCCCGGCACCCGATGACCCCACGACGGGCCCGCGGCTCACTCGCCATGAATCGATTCTCCCTGCCAGCGCACGCGCTGCTCGCTGTCACGTCCCTGATCGTCACGTCGCTGGGCAGCGTGGCGTCCGCCCAGTCTTCGCTGCCGTGTTGGAACCCCAACCTCGGCACCAACCTCAACCTCATCGACGAGGACATCTCGGCGCCGCTCGGGCTCGGGTTCTCGTTCGCCTACGGTGGCCAGACCTACACGGACATCCAGGTCTGTGACAACGGCTACATCACGCTCGGCGCCACGGGTGGCCAGGCCGACTTCGATCCGGACCCCGCGACCCTGGTCGCCGATCCGTTCGCACGGATCTGCCCGTTCTGGGTCGACCTCGAGCCCGACGCGCCGGGCAGCGGCAACGTCTGGTTCAACGCGGTGCCCGCGAGCGGCAACGATCCGGCCTACGCGGTCATCACCTGGCTCGACGTGTTCGAGTACCAGGGCATGACGCCGCACACGTTCCAACTCGTGCTGGTCGACGGTGGCGCGATCCGCACGAGCTACGACAGCAATCTGTCCCAGAACTCAGGTCCGTGGCTGATCGGCGCGAGCCCGGGCAACGGAGTTTCGCAGAACGCCGTGTCACTCGCCGCGCTGCCGATCCAGACCGCGGGCAACGCGACGCTGCACGATCACGACCTCGTCGGCAGCCCCGCGCCCATCACGGACGGCGGCATCGACTGGGCGCCGGACGGCTCGGGCGGCTTCGATCTCACTGCGCTGAGTGGCTGCGCGACAACGGCGAACTTCGGCCGCGGTTGCGTCGGCGGCTACACGTCGTTCTACGAGTGGTTCCAGAACACGCCGGGCATCGACCTGTCGAACTCGGCCTTCGACATGCTGTTCACGGGCAACGGTTACCTCGTCACGACGAGCACCACGACCTTCGTGGCGCCGACGGGCGCTGCGGCCAACCTCAACCTCGCGGACGACGCGGAAACTACGATCACACTCGCGAGCGCGCTCGCGTTCCCCGGCGGCTCGACGACGACGCTGAACGTCACCTCGAACGGCATCCTCTCGACGGCCTCGAACAACGCCGCGTTCGACTTTTCGCCGACCCCGACCGAGTTCCTCGGCTGGCCGAGCACGACGTGGGCCATCTGGCACGACCTCATCCCCGATGACCCGGCCAGCGGGGGCGTATTCTTCGAGGAGATCGGCAACCTGTCGATCATCACCTGGGACGCGGTCGTCGGCTACGTCGGCCAGACCCCTGGCACGACGCCGAGCACGTTCCAGTTCCAGTTCGATCGCACGACGGGCAACGTCGCGTTCGTATTCGGCGCGCTCGATACCACGAGCGTCAGCACCTGGCCCGGTGGTGATGGCTGGCTGATCGGCTACACGCCGGGCGGGCCATCACTCGACGGCGGCAGCACCGACCTCACCACGACGCTGGCCACCGGCACGATCGCCACCGCGACCGCGGACCTCGCGCCGCTGACGCTGACCGCATCGGACTTGCCCGTGATCAACACGACGATCAACCTGACGACGTCGGAGATGACGAGCACCGCGATCTTCGGCGGCTTGCTCCTCGGCTTTCAGAAGTTCGATCCCGGCATGGACCTCACCGGCTTCGGCATGCCGGGGTGCTTCCAGTTCAACGACCAGCTCGCCGTGCTGTTGTTCTTCCCGCAGGGCGCGACGTCGGTCACGCTGCCGTTCAACGTGCCGAACTTCCCCGGCGCCCGGGTGATTGCGCAGTCCGCTTGCTACGACCCGACCGCCGCGCTCACCCCACTCGGCGCAACGTCGAGCAACGGCGTCGAGCTGCGGTTCGGGCTGTAGGCCTGACCAGCCCCCCATTCTGGCGGGGGCAGCCCGGCCTCACTTCTTGCCCCACGGCCGGACGTCGATGCCGAGCATCCCGGCACGCCGCGCGGCCTCGAGGCCGAGGTCGGTATCCTCGAACACCGCGCACTCGGCGGGCGCGACGTCGAGCCGGCGGGCCGCTTCGAGGAACACATCGGGCTCCGGCTTGTGGCGCTCGGTGTCCTCGGCGGTAACCATCGTCACGAACCAGTCCCGCAGGCCGAGGCGGTCGATCGTTCGCCCGACGACGGCGCGGTAGCCGCCGCTGGCGACCGCCATCGGCAGGCGGCCGCGGTGCGCAGCAGCGACGTCGACGACGGGCACGATCGGCGTGACCGCGTCGATGTTCTGCACGAACAGCCGCTCCTTCTCGGCCGTCATCGCCGCGACGTCGGTCACCTCGACGCCCGCGTCGGCAGCGAGCGCGCGAATGATGCGATCCGTCGGCATCCCGCCCATCGCGTAGAACCGCGGCTCGGGGAACGGAATCCCGAACGGCGCGAGCATCGCGGTCCACGCGCGGAAGTGCGCCGGCATCGTGTCGGCGAGCGTGCCGTCGCAGTCGAAGATCAGTCCGGCGATGCCGGCAGGTGCGGTCCAGCTGGGTCGGGTCATGGATGGAGCGTCCGATCGGTGGCGCCCCGCTCAACCGATCGGTGGTCGTGATCGAAGCAGATTCCGCAGGGATGTGGCACAGTTTGGCGACGATGCCCGCAACCGATCGCCGTTCTTGCGCATTCCCCCGCTTTGCGCCCGGGCTCGCGTTCGCGGGCATTCTCGCGGTTGGCCCCAGCATCTCGGCCCAGTCCGAGTCGACCCAGTCCGAGTCAGCCCAGTCCGACCACCCCGCCAGGAGCCCCGGCGAAGCGATCGACGCCTTCCTCGACGCGCGCCACGACGGCGCGTTGCACGCGGGCGGTGAGCGCGTCGATGCCTTGCTCGCCGAGTTGCGCGAGCTCGGCGTCGTTACGCCAGCCGAGCTCGAGACCGCACTGCGCGCGCCGCGCCACGAGTATCCGTCCGCCGAGGCGCTCGTCGGTCGGACAACGACGCACGAGGTCGAGTGCTATCACGTCGACTACGCAACGCGCTACTTCCTGTTCGTGCCGAAGGGCTATCGCGCCGACCGGGCCGCGCCACTCGTGTTCGTCGCGCACGGTGGCAATTCGTCGATGTCGCCGGGGCGCGCCGGTCGGGTGGCGCAGGCTTACCTGCGCGCCTACGCGCCGGCGATGGCGAAGCACCTGCGCGCGATCGTCGTCGCGCCCGCGAGCTCGCGCGGCTGGGGGCAGATCGGCAACTCGATCGCGCTGTCGGTGATCTCCGACCTGCAGCGGCGGCTGCACATCGACCCGGACCGCATCTACGTCACCGGCCAGTCGATGGGCGGCCACATGGCGTTCCGCAGTGCGCTGACGATCGGCGATCGCTTCGCCGCGGTTTCGCCGCAGAGCGGCGGTTACGACTTCGTCGCGAAGCGCTCGATCGCCAACCTGCTGGCGGTGCCGGGTTACGTGACGTGGGGCAAGCGCGAGCCGTACGGCATCGACAAGGACAGTCGCACCAACGCCGCCTGGGCCAAGGAACACGAGCTCGACTGGGTCTTCGTCGAGAAGGACGGCGGCCACGAGATCTATGCCGACGAACTGCCGAAGGTCGCGCGCTTCTTCGCGGACCATCCGCGAGACCCAAGGCCCGCACGGGTCTACATCCGGGCGGGCGGGGCGATGAAGTTCACGCGGACGTGGGGCATCAAGGGCTGGCCCGAGCACGAGGTCCGCCACGAGGATCGTCCGCTGCGGTGGAATCTGCGCCACTGGCTCGAGCTCACGCCGCGACCGGATCACAAGGGCGCGCTGACCGCGGATGCGCGCTACGCCGGCGACAACCGGTTCGAGATCACGACGGATCAGGTCCGCGAGCTCGCCGTCTACCTGCACCCCGACATGATCGACTTCGCGTCACCCGTGCGGATCGTCGTCAACGGTACCGAACGTTTCGCGGGCAAGGTGGCGCCCGACCCGCGGCTGATGCTGGCGCTGGTGCGTGAGTTCGACGATCGCGGCCGGATCTGGTGGGCTCGGGTGCGCGTGGAAGTGCCGGACGATCGACCCGACCCGTTCGGCTTCTGATCGAGACCGGCCAGGAATCGAGACGACACGCCGGTCAGCGCGACACGCGCTTCGCGGTCGCGGTCAGGAGTCGGTGATCCTGGTTGCGCTGCCACTCCCGCCGGCACGCGGCCGTGAGTTTGATCGTGTGCTCGTCACCGCTCGCCACCGCGAGCTTCGCCAACCGTTCGAAGTCGGCGGACTCGCGAGGCTCGACGGCTGCATCGAGTCCCGGCCGGCTGTACCTGGCGAAGAGCGCACCATTGACCTGCCAGATGCAGGCCTTGACCCCAGCCTGATCGGCGGGGGCAACGTAGGGCGTGAGCTCGGCCACCGCGGCCGCACCGGTGACGGCATGCAGGAAGTCGAACGACTTGACCGTGGTGTTGGTGAAGGTGCCCGCGAACGTCGCGATCAGATCAGACAAGAACGTCGGTGAACCCGCGGACGGGTCGACGAGATCGATGACGGCCGGAAACGCCTCGAAGCCGATCAGGTCCCGCAACTCGGTCGAGATCAAACCACGCCCAAGCCGCTGATCGTCCGGCAGTCGCGGGACGTGGGCCAGCGCACTCGCCGGCGCGAGTTTGCCTGGGCGCGAGTACCGCCCCGGCAACTCCAGGTACTCCGTGGCCCAGTACGCCAGCGCCCGCGCCAACTCTGCGCGACGCAGTGGGTTCTCGACCACCGCGATCGAGCAGACGGCGTGACCGGCGCGGATCACCCCGTGCAACCCCGCCGCGGCCATCCCGGGCGCCAGCCGAGGCACCCACCGCGCCACGACCTCCCGCCATGGTGACTCGGCGAGTTCGTTCTGGAACCACTGCTCCCAATCGCCGCCCCGGGACCGGTCCCCGAGCGCCTCGCGCCACTTGGGCGCCGCGATCCGCGCCCGCGGCTTCAACGGGTCCTCGAGCCGGGCACGGTAGCGCTTCACCCAGTCGATCACGGCATCGTGCCGCCCCAGGCTGACGAGTGCCTCGGCCGTCATCGGACCATGGTTCGACAGCCCACCGCGATAGCTGGGCCCGTACGGCGCCAGCATCTCGAGCGCTTCGTCCAGCGCCTCGCGACCCGGCTTGCCCACCCCAGGATCTTGTTGGGCCGGATCCTGTTGGGCCGGATCCTGGGACCGCGAATCACATCCGCGCGAGTCACGTCCGGCTGAGCCGTTCATTTGCAGCCAGGAAGAGACGCCCCAGGCGCCAACCGGCAGTGATCCAAGGAAACGGAAGAACGAACGTCGCGTGGTGGTCATTGGCAAGTTGCGCCGGCACCCGCCAGCGCGCTGCCAGCCAACGACCGCCAGGAGCCCGAACTCCGCCAGCTCCCCCGGCGAATCTCCCTACCACCGCCGCGCCGGTCGATCAGAAGAGATCGACGCGCGCGCCCTCGGTCGCCGCGAAGCCGCCGGCCGAACCGGAGTCGAAGACCAACCACTGCGTGTAGGCGGTCAGGCCCGCGAGCCCCGGGTCGTTCGGGATCGGGAACTGCTGCGTGCCGTAGCCGGCACCCGGGGCGCCCGCAGCACCGCCGAGCGGCGTGAAGAACACCGCCGAGCTACCGAGATCGACGAGCACCGTCGCGCCGAACTCGACGCTGAGGCCCTGAAACGGCGTCACGAGCAGCGCCGCGAGCGAACCGCCGCGGGCCTGGTGGATGCCGACCTTGAACTGCGAGTTGCCGACGTTGGCGGGAACGCCCGCGATCATGCGCGGCAACACCGCGCCGGTGCCGACCGTCGGACCGCCGTAGATGTCACCCGCGGGCGGCAACTGCTCCGAGCGCAACGTCGGGCGATCGAACGGGAAGGTGCCAGCAGTGACCCGCGGATCGGTGAGCGCGTTCCGCAGGAAGTTCTCGAGGTCCGCGCCAGCGGGCGGCGGGAAGCCGATCTGGTTCAGCACGGGATCCTTGTTGTCCAGGAACGGACCGCCGCGACCGGCGTAGAACTGCACGACCTGCTGCAGGGTCTGGAAGCGCCCGTCGTGCATGAAGCTGCGGCGCAGTCCGACGTTCCGCAGACTCGGAACCTTGAACTTGCCACGATCCTGCACGCGCCCGGTCACGCCCTGGCGACCGTTGTCCTCGGCGATCGGCCGCAGCCCGAGGTTGCGGTAGCTGCCATCGCTGAAGAGCGCATCGCTGTGACACACCGCACAACGTCCCGGACCGGTGAAGACGCCGAGCCCGCGGCGCTGCGCCTGCGTCAGAGCGTTCTGCTGGCCCGCGTTGAACCGATCCCACGGGGTCTGGTCCGCGACCAGCGTGCGCTGGTAGGTCGCGAGCGCATAGGCGATGCGTTCGGCGGTGATCGCCGGCGTGCCGAACGCCGCCTGGAACAGATCGGGGTAGCTCTCGCCGCCCCCGATCGCGGCCGCCATGTCGGGCGTCAGGTTCGTCGCGAGCGCCATCGGCTGTGCGGCCACGAGCTTGGTCGTCGCCTGCGCCCACGTGCGGGCATCGTGCGCCATCTCGTTGCCGGCGAGGATCGGCGCGATCGCCTGGTTCTCGAGCGCGCCACCATTCGGGATCGAAGTCTGGCCGGTCGCCGGATCGAGGAACGTGCGTCCGGCGCGGCCGTCCCAGAACAACTCGGGGAACCACGCCGCCGTGATCATCGTCGGCGTCGCGCGGCCCGTGACCTGGACCTCGAGATCGAAGTCCCCGTCGGGCATGTAGTCGTTGTTCGCGTCGCTGCGGCGGATACCCGGCGAACCGAACTTGTCATCCGCGTTGCCGAAGATGCCGTCGAGACCGGGGTGCCGGGCGCGGCGCAGATCACCGCCACCCGCTTCGAACGTGTGACAGGTGCCGCACGCGACGCGGTTGTCCGTCGACATCTGCTCTTCCCAGAACAGCAGCTTGCCGAGGATCGTCTTGGCCGGCGTGATCGGGTTCTGCGGCGGCACGGGCGCCGGCGGCAACGGCGGAATCGGCTGCGGGCCCTGGGCGACGAGCGCACTACCGGCGAGCAGAGCGGACGCGGAGAAGAGAGCTGCGGAGAGGCGTTTCATGATGAGGTTCAGGTTGTGCCGGAACTACAGAACGCTCAACGTCACCGGCCCGTCATCTCCCACCGATGTCGCGAAAAAGTCGCGAGGACGTATCAGCCACGCCCACTCAGTTGGCGCGCAAGATCGGTGTACTCACGCTGCGTATCCACGCGTAGACAGCGCCGATAACACCGCCGCGCGGCGCTGCGGCGATCGGCGCGCCGGTGCACGTTGCCGAGCGCGAGCCAGGCCGCGGCATCCCATGGGTCGCAGCGCACGAGCCGCTGATACGTCGCGCGCGCCTCGTCGTGGGCATCCCGGAGGTACGCGGCGGTGCCGGCCTCGAACAGCTCGGCACGCCGCTTCGCGGTACCGGACCACCGCCGGCGCCACTGGGCGAACGCGAGCAACCCAACGATCCCGACACAGACCAGCTGCATCGCGATCAGCGCAATGCGGAACTGTTCGAGGTCCTCGAACACGTAGCGCGCGACGACGGCCCAGTCCGCTGCGATCCAGATCGCCGCGGTCGCGAGGCCGCCGACGAGCAGCCGCCCCGAGCGCAGGTAGAACCACGCCGCCGCCTGCCCGGCCACGAACAGCGCGAGGTTGAGCAGCAACGAGTCGGGGAACACGCCGGACAGGCTACGCTCTCGCGCCTCTCGATGCTGCTCGCAGAACGCGTCCTCTACCTGCTCTTCACGCCGCGGCTGTGCCGGGGCGAACCATTCGCCTCCCTCGGCGCGGCGCTCGCGGCCGGGGTCGACCTCGTGCAGTGGCGCGTGCAGACACCGGATCCGGCCGGCCTGCGACGCTGCCAGGAGCTCTGCGCTGCCACCGGCGTGCCACTCATCGTCAACGACGACGTCGACCTCGCGGTTCGAATCGGCGCGGCGGGCGCCCACGTCGGGCAGGACGACCTGCCCGCCCGGGAGGCTCGCGCCCGACTTGGCGACCGCCTGCTCGGCGTCAGCACCCACGACGACGACCAGATCGCGCGCGCGCTCGCCGACGGCGCCGACCACCTCGGATTCGGCCCGTGTTTTCCGACCCTGACGAAGGGCTACGCGCAAGGCCAGCCACCCGCCGCGGTCCGCAGTGCACTCGACGCCGCGGGCGACACCCCGGTCTACGCGATCGGCGGCATCACCGCAGCCAACCTCGACGAACTGCTCGAACTCGGCGTCGACCGGATCGCGGTCAGCAGCGCGATCCTCGCCGCGCCGGACCCGGCAGCCGCCACCCGGGAACTGCGGCAACGACTGTCCCCGTGATGCGGGCCGCGTATCACGTCAACAGCATCGCGTCGCCGAACGAGTAGAAGCGATAGCCGCGTTCGACAGCGTCGCGGTAGAGCGCGAGCATCCGTTCGCGTCCCATGAACGCGCCCACGAGCATGAGCAGGGTCGACTGCGGCAGGTGGAAGTTCGTGATCAGCGCATCGACGGCGCGGAACGTCTTGCCGGGATAGAGGAACAACGACGACTCCCCGCGCCCGGCATGCACCACCCCATGCTCGTCGCCACAGGTCTCGAGCGTCCGACAGCTCGTCGTGCCGACCGCGATGACCCGCCCACCCCGCGCCCTGGTCGCAGCGATCGCTGCGGCCGTCGCGGCGGGCAATTCGTACCATTCGGCATGCATCCGGTGCTCCTCGACGGCATCGACGCGCAGCGGCGCGAACGTGCCTTCTCCGACATGGAGCGTGACGGTCGCGCGTTCGACACCCTGCGACGCCAGACGCTCGAGCAGTTCCGGCGTGAAGTGCAGCCCCGCGGTCGGCGCCGCAACGGCGCCGTCCCGTGCGGCGAACACCGTCTGGTAACGTTCGCGATCCGCGGCCACGTCCTCGCTGCCATCGCGCGTGATGTACGGCGGCAGCGGCGCCCGGCCACAACGCTCGAGCGCCGCCCCGATCGCGTCGACGGGGTCCGAACCGGCCACCCCATCACCCGACACTGCCAGGTCGAACCGCCACCGCCCACCGCCGAGCGACTCGCGCAGGGTCAACGTCAGCGCCCCGCCCTCCATCGTAAGCACGCTACCCGGCGCGAGCTTCTTGCTCGGCTTGACGAAGCCTTCGCCGACGGCGCCATCGCGCCGCAGCATCAGGCATTCGCAGCCGCCGCCCGTCGCCCGTTTGCCGCGCAGCCGCCACGGCATCACGCGCGTATCGTTGACCACAAGCAGATCGCCGGCGCGCAGATACTCGGTGAGGTCGGCGAACCGCCGATGCGCCGTCGTCCCATTCGCGCGGTCGTAGACGAGCAGCCGCGCGCTGTCTCGCGGCTCGGCCGCGGCCGTCGCGATGAGCTCGTTCGGCAGTTCGAAATCGAAATCGTCGACGCGCACGGCAGCGTCATATCAAAACCGCTCACAGAACGAATCCATGGACCGGCCGTCCCCGGTTGCCTGCCGAGCCCGAACGGGCGAGGATGCACGGATGCCGCTTCGGTCCCGAGCCCGCGCCCGAACCTCCAGAACCCTGGGCCCGATCCGGGCGACGCTCGGAGGCGCCCTGCTGATCGCGGCGGCACTGGCGACGGCCTGCGGCGGCGGCGGGGGCGGCGGCAGCCCGCTCGGCGGCGTGACGATCGTGCCGGACATGCTGGTCTGCCGCTCGCGCGTCGACAAGCGCCTCGGCTTCACCGAAATGGCCCTCCGCACCGCGCAGAACCTCGGCACGGCGCGCATCGCGGACCGGAACGGCATCGAGCGCCGCGCCCGCATCCACCCCGACGGCAACCTCGTCGTGTTCGCGCGCGAGCGGACGCTCGACGACCCGCAGAGCCGCGAGCTCTTCGTCGCGACGATCGACGGCTCCGAGCCGGAACAGCGGCTGACGGTCAACACCGGGCTCGACGACGAGCCGTGCTGGTCGCCCACGGGGGATGCGATCCTGTTCACGAGCGATCGCGGCGGCACACCCGCGCTGTGGCTCATGGACCCGGATGGCAAGAATCCGCGCGAGTTCCTCACGCCGCTGACCGGGGCGTCGCACGGCGCCGCCGACTGGCACGGGCCATCGGACCGGGTCGTCTACTCGCGCCGTGACGCCAGCGGCGTGCACACGCTCTGGCTCGTGAACGGCGACGGCACCGGCCAGACCCAGCTCACGACGGCGCCGCTGATCACCGCGGCCGGCGAGGGCGACCGCGAGCCCGCGTTCGCGCCCGACGGAGAGTCCGTCGTGTTCGTGCGCCGCGGCGGCGGCCGGCACAACCTGCGGCTCGTCGACCTGCCGACGCTGGTCGAGACGCTCCGCTTCGAGACCGCCGGGGAACTGCGGCTGCCGCGCTTCTCCCCGACGGCCGAACGGATCTACTGCGGCCTCGCCGAGCCCGAGCTCGGGCGGAGCGGGGCCCGGCTGGCGTTCTTCGCGCCGGGCGTCCTGGCTCCGATCCTGGTCTGGCCGGACGAGCGCTACGACCTCGAGGGCCTCGACTTCCTGCCGACGATGCCGGTCTGGGAGCGCGGCGACGCCCCCATGACCCTGCCGCTGGACGAGGCCGAGATCGAGATCGCCTGGGGGTCGTTCGGGTTCGGGGCACTGAGCCAGCTCGAGTTCGAGGATGGCAGCGCCTACGCACTGCGCACCCGGCGCACCGCCAACAGCGAGGTCGCCGGCGTTACCTGCACCTACGCGCTGCCCATCGACGACGGGCTCGACGTGCTCGGGTACCGGATCCGCGCCAGCGCCCGGGTCAGCCGCACGGGCGGCGAGAGTGCGCTGCGGATCTCCCTGTACAACCCGGTGGACGGCCGCTTCGACACCGCGGTGGAGGTCGAACCGGCGACGACGACCGAGTTCGAGACGCTGCTGTTCGAGGCGGCCAGCTTGCGACACGTCTCGCGCGAACGAACAATCCGCTTCAACGTAATTGCGGAGATCGAACGCGGCGATCCGGCCGAGCTGTATCTGGATTTCGTCGAGGTGGTCGTGACCACCCGCCCAAAGCCGCTCTAGCAAACAGCTTACGCAATCCGCCTTAGCGTACGGAGGGCCTCGATCGGTGGTGATCCCGGCCCGGATGCGCTATGATGTAGCGCCGCTTTTCCGCCCGGGGCCGCTGGCTGGCCAACCAGCAACCTCTCTACCCGGGCCTTTCGGCGTCGGCGGGCGCCGCCTTTTTCGGAGAACCGATGGCAACGACGATCTCAGTTCCGCAGCGCAAGTTCCGCGTCTTCACCCACCGCGACCTCGACCGCATCCCCCAGCTCGAACGCTTCTCGCGTGACCAGGTGCTGCAGATGCAGGCCGTCGCTCGCGTGCTGCCGTTCCGGGTGAACGACTACGTCGTCGATGAGCTCATCGACTGGGACCGGGCGCCCGACGACCCGATGTACCAGTTGACGTTCCCGCAGCCGGGAATGCTCCGCGAGGCCGACCTGGAACGCATGATGGGGCTGATTCGCGCCGGCAAGCCCGAGGACGAGATCAAGGTCGCTGCCCGCGAGATCCAGCTGGGCCTGAACCCGCACCCCGCAGGCCAGCTCGAGCTCAACGTGCCCAAGGTCGACGGCATCCCGCTCGCCGGCCTGCAGCACAAGTACCGCGAGACCGTGCTGTTCTTCCCGTCCGCGGGACAGACCTGCCACTCGTACTGCACCTACTGCTTCCGCTGGCCCCAGTTCGTCGGGCTCGACGACATGAAGTTCGCGGCCAAGGAGGCCGACTCGCTCGTCGCCTACCTCAAGGAGCACCCCGAGGTGAACAGCGTGCTGTTCACGGGCGGCGATCCGATGGTCATGAAGACCAAGGTCCTGCGGCGCTACATCGAGCCGCTGCTGAGCGCGGAACTCGACCACATCGTCAGCATCCGCATCGGCACGAAGGCGCCGGCCTACTGGCCGCAACGGTTTACGACCGACGCCGACGCGGACGACCTGATGGCGCTGTTCGAGGAGGTCCAGGCCGCCGGCCGGCACCTCGCGATCATGGCGCACTACAGCCACCCGCGAGAACTGGAGACCCCGACCGCGCAGGCCGCAGTGCAGGCGATCCGCAACACCGGCGCGGTCGTGCGCTGCCAGGCGCCGCTCATCAAGCACGTCAACGACGACCCGCAGGTCTGGACCGACCTCTGGAAGCGCCAGGCGCTGCTCGGTGCGATCCCCTACTACATGTTCGTCGAACGCGACACCGGACCGAAGCAGTACTTCGAGGTGCCGCTCGCGCGGGCGCTCGAGATCTTCAGCGCCGCCTACCGGCGGGTATCTGGCCTGGAACGCACCGTGCGCGGTCCGTCGATGTCGGCCACGCCGGGTAAGGTGCTCGTCGACGGCACGACCGTAATCAACGGTGAGCGGGTCTTCGCACTCAAGTTCCTGCAGGGCCGTGATCCGTCGTGGGTCAACCGCATCTTCTTCGCCAAGTACGACGAGCAGGCGTGCTGGCTCGACGAGCTCGAACCCGCGTTCGGTGAGAAGGAGTGGTGGTTCGATTCCGCGATCCGCGACATGAAGGAGCACGGCAAGGTGCCCGAGTGGGGCACGCATTCGCAGGTCAAGAAGCGGATGCACGAGGCCGGCCACTTCGAGTGGGAGTCGTAGGACCGAGGTTGGGGCCCCGATCGCCGGGGTCCCGATCGCCGGGATCCCAGGCCGGCTCCCGATCTGGAACCCGATTCTTCCTGGCCAGTCACCCCGATTGCGCCGTAGCCTGGGGGTGCCCGGCGCCGAGCGGCCCGGGCGATGACCACGCGTGCAAGCTGACACGGTTCTGGTGATTCCTGCGTTCCGCGAGGCGGGGCGGGTCGGAGAGGTCGTTCGCGAAGTGCGACGACTGGGGCTCGGGATCGACGTCGTGGTCGTCGACGACGGCAGCGGCGACACGACACCTGACGAAGCGACACGCGCCGGCGCCCGGGTCCTGGTGCATCCGTTCAACCTCGGCTACGGCAACGCGCTACACACCGGCTACTGCTGGGCCCGCCGCCGCGGCTACCGCCGCGTGCTGCAGATGGACGCGGACGGCCAGCACGAGCCCCGGATGCTGCCGCCCCTGCTGGCAGCCCTCGACAGCGGCGCCGATGTCGTGCTCGGGTCGCGCTACCGGGACGGCGCGCCCCCGAAATCGAGCCTGCTGCGCAAAGTCGGCACGCGGCTGTTCGCATGGGTGGCATCGCGCTGGACCGGAACCCCGATCACGGACCCGACCAGCGGCTTCCAGGGACTCTCGGCGCGCGCCCTCGCCCTGGTGGCCAACGACGGCTTCCCCGAGGACTACCCGGACGCCGATGTGCTCGTGCAGCACGCCAAGGCCGGCATGAAAATCGTCGAGGTTCCGGTCACGATGCGCGAGCGCAAGGGCGGGGTCTCGATGCACCGCGGCGCGCGCGTTGCCTATTACGGTTACAAGATGCTCGTGACCCTCCTGCTCCTGCCGGTGCGCCGCGCCACCCCGCTGCGTCGCCGCGACACCGTCGCGAGGCTGCCGTGATCGCGGCGCTCACCGCGAAGGCCATCGGCCTGGCACTGACGCCGCTGGCCTCGGGAGCCGTCGAACTCGAGCCACTGCCCGAACGCCAGCGCACCGTCGCCATTCTCGTGGCGGTCGGCACGCTGCTGCTCGTCCTCGAACTCGTGCGCCGCCGCAAGCTGCGCGAGGAATACTCGTGGTTCTGGGCGTCCACCGCGATGCTGCTCATCGTGCTCGCGGTCTACGAGGGTTGCCTCGTCGAACTCAGCCGCTGGATCGGCGCTGCGAGCACCGTGTCGACGCTGTTCTTCGGTGCGTTCGTGTTCCTGATGATCCTCGGCCTGCAGTTCTCGATCCGGCTGAGTCGACTCACCCACCGCAACCGCACGATGGCGCAACGCCTCGCATTGCTCGAGCAGGAGATCGCGCGACTCCGCGGCGAGTCCCGCCCCGAAGAGTCCCGTGCCGAAGAGTCCCGTGCCGAACAACCGGGCAGCGCGAAACCGCGTCACGGCAAGACCGGCAAGGAACGCGACGAGGTCGCATAGGCGCATGCCCGGCGCAGACTCGGACCACGACGCGGTAGGCGAAGTCACCACCGCCATTGCCCGCGAGTTCCGCCGTCGACTGCAGGACGAATATGTGCCGCGTATCGGTCAGTGCGTCGAACGCCTCGGTGACCGCGTCTGGGAGCGCCCGGCACCGAACTGCAACTCGGTCGGCAACCTGCTGCTGCACCTCGCCGGCAACACGCGGCAGTGGATTCATGCAACATTCGGCGAAGGGGCCGACGACCGTGACCGCGATGCCGAGTTCGCAGCCGTTCGCGGCGCAACCGGGAGCGAACTGGTCGAGCGCCTCGCTACCGTCGTCGACGAGGCCTGCCGAATCGTCGACGACCTCCCGGCCACGGAATGGCTGCGAGAACGCACCGTGCAGCAACAGTTCGAGGAAACCGGGCTATCCGCCGTGCTGCACGTGCTCGAGCACTTCTCGGGCCATGCGGGCCAGATCTACGCGTGGACCAAACAGGCCACCGGCGACGACCTGAAGTTCTACGATCTCTGATCAGCGCCGCGCGACCGCGCGGTCATACCGGACTCGGCGCTCAACCGACGGGCTCCCGTCGCGCCGAGTCGATTTGGGCCTGGTCGATCTCGTGCACCCAGCGATGGATCGCCGCGCGCAGCACGTCGAGCTTCACCGGCTTGCCGAGGAAGTCGTTCATTCCGGCTTCGAGGCACGCCTCCCGATCCGCGGGCATCACGTTGGCCGTCAGCGCGACGATCGGAATCGTCGCGAAGCGCCCACCGCGCGCGCGGATCCTCCGCGTCGCCGCGAAACCGTCGAGTTCGGGCATCTGACAATCCATGAGCACGAGGTCGAACTCGTGATGCTCGAGGATCTGCACCGCCTCGCGTCCGTCCACCGCAAACGTCACCTCGCAGCCGATCTTCCGCATCATGCCAGCGAGCACGCGACGGTTGATCTCGTTGTCCTCCGCGACGAGCACGTGAGCGGACTGGATCATCGGCGGCGGTTCGACGGATTCCCCCTCCGCCTTGAGTGGCCGCTCGGCGGGAACGGCGCCGCGGATGCTCGCCATGTCGTGCACGAGCTGCAGCAATCGACCGCCGGACAGCGGCTTGTTGAGCCAACGGAACACGTCGGCCGCCGCCATCTCGAGCAGGTCCGGCCGTTCGTTGAGCGCGCTCGCGAGCGCGATGGGCAGCTGCGGCACCGCGGGGTCGTCGTGAATCGCGCGCGCGAGCTGCAGACCGTCGATCCCCGGCATCGTCATGTCGAGAATGGCCATGGTGAAGGGGCGCCCGCGGGACGCGGCCTTTCGCAGGACCTCGATCGCCGCGATCGCGTTGTTCGCGACATCGACACCGATCGACGTCGGCGCCACCTGATTCAGCATCAGGCGCCGCGCCGTGGCATTGTCCTCGACGATCAACACTGCGTGTCCCGACAGATCGATGTCGGCCGCGCGAGCGCGCGAATGGCTGAGGTCACCGAGCGGCAGGCAGATCGTGATCGCGAACTTCGAACCCTTGCCTTCGGCGCTCTCGACCGTGAGGTCGCCGCCCATGAGCTCGGCGAGCCGATTGCTGATCGCAAGCCCGAGCCCCGTGCCGCCGAACCGCCGCGTCGTCGAGGCGTCGGCCTGGGAGAACGGCGCAAACAGCCGCTCGAGCCCGGCAGAACTGATCCCGACTCCCGTGTCGTGCACGGCAACGCGAACGGTCTGGGTGAACTCGTCCTCCGCGATGAGCTCGGCTTCGAGCAGCACCTCGCCCTCGAGCGTGAACTTCACCGCGTTGCTCAGGAAGTTGAGAACGATCTGGCGCAACCGCGCCTGGTCGCCGCAGTGGCTGCGATGGATCCGCGGGTCGACGTACGTCATCAGCTCGACGCCCTTCTCGTCCGCCTTCGTGTGCAGCAGCACCGCGCAGTCGTCGACCGTCTGCCACAGGTCGAACTCGGCACTCTCGAGCTCGAGTTTGCCGGCCTCGATCTTGCTGTAGTCGAGGATGTCGTTGAGGACGTTGAGCAGCGCGTCGGCCGACGACTGGATCGTCGAGGCCATCTGCTCCTGGTCGGCATCGAGACTCGTGCGCACGAGCAGCTCCGCCATCCCAAGGATGCCGTTCATCGGCGTGCGGATCTCGTGGCTCATGTTCGCGAGGAACTGCGCCTTGGTGTCCGCAGTCGCGATCGCCGCGTCGCGCTCGACCGCGTGTTGCGTCACGGTCGCCTGCGCCGAAGCCGCGATGGCCAACGCCTTCGTACGCACCGCCAGACCCAGGTAGATCGTGATCGGAATCAACAGGACCATCGCGTACGGCGTAATCGCGACGAGCACGAACCCGGCAATCGCCGTGGCGTAGCTGATCCGCAGAGCGCGCTGCAGGCCGCTGTGTTCTTCGGCGACCGTGGGCGCGACCCCCTCGCTGTCGGGTCGTGATTCCATCCTGGGCACCGGCTTCTTCGGCACCCGACGCGAAAATCCGCGGCCGGCATCGCAACGGACAATGGCACGGTTGGCTGACGGCCGCGAACCGGCACGCCGACACCGCCGTCACGAACGGTGATAGGGATGTCCCGTACGGATCGTCACGGCGCGGTAGAGCTGCTCGACGACGACGATCCGGACGAGCCCGTGGGGCAAGGTCAGCGGCGACAGCGACCAGCGTTCGTCGGCGGCCGTGAGCAGATCCTTCGCGAGGCCATCCGCGCCGCCGATCAACAGCACGACGTCCCGGCCCGAGCCTTGCCAATCGCCGAGTCGATCCGCGAGCTTCGTCGTCGACCAACTCGAACCACGTTCGTCAAGTGCGATGAGCAACGGCCGTCGTGAGTAACGTGCCAGCGTCGCCTGCACGCGCTCGGCCTCGACCTCCTTCACACGTTCGGCCGACGTGCCTTTGCTGCGCGCAGCCGGCTTGAGTTCCAGCACCTCGAAGCCCCACTCGCGCGGCAACCGGCGGGAGTATTCGCGCTCACCCTGCGCCACCCAATCCGGCTGGCGCTGCGACAGCGTCAACAGTCGCACCTTCATCGCCCATCTCCATCGCCGCCGAACAACGTCTGCTGCTGTCCCGGTCGGCGGAACGGTCACCGTTCCGCCGTGGGGGCTTCGGGCCGAATCTGCAGACCGAGACTCCGCGCGCGCTGCTCGAACAAATCCTGGATCAACTGGTAGCGCGGCCCGACGCCACGCATGCGCCGATGGAACGTGGCGTTGTCCCCGCCCCGGGCCGCACCGCCGCGCGTCTGCGCCAACAGCGACATCACCTTGTCGGCTCGCTCCGGAAACGCGCTCCGCAGCCGCTCGTGGAACACGGGCTCGACCTCCGCGGGGACCCGCAGCCAGATGTGAAACGCGTAGCGTGCGCCGGCATCGGCAGCTCGTGCCAGGATCTCGGGCACCTGATGATCGTTCAGTCCCGGGATCAGCGGCGAGACCGACACGCCGGTCGGCACACCCGCGTCCGCGAGCCTCGCAAGCGCAGCGAATCGGCGCGCGGGCGAGCCCGCATACGGCTCGATGCGGCGCGCATCACCTTCGTCGGCAAACGGCACGCTGACGTACACCGTTGCCGCGCCGTGCTGTGCCAGCTCGCCGAGAACGTCGACGTCGCGCTCGACGAGCGCCCCCTTCGTGATGATCCCGACCGGCTGCCGGAACTCGGCGCACACCTCGAGACAACGCCGCGTCAAACCGTAGCTCGCTTCGATCGGCTGATAGCAATCCGTCACGCCGGAGAACACGAGGTTCTCACCACGCCATGACGGCTTACGCAGATGCCGGCGCAGCAGTTCGGGCGCGTTGCGCTTGACGACGATGCGACGCTCGAAGTCGGTGCCGGCCCCGAAGCCGAGGTACTGGTGCGTCGGCCGTGCATAGCAGTAGGCACAACCGTGAAAGCAGCCGCGATACGGATTGAGTGACCAGCGGAACGGGATGTCCGGGCTGTCGTTCGACGCGACAAACGTTCGCGCGTCCTCCTCATAGACCTCGAGTGCCAGCTCGGGCGCGGGCCCGAGCCATTCGACGTGCGCCGACTGCCACGGATTCGGCGGGTTCTCGACCTGGCGCATCCCGCTCATGATCGCGGGCGCGCGCCGCCGAGAACAGGGTCAGTCGCGACGCTTGCGACTCTGGCGCCCCTTCTGGCGGATCTGCTGACGCGTCTTCTGACGGGCCTTGCTGCGCGACTGCTCCCGGGACTTCTGGACCTTGCCCGCGCCACTGCGCTCCTGAACGCGACCCCGAACGTTCTCGCGGCGGTCCGAACGGCGCTCGCGGCGGCTCTCGACCCTGCCCTTCACGTTCTCCCGCACGTCCTCGCGCCGTTCCTGGCGCGTATCCCGGCGATCTGAACGGCGCTCACGGCGGTCCTCGACGCGCTCCTTCACGTTCTCCCGAACGTCCTCGCGACGTTCCTGCCTGGCATCGCGGCGATCCGAGCGGCGCTCACGGCGGCCCTCGATGCGGCCTTCCACGTTCTCACGAACGGTTTCGCGGCGCTCCTTGCGATCCTCACGCCGGTCCTCACGCCGGTCCTGCCGGTCCTCGCGGCGATCCTCGATCACCTGCGCCATCTCCTGCTGGACGAGCCGACGCAACGACTCGCGTTCCGCGAGCGACAGCTTGCCATCGCCGTCACGATCGACGGCACGCTCGAGCTTCTGCCGCAGGCCGGGGTGCCGTTCCAGGAAGCGGCGCATCGTCGCGCGCCGCTGCGCGGAACCCTGTTCGGCACCGGCGCGACGGACTCCAGTCTTGGTGGAGCTCTGGCCGCCGCTTCTGCCGGCGCTGCGACCCGCCCGCTGTTCCCCCGCGGGCTTGGGAGCCGGCCGAACCTTGGCGCGCTTCTGCTGCCCGTTCGTCACGCGCTCGCGCCGCTCTTTCTGCTGTTGCCCTTGCTGCGCCGAGATACCGACCGTGAAAAGCGCGCCAACGAGCGCGCAGACGAGAGTTCGATGATTCATGGTGTGCGTCCTTGTTCGAAATCGGGTCACGAACACCAGTGTTTCGGCCAACATCCCGAGCAACCGGAATCCGCACGCGAACGGAGTTGCAGAACGCGACTCGGTGGTTTCCCGATCCCGATGGGAGACGATCCCATCAAGGCGCCGCGCCCCGGGAGCCGAAGAAGGACACGGCCTGAAGGAGGGCCATGTGAGCAAGAGTTCGACAACGCGACGTGACGCGCATACGGCTCGGGTCGTCCTGCGCATGATTGACGGGCGCCGGCACACGAGTGCCGCGAGCGCCCGCGAACGCGTCATGGCCATGATGGCCGACCTCGACGTCGTCCTGCTCAACCTGCCCGAAGACCCGCCGGACGACCTCATCCAGGAAGTCGAACGCATCGTCGTCACGCTGCGCACCGCCGACGAGTCCCTGTCGCAGGGCGATTCGGGCAGCGGCATGCAGATGCTGGGTCTCGCAAAGAGTCGCCTCGACCGCCTCGCGAGTCGCATGACCCCCCCGGCCGAGGACGACGAGTCCGAGTCCACCCCAGCCGAGCCGACACCCGAGGGCGAGCATCGCAGCAACCCCGACCGCGTGCCAACGGTCGACTGAGCGCGCGCGTCGCTGGTCAACCCGGACCGGCTATCGTAGCGAACATGCCCACCGGCCCACGCGGCAGCGATCCCCGGATCACGATGTTGCGCGATCAACTCGACCGCGCGTACCGCGGACCGTCCTGGCACGGCACCGCACTGCGGGGAACGTTGCGGGGCGTCACTGCCAAGCGCGCCGCCCAGCGCCCGACCGGAACGCAAGACTCCATCTGGCAGCTAGTCCTGCACGCCGCGTACTGGAAGTACACGGTGCGCCGCCGTCTCACCGGAGAACGGCGCGGCTCGTTCGCCCGCGGTCCCGCCGACTTCCCGGCGCTACCCGCGACGTGCGATCACCGTGGTTGGCGCGAGGACATTGCGCTGCTCGACGCGGAGCACGAACGACTCCGCGCCGTCGTTGCCGCTCTCGAACCGCAGCGACTCGATCGCAAGCACGGTTCGTGGCGTGTGCTCGACTACGTGCTCGGCGCCGCTTCGCACGATCTCTACCACGCGGGCCAAATCAACCTGCTCAAGCGGCTGACCGCCAAAGTCAAGAAGGACAGCCGCTAGCCCTCCGCCTCGCCGGCTGGGAGGGTGGGCCGTCAGCCCTTGGCGCCGGCCGCGACGCGCTGCCGCTCCGCCTGCCGCGGCTGAAAGTCCGCCGCCGTACCACCTGCCGTGAGCGCCGCACCGAGTCGCTCGAGTGCGACCGCGTAGGCAGCGTCACGCATGGGGATATCGTCCGCCGTCATTCGCGCGTGGACGATCTCGAACTGCTGCCGCATCGTCGCCCGCAGCTTGTCGTGCACTTCGTCGAGCACCCAGTAGGAGCCGGAACGGTTCTGCAGCCACTCGAACCAACTGACCGTCACGCCACCCGCGTTGGCGAGGACGTCAGGCACCACGAGCGTGCCCTTGCCGTGCAGGATCCGATCCGCCTCGGCCGTCGTCGGTCCGTTCGCGAGTTCGACCACCACCGCAGCCTTCACGTCCGCAGCGTTGGCCGCCGTGAGTTGGTCCTCGAGCGCCGCCGGTACCAGGACGTCGACGTCGAGCGCGAGGAGTTCCTCGTTCGTGATCGCGGTGCCGACCGCAGGCAACGCCCGCTGGTCGCGCTTGTGAGCAATCATCGCCGGCACGTCGAGCCCCTCGGGGACGTACACTCCACCCCGCGAGTCGCTGACCGCGACCACGCGATAGCCGTCCGCATGCAGTAGCCGCGCCGCATGCTGCCCGGCGTTGCCGAATCCCTGGATCGCGACCCGGATCTCGGCCGGCTGCCAGTTGCGCTGCCGGCCGATCTCCTCGAGCACGTAGTAGCCGCCACGAGCGGTCGCGTCGTCACGACCCAGGCTGCCGCCGCGACCAACCGGCTTGCCGGTGATGACGCCGGGCTCGAGCCGCCGCATCAGTGTCGAGTACTCGTCGGCCATCCAGGCCATCGTGCGGGCGTTCGTGTAGACATCGGGCGCCGGCACGTCCCGATCGACGCCGATCACGTCGGCGATCGCGCGCACGTAACCGCGCGCGAGCCGCTCGACCTCCGCGTGGGACAGGTCACGCGGGTCGACCTCGACACCGCCCTTGCCGCCGCCGAACGGGATGTCGACCACCGCGCACTTCAGCGCCATCCACAACGCCAGCGATTTGACCTCCGCGAGGTCGACGCTGGGATGAAACCGGATGCCGCCCTTGAACGGTCCGCGCGAGTCGTCGTACTGGACGCGGTAGCCGCGAAAGACCTTTAGCGAACCATCGTCCATTCGAACGGGGATCGCGACTTCGAGCACGCGCCGCGGCAGCGACAGGCGCACGAGCGTCTCGGGGTCGATGTGGGCATGACTCGCGGCATGCCGCACGCGGTCGAGAGAACGTTGGAAGAGATCGCGGTCGTTCAGGTCGTTGGTGCCGGACATCAGGTCTCCGTGGCTGGGCCGTGATCGTCACCAACGAGGGGCCGAAGAAACAGCCCCGAACGGCGAAACTCGTCGCGCGTCAGCGCACCAACTGCATGGCGCGGGCGTGGACCTGCAGCGCGAGCGCATACATCGCGGTCGAGTAGACTCGGCCGCCGTCCATATCCCAGACGCCGACCGGATCCCACGAGCCGGTAAAGTTGTCGTCCCGCCGCTGCGCCTTCCCGACCTGCTTCAGGGCCTTGGCCCAGTTCTGCCAGTGGCGCCCCCCGATCCGATACATGGCCTGGGTCCCGAACCACCAGTAGTAGGGATCGATGTGACCGTCCTGCCACCGCGGCGCCTTGGCGCCGATGAGACCCGCCGACTTGAGCATGACCGGGTGCTGCTTCGGCGACTGGTCCAGCAGGAAGCGGCCGACGAGCGCCGCCGCGGTCATCGCCTCACCGTTCTTCGGTGGGAAGCGAGTCATGTGATCGCCAGGCTTGCGCGCACTCGCCTCGCCGCGACGCGTGTAGCCGGCCCGACCATTCACGTCGGTGATCTGGTCATACCACGCCCCGACGAGCTGCATCGCATTGCCGTTGACGTCCAGGCCGAAGCTCTGACCCGACGCGTAGGCCATCAGAGCCCAGGTCGTCACCGACGTGTCGTTGTCGTTGTCGCGCGGCTGGTAGCGCCACACGGAGTACGGGTTGCGGTGCGACTCCAGGTAGTTGATCGCCTTCTGAACCGTCGGGCGCAGAAGCTTGTAGCGCGACAAGCCGTACGCCTCCGACAGCGCAAACGTCGCGATGCAGTGGCTGTAGATGAAGTCGTGGGCCGCATTGGAACCGATCAGGCCGTTGTTGTGCTGTTGACTCCTCAGCCATTTGACCGCGAGCATGACCGAGCGCTTGTGCGGCCCGCGCCGCATCGTGCTGCCACTGCCGAGCAACGCCAGCGTCGCGAGGCCCGTGACGCCGACGTCCTTGGTCGGGTTGCCAGGACCATCGGTGACGGCGCCTTCGGTGTCGTGCTTCATGAACCCGTCGGCATCCCACTTGCCGTCGATATCCTGGTGTGCGACCAGCCATTCGAGCGCACGGTCGACGAACACCGACGACGGGCTCTTCTTCGCCTCCTCGACGTCGATGATCTCCTCGACGACCTCTTCGACCTCGACGACCTCTTCAGGTTCCATCTCCTGAACCTCGACGATCTCCACGCCGGTCTCGGGTGGTGCTTCGACGGCGACCTTGCGGCGCGCCGGACGCACGCGACCCGCGACCCCGCGCCGACGGTCGTCGACCCGCAGCTTCACGTGCCCGACGATCCGCATGTTGCGGCTGTCGACCTTGTAGAGCACGCCATCGTGCAGGGCGTAGACGAAGCGGCCACTCACGGCGACGTTGCCGCCACCGGGGACCTGGGCGGCCACGGTGGCGACGAGCGAACCGAGAGCAAGGACGAAAGAAAGCGCACGCAGGCGATGCATCATGAGAACCTCGGGACGGAACGGTTTCGAACGAGCAACGGCGGGGTTCACCGCTGGTTCACCGGTTTTCGGATTCCGTCCTCAGGCGACGTGAACGAGAACCCGGCGCGCCGAGCCGACATCGCGATGTTCGTAGAGGTAGACCCCCTGCCAGGTGCCGAGCGCGAGCCGGCCGTGCTGGATCGGGATCGCGAGCTGCGTCGGCAACACGGCCGAGCGGACGTGCGCCGGCATGTCGTCGGGTCCCTCGGCGGTATGGGTGAACAGCGGGTCGCCGCGCGGCACGAGCCGGCGGAAGAACGCCTCGAGATCGCGGCATACAGCCGGATCCGCGTTCTCCTGGATAACGAGGCTCGCAGAGGTGTGCTGGATGAAGACCGTGCAGAGCCCCTCGTCGAGCTCCCGCTCCTGCGCCACCCGTTGCACGACCGCCGTGACGTCCGCCGTGATCTCGGTCAGGCCGGGCCCGGCGGTCCGCTTCGTCAATGTGGAGATCATGCCGAACAACGGTAACGCGTCGAGCTCGCGGTATCGTCGGGGTCATGTGCCCACTGCGCTCATGCCTGAGAGCGGCGATTGCATCCGCCCCGCTCGTTCCGACCATCGGACTGACCCTCGCCCTGACTTGCGGGAGTGCTGTGACCGCCCAGAGCGGTCCGCCGCCGGCAGTGCAGTGGCTGACGGCGAAGGAGCTCGCGCCGCGACTCGACGCCGACCGACCGTGGGTCGGACTGATCGACCGCTCGACGCTGAGCGTCGGCCGCTACCGTCTGCGCGCCGGCGCGACCGACGGCCAGCAGCCGCACGATCGCGACGAGGTCTACTACGTGCTCGCGGGCAAAGCGCAGTTCACTGCAGCCGGCGAAACCCGCGACGTCGGCGCCGGCGATACGATGTTCCTCGCGACGGGCACGAAGCATCACTTCCACGACATCGAGGAGGATCTCGATCTGCTCGTGTTCTTCAGCAGCGCGGTCCCGACGACCGGCGGCATGGCCGCGGGCCCGCGACCGACCGAGCAGATGCCCTATCCCGAGACGAGCAGCCGCGGGGCCGCGCGCATCTTCTATTGGTACGGCCCCGACTCCGCTGGGCAGCTCGTCATCGACCACGGCCGTCCGCGCTGGCAACGGCGCTACGAACAGTTCCTGCAGCAACCGTCGGGTAAGCGCTGGCGGTTCGGCGACAACTTCTGGACGCGGCTGGATACCAACATCCCGATCGTTTTGGGCGGCCGTCGCGTGCAGCCGGGATCGTACTACTGCGCGATCCAGCATTCCCAGAGCGGCCTCGAGCTCGTGTTGCTGAACCCGAAGGACGTGCGCGCCGGACTGCGCGACGCCTACGAAGCGAGCAAGACCGCGGGCGGATTGCCGATCCCGCTGAAGCGCGAAGACGCGGAGTATTCCGCCAGCCGACTTGCGATCTCGTGGGACGTCGATCGCGGTCAGCGTGACAAGGGTCAGCTCCGCATCCACTACGGCCTGCACGTGCTGACGGCAGACCTCACGATGGAGCCCGTGCGCGACCGTTCGCAGCTGGCGGCACCGGCGGCCGATCCGGCCGACGTCGCGAGCGTCGATGCGATCATCAAGGCGCTCTACGACGTGATCTCGGGCCCCGCCGGCCAGAAGCGTGATTGGCGGCGCGTGCGCAGCCTGTTCCACGCCGACGCGCAACTCGTACCCATCGTCGCTACTCCGAGCGGCAAGCGCAGCGTCGCCATGTCCGTCGCGGACTACATAGCGCGCTCCGGTCCGATGCTCGAGAAGAACGGCTTCTTCGAACAAGAGATCGCCCGCAAGGTCGAGACGTTCGGCGCGTTCGCCCACGTGTGGTCGACCTACGAAGGCCGCCGCAAGCGGACCGACGAGCAGCCGATGCTCCGCGGCATCAACTCGATCCAGCTCGTCCGCGAGAACGAGCGTTGGTACGTGATGCGGGTGCTGTGGGAGCAGGAGGCCACCGCGGGCAAGATCCCCGCGAAGTACCTGCCGGCGAAGTAACCATCACCCCGGTCACCGCCAGTCCGATTTCAGTGCGCAGCGAGCCGCCAGCGCACGGCGTTGGTCAGGTTGCCCTGTCCGGGTGCCGCGCCTGGCAGCAGCAGAGCCTGCGCCGTCATCTCCAGACCGGCGAATGCCGGGTCGGTCGGCATCGTGAGCGGGTACGACGTGAAACTCGAGCCGACGCCGATGAGGAAGATCTGTGCCTGCCCCGAGTTCACGACGCCGTAGGGCGGCACGAAGGCGATGCCGCGGCCGTGACCGAAGCCGACGCCGAGCAGCACCGTGCCGTGGTGATGACTCTGCGCGGTCTGCACCTGAAACGTGATCGTGTCCCCGAACCCCGGCAGTGGCGTGTCGGTCACGAGTTCGCTGCCCGCGAGTTCATGAGCTCCGAGATCGGGAGCGACGTGGTTGCTGTAGTCCCAGTCCGACACGCGCGAGCCGTCGTCGATATCGGTCGCGACCTGCACCCCCACCGCCAGCGCGCCGGCGTTGATGCAGGGTGACGTCGTCGCGAGCGTCAGGTGCTCGAGATCGGTGAACTGCGGATCCGCCACGAAGTTGCCGTTCTGGCCGGGAAAGGCGCCACAGGTCGTGAACACCTGATTCGCCCCGATCGCGCCGAGGTTGCCGCCGGTGTTGTTCCACAGCACGGAGTTGCGGATCGCGCCCGTGTAGCCGCCGCTGCTGGCCACCGAGACGCCGAAGCCGCCGCAGTTCGCAATCGAGCTGTGCAAGATGTCGAACGTGGGCCCCGAGAACAGGTAGATGCCGCGATTGACCGACCCGGCGATCACGACGTTCTCGAGATCGCCCGTGAGCCGCGACAGCCACATGCCGTCGTTGCAACGGAAACACCGCACCGAACGAACGGTGGCGTTGGCGGACTGCGACTGGACGCCGCGATTGGCATAGCGCACGCGCACGTGCTCGACCCGTGAGGCCGTCGGTGGCACGAACACGATGCCGGTCCAGTTGCCCGGTGCCGGCACGGTCGCGCTGCCATTACCGTTGGTGTCGCCACCGACGGAGTCGTCGTGCTCCGACGTCAGGACGATCGGTGCCACCGCCTCACCACGAAGCTCGAGCACCCCGCTGACCGCCGACATGGCGGTGCTCGACTGGAACTTCAGCGCGATGCCCCCGTGCAGCGTCAGCCGCAGTCCGGCCGGCACGCCGATCGATCCCAAGACGTGGGCGATCCCCGCCGGCAGGTTGCGGGACTCGATCACCGTATCGCGCCGCATCACGCCGGTGATCGTCACGAAGTTCGGCGTCGTGCCCTGCAGCACATTGCCGTAGCAGTTGGCGAGATCGTCGATCGGCAGGTCGTGAAACGCCTCCTCCTCGACATCGATGAACGTGCAGTCCGTGATCGCGGTGACATTGGTGTTCGACGAGCCGACGTTGAACCCCAGACCGTGACCACTGATGTCGCGGAACACCGTGCGTTGCACGGTTGCGCGGCCGCCCCCTACGACCATCGCGCCCCCGAAGCTGAACGAGCCGCCGGCATACCGCACTTCGGCATCGGTCAACTGGTAGTGCCCTGAGGTCTGATCACACCGCAGGGAGCGCCAGTCCCCGGCTGCCGGCATGGTCGCCGCGCCATCCAGGTTGGTGTCGCCACCGACCGTGTCGTCGCGGATCGAGGTCAGCACCGTGGGATCGTTCGCGGTGCCTTGGAACTGAACCTCACCGCGTGCCTGGAACGCGCCGTTCGGTGTGAACTTGAGATCGACGCCATTGTCGATGCGCAGGCGTTCCCCCGCCGGCACGACCACCGAGCCATCGACGACGAGCACACCCGAGCCGTTCAAAGTGTGCTGCGCGCCGAACACGAGCGGCGATGCACCCGCCGGCCAGGCGCCCGTCGACGAATGCCGCCGCCGGATGTAGTTGCCGCCCGCGTTGCCCCACGCCGCGTTGTTCACGACACGGTCCAGCATCGGGAACGCGCCGATCGCAGCCACGCCGCCGCAATTGGCAATGACCATGTTGTTGAAGATCGGCCGCGACTGGCCGAAGTCGATCCCCGGTCCCGCGCAGTCGCCGATCGCCGCGCCGAACATCGAAACCTCACCGAGCCCACTGATGCTGACCCCGGCTCCACCCAGCCCAGCGTAGCGCACGCTCGCATTGAGGATCGACGCGCCGGCCGACGCTCCGAACCGCACGCCACCCCAATCGCCCGGCTGCGGCACCGTCGCACCACCATTGCCGTTCGTATCGCCCGCGATCGAGTCGTCGTGCACCGAGGTGAAGTAGGCCCCCTGGCTGGTGTCGAGCACGCCGTTGACCTGGATGTACGAGTTCGGGTTGAACTTGAGGTTGACGCCAGACAGCGTCAGCGTCTGGCCAGCCGGCACCGTGATCGTGTTGCAGTGGAACGTGTCGTTGCTCAGCGGCCCGATCTGGCCGTCGTAGACCGGGCCGGAGAGGGTGACGATCTGAGCGCGACCATGACCGACCAGGCAGCCAACGACGAGAGCGGGGAGAAGGAACGATAGGAGATGGCGTTTCACGAGCAGTGGTCCCGGCCGAAACAGCGTAATTCGAGCGCTCGGGCCGCCGACATTTCGCAGGAGGCTCCGGATTCGCTCGACAGAAACCGCCAGCGAGCCCGCAGTTGTCAGTGGAATCCGCCATGCCATCGAGGCACGCCACCGGCTAGCCTCCGCGGCAAGATGCACTGCCCCACTTGCCTCTGACTGACATCAACCATGCTCCAACACCTCGCCAATCTCGTCGCGGCGACCACGATCGCGGGCACGCTCTGTGCCCAATCCGAAATCGCCCACTTCAGCTTCCAGAACGACGACCTGACGTCGACGCAGCCGGACTTCGCCACCGTCTCCGATCTGAACGTCAGCAATTCCTACATGTTCGCCGGCCCGTCGGCCGACCGCTCCCTCTGCCTCACCGGCGGCTGGCGCTTCAACGGCGGCACCCTGTCGTTCACAGTGACCCCGGACGCCTCGACCAGCATCGACTACACCGAGCTGCTCTGGGACCCGGACAACGGCAGCAGCTCCGACCCGACGGTCGACGCGGCGACCGTGCGCGCCAACGGTAACGTCATCGCGACGCTCAACAGCCTCCAGGACGAGTCGTACGAGATCCTCGACCTGACCGGCATCGCGGCGCTCCAGGGCAACGATTCGCCGGTCACGTTCGAGATCGAGTTCCACGGCGCCTCGGGCCGTGACCCCTACGAGATCGGCCGCATCGTGCTGTCGGGCGGCGTATGCGCCCCCAACGTCGAACTCGGCCGCTTCGACTTCGAGAACGACGACCTGACGACGGCCCAGCCCTCGTTCGCGAACGTCTCGGACCTCCAAGTCGACAACTCGTACATGTTCGGCGGCCCGTCCGGCAATCGCAGCCTGTGCCTGACCCGTGCCTGGCGGCGCGACGGCGGGACCCTGTCGTTCACGGTGACGCCCAACGCCAACACCGCCATCAACTACACCGAGCTGCTCTGGGATCCGGATCATGACAGCCACGCCGATCTGGTGGTCGACGGGGCCACGGTGCGCGCCAATGGCGTGGTCGTCGCGGTGATCAACACGCTGAACCTCAACTCCTACCAGATCATCGATCTGTCCGCCGTCGCCGCCCTGCAGGGCAACAGCGACCCGGTGACGTTCGAGATCGAGTTCGACGGCGCCCACGGCTACGACATCTTCGAGATCGACCGCATCATCCTGACGGGCGGCTGCTGCGTGCCCGAGATCACGAGCATCCACCCGACCGAGTTGCCGCAGCTGACCAACGACTGCTTCTTCTTCAACGGCGACTGCCTCGACACGGTGCAGGCGGTCAAGTTCAACGGCACCTCGATCCCCGGTGGTTCGGGCCCCTACCCGGGCGCCTACGGCGATCCGTTCTACACCATCATGGGGCCGAACCAGATCAAGGTCTGCCCGCCGCAGTGCCTGCCGGTCGGCACCAACGAGGTCCGCTTCGTGTTCCCGAACGGCGAGATCGTTCGCAACGTCGACACCACGCTTAACAACACCGTCACCGTGCTGTGCCAGCCGCAGCACCAGGTCGGCACCGAGCAGTGCGTGTTCATCAGCTCCGGCCCGCAGCCCGGCCCGAACAACCTGTTCCTGGGCTTGAGCAACTCGAACTCCCCGAGTGTCCTGACGGGCATCGTCGACATGGGCATCGGCGACCAGTTCACCAACCTGCTGTGCCTCAACGCACCGCCCGGTGAGTGCGTCAAGCTCTGCATCGGCGTGATCCACCCGGCCGCGGTCGGCACCAGCTCGTACTTCCAGGCCGTCGCCTGGAACTTCGGCAACACGATCCTGCCGCTGCCGATCAGCCCGGTCTGCGAGTCGCAGTACGTCAACTGATCGACGCTCCCGCGGGCATCAGCCCGCGGGCAGTCGACGGCGCGACGGTGGATCGCACCAGAGTCCGCGAAACGCCGTCCGTCAGTATTCGAACTCGACGGTTACGACTTTGCGCGGCTCGACCACGACCCACTGTTCGCGCGGTGCCAGCCCATCGGGAGTCACCCGCACCGCGTACTGGCCTGGCGCGAGATTGCGAGCCGTCTCGTTGGGGCCGGCGGCCATCAGCACGCCATCGCCGCCGAACCAGGAGCTGCCGGTCTTCAAGACGTGGAACGGGGTCGTCACCAGCGCACCATCGACATCACGAATCTCACAGCGCCCCGCGAAGAAGCGGCCCTCGTGCGACCGGCATCGCACCAGGATGCGGCCACCCAGCTCGGTAGCCGGCCAACGCACCGGCTCAGGCGAGGGCACGACGATCTCCTGCGACTGCTCGACCAACCAGAACGCGCGATACGGATCACCCGGCCGGGTCAGGGTCAGTTCGTAGCGGCCCGGCGCGATCGCGGGCAACACGAACGTGCCATCCACCCCCTCGGGCTCGAACATCGCCGGCTTCGCAGCGCCCTCGCCGGTCTTGGCGCTCGCGCCTGCCGCGGGCCGCGGCGTCAGCGCGAAGCGTGCGTACTCGACCGACGGCGCCATGACGACCCGAACGTCATGGACCGGGCGTGCAGTCAGCACGACTTCGAGTTCCCGCTGCGTGGCCCCCGGCGGCGCACGCCACTCGAGTTCTCGCGTCTCGTACCCCGGCGCCTTCACGATCAGGCCGAACGACCGATCGCGCCCCAGAGCGACCCGCCGACGACCGCCCTCGGTCGCCGAACGGAACGCGAGCGAACCGTTGCGGATCACGATCTCCGCATCGTCGATCGCCCGCACGCCGTCGGTCACGGCGACGAGTAGCTGCACCGCATCGATCCCGAACTCGATCTCGGCGGGCGGCGTCACGACGCGGCGCAGACGATCCGCAACCACCGGGTCTTCGCCGACCCATTGGATGTCGAGGTCGGTCGGCACGGCCGACAGGCCACGCAACACGAACCGACCCCGATCGTCCGAACGCGTCCAACTGCTGTTCCGGGTGACGTGCCCGTCCCCCAACCACGCAAACGCCGTGAGCTCGGGCTGTAGGGTCGTCACCGCGCCGCGAACGCCAGCGTAAACGCGCGCGTCACGAGCCGCCGAGCCGTCGGGCCACGTCACGCGACCCGAGACTTCGAACGCCCGCTCGATCCGGATCGGCTGCACTTCGGTGATCGTTGCCGGCACGGCGAGCGCCCGCATACAGCCGGGTAGCCAATCCGGATCCGCATCGCCGAGCGGTCCCTCCGGGTCCGCGCCGTGATCCGGACAGTACGCCAGCACGACCACCTCCATGCGCTCGGGCAGTCGCATCTCGTATCGGCCGTCGTGCCCCGGGTTCGCCTTCGCGATCGGATCGGTCTCCGGACCGTCCGGACCGAGGCGGTAGGCGGATACGAGCGCGTCGGGAAACGGTGTGCCGTCGGGTCGTTCGACGACACCTCGCAGCACGCCGGCGCACTGCAATGAGAGTCGCAGCGGTTCCATCACAGTCGCACGCAGATCCAGCCGGTTGATGGAGCGCCACGCCCGCAAGTAGCGCGAGTCATCGCAGACGACGTCGGCGATCGGGGCTTTACCACCGGCCACCGCTTGGACAACCCACGGTTCGACCCGGAACACGAAGCTTCCGTCGGCGGCCACGGGCGCCTCCAGCGATACCTGGCGCGTATCAGAATGGGGCACCTCAATCACCCGGAGTCGCACGTTGCTGGTCACCGGCAAGCCCGGCTGCAATCCCGTCAGCAACCCGTGGACCTCGGTCAGGGTCGACGCCGCGACCCGCGTCGCAGCCGCATTCGAATCGGGCTCCGGACCGACTTCGCTCTCGCCCGGGCCACGGCGGGCATCATGCGCCACGCTCGGCTCAACCACCTCGCCGAGCGGCTTCACCTCCACCGGATCAGCGAGCAGCCGGTAGCCACCAACCACCAACAACACGACGAGAACTGCCGCGACAGCGGCTCCGACTTTGGTCTGGATCGACATCAAGAGAGCCGTGGTGAACGGAACCGTGTGGGCCCCTGGTTGCGCCGCGATCCGCGCCGCGACGGGCAGCCAGGCCAACTGCGAACGCCCGGCCGACACATCGAGTTCGGCCCGCACGCGCTGCAACCCGCGACGCAACCGCGTGCGCACGGTCTCGAGCGGCACGCCGTGCTGTTCGGCTATCGCCGGCGGCGATAGCCCCTCGAAGTACCGCAGGAGCACTGTCGCACGCGTCGGCTCGGGCAATGCCAGCACAGCGGCGACGATGCGGCGCTGCAGGTCGGCGCGTTCGACGAGCTGAGCCGGCGACTGCACCTCCGGCGATTGTGGCGCAGCGCGCTCGTGGCGCCGCTGCCGCGCCCGCGAACGCCGCGACTGCCGCACGACGTTGCGCACGATCGCAGCGAGCCAGGCCCGCAGATCGCGGCCGTGATGCGGCGGCCGCCGCATGGCGGCGAGCCAGGTCTCCTGGACGACGTCATCGGCCTCGGGGCCGTGGCCAACGAGCGCCGCCGCGAGCACGCGCACGGACCGCCCGTGTTCGGCCAGCAGTTCCCGGACCTGAGAATCGGACGCACGCATCTCGTGAGCCCAAATGCCGCCCGCCCGACTCGGGGTTCGGCGGGATCCCGAATTCTTCGACCGGGCATCGCCCGCCGCGGATCTCGGCGTCACGACCTCCTCCTCACCGGCTCACTCCCGCCTGACCCGCCGCACGTAATCGCCGAGCCCGCCATCGAGCCCACGCTCCTCCGCCACCTGCGGCTCGCCGCGATACAGGTTCGCGAGCGACTCGCGGATGCCGTCGTCGCCGCCGGTGAACTGCTCGATGAGTTCGTCCCAGCGGCGTGCGAGCGCCATCACTTCGGGATCATCCGGCGGCGCACCCGCAGCCATCTTGTCGCGCATCGCGGCGATCAGCCGCGGCCACTCGGCCTCGGCGGCGCGGATCGTGTCTTCGCCGAGTGCCTCGGCGCGGGCCTGCAGCTGCGCGAGCTGCTCCTTGCTGTAGTACTTCTCGAACATCGTCATCTCCTCGATTGCATCGAGGAACTGCCCGACGGGAACCTCACCGTCGCCACTCAGGCGCTCACGCAGCGCCTCGAGCCGGGACCGCAACCGTTCGGCCTCCGCCGCGCGTTCGCGCAGTGCCGCGATGTGCCGGTCGAGCACCGCGAGCGGCGCGAACTCCGGATCGTCGAGGCACCGCCCGATCTCGTCGAGCGGCAGGCCGAGTTGCTGCAGCGAACGGATGCGCAGCAGTCGCGCCACGTCGCCGCCGGCGTAGAGCCGATGCCCCGCCCGTGTGCGGCGCCCCGGACTCAGCAACCCGATCTCGTCATAGTGATGCAGCGCGCGCACGGACAGACCGGTGCGCGTCGCGACGTCTCCGACTTTGAGCAGTTCTTCGGTCATGAAGGCGCGATGTTCCGGCCTCACGCGACGTGAGGTGCAAGACCAGGGTACGCGAAATCGTCGAACGCTCGGCCGCAAGGGCGAAGGCCCGCGGATTGTCGCGAGATGAGCCCGGGCAACCGCCCGCGGCGACGTTCGTAGGCGATTCGGCAGCATGGAGAGCCGGCGCCGTCCAATTCCCGCTGCTATCATGCTTCGCCCCATGCCGATCCGCCTTTCGACCCTGCTCCTGGCTTTGGCCCTGACCCCGACGCTGGCGGCCCAGGCCGGCAAGACCATCCCGTCAGCAAGCCAGAAGGCCGCGCAGGAGAAGATCGCACGCGCCAAGGCCGCCGCGGCCAAGGCAGCAAAGGCGCGAGCAGACCGCGCCAAGGCGACCCAGGGTAAGGGCACCAACCAGAGCGGCAAGGCGACTCCACCGGCGCGACCGCGTTACAAGGCCCCGCCCACCGTCAGCGAATGGTTCCCGGAGACGATCAAGACGCTGGCGGCCGAGGAAGCGGGCGACCAGGTGATGGCCGAGTTCCCGTTCACCAACCCACGCCAGGAAGAACTGCATTGGCACTATCTCGCAGCGAGCTGTGCCTGCTCACACATCGAGATCGTCGTTGGTGACCGACGCTTCTGGTGGCGTGCCAAGCCGCGCGAACTCGTCGAGCTCGTGGCCACCGGCGAAGGCGAGGTCGAGCGCCGGCCCGCACGCAAGGTGGCCGTCGCGCCCGGACAGTCGGGCGTCGTCGAGATTCACGCCGACCTCAAGGGCAAGCCCGGCAAGAAGCTCCTGCGCGCCGACCTGCATTCGAGTGACGAATACGAACCGCAGATCCGATTGCAGCTCGAGGTGCAACAGAAGAGCCTGCTGCTCGTCGAGCCGAAGTCGATCCAGCTCGGACTGGTCGAGCCGAACGAGGCCCGCAAGTTCTCGTTCCTCGTGCGCTCACTCGGCGACTCCCGCAACTTCCAGATCCACGCGCCGACCGATCTGCCGGCCGGCATGAAAGTCGAGCTCGAACGCGTCGCCCAGGGCAACCGCGTGGCGTGGAAGGTGCTCGGCACCTACGGCCCGATCAAGAGCGGTCGCGGCTCCGGCGGCACGCTCAAGTTCGGCACCAACCTGCCCAAGGAAAGTTCGTTCACGGTGCGGGTCGACGCCCGCGTCGCGCAGATCGTCGAAGCCAGGCCCGGCTTCCTCGGGCTCGGGCGGGTCGACCCCAAGAAGGGCAAGACCGCACGCGTCGTGTTCCACGCCAACGACGGCGCCGATCTGACCGCAGCCAACGTCCGCCTGACGGGCGCGATCGGTGGCGGCAAGAAGGTCGAAACCCGCATCGAGAAGTCGGGTAAAGACGTGATCCTCGAAGTCGTCATCCCGCCCGGAATCAGCCGCGGGTTGCTCAAGGGTGAGCTGGAGATCGAGCTGTCGCACCCGCAGGTGAAGGTCAAACGAGTGCCGTTCAACGGCTTCGCGCGCTGACGAACGGGGCCGACCGACGAATCCGGCCGAAGCCCGGCGTTACTGACCGCGACGCCGCAGGCCGAGCAGCAGCACGATCGCGACGAGCAGGCCGCCGCCACCAATCAGCAGCAGGTTCGACTGCTCCGGTTCCGGGGTCGGCTCGGCATCCTCGCCCACACCCCCCGCGCCCGCGACCGGCATCGCGGCAGCCCCCTGGCCGCCGAGCGCCTCGGCCGGCGCCCCGTCGGACTCGCCGGATTCGCTCGGCCCCGGCACTTCCGAGTTCGCAGGCAGTGTCGCCGCGCGCTTGGAACCACCCGCGAGCTGCGCGGCGAGCGCCGGATTGACCGCGATCTTGGACCCTAGCACATCCGTGAAGTTGCCGATCTCGCCGCCCTTCTGGCCGTTGAACAAACCGTACTTCAGCGTCACGGCGAGCGGATGGACACCGGTCTTCGCGTCGGCATCGACCCGAAAGGGCACGTCGAAGATCGCGTAGTCGTCGTACGCCGGCAGCCCCTTGAGCGCGGGCGCGTGCCCGCCCACCTGCGCCGGCCGGAACTTCGGCTCGGCCAGCACGACGAGCGCCCCCTGCCGAGACTCGAACTCGAACTTCACGGGCGGCGGATCAAGCATGATCGCATCGCCGGCAAACGACATCACGACGGTCATCTGGCCGTCGGCCCCCGGCGCCAGCGCGGCCGGCTCACAGGAGACGTCGAACCGGACGAGACCCTTACGGGCTCCCGGCAGCTTGCCGCGCTCCGCATCCGAGTTGCGACGCACCCCGCGCCGCGGCGCTGCCTTGCGCGGCTTGATCCCCTTTCGGGCTGCGGCCTTGGGATCGAATGGCCCGGGACCATCGACCTTGACGGCCCGACCGGGCGAGCCATTGCCGGCAGAGCCACCGCCGGACTTCTCACCCTGCGCGGGCAGAGCCGCGAGCATCGTGACGATCGCGACCGGAATCGTAAGGCACCGCATCACTTCGATCCTATCCCGGGCACCCGCGACACGCCCCTGAAAGCCCATGCCGCCGGCGGCGTTGCGTCGGGACGTAAGCTCAGTGTTTTCACTGACCTCGGATAGAACTAACCCGTTTCACCCGGGTGCAAGCCAGCCGGTTCGCCAGTATCCTGCTTCGCCCCAAGCCTTCACCGCCGCTTGATGTCTTGCCAGGTGGGGAGGCCCACACCACCTCTCGTTCGCGAAGGAATCCTATGTTCAGCAATCTGTCTCGCGGCGTGGCTCTTGCCACGGCGGCGACCCTCACTTCCGTTTCGGCTCTCGCGCAGGATGAATGCACCAGCGCCACCGTTCTCGCCCTCGGCGCAAACGGCCCGTTCGACAGCACGGGCTCGACCGTGTCGACGCCGGCCTGGAGCTGTGGCCTGGTCACCGGCGGCGACGTCTGGTACGAGTTCACGACTCCTGCCGGCCCGGCGGGTGAGCTGACGATCGATACGTTCGGCTCCACCATCGACACGGTCCTCGAAGTCTGGGACAGCTGTGGTGGAACCGTCCTCGACTGCAACGACGACTTCAACCCGCCCGTGCGCGACTCCCTGGTCACGGTCATCGTCAGCGGTGGCACCACGGTCTACGCGCGCGTCGGCGGCTTCAGCACTTCGGTCGGCGACCACAACGTCAACGTCGCGTTCGTGACGCCGGACGAGTGCGCCGGTGCGATCACGATCGTCGATGGCGTCAACGGCCCGATGGACAACACCGGCGCCACGGACTCGCTGCCAGTCTTCTCGTGCAGCACGTCCAACAGTGACATCTGGTTCGTTCACACGGCCAGCTGTGACGGCATGCTGACGGTCACGACCGACACGGCCGGCCCCGGCTCGATCACCGACACCGTCATGGAAGCCTGGGACATGTGCGGCGGCACCGTCCTCGCTTGTGACGACGACGGTGGCCCCGGCACTTACTCGGAGGTCACGATCCCGGTCACGGCTGGCGTCGACTACTACTTCCGCGTCGGTGATTTCGGCACCACGGTCAACCAGGGCCTGTTCAACATCACCGTCCTCAACATGGCGGCCCCGACGGCCTTCAACGACGAGTGCCCCTGCGCGGCGGTCGTCGTCGACGGCGTCAACACCGGCCTCGACAGCACCGGCTCGACGGTCTCGTCGCCCAGCTGGAGCTGCGGCTTCGTCACCGGCGGCGACGTCTGGTACACCTACACCGCGACCGATTGCGGTGACCTGACGATCGACACGAACAACTCGACGTTCGACACCGTCCTCGAAGTCTGGGACGCCTGCGGCGGCAACGTGCTCGGCTGCAACGACGACATCAACGGCTCGGCCAACCGCCAGTCGGAAGTCATCCTTCCGGGCGTGCTACTCGGCGAGACGTTCCTCATCCGCGTCGGCGGCTTCAGCACCGCCACGGGCCTCCTCGACGTCAACGTCACGCTGACGCCGACCACGCTGCCCGACGAGTGCGCGACGGCCGAAGTCATCGCCCTCGGCGTGAACGGTCCGTACAACAACACCTGCGCCACCGACTCGCCCGAGAGCTGGGGTTGCGGCTTCGGCCCGAGCGGCGACCTGTGGTTCAGCTTCACGGCGGCCTGCGACGCCCCGCACACGTTCCGCACCTGCGGCTCGGCCTTCGACACGCGCATCGAGCTCTTCGACGGCGCCTGTGGCGCGCTGAACTCGCTCGGCTGCAACGACGATGATTGCGGCCTGCAGTCGTCGATCACGGCAACGCTGACCGACGGCGTCACCTACTACGTGCGCGTCGGCGGCTACAACGGCGCCACGGGTGAGTTCACGGTCGAAGCCCTGCCGGGCAACGGCGGCGGCTCGATCGTCAACTCGGTCGCCAGCCTCTGCACCGTCGCGGGCCTCGAGCTCGACGTCACCGGCACGCCGGCGATCGGCAGCACGGTCACCGCGACGATGAACGGCGCGACCGGCCTCGCGTTCATGAAGATGGACCTGGTTGGCCCATCGCCGCTCCTCGCCCCGACCTGCCCGTGTGAGGTCCTCGGCTTCGCTGGCTGGAACTTCCAGTCGACGATGTCGCTGACCGTCCCGTGCAACGTCGCGTTCGTCGGCCTGCCGGTCTACGTCCAGGGTGCTGACCTGCTCGGCAGCCCGGCGGCCTGCAACGTCAGCGGCGTCGACACGGCGTTCACCGACACCTGGCTGATCACGATCGACTGATCGAACCGCCAGTCTGATCGAACTGGCAGAATGGGCGACCGGCTGCCGGTCGGTCGCTCTCCGACGCCCGGGTCGGTGGCAATCGCCGCCGACCCGGGCGTTCTCATGTACGGATGGCACCGCGCAGCGCCGCCAGGGAAATCACGCACCGCCCACCGTAAGCTGCGCCGCCGTGACCGCCGCCGCCCAGACCGAGTCAGCCCCGGACGAACGCCAGCCCACGGGCAAAACTACGAAGCCCCCGCCCCCGCGCCGGCGGCGTCTGCGACGCCGACTGCTGGGGCTCGCGATCGGCCTCGTGATCGGCCTGCTGCTCGCGGAGGGTCTGCTGCGCGGCCTCGGCTACTCACCCGCGAGCGTCAACCCGCTGCGTTCATTCCACCGCGCCGACCCCGTGCTGGTCTATCGCGGTCGCGAGAACATCGAGGGGCGCTTCCGACGCGAACAGTTCGACGTCACGGTGCGGCACGACGAGCACGGGTTCCGCATGCCGGAGTCCACGCGCGACCCGAAGGAAGTCGATCGCACGGTGCACGTCTTCGGCGACTCGTTCACCTGGGGCTGGGGCGTCGAGACCGGCGAGGTGTTCACCGACCACCTGCGGCGCCGACTCGCGCGCCAGGCCGTCAAGAACTACGGCATCAACGCGAGCGGTACGGCGCTGCAGACGAAGCTGCTCGAGACCGAGGTTCGTGAGTCCGTACGCCCCGGCGACCGGATCGTGCTGATGTTCTTCTACAACGACTTCTTCGACAACACGCACGAGACCCGGCTGCACGGCCGTGTCGAGGGCGACCGCGTCGTGGAGGTCACGCCCGAGAGCGACTTCGGCCCGTCGTTCGGCCGCTGGCTCAAGGAGGTGTCGTATCTCGCGAACTTCGCGGCGCACGTTTGGGATCTTCGCAAGGCGAAGAAGCGCGCGGTCGAGCAACGCGCGGCAGGCGAGACCCGCGGCGCCGGACCGGGTCCCGCCGAGCGCAAGGTCACGACGCACTTCCTGCGCCGGTTCCGCGAACTCGTCGCCGAACTACGCGCCGAACTGACGGTGGTCTGGATCTGTGATTCGCGCGATGTGGCCGGGCGTGCCGAAGGCCATCCAAGCGTCTACTTCGACGCGTTCCGCGAAGTCGCCGAAGCCGCAGGCATCGTCCCCATCGATCCGACAGCCGCGTTCGTCACGGCCATGAAGGCGGACCCCGCGCCGCTCTACTTCGATGGTGACGACCACTGGACCCCGCGCGGTCACGCCGTGATCGCGGAAGTGCTCGCGAATCAGTTGCGCTGATCGCCTGTCACCGCCGCATCGGTTGCCGCTGCCAGTAACACAACGAACGCCACAGCCACTCGAGCGGACCGAAGCGAAACACGCGCAGCCATACGACGCTGAACACGATCTGCACGACGGACACGACGAGGACGACGATCATGAGCTCCGACCGCGAAAGCTCACCGAAGTAACCGAGCCCCCAGCCGAAGAAGAAGCTCGTGCAGAGCAACGTCTGCAGGATGTAGTTCGTGAAGGCCATCCGACCGACATTGCCAAGCAATGTCCCGAGCGCACCGGCAAGCGGGGTCCGCAACAGCAGGATCAGCAACGCGGCCCAGCCGAGGCCCGTCAACCCGCGCAGCCACGGATAGAGCACCTGCCGCCACCAGTGCATATCGATGTCGGCCCGCGACCAGCTCACTGCCGCGTGTTCCCGGGCAAACCAGTACGAACCCACGGCGGCCGCCACGCCGACCACGAAGAACATCGCATAGGTCCGCGCCCGCAGCCGGCCCGCGAAGAAGCCGAAGCCCGCAAGCCCCATCCCGATGAGGAGCATCCCACCGACATCCCAGAGGAAGTAGTGATAGACGAAGGCGTGCTGGAACCGGTGATTGTGATCCCAGCGCAGCCGCACGATGTCGACCCAACTGCCGCGCATCGCGGCGATCTCCGCCGTGTTGTCCTCGGGCACCGGCGGCTTCGTTCGACGCTGCCAGCGCGAAAGCGCCGCGGCGAGGTCTTCGGGCACCTCCTCCTCCGCAGCCGCGAACTGCTGGGCGGCAACCGCGTCGTCGCGCAGTTCCGCAACCCCCGAGTAGCGCCGCAGCTCGATCGGCAGGAAGGCGAACAGCGAAGCGATGCCGAGCACCAGCAGGGTGCGAGGGCGCAGGTTGCGGAAGCCCACGGCGAGCACGCCGAACAATCCGTAGATGTAAAGGATGTCGCCCGTCCACTGGAGGAAGAAGCGGTGCACGAGGCCGAATGGGATCAACCACAAGCAGCGCCGCAGCAGCACGTCCGCGGCGCTGCCACTGAGACCCCGCGCCGCGAGTCGTTCGTTGATGAGCACGATGCCGGCACCGAACAGCATCGAGAACAACGCGCGCATGCGGCCATCGAACAACGTGCTCTGCCAGAGCCACGTCGTCAGATCCGCGCCGGTGGCACCGCCCGCGACCGCCGGGTTGCCATAGGCATGCTGCGGCAGACCGAACTCGACGATGTTCATCGCGAGGATGCCGAGCACGGCGAGCCCGCGCACGACATCGATCGCGACGATGCGGTCGCCGGTCGAAACGGGAGCTGGAGCGGACGGTGTCACCACCCCGTTCCTACGCGTTCGCTGACGCGAACGCGAGTCGTCTTCGGCCGGCGGCGCGCGAGTTACGGAAACGCGCCGATCACGAGTCCCAGAGCATTCGAGCTGCTCAAGGACACGAGCTGGCTCTGCGCGTCGAGTTCGGCCTGCACGAACTGATGCCAGAGCGCGACGCCGACGAACGCGAGATCGTTCGGGATCGCGAACTGGTAGCCCGCCGAACCGCCTGCTGGCAACACGAGAACACTGGCTTCGTTGGACGACAGCAGATCACAGTTCGGCAGTGCGAGCGGACTGATCGCGGCTAGCGGCTGGTTCTGTGGCAGCAGCCCAACCAGCGCCAAACCAAGTGATAGCGGCGCAAACCCCGAACACGTCGACGCGAAGACATCGCCGGTCCACGGTGGCGCGACGGTTTCGAGCAACAGCGGGCCGGCGGGGCCAACACAAGCGGTCGCGACCTCGGTCGCAGTCGCCGCGCATGGCGCCTGCAACTGCGCGACGTTCGACGAACCGACACCGGCAATGGTCTCGAACGTGCCGGCAACCAGTAGCCCGCGGCCATCGACGGCCAACCCGTTGACTTCGCCATCGGCGCCACCCTGGTAGGCACTCCAGGCCACGCCATCCCAGGTCGCGAGGGAATCGATCGAAACGCCGTTGATCGACTGAAACGTCCCACCAGCGAGCAGTTCGCCGTTGGGTAGTTCGGCCAAGGCATAGACCAGTCCATTCGTGTTCGTCGACAAGGACTGCCAGGCGCTCCCATCCCAGATCGCGAGTCCTCGCGCCAACGCGCCACCAGCCATGGAGAAGAACCCGCCAGCGGCAATCCCACCGCTCGCGAGCGGTGTCAACGCCCGAACGGTACTGTTGACCCCGGCCCCGAGCGGCGACCAGCTGATACCATTCCAGCGCGCAACGCGCGCGGCCGGACCACCGCCGGCCGTCGTGAACGCACCACCGACGTAGATGTCGCCATTCGCCGAAGCAGCAACCGCAAACGCGACGCTGCTCACCCCAGCCCCCAATGCCGACCACGCTGCGCCATCCCAGAGCGCCACGTTGCTCGCCGCCACGCCGCCCGCGTTGCTGAACTGTCCCACCACGATCAATCGACCGCCCGGCAAGGCGTGCAATCCGTAGACGGTGCCGTTGCAACCACTGCCGAGAGCACTCCAGGTCGCCCCATCCCAGCGCGCGATCCGGTTGGCCGCGACGCCACCGATCGTTGTAAAGAAGCCGCCAGCGACGAGGTCGCCATTGGACAACCGCGCCACCGCGTTGACGGTCGAGGCCGCGCCAGACCCGAGCGCCTGCCAGGCGGTCCCGTCCCAGTGCGCGACGCGATCCACGGTGAGTGCGCCCGCCTCACGAAACCGACCACCGGCGTAGAAGCCGCCCTGGCCATCGCTGCAGATCGCATTGGCCTCGCCAGTGACCTCGCGCGGGGTGCCGAACGGAGACCACGTCGCGCCATCCCATTGCGTGATGCCACGGACGTTGCCGGGCAGCGGCGATACGAGCGAACCTCCAACCGTGATGCCGCCGCTGGCGTTGTGAATGATCGAGCGCGCCGTGCCCTGAAGGCCGCTACCGAGCGCCGTCCAGCCACTGCCACCCCAACGCACGACCGCACTCGAGATGCCGCTATAGGCCCCTCCCGCGACGATGTCGCCGCTTGGCAGGGTGCCAACGGCTGCGACGGTCGAGAGTGACCCAGCGCCGAGCGCCGACCAAGTAGTACCGTCGAAGGACGCCACCCGGTTGGCAACGACGCCGCCGATCGAGAGGAAGAAGCCGCCCGCCACCATGCCGCCGCCCGGCAGTGGCGCCAGAGCGAGCACGTTCTGAGTCGCGCCGATCGCGTGCCATGCCGTACCGTCCCAACGGGCAATACGCGGCGAGCCGATCCCGCCGATGGTGTTGAATCCCCCGCCGACGATTAGGTCGCCATTGCTGAGGAACGTCATCGCATCGACCGATCCTCCGACGGCCCCGAACGGCTGCCAGTTGGTGCCGTCCCATTCCGCCAGACGACTGTTGCCAAGCGTGAAGAAGCCGCCCGCGAACAGCTGGCCAGCCGGGGACACCACGACCGACTTGACGAGATTGTTGAAGCCCGCGCCCATCGGCTGCCACTGCACACCGTCCCACCGAGCCACCCGATTTGCGGGCGCGCCACCTGCCGTCGTGAACTCTCCGGCTGCGACCAGTTCGCCGGTCTGCAGAACGGTCAACGCGAGCACGTTGTCGTTCATGCCGGTGCCGAAAGCCCGCCAGGCCGTGCCATCCCAACGCGCCACGTGGTTGGCGGCATTGCCACCCGCGTGTTCGAAGTTGCCGCCGATCACGGTCTGCAGCGGCAGCGGCCCGGCTCCATCCGGATCCCATTCGACGACGGCGTTGATCTGCCCGTCGGCCCCGAGTGAGCCAAGGCCCTGGAGCCAGGTGGGGTCACACTGCGCAACGGTCGCGGTACTGAGTGACCACGTGACCAGAAGGCGCGTCAGAAGGCGCCACGACGAGAGCTCGGCAAGCATCGGAACACCCCATTGTATTCCCCGAACGACATCGCGGCCCGAGGGCGTGACGGCCCGATCGGCCAGCGTTGCCATGGCCAGTTCCGAGATACCACGTCGTTACGGCAGAACGGCACGAACCGTGCACGCCGTCACTGCCATCGCGCGGAGCGCCCTTTAGACTCACGCGCAGCGGTCCTTCTTGTACCGACCGCGACCTCCAAGGATCTGCCGTGACCCGAACCCGCCTCCTCGTTGCCAGCTTCCTCACCTTCCTACCAATCGCCCTCGCGCCAACGCTGGTCGCGCAGATCGAGTCGAAGCCCGCCGCGACTGGTAGCGTCCGCGTGAGCCCCAACGAACTGACCCTGCCGGTCGGTGGCAAGGCGCAGCTCGACGCCGAGGTGCTCGACGTCGGTGGCCGCCCGGTCGCGGACGCCCGCGTGCTGTTCTTCTCGCGCGCCCGACGGTCGCTGCGCGTCAGCAGTGACGGCGAGGTCGAAGCACTCAAGCCCGGCAAGTTCGAGATCATCGCGCGCGCGCTGCTGCCGAACGTCGATCGTCGCACCGGCCCATCCGCCACCGTGACGGTGACGGTCCCGCATCCCGATCCGGCCGCAATCGAGCTGCCGAATGCGCCGCCGAAGATCTACACCGGCACGACCGTGCCGCTCGCGGCGCACGTCGTCGACAAGAACGGCACCCCGCGTGACGACCTCACCGTCGCGCTGACGTCGGCAAATCGCGACGTCGCCGCGGTCGATGCGTTCGGGCTCGTGACGGGCCTGCGCCCCGGCAGCACGAAGATCCTTGCCAAGGGTGGTGACCTCGAACATGAAATCACGCTCGATGTCGTAGCCAATCCGGTCGCGAAGCTCGACCTGCACGCACCGACGGACACTGTGCGCACGGGCGACGTGATCACGTTCGGCGTGAAGCTGACGAACGCGGACGGAGCTGCGGTCTGGAACGTACCGGTGTTCTATTCGTTCACCGCGCGACCCGACGACACGCTCGGCAACGCCGCGACGGGCCAGATCCAACAGGACGGTCGGTTCGTCGCCGAAAAGCCCGGCCTCTACACGATCGTCGCGACGTGCGGCAACGTCAGCGACCGCCTCACGATCCGAGCCACCAAGCGGTTCCCGCAGAAGCGCAAGCTCGAGCGCGTCGGCCACGGCCCCGTGCTCGACGTGCACACGTCGGACCTCTGGGTCTGGGAAGGCGTCGACGGCCGCGACTACTGCGTCACGGGTACCTGGGGCGCCAACGGTGACGCGATCTTCTGGGACGTGACCGATCCGTCGAAGATCGAACGCATCGCGACGGTCACGGTCGACGCGCGCACGGTCAACGACGTCAAGGTCAGCGACGACGGAAGGCTCTGCATCATCAGCCGCGAAGGCGCGAGCAACCGCAAGAACGGCATCGTCGCGTTCGACGTCAGCGACCCGCGCAATCCGCAGAAGATCAGCGAGTTCGACGACCAGCTCACGGGCGGCGTGCACAACCTCTTCATCCACGAGGGCTACGCCTACGCGCTCAGCGCTGGCCGCCGCTACGACATCCTCGACATCAAGAACCCGCGTGCGCCGATCCGCGTCGGCAGCTACCAGGTGTTCGAGCCCGGCGCATCGATTCACGACGTGTGGGTCGAGAACGGCATCGCCTACTCGAGCAACTGGCGCTACGGCCTGCATCTCGTCGACGTCGGCAACGGCATCAAGGGCGGCTCGCCGAGCAACCCGGTCAAGATCGGCAACTACGCCTACCCGAGCGGCTGGAACCACGCGGCGTTCCCGTGGCGCAGCAAGGACACGGACAAGTTCTACGTGTTTGCCGGCGACGAAGCGTTCCCGTACGGACTCTACACCAAGGACAACCCGACCTACGCGCGTGGCTGGATCCACATCGTCGACTTCACGGACCTCGAGGATCCGCAGGAGGTCGCGCGCTACGAGGTTCCGGAAGCCGGCACGCACAACCTGTGGATCGAGGGCAACACGATGTACGTCGCCTACTACAACGCCGGCCTGCGCGTCGTCGACATCTCCGGCGATCTCATGGGTGACCTGTATCGCCAGGGCCGCGAGATCGCGTGGTATCTGCCGACTCACCCCGAGTCGCTCGTGCCCAACGCGCCGATGGCCTGGGGCCCGCAGCCGCACAAGGGGCACATCTTCTTCTCCGATTGGAACTCGGGACTCTGGGCCGTGAAGCTCGTCGAGGACAAGGGGCGGCGGCGGTGAACGTTCACATCGCTTCGGCAGTCGTTCTCGCCACGGCCTGCGCCGCCCCGCTCACGGGCCAGGAGAAACCTGATCAGAAGATCTACCGCGTCTTCGTCGCGTGCGAATCCGCGGACGAAGTCCACCGCGTCGCCTTCGACGGCCAGACGGCCAAGGTCGAGAAGATCATCGATGTCGGCTACCAGCCGACCGAGATCGAGGGTCCGCACGGCCTGACCGTCGGCCCGGAGGGCAAGTACTGGTACTTGTCGATCGCGCACGGCAAGCCGTTCGGTCTGCTCTACAAGTACCGCACTTCGGACGACGCGCTGGTCGGCGAGTGCGAGCTCGGCATGTTCCCCGCGACGATGCAGATCAGTCCCGCGACCGGCCTGCTCTACTGCGTCAACTTCAACCTGCACGGCCGCATGCTGCCGAGCTCGGTGTCGATCGTCGATCCCGACGCGATGGTCGAAGTCGCGCGCACGATGACGGGCGCGATGCCGCATGGCTCACGCCTGACCAGGGACGGCCGGCTGCACTACTCGTGCGCGATGATGTCAGGCGAGCTCTACGAGATCGATGCGACGACGTTCAAGGTCACGCGCAACATGCAGCTCGACATCGATCTCCCCAAGGGTCACGAGTCGGAAGCCAAGCCGACCTGGATCCAGCCGCACCCGACGCAGAAAAAGATCTACGCCGCGCTCAACGGCAAAGCGACGATCGTGGAGGTCGACACCGACGAGTGGCTCGTCACGCGGCGCCTCGCATGCGCCAAGGGTCCCTACAACCTCGACCTCACGAGCACGGGCAAGCAGCTCGTCGTGACCTACAAGACGGCCGGCGAAATCGGCATCTGGGATCTCGAGCAGGGCACGGAGAGCGCGCGCTTCCCGTCGTCGCGCCGCGTGACCCATGGCGTCGTGATCAGCCCCGACGACCGCTACGCGTTCGTGACCGCCGAAGGCAAGAACGCCGAACCCGGTGCACTCGACGTCGTCGACCTGCAGCAACAACGCAAGGTCACGACGGTCGCCGTCGGGCTGCAGGCGGGCGGCATCGCGTTCTGGCAAACGGCGAAGCTATAGCGGCCGCCACCCCGCGCGCTGCACGAGTTCAGATATCGACTTCGTTGAGTTCGCCGACCTGCAGGGCCAGCGGCACGCGCCGCACGACCTCGTCATCCGCGAGCAACAGCAGTTCGACCGCACTGTCGACGACGTCGTAGACCGGCGAAGCGTCCGCCGCGGGGACCGCGTTCTCGCGGAAGTGACCGGTCATGCCGAGCGAGTTGCGAACGACCACGAGGCGTTCGCCCGCGGCATCGACGACGACGAAGGACTGTGCCCCGGCCGTCGCGACGCGCAGCCGAAACCGCAACAGGCGCGACACCTCGATGCGCAGGGGACCGCCGTGCTCGGGCAACGGCACGGAACGACCTTCGATCCCGTCGCCGTTCACCCACAACCGCACGTGGCGTCGCGGGCAATCATGGATCTCGAAGCGACCGTCCGCATCCGTGACGAGCCGCGGCTCGCGCCCCATGTAGCTCGTGCTGCCGGTGCCGAAGCGCTGCTTCACGGTATCGAGCTGCACCTTCAGGCCCGGTATCCCGTTGCCGGCGCGATCGACGATCACGCCCGCGATCGTGCCCAGATACGCATCGGCCGGCGCCCGCAGTTCCACGTTCTGGCTACCCGCCGCCACAGGCTGCGACTCGATGACGAGCAGCGTTCGCGGCTCGACCACGCGCAACGTGTAGCTGCGATCAGCAAGCCCGCGCAACACGAACGAGCCATCCCCGGCCGTGAGTTCACCATCCCTGTCCTGGCGACCGATCCAGTTCTCGAGCCAGCCGGGGAACGTGCCGTAGGGCGTGCCGTCCTGGATCAACACGCGCGCGCCGGCCAACGGCTCGCCACTCGGATCGAGTACGCGCCCGTGCAGCTCGAGCGCTTCGGGGCCGAGCGTGAGCACGAGGTCGCGCCCGGCGCTGCGGTCGGAGCGCATCCGCTTACCGAAGTCCCCGAGCACGGCCGGCTGATAGCCACGGAGGTGGGCAGTCAGCGGCAACCGGCTCGGCGAATGTAGGTCGAACTCGAACCGCCCGAGCTCGTTGGCCTGGGTTCCCGAGCCGGCATGGCGCAGAACGGCGCCACCGGCAGGACGGCCGTCCTGGTGCTGCACGATCCCCGACACGACCCAGCGCTGCCGCTCGGGAGTCCGCGGCAGCGTCCAGACCTGCTCATCGACGATGTCGGCCAACTTCACCCCGAGCGACTCGTAGCCGCGCTTCTGCGCGCGAACCGTCAGACCCGCGATGCGCGGGATCGAACCCAGATCGAATGCCCCGAGCCGGTCCGTGGTGTCGTTGAACGAGCGAAACCCGGAGCTCTCGCGCAGGGTCTGTGGCAAGCCCGGGATGCTGTCGAACGAGTAGCTCGCACCAAGGTAGACCCCGGCGATCGGATTGCCGGCGCCATCGACGATGCGCCCACGAACGTGCGCGACCGACCCCACGACTAGCACGAGCTCGCCCGCCGCGTTCCGCCCGTTGCCGTAGATGCCCCAGTCCGCGTGCTCGATTCGCACTCCCGCGAGACCCTCTGGGCCCGCGAGCTCGAAACCCCCACGGCCATCCGCCGTCGCGCGTGGCCGACCGACCGGCTCGCCCCGGATCATCGCCGCGACCTCTTTCTGATACGGCGCGTATCGGCGCGCGAAGAGCTCGACACCGGCCTCGTGAACGAACTGCGCCTGCAAGGACGGCTGATCGAGATCCATGCTGGTGTTGCCGTGGACGAGCCGGCGGCCATCGAGTCGCGGCATGGCCGGGTCGTGCCAGACGACTTCGACCCCAACGGCCGGCCGACCATCGAGCGTGAGCAGCCGCCCGACCAGCGACGGTTCGCCGGCAACCGGATTCGCGTCGGGGATCGGAATCGGCGACGTGACATCAGCCGATCGACGCTCGTTCGGCGTGGCAGGCTGCGAGCCCCCTGCCCCGGCCGGACCGGCACCGCCAGCCGTCGACGCCGTATTCAACGGCTGAGGGTCCCCCGCACCCTGAAGCAACCCGAGGCCGACGAACAGGGCGATCCCAACGACGAGCAACGGCGCGAGCCAGTGCCAGACCGCGAACGTCGCGGCCGTCCCGGACGCGGCAGCTGCCGTGACGCCCTGCCGCGCCGAGAACAGCGGCAGAATCAGCGCGCCCCAGGCTTCACGCCCGCCGAACTCGTCGTCGAGCCGCGTGCGCATGCGCTCCAGGCCGCGCTGCAACTGCGTGCGCACGGTCGCGACCGGCCGGCCGAGTTGCTCGGCAATCTCACGCGCTTCGAGGTCTTCGAAGAAGCGCAGCAGCAAGACGGTGTGGTATGGCTCTTCGAGCGCGAACACCTCATCGACCAGACGCTTGTGCGCCGTGGCCCGATCGATCGCCGCCGCGGGATCGACGGTCACGACGTCTGCGCGTGCCACGGCTTCTTCGCGGCGATGCCGCCGCGATTCCTGGCGCGCGAACGCGCGGGCGGCGTTGCGCGCGACGGTCGCGAGCCACCCACGTGGGCTGCGCCAGTCGCGCGGGGGACGCGTCATGGCTTCGAGCAACGTCTGCTGGGTCACGTCGTCGGCGCGCGCGGGATCGTCGACGAGGTTGCGCGCGAGCGCGCGGACCCAGTCCTGGTGAGCGAGGAGAAGTTCGGCGGTCGGGGTGGAGGTCATGGCGTTCGACGGCGGAGTGCCGCCGCCGAGCGAGCTGACTCACGAAATCGCAGAAGCCCTGCCGGCAGCCTCGCACATCTCCCTAACGCCATTCCTTCAAAAGCCTTACGGACTCTTCGAGCAACCAGGCCGAGGCCTCGAACGGCCGCGCGCTGACGTCCTGCCAGAGAATCCGCCCCTTCTCGTCGACCAGGTAGCTGCCGTGCAAGGCCTCGTCCTCGAACTCGTCCCAGCAGCCCCACGCCTTGAATACCGCGCCCTTCGGATCACAGAGCACCTCGAAGTGCAGCGGGTCGACGCCGTTCTCCTGCGCGGCCTGCCAGGCGGCTTTCACCTCGTTCTGGTCGTCGATACCGATCGTCACGACCTCGATCCCGGCCGCCCGGAACTTCTTCGTCTTGGGTTCCAGCTCGACGAGCTGGGCAACGCAGTGCGCTCAACCAAACCCGAGGAAGAAGACGACGAGCACCGGCTTCCCCGCGTAGCCGGCGAACTTGCCGCGACCGCCGAGGCCCCGCGGCAGATCGAAGCCCGGGGCCAGCGGCGGTTGCCATTCGAGAACGGCGCGGCCGTTTGCCGCGTCGGTCGCCGGCACCAACAACTGCATGGGTCCGGCAGGAATCGCTCGATCGTGTCGAAGGTCGGGATGCCGCGGTATCCGCTGCGGCCTGGCGCCGGCATCACGTTGCGTCGCGTCCGCGTAGACCTGCGCGTAGCCGGGCGCGACGAACGGCATTGCGCGCCAGGTTGCCAGATAACCATGGAGCTGGCGCAACCGCAACGCGTCAAGCCCCGGGTCGCCACGGCGCGGGGGCGCTGCGAGCCGCGCCCGCTCGTTCGCGAGCAGTTGCTCGGCCGTCGATCCGTCGAGCAGCTGCAGGTCGGTGATCAATTGCTGCGCCCGCGCGACGGCCGGCGGCGAGCGGAACGCCGGATCCACCAACTCGGGCTGCCGGGTCACTCCGAAGTACCGTTGGTAGGCCCCGAGCACCGCGCGCTCGGCCGCCGACCCGTTCGCTGCGCGCTTGCTGGCCTCCCACATCAACCGCGCGGCGCGGTTCGGCACGGCGCGAAAGGCCAGCGCAAGCCCGAGGTGGCCCATCGGCTGGTCCGCATCACGATGCGTGAGTTCCCGGAAGTACCGCGCGGCCTCCCACGACCAGCCCGCGCGCAGCCAGGCCGTTCCGGTTTCGAAACACTGTGCCGCAGTCAGCTCCTCACCGGGCCGCCGCCACGGCAGATCCCGCGCCGGATCCTGACCGCGCAGGGTCGCGAGACCGAGGACCCAGCCCACGAGAACGACAAAAGCAGCGCGTCGCGGCTCGAACATTGCGGGGCAGCATAGTCGATGGCGACCAACCGACGGTGCCTTGCGGGAATCTGGCAGAAGCCTGAAACTTCACCCGGGTCCTGCGACACCCACTCGCCAACAGCGGTCGCCCTCCCGCTCGCCCGATCACCGACAAGCGACTCAACTCATGTCAAGATACATACTTGCGAGCACTGTTCTCGCACTCGCCAGCAGCGCGCTCGCGCAGAACCCCATGGCCCTCCTCGGTCAGGGCTACACGCCCCAGACTGGCGGAGTCCCGCTCGAAGGACCGTTCGTTCGGCCACGCCCCACGCCGTTTCCCGACATTCCCTCCAATGGCCCACTACAGAACGGCAATTTCACCGCCGTGGCGGCCGCACGGTTCACCGGCCACGTGATCCCGGATGTCGTCTTCCTGTCGTCTAAGCGCGCGTTCTACGGCACGGCTCCTGGTCTCCACGCGCACGCGGCCCCGCTTCCCGGCGTGTCGACGACCGATGACGTGCGTGATCTCGCGGTCCTGATCGGGCACGGCGACCTGACCGGCTCCAACCCGGCGCATGACGCGGTAGTGCTCGGCGGCGAGAACGGCCTGCAGATCTGGCGTTTCGACTTCGATATCGGCAGCTGGAATCTGGAACAGGTCGGCGGCCCGGAATGGAACGGCGTCGAACGAATCGACACCCACCCCGCCGACCCGGATGTGATCTACGGCGTCGACGACCTCGGCGTCGTCCGGTTCGCGGAGTTCGATCCGGTAAGTGGCGAGTTCGAGAACGCGGGCTCCTTCACCGTCTCCGGCACGCCGATCGACCTCGCCTGCATCGACTGGAACGGGGATGGTCAATCGGACGTCGCCGTGCTCACGTCGACCGGACTGACGGTCCGGGATCGCGCCAACACCCAGCTCGGTCACATCAACGACCCGAACGGGAGTGGCAGCATCACACGCGTGCGCAACACCGTTGGGGTCGGAGACACCGGCGTCTACGAGGACCGTGTCGCCTGGCTGATTCCCAACCCGGGCGGCAACCCCGACCTGCTGACGTACGGCCCCGCAACCGTAGCGGTCATCCCGCTGCCCGAGCCCTTCGTCGCCGTCGGTGCCGGCGACTGGTCCAACGACCACGACGAGGACATCGTTCTGGCAACCGGCACCAACAACGACGTGTCCGTGCTGCTCAACCTGGCAGACGGCCTGCCGGCGGCCCCCTTCGTCGTGAGCGTCACGACGGGCGTGAGAGTCGCGGTCGCCGCGGCCGATCCCTTCCGACCCGATGCCAAGTGCACGCCGGTGATCGCGGACTTCGACGCCGACGGCGATTCCGACCTCTGGATGCCAATCGAGCCCGACGACACCCAGCCCTGGCGGATTCTCGTCACGGACAAGACGATCAACGTCCCGACGCCGCAGCCGATCACGTCGATGCGCTACGACGAGGTCACGGGCCTGGGTCGAATCGTCTTCGACCACCTGGGGGGATCACAAACCCACTCGCAGGTGACGATCTGGAGGCGCGAACTCACCGGTGAGCTGAACCCGGTTCCGGTCGAACACGTGTTCGTCGAGTACCTCGGACAGCTCGGGGCAGACGTTCCGGTCTACCTCGATCCGGTCCACTTCGCGGCCGGCGGCACCTTCTACATCATGATCCGGCCGGTCGTCCGCGTGAACGGCCATACCATCCAGACCACGCAAGCGAGCCTGTTCGGCGCCGACAACACCGAAGGCGAAACGGGCGGTATCGAGAACAACGGCCCGCCGCCAACCGATCCGCCGTTCGAGCCCCCAGCCGGAGACCCGCCGCCCCAGCCGGGTGACTAGCGTGGCGCGTCGGACAGATGGGTCAGCTCGGCGAGGTGATCGCATCGCTGCCCCAGAATCCTGACGCAGCACACCAGAGCAGTTCGAACGACGGGCGCTACAGGCGCCCGTTTCTTTTCGGCGAGCAGACCACGGCCACTCAGTCCGGAAGGCCGAGTAGCCGCAAACCGGCGAAGAAGTACGGATGCGCGCGTCCCTCGCCGCGCGCGACGGACTCACGCGCCCGCCGCAGCGCCTCGCCAGGTCCCGCGCCGGCACGCCACGCGCTCAGCGCGCCACAAAGCAAGTCGCGCGTGGCGCCGACCGACAACTCGCCGTGACCGAGCACGACGTGTTCTGCACCGGCCACGAGGAACGCGCCCCCGAGATGGTGGTTGCCGTCGTCCCCCATGCGCAGCGGTCCATTCGAAGCGCCACACACCCCCAACAGCACCAGTGGCGGCACGCGCACCCGCTCGACCTGGTCGGCGAAACACGCCACGGCTCGACCGGGCTCGGCGGCGAGCAGGAATCCAGCGGCCCGCTCGCGCATGTAGTCGCGGACCCCATGGCTGAAAATGCAGAGTGCACGGGCGCCCGCCGTACGGGGGTCGTCGAGTTCCGAAAACACCGCGTCGTCACCCCAGCGCGCCCGCACCGACCCCGGCGCGAAACCGGCTTCGAACTGTCGTCGCCGTTCCTGCGACATCGCGAGTGACTCGACGAACCAACGAGAAGCGGCCTCCGCATCGACATTGGGATCCCCGAGCAGGACCAGATCCAGGCGGCGCTTGCCCGATTCGGCGACATCCTCGCGCGCCGACGCAGCGGCTCGGGCCTGCAGGCCGACTCCGAGCGACACCGAAGGAACATGCGCAATCGCCTTCTCGACACAGAACCAGCTGTCCCGCCACGGCAGGGCGTGCAGCAACCGCGCGGTCGGTTCCGGGCCAACCAACAGGACACTGCGCCAGTTCGCGATGCGGCGCCGCACCGACAACGGCAACAGCCGCTCGGCGAGGGCATCCCCACGTGCTCGCAACGCCCGCACGGACTCGGGCTGCTTGCCCGCTGGGCCAGGCGGGCGCTCGATCGCAGCACGATAGGCTTTCGCCCGCCGCCACAGCTCCCGGTCGAGTCGAATGGCATGGTGCGTCAAGCCGGTCGCATCCAGCGCCAGGAGCGACCCCAAGTTCGGGCCGTAGACGAACAGCAACATCCCGCCATCTGGCGGGACGATGCCCCTGGCCGCGGCCAGGGTCGCTGATCCTGACCCGATCCGTCGCGACACGCTGCCGAGCGCGAGCGCGGACTCGAGCGTCTCGAACGCCAGCCGCGTGCCGGCCGCCTCGCCCTCCCGCGCAGCGACCACCGTCATCGTAGTCAGACTGGCGCGATTGGTCTCGAAGTGCAGCGGCCCGCTTCCGCCCGGTCGGATCGGCCCCGCGCGCCAATCAGCAAGCCGTCGGGCCACGGCGCCCTCGAGCTGCTCGCGTTCGGCGAACGGAAGCCCCCTCGCCAGCGCGAGCCGGGCACGCAACGCCAGCAGCTCCGCACGTCGAGCAGGAGTGCTCGCCGCGAGGATCTTGTCCGATGGCATCGCGGCAGCCACTCGAGCGTGATCGCCAACCTCGAACCAGGCGTCGATCGCGATCGTGCGCGCACGGAACTGTCGCCAACCATCGAGCCGTTCGTCCGCACCGAGTTCGACCAGCCGCGCCGCGACCTCACGCAACCGATCCGGCTCGAACGTCGATTCGCGCCGCGCGAGCAACTCCCGGAGCTCGAGCTTCACGCCGGCCTCCGGTTTCGCGGCGAGCAACGCCGCATCGCGCCGCGCCTTCTTGACGCGACTCTTCGCGGCGCTCCAGTCCCCACGAGCCAGGCAGACATCGAGGTCGAGCAGGATCGCTCGAAGCCGCCAGGTCATGTCCTCCAGGCTGATCGCCAACAACGCGCGTGCATGGCCCGCCGCGAGGTCCGGCAACCCCATCGCGATGCAACAGCGCGCGCTCTCCAGCAACAGCGCGCGCTCGATGCCGAGGACGTAGGGAATCGCCCGGTCCATCGGCGCCAGGTAGCGCCGCGCCTGACTCAACTGTTCGAGGCCCGCCGCCGGCGCACCACGCATCCGTGAAAGGCCGGCCAGCCGCGTCAGGGCCAGCGGTCGCGGATACGTGTTCCCCAACGCAACGACGGCCTCGTAGTGCCGCCGGGCCTCGTCGTAACCAGCGGCGCCGCGGCCCATCGCCGTGCGGCCGAGCTTCATCAACCGGCTCACGCGCTGGCTTCGCGACTCCTGGCCCGGCTTGGCATCGCCTTGCGCCAAGGCGCTGTCGGCCGACAACAGCGCGAGCGCCAGGGTCAGCGCAACCGGGCGCTGCGCTCGAACGATTGCCCCGCGATCCGCGCCTTCACGCGCCAGCGCACCCCGGTCGGCAGGTCGTCGTAGCGGGCGCGTTCCAGTTGCCATTCGGTCGTCTCCAGTTCGTCGCTTTCGATCAGCTCCGAAGCGTCCGTCGGATCATAGATCGTGACCGTGTAGCTCGTCGCCGGGATCGCGCAACTCCAGGTGAACACGACCTGCTGCCGACCGAGGCTCGGCGCCACCAGCTGCAGCCGCTCGTCGCCGAGCTGCTGGTCGTCGTCATTCGGCGGCGCCGGGTCGATGCCGCCGAATCCCCCGAGGCCCCACACCAGCAGGAGGGCCGCCGCAACGGTCGCGGACAGCGCGAGCCAGCCCCGGAACGGGCGACGGCCCGGGGAATCGCCTGCGACAACGCCGCGGGGCCCCCCGGCGAGCTGCCGGATGGTCCGGGCGACGAGATCGTCCGCCACACCGGAATCCTCCTGGCCACCGGCCGCGAGCAGATCGCGTTCGCGTTCCGCATCCGACTCCAGCAGGTGCTGGACGGACTGCAGCTCTTCGAGTTCGGCCCGGAATCGCGGATTGTTCGCGGCCGCCGCGGCCATCTCGGGATCGTTGGTGGATCGATCGCCGGCCATGTAGTCGGTCAACAGAGACTGTTCGTGTGGTGTCAGGCCCGATTCGGTCATCGCTCGCCCCCGGCTCGCTTGAGCCAACGGCGCAACGACTCGAGCCCGCGGTAGTACCTGGACTTGATGGTGTTCGCAGACTGGCCAAGTTGTGTCGCAATCTCGTCAAAAGTCAGCCCGCCGTAGTGCTTGAGGCGAAGCACCCGGGCCTCGGCCGTCTCGAGCGCCTCGAGCGCGAGGTGGAGCTGCTCATGGTCGAACGGCGATTCCGGCGTTGTCACCTCGGGTTCGGCGACCTCCTCGAGCGACGGTCCCTGCCGAGGTGCGGCGCGCCGCAGCGCGTTCCGCAGCTGGAAGTCGCAGATCCGGAACACCCAGGTCTCGAGCGCCGCGTCACCCCGGAACTCGGTCAGCCGGCGCCAGACGACCGCGAGCACGTCCTGCACGAGATCCTCGATGCTTTCGGGCGGCAGCGGCCGGCTCGCCCGCCGATTGAGGCAGCCGAGGAACCGCGGCACACACCGCATTCGGGCAATGAAGCGCTCGAGCGCCTCGGGCTCGCGCCGCGCCGCCGCCGCCACGAGCTCGAGGTCCGCCGCCCAGGCCTTCGGGTCCGCGGCGGCGGACCGGGCCGGAGCAGACTCCGGGTCGGACGCGGCGCCGGGCGAGCGGCGCCCCGCCCGATCCTCAGGATCGCGGGCGAGCATGGCGTCAGGTTACGCCCACCCACCATCGCTGCAACCGGAGGCCGCGATCCTCAGCTCTTCGCGATCTTCTTCAGCGCGGCCCGGTTGGCATCGGACTCGTGCAGCTCGACGGCCTTCTTCGCAGCCTTGATGGCGGGGCCCTTCTTGCCGGTCAGATGGTGGCACCAGGCAATCGTGTTCCAGCAATAGGCCTCGTACTCGCGGTACTTCGCGGCCTGCTCGTCGGTCTCGGCGGGCTCTGCCTTCTGGTGCTTCTTCAGCGCGTCGAGCGCACTCTCCGCGAGCTTGAGCGCGAACTTCTTCTCCTTGCTCGTGCGCTCGGTCCCGTGGTCGACGACCCAGCGCGCAACATTGATCGACCACTCCGCAGCCTTCTCCTCGGGACAGGTCTTCCACGCCTTCTCGAACGCCTCGAACGCGGCCTGCATGTTCTTGCGCTGGGCTTCGAGGTTGCCGATGCGCTCCCACGCCTCGTGCCGCGCTTCCGCAAGCGGCACCTTGCGGGCATGGGTGTACAGCGGCGCAAGGTCCCAGTTGCGCATGCGCTCCAGGCGCTGCTCCTCGGTCTCTTCCTCGTGATCGTGCGCGTCGCCGCCATCCTGGCCGTCTTCGTTCTGCCCCAGCGCCTCCTTCACGAGTTCCTGCAGGCGCACCCGCGCGCCGATCAGCGTCTTGCCCTTCGGGTCCGCGGCGGTGATCGACGCCATCAGCTGGTCGTGACGCGCCTGATTGCCGAGCGCCTGCACCTTGCCGGCCAGCGCCCAGCGCGCCTCGATGTCTTCCTGGGTGCCGTCTTCGGCCTGGTCGATCTTCGACTGCAGGCTACTGACCGTGCCTTCACCACGTTCGATACGTGCGAGTTCCGTCCGGAAGTCGGCGATCGGAATGAAGCCCTGAATCAGGTCCTCGGCCCGGCCTTCCGGTGACAGGAACAACAACGTCGGCAGCGTCCGAACACCGAACTCCTCGAACACGTCCTGCACCCCGTCGCCGCCGTGCTTCGCGCTGTAGCAGACGAACTGTCCCATTGGCTCGATCGCTTCGTCCACGGCCAGCGTCTCGCGCCAGAGCTTGCCGCAGTAGTCGCTGCCCTCGGACCAGCAGTAGACCAGGATGGGTCGATTGATCGTCGTCGCCTTCGCCTTGGCAGCGGGCAGGGAGTAGAGCCATTCGACGCCGGGCGGCGTCGGCGTCGAGACGACGGCGGCAAACAGGACGGTGGACAAGGTCGGGATCGGGTTCATGCGCTGCTCTCGCGTTGGGGTTTGGTCGGGGAAACGCCTTTCGGGTTGCTGCCACCCGCTCAGAGAACTCAGACCATTGCAAGAATCCCGAACGCGGCGGCGCACGCGGCGCAATCGGCCGAACTCACAGTTGCAGCTCGCCGCCCCGCGACGGCACCGGCACGCGGCGCACTTCGTCGCCCGCGCGAAAGCCGACGATCGTGACCGCGGTCGCGGGCAGGATGAACGCCTCGGTGCGCCCGGCGTGCAGCGGCACGCGGCGGAGTTGCTGGCTCTCGTCACCTCGCGGCACTTCGACCCGCAGACGACGCCCATCGCGATCGAGCACGACGACCGCATCGACGGCGACGGGATCCAGGCTGCGCACCCAGAGTTCGTTGCTGCGGGTGAGTCCGACGGTCATCGGCGCTGCAACAGCCGCCACGTCGAACGCCACTGTTCGATCGACGAAACCGTTCGCCCGGAAGTGCAACCGCACGTGATCGCGCGGCACGTCGTAGAGGAAGAACTCGCCATCGGGGCCGGTAACCATCGACCCGGCGCGGTAGAGCTGGCGATAGGCCGGCTGACCACCGACCGTGAGCTCGCAGATGTCGAGCTGCAACGCGACACCGACCCGCGCCAACGGCCGCCCGGCGCCATCGACGACCCGACCGTGCACGCGATCGATCACCCGGCGTGCAATACGCAATTCCACCTCGCCAGCATCGCCGCGCAACTTCGCCGGTGATGCAAGGCAGAGGTTTGCCGGGTTGCCGGCCATCACCAAGTACTCGCGATCACACAGACCCGACAGCTCGAAGCGGCCGTCCGGCCCCGCGACCGCCGGTCGCCAGACGACATTGCAGTCACCGAGCAGCGCCTCCACGGCCTCCGGACGCCTGGCCGCCCCCCCTTGCTGGGTCGCGATCGGCCCCAGCGTGCTGCTCGCCGTCTGGTAACAGACACCGGGCTGCCACGAGAACAGCAGTGGATCGGCGATCCAGACGTGGGCCCGATTCACGGGTCGGCCCGCATCGTCGACGACGCGGCCGCGCAGCGTGTGCGGCGGCGGCCCGAGGCGGAGCACGATGTCACGCGGCCAGGACGCACCCGACTTCGCAAGCACCCCGGGCTGGTTGCCGGAACGCAACGCGATCAGCCGCTCGCCGACCGCAGACGTGGGCAGCCAGAACCGACCGGCCGAATCCGTTCGGGTCACGGCGTCACCGCAGGCCACGCGCACATCGCGTGCCGGCAACCCACCCGGATCGACGACCTGACCCGCAATCGCATCGGCCGGCCGTTGCGGTCGTTCGAGCCGAAACTCGACGGTCGTGTCGACGGGTAGCGGCAGCCGCAGAGCGGCGAAGCCTCCGCGAACGACCTCGATCTCGGCACCGGGCAGCACCGGGATACGCTGGAGTTCGAACCGTCCCGTCGCATCGGTCGTCGCCTCGAAACGCTGCGTTCGGGCCTTCGACACCCGAGCGCCGAATCGCGATCGCAGGTCCATGGGCGGGCGGACCGCAACCGTCGCCTCTGCGAGCGGGTTACCCGCACGGTCGAGCACCCGCCCGATCAGTGCGCGCGGGGTGGCGACCACGACACACAGGTCGGCGCGCACTGCCGCGGTGTTCGCCATTGCGGCCAGCAACGTCACCACGTTTTCGGAAGCCGCGGTCACCCGCCCGCTGCCGGCGACGGTGAGCTCGAACGCGCCGCCCGCATCGGTGATCGCGATCCGGGTGCCCCGGGCGCGTTCGCGGTCCGGCACGAACTGCAACACGATCCCGGCCGCCGGACTACCGTCGGCGGTCAGAGCAACCCCCGAGAGACCGCGCGCGGGCATCTTCAGCGCGGTCCACGCCGCCGCGACGTCTCCGGCGACGGTCGTAGGCGCCGAGTCGCGGACCGCCTCCTCGCGCGCGACTGGCGCCGTCGTCGTTCCGGACGTTCGCACCGGCGCCGCCCCGCCACGGCTGGTGACCACCACGGGCTCCACGGCGTCGAACCAGCCGGTCGCCCAGATCGCCCCGCCGCCCAACACCATCACGGCTGCCGTGAGCATCAGCCCGAACACCGGCACCTTCGCGCCCGTGATCGGCACGAGCGGCAACAGCGCCTTGCGCCGCTGCTCGGGCCCGCCGTAGCGCTGGTCCAGGACGCCACGCAGTTGTTCGAGCCCGCGCTGCAAACGCGTCTTCACCGTGGCCACCGGCATCTCGAGCGCCGCCGCGATCGCGCTCGGCGTCTCGTCGAGGTAGTAGCGGCGCAGCAAGATCAACCGATAGTGCTCCGGCAATCCCATGACGGCGTTGACCACCGAGCGGTGCGCGTCGACCCGTTCGACGAGTTCGGCGCTGCTCGGTTCGGGCTCGGCCCGCGCCACGGCCGCCTCGCGCCGGCTCCGGCGCTGCTCACCGCGCAGCCGTTCGAACATCAGATTGCGCAGAACCCGGCCGAGCCAGGCGCGTGGCGACCGCACACGGTCGCCCCGCGCCTCGAGCGCTGCGAGCATCGTCTCCTGCGCGAGATCCTCGGCCACGTCGGGGTCGCGCACGAGCTGGTTGGCGAGACTCCGGACCCAGCCCGAATGTGCGAGCAGGTTCTCGAGCGCGATATCGGGTGAACTGGCGGTCATGGACACTTCGAGAGTCGCCGCGCCCGGGCCGCAGGACTCGTCGAAACGGTATTCTGCGAAAAGTCGTGAGTTCCTGCAGCGGACCGCGACGACAACCCGTGAGAGGCCGTGCGTCCGCGGCCCCCGACCCGCTGAAAACGACCCGCTGCTCCCGCCAATGAATCGAGCCCAACGCCGCCTTGCCACCGTCGCGTTCACGCTGCTCGGCGGCGCGGCGATCCTGATCGCGACTCCGGTGCTGCCCGGCCAGCAACCGGCGACCGGTGATCCGGCCGCCACCCCGCCGCCGGCGACGGCATGGCGCCAGGGCCGGATCGAGGACAGCCTCGCCCTGGCCAGCGCGAAGCAGCAGCAGGTCGTCGTCTACTTTTGGATGAGCGGCAGCCAGCACTGCACGAACCTCTGGGGTCAGACCCTGACGACACCCGCTGCCGCCGCGGAGCTCGGGCAATTCGTCTGCCACGGCGCCGACGTCGCTACACCGGCCGGGGCGACGCTCGTCCAGCGCTACAACGTCAAGACGCTGCCGACCCTGCTCGTGCTCAACGCGAACGGCATCGTCGACGATGCGATGATCGGCTTCGTGCCACTCGCGACGTTCGTGTCCGAGATGCAGCGCATTCGCGCGGGCAACGGCACGGTCACGGCGCTACGCGCGGCAGCGGACGCAGCTCCCGCCGATCTCGACAAGCGTTTCGCGCTCGGTCAGAAGCTCGCGTTCGTCGGCGATGCCACCGCGGGACAGGTCGTGTGGGACTCGATCCGCCGCGACGACCCCGAGGGCAAGACGTCGCCCGGCGCGGAGCTGCTGCTGTTCGAGGTCCAGAACGCGATCCTCGCGCAAGCCCCCGACAAGAACGACCCGGCGACCTGGACTCTCGAACCGATGTACGAACGCCTGCGTCGCACGAAACAGGACCCGGTGCGATGGAAGGGCTGGAACTGGCTCGCGCGCATCGAGGCCGCACGCGGCGCCCCGCGCAAACAGGTCGACGCCTGGCGTGCCGCCTGGCCGCACGCGCCGGACAACCTCGCCGAAGAATGGGCCGCGGACATCCTCGACAACCTCTGGCAACGACGCGACACCGTTCGCCCGAAGGGGCGCGCGCTCGCCCGCGAACTGGGGCGGGAACTCGGCCGCCGCGACAAGGGCAAGGACGATGACCCGACCCAGAAGGCGGAACTACGCGGCGTGCTGCTGAGCGCGGCGGCGCGCGGACTCGCGATTGGCGGCAAGAAGCGCCAGGCGTTGCAGCTGCTCGCCCGGGCACGGGGGCTCACACCGGACGACCCGAAGCTCGACGAACTCCAGCAGCAGATCAAACGCCAATAACCCCGCCCGCGAGCGACCCCACGCGCGACCGCCCCATTTCGCCGGTCAGCGCACGGCAGCCAGCGTCGCGGCCGATACGACGACGAGCTCGATCCGACGGTAGCCATCGGCCTCGAACAGGCAGCCGAGCGCACCGCCCGGCAACGCGACCAGGCACGAATAGGCGCTGCCGCCGGGGTGCAACACCCGCTGCCCGATCCACGTCTTCGTGTCGTCGACGCTGAATCGCAACGTGAGGCGTTCGCGACGCGACTCGTGCGCAGGGTTGGAGAACGCAATCAACCCGGGGACATCCTCGTTCGGCCAACGCATACGCCGCACGCTGGCCTGACAGATCGGTTCGATCAGCATCGGATCGTGCCGCTGGTCGCGCCAGGTCTGGCCGCCGTCGGAACTGACGCAGACCTGCCGGCGCCGCTGCTTGCGGTCGTAGTTGCGCATGTTCAGGAGCAGGCTGCCGTCCGCGCGCTCGACGACCTCGCACTCGTTGACCTGAGGCCGCGGCGACGAACCACCGAGCTGCCACGTCGCGCCATGATCGTCGGAGTAGATCACGTGCGAGTAGTAGTGCTTCGTCTCCGCTTCGATGTGGTCGCACGGAACCACGAGTCGGCCGCGATGCTCACCGCGTTCGAGTTGGATCCCCGCTCCGGGCCCCGTCGCGTACCACGTCCAGTTCGCGAGCTTGGTCGTGGCGGTGAGTTCGCGCGGCTTCTCCCACGTGAGTCCATCGTCGGAACTCACGAGCAACCAGACGGTCCGCGTACCCCGCGACTTCTGCGCGATGATCGCGGACTCGCGATCGCTGCCGAGGTTGTGCGTCGCGAGCAGCAGGATCCTGCCGGTATCGTGGTCGACGACGGGACAGGGGTTGCCGCAGGTGTTGTCGCCATCGTTCCAGACGACCGCCAGATCCGACCAGGTGCGTCCGCCATCGCGCGAACGCCGACTCACGAGATCGATGTTGCCCGCGTCGCCGCGGCCAGAGGCACGCCCCTCGGCGAACGCGAGCAGTTCACCCTTCGGCGTCGCCACGATCGACGGAATGCGGAACGTGTGGTAGCCACCCGTGCCGCTGACGAAGACGTCCGCACGCTGCAGCTCATCCTTCACCGGCGGCTGTTCGGCCTGGGCTCGGAGCCCCACCGACTGCCACGACAACACGGCCGCGAGCGCCATCGAGAACCGTCCGTGACTAGTCACCACCACAGCCACCTCCACCACAACCACCGCCGCCGCAGCCGCTGCCATCGTCGTGGCCACTGCAGCCGAATCCCGTGCCACCGTCGCCGCCACGGCCGCCACCACCGGGTCGACCGCGCCCGAGCCACACCATGAAGAAAACGAGACCGAGGATGCCGGCGAGCACCACGCCCGCGACCCCGGACCCGTCCGACTTGCCGGCGCAAGCTGCGACCGAGGCGAACAAGGCGGAGATGGCGACGACCGCGGCAGTCCGCCGCGACACCACGAAGTGAGCAGAGCGATCGACGCGCTGGAAACGCCCCGCGAAACGCTGGTCGGGCAGCGGCCAGACATCGCGCGGTGGTAGTTCGCCGAACAGTCGCTCGTACGACGCGAGGGTTCGTGAATACCAATCGTGGTACTTCTCGTCTTCGGCGCGACCGCCCGCGGTCGGACCGTGGTGCAACGGCCGGCCAAGCACTTCGCCGCACAACTCGTCCCAGTAGGATCGCGTGTAGGCCAGGTGCAGGTGCCAGGCCTGATCGACCTCGTCGGACGGCGTCACCGGGTGGCCAGCGGCCATCGCCAGGAACACGAAGCGTTTGTACTCCGCGACGACGCGCACCCCGAACTCGGGTGACCAGCCGTTCTCGCGGGCCAGCCGGTGGGTGAAGGGCAGCGCTGCGCGCGGATCGGCGATCTCGAAGTCTGCGAGCCGTTGCTGCAACAGCGTGAGTTTCGCGTCGGGCATGGGGCAGGTTCCTCGACCGGATCGTAGCCCGATCGTCGTCCCGACGAACCGGAATCGGTCGCGGCGCTTGCCGCCAACCCCCGAATCCGTACGACCGGGCCCATGGCAGGCTCTCGCAAACGTCTCGCGCTGCATTGGTGGATCCTCATCGCCATGGTCGCGGGCGTCCTCGGCGGCCTTCTGATCGTCGGCCAGTGGGGCTCGGACGGTGCGGAGTTCGTGGCGACGTGGATCAAGCCGATCGGCACGATCTTCCTGAACCTGCTGCGCATGATCGCAGTGCCCCTCGTCCTGTTCTCGCTCGTCGCGGGCGTTGCGAGCCTCAACGACACGAGCAAACTGTCTCGCATCGGCGGCAAGACCATCGGGCTCTACCTCGGGACGACCGCGATCGCGATCACGATCGGCCTGCTCGTGGTCAACATCATCCAACCGGGCAGCAACCTGTCAGCCGAGGCCAAGGAGTCACTACTCTCGGGGCTGACCGAGAAGTTCGGTGACGAAGCCAGCAAGCGTGTCACCGACATGCAGTCCGTCGACATCGGGCAGCAGATCGTCGACATCGTACCGAAGAATCCATTCGCAGCGCTCGCCGAGACCGAGATGCTGCAGATCGTCTTCTTCGCGCTGCTGCTCGGCATCGGACTGACGCGCTTGAAGGAGAAGGGCAAACACGTCACCGCGGTGTTCTCGACACTGTCCGACGCGGTCATCGAGATGGTGCACCTGATCATGAAGATCGCGCCACTCGGGGTCTTCGCGCTGCTCTGCTCGGTCGTCGCGCAGTTCGGCGAGGACAGCAAGCAGCTCGGCGAACTGCTCACGGCACTCCTGTCCTACATGGGCACGGTGATCGCAGGACTGCTGCTGCACCTGTTCCTGGTCTACGCCCTGCTGCTGCGCTTCGTTGCGAAGGTGCCGTTCCGGCGCTTCATGAAGGCGCTGGCGCCAGCACAGCTGCTCGCGTTCAGTTCGAGCTCATCGGCCGCGACGCTGCCGCTCACGATCGATCGCGTGGAGCAGCACGTCGGGGTCGAGGAAGAGGTCTCGAGCTTCGTGCTGCCACTCGGCGCGACGATCAACATGGACGGCACCGGGCTCTACCAGGGCGTCGCCGCGGTGTTCATCGCGACCGTCTGCAACATCGACCTCACGTTCGGCGATCAGTTGACGATCGTGCTCACGGCCTCGCTCGCATCCATCGGCACGGCGGCGGTGCCGGGCGTCGGCCTGATCATGCTCACGATCGTGCTCGTGCAGATCAACGTGCCGCCCACGGCGATCGCGCTGATCCTCGGCGTCGACCGACCGCTCGACATGCTGCGGACGGTGCTCAACGTGACGGGTGACGCCACGGTCGCGACCACCGTCGCGGCGACCGAAAACAGCCTCGATCGCAGCGTCCTCGAAGGCTCCTCCCCACCGACACCGCCGGCCGACAGCGCAGCCTGACCCGCACCGCCGTCCTGCGATGACCGAACCCGACGCCGAACCATCGTCGCCGCGGCCCGCGCGCACCGCGATGCGTCAGTTCGTCGGCTTCGCGACGATCGCCTACGTCGGGCTCGGCCTCTGGCTCGCGCTCGCGGCCTCACCAAGAGTCCCCTACGCGGACCCCTACCGCTTCCTCGCGACGTATATCGAACTGCCGTTCCCCGAGAACGTGCTCGCACCGGACAACGGGCATCGCGAGGTATTGACCAACCTCGTGCGCGCCGCCGAGCTCTACTGGCTCGACGCCAACCAGTGGCTGCAGATCGGGCTCGGGGTGGCGCTGGCGATCGTGGCGTTCGGACTCGGCCGTCGCGCCCTGCACTGCGAGCCCCAGCACTCCGAGTCCCGGCGCCCCCCCGCCAACACGAGCGCGGCCCTGCTGCTGCTCGCGATCGGTATGTTCTGGCTCGGCAACGCCCGCAAGCTCGCCCACGGCAACGAGATCGTCCCGCTGTTCCTGATCCTCGCGAGCGTCTTCGGCGGCCTCCTGGCGCTCGGCGGCAAGACGCTGCGCGGCACGATCGTCGCCGCTGCGCTCGGCATCCTCGCGACGGTCACGTTCGGCAGCGGCGCGGCGAGCTTCGCGGCGTTCTTCGTCGTCCTGCTGCTCCAACGGGCGCAGGGCCGACAGTGGGCCGCGATGGGCATCGGCGCCGGCCTCGCCGCCACGGCGCTCTTCGGCGCCGGCGAAGAGGGCTCGGCCGCGATCCGCCTCGCGCCGCTCGAACAATTCGGCAACCTCATGCGCGTGCTCGGCGCGCCGTTCGTCTGGGTCTTCAGCCCGTTGCTCGATGCCGACCACGCCGCCCGCCTACCCGCGCCGCTGTCCGCGATCGCCGGCGTCGTCGCCGAACCGGCCGAGCGCGCCTTCGGGCCCCGCCTCGCGGCGCGCTGGCCCGCGATGGCGTTCGGCGTGTTCGGTTTCGTCGCACTGGTTTCGCGTACGGTCCGACTGACGCTCGCCAAAGAACGACCGACCCACGACCAGACGTGCGCGATCGGACTCGCGTGGTTCGGCGCCGGCGTCGCGATGCTCGTCGTTGCGGCGCGCCTCGGCTACTTCCGCTCGCATCCCGATCAGCTCACGACCACGCGCTACCTGCCCTGGACGATGATGTTCTGGACCGGCATCGCACTGACGTTCGTGCTGCGTACCCGCTGCAGCGCCCGCGCTGCATCGGGCTTCGCGGTCGCGATCGCGCTCACGTTCGCACCGAGCCAGATCTGGGCCGGCCGCGGCGCGTTCAAGCAGCAGCGCACGGCCGACATCACGGCGCTCGGCGCCGCGGTCGGCGTGCTCGATCGCGACTTCCCGCTCGTCGAGACCGAGGCCGAGGACCTGCTCCGCGCGGTGCCGCTACTGCGTGAGCGCAGCGCCGCGATGTTCGCGTGGGACGAGACCCGTCAGCTCGGGCAACGCGCCACCGACCCGACCATAGCGCTCCGTGAAGTTGTGATGAGACCGGTGGTCAACCTCTTCCCCGGAACGGGACAGGAAGTGACGTTCTTGGCGCCAGGGGTGACGGCCGACCGCCTGATGCTCGTGGACGCCACGGGCACGATCTGCGGCCTCGCCGCGCGACTCGGTCCAACGAACGGCTGGCTCGGGTTCTGCCGCGGCGAGCCCGCGGCGGTCGACCTGCGCGCACTGCCGTCCCGACCGTGATCGACTGAACCGCAACCGGATCGTGCTGGGAAGGTGTTGCCTACGGCCCCGCGATGGCGAGCTGGACGGGCGCGGTCATGAATAGCTCGGGCTAGGACAGTTCGGGCTGGCATTGTGCGCGCCAGCCGGCCACTACTTCTTGGCGGCTTTCTTCGCCGCCGACTTGCCACGACCACCCGGCAACTTGCTGACGATCAACTCGTAGCTGAGTTCGACGAGCGAGCGCAACTCCGCCTCGCCCGTCAATGCCGCCTCGTCGACGCTGATCCATCCGTAGCGGCCGACGTACTTCGCGACCCGGATGCCTGGCCGCGTGACGAGCAGCGCCTGGCGTTCGAGCCCGACCTTGACGCCGAAACACCAACGGCCGTCCTCGATGCCGGCGCCGGTGAAGATCTTGCCGCGCACGTAGAAGTGCGGCTCGCCCCCCAAACGTGACGACTCTTCGGTTTCGGGCAGCGCGAGCGCGATGTGGCGCACGCGATCGAGCAACGTCTTCCTGGCCATGCTCAGAGCTCCTCGCCGCAGCGATAACAATGCACGGCCTCGTCACGGTGATCCTCGGCTGCACAGTTTTCGCACACCCGCGTCGTCGTCGCATCGCGGCGGCCGCGAACGAGCTCCGCCGAAACGATGCCCGTCGGCACGGCGATCACGGCGTAGCCCATGAGCATGACCATCGACGCGATCGCCTGTCCCAGCCCCGTTCGCGGTGAGATGTCGCCGTAGCCCACGGTCGTCAGCGTCACGATCGCCCAGTAGACGCTGCGCGGAATGCTGTCGAACCCGGATGCCTTGCCCTCGACGAGATGCATCACGGAACCGATCACGACCACGGCACACCAGACCCCGAGCAGGAACACGGTGATCTTCGGCAGACTCGCGCGCATCGCGACGTGCAGCACCCGTGCTTCGCCGAGGAACCGCACGAGCTTGAGCACCCGGAACACGCGGATCAGCCGCAGAATGCGAACCGTGCCGAGTTGGTGGGCGCCGCCGAACAACAGCATGAGATACTGCGGCAACAGCGCGAGCAGGTCGATCACGCCGAAGAAGCTCGTCGCGTAGCGCAGTGGTTGCTTCACGCAGTAGAGCCGGACCGCGTATTCGATCGTGAAGACGATCGTGAAGCCCCATTCGACCGCGAGGAGCGCCTCGCCCCATTCCGCCGCGAACGACTCGACGCTCTCGAGACTGATCGCCGTGACACTGGCGACGATCAGCACGAGGAGCACGATGTCGAACGCCTTACCGGCCGGGCACTCGGCCTCGAAAACGATCGCGTGCAACCGCTCGCGCAGGGTGGGCCGCGCCAGGTCCTTGCGATCCTGATCCGTGCGATCCGCGTCGCCGGCGTTACGCTCATCGCTCATCCACCGCCAGCAGAGCGCCCGAACCGTCGCCGGGCAAGCGGGATGCGGGCGGTCTGCCCGCTCGCGCGACAGCTTCACGAGCGCGCCGGCCACTCAATGGCGCCACCGCAATACACCGCCCATGGAGGAACCCGAACTCGCCGCCCCATCGGGCCTGCCCACGCCCGAGCCCACTGCGGATCCGATCCCTGAATCCGCGAGTACGGCGACCGCGACCCCAACCGCGACCGTCGAGTACCGCTTGCACCCCAAAGCGCCCAAGGTGTGGACGATCGTCGCGTCGATCGTCGCCGCATTCCCGCTGACCGGCGGCACCATTACGTTCTTCGCCCTCGAGCTCTATTGGGCCCCACCGCTGCTCGCGGTACTCGCGGTGGTCGTCGTGTGGCTCTTGACCCGCTACTTCCGCCGCTACGCCAGGACGGTGTCCTGTCAGCTGTCACCGCTCGGACTGCTGATCCGGCGCGGCGTCTGGTGGCGTGCCGAGATCTTCGTGCCACGCGAACGCGTGCAGCACACCGACGTCGACCAGGGCCCGCTCGCGCGTCGCTTCGGGATGGCGTCGCTCAAGGTCTTTACCGCGGGCAGCGAACACAGCCAGATCGAGATCGACTCGCTGCGCCATTCGGAAGCGCTCGCCGTCCGCGACGAATTGATCGATCGAAGCGTCGAGGCCATGAACGACGGGCCCGGGGACGGATCGGCCGCATGACGGCCGCCGAAGACACCTCGGCCGCCGAAGACAACCCTGCCGTCGGCCCCGTACTGCGGCTGCATCCGTTCTCGTGGCTGTTCGTGCTGATCACCCGGCTGCGGCCATTCATCCTGCCGGCCATCCTGCTGCTGTTCTTCGGCCAGGGCAGCAGCTGGGAACTCTGGGGTGCAGTCGGCGCCGTGGTCCTCGCGATCTACGCGTTGATCTACAGCTTCGGGTTCCGCTACCAGATCGCGGGTGAAGAACTGCTCGTGCGCGAGGGTGTGATCTTTCGCACGGAGCGCCACGTGCCGTTCTCGCGCGTGCAGAGCGTCGTGCAGAAGCGCAACGTGCTGCACCTGCTGTTTCAGGTCACCGAGCTGCGGCTCGAATCCGCCGGCGGCACGAAACCCGAAGCCGTGATGAACGTGATTCCGGTGGCCGAAGCGGAACGGCTCGAACTCCTGCTGCGTCACGGCGCAACGACTGCTGCGGACAGCGACGCGGGTTCGGACCTCGACTCGGCCTCGGCCTCCGCGACCGAAGCCGCAGCCGAACCGCTGTTGCGACTGCCGACCAGCGAGGTCCTGCGGCTCGGGCTGATCAGCAACCGTGGCTGGATCGTGGTCGGCATGTTCTTCGGCCTGTGGTGGCAGCTCGCCCCCGAGGACTGGCAGCTCTGGCGGCTCGCGCGCGAGCCGCTCGGCCAGCTGTTCAACATCTGGGGCGCCGATCCGGCTACGGCCCTCGAGGGGCTGATGTGGCTGGTGCCCATCGCGATCGGCTTCGGGCTGCTGCTCAAGCCGCTCTCGATGGTGATGACGCTGCTGATGTTCCACGACTTCCGCCTGCTGCGCAGCGCGAGCCGGCTCGGCGCGGAGAGCGGACTGCTGACGCGGCGCTCGGCGAGCGCGCGCGCGGACCGCATCCAGCGCCTGGTGATGCGCGCGCCGATCCTCGCCCGCCTGCTCGGTCGTCGCACGCTCGCATGCGACGTCGCTGTTCAGCGCCAGGACGACAACGCCGACGAACTCGGGCGCCTGCACTGGCTCGCGCCGATCGCCACCCCCGCCGCGACCGACCGCCTCATTGCCGAACTCGACCCCGCGATGGCGTTCGCCGATCGCCAGTGGCAACCGCTCCACCGCGACGCCTGGCGGCGCGAGCTCAAGGGTTGGGTGATCGCGGCGCTGATCGCGGGCGTGGTGCTGTGGTTCCCGCTACGGCACCTGACCGTGGTGCCGGTCCTTGCACTGCTGATCCTCGGCTGGTTCGGCTCACGCGGCTGGGCCCGCTTCGCTGCGTGGTCGTGGGACGGTCGGGCGCTGAGTTATCGGGCCGGCTGGCTCGTTCGCGAATGGACGACGGCGCTGATCGCAAACGGCCACTCTGCGTCACTGCGTGAATCGCCATTCGACCGCCGCCGCGGCATGGCCACGATCGGGCTATCGACCCAGGGCGCCGGCCGCATGCTGTTCCCATTGCGCATTCCGTACCTGCCCATGGTCACAGCCAGACAATTGCACCGAGAGCTGACCACCACGATGGCCGCCGCAGTGGCTGGCGCGGTGGGCCGATCCGCGCCTACGGGTCGCTCGGGTTCACGGCGGGCTTCTTGACCCACGCCTTGTCGAAGTGCGGGTTGGCTACCAGCACATCGCACGTCGAGCACACGTCCGGGTAGTCCTTCGCGTTCATCCGGCGACGGAACTCGCGATACTTCGCGCCGTTCCAGATCTCCGTCATCGACTGGTCGTTGACGTTGCCCATGAGCAGCTCACGCGGACCACGACAGCATGGATAGACCTCGCCGTTGGGCTCGATCTTGACGTAGTTGGTCGCCATCGAGCAGAAGTGCGGGAAGCGCTCCTTCACCTCGTCGAGCATCACGGAGAGGATTTCGGGCGAGATCTCGCGCACCATCGGCGCCTGCGTCACGACGTTACGCCGGAACGGCTCGTCCATGTCGACGTGGAAGATCATGCCGCGCTCGCGCGCCCGCTCGCAGGCCCGGTCGATGTGCTCGACGATCTGCTCCTCGGTGTAGGCGGAGAACACGTTCTGATCGCGGCAGCGCTCGGCGTTGTCGAGCATCGGCTGGATGCGCAGGTCGCTGCGCGACTCCACGGCGCCGAGATCCGCGAGGAAGTCGACGAGCTCATCGAGGTGCTCCAGGTTGTCCTTTACGAGCACGGCCACGAACCCGACCGGCACCTGCTTGGCGATCGCGACCTGGATGACCTCGCGCATGTTCGCGACCACCTGGTCGAAGTCGGCGCGATCGCGCAGCATCTCGAGCACCTCTCGGCGCGGGCTGTCGAACGAGATCCAGAGTTTGTGGATGCGGTCCGCCATGTCGGCGAACTTCTCGCCGTTGAGCAGCGTCGCGTTCGAGTACATGTTGAGGTAGACCTCGTGCTCGCGGCACTTCTGGACCACCATCTTGATGTTCGCGAGCATCGGCTCGGAGAGCGCCGACGGCGTCCAGACCGACATGTCGGGCAGGATCTCGTCGAGCAGTTCGACCGCGTCCTCGGTCTTCATGACCTCGACCGGCAGACCATCGGCCTGCGCGCACATGATGCAGCGCAGATTGCAGACGTTGTTCGGCGCAAACTCGAGCCACGCCGGTTTCGCCGACCATTCTTCCGAACGGGTCGCGAGGTCGGCGATGACGGCGTAGTAGTTGCGGAGTTCGCGGCGGATCTTGCTCATGACGGGCCGGGGGATCCTAGCTCATCGGCATGACCGATGCCGAGCCTTTGGAACCGCTGTCCCACCCCGATCAAAGCGGCAACGACGGGAGCCTGGAGGAGGCCCGCGCCGAGCGCGACAACGACGCCATGACACGGGCGCGATCGACCGAACAACAGGTCGAGCAGGCGCTCGCCGCAACTGCGGCCGGGGGCCGCTACGGCGACCGACTGCGCTGCGAGGGGTACCGTGCGGCCCCGGCAAGTCGAGATCTCGGCCACTCCCGCGCTGCCAACGGCCGAACGGAACTCGAGCTCGCTCTCACGCGTCCTACCTCATGCGGTCGCAGTCGCGACGGGCGCGATAGTCGGTTCGCAGTAATCGGCCGATCTACGCACCTTTCTCGCCAACTTTCCCGCTTCGGGGCGGTTGACCGAACGCTTCTGCGCGCCACAATCCTCGCGCTCGGTTGGCGGCTTGCCGGCCAGCATATCTGCCCTCTCCCTTTAGGAATTCCATGCAGCTGAAGACTCTCGCTGCGGCCACCGCTCTGGCCGCGACTCCCATTCTCGCCCAGGACTGCCTCGAGATTACGAACACGCCGCCCGGCACGGATCTCGCGCTCGGCGATGACCAGACGGTCTCCGTGCCGCTGCCCTTCCCGTTCCCGTTCAACGGCACGACTTTCGACGCGATCTCGATCTGCTCGAACGGCTACGTCTGGCTCGGTATCGAGACCAGCGCCGACCTGTCGGCCTCGGAATCGGAGTTCCTGTCGCTGAGCCCGCGCATCGCCGTGTGCTGGGACGACCTCAACCCGTTCTCGACGGCGGTGCCCGCGGGCGGCGGCGTGTTCTACAACCAGTCGGCGACTCAGGTGAACATCGTCTGGAAGGACGTGCCCTACTTCGGCTCGACGACTGACTTCGTGAACTGCGAGATCGTCATGACCGCTGCCGGCCTCATCCATCTCCACTGGGAGGCCAACCACACGATCGCGACGGGCGACTCGCTCGTCGGCATCACGGCCGGCAACGCCGCCCCCGCCAGCCCGCTCGACCTCTCGACCGCCACAACGATCGTCGGTGCAACGGGTTACGAGGAGTTCCCCGCGAGCACTCACGACCTCACCGGGACCTACTCACTGGTCCCGACGAGCGCGACCGACTACACGATCGTCCAGCAGACCCTCCCGGCCTGCGCACCGACGACGGGCCCGAACCTCACCGAGGCCTCGACGTCGGTCTTCGGCGGCGGCTGCCCGTCACCGACCGGCAGCTGGTTCGAGTTCTTCACTGGCTCCACGCTCGACCTCAACGGCACCACCATTCGCTTCATCAACGCGGGCGCCAACCTCTACGCCCCCACGCCGGGCGCGGGTTTCGACTCGAGCTACACCCCGGCCGATGCGGTCACGCTCGCGGACGACGGCCAGGTCCCGGTCTCGCTCGCCGCGATGGGCGGCTTCCCGTTCCTCGGCAACACGCTGACCACCATCGACATGGTGTCGAACGGCTGGTTCTGGATGGCCCCGAACACCAGCAACGACTTCTCGCCGAGCATCGGCGAGTTCGTCAGCCTCGAGCCGCGCATCGCGCCGTGCTGGATGGACCTCAACCCGAGCGCCGCGACCGGCGGCGGCACGGTCTACTGGACCGAGACCGCGAACTTCGCGATGGGCACCTGGGAAGACGTCCCGACGTTCGGCAACACCGGCACGGCGATGAACACGTTCCAGTGCAAGTTCTACCCGAACGGCGACGTCGAGATGAGCTGGGTCACCGTCGACAACAACGCGACCATCGCCGACGAGGCGATCGTCGGCTTCGCGGGCGGCTTCTCGAACCCGACCGGGTCCGTCGACATCTCGTCTGGCTCGACGGCCATCTTCGACATCACGCCCGACCTGGTGAACGTGCCGCTGTCGCACGTCGCGGACACGCTCCCGCAGATCGGCCAGACCTACGACCTGACGACCAACGATGCGCCCGCGGGCAGCCTCTTCGGTGCCACGTTCGTCGGCTTCACGCAGCAGAACATCGACCTGACGGCCTTCGGCGCGCCGGGCTGCTTCCAGTACGCGGACAACCTCGCGGTGTTCTTCAACGTGCTCAACGGCGCGCAGACGTTCACGAACTCGATCCCGGTGCCGTTCAGCCTCAGCTTCGTCGGCATCAGCTTCGTGTCGCAGGGCGCGGTCTACGAGCCGAGCCTGAACGTGCTCGGCGTGAACTCGAGCAACGGCGTCATCGGCACGATCGGCCTCTGATCCGTGCCCCCAATGGCAGCCTGGGCGCGATGCGCCGGGCTGCCGACCCCGCCCGCGGGGTCCCACTCACCGCCCGCGAAACCGAGGTTTTGCGGGCGGCTGCGGTTTTGCTGTCCGAAGCGAGCGCGCCGTGACATCGTGCTGGCGTGAGCCTCGCTGATCCGAGCAGTTCCGGCAGTTCTGGCGACGCCCGATCGTCGGCGATCGCGGTGCAGTTCCTGCAGCAGTTCGTGGCGGATCGCGACGCGGGCACACCGCGCACGCTCGCGGAATACCAGGCAATGTTCGCGGCTGCGCCGGACGTGGTCGCGATCGAGTACGAAGCCCTGACTACGGGCTGCGACCTACCCGCCGCGAACGGCTCCGATGGTGCGGCCACCAGCCCGCTGTCGCATCCCGCCCAGGGCGAGCGCTACCGCGACCGCCAGACGATCGGCCGCGGCGGTATGGGCACGGTCTTCCGCGTGTTCGATCCGGGCCTCGAGCGCGAAGTCGCGATGAAGCGGCTCGGCGTGGCAGACCGCATACCTGACGCCCAACAGCTCGGGCGATTCCTCGACGAGGCCAAGGTCACCGGGCAACTGCAGCACCCGGGCATCGTATCGGTCTTCGAAATCGGGCTCGACGGGGGCCGACAACCCTACTTCACGATGCCGCTCATCGAGGGCCGAAGCCTGCAAGAGATCATCGGTCAGCGGCACTCCAACAGCGAGTGGACCCGGGTGCGCCTGCTCGGCGTGCTCGTCCGGGTCTGCGAGGCGATGGCGTACGCCCACGAACGCGGCGTGATCCACCGCGACCTCAAGCCCGCGAACGTGATGGTCGGGCGGTTCGGCGAGACCTACGTCGTGGACTGGGGCCTCGCCCGACGCCGTGGCCAACCGGACCGCCGCGACATCCGCATCTCGAACGCAGCCACGGACTCGGCCCTGCGCACGATGGCGGGCGACGTCATCGGCACCCCCGCCTACATGGCGCCCGAACAGGCCCGCGGCGAACTCGACTCGATCGACGAGCGGAGCGACATCTATTCGCTGGGCGCGATGCTCTACCACCTGCTCGCGGGCACGCCGCCCTACATCGAACCCGGGACCGATCCCAAGAGCCGCGAGACCCTCGCCCATGTGCTCGTCGAACCGCCACGGCCGCTGCGCGAGCTCGCGCCCGACGTGCCACCCGAGCTACTCGCGATCTGTGAACGGGCGATGGCCCGCGGCCCCGACCAGCGCTACGCCGTGATGCTCGAGTTCGCAGAGGACCTGCGCGCGTTCCTCGAGAATCGCGTCGTGACCGCCTACGCGACCGGGCCCTTCGCCGAACTTGGCAAGTGGATCCGCCGCAACCGGGCGCTGGCCTGCGCGAGCCTCATCGCACTGCTCGCACTCGCCTTTGGATTCATCTGGAGTGAGATCCAGCGCCAGCAGGCGGTGACGAACGAAGCCCGCGCCAGCCGGGAAGCGACGCGCGCCAATACGAACGCGGACATCGCCGCCGAGAACCTCGAGATCGCGTTCGAGGCGGGGCGCGATCTGCTGAGCACGATCGGGATGCACGAGATCGAGAACGATGCGGGCTCCGACCCGATCCGCCGGAAGGCGCTCGAACGTGCTCTCGCGTACTACGAACGACTGCGTGACCTCCGCGGCGACGATCCGCGCGTCGACGGCTACGTCGCGCGAGCCCAGTTCGAGGTCGCCGAGATTCTCACGATGCTCGGGCGCACCGCAGAGGCGACCGCCGCCTGGGAGGCAGCCGCCGCAGCGACCGCCCAGGTGGCCGAAAAGCACGGCCTCACTCCCGAACTCGAGCTACGTCGGCTCGGAATCGGCGCCGAGTCCCATGTTCGCACCCTGCAGAACGGCGACGTCCGCGGCGCGATCCCGGGACTCGAAGAAGCCGTCGAGAAGATCGCCGCGCTCCGCGCCAGCGGCTACGAACCAGTCGAGCTGGTCCGGCGTCAGAGCGGCTTCCACTACAACCTCGCACTGGCGATGTTCGCGATCCGCAACAAAGCGGGCGCGCTGAAGCACAGCGCGAAGACGCTCGAGCTCGCCCGCGAAGTCGCGATCGCGCGCCCCGACAACCCGTCGGCACTCGCGATGCTCGGCACGTCGCTGATGCTGCGCGGCAAGCTCATGTGGCAGACCGGCGAACTCGATGAGGCCGAAGCGCGCTACCAGGAAGGCCTCGATGTGCTCGAGAACGCCCTGCTCAGCCATCGCGGCCATCGCGGCATCCGCACCCGACTCGGCGAACTCCTGAACCTGTTCTCGATCCTGCGCAACCAGCAACGTGACCCCGCCGCCGCGACGACGCTGCTCGACCGCGCCATTGCCGTCTATCGCGCGCTCGTCAACTCGCATCCCGGCGTGCGCGACTACCACGGCACGTTTGCGGGCATGCTCTGCAACCGCGGTATCTACCTGACCCAGGAGGGCGATCCCGACGCCGCACTCCCGTTGCTGCAGGAGGCCCTCGCGCAAGCTCGAGCCGCACTCGAGATCGACCCGAAGGCGTCGGATTTCCGACTCTATCGCCGCATCATCGGCAAGGAACTCAGCCTGGTGCTGTGCATGCTCGCGCGCCACGAGGAGGCTGCGGTCACGATTCGCGAATGGCTGGCCGAGGTTCCCGAGACGGATCCGACCAAGATCGCGGAGATGTTCGCCACCTGCGTCGGAGTCGCCAGCGCAGACGAAGAGCTGCCGGAGTCGCGCCGCACCGAGCTGGCGCGGGGCTACGGCGACGAAGCGATGGCGGTCCTGCAACGCGCCAATGCCGCCGGAAAGCTGACTCGGGAACCCTTGGCGCGCAAGGGCTTCGACCCGGTCCGCGACCGCGGCGACTTCCAGTCGCTGCTCGCCGACCTCGAAAAGTGAGTCCTTCGCGACAACCCGCTATCATCGCGGCATGCCTCCGCCCTCGCCTGGGCCGCTGCCCGACCCCGGGCAGCTCACGAGCCAGCACGTGCGACGCGCCGTCGATGGCGACGCGGCGAGCATGTCGTGGCTCATCGAGCGGCTGAACCCGCTGCTGATTGCGCAGGCGCGCTGGCGAATGGGAGCGGCCCTGTCGCGCGTGTGCGAACCCGCGGACCTCGTGCACGAGGCCTGGCTCGTGCTGCTGCCGCGCCTCGACACACTGCCACCACGCGACGGCCGGATGACGCCGGTGCTCCTGAGCTTTCTGAGCACCACCATCCTGCACAAGACCCAGAACCTGCTACGCCGTGAGGCCCGTCGGCGACTGCAAACCGGGAGCGCCGGTGACGGCGAAGACCCCCTGCTCGAGCTCGGTGGCCCGCAGAGCGAAGTCGTTTCGGCGGTCGTTCGGCGCGAAGCCGAAACCCAGATCCGCGAAGCGCTCGAGGAGCTCAACGAGCAGGACCGCGAAATCCTGCTCATGCGTGGCATCGAGCAACAGGAGACCGAGGCCGTCATGGAACTGCTCGGGCTGTCGCGTGACGCGGTCTACAAGCGCTACGCCCGCGCGCTGACCCGCCTGCGCGAGCGCTTCCCCAACTCGGTCTTCGACGAACTGCGCGACGAATAGGCGAACAGGAACGACCAATGGGCCATCCGACCGAGACCACCGACCCCGGCGGCCGCCGGGCCTATCGCCTGCGTGCCGACCGTGGCGAAGTACTGATCGCCGCACTCGGCGCCCAGGTGCTGACCTGGCAGCACGACGGCCGGGACGTGCTCTGGAGCGCGACGCATGCCGAACACCTCGAGGGCCGACCCGTTCGTGGCGGAGTGCCGGTGGTCTTCCCGTGGTTCGGCGGCCATCGCACCGACCCGGAGCTGCCGGCCCACGGCTTCGCGCGCGCCCGCGACTGGCAGCTCGTGGGCGGGAACGACCACAGCGTGACGCTGGCACTCACCGACGATGCAGACAGTCGCGCGGTGTGGCCGCACGCGTTCCGCGCCGAATTGCGGGTCGACCTCGCCGAGGCTCTACACATCACGCTCGCGGTGACCAACCGGGGCGAGCAACCGTTCGACTACGAAGAAGCGTTGCACACCTACTTCGTTGTCGGCGACATCCACACCGCTGCGGTGACCGGCCTCGAAGGCGTCGGCTACGTCGAACACGCCAAGGCACCCGAGCCCGATCAGGACCCGAAAGCGCCAATCCGATTTCGCGCCGAGACCGACAGGGTGTTCCAAGACGTGCCGGATCGCATCGTGATCCAGGCCCCAGCGCTCGATCGGATCGTGACGCTGACGACCCGCAGCTCGCGCTCCACGATCGTGTGGAATCCCTGGCCGGAAAAGACCGCGCGACTTTCACAGATGGCGCCCGACGACTGGCAGCGCTTCGTCTGCGTCGAATCGGCGAACGTACATGCCGGCGCGCTGCGGCTGCAACCCGGCGAGACGCACGAACTCGCGTTGACGATCAAGTGCGAATGAGCGGCGCGGGCGTCACTCGCGCCAGCGGATCGCCACGGCATGCACCGTGCGGTCCAGCGAGATCGTGCCGCACTCGCCGCCGCCTTCGCTGAGCAGCAGCCCGCCACCCAGCAGGATCAGGGCATCGCCGCCGAGTTCGCGAGCGCGGACCCGCATCACCTCGACGATGTCCGCGAACGACATCAGATCCGACCCCTCGCCGACGATGCGTCCGATCCGAACGTGTGCGCGTTCTGGCGGCACGTGGTCCAACTCGAAGACCACGATGGGATGATCGAGCGACCGCGCCGGAAACACGCTCTCGCCGAGCCGCACGGCAGAGGCCGATGCGCAGGCCACGAGCGTGAAACCGAGAAGGAGCCATGGCAACGCGGTGACGATGTCACGGTAGCGGGACAGAGACGGAAGCATGGGCGTCGACGTGCAACCCGCGTGCCGTTGACGCTAACCTCGCAGCCGTGAATCGCGTCTTCGCCGTGTTCGGGTTCGTGTTCGCGGGCCTGCTGACGCCCCCCGTGCACGAGCCCCTCTTCGCCCTCGAGCCGCTGCATTCGTCGGACGCGCTCGCGCTCTGGTTCGTCAGCCTCGGCATCGCGCTGTTTGGAGTGATCCTCTGGCGGACGAAGCGCGCGTGGCTCGCGAAACTCAGCCTGCTGGTCTTCGCGCTGCTCGCAGCCGAACTCGGGTCACGCGTCGTCATCGCGCACTTCACGTACTGGCCGCGCGAGAAGCTCGCCGCACTCGGTCGCGCCACCTATCCCGATTTGCTGGCCTACCAACCGCATCCGTTCCTGCAGTTCACCGGCCGCCCCGACCGAATCCTGCGCGGCAACGCCGCCCTCAGCTCGACGACGCCGTTCAATCGCGAGGGCTTCCCGGGCCGCAGCGTGCCTCGACCGAAACCGACAGGGACTCGCAGGGTCGTCTGCCTCGGTGGTTCGACGACGGCCTCGGGCTATCCCGAACTGCTCGCGGAATGGTTCGCAGAGCACGCTGCCGACCAGCGCTTCGAGTGCATCAACCTCGCACACGGGTTCTACGACTCGACTCACTCGGTCGTGAACTTCACGCTCAACGCGGTCGACTACGAACCCGACTACGTCGTCGTCCACCACGGCTGGAACGACGGCCGGGCCGCGCGCAACGCGGCGTCGTATCGCGGTGATCACAGCCACGTGCTCAAGGCCTTCGCGCCACCGACGTTCGCCGACTGGCTGCCGATCCGCGCGAGTGTCGTCTATCGATTCCTGCGCTTCCGCCTCACTGGCAACGCGGGCTGGAGCTATCTCGATGCCGCGCTGCTGCAGCCGGTCCACAACCACCAGGACGTCGATCTACAGCCCGCTCTCACGACATTCGAACGCAACCTGCGCACGATCGTCGACCTCGCGCTGCTGCGCGGCATCACGCCGGTGCTCGCCACTCTGCCGCACTCGACGGCCGCGGATGTCCCGTTCGCCCAGAACCGCCCCGACCTGCCGAAGTTCGCGGCGGTTATCCGAACACTCGCGGCCGAGTACGGCGATCGCGTGGTGTTCGTGGACCTCGATATCGAACTCACGGGCCAGAACGAGCTCTACCAGGACCTGGCGCACATGCACGTGCCCGGCCGCACCCGCAAGGCCGCAATGATCGGCAAAGCTCTGCTCGCGCACATCGCGCGCTGATCGCGCGCGGATCAGCCGCTACTATCCCGGCGGCCCGCGTCCTACGTTCTCCCATGTCCTCCCCCTGCAGCACGCCCGCGCCGAGCGCATTCCTCCCCACCACCGCCGCCGAGATGCAGCAGCGGGGCTGGGACGCGGTCGACGTCGTCTTCGTCTCGGGCGACGCCTACATCGACCACCCGTCGTTCGCGATGGCACTGCTCGGCCGCGTGCTCGAACGCGAAGGCTTCCGCGTCGCGATCCTCTCGCAGCCGAAGTGGCACGACGCCGAAGCCTTCCGCCAGTTCGGGCCGCCGCGGATCTGCTTCGCGGTCAGCGCCGGCAACATGGACTCGATGATCAACCACTACACGGCGAACAAGAAGCGGCGCAACGAGGACGCCTACTCGCCGGGTGGCAAGATCGGCATGCGACCCGACCGCGCCACGAACGTCTACGCCCAACGCTGCCGCGAGGCGTTCGCCGGCGTCCCCGTGATCGCGGGCGGCGTCGAGGCGTCGCTGCGCCGAATCGCCCATTTCGACTACTGGTCCGAGACCGTGCGACCGAGCATCCTCGCGACCTGCAAGGCGGACCTGCTCGGGTTCGGCATGGGCGAACGGGTGCTCGCGGAGATCGTACGCCGTCTCGGTGCCGGCAAGACCGTGCGCGACTGCCGCGACCTGCGCGGCGTCGCCTACCTGCTCGGCGGCAAGGAGGAGCTGCCCGACCATCGCTGGGACGATGCCGCGTGCGACAACACGACGGTCGAGATGCCGAGCTTCGAAGCCGTGCGCGACGACAAGCAGGCCTTCGCCGTCGCGACGCGCCTGTTGCACCACGAGACCAACCCGCTCAATGGCCGCCGGCTGACGCAGCGCCACGGGGACCGCACGCTCGTCGTCAACCCGCCCGCGCTCGCGCTCACGGAGGCCGAACTCGACGGCATCTACGACCTGCCGTACACGCGCCGACCACACTCGAGCTATCGCGAGGTCGTGCCGGCGCACACGATGATCAAGGACTCGATCACGACGATGCGCGGGTGCTTCGGCGGGTGCACGTTCTGCTCGATCACGATGCACCAGGGCCGCGCTATCCAGAGCCGCAGCGAACGGTCGATCATGAAGGAGGTCCAGCAGCTCGCGCAGGACCCCGAGTTCAAGGGCGCGATCAGCGACGTCGGCGGCCCCACGGCCAACATGTATCGCATGCGGTGCACGCGGCCAGAGATCGAAGCGAAGTGCCGGCGACTGTCGTGCGTACATCCGACCGTCTGCAAGCTGCTCGGAACCGACCACGGCCCCACGAAGAACCTGCTCGAGCAGGTGCGTGAGACCGCGGGCATCAAGAGCGTGCGCGTCGCGAGCGGCATCCGGATGGATCTCGCACGTCACGACGAGGAATACATCGAGGACATGGCGCGCCACCACGTCGGCGGTCAGCTCAAGGTCGCCCCGGAGCACACGAGCGAGAAGGTGCTCAGTCTCATGAAAAAGCCGGCGACCAACACGTTCGACGACTTCGCCAAGCGCTTCGAGGCCGCGAGCAAGCGCGCCGGCAAGGAACAGTATCTCGTGCCCTACTTCATCGCGTCGCACCCGGGTTCGGGAGTCGCCGAGATGATCGAGCTCGCCGTGTTCTTGAAGCAGCGTGGCTACCGGCCGCGGCAGGTGCAGGACTTCATCCCGGCACCGATGGACATCGCGACCTGCATGTACTGGACCGGCATCGACCCAACGACGATGAAGCCGGTCGAGACCGTGCGCAAGCTGCGCGACCGCGAGGTCCAGCGCGCGTTGATGCAGTACTTCAAGCCCGAGAACTGGTTCGCGGTACGCAAGGCACTGCTCGAGGCCGGGCGCAAGGATCTGATCGGCGACGGGCCCGAGTGCCTGATCCCGAGCAAGGCGCCCAAGGCCGCACTCGATGCGCGCCGCGGCGCGGCCAACCGGAGCGAACGCCCGGGCCGCGGCGGCAAGCGGGTCAGGCGGTGAGCCCGATCAACCCGTTGTAGAGCGCGTGCGCGGCGATGCAGGGCAGCAGACTGCGGGACCGCGAGCGCAGGAAGCACAGGTAGATGCCGATCCCGACGTGGAACGGCAGCGCCGCAGTGATGCCATGGCAGAGACCGAACGCGGCCCCCGTCGCGATGATGCCCTCGTAGTAGCCGAGCAACGCGCAGAAGCGCCCCTGGACGGCTCCGCGGAACGCAAGCTCCTCGAACACGGCGGGGCAGAACGCGAGCACGAACAACAACCAGCCGGGCCCCAACGCCTCGCGCCAGGCCCGCAACATGGCGCCGCCCTCGTCGTTGACGTCGATCAGGTCGACCCAGACCGTCGCGAGGAAATAGGTGCCGACGGCAAAGAGCACCGCCTCGATCCAGTAGCGGGCCTTGGCGCCCCGCACACCGGAGAACACGTACGGATTCAGCGCCGCCGCGAGCAACACCACCGCGACCCCGGTCACGAGAGACGCGAACGGCATCGCGAGCGTGCGGGCCTCGCCATCGAAGAAGAAGCCGATACAGAACTGCGGCAACAGGAACGCCGCCATGAACAACACCAGCTCCAGGATTGCCCGCGTAGTCCAGCGCTGGCGAGTCGGCACGTCCGCATGCTGCACGGTTCCCGGCGCCATCGGCGCATCGACGGGCAGCTCCCGCTCGATCGTCTCGCCCCGACGATGCGGCACCTCGAGCCGGCCCTCGTTGTCACGCGTGAGTTTCGGAACCGGCAGATGCGCCTGCTCGGGCACGAATACCGCGAACGGGTCACCGGCCGCCTGCGCGCGCTTGGGCGCCTGCACGTAGGAGCCGCACGAACAGCGCACGCGGAACCCCGCGAGGTCGGGATGGATGCGCCACGGCGCGCCACAACCCGGACACTCGGCGGACAGGGCGGTGGCGGGATCGAGCTCTTCGTCGGCAGGCCACTGCCGAACGACCGGGAGCTCCGAGTCGTCCGTCACCCTACTCCTTCTTTTTCTTCTTCTCGTACTCGGTCAGGCTGAATACGAGCCGGGTGGCGGTCATGCGACCGGGCAGGAACGTCTCGACCTCGGCATCGGCCGCGGTGACGAACGGTCGCAGGCTGACGCTGCGTTGCGCGAGCACCGCATCCGCGTTGTCGCGCAACTGGAGCCAAAGCTCCTGCCCCTCGCGCACCATCGTGTCACGCAGGCGTTCGGTCTCGGTCGCCGGCGCCCTGGCATCCCAGGCTTCACTGGTCGTCGGATACTCGGGGCCGCGGCGAACCGTGATCTGGTAGTTGCCCCAGTCGTTCGCCACCTCCGCCACGATGAGGCCCTCGAACGGTCCCGCCTCGACGGTGAGGCCGTCGGCGCTCGCCGACAGCAGTCGATCGAGCAAGCCCGACTGCCACGCGCCCAGCGCAAACGCGAGGAGCAGCAGCGGCAGGGCGATCATGACCTCCTTGCGGCGCAGCATCCCTTGCCAAGGCGGCGCGGCCTCGATCGTCTGCGGCAGGTCCGCGGGCGTGACCGGTCGCAGGCGCGTCAGCGGCTCGATGCCATCGCCCGCCGGTGGCGGCGCGACGGCACGGAACAGCGTCTCCGCGCATTCGTCCTGGTAGATCATCGTGCACCGCAACGTCGACTCGACCGCACCGTGGGTCGCAGCTGCAATCGCACGCAGCTGTTCGAGCAGGTCCTGCTGACCCGTGGCGTCGAGCATCGCGCCGTCCACCCGGTCGTTGCCGGGCAGCAGCGAGTACTTGCCGCCATCCTGCTCGAGTTCGAACTCGCAGATACCGAGCCGGTTGAGCCGCTTGACCGCGGCGGTGATCGCGGGACCATCCCCGATGCGACCGTCGAGGATCCCGTCCATGACCACCCAGCGCGGGGATCCTTGCGGCATCTTCGGAGTGTCGGCGCCGTCCGCACTGGCCGCGGAATCGGCCGCGGAATCGGCCGCGGAATCGGCCGCACCCGGGTCGCCCGGACCACTCGGATCGTTCGGGTCGTTCGCGTTCATTGCGCACCGCCGAGAGAGTCGCCAAGTTCGCCGATCGGTCGCCAGTCCGACATCCCTTCGCACCAGACCAGGGCGCTGTCGGGCACGAGCTCGTCGAGCCACATGTCACGCAGGCGCGCAGCGGTCACGGGACCTTCCTGCTTGCCATCGACAGCGTAGTACCACTCCATCGCATTCGCGGCGGCGACCGATTCGGCCTCTTCGGGCAGCGGCGGCGGCGCAGCCGCATCGCCGGGCAACTCGGCTGCCGTCGTGTCGAGGCCGAGCGCGCGATCGTGGGCCCCGAGCCGCTGGCCGTGCGCCTGGTGCCGGGCGTCCGCGACCTGCCGCTCCTTCTTGAGCTGCTCGCGCAGCTTGCGGGTCTCCTCGCGCTGACGCTTCTCCTTCGCCGCTTCCTTCTTCAGGTCGGGGATCAGCAACAGGATGATGATGCCGAGGCAGCCGCCAAGGAAGCCGATGAAGAACCAGCCCACGGCGCTGCGGCCGCGGCCAGGAGCCATCGCGGCACAGACGATCCCGAACACGGCCGCGACCGCGAACTGAATCACCAGGAAGATTACGTCTTCGTCGTTCATGACCGGTCACTCTCCACGCCGTGCGGGCGTCAATCTTCGATCGGGCGGTCGCCGAGGTCGGAACCACCGTTGAACTCGGGCAGATCCGCGATCGCGGTCCAGTCCGACAGCCCCTGCCGCCAGACCAGCGTGTCGTCCGACACGCGCCCTTCGCGCCACAGCAGGCGCAACTTCGACGCCGGTACGGGCCCGCGCTGCTGCCCGGCTTCGGCGTAGTGCCACACGGGCTCGGCGCTGGCGGCCGCGTCTGCTGGCAACGGCGGCGCCGGCGGCAGCGCGCGAGGGCTGCCGCCACCAGCTCCCGAGTCACCCAGCAGCGCCTGCTCTTCGGCCGTCGACGTGTCGAGTCCGAGCGCCCGGTCGTGCGCGCCGAGGCGATTGCGATGCGCAGCGTGACGGTTGTCGGAGACCTGGCGCTCCTTCTTGAGGAGCTCCCGCAGCTTGCGGCTCTCCTCCTCGCGCCGCCGCTGCTTCGCCGCCTCGACCTTGAGGTCGGGCAGCAGCAGCAACAGGATGATGCCGATGCACTGCAGCGCCACGCCGATGAAGAACCAACCCAGGGCACTGCGGCCGCGGCTCGGTGCGATCACCGCGCAGATGATGCCGAACACGCCGTAGATCGCGGCCACGACGAGAAACGCGATCAGCATCGGACCGACGTCGTCGTCGAACTTGGGCAGGTAGGCGATCACAGGCTGAACCAACTGCAGGCACGGGCGAGCCACGCGAACAAGACGCCCGCGACGAAGACCCACCGGCCGGTCTCCCGCAAGCGAAGGTGGCCGAACAGCACGCGCCCACGCCGCAGCACGTCGGCATGCAACACGAGCGCGGCCGCACTCAGCCCAGCAACGACGAAGCCGCCGACGTTGAGCTCGAGCGCTTCACCGAAGCGCCCCTGCACGACCATCGCGGTACTCCGTGTCAGACCGCAGCCCGGACATGCGCACTCACCGAGCACCGCACCGAGCGGGCAGTGCGGTCCGCGGATCCCGAACCACGTCGCCGCCTCCGTCGAAGCGCGCGCAGTCGCGGCCAGCACGAGCACACCGGCCGGCATGATCATGTTGCCGAGCGCGGCACGCCGCGCCGTCTTCGGATTGTCATCGGGGATCGGCACGACCGGGGGCGGCGCCGCAGCACGGCACCGCGAGGCTCGCGGAAACTAGAACCAGGCCTTCTTGCCGACCTGGTAGATCTCGATGAACTCCTCGTCGGACTTCGTCAGGTAGATGATGCCCTCGATGAGCCCGATGAGACCGCTGACCAACACGCAGTTGAGCAGGATACGGATGATGCCACCGGCGGTGTCACCGAGCATGAAACGGTGAATACCGAGGAAGCCGACAATGATTGCGAGAACGCCGCAGACAATGCGCTTGCTGTCCTGCGGGGTGGGGGGAGGTGCCATCTGTGAGTTTTCCTTCTTGCTGGAACGAGTCAGGAGGCGCGACAGATAGCAGGAGAGCCGAGAAGTGCCAACCCGGCACTCCGTTTCTGCGGCCTTTGGACCGCAAATCCCCGCCGCCGGTCGGGCCCGTTGCCAGACGGTCGGGGACTCAGCCCCCCAGCGCCTCGCGGTGCGCGGGCAGGTTCTGAGCGATCCCCTGGTACGTGGCCGCGAGCTCGAGCGCCTGCTCGAGCTCGGCGCCAAGACTGCGATAGGCGGCTCGCTTGGTCAGCTGCACGGCCATCGCGGGCAGTTCCGCAATCACGTGGGCGCGCGCCCTGGTCGCGGCGAGCAGTTCTTCGGGGGCGACGACCTCGTGCACCAGGCCGAGCCGCAGCGCCTCGTCGGCATCGACAACGCGACCCGTAAGCATGAGTTCGAGCGCGCGCGGGAACCCGATCGTGCGCGCCAGGAAGAACGCGCCGCCGTCGCCGGGCACGAGCCCGACCCGCACGAACGTGGACCCGAGCTGGGTGCCGCGCGCCGCGACCCGCAGATCACACATGCACGCGAGGTCCAGTCCGGCCCCGATCGCCGCGCCGTGCAGCGCCGCGAGGATCGGTTTGTGGACGCCCGCGATCCGCCGCGGCACGCCTTGAATGCCTTCGACGTAGCGCTGCCGCAGCTCCGCCGGATCACCCGCAAACATGCCGCTGCGCTGCTTCATCGCCTTGACGTCGCCGCCGGCATGGAACGACTTGCCGTCGCCGTGCAGCACGATGCAACGGACATCGGGATCACGGTCCGCGCGTTCGAGCGCCGCGGGCAGCTGCTCGCACATGGCTTCGCTGTAGGCGTTGCGGGCCTCGGGGCGGGCGAGGGTCACGATCGCGAGCGGACCCTCGACCGCGTACCGCACGTGCTCGGGAACGTTCGTCATGCCCCAGGTTGTAGTCGCCATGCGGCCCCCAAGGCATTTCCAAACTCGGCACCGGCGATCGGGGACATCGTGACAACAACATGACGGCTCCCTGCCGCGGACCCCGAGGATTCGTCGATGCGCTCGCGCTCGCTCGCCTCTGCCCTGCTCCTGTTCTCTGCCCTCCTACCGACCGCCCTCCCCGCCCAGGGGGAGTTCGTCAACTACGAGGATCCCCAGGTCAAACCCGTCACGATCGCCGCGGTCGGCTCAGGTCCGAACCTGCGCCGCGTCGCGCTGATCTGCAACACGCCCGACAACTCGGTCGAGATCTACTCAGCGGCGCCACCGTTTGCGTTCCTCGCCCGCGTGCCCGTCGGCCTGTCGCCGGTCACCGTCCGCTGGAACGCCCGCACCGACCGGTTCTACACCTGCAACTACCTCGGCGACTCCATCACGTGCGTGCGGCTCGAGACTTCGGGCAGCGCGACGGGCGGCGTCCTCCCCGTCGTCGAACGCACGACCTACGTCGGTGACCAGCCGACCGACATCGTGTTCGTCCAGGACGACACGCAGGCATTCATCGCGCTCGAGGGCCGGAACGGCGTCGCGCATGTCATGCTGTCCGACCTGCGGCCGATCTCAGCGCTCGTGCCGCTGCGGGTGCCAATGGCGCAGGGTCCGCTCATCGATCACATCGTGAAGATGCCGCGTCGCATCGCGCTGCTGCCCGACGACCGGTTCTACGCGCTCAACCTCATGGGCGGCGACATCGACTCGCCGCCGCTGCTCGACATGGGATTGTTCGTATTCGATCCCAACAACCCGCCTACCGGCACCGTCGGTCACTTCCATTCCGTTCCTGACATCGGCAGCACGAACCTCGGTTTCGCGATCGACAGCACCGGCTCGCGCATGTTCGTGGTCTCGCAGATCGCGCAGAACGATGCCGCGGGCGTCGATGCGGTCGCCGCCCAGAAGACCGGCTTCGTGCAGACCTGGCTCAAGGTCCTCGACCTGCTGCCCGGCCAGCCCGGCGACGCGCCGGCGATCGCGCCCGAACAGGTCGCGGGCCCCGGCCCGAAGGCGCTGTGGCAGAGCATCAACCTCAACCGCGACTACAGCCAAACGACGCTGACCGAGGTCGCGGCCCCGACGGCGATCGCGCAGGCCACCGACGTCGCGCTCGTCGAGGGCCCGACCGGCGTCGAACGCATCGTGCTCGCGGGTTTCGGCTCCGACAAGATCGTGATCCTCACGCCGGACACCAACCGACCCAGCGGCTACGCGATCCAGCAGATCAGGTTGTCGCTGCTGCCGACCCCCAACGACTACTCCGCAGTCGGTCCGCGCGGCCTCGCGCTCGACGCGCGCGGCCAGGACCCGTCGAGCCCGGTCGCCTCGCGCGGCCTGGTCTGGTGCGTCAACCGCCTCGACAACTCGTTCGCAGTGATCAACCCGTGGACCGGCAACGTGCTCGCACGTCGCGCGCTCCATCACGACCCGACGCCCACTGACATCCGCGCGGGCCGCAAATTCCTCTACAGCGCGTGGGCGACCTCGGGCAGCGGCATGGTCGCGTGCGCGAGCTGCCACATCGATGCCCGCACCGACGGCCTGACCTGGAACCTCGGCAACCTCGACAAACCCGGCCCCGCGATCCCGGCACACTTCCATGACGGGGACGGCGAGGACACGGCGTCGATGCCCGACTTCCCGAACAGCAAGGGCCTCATGGTCACGCAGACGCTGCAGGGTCTGCTCAACTCACTCGTCGAGCCCTACAGCATGCGTGGCGTCGCGACCAACGCGCCGTACCACTGGCGCGGCGACAAGATGGACTTCCCGGACTTCAACGAGGCCTTCGTGCGACTGCAGGGGATGCCCGACGAGCCGACGATCCCCGGGCTCAGCGGCCTCGGTCAGGCCGACATGGAACGCTACCACCGCTTCATCAACACGATCCACCACCCGCCGAGCCCAGAGCAGCGCAAGGACCGACGCCTGGGTGGCGAACTCGGCGATCCCGACGACCCCGACGACGGCAGCGGCGGCCTGCTCGGCATGAAGCTGTTCCACATCATCCCGACCGTCGGCTCGCGCTCTTGCGTGAACTGCCACTCGGTCCCCGAAGGCAGCAGCAACACGCTGACGCTGCTCGAGAAGATCGACGGCATGCTCGGCACGACGCCGCAGTTCCATCCGATCGAGACGGCCGCGACGCGCAACCTGTTCCAGCGCGAGATCATGATCCCGAACGGCTTCGATCAGACCGATCTGTCGGGCAACGTGGCGTTGCCCGTCACGGGCACACACGGGCTGCTGCACGCTGGACTGTTCACGTTCCCGAACCTTAACAACTCGTTCACGATCAACGACTTCATCCACCGGTCGTTCAACTTCCACAAGAACACGGCGACGAACCATCTGCGCAAGCTCGCGGTCACCGAGTTCGTGCGGCAGTTCGACAGCGGCACCGCGCCGCTTATCGGCGTGCCGTGGACGATCGATCCCGCTGCCCCCGACGGCACCCACGGCGTACTCGGGTTCTTCGAGACCCAGGCGCGCGAGGCCAACGTCGGCATCGCGGTCTACACCAGAAGCGGCGGCAACGAGCGCGGCTACTGGTTCGACCCGCGCGACGGCCGCTACTACGAAGAGGGCGGCACGAGCTCGCTCGATCGCGCCGGCCTGATCGCGCTCGCCGGCCCCGTGAACGGTGACAACGTCGTGATCCTGCAGGCCACGCCGACCGGCAGCGAACGCCGCGTCGCGAGCCTCACCGGCACCGCGGCCGTGCTCACGGGCCCCGCTCCCGACGGGGCGACGATCGAGCTGCTGCCGATGGCGCCGAGCACGTTCTGGGTCGGCATCCCGAGCCTCACCGCCAACTGGGATCCGAACCACCCGACGCGCCCGTTCAACTGGGACACCAGCAAGGACGGTCCCGAGCCGGTGAGCATGAAGAGCATCCGCGAGTTGCAGGCCTCACTCGCGGGGCAGTTCGGTCTGCCGGCGAACGCGATTCGCCACGAGGCGCCACGCCGCTTCCGCGTAATCGGGGACCACATCCGCCCCGGCGCGAAGCTCGTGCTCGCCATGGCGAAGACCAACCCGGGTCAGTTCCCGGCGCAGCAGGTGTTCTTCGATCTCGCTCCGAGCGGGTACGAACACAACGGTAGGCCCATTTGGGAAACCGCCGAGGAACTCGATCCGATGCACACGCTGGCGTGGCTACACGGCGGCTACTGGTCGCCCGGTGTCGCGAAGGTCATGCTCGCCGACTACACGGGCGTGCCGCAACTCGACGCGACGACCTGGAACCGGTTTGCGGTCGCGATCCTCAACGAGGATCAGACGCTTGGCCTCGCGCCCGCGTGGCAGCCGCTCACGCTGCAGGACGACCGCTGATCCTCGCAGCGAGTCCGCGAAGGGTGCCGGTAACCGGCACCCTGTCGCATCAGAGCTTCAGCGCCTTCTTGACCTCTGCGGCGAACCGCGCGAGCTCGGCGCGAATGCGCGCGTTCTCCGCACGCCGGAACGGCCCGTGCTCGAGCGGCATCGCGAGGACGAGGTCGAGCACCTGACCGACCTGGTTCTTCTGGTTCTGGCTGCGGAGCAGTTCGATCGCCGCTTTGCCATGCGAGGACGCGCGCGGATCCGCATTCGCCCGCAGCCACGCGACGCGGAAGAGCACACCACGCATCTGGTTGGCCGCCACGAACCCCAGCTTCTTGATGCGCTCCTCGATCTTGCGCAGCGCCTGGGCCTTGACGTTCTCGAGTCCGAGATCGCCAGCGACCAGAAAACCCTGCAGCTGCGCCGACGTCGTGCGGTCACCGATCTCGCCGAGCCGTCGCATCGCGGCCTCGCGCCCCGGGTGACCGCGCTGCCCCGCGATCGCGTGCACTTCGAAGAACGCCGCGGGATGCAGCGCGTAGCTCAGTGTCGTCGTGGCGATCTCGCGTAGCGCCACCGGATAGTCGTCGTCATTGGCCAACTCGATGAGCCCCGCGTGCGGCACGCGCTCGGGCTGCAGCTTGCTCAGCGCCCGGAACGCAGCACGGGCGATCGACTCGTCCGCGTGCCGACAGAGCCGCAGCACCTTGCGCACGATGCTGCGGTCGGCGTGACCGAAGACCGCGACGCCGTCCAGTGCACGCCGCACCTGGTGCGCGTAGCGCGTGCGGGGCTCGGCCGTGAGTCGGTCACCGAAGTCCGCAAGCTTCCCCGGCGCATCGAGCCAGGGCACGAGCACCTGCATCGCGTCGTGCGGCGGCAGGTAGCGCGACGCGTCGCTCGGCTCGAACGCGTTCTTCAGCTCGCGATAGATCGCCGCCCCCTTGCCGCGCTGCGCCACGGAATTGGCCTCGAACCACGCGACCGCAATCGCGCCGCGCTCACGCATGACCTTCTCCGCGTTGTCGAGGTTGTGACTGTCTAGTGCCGCGAGATTCCACGCCGCGGCGCGCAACAGGACGGGCGGATCCAGGCGCGCGAGCTGCGGCCCCGCCTGACGCCAGCCCTCGTAGAGCGCGATCCATTCGAGCAGCTCGACCTCGTCCGCCTGGGCGAGCGCGAGCGCCCACGCCTGCTTCTTGCGCGCGTCGCCATCGGCGTTACCCGTCGCCGCGCGGAACGCGACCCACTTGCCTTCGAGATCGCGTTCACCCCAGTCCGCGGGCAGCTTCGCCGGCGCCACGGGCGCGGGCTTGCCGCCCTGCGCCGCGAGCGGCGCCGTCAGGGCCAGAATCGCGAACATCGAGATCATCGAAATGACGAGGAACCGGTTCATCGCACACCCTCCGCCACGGACGATTCCGTCGAGATGACCGTGGCCCGCAGACTCGTGAGCTGCGTGACCCGGTCTTCGGCCACGACCGCGAGCAGCCGCGGTAGACCGTCGGCCTCGAGATAGACATTGACCTCGCCGAGCGGCAACCGAGCCGTCAGCATCGTCACCGCCGCTGGCCACTCCGCCGTCGTCCGCGACTCGAAGTCGATTCCCGTGATCGCGACGCGGCGCGCCGGCAACCTGCGCCATTCGATCGCCGTGACGTTGGCAGGCGCGGTGGTGCGCTCGCCCGCCACCGGCTCGACCGTGACCGCAAGCCGGCCCTCGCGAAGCAAACGATCCAGCTCTTCGGCGGTCCGCAGGTTCGCACCCGGCACCCCTTCGAGCCCCGGCACCGCATCGACACCGGCCCCGATCGCGGACAACCGCAGACGCAGCCAGCGCGCATCCTCGATCCCGACGAGCTCGGCACGCACCAGGGCGACGGGCCGCGGCATCACCGCGTCTTCGAGGTAGAGCGCCTCACGACTCGCGAGCACGCGGGGCGCAGGTGCTGCGGGCGGCAAGATCAGGGGTAGAACGGCGGCCAGACACAGGATCCAGGGCATGAGGACTCCGAGCGGGTTTGCGTGGACTCGGCCAGACGAACGAACCGCGCAAACGTTCCGTTCATTTTCGCCGAGGGTATCCCCGGAGCGGGCTCTCCGGGCCACGCCTCACCCCGGATTTCGGGACCGCGCCGCCGCCGTCATCGCCATACCGTACGCCACGACCAGCACCAGCAACACCACGACCGCGACCTTGCCCGCGGTTCCCGGACCGCCGGCAGCCGCGGCCGACGCGGGGGCCGCCGCGAGCCCCAGCGAGTGCGCGACCGCTCCACCGACGAGCAGACCCGCCACCGCAACGAACGCGTCCCCGTTGCCTTCGCCAGTCAGCACGATCAAACGCACGGGACAGCCGCCGCAGAGTGCGCCGCACCAACCGACGAGCGCAGCGATCGCCATCGCCACCCCGAGCACGAACTGCGTCACCGCATGCGAACCCGATCGCCCGACGTGGCGCCCGGACATCCAGCAACAGACGAGCGCGCCGAGCACGATGCCGACGACCTCGGGCCGCACGATCGCCGGGCCGGCGTGCAGGCCCAGCGCACCGGCGACATCGCGCACGAAGCAGGCACCGCAGAGCCCCATGTTCCCGGGATTGCCGAAACTCACGAGGAGCGCTGCGAGCACGCCCACGATCGCGGAGAAGACCACGCCGAGCGTGCGGCGACCGCTGCCACGAAGCCCGATACGTTCGAACATGGGTTCGCGGTTTGCAGCGTCGCGACCACAACGCCAGCGCAGAACCTGCCCGCGCCCGCAAGTTGAGAAACCCACCTTGGCCGGCGTCCGCCCGCTGCGATACCTTGCGCGCATGACTGACGGCGTTGCCAATGCCAAGCGCGTCGCGGCCTTTGCCGCGGCCGATCTCGTCGAATCGGGGATGTGCGTCGGTCTCGGCACCGGCTCGACGTTCGCGTTCGTGATCGAACGCCTCGCCGAGCGCATGCGCGACGAGGGCCTCGAACTGTCGGGTGTGCCGACGAGTGAAGCCACGGCCAAACTCGCGAAGGCCGCCGGGATTCCGCTGCGCGACCTCGACGCCGTCGAGCGCCTCGACCTCGCGATCGACGGCGCCGACGAGGTCGACCCGCAGAAGAACCTCATCAAGGGCGGTGGCGGCGCACACCTGCGTGAACGCATCGTCGCGTCCGCGGCACCCGAACTCGTAGTCATCGTCGACGATCAGAAGCTCGTCGACGTGCTCGGTGCGAAGTTCCTGCTGCCCGTCGAGGTCGTGCCGCTCGGCTGGCGTCACACCGCGCGACGGCTCGCCGCAACCGGTTGTGAGCCGAAGCGGCGCGAGCAGAACGGCGGACCCGTGCTCTCCGACAACGGTAACCTGCTGCTCGACTGCAAGTACGACGGCATCACCGATCCAACCGCGCTCGCTCGCGAACTCGACAGCCTCGTTGGCGTCGTCGATCACGGCCTGTTCGTCGGCATGGCCGGCCGCATCGTCGTCGGCAACTCGGCCGGCGATGTGCGCCTGATTCCCTGACGTTCGCTGTCGACACCGCCCACCTCGCCCAACGCATGCTCGCCACCTGCCTGATGGCCGCCTTCTCGCTCGGAGCCCAGGACCCCGCCCCCGGCATCACGCGGGAGCTCGCGAAGAGCCGCCAGCAGCGCATCGAGAACGTCGAGTACGATCTCACGTTCGTCATCGCGGACGGCGCATCCGAGGTTACGGGCGAGGCGTGGATCCGCTTCGTACTCGATCGTGAGGACGACTCGTCGGACGACCCGGTGCGGCCCGTCGTGCTCGACTTCGGCGGCAAGGAGCTCTCGGAGGTGCGCGTCAACGATCGCGACCTCGCGGTCGAACGCATCCACAACCACATCGTGATCCCGCCGGAGCTGCTCGTCCGCGGCCTCAACGGCGTCGTCGCGAAGTTCCGCTCCGACGTCGCGCCGACCGGCACGCCGCTGACGGTCTACGCGGACCCCGCCGACGGCAAGCACTACTACTACACGCTCGTCGTGCCGGCGGACGCGCACCGATTGTTTCCGTGTTTCGATCAGCCCGACCTGCGGGCGCGCTTCCGCTTCGTGCTCGAGCTGCCCGACGGCTGGGTCGCATGTGCGAACACGCTGCCGGTCGAGGACGGTATCGTCGACATCGACGGCGGCCAGCGCTGGACGTTCGCCCAGAGCGAACCGCTGCCGACGTATCTCATGGCGTTCGCATGCGGGCCGTTCGAAGTCATCAATGGACCGACGCCCAACGCCAAGGGCATCGCGGACGAACCGCTGCGGATCTTCATGCGCGGCTCGGAGCGCGAACACCTCGATCTCGACACGATCGTGCGGCTGCACAGTGACGGCCTGAACTGGATCGAGGGCCAGTTCAACGTACCGTATCCGTTCGGCAAGCTCGACATCGTGCTCTGCCCCGGCTTCCCGTACGGCGGCATGGAGCACGCGGGCGCGATCTTCTACCGCGAATCCGCGCTGGTGTTCGATCACCGCCCGACCGCGGCCGAGCTCGTGCGCCGTAGCACACTCGTCTACCACGAGCTGTCGCACCAGTGGTTCGGCAACCTCGTCACAATGAAGTGGTTCGACGATCTCTGGCTCAAGGAGGGGTTCGCGACGTTCGTCGGCTATCGCACACTCGAAGCCCTCGAACCCGAACGCAAGCCGTGGCTGCGATTCCTGCAGCGGGTCAAGCCGCGCGCCTACGAGATCGACGGCACGCCCGGCACCACGCCCGTCTATCAGGAGCTCAGCAACCTCGCCGACGCGAAGTCGGCCTACGGTGCGATCGTCTACAACAAGGCGCCCGCGGTCCTACGCGAGCTGCACGATCGCCTCGGCACCGAGGTGTTCCACCGCGGGCTCGAGCAGTTTCTGACGACCTACGCGTTCGGCAACGCCGACTGGCGTGACCTCGCCGCCGCGCTCGAAAACGCATCGCGCGCGGATCTCGGCCGCTGGTCCGAGCGCTGGCTGCTCGCGCCATCGATGCCGCAGGTCACCGTCGAGTGGACAGCGGACGAGAGCGGCAAGGTCACCGCCGCGAACGTGCTGCAGCGACCGATCGGCAGCAGCGGCACGTGGCCCCTGCGGCTCGAACTGCTCGTGTTCGACGCCAACGGCAAGCAACGTCGCATCGCGCTCGAGAGTGACGCTGCCGCCACCCAGATTCCGAACCTCGTCGGCCAGCCGGAACCACTCGCGGTCCTCGCCAACCCGGCGGACGTCGCCTACGGCCAGTTCGTCCCCGACGCGACCAGCCGCACGTGGCTGCGCGCGAACATCCTCGCACTGAAGGACCCGCTCGTGCGCGCGGTTGCGCTGTCGAGCCTGTTCGAGGCCGTGCGCGAAGCGGAGTTCGACCCCGCCGAGTTCGCGGGTGCAGCCATCGACGTGCTCGCGATCGAGGACGACCCCGACACACATGGCTGGCTGCTCGGCAAGCTCGCCACGTGCCTGCGGCGCTATCTGACCGCCGAACGCGCGGCGCCGCTCGTCGCGCGCTGCGTCGAGATCCTGCTCGAGCAGGTGGCCGACGAAAAGATCAGCGGCAGCGAGCTGACGACGTTCCGGTTCCTCGCGCGCGGCACGACCGACGACCGCGTGCTGGCGCTGTGTCGGCGCGTCGTGCTGGCCGAGGACCTGCCCCCCGGGCTCGAACCAGGCAAACAGGACCGCTTCCTCGCCGCGGCCGCGCTGCTCGCGACGGGCAAGTCCGCGGACGAGATCGGAACGCTCGAGTCTGCGTACGCCGGCGACGATGTTGCCAAAGAACGGTTCCTCGCACTCGCCGCGACGCCCACGGCGGACTCGAAGGCGAAGTACTGGCGGCAGTACCTCCAGCTCGGAAAGCCCCCGGAGCAGTGGACCCAGGCCAGCCTGGCCTGGTTCCACTGGCCCGGCCAGGGCGACCTCACCCTGCCCTACCTCGAACGCGCGCTGCAGAAGGTCGAGTGGGTCAAGGAACACCGGCGCATCTTCTTCATGCCCGCATGGCTCGACGCGTTCATCAACGCGCACAGCTCGGAGGCCGCGCTGAAGGTCGTCGACGACTTCCTCACGGGGCCGGGCCAGGAGCTGAGCCGCGACGTGAAGCAGAAGCTGCTGCAGTCCCGCGACGGCCTCGAACGCACCGTCCGGATTCGCGCCAAGTTCGGCGGCTGACGCCCGGCCGGCGCGAGCGACGCCGGAGGGTCACGAGAAAGTCCCTCGGCGATACCGGCGACCGCCCCATGGCATCGGACGGGACGTCGGCCCGGGTTCCCTTCCGGTCTGGGATCGGGCATTCTTACATGTGGCCCCGCCCACGACCCAACAACCCTGATGCTCGCACACACCATTCTCGCCGGCGTCGCGCTGCTCGGCCCAACGGCTGCCAGCAGCGCCAAGGCCAGCGGCCCGGAGGCCGCTACGCCCGCCGTCACCACACTCTACGGCGGCATGCCGATCGCGCCCGGCTTTCACGCGTTCGGCGGCGTCAACGACAACCGCTCGCACGGCCAGGTCGGCGACAACTGGCTGTCGATCAACGAAGCGATCCAGCTCCACAACAACACGCTGTTCTACAATCAGCTGTCCGCGGCCGAGCAGGCGCGCATCCAGCTGATCCCGGGCACGGGCACGAGCACATTCCTGAGCTGGGCGCGATTCGACGGCTCCTTCACCCCCGTGATCACGATCGAGCAGGATCTCGACGTCATCGTCAACACGACCTACGGCCTGTTCCTGTCGAGTGACAACGGGCCGACGACACTCGACTTCTCGGGCCCGAACGTGACCCGCGGCATGCTCGCGACGACGAACTCGCTGCAGATGCGCGACTTCGTCTTCTCGGGCGGGCCCTACGGGATCGATGTGCTGCAGACGACCATCGCGGGCCAGATCGGCTTCGCGATCAACGACTGCCGCTTCGAGGACCACACCCAGTTCGGCGTGCGCATTCGCAGCACGACCGCGGACGGCATCGGCAAGGGCTACCTCGAACGTTGCGTGTTCGACAACATCCCGACCGCGATGATCTGGGACGGCAGCGCGACCGGACGCACCGACTTCTTCGATCTCGTGAACTGCCGCATCACGGGCGCCGGGACCGGCGTCGACGTGATCTTTGGAGTCGGCGGCGTCGCCCGTCACCGTTTCGATCGATTGATCGTCGAAGCCACGACGGCCGGCATCGTCATGGACCGGCCGAGCGGCGCCGATCGCCCGGCCCAGATCTTCTGCACGCACGTCGAGGCCCGCGCCCCGACCGCGATGGTGATCGACGGGTCCCAGTTCGGCAGCACCACGATCGAGATGCGCATGGTGCACGCGTGGTCGACCGGCGCGCCGAACGTCGCACTCGACCTCGGCGACACACTCTCGGACATCGCGGGCCTGATCGAGGACTCGACGTTCCGCGGCGCGATGACGGTCGAGCGCCTCTCTGCGACCGGGCCGCTGACGCTCTACAACCTTCGCGTCGACAGCGGTAACGTCGGGTTCGCCACAGGCGCACAGCCGCTCACGATCGACGACTCGCGCTTCCAGAACTGCACTGTGACCGAATCGGCGTCGGGACAGGTCACGATGACCAATTGCTGCCTGTCCGCAAGCAGCCTCACGGGCCAGAACGGCTCGCCGATCCAATGCGTGGACAGCTACATCGCGACGGTCGGGGCGGGTGTGATCAACAACACACCGCGCCCGCAAGAGCAGCTCGGCAGCCTCAACATTCTGCCGGACGCCCCCGCGATCAACAGCACGGTCACGTTCGAGGCGGACCTGCCGAACGGCCTGTTCGGCGCGCTGCTGCTCGGCTTCACGGAGCGTCTGCCCGTCGCCAACCTGCTGTCGCAACCGCTGCACGTCTACAGCCAGGTCAACAACACGTTCCTCGTGCCCGGCATCCTGCGGTTCCAGCAGCAGTACCTCTGGACGATCCCGAACAGCCTCGGGTTCGTCGGCCTCGACCTCGTCGGCACACTCGCGGTGCTACCCGATCCGGGCGTGAGCGCCCTGCCGGTACAGATCGCGCCGGGGCGCCGCTTCGCGCTGCAGTAGGCGCACCGCAGCGCGCAGCAAACGCTGGTGCAACCCGCGCGGCCGGGTAACGTCCGCGCGATGAAGTTCACGTTCCCGTCCGGCACCAAGGCGCTCAGCAGCGCCGATCACGTTCTCGTTGTCGCGGCCAAGGCCTGCTTCGGCGCGCGTCGCCGCGCAGCCGTGTTCGGCAAGGTGCTCGGCAAGGCGGCCGGCGAACTCGCGGTCCGCCTCGGCAGCGAAGCCGGCACCGGCCTGCTCGGCGGCACGGCGTCGTCCCTCCACGGCAAGCAACGCCTGACGGTCGGCGTGCTCAACGACGACTTCTCGCGCGCCAACACGCCTTCGCGGGCCGAGTCCGTGCGCAAGGTGACCGCGGGTTCAGCACTCGGCAACGCCAAGAATGCGGTCCTGCTCGTCCTCGACGACAAGGCTCATCTCACCGCCGCCGCCAACGCGGTGGGCCGCGCGCTGCCGATGTTCAGCATGAAGTCGAAGAAGGGCGGCGGCTCGGTCGCAATCATCGCCGCCACACGAACTGGCCAGGTCGTGGCGATCGGCAAGGACGTGCAGAACCTGGTGCACAATGCCCGCGAGGCCGCCCGCCTCGTCGACACGCCGCCCACGGACCTCGATCCCGCCGCGCTGGCACGCGAGACCAAGAAACTGCTGCGCGGCATCCCGGGCGTCAAGATCACCGAAATCGTCGGCGACAAACTGCTCGCGAAGGGCCTCGGCGGCATCCACGGCGTCGGCCGCACGGCACTGTCCGCGCCGCGCATGCTCGTCGCGACGGTCGGTGCCAACAAGAAGGGCCGCCACATCGCGCTCGTCGGCAAGGGCATCACCTACGACACCGGCGGGCTGCACATCAAGGGCCGCGGCGCGATGGAGACGATGAAGGGTGACATGGGCGGCTCGGCGGCCGTGCTCGGCGCGTTCGCGACGCTCGCGCAGAACGGTCCGCCCTGCAAGCTGTCGCTCGTCATGTGCCTGGCCGAGAACGCGATCGGCCCCGCGTCCTACAAGCCCGACGACGTGCTGACGATGCATTCGGGCAAGACGGTCGAGATCAACAACACGGATGCCGAGGGCCGACTGTTGCTCGCCGACGGCTGCAGTTGGGCCGCACGGGTGCTGAAGGCCGACACGATCATCGACGCTGCGACGCTGACGGGCGCCCAGGGTATCGCGACGGGCAACCTGCACGGCGCCGTCGTGTGCAACGACGACACCGTCGAACGCGCACTGCTCGACGCCGGCAAGAGCAGCGGTGATCTCGCATGGCCGCTGCCCTTCGCGCCCGAGTTCTACCGTTCCGAGTTCCTGAGCCCGATCGCCGACATGCGCAACTCGGTGAAGAGCCGCTCGAACGCGCAGTCGAGCTGCGCTGCGATCTTCGTGCACTGGCACATCGCCGACACGAAGGTGCGCTGGGGCCACATCGACCTGGCCTACCCCGCCATGCGCGGCGACCGCGGCACGGGCTACGGTGTCGCCCTGATCGCCGATGCCGTGTCGCGGCTCGGCGGCAAGTAACGACCGTCGGCGCCCACGCTCAGCGAATAGCCGAACTCGATCCAGAGCAGCCGACCGTCGAGGAACCCGAGGCGCGAACCGCCCATGGCGTCCTGGCCCTTGAACTGGTCGTAGGCCCACACGTCGATCCGACCATCCAGGACGTGCCAGGCGCGCGCCGTCGGCGGCCCCAGGGCCGCCTCGACGGTCGAACGATCGGCGCGCGGCGGTAATGCGTGCAACGCCTCGAGCATGGCGACGCGCTGCTCCTGCGCATCAGCCGTCACCGCGACATAGATCGGGTAGCTGATCGGCAGTAGCACGAAGCCGACCCACGTCGGCGGCATGAAGAGGATCGTCAACGCGGTCACGGTCGTGTCGCTCGGGCCCTTGCGGCACTCCTTCGCATCGATCGGCTCTAGTTCGCGCCAACGCAGCGGTACGGAGTTGCCGACGAACGCCTCGCCGAGATCAGCGAGCTCTGCCGCGGTGTAACCGCGTCGCGATCCACCCCAGCCGAACCCCTCCGGCATCCGCCCGTTGGTCAGAACCCCGACGAGCTTGCCATCGCGATACCCGAGGCAGTACGGCGGGTGCGGATGTTCCGAGTAGTAGCGCTCGAAGAGCCAGTCACCGCCCGCGGGTGGAAACCACCGCAGGTCGGGCGCGCTCTCGAGCTCGAGCTTCGGCGCCACCTCGGCGCGCGTCATCCCGAGTTCGAGCCGTTCGAGCCGCCGCGGGTCGAGCGCTGCCTGGCACGCGGTCAGGAGCAGCAGGCTCACCACCAGCATGGTTCGCGGCAGGGCAGCGCAGGATCGTTCGAGTTTCATCGGCATGTGATCAACTCCTTGGATCACTCTTAGCGCGATCGACGGAGCCGTCACGCGAAGTCTCCGAAGACCCATCATTAAGCGCTACTTCACGATGCTCACAACCAATCCGGATGCACGCCGACAACGACCTTGGCGCACGTGACCGCGAGCCCTCGGGTTGAGCGGCACCGCGCACACCGGCCGCTGCGCTTCGGGCGCGCGGGCGAACGGCAACGACACGATCTCCGCCAGAATCCCCGACATTCCGTCGACTCGCGGCTTCTGCATGCCCGGGAGGATACAATCCAGCCACCTCTATTCTGGAGAACTGGAGCACCATGAACCCCGGACTCTCGCGAACGCTCACCCTGACCGCCACGTGCACGCTGTTTGGCGCCACGCTCGCCGCCCAGGACCTCAACCCGACCTTCGCCAAGCCAGTTCGCCTCGAGGCCGGCGGCAAGCTGCTCGGCGCGGGCCGCCTCTACCCATCGCCCGTCTACCGGGACATGAACGGCGACGGCCATCTCGACATCGTCGTCGGCGATCTTCGCGGCCTGCTGACCTACGCGCTGCGTGAACCCGGCACCGACGAGTTTCGCGCCGAGGCCAAGGTCATGGACCTCGACGGCCGCGATCTCGACTTCAACAACTGGTGATGCATCGGCATGAGTCCACAGTTCGTGGACTTCGACGGCAATGGCCTGACCGACATCCTCGCCGGCACGTTCTCCGGTTCGCCCTGGATATCGATCGGCACGACGAAGGGCTGGAGCAAGCCCGAACAAATCCTCGACCAGAACGGCAAGCGGATCGTGCTCAACCAGTTCTGGAACTACCAGACGGAGAAGTGGGATTCGACCAACCGATGCGACGACCCGCACCTGCAGCTCGAGAACGGCCACTGCACGTCGGCGTTCGCCATCGACTTCGATCAGGACGGTGACTTCGACCTGCTGCTCGGCGACTACGACACGGGCCAGCTCTTCCTGCGCAGGAATGGTGGCACCGCGAAGAAGCCGGCGTTCGGCACGATCAACGAACGCCTCTCGGCCGGCAGCGAGCCGATCGACGTCGGCAAGATGGCGACGATGCGCGTACTCGACTGGAACGGTGACGGCCACTCCGACCTCCTGATCGGCAGCATGGGCGACACCTACGGCCAGGGGCCCGGTGGCGCCGTCTTGCTGTTCCCCGGGTCGCCCCGGCGCGGCGACAATGGCGACATGGCATTCGATGCCCCAGTCACGCTCATCGCGGCCGAAGGCAAGAGCGGGCAGAACCCGAAGCGCCCCGACGCCGGGCTCTACGCCGATGCGGCCGACCACGACGGCGACGGCGATCTCGACCTGGTCGTCGGCGGCTATTCGATGTGGACGCCGAACGGCCGCGAGCTCACGACCGCGGAACAGCAGAAAGTGGCGATTCTCGGCGAGCGCAAGGCGGAGCTGATGAAGCAGATCCAGAAGCTCGGGAAGCGCCTCCAACAGGCCGTCGAAGGCCTCGGTGAGAACGAGGCCAAGACGAAGCGCAAGGAAGTGTTGAAGGCGCAGTCCAAGATGCGCCGCGAGCTGTCGAGCAAGCTGCGCGACTGCACGGCGCAGCTCAACGAGCTCGTGCCCAGCCCACAACGCAAGTCGTTCGTCTGGTTCTACGAGAACATCACCACGGCCGCGACGACGGGCGGCCAGCGGTGAAGCGTGCCCGGACGAGCACGGCGATCGCGGCGACCGCACTCGCCGCGCTCGCGGGAACCCTCGGCCCGGCGGCTCGTCTCGCGGCTCAGAACCCGGTCGACAGGAAGGCCAAAGAACGCTTCGAACGCGCCGAGAAGGCCGTCGCCGACGCCAAGTACGGCGCGGCCTACAAGCTCTACAAGCAGGTCGCCCGCAAGTATCCGAACAGCGCGTGGGGCAAGATCGCGGCGCTGCGCACGCAGCCGACGGCCTACCTCGGCCACGGCAACCTGCTGTCGCACGGCGAACCGACCAACCGCGTCGACGTCGTAATCATGGGCGACGGCTACGGGCTCGACGACCAGAACGAGTTCGAGGACGTCGCGAAGTCGGTCGTCGACGTGTTCGCGCGCAGCAAGGTGCTCGGCGAGTATCACACCTACCACAACTTCGTGCGCCTGCACCTCACGAGCAAGGACCAGGGCGTCAGCGGGTTCGGCCGCAAGAAGGACACCGCGATCGGCGGCCACATCGCCGGCAAGGTCCAGGGCCAGGTCGGCGTCGATTCACGCAGGGCGCAGAAGTGGCTCGACCAGCTCGACCACCACGACGGCTACGCCATCGCGATCGTGAAAGCCGGCTCGAGCGGCACGGGCGGCGGCGGCATCGCGGCGGTTGGCGGTCGCGCCGACGGCATCGTCGTGCATGAGTGGGGCCACGCGTTCGGTGGCCTCAGTGACGAATACAGCACGTTCACCGGCCACCGCGGCTCGCCGCGCAACACGGTGAACGTCAGCACGACCGAGGACCTGAAGCGGGTGCCATGGCGCCACTTCGTCGAAGCGAAGTATCCCGGCGTCGGGGCCTACCGCGGCGCCGACGGCCGGATCAAGGGCGCCTGGAAACCGACTTCGGGGCAATGCCGGATGGCGAGCGGCGGTCAGTTCTGCCCGGTCTGCCGCGAACGCATGGTGCTCCAGATCTACCGCCGCGTCGATCCGATCGACGACCAGAAGCCGGCCCCGATCATGAACCCCAAGCACGCCCAGCGGCTTGCCGGCGGCGCAACACTCGAAGTTACGGTGCTCGAACCGAAGAGCCACAAGCTCGACGTGCGCTGGCACGTGCTGCCGCAGAACGCCGCGATTCGTGCCACCAGCCCCGCCCGAGTCCGCGACCGTCGCAAGCGCGGCAAGCTGCAACCGATCAACGGCAAGGGCCAGGCCGGGAAGTACTCGGGCCGCGGCCGCTATCGCTTCCGGGTCTCCGCGGCCGATTTCCAGCCGGGCTACTACCAGGTCGTCTGCCGCGTCCGTGACGACAGCAAGCCTTCGGGCCAGAGCCGCCCGTGGGTGCTCAAGGACAACCGCGCCCTGCTGCAGAGTGAGCGCGTCTGGTGGGTCGAAGTGCCGCCGCGGTGACCCTGGTGGCTGCCGCTACCGCTTGCGCAGCCGCCACACCACTTCGTGCTCACCGCCCTCGGTGACCTCGACCCACTCGGTCGGTTCGTTGTAGCCGCGTGGAGCGCCACGCAGATAGATCCGGTTGCGGCCGGCGGGCGCCCGGATCCGGAACGTACCGTCCTGCAGCACCGGCGCGACCTCACACGAGCCGCCGGGTCCGCGCGCCGGGCCATACATCGCCACGTCGGTCCACGAGGTCGGGACGATCGGCTTGCCAGTCGCCGCGTCGACGATGCGACCGACGATGAAACCGCCCTTCACGAGTTCGAGGTCCTGGTCTTCGAGCACCTCGCCCGCCGCGACATCGAGGCCGAGGCGCGCGATGACCGTGAAGTCGGGTGACTCGGCGAACAGCTTGTAGGTTCCCGGCGGCAGACCACCCACCTCGAAACGGCCGTCGCCATCGGTCACCGCGCGGCCGTAGCCATCGCCGGTCGCGAGCACGACGGTGTACTTCGCGGGCTCGCCGTTCGGCTGCCGGACGACCCCGCGGATCCGCCCGGCACGAGCGAGCTCACCGACGATGTCGTCGTGCCCCTCGGCTCCGACCCAGGTGAGTTCGTAGGCCCCACCACCCGCCTTCAAGTTCAGCGGCAGGATCGGCGGCAGGTTGCGCAGCACGAACCGGCCATCGCGATCCGTCCGCGTCGACCAGAGCGGCAGTGGCGCGGTGATCGAGAGCTCGGGCTGGCGCGAGGGACCGAAGTGCGCCGGCCATACGGCGGCACCCGCAACCGGATCACCGGTCTCGCGATCGCGGATGACACCACGAGCGACCACGCCCTTCACGAGTTCGAGGTCGATGGCCTGGAGATCGACCCTGTCCCCGCGGAGCTGACGAACGGCGATGCGATCGCCGGCCCGCGCGATCAGGAGCACCAGGTTGTTGCCCCAGGTCTGCTTCTCGAACCACGGCACCGCCTTGAGTTCGAACTTGCCGTCGGCGGCCGCGAGGCACTCCTGCAACGGGGTGACGAGGTTACGCCTCATGTCGTTGTGCCAGAGCGTGACGCGGGCCCTGCCCTTCTCGGGCAGCCCCGCCAGCGTGCCACGGATGTCTCGCGTGATCCGCGCCCCATCCTGCGGTGCGGCGCTACCGTCCTGAGCGACCCCGCCAACGCTGCACAGCAATGCAGTGAGCGCTGCGAGACCGTACGCGACCCGGCTCGTTCTCATTGATTGCGAGTGTACCACGCCGCGCCGTGCCAAACGCGCTCACCACCCGCGCCGAGCACACCCGGGCATTTCACCTCGTAGACCCGCACCGGCTCGAGCCCGTCGACCTCGACATCGAGCGAACGCAGATCTGCGGCGACGCCGATCCCGAGCACCTCGTGTTCACGCACATCACGCGGCGGACAGCCGTACTTCTGATGGTGGTCGTAGGTCCAGCTTCTCACCTTGACCGCCGGCCCCAACGCGGAGGCCGGATTGACCGGCAACGTGAAACGCAACTTGAAGCCGTTGTCGAGCCGCGTGAGTTCCACCAATTCGAACGGCGTCTTGCCGTTCCAACGCAGCAGCTGCAGGCCATCGGAACGATCCCCGCGCGAACCCCAGCCACGATTGGTAAGGCCGCACCAGAGCCCGCCTCGCGAACTCCACAGAACACGCGTGATGCCACACTTCAAGCCATGCCGGAACGGATAGCACGCACCCTGGTAGCGCCCGTTGACCTTCTCGAGCGTCATACGGAACACTTCGGAGCTGTACTGATCGCCGCAGAAGATCTGCCCGGCGAACGGCTCGAAGTAACCCGCCGTGTCCCATACGAACCCCGCGGGTGAACGCCCGACCTCGTCATAGGGAATCCAGACCGCGGGCAGTCGGAAGTTCGGGATCGTGCTCGCCGCCTCGGCCATGCGAATCCCGCTCTCGACCTCACCCGGATGCTCGACGAGACTGGCCTCCAGCTTGCACGATTCGATGCCATGAGGGTGACCATGGAAGTCACCCGTCTCGAGCAACGCGAGCTTGCTCGTCGCACACCACTCGCCCTGATTGTCCGTGTAGAACACCTCGCCCTGCGGCGACACCGCGACCCCGGCCGGCGAACGCAGGCCCGCACAGCGCGGCTCGAACGTGCCGCCCGCGGGCGGAATGCGCACCGCCCAGCCGCGCCAATCGGCCTTGCCGAACGGCTCGCTGCCGAACGGCTTGTTGAGCGTGAGCCAGAACGAGCCGTCGGGTGCGAGCGCCGGCCCGAAGCAGTACTCGTGGTAGTTGCCCGACAGCGGCCAACCCTGCGCGTGCGTAACGAGTTCGTCCATGCGGCCGTCGCCATTGCTGTCACGCATACGCGAGAGTTCGCCGCGCTGACCGCACCAGAGCCACCCGTCGTGATCGATCAGCCCAAGCGGCTCCTGCAGCCCCTGAGCCCAGAGCGTCCACTTCGGCGGATTGGTCGCGCTCGCGCGCAACGGATCGTCGACGTGCCAGACCTCACCGCGCCGCGTGCACAAGAACAGCTCCGTGCCGCGCTCGACGATGCCGCCGACCTCGAGCACGATGTGCTCGGGAACGTCGACGTCGACGATCTCGACGAAGTCGGCCTCGGTCGGCCCGGCGGGCTTCTTCACGGGTTCGGGAGAAGCCGGCTCTTGCGGCAGCAGAACCGCGAACAGGGCTGCGACACTCGTCATCACCATCGGTAGATCACCTCCAACTCGGCGCCTTCGGCGACCGTGGTCCGGGCGGGCGCGGCCTCGCCGGCCACGATGATCTCGACGCCATCCGTCGACGCCCACTCGATCTGCATCGGGCCCTTCGTGCAGCGCAACGTACGCACGATCTCGCTGCCGCCCGCCGCCAGCCGGGCACGGCTCACGTCTTCGTAGGCGACCTGCGCCGTACGCACGACGAACGCGGGGTAACCATCTGCACTCACGCGATGGCCATGCACCTGGCGTGCGCCGCTCGTGAGTTCGAAGTCTTGCAACACGCGCCAATCGTCGCCGTGTGGCTCGAGCAGTTTGCCCGCGCGCCCGTGCCAGGTGCCCGTGGCATCCAGGAACCCTCCGCGCCAGAGCCATACCAGGCGCCCGTTCTCGACGTCGTAGGCATAGTGCGTGCGCGCCGGTGAGCCGACCGCGATGCAGCGCGCCGACACGTCCTTCAGGAACGCGCCGTGGAAGATCGGACGTTCACTGGGCAACAGCACGAGTGAACCCGCTGCCGGCACGAGCCCTTCGGGCACCGGCGCGGCCGCCCCGAGCGACAGCCACGAGCGAATCGCGTCGATCTCGGCGACATCCTCCGGCCGCGCCATCGGCCAGAACATCGGCATGCGCGTGCCGGGCCGCAACACGGGCGCTTTCAGCAGCCAGTCGCGGAACCAGGCTGGCCGCAACCGTTCGAACTGCGCGCCGAGGTCCATGCCCTGCGCGCCGAGCGAGGGCGCCCCTGCGAACGTGTGGCACGAGATGCAATTGCGCCCCTTGATGCCCGCGAGCTCACGCCCACGCTCCACCGCGGCCACGGAGAACTCGGGCTCCGAGTCGGTGACTCCGGGGGCATCGACGGCCGCAAACAAGCGCGCGTACTCCGCGGCCCGTTCGGGCGCGACCTTCGGCATGCGGGCGCGCACGTAGGGCCGCGCCTTGTAACCTTCCGTGAGGACCTTCGTGATCCACTTCGGCCGCAATCGGGCCCCCACCTGCGACAGGTCGGGCGGCACACGGCCCTCCTCGCCGAGATCTTCGGTGTCCTCGAGGTGCTTGCCCACCGCGTCCGGCACGCCGCCGCGACCGGCGCGCGGATGACACGCCAGACACCCGTCCGCGGTAAGCATCATGTGCAGGCGCGCCGGATCGGACAGCGGCGCCCCCAGGCTGGCCACGGCGCCGGGATGCACCGCGACCGCTGCGGGCGCTTCGGGACAGGGCTTGCCGACCTCGAGTTCGGACCACGGCCGCGCGAGCGCCGGCGCCGCCAATTCCGCCACCGCGGGATCCGCGATCTCGTGGCACGCCGAACACCGCTTCGCAACGGCCGCCGCTCGACCGCGGGCGACGGCTTCGGCCGCCGGCATCGCCATGACCTCGGGCGGCGTCAGTGCCGTCGTGCTCGTCGTCGCGCGGCTCGCCGGAATCGGTTCGCGCGCGACCCCAGGGCCCTCCCAGAGCAGTTCGAGACTCTTGCCGCCGCCGCCTTGGGTGAAGACCACCTCGAGGTCATGTGGCCCGGCCTTCAACGTCAACGTCGCGTCCTTGGCCTTGTGCGGCTTGAGGCCGCCGTTGTCGATGACCTGCTTGCCGTCGAGGTAGAGCCAGGAGCCATCGTCGCTGCCGATCGTGAACTTCCAGTCGCCGTCGGCGGGAACCTGCAACGTCGCGCGGAAGCGCAATGCGAAGTGCGTCTCCCGCGAACGCACGGACTCGTCGACGAACTCGGCGACACCGCGCTTCTTGACCTCGACGCCGGCCAGCTCGGGCTGGTCACCGTTCTTGATCTGTAGTTCGAAGCACTCGTAGCCAAAGCCGGGAACGGGGGTCTCTTCGGCTCGCACCTGCATGCGCAGGATCCACGCCGCGAGCGCGCTGGCTTCGCCCGCGTCGAAGCCGAAATCGTGCACGGTACCCGGCCGACGCTCGCCCGGCGCCTGCAGGAAACCCGTGAGATGCCCGTGGTCCGTGCGCCCCGCGAGCTTGGCCAACGCGTCCGGCGCGTGACAGGTGCCGCAGGCGAGCTGATGGAAGAGCTGCTCGCCGCGCGCGATCATACCCTTGCCGGTCGCGACGGGCTCGAGTTCGAAGTCGCCGGCAAGGGCGCGCAGCCACGCGGCGAGATCCCCGGCGGCTTCACCGCCATGATGGTGCTGCAACCACGCCGCGCCGCCGTCGCGCACGAACCACTCGGCAGCCTTTGCGAGTGGGGGCCCCTTCACGGGCGCGGTGCGATCGGCCAGCGCCGCGTCGACCGGGTGGCATCGCACACAACCTGCGCGCCCGACGACCAACTCCGCGGCGAGCTGCTCCGTCGGCAGGTCGACCGGCACCGGCGCAGCCCCGCCGTTCGGGCTCGAGACCGCGCCGGCACCTGCAGCTCCATCGGGAACGACCCCGTCAGCGGGAACCGCCCCACCCGAACCTGCGGCAGGAGTGACCGGTGCGGGCTGCGTAGCCGGAGCAGGAGAATCGCCACCGCAGGCCGCCAGGAGCGCCGCGCCAGCCAGAACGATCAGCCGCTGCATGGCGCCAGTGTGACGCCTCGGCATAGGCGACGCAATTCAGTCCAGGACAACCCGCACGTTCTCGCCGGCGCGCTCGATGCTCGCCGTCTTCGACTTCTGAGTGCCGTAGAGCCGCACGCTGTAGCGCCCTGGCCCGCAATCGAAGAACTCCGCGACGCCGGCTTCGTCGAGCGCGGCCCGAGCCACAGGTTGGCCGCTGCGATAGAGTTCGACGATCCCGGTCTCGGGCGCATCCGCGACCTCGACGGTCAATGCCGCGCCGGGCTGGAGCACGAGTTCGATGGGCTCGTTCCCGAGCACGTCGACGGGCAGATTGAGCTGCTGCACCGTGGGCGCGTAGCCCGCGAGGTAGGCGACGATCGCCGACGACCGCGAACTGATCCCCTGCACCTCGAACGTGCCGTCGGCGGCTGCGAGCACGGACGGGTCGATCACTTCGAGATCGCCTTCGTTGCCGACGAAGACGCGGGCGTTCGCGATCGGCACGCCGGCTGAGTCGACGACCCGCCCGCGCACGAACGCGCCGCGTTCGAGCAGGATCTCACCACCATCGCCGAGGTTGTGGGTCACGTTCGGCAAGAACTCACGTTCGACGACGAACGGCACGTAACCCTCGCAACGAATCTCGACCCGGCACCGGCCAGCGGGACAAAGCGGCCAACGCAGTTCGCCGTTCTGCACCTCGACGAGTCGCGGCCGATCGTCGCGCTGCGCGCTGCGGCCGCGCTGCTTGATCTGCAAAAGCACCGTGGCCACGCGGGTCCGCCCCGGCAGACCGGCGATTTTCGCGAACAACGTGCAGGTCGGCGGCGGGTCCAGTTGGATCGTCAGACCCTGCTCGCCGGGCTCGATCGTTCGCCGCGTGCTGTGACTCCGATCCGCGGTGCTGACCTCGAGCGTGACCGCCTGATCACCCGGCAGTTCGAGCGAGAACGAACCACTCGCATCGGTCGCCTGCGGCGCCGCGCCGCCGTCCAGCACGTTCACGAGTGCATCCGCGACGGGGCGACCGTCCCGACCGCGCACGACGCCACGCACGGTTCGGCCTTTGGGGAGTTCGAGCCGCAGCCTCGGAGCCTTCTCACCGAGTACGAGCGTCACCGACGCTTCGTCGAACCCCGCCGGCATCGAAGGTAGTCGCGCTCGCACCCGGTAATCGCCGGGCATGAGATCCTTGACCTCGAATCGTCCGCCGTCGGCGGTGACGACCGTCGCCTGCGACTCGGGGCCGACGATCGACACGGTCGCCCCGGTGACACGACGCTGACCCTGACGCACGACGCCCGTGAGTTCGCAGCCGCGGGCCAACACGACATCCTCGATGATCCCGACCGTGCCGGACGCGGGCACGACGAACCGCCGGCCGCGCTGCGCGTGATCCGGCAGCACATAGCGCATCGCGAGTGGTCCCGGCGCCTGACCGCGGAACTCGAAGCGCCCCTCCGCATCGGAGACCGCAAGCAGGATCTCGGCCTCGGAGCTCAGGGTCAACGCGACCTCTTCTCCGACGGCACCGATGAACGATGCGAGATTCGAGCCGAGCAATCGACTCGCGTTGTACTGCGTGCTCCCGAAGATCGAGACGTCCGCGAGCGGCACCCCGGCAGCATCGATGCAACGCCCGCGCACGACGGTCGGCGCGGCCATCGCGAGTTCGAGGTGCGTGCGCGCCTGCTCTTCGATCTGCACCGTGAGCTCCGACGCCTGACTGCGCGCGAACGCCAGCGCGTTGGTCATCACGGTGAGCGTCGCCCGACCGGGAGAGAGCGGCCGGTCGAACTCGAACCGGCCATCCTGATCGGTCGCGACGTAGTGCAGTTCGCCGCCCGTATCGACGAGTTGCAGCGTCACCTCGCTGACCGCCAGCCCTTCGCCGGCCGACAGCTGTCCGCGAACCGTCGAACGCGGCGGCATCTCGAGCACGGTCGCGGTCGGTGACGCCCCGACCGAGATCGTGCGCCGCAGCGCACCGTGTTGCGGGTGCCGGACCAGCAATGACATCGTGCCACGGGAAAGCCCGCGCAACTCGAACTGGCCGACATCGTCCGTGCGCGTGCGAATCGGATCGACGAGACCGAGGCGTCCGTTCGTCGGCGTGAGTTCCAGCACGGCACCCGCGATCGGCACCTGCCCCGTGGTCACCACGCGACCGCGTAGCGGTGGCGCCGCCGGCGTCGTGAAGCGTAGCTCCGTGTCGAGCATCTCACCGACCAGGACGGAGCGGCCGACCGCCTGCCAGAGCCGATGGCGTGCGACGAGACGCACCAGACCCGCGGGCAGGTTGCGGAAGCTGTAGCCGCCGTTCGCAGTCGTCGTCGCAACGCGCACTCGCCGCCGCGACTTCACCGCCGACTCGACCGCGACACGAGCGCCACCGACGGGCAACCCGTTCTGGTCGAGCACGATGCCGCCGATCTCGAAGCCCTGCCCGAGCTGAAGTTCGAGTCGGTCACGCAGCGCCGGCACCTCGACGAAGTCACCCGCATACTCGGGATGCCCGAACTCGAGCAACAGATCGTGCCGCTCGGGCAACTCGAACGTGAACTCACCGTCGGCCGTGGTGATCGCGCGATCGAGTTCGACGCGGTGCCACTCGGGGCCCGTAGTCACTGCCTGATACACGATGACCTTCGCCGAGGAGGCCGGCTCGCCGTACGGCAATCGCACGAGGCCCGAGATCGTTCGGACGATCGGCCGCGGCGGCGGCGTCTCGGCTTGCGCGTTTGCCTGGCTCCCACGTTCGGGCCCCTGGGCGACCGCGGCGGCGGCTTCACCGACGTCGGCACGCGGCGTGATCGGACGGCCGCGATCACCGGCCAACAACGACCAGATCGACCAACCGAGACCGAGCAGCACGAGACCGCCGATCAGCCAGGACGACTTGCGATAGCGCCGGGGTCGGGTCGTGATCGTCGGCGAACTCATCGCGCCTCCGAGTCGAGTTCTTCGAGCAACAGCTCGTAGGTCTTCTGCAAGGTGGTGATCTGGATCGTCCGAGCCGAGAACGCGAGGAAACCGTCCTCGCGTTCAGAGCGCTGCCCTTCGAGCTGACAAAGCCGCAGGATCTCCTGGATCGCGGCGCGCTGGTCCACCGACCGCTGCACCGCGACCATCGCATCGTCACCGGCGTCGAGCCATTCCTCGGTGATCGGCATGCGCAGTTGCATCCGGAGGAGCAACGCCTGCGGGTCGCCTTGCGCCTCCGCGACCCAGTCGTCGACGAACCCGCGCGCCGCGCTCGTGCCCGCGCGAACGTGAATCCTGGCTGCGACGGGCACGATGCCGGGCAGGTCCGGGTGCAGCCGGTAGAACTCCTCGAAGCGCGGGGCCACGAGCACCATCGCCTCCTCCGGTGCACGCAACCGCAACAGCACCCGCCACGCGGCGAGCTGCAACTGGGGCGGCAACGGCTGACCGTCTTCGTCGACGAGTGGTCCACGCGCCTGCGGTTCCTCGAGCATCTGCAATACGCCGCTCCAGCCCTGCAACGGCGAATCGGGATGCACACAGAGCCGGATCTCCTCTCGCACCTGCCGCGCCGCGTTGCGCAGCGCGGTCGGTTCCCCCGACAGCCCGAGGAGTTCGCGCACCCGCGCCTCGAGCTGGCTGCCGAGCCCGGTCGGCCGGCCACGCGGCTTCGCGCCGGCGAGCGGTTCGCCGAGCAGTTCCTGCCCGAGTTCGTGAATCGCGCGCCGCTCGGGATAGTCGAGTTCGAACGTCATCACGTTGCACTGCCCGCACGGTCGCAACCCCGCGACGGCCCACAGCAACCGACCGAACACCTGGCGACGCTCGGGGGCAGCGTTCACGAGATCGCGTCGCAACGCCGCGACCGCCGCGCCGACGTTGGGGCTCTGGACCAGGTCGATGACCGTGAGCAAGGTGCGCGGGAAGGCGGCGCCGGGCCGCAGGTATCGCGCCAACGCGAGGTTCACGAGCGCATCGTTGACGCGCGCCACCGAGGCCGTGAGGTTGGCGATCCCGCGACCGAGGTAGAGCCGGTAGAGCCGCAGCTCGACCGCCAGATCGAGCTTGCCACCCGCGCGACCACGAATCGCTTCGGCTTCCTGGATCGCGTCGTTGAACAACTGCAGCGCCTGGTAGCCGCGACCGTCACGCAGATGCCCACTCGCGCTCTGCAACGGGTCCTCGCGATAGGCCACTTCCATCGCTCGCACCTGACCGTCGTCGGGCAGTTCGGCGTGCGCATCCGCGAGCGCCTGCAGCAGAATCGTATTGTTCGGCGGCGCTTCGCAGGGCACCCCCGTCAGCGCTTCGAGCAACGGCACGGGCCCGGTCGGCGCCCCGACCTCGTTGCCGATGTCGGTCGCGATCTGCACGAGGCGGTTCTGGTGACGCGAAACCAACCCGCGGTCTTTCTCGCTGCGCCAGACGCCGAGCAGCACGAGCGTGACGAGCAACAGGATGACCGCGGCCGCGATCGCACTCGCGAGCCCGGGGTTCTTGCGCGCCCGCCGCGCGAGTCGCGTGACGAGCGGCAACCGGCGGATATGAACGGGTTCGCCGTCGCGAATGCGCAGCAGGTCGCGCGCGAGCGCCTCGCCGTCCTGATAGCGATCCGCAGGCTCGCGACTCAGCAGCTTCTCGACGACGGCATCGAGATCGCGCGGCACTTTGGGATCGACCTCGCGCAGCCGCTGCGGAGTGCCGTGCAGGATCGCGGCGAGCAGCGCCTCCGTGGTCTTCGCAGCGAATGGCAAACGCCCCGCCACCGATTCGAAGATCGTGACACCGAGCGAATAGAGATCGCTCGCCGGCGTGAGGTCGTCGCCGAGCGCCTGTTCCGGCGAGCTGTAGTGCAGCGTGCCGAGGAATCCACCGCCCTTGCTCGTGAGCTGCGCCGAGACGTTGTCGAGCGCCTTCGCGAGGCCGAAGTCCGTCAGCGCGAGCGTGCCATCCGCGGCCACGAGGATATTGCCCGGCTTGACGTCGCGATGCAGCAGCCGCCGGCGATGCGCGAGCCCGAGCGCGTCGGCCACACCCGCGAAGCGGTGCGCCGCCTCGATCGGATCCATGTGCGGCCGCCTCAGGTGACGCGCTGCCGAGATGTGCTTGTCGAGGCTCATGCCGTCGACCCGCTCCATCGTGAAGAACAGCATGCTCTGCGCTTCGCCGTAGTCGTAGATCGGCACGATGTGCCGGTGGTGCAACGCGGCCGTCGCGCGGGCCTCGGCGCGGAAGCGCTTGCGCATCGTCGGGTCCGCGGAATAGCTCGGGGACAGCACCTTCACCGCGACCTCGCGCTCGAGCTCCTGCTGGTAGCCGAGATAGACCGTACCCATGCCGCCGCGCCCGAGCAGACCCTTGATCTCGTACTCGGCAATGCGATCGGGCACGTCCGTCGCCTGACCGACGACGTTGTGCACGAAGTCGAGCGCGTCGAGGCGCGCGAGCAGATCCTCCGACTCGTCGGAACGTTCGCCCGTCAACGAGTGCCGCAGCGACTCGGTCGTGGTCTCGCCGCTGAGGACTTCCGCGAGCCGGGCATCGGCCTCGTCGACGCTCGCTGCCGGTCCTTCGTGATCGGGCCCGTCCGCGTCGCCGGCACGCGACCCGCCACCGGCCGCAGCCTCCGGTGAAGACTCTGCCACCGGCTGCTCCGAGCCTTCGACCGCATCCTTCGAAGGTGCGGCATCGTCAGGTGGCGGCGCCTTGCTCACGGCTCGAGTGGATGGCTGGCTTGGTCGTCGGTGCTCGGTTGCGTCACAGCTTCAGCTCTTGGGCGAGCCGTTTGAGCGCGCGACTCAGCAGCAGATGAATCGCGTTCTCGGAACGCCCCATCTTCTCGCCGACCTCCTTGGCCGACAATCCCTCGATCTTCATCAGCAGGATCGCTTCGCGGTGATCGTCGGACAGCCGCTCGAGGGCCGCTCCAAGCAACTCGAGACGGTCGCGCCGATCGGCGTGGGTCACGGGCCCCGAACGCCGATCGGTGATCGGCAGTTCGGTCTTGATCGCGTGCTCCCGCCGCGGATCGCGCGCGGCGACGCCGAGCTGATCACGAATGATGCGCGCGACCTTGCGCCGCGCGAGCGTGACGAGCCACGCGCCGGCGTTCTCGGCCGCGCTCAGCGTCGACCACGAGTTCACGGCTTCGATCGCGACCTCCTGCAGGATGTCCTCGGGGTCCATGCGCGTACGCAGATTGGGCCCCATGCGCAGGTAGATCACGGAGAGCAGACGCTCCCGATGCTGCTCGAAGGCGACTTCCGGGGACAGGGACATCGTCGAGGGGGGCTTACGAACGAACGGGCCCGGGATTCGGGCATTCCTCACCGCCCAACTTACGGCAATCCGGTCCGGCGTGCGAGCCGATCACCCAGGTGGCGGAACTCTCCAGCGCATTGTCGTGCCTGACGTTGCGGCAGCTGAATCGGGCTTTCTGACTGACCCCGACCTTGCCACCGCGGCAACGACATCCGATCGCGCCGAACCCCGCGGCCTCGGACTGCGCTCGCAACAGCGCCCCCGGATTGGCCTATCATTCGGATGGCCCGTGTTCTGCTCACCCCGTCTCCTGCTGCCCGCCGCACTGCTGGCCACCGCACTGCTGGCCACCGCCGCGCTCGCGCAACGGCCCGGCCAGCCACTCGCGCGCAGCGAACGCTCGTCGCAGTGGATCGTCCACGCCAAACCGTCGGCGGCCCTCGGCGACGCGCGCCAGGCCCGACTCGCCGCCGCGCGCGCGCAGATCCGCGCGGGCACCCCGGCCCCGCACCTGGCCACCGAGCTGCGTGAACTCGCGGCCGCGGCCTCGGCGGATCTCGCTTCGACCCTCGTCGCGACCGGCCACCGGATCGATCGTCGCCTCGTCATGCCACCGGCGCTCGTCGTCACGCTCGACGCCACGACCCGCCAGACGATCGCGACCCGGCCTGACGTCGCCCGACTCGAGCCCGTTCAACAGTTCGTGGGCAACACGGGCGAAGCCGCGGGCCCGGCCAACCACAACGCCGGAACCGTGCACAACGTGCTCGGCTTCCGCGGTCACCAGCAGACCCTCGCGCTCGTCGACTCCGGCGTCGAACTGCGATTCCTCGGCGGCGCGCTGCCCCACCCGGCATTCACCGACGCGACCGGCAGCAGCCGCGTCGTGCGCACGTGGTCGAGCCAGGGCGGCACACTGAGTCAGCTCACGGATCAGAACGGTCACGGCACGGGTGTCGGCGCGGTGGCGATCGGTCGACGCTGGGCCCCGGGCCTGGCGGCGGACGGCTTCGCGCCCGCGGCCGCGCTCGCGAGCTACCGCGTCACGACGGGCACCAGCACCCAGACTACGAACGTCGACCTGGCGCAGGCCTATGGCGAGATCCTGCTCGACGTGATCGGCGGGCTGCGGATCGGCGTGGTGAACTGCAGTTTCTCGGGCAGTCCCGACCCGACGGCGATCGACCAACGCGCACTGGACGAGCTCGCGCTCTACGCCGACGTGCTGCCGGTGACCTCGGCGGGCAAGCTGTCGCTGCCGCCCAACTTCGACTTCCACCCGACCGCCCAGAGCCAGGCCGTGACCAACGGTCTCGCCGTCGGCGCGGTCAGCAAGGGCACGCACGAGGTGTCGGCGTTCTCCGCGTTCGGACCGCTGGCCGGTGACGGCGGTCGGTCGTACCCCGACCTCGTGGCGGTCGGCGAGAACGTGCACGTCGCGGATCGCACGAGCAACGGCACCGTGATCGTCAACGGCACGAGCTACTCCGCACCGATGGTCGCCGGCACCGCGCTGCTGCTGCGGGAAGCCCGACCCGATCTCGACGCGATCGCGATCAAGGCGATCCTGCTCGGCACGACGAACGATGTCCGTGGCCAGAATCCCGGCCGCACGGAGCAACACTTCGGCCAGGGCCTGCTGCGCAGCGACCGCGCGGTCCGCGCTGCGATCGCCGCACGGACCGGCTTCCAGCCCGCAGATCCCGACGCCGCGATGCTCGCGACGGGCAGCCTCGCCGCGAGTGATCGGGCGACGATCTCGGTCGACCTGCCGGCCGACCTGACGCTGAGCGCGACACTCGTGTGGCTGCGCACGGTCACGACGTCGCCCGACAGTGACGACCTCGGCCTCGACGTGCTGTCACCGACCGGCGATCTGCTCGCTCGCGGCAATCGCCCGCGCAACCTCTACGAGCGGGTGGTGTTCACGACCAAGGTCGCGGGCGCGCACGAGTTCGTGGTGCGGGCGTCGCACGTGCTGGGCAATGACGCAAAGTGGACACTGTTCGTCAATCGCGCAGACGGCCGACCCGCGACGCCATCGGTGACGCCGCTGGGCGGCGGCTGCGCGGGTTCGGGGCGCGACGTCGATGGCCACGTCGTGCTGCCGCAGGGCGCCGCGACCGGCTTCGGCGGCAGTCGCACGAACAAGCCGCTGGCCGACGTGCCGCTGGTCCTGCAGGCTGCGTACGACGTCGGTCAGCTCACCGTTCCGCAAACGATCCGCGCTCTCGGCCTGCGCCGCGCGCAGCAGGAAGGCGCAACCCCCGCGCTCGGTGTGCAGCTGCGCGTCACCCTGGGCTACACCAACCGCGCGCCCGATGCGCTGTCGAGCCAGCTCGCGACGAACTTCGTGGCGAGTCCGCCTCCCAGTGTCGCGTTCGACGGCTGGCTAGCGTTGCCGCCGACCTCACCCGTGCCCGCCGTCGACGACTTCGACTTCGTGGTGCCGCTGGCGGCGGGTTGGACGCTCGACCCTAGTCACGGCAACGTGCTCGTGCAGCTCGAGGTCCTCGGCAATGACCGCGGCAACTTGCCGCTACCGCTCGGACTCGACGCCGTCGAAGTGCTCACGGGCACGACTCGCGGCGCACTCGTGCAGTTCACGGGTTCGCCGTTCGCCCTGCCAATCGAGCAACGGCCGGTCCTCGCCTTCCTCGGCGACGCGCCGCGCGGTCAGTCGCCGCGGCTGACACTCGGTGACCCGGCGCGCATCGCGACGGCCACGAACGTCACACTGCTCGACGCCCGCGAGTCGACCCTCGCGATGCTCGCGTTCGGCACCGGCAAGAATTGGGGCAGCCTGCCGCTGCCACTCGACTTGCTGCCATGGGGCGCGCCCGACTGCACACTCGTCGCCCACCCCGAGGAGATCGGTTTCGTCATCACCGACGCGACCGGTCAGGCCACGGTCGAGCTCACGCTGCCAGCGGATCCGCAGCTCGTCGGCACATCACGCGACGTGCAGTTCCTGATCTTCGATCCTTCGGCCAACGCCGGCGGACTCGTCACGTCGCCGGGGCTACGGCTCCTGTTCGGGTCGTAGAACGCCCCGTCAACTACCCGCATCGGCCAGCAACTCCGGCGGCAATCGGCGCACCTTGCCGTCCTTGCCGACACAGGCGAGTTTGGTGCGGCCGGTCGCGCAGATCGCTCCGTCGGCCTCACGCCGACACTCGTAGACCAGCGTGACCCAGACCTTCGACGCCTCCTCGACCTGCACACGAATGGCGACGACTTCGTCGTAGTCCACCGGCTTGTGGTAGCTGCAGACGAAGTCGACGATCTGGAGCAGGAAGCCGGCGTCCTCGAGTTCGCGATAGGTCCGACCGCGGGCCCGCATCCACTCGGTGCGCGCCTCCTCGAACCACGCCACGTAGCTGCCGTGATGCGCGACGGCCATGCGGTCGGTCTCGCAGTAGCGCACGCGGACGCGATGAACGGGCGGGCCTTCGAACGATGTCATGCGGACCCAACGTTGCCGCGCGAGCTGCCCGCCGCAAGACGTTCGTCGGCGATCTCACGGGCCACCTCGATCGGCGGGCGATCCTCGCGGCGGGAGCGCTCGAGCAGTTCGGACGTCGTCGCCGCGATCCGCCGCACCCTGGCCAGATCGGGACTGCGACCCTCGAGGTTGAAGTCCGCACCGACGATCAGCGCGCCCGCGTTGGCGAGGAAATCCGGCACGGCCACGACGCCGCGCGCGTGCAGCACGCTCGGTGCATCGGTATCCGCGAACACGTTGTTGGCCGCGCCGCAGACCCCGCGCGCCGGCAGCCGGTCGGCGACGTCGCGATCGATCGCATGCCCCATGGCGCACGGCGCGAACACGTCGCACGGCTCGGTCAGCACCGCGTCGGGAGCGAGGACCCGGGCGCCGAAACGTTCGGCTGCGACCGCGGCCCGCTCGGCCGAGACGTCGCTCACGAGGAGCTCGGCGCCCGCCTCGTGTAGCGCAGCGCAGAGTTCGAGCCCCACGGCCCCGACACCTTGCACGGTGACGCGCAACCCAGCGAGCGGCTGGTCGAGCCGCTCGGCCAGCGCCGCGAGCGCCGAGAACACCCCCGTCGCGGTCGCCACCGCGAGGTCCCCGGGGCCCGATCCGGGTGCTCCCGTCGCGACGTAGCGCGTGCACGTCGAGACCACCTGCAGGTCCGCCATCGTCGTGCCGACGTCCGGACCGGTGAAGAATCGGCCGCCGAGACGTTCGACCGCACGCCCCACGAGTCGGTAGGCGCCCGCCCGATCGAGGTCGGGATGGTCGAGAATCACGGCCTTGCCGCCACCAGCCCCGACCCCGGCCAGTGCGCACTTGCGCGACATCGCCCGCGCCAGCGCCACGACGTCGCTAACGGCATCCTCGAGGCGGGGATACGCGAATCGCCGAATGCCGCCATGCGCCGGCCCGCGCCGGGTGTCGTGGAGCGCGATCACCGCCACGGCGCGCGCCCGACGGTCCCGCAGCACGGTCACTTCCTCGCAGTCCGAGGACTCGAGCACGTCGGAGGAACTCATGAATGGATTGTGGCGCGAAGCCGGAAAGCTGGGAAGGATTGCGCCTGCCACCCTTCCAAGATCCGCCATGAGACGATCGTCACTGCTCCTCCTGCTGCTCGCTGCCGGAATGGCCGGCTGCGCCTCGACCACGACCGATCCGTTCGGCAACAAGGTTGCCGTACCGGACGAAGAAGCGCGCCAGGCGGCGCTGGCCGAGGCCGAGAAGCAGCGCCGCAAGTTCGAGAACGTTCTGCTCAAGCTCGACCAGTCGATGGAGAGCTACTCGCGCGCGCTCGCCAACCGCGGCGCCAATCGTGCGGACCTGCAGCGGGAGCGGCTGCAGAAGCTGATTCGCGACCTCGTGCTCGACCGCGGCTCGCAGGCGTTCAACAAGCCGGTCGACAGCAAGGAGGCCGCAGCGGGCCCGATGTCGATCGGTGACAACTTCTACCGCCTGCGCGCGACCGCGATCGACGGCTCCAACGAGCGCAACCAAGGCATCGCGCTCGCGGCCCTCGGCTTCTCGGACCAGCCCGAAGTGATGTCGACGATCGTCCAGGGTGCGCAGCTCGACAAGCCGTACCTCATCGACCGGGCCGTGTTCGGCCTCGCGATGCTCCGCGCGCCCGACACGCCGCCCGGCGTGCTCGCCGCGATCGTCGAGAACGAGAAGCTCTCCGACGCGAGCCGGACGCAGGCCGCGTGGGCGCTCTACCGCATCCAGGAACGTTCGAGCCGCGGCCCCGAGGTCGAATCGGCGTGGCAACGGCTCGCGGCCCGGGCCGGCAAGACCATGCCGGCCGGCGCGCTCGTGCAGATCGTTCGTGGCCTCGGCCTGACTCGCGACAGCAAGCACGCCAATCTGGTCGTGCCGCACGCCAAGAGCAACGTGCCGCTGTTGCGCATGGCGACGGCAAACGCGCTCGCGCGCATGAACGCCCAGGAGCAGTTCGAGACGCTGCTCGACCTCATCGGCCCCGGGGAAACCGTGCCAAACGTGCGCCTCGCGGCGCGCAAGGCGCTGCGGGCCCTGGCCGGGCAGGTCGACTACGTTTATGACGTAGAGGCGTGGCGCAAGGCGTTCGAACGCAAGTAGCAGACGGCGCGCGGATCCGCGGCCGGGCAGCGCGCGGGATCCCGGAGCGGGGAACCCCGAAGCGGCGGATCGCACCCCAGCGAATCGTCTATCTGCGAATCGTCTATCTGCGAATCGTCTATCTGGGGGCACTTCTGGCGTGGACCTTCGTGCTGAGCGCCTGCGGGCCGCCGCCATCGCCGCTCGACCCGACGACCGTCGTCGCCGCGGTCCTCGATCACTGCCACGGGCCGCTGCAGGGTCAAATGGACCGCGTCCATCTCGAGCTGGCGGGATCCGATGGCGAGGCCGTCGAGGCCCACGTCGACCTGCCGAACGCCCTGCGCGCCAACGACTCCTCGGGCCGGTTCCTCGCAGTCGGCGAAACCTGCCACGTGCTCGGTGAGGAATCACGCCCGGCGACCGCCACCGAGACCGAACGCCTGCTCGCGCTGCGCGCCCTCGTCGATGCTGCCGCGCTCGGTCCGCTCTACCGCGCGACCGGCTGCGAACGACTCGGCGATCGCGAGTTCCGGCTGACGCAACCGGCCGGCGATCCGATCACGTTGCGCGTGGCCGACGACGACCTCGTGCCGGTCCAGATCGGGGAGACGACCTTCGACGAACACCTGCACACCCCCGTCGCGCGCATCGCCAAGAGCGTGCGCCATGCGCGTCTCGGCGCGTTCGAGCTGCACTTCGTCGACTATGGCGTCACCCGACGACCCGGGTTCTTCACGTTGCGGCCCGGGCCGAGCGGCAAACCGCCGCCGGCGGACGGCTCGGACACCAACGGCAACGGCGGCCAGAGCGCCGGCCCCCGCATCCGCTTTCCCACTGCCGCGACGGGTGGCCGCCCCACCACGCCGAAGCTCGCCCCCGCGAAGACGGCCAACTGGCTGCTACTCGACGACCCCGGCACGTGGCAGGCCCGCCACGACCTCTACACGCCACTGCACGACCGCCTGATCGCGTCGGGGCAGCGCATCGGCGGGTTCCCGATCCTCACGACGATCGACGAGCGCACGCGACTCGCGATCCCCTATCGCGCTCGCCGCCGTGGTGCGGTCGCGGACATCCCGACCGGCGCGGAGGTCCGCGCGTTCGCCGCCGGCCGCGAAGTCGAGGTCTACCCGCCGGTCGGCGACCTCGAGACCAGGCGCACACTCGGCGCCGCGGCACTCGAAGCGTTCCTCGCACGCGAACGGCTCGAAGCGATCGGGCCGATCGCCTGCCAACCGTTCGTGCATCTGCACGAGGGTCCACCGAATGAGCAAAAGCTCGCGACCCTCGTCGTCCGGATGTCCGTACGCGTGCGCTGAATCATGCCCAACGATTCCCCCCTTGCGATGCACTGGTCCCCACTCGCTACGCACTGGGATCTCGATCCCGAGATCACGTTCCTGAACCACGGCAGCTTCGGCGCGTGCCCGCGGGTCGTGCTCGCGCGCCAGTCGGAGCTGCGGACTCAGCTCGAGCGCGACCCGGTGCGCTTCTTCGAACGCGACTTCGAACCACTGCTCGACACCGCCCGCGTGGCGCTCGCCGAGCTCGTCGGCTGCGCGGCTGAAGACCTCGCATTCGTCCCCAACGCGACCACGGGCGTGAACACCGTGCTGCAGTCGCTGACGTTCGATCCCGGCGACGAACTGCTCGTCACGGATCACGAATACAACGCCTCGCGCAACGCGCTCGATCACACGATCGCGAGGACCGGCGCGCGCGCGGTCCTCGCCCCGCTACCGTTCCCACTGACAGATGCCGAGACGGTGCTCGAGTCGATCCTCGCTCACGTCACCGATCGCACGCGACTGCTGCTCATCGACCACATCACGAGCCCGACGGGCCTCGTGCTGCCGATCGAACGCATCGTCGCCGAACTCGCGGACCGCGGCATCGACACGCTCGTCGACGGCGCGCACGGCCCGGGCATGGTGCCGCTCGAACTCGAACGGATCGGCGCCGCGTACTACACCGGCAACTGCCACAAGTGGCTCTGCACCCCCAAGGGTTCGGCGCTCCTGTTCGTGCGCCGCGACCGCCAGGACCGCCTGCGGCCGTCCGCGATCAGCCATGGCGCGAACTCACCGCGCACGGATCGATCGCGCTTCCGGCTCGAGTTCGACTGGACCGGAACCCACGATCCGACGCCGTTCCTCTGTATCCCGACAGCACTCGAGTTCCTGCGGGGCCTGATGCCCGGCGGCCTGCCCGCCGTGCGCGAACACAACCGCAACCTCGTGCTCGCCGGCCGGGACCTGCTGCTCGAGCGCCTCGGCATCGCGAACCCGGCCCCGGCCACGATGATCGGTTCACTGGCCTCGATCCCACTGCCGAGCGACGGCGAACCGATCCCCACGCCGGCCACCGATGCGCTGCACGACCTGCTCTACGACGAATTCCGCATCCAGGTGCCCGTGATGCGCTGGCCCCACCCCGCGACCCGCCTGCTGCGTATCTCGGCGCAAGCCTACAACACGCTGCCGCAGTACGAGGCGTTGGCCGACGCCCTGATCGCGCTCCGCGACCGCGGCTGACCGCGACCGTCACGACCTCGACCGGCCCCGACCCGGGCAATGCTCCCGGACTCAACAGTCGAGTGGTTAGTTTTCAAACGGTCGTTTGAAACAAACGTTCGTGCAGCACTAGAATGCCACGATGGTGAGCGACACCAGGGCAGCCGACACGCGCGACCAGATCCTCGACGCGGCCGAGGCAATGCTGGCCGAGCACGGCTACGCCGGGACGTCGCTGCGTCAGTTGACCGCCCGCGCCAACGTCAACCTGGCGGCGGTGAACTACCACTTCGGTGGTAAGGAGGGGCTCGCCAAAGCAGTCCTCGAGCGCCGGATCGGCCCCATCAATCGCGAGCGGATGGCACGGCTCGATGCCCTGGAACGCCCGGATGTCGCCGCCGTGGTGCGTGCGTTCGTAGAGCCACCGCTCCGGGCGGCCGCCCCCGATACCGCCAACCCCGACGACGATTCACCCGGTCATCGCATGTGCCGGATGTTCGGTCGAATCCTCGTCGAGCAACCACCGTTCCTGCGCGCGTTCCTCGCAACGCAATTCCGCACGGTCGCGCGACGTTTCGTCGAGGCGCTGACGAAGTCACTGCGCCGCCAGCCGAGCGCCACCACCTGGTGGCGCCTGCACTTCATCGTCGGAGCCATGGCCCACACGCTGCAAAACGCATCCACCGTCGAACGGATGAGCGAAGGATTGTGCAACCCATCGGACGTGGATGCGCTCGTGGACGAACTCGTGGCGTTCGCTGCCGCGGGGTTCGCGGCCAAGGCACCGCGCCGCCGCCGATCCGGAGTGACCCGAAGATGACTTGCCGCCATGACCTGCCTCCGGCCACCTCGGTCCACAAGAGCACGAGCGCCCCGGGGGCCGCAGGCTGCGTAGCCGCGGCCACCGCGCTCGTCGCGCTGGCTCTGGTTGGCTGCCAGGCCACCTCCCCGCCACCCGCGCAAGTCGACCTCGAGATCGACGTGCCGCCCGAATACTCCACGACTCCGATCGGCGCGGACCCTGCAGCCGAAAGCGCAACACTCGCCGACGGCTGGTGGCGCGAGTTCGGCGACCCGATGCTCGACTCGATCATCGAACGGGCGCTCACCGACAACCGGGACCTGCGCGCAGCCGCGGCGCGCGTCGAGGCTGCCGCGGCCTCGCGCACGATCGCCGGTGCCGGCGCGCTGCCGACCGTCGACTTCGGCACGGACGCGAACCGCGCGCGGCGCATCTTCGTCGGCTTCCCGTTCGGCGGCGGCGGCGTCCCGAGCGCAACGGCGACCACGTACGGCCTGTCGTTGAACCTGCGTTGGGAACTCGACGTCTGGGGCCGCGTCGCGGCCGCGGAGTCGGCCGCGATCGCGGACCTCGAGGCCGCGGCCGTCGACGAGCAGGCCGCCCGGCTCAGCCTCGTCGGCCAGGTCTGCAAGGCGTACTTCGCAGCGATCGAAGCCCGCCAACAGCTGGCGCTCGCGCGCGCGACGGCGACCGCGTTCCGTGCCACGGCCGACGACGTCGGTGACCGCTACCGCCGCGGCGTGCGCCCGGCGACCGACGTCTGGCTGGCCACGACCAACCTGAGCACGGCCGAGGCGTCGATCGCGCGCCGCGAACGCCAGCTGCAGGTCGCGATCCGCCAACTCGAAGTGCTCGCCGGCAGCTACCCCGCCGGCCGGGCGGCGATCGCCGGCGATCTGCCCGCGGCAATGCCGGCGATCCCGGCCGCACTGCCCGGCGAGCTCCTGCAGCGCCGACCGGACCTCGCCGCCGCCGAACGGCGCCTGGCCGCCGCGGGTTGCCGCGTCGACGCGGCGCGGGCCGCGCTCTACCCCCGCCTCAGTCTGACCGCGAGCGGCGGCACCACGAGCGACGACCTCGAGGATCTGATCGATCACGACTTCCGGGTGTGGAGCGTCGGCGCGAACCTGCTGCAGCCGCTGTTCCAGGGCGGTGCGCTGCAGGCCGACGTGCGCCGCGGGGAAGCGCTCGCCGCCGAAGCGGTCGCGAGCTACGGCAGCACGGTCCTGCGCGCGTTCGCCGAGGTGGAGAACGCGCTCGCTGCCGAATCACTGCTCGCCCGCGAGGCGACGAGCACGACCACTGCCGCCGAACGGTCGCGCGCGACGTACGAACTCGCTCGCGAACGCTGGCAGCTCGGCCTCGCCGACTTCCTGCTCGTCGCCGACGGGCAACGACAGTCCTTCCAGGCCGAGTCGCAGCGCCTGCTCGTCACGCGCCAGCGGCTCGACAATCGCATCGATCTCGTCCTCGCACTCGGCGGTGGCTACGGCGCAGAGGACGCGAAAGACTCCGCCAACGAGAACGTGATCGCCGACGATCCGGCCAGCGACGAACGACCATGAGAGCTCAACCCGCCCTGCGCCTCGCACTGCAGATCCTCCTGCCGCTGCTCGTTCTGGCCTTTGGCTACTGGGCGGCGCAGAAGATCCGAGGGTTCAAACCGCAGGCCAAGGTCGATCCCGACGCGTTCGTCGGCCCAATCGTCCGGACCGCGATCGCCGCGCAACAGGACATCCGAATCGACATCGCGGCGCAGGGCGTCGTCGAGGCCGCGCGCAGCATCCAGCTGTCGCCCGAGGTTTCCGGACGAGTCATCGAGGTGTCACCGGCGCTGCGCGCGGGTGGCTTCTTCGCCACGGATGACGTGCTGCTGAAGATCGACCCCGCGGACTACGAGCTCGCGGTCGTGCAGCAGGAGTCGGCCGTGGCGCGCGCCAGGCTACGCGTGCTGCAGGAGAAGGCCGAGGCCGACGCGGCGATCCGCGCCTGGCGCAAACTCGAGGGCGATCGCCCGGCGGACGACCTCGTCAAACGAGTGCCGCAGATCGAGGACGCCGAGAAGGCGCTCGCCGCCGCCGAGGCGCTGCTGAACCGCACGCGCCTCGACCTCGCCCGCACCACGGTCAAGGCCCCGTTCGCGGGTCGGGTGCGGACCGCCAACGTCGATATCGGACAGGTCGTTCGCGCAGGTGCGGCGATCGCCGAGATCTACGGCATCGAAGCGGCCGAGGTCCGCCTGCCGCTGCCCGCGAGCGACGTCGCGTTCCTCGAGCTGCCGATGCAGTGGCAGGGCAGCCGCGCCTCGCAGGCCGGCCCACACGTCGAATTCACCGCGGACTTCGCCGGCCGCCGCACCGTGTATCAGGGCACCATCGCCCGCACCGAGGGCGAGGTCGATCGCAAGACCCGCCAGCTCACGGTCGTCGCAAGGGTCGACGCACCCTACGGCGCCCCTGCGCCCGGCGAACTCCCTGAGTCCGCCCAACGCCCACCGCTCGCACTCGGCATGTTCGTCGACGCGAAGATCCAGGGCCGCATGTTCCGCGGTGTCCTCGTGATTCCGCGCGAGGCGCTCACGAGCGCCGACCGGGTCTGGATCGTCGATGCCGAACACCGACTGCGACCGCAGAAGGTCGACGTGCTGCGCGTCGAACCGACGCGCGTGCTCGTGCGCAGCGGCATCGCGGCCGGCGACGTGATCTGCACGAGCGCGCTCGATGCGCCGATCGACGGGATGCCGGTCCGGCTGCTCGAGGAGAACCGCGATGAGTAACCTTCACGGCGACCACGGCGTTCCGCCGGAAGAAGGCCACGGCGTCTTCGCGTGGTTCACGCAGAACCATGTGGCGGCGACCCTCGTCGCGCTCACGATCATGGTCGCGGGCATCGTCGCGCTCTACGGCGGCCGCGTGAAGCGCGAAGTGTTCCCCGAAACCGCGCCGAACATCATCACCGTGCAGGTGCCTTACCCGGGCGCGTCACCGACGGAGGTCGCCCAGTCGGTCTGCCTGCGCGTCGAGGACGCGGTCGATGGCGTGACCGGCGTCGACAAGGTCACCTCCAACGCCAGCGAGGGTGCGGGCAGTGTCACGATCGAGACCCTGCAGGAAGCCGACGTCGACCGCGTGCTCGGGGACATCAAGAACCGCATCGACGCGATCACGACGTTCCCGGCCGACGCGGAAGAACCGATCGTCTCGCGCCTCGTGATTCGCAAGGAGGTCATCAACGTCTCCGTCAGCGGCAATGCCGCGGAAGCCACGATCAAGCGCATCGCCGAGCAGGCTCGCGACGAGCTCACGATGCTTCCTGAGATCTCGCAGGCCGAGCTCGCGGCCGTGCGCGCCTACGAGATCGCGGTCGAAGTCAGCGAAGACGCGCTGCGGCGCTACGGCCTGACGTTCGACGCCGTCGCGAACGCCGTGCGGCGCAGCAGCCTCGACCTGCCCGCGGGCGCCATCAAGTCGGACCGCGGCCAGACCGTGCTGCGCGTCGAAGGCCAGGCCTACCGCGGCAACGACTTCGCCGGAGTCCCGCTGATCACCCGCGACGACGGCACCCGCGTCCTGCTCGGCGACGTGGCCCAGGTGAAGGACGGCTTCGCCGAGGACGACATCTCTGCCCGCTTCGACGGCAAACCCGCGGCCCTGATCAAGGTCTATCGCGTCGGCGACCAGGACGCGATCGCGGTGACCCGGGCGGTCAAGGACTGGGTCGCAGGGCCAGGCAAACGACTCTGTCCGCCCGGCATCGAACTCACGACGTGGCGCGACGAATCGATCATCCTCGAGAGCCGCATCGACCTGCTGGCGCGCAACGCGATCAACGGGCTGATCCTCGTACTGTTGATCCTCGCGCTCTTCCTGCAGCTGCGCATGGCGCTGTGGGTCTCGATCGGCATTCCCATCGGCTTCTTCGGCGCCGTCGCGCTGATGCCGGTCGTGGACGTGTCGATCAACATGATCTCGTTGTTCGCGTTCCTGCTCGTGCTCGGCATCGTCGTCGACGACGCGATCGTGGTCGGCGAGAACATCGTGCGGCACCGCAAGCCCGGCACCTCCGCCATGCTTGCGTCGATCCGCGGCGGCCGTGAGGTCCGCAAGCCGGTCTTCGCGTCGGTCGCTACGACGATCGTCGCGTTCACGCCGATGCTGTTCGCGATTCCGGGCGCCGACGCCCAGATCTGGCGCGTGATTCCGGCGATCGTGATCCCGGTGCTCGTGCTGAGTCTCGTCGAATCGCAGCTCTGCCTGCCGTCGCACATGTCACTCATGAAGGTGCCACCCGTTGACCACCGACCGTGGCTCGGGGCCCGGGCGCTGGGTTTCGTGCAGAGCGGCTTCCACCGCGGTCTCGACTGGGTGATCGAACGCGTCTACCAGCCGGTGCTCGATGCCGCGCTGACGTTTCGCTACACGACCATCGCCGCCGCTGTGACGTTGATGACGCTGGCGATCGCCACCGTCGCGGCGGGCTACCCGCGGTTCGTGTTCTTCCCCACCGTCGAAGGTGACAACGTCGTCATCTCGATGACGTTGCAGCAGGGCACGCCGGCCCATGTGACGGCGAAGGAACTCGCCCGGGTCGAAGCCGCAGCACGCGCGGTCTGCGCCGAGATCGACGACGAGTACGAACTCGAAGAACCCGTTTTCCTGCACATGATGGCGTCCGTCGGCACGCAGCCCTACGCGCGCGACATGGCGCGCAACGGCGGCAACCGCGACGCGCAGTTCGACTCGGGCTCGCACCTCGCGGAACTCAACGTGCAACTCGTGCCATCCGAACGGCGCGACATCTCGTCCGACGTGATCATGAGCCGCATGCGCGAACGCGTCGGCACGATTCCCGATGCGGTCGAACTGACGTTCACGACGTCGTTCTTCTCGACGGGCAAGGACGTCGACATCGAGCTCTACCACGAGGACGGCACCCAGCTCGAACGCGCGGCCGACGATCTGCAGCGCGAGCTCAACGCGATGCCCGAGGTCAAGGACGTGTCGAGCTCGTTCCGGCTCGGCAAGCCGGAGCTACAGCTCGACATCAAGCCCGCGGCCGAGACGCTGGGTCTGACGCGGCGCGACCTCGCACGCCAGGTGCGCCAGGCGTTCTACGGCGAGGAGGCCCAGCGCGTGCAGCGCGGGCGCGACGACATCAAGGTGATGGTGCGCTACCCCGAGTCGGGCCGGCGTTCGCTCGCCGACCTGCACGACTTGCGCATTCGCACCCCTGCCGGCGACGAGGTGCCGTTCGGTGAAGTCGCCGAACTGCGCCACGGCCGCGCCTACTCCTCGATCACGCGCGTCAACGGCCGGCAGACGCTGCGCATCAGCGGCGAAATCGACGAGAGCGATGCCGAGTCGAGCCCCGACGCGATCAACGCGCGACTCGCCGACGAGGTGCTGCCGCGACTCGTGGACCGCTATCCCGGTCTCGGCTGGGGCTTCGAGGGCGATCAGAAGAAGCAGGCCGACCTGCTGATCTCGCTCGCTGGCGGCTACCTGATCGCGCTGTTCATCATCTACGCACTGATGGCGATTCCGCTGCAGTCGTTCCTGCAGCCGTTCCTGATCATGACCGCGATCCCGTTCGGGGTGATCGGCGCAGTCGCCGGCCACATGCTCACCGGCTACGACCTCAGCATCCTGTCGATGTTCGGTGTCGTCGCGCTGTCCGGCGTCGTGGTCAACGACAACATCGTGCTCGTCGACTGGATCAACAACCGCCGCAAAGAACACGGCAACGTGCTCGAAGCCGTGCGGAGCGCGGGCGCGCGCCGCTTCCGGCCGATCCTGCTGACGTCGCTCACGACGTTCGGGGGCTTGAGCCCGCTATTGCTCGAGCGCAGCGTGCAGGCGCGATTCCTCGTGCCGATGGGCGTGTCGCTGGCGTTCGGCGTCATCTTCGCGACGCTGATCAGCCTGCTGCTCGTGCCGTCGATGTATCTCGTGCTCGAGGACCTGAAGAACGTCGTGAAGCGGGCCTGGCACGGCTTGCGCTGGCTCTACGCACCGCGGACGAGGGCGGCATCGACGTAGGCTCCGATCCGGCGCGCCTGTTCAGCAGCCCGCGCAACCCGGCCGAGCCGGCAAAAAGCAGCGAACCAGACCGCCCCGATCGCCGTTGCTGACGGCATGCGCCCGTGCCTCCCCGTGCTGACTGCAGCCACCGGCCTCGCCCTGCTGCTGCCGGCCCAAGGGCCGGCCCGCTCGGCCCCGAGTGGCGCACCCAGCCCGGAGTTCACCCCGACGCTGGATTCGATCCACTACCTCATGACCCGGACTCCGGGCGGCGACGCCGAGTCGCCCGTCGAAACGGTGGCCGCAGCGAGTTGGATGATGCTCGCGTACGGCGCCACTGGCTCGTCGCTCCGCGTCGGCCGCTACAAGGCGCCGCTACGGCATGCGACCCGCTGGCTGCGGGCTCAGCAGGCCAACGACGGCTGGTTCGCCCCGGTGGGCCAACCGTGCACGCGCTTCGAGCAGCTCATCGCAGCGTTCGCAATGGCCGAGACCTGCGCGATCTCGCAGTACAAGCTGCTGAAGTCGACGAGCCGAAAGGCGGTATCTGCGGCGCTCGCGGCGTTCGAATCCGAGGACAGCGATCCAGCCACCGCCGAAGAGATCGCCATGCTCGTCATGCTTGCGGACGTGATCGCAATCGTCGAAGGCGACGCGAAGCTGGCCAAACGGTGCCGGATTCTCGGCAAGGCCGCGCGCCGCAACATCACCGTCGGCCGCGATCGCCGCAGCGACAGCGCCCTGCACCTCACGGCCATGCTGCTCGGCGAAGAGTTCCCGGCCGCGCTGACGGTGGCACGGGCCTGGCCCACGAACCCCGCTCGCGATCCCTTTCACACCTGGCTCGGGCTGCAGGCCCTACGCCGCACGGACGGCAGGACCTGCCACCGCGAGTTGCAGGCGCTGCAACGCCTCGCGGCGAGCCAGCGCACGAAAGGCGCCGAGAAGGGTAGCTGGCCGGCAGCCGCGGGCCTCGACGAGGTCGTCACGACGGGCGTGCTTGCGACAGTATCTCACTCCGCGTTCCTTCTGACGATCGATAAGTAGCTCCACCCGCGCGTATGCTGCGAGCATGCGAACGCGCGCAGTCACGTTCTTCGTCTGTCTCGCACTCGCGGCGTCGCCCTCCGCTCAGGGCGAACCGCACAACGGCCCTCGCCCGATCGCGCCGACCTGGTTTGCGCTGACCGGCGCGACCGTCGTGCCGTCACCGGGCGAACGTCAGGAGAACACGACGATCGTGATCAAGGACGGCGCGATCACGGCCCTCGGCGGCGCGGCGCCGGCCGGCGCCACCCGCGTCGACTGCAGCGGACTCATGATCTACCCAGGCCTGATCGACCCGTTCGTGACCGTCGACTCTCCGGCGATCGAACCCGATCGGTCGGACGCGCACTGGAGTCCGATGATCCAGCCCCAGCGCCAGACACTCGCGGGCGCCGGCATACCGGAATCGGACCGCAAGGCGCTGCGCGAGCTCGGATTCGCTGCCGCCGCGGCCGTGCCGGCCGGCGGCATCGTCGCGGGCACGGCCACGGTCGTGTTGCTCGACGAACCAGCGACCACCGAACGGCCGCGCGTCATCCGTGAGCACGCCGGCCTCGTGGCGCGCCTTGCACGGAACCGCAACGGCTACCCCAACAGCGAGCAGGGCGCGATCGCGCTGTTGCGCCAGACGCTGTTCGACGGGGCGTGGTACGAGCGCTGCCTCGAGACCATCCGCCGCAATCCGGCCCTTGCGAACTCCGCGCCACCGGTCTCCGCTGCGCTGGCCGCCATGGCCCGGCATCACGAGCTGCCGCTGCTGTTCGAAACCCGCAACGAACTTCAGGCCCTGCGCGCGGCGCGCATCGCCAAAGAACACGAACGCACAGCGGTGCTCATCGGCAGCGGTATGGAGTTCCGGCGGCTCGCGGCGATCGCGGCCACGGGCTGTTCGCTGATCCTTCCGCTCGAGTTCCCTGAAGCGCCCGACTTGGACTCCGCGGCGGCCACTGCCGGCGTGTCCCTGCGCCAACTGCAGAGCTGGGAACAGGCGCCGACCAACAGCGCACGCCTGCTGAAAGCCGGCGTCGAGTTCGCATGGACCACCGCGCGACTCGAAAAGCGCAGCGCGTTCCGCTCGCGCATGCGTGACGCGATCCGGTGCGGTGTCGATGAAAAGACCGCGCTCGCTGCGCTGACGACGATTCCCGCCCGCCTGCTCGACGTCGACGGGCAGCTCGGCACCATCGCGGTGGGCAAGCTCGCGAACCTCACGGTCGTCGCCGGCGAACTGTTCGACCCGAAGGCCGAGATCCGGGCGGTCTGGGTGCACGGTAAGAAGCACGACGTCGATCCCGCCACCGACGCACACCTCGACGGCGAATGGCGACTCACGACGTGGCCCGGCAGCGCCGACTCGGAGGTCCCCGTACTCGCGATCGACGGTAAGCGCGCGAAGTTCGCGATCGGTGAGGACAAGGTCGCCGCAGCCGTCGGCGGCCGCGACCGGCAATCGATCGCGCTGCGCGTCATGGACGCTTTCGGCAAAGGATCCGGCGTCACCTGGCTCCGCGGCCACCGCCGCGGCGACGAGCTCGCGGGCACGGGCACGAAGGCGGACGGCTCGTCGTTCCGGTTTCGCGGCGAGCGCGCGCCGGCAAGTAGCGACGGCGACGAGAACGATCAGCCCCCGGCCGCTGACGCGTTCGAGCCACCTGCCCTCACGGCGCTGCCGACCCCACTCGGCGGCTACGGTACGGCGACGATGCCCGAACCCGAATCGTTCGCCATCGTCGGCGCGACGCTCTGGCCAAGCGACGGCCGCGGCGTCATCGTCAACGGCGGCATCATCGTGAGCGCCGGCAAGATCACCTACGCGGGCCCCGCGGCGGACATGCCGGCACTCCCTGAGAACACTCGCAAGATCGACGGCCAAGGCAAGCACGTGACGCCGGGCCTGATCGACTGCCACTCGCACACTGGCATCCAGGGCGGCATCAACGAGAGCGGTCAGGCCGTGACCGCCGAGGCCCGCATCCAGGACGTGATCAATCCCGACGACGTGAACTGGTATCGCCAGCTTGCGGGCGGTGTGACCGCGGCCAACCAGCTGCACGGCTCGGCCAATGCGATCGGCGGCCAGAGTTCGACGGTCAAGCTGCGGTTCGGCTGCGCCCATCCCGATGACATGCGATTCGAAGGCGCACCGGCCGGCATCAAGTGGGCACTCGGCGAGAACCCCCGCCGCGCCAACGGCAGCCGCGTGCAAACCCGTTATCCGAGCACCCGGATGGGCGTCGAAGCGCTGATCCGCGACCGGCTCGTTGCCGCCGAGGCCTATCGTAAGGAGCACGCCGGCTACGAAGCGCTCGCCCCGCGCGATCGCGCGCGCACGCTGCCGCCACGGCGCGACCTCGAACTCGAGGCCGTCGGTGAGATCATCGCCGGGCAGCGCCGGATCCACTGCCACAGCTATCGCCAGGACGAGATCTTCATGCTCTGCGGCATCGCTGCGGAGTACGGGTTCAAGATCGGCACGTTCCAGCACGTGCTCGAGGGCTACAAGGTCGCGGACGCAATCAAAGAGCACGCGATCGGCGCGTCGTCGTTCAGCGACTGGTGGGCCTACAAGTTCGAGGTCTTCGACGCGATCCCGGACAACGGCGCGATCATGCACGAACTCGGGGTATCGGTGTCGTTCAACAGCGACAGCAACGAACACGCCCGCCGCCTGAACACCGAGGCCGGCAAGGCGGTGAAGTACGGCGGGGTCGCGCCGGCCGAGGCGCTGTGCTTCGTGACGAAGAACCCGGCCGTGCAGCTCGGCATCTTCGACCGCACCGGCTCGCTATCGTCGGGCAAGGATGCCGACGTCGCGATGTGGTCCGCGAACCCGCTGAGTTACATGGCGCGATGTGAAGCGACGTGGGTCGACGGCCGACCGTTGTTCTCCCTCGACCGGGACGCCGAGCTGCGCGCGGGAATCGCGAACGAGCGCAGCCGACTGATCCAGAAGGCCGCCGCCGCGAGCAAGGGACGAAGACCGGACAAGGCTGGCGACAAGGAATCACGCTTCGCGCGGCTGCGGGATGCCTACTGGGCCGCCGAGTACCTCGACGACGCCTACTGCTGCCGCACCCACACGCTCCAAGGAGGCCGCTGATGACCGCCCTGCCGACGAAGAGGACACGCCCCACGAAGACGAACGGCTCGCGCGAACTCGCGGCTGCGCTATTCATCCTGACCGGCCCGGCGATCGCCCAGGATCTGCTGCCGAAGGCCGCGCCCGAGGCCGAACCGATCGTCCTCCAGAACGCGACGATTCACACGGTCTCGGACGGCATCGTGCTCGGTGGCACGCTGTGGTTCCACGACGGCAGGATCGGCGGCGTGCTCGCCAAGGGCGAAACACCGTCGCTGCCCGAGAACACCAACCCCAAGGTCATCGACCTGCAGGGCGCGCACGTCTACCCCGGCTTCGTCTCGGCCCACACGACGCTGGGCCTGCAGGAGATCGGCATGGTCCGACAGAGCGTCGACGTCAACGAGATCGGCGAGTTCACGCCAGAAGTGCTCGCGAGCGTCGCGGTCAACCCGGACTCGACCGCCATCCCGGTTGCGCGCAGCAACGGCATCCTGGCCGCGGGCGTGTTCCCGAGCGGCGGCGCGATCGCGGGCCGCGCGTCCGTGATCCAGCTCGACGGCTGGACGAACGCCGACATGGCGGTGCTCGCCGACGCCGGCCCGGTCGTCGCATGGCCCGCGCGTTCATTCGGCTCGCGCCCGCGGCGACCGAGCAGCACGGATCGCTCGCGACAGTCGCCCGACGAACGCACCCGCGAGGGCCGTGAGGCGATCGCGCGGGCGTTCCGCGAGGCCCGCGCCTGGCTGGACGCGCGCACCGCGGATCCGAGCACGCCGATCGACATCCGGCATCGCGCGCTCGTGCCGGCCGTGCGCGGCGAAGCGCCGGTATTCGTACGCGCGAACGAACTCGAACAGATCGAATCCGCCGTCCTTTGGGCCACGGCTGCCAGCCTGCGCCCCGTGATCGTCGGCGGCCGCGATGCGATCGCCGCCGCCGACCTGCTGCGTGAACACAAGGTTCCCGTGATCCTCGACGGCGTGCACGACCTGCCGCGTCGCGAGGACAGCCCCTACGATGCCCGTTTCACGCTGCCGGCGCGACTCGCCGCGGCCGGCCTCGACTTCTGCATCGCGACCGGCGACGGCTACAGCAACGACCGCAACCTGCCGTATCACGTGGCGACCGCGATCGCGCACGGACTCGACCGCAACCGCGCGGTCGCCGCGATCACCCTGCACGCCGCCACGATCCTCGGCGTCGGAAACCGCCTCGGCTCACTGGCCAAAGGCAAGGACGCTACGTTGTTCGTCTGCAACGGCGACCCGTTCGAGCTCGACACGAGAACGACGCACGCCTTCATCCGCGGCCGCCAGGTCGACCTCCGCAACAAACAGACGGAACTCGCGGAGAAGTACCGCAAACGCTACCGCGACCTCGGCGGCAAGTAGGGCCCGACTGGTGCGCGCCAGGGGCGACGCTACCAGCCGTACAGCGCCTGCAGCTGCTGCACGAAGTTGTCGATGTCCGGGTAGACAGCACTGCGGCGGATGCCGAGCAGGTCGAGTTCGTGCAGCGCCTGCTGCGGGTCGAAGCCGACGAGTTCGATCTTGGCCAACAGACTCGCGGGGTCTGCGCCACACTGATCGACGAGTTCGTCGAGCGGGCGCGGGTCGCGGCCATGCACCGTGAAGTAGCCCTGCTGCGCGATCAGGCGGCGGTTGGCGCGGCGCGGGTAGATCGCGAGCGGCCAGCGGTTGTCGTAGACGTAGCCCTCTTCGTCGGCCTGCGTGACATGGTGCGGCAGGCGGATCGGTCGCGGCAGCCAGGCGTCGAGCTGGCGGACATGCTCGGGCGTGAGGATGCCGTGCCAGCGCAAGAAGACCTCGTTGAGTTCCATTGGCTGCAACAGCCAGATACCGGGCGTGGTCTTGCCATCCCAACCATCGAACGCAAAGAACAGGGCAGCGGCGAAGCTCTCCGTCCAATCCAGCAGCCTCGTCGGGATGCGATGGTGTTGCGCGAGGTAGTACGTGCTCCACTCGTCGACGGTCCCGACGTCCTTGAACGACACCCCGTCCTGCGAGAGGTCGACGAGCGGCCCCCACTCGGAGTAGCCCGTTCGCCAACATGCTCCTGGCTGCAACGACAGCGAGCCGTCGTTGATGCCACGAAACCAACAGGCCCGCGTATCCGACGTCGCCCACTGTTCGAGAAAGTCGACCGCGATCTGGAACGCCGTCGAGATGCGATCCGCCGGCAGCACTTGCAGGTTGGTCATGAGTCTCCTGGCCTCAAGAATCGCGCGGCCTCGACAGCAATTCCAGAAGACCCGAGATCCCGCCGATCAGCTCCGCCGCCCCCGCGCGGCGCAGTCGCGCCGCGTGCGCCTCGCCGCCGATTCCACGCGGCGCCATCGCGAGCGCCACAACGTCCGCGGCGACCGCGGCCTCGACGTCGCTTGGGTTGTCACCGAGCATCCACGCGGGCTGCCCCGCCCGATCGAGGCGTTCGAGCGCGAGCCAGACCGGAGCCGGGCTCGGCTTGCCGGGGCCGTCCTCGCTGCCGACCACCGCGCCGATGTGCTCGCGGAACCCATGCCGCGTGAGCACGGATTCGGCGAGCCGCCGCGGGCAACTCGTCACGACCGCGAGCGGTAGCTCCGCAGCGAGCGCCGCGACCTCATCGGGCGTCGCCAGCGCCGTGCGCCGCTCGATGTCGGCGAGCACGCCATCGAGATCGAGCACGATCGCAGCCGGCGCCGGTAGTTCGATGGTCATCGCATAGCGCGTCGCTACTTGCGACCGCCGAGGGATTGCCAGATGGCCTCGAACTGCTGCTCGGCATCACCGCCAAGGATCTCCACGAACGCGGTCTTGCCCTTGCTGTTGGCGTACTTCGGCATGCGCGCTTCGGGGTCAATGCGCGGCGGATCGAGCAACCAGCGGATGTAGTACTCGTGCCGCAGCCGCTGGCGCGCGAGATGCAGCTCGATACCTTCGCGCTCGAACACCTGCTCCGCCGGCTTGTCACCGAGCGCGTGGCACTGCACGCAGCCGAAACCCGTACCCTGCTGCAGCAGCGTGTTGCCGTGGATCGCCATCTGGGCATTCGCGGGCTGCAGCGGTTCGTCCTTGCTGCCATAGCCGTGCTCGCGCACGAGCCCGCTCGTGATCGCGGCCCCGCGATGCTCGAACGCCGGCATGCGCGCCGTCAGCCACGGTCGCGGCGACGGCTTCTGCCCCTGAACGAACGCGCTCATCCAGCTCGGCTGCAGCTTGCTGCCGACCCAGGTCAGCGACGGGATGCCCTGCGCGACGGGATCCTGCTCGGGCGGCAGCGGATCGTCGAGGGCCAGTTCGTTCGCGACGGTCGCCCAAACCGACGGACGATCGTCGAGACCGTGACACGCCGTGCAGCGCTGAGCGGTGAGCTGCCGCTCGGCGTAGTCGAGCGGCGCCTTGCGGAACGGGGCTTGCTCCGCGAAGGGCAGGAACTCCCGAAGTGCGGCGCGCTGCTCCGCCGACAGCCGATGATCGGGCGCGTCGCCGCGGGCTTCGGCCGCATCAGCGAGGCAGCCGCGATCGGGCCGCAGCTCGCGCAACGATCGCACGATTCGGTCCGCGACGGACACCGCCACCTCGTGACACGACGCGCAATGCCGGTCGGCTACGATCTGCTGGCCGCGCGCGGCGTCGCCTGCAGCCGCGGCCAGCGGCACGGGCTCACTGGCGAACTTGCCGTTCAGCAGGTAGGCCGCGAGGTTGACCGCGTCCTCTTCCGTGAGGCGGAAGTCGGGCATGCGAACGTGCGGATAAAACCGCTGCGGATCGCGCAGGTAGTCGACGAGCGCCGCCGCGTGCCACTTCTGCGGCACGTGGTGCAGCGCGAGCCGGTCGCCGAGAACGCGCTCCTTCCGGTCCCGATCCGGCGGCACGTGGCAAGCCACACAACCGAGTTGCAGAAAGCGATCGCGCCCCGCCGCGACGCCGTCGGCCGGCAGATCGCGGGCCGCGGGCTCACCGAGCCCGGCCAGGAACGTCGCCGCATCGGCCGCATCCTGAGCCGTGAATCCGAGCCCCGGCATCGTCGCGTCATGGCGGAAGGCGGTCGGGTCCTGCAGCCACGCCGCCAGCCAGTCACGCTTCAGGCGCGCGCCAACGCCCCGGAGATCCGGCCCCGCGCCCGCGAGCTCACCGAACGCGCCATCCGCCAACTTCGCTTGCTCGAACCCGTGGCAACGCGCGCAGCGCCGTGCCAGGAAGAGCTCCTGCCCGAGCTGCCGCCGCTCACCGGCAACGAGTTCCGCATCGTCCGCGGCCCACGACAGCAGTTCGGGTGCAATCGGTTCGAACCCACACTCCGGCGGCGCCCAGTACAACCGGAACTGCCCGTCGCCGAACGCCGAACTCTCGAACTCGAGTTCGAGATCGTTGCCGCCCTTCTTGAGCCGCACCTTCTTCTTCGTCTCGAGCGGCTGACGTTCGCGCAGCGCGCCGGCGAGCACTTCCTTGCCGTTGATCGTGAGCTTGACCTTGCCGCGCCCCGCGATGCGGAAGCGGTAGCGGTCGCGCGACGGCAGGGTCACGATCGCGCGATACGTCGCCCGGAAGTAGCCGAGTTCGAGAAACGGCGAGGGCACCTCACCGCGCTCGACGGCGAGTGAGAGCAGGCGCGACCGCTGGCTCTGGACCTGCGGCGGCCGATCAGCGGGCAGCACGCGCTCGAACGTCACCTTCGCGCCGCGCTCGAGTGCCCCCTGAGTTGCCGCCGCCGCATCGCGCAGAACGATCGACGACGATCCGGCCGTGAGCGCCACGATCGCGACGCCCCAGGCCACCACGAGAAGCGCCGCGATGCGCGGCATCATGCGATCACGCATCAGAACCCCGAGTTCTTGCGCAGCACGTGGACCGAGTTGTGGAGCTCGCCCTTGCACTGCTCCTCCTCGGCCGTGTCGACGTTCCAGGTGATCCGCATCTGGTGCACCGGCTGTATGCCCTCGATCGCGAGGAATACGGTCTTGCCATCCGGACCGAGCGTCGCCTTCGTGACCTTCAGCGCATCGCGGTTCTTCTTGCCGCGTTCGACATCACGCTCGGGCTCGAGCACCGACAGCTCGGGCGAGCCGTAGGCCTTCGAGTAGAGGTAGTTCCAGATCTCGACACTGTAGCTCTCGGGATCCTCGGCAACCTCGACGTCGAGCTGCTGCGGGAACGTCAGATACACGCCTTCGTCACACGTCCGCAGCTTGACCGGGATGTCGAGCGGCGCCTTGGTGCGGCGGACGCGATGGAAGCCGCCCTCACGCGCGGCGCTCGTCTGCCAGCCCTTGAGACCGATCACGTAGAGCTGACCATCGTGCGGCGAGAAGCGCGGTCGCATGCAGCTCGACGAGAAGTCGACGGGCAGGCGCACGACACCGCCCTGCACCGGGCCCTCGTGGTTCTTCGGCCACTCCGGCAGCACGAGGTAGAGCGAACACGTGCCGTACGAACAGTGCAGCACCGACCCCTTCAGATCCGCCCACGCGTCGCTGGTCACGAGCACCTGACCACCACTGCTGTTGTCGACCTCCATCGGCATCCAGCACAGCGGCAGGTCGGGCATGTCGGGAACGGGCGACCGGTGCGCGGTGTCCTTGACGCCCGCGTAGAAGCCGGGCTCGTAGAACCAGTTCAACCGACACCGCGGCATGTAGGTGCCCTCGTTGTCGCCCGACGTGAAGAACGTGCCGTGGGCGCCGGCGTGCACACCGATGCCGTTCGGCGCGCGCATACCGGTAGCGATCGGCTCGATACTCGCGCCGTCCTTGCTGACCTTGAGGATCGTGCCGTGATGCGGCGCAATGCGCTGGAAGCCGCGCCCGCCCGGATTCACCGGCGCACCCTTGCTGAGGTAGAAGTTGCCGTCCGAATCCGTCTGCAGGTCGAACGCGAACTCATGGAACGCGTGCGTGATCAGCACCTGGTTGTTGAAGCACTCGTAGAAGTCGGCTTCGCCGTTCTTGTCCGTGTCGTGCAGCTTCGTGATCCCGTCGCGACCGTGCACGTGGATCACGCCGTCCACGACCTTGAGCCCGAGCGGGTCGAACAGCCCGGTCGCGAAGCGCGTCCAGCGCAGTTCGTCGAGGTCGTCGTCGAGGCCTTCGACGAGCCAGACGTCACCGTTCCACGTCGACACAGCGGCGCTGGTCGCCGACACGAAGTCGAACGCACCGGTCCGCATCCGCGAACCGAAGCGGTTCTTGAACGGGATCGTGATCGTATCCACCGCAAACGCGCCGTCATCCTCACCGCGGATACCCTTGGTGACGATCGGCTCGCCCCAGCGCTTCGCGGCGGGCCGGGTCGGCAGCGGCGCGACATCGCCGGCCGCGAACGCGTCACCGAGCGCGTTGACGGCCTCGTCGGTGCCCGCGGCCATGCGCAGCTGTAGACGGATCGGCGCATCGTGCGGCGGCACCTTGACCAGGATGCGGTTCTCCTCGACGGCAAAGTCGGCCGGATCACCGTGCATCGACATCATGATGTTCTGCCGGCCGCGACCAACGGCGTCGACGTTGGCGCGGAACGTGCCCGCAAAGACATCGACCTCGGCGAAGAACGCGCCGCCGCGATGCACGTCGAGGATCAGGTGGCGGAACGTCCCGAGACCACCCTCCTTCGCGAGACTGACGCCATGCTTGTCACCCGGCCCCAGCGGATCGCTGTCGACCTTCGCGATGCGCGTCCAACCCGCGCCCTCGAGATCCTTCGCCGCGAGATCCGGGGCGTCGGCGTTGCTGCCGTAGAGGTCGTAGCGCTGGTAGGCGCGATAGCCCTGGTGCCACGTGAACGTGCTGATACGTGAGATCGCGACCGCCTTCTGCAGATCGACGTGCAATCGACCGCGATCGGTCTGCTTGCCCTTCACACGGTGCTTGTCGAACCAGCAGCTACCGCCCCAGTCATCCTCGTTCGCACTGCCACGGCCGTCGTGCAACGCGGCGAGCCCGCCGCCCTTGCCGTGTACCGGCGCAAACCCCGCGACCGCCGCGATCGTCGCGCCCGTGCCGCTCTTGGCATCCAGGTAGTCACCGTTCGACGGCCCGCCCATCGCGAGGTCGGACCAACCGGTCGTCGTGCCATCGAGCTCCGGGAAACCATCGGGCTCGGGCATCCATTGCAGCATCGCGACGCGCTCGGGCGCGTTCATCTCCAGCCGACCGACCAGCGCGCCGGTCGGACCGTCCGCGGCGACGAACACCTGTTCGTGCTTCGACGGACCGAGTTCGAGCGTGCGCGTGATGACCCGGCCGTCATGCTTCAGCTGATAACCTTCGCGAACGTCCATGTCGCCGACGCGGTAGCCGACGAGGACCTGATCCTCGTGCAGCCACAGTCCGCGATACTGCCCCCAGTCGCGCGGCAGCGGCCCGTCGCTGATCGACCGCGGATCCGTGAAGTCGCCACCCTTCGCCCAACCCGGCGCGAGCGCCGTTTCGGCGACCTTGCGACCGCGCAACCGCACCATCGGCCCGTGCGCCCCGTCGTAGGCCGTACCCCGCAGGCGCAACCAGCCGTCCGTCCAGGCCGCGGACAGCCGCAGCATCTCGGTATCGAACGCAACCGCGCCCGTGTGGTCGCCGTCCGTGAGGCGCACAACGACGCCCTTCATCGTGTTCCCCGAACGACCACCACCCTCGAACGTCGTCATCAGGTAGGGCCCGTAGTCCATCGAATAGGGCCAGCCGGAGCCCTGAGCGGGCAACGCAGCCGCGGCGAACGAGATGGCTGTGATCGCGAGTGTGCGCATGGTTGAACGCGCGATACTACGCGGCGGCCGCGCTGACGTGAGGCCAATCTTTGGCCGCCGAACGGTCGCAGCCTCCCCATGGCACGGCAACGTGCGCGCGCGCCGCGGCGAAAACCCAGGTTTGACACCGGGATCGCCGATAGGCCGAGTGTCGCGCCCCGGAACTCGACTCCGGGGGCCGACGACCAGACTCGACCACCAGGGGTCGAAGCGCAGATGATCGCAGCGATTGCACCAGACAACGAGAGCGCCCGTCTCGAAACACTCCGGCGCTACGGCATTCTCGACACCGCCAGCGAGCAGCCCTACGACGACGTCGTCGCGCTGGCAGCCGAAATCTGCAAGGCCCCGATCGCACTCGTGAGCCTGACCGACGAGTGTCGGCAGTGGTTCAAGGCCAGCCTCGGGATCCAGAAGAACGAAACCCCGCGCGAGTTCTCGTTCTGCTCCCATGCGATCCTCGAACCGGGCGTTCTGATCGTTCGCGACGCCGGTCAGGACCCGAGGTTCTGCGACCATCCAGGTGTCACGTCACCGGGCGGCGCCCGGTTCTACGCCGGAGCGCCGATCGTGACCCCGAACGGTCACGCTCTCGGCACGGTCTGCGTCATCGACCATGAACCGCGTGATCTGACTCCCGGCCAGACCGAGGCCCTCGCGGCGCTCGCGCGCCAGGTCCTGGCGTTGCTCGAACTGCGGGAACAGGCGCGGACGCGCGACGGCCTGAGCGCGACGTTGCGCGAGATGGCACACCTGCTGGACGACTCACAGCAGATGGCGCGGGTCGGCGGGTGGTCGATCGATCTCGCGTCGGGAGATCTCTCGTGGACCGATCAGACCTACCGCATCCACGATCTGACCCCGGCCACCTACCGGCCGACCGTCGAGAGCGCGATCGCGTTCTATGCGCCGCAGTCCTTGCCCAGGATCCAGGCAGCGATCGAAACCGCCGCGGCCAATCGGCAACCCTTCGATCTCGAACTCGAGTTGATCACGGCCACGGGACGCCACATCTGGGTTAACACCACGGGCAAGGCCGTCGTTGAGAACGGCCAGGTCAAGAAGGTGCTCGGGGCGTTCCGCGACATCACCGAACAACGCCACGTCGCAGCCGAACTGAAGGCCGCCAAGGAAGCGGCCGAAGCCGCGAGCGAGGCCAAGAGCCGCTTCCTCGCGACGATGAGCCACGAGATCCGCACGCCGATGAATGCCGTGCTCGGCTACGCCAGCCTGCTCGGTGAGACCGACCTCGACGCCACGCAACGCGAGCACCTGCGGATCATCGAGCGCTCGAGCGAGGCCCTGCTCGGACTCATCAACAACGTGCTCGACTTCGCCCAGATCGAAGCTGGTCGACTCGATGTCGAGCACATCGAGTTCGACCTCCACCGTGCCGCCGGCGACGTGCTGCTCATGCTGCGCCCCAAGGCCGACGCGAAAGGCATCGACCTCGTCCTCGATCTCGGCGACGACGTGCCGCAGAAGGTCGAAGGCGACCCGGTGCGCCTCGGACAGGTGCTGCTCAACCTCGTCAACAACGCGGTGAAGTTCACCAACCAGGGCGGCGTCACGCTGCAGATCACCACGGCCGCGGACGGCATTCGGGCCGAGGTGCGCGACACCGGCATCGGCATCCCCGCCGACCGCGTCGCGAAGATCTTCGAGGAGTTCACCCAGGCCGCCCCATCGACCCACCGCCGCTATGGCGGCACCGGCCTCGGGCTGGCGATCTGTCGCCGCCTGGTCGAACTCATGGGCGGCCGCATCGGCGCCACGAGTCGGCTCCGCAAGGGCTCGACGTTCTGGTTCCAGATGCCGCTGCGAGCGACGCAACCCACAGCGAACGCCCCGGCCGACGAAGCGCCGACATCGAAGATCGGCGGCGCCGGCTGCCGCGTCCTCCTGGCGGAGGACAACAAGATCAACCAGCACCTCGCGACCGCGTTCCTGAAGCGACTCGACTGCGAGGTCGAGATCGTCAACAACGGCGTCGAAGCGGTCGAGGCGGCGGCCAAGGGCGACTACGCGCTGATCCTCATGGACTGCCTCATGCCGGAGATGGACGGCTACGAAGCCGCCCGCCAGATCCGCAGTCGCGAGGCCGAAGGAAATCGCGAACGCGTCCCGATCATCGCGGTCACGGCGAACGCCCGCACCGAGGACCGCATTCGCTGCGAGGCGGCCGGCATGGACGACTACCTCGGCAAGCCATTCCGTCGCGAGCAGCTCGAACGCGTGATCGTTCAGTGGAGCAGGGCAACGGAATCCGGGTCACCGCCCGCCATCACTCCTCCGGCTCGATCCGGTTGACGCCCGCCGTCACGCAGAAGCGCAGCGCGTCTTCGACCGACATCTCGATGCGACGCACGCGCTCGGCGTCGACGATGATCGTGAAGCCACCGAGCTGGTAACTCATGGGTAGATACACCGCGACCTTGCGGTTGCCGATCTCCGGCATGTCGTCGAAGTCTTCGCGCGTCAGGAACCCGATCTGCTCGAAGCTGTTCTCGACCTGCACGAGCACGACGCGGCGGAACGGCCGTTCGTCCGGACTACCGAAGATGCGCACGACGTCGACGATCATCCCGTAGACCGACTTGACCACCGGAATATGCTCGAGCAACCGCGTGAGCCGGCCGTAGAGCGTGCGCACCGCGAACGAATACATGAACACGCCGGTCGCCATCACGAGCAGGATCGACAGCGCGAACCCCATGCCGGGGACGTACCAGCCTTCGTGATCGACCATGTCTGCGTCGGTTCCGCCGTCGACCCAGGCGTCCTCGAAGATCAGCAGCAGCAGCTCGTGGAGCATGGTCTCGCCCGCCACCACCGCCCACCAGACGAGCGCCGCGGTCAACGCCAGCGGCAGGATCGCCGCGAGCCCGCGCAGGAACAGCTTCGCCAACAGCTTCATGCCGCCATCGTGCCGCGCGGTGAGCCGAAAAGCCTGCCCTGGACGGGAGTTCGGCAACGCGACAGCGAATGTCTTCCGGACGGGACAACGGCGGCCCGAAAACTGCGCTGAGGCTCGTCGGTGTCGCCGCAAACCCCTGTGGGAACGGATTCTTCCGGCAAACCGCCGGCACGGTATCCTTCTTGCACTATATGGCGACACCGGGCGGCCCTCCCGCCCACCATCCCACGACGAAACGCCTATGAACCTCTGCCGCATCGCCCTGGCCCTCCTGCCCGTGCTGTTTCTGCTCGCGGAGCCGATCGAAGCCCAGCGTGGTCGTGCGTCGGCCTCGCCGCGCGCGTCCGCCCCTCGTGCCAGCGCCCCGCGCAGCGCGCCCCGGGTCAGCTCCCCACGGAGCGTCCGCAGTGCCCCGCGCGTCAGCTCGCCGCGCAGTTCTCCGCGCGTGCAGTCGCCGCGCAGCCGGTCACCGCGCGTGAGCTCGCCGCGGCGCGCCTCGCCGCGGATCTCTTCGCCGCGCTCGTCGTCGCCGCGCGTGTCGCGCCCCCGCACGACGTCACCGCGAGCCAGCTCCCCGCGGACGTCGACGCCGCGCAGTCGCACGACACCGCGATCGTATACGCCACGGACCCGGACCAACTCGAACCCGCGCGCGATCAATCGCACGCCGACGCGGAGCACCCGGACCTATCCGGGCAACCGCGGCAGCAGCTCGCGCGTCACGAATCCCCGCAGCGGTAGTTCTCGCAGCAGTAGTTCCCGCAGCAACAGTTCCCGCAGCAGTGCAACGCGATCGTACGGCAGCCGTTCGACCACTCCCAGGACGACTCGTTCGCCGGTCGGCGGTTCGGTCCGCGGCACGGGCAGTCGGGCGGCACCACGCTCGTCGACCCGGAGCACAACGAAGTACGGCAGCAGCGGGATCCGTTCGAGCGCGCGACCGGCGCCCTCGAACGTGCGGTCCAGCTCCCCGCGCACCACGACCTCGCCGCGCACGAACCGGCCGACGCGTTCGACGCCGCGACCGAACGCGCGCGATCTCTACAAGCGTCCGGGGCAGCGCTCGGCGCCAACCACGACGCGCTACACGCCGCGCGATGTGACCGGCAGTCGCCCGACCAAGGTCGGCGCGCCGCGGCCCATCCGTTCGCCGCGCGGCTCCAATGTGCCATCGCGCACGAACCGCTACTCGCCGCGCCCGACCCGAGGCATCCCGAGCGCAACCGGCTCGCGCGGCGGCATCGCGTCCCCGCGCGCAACGCCGCGCAGCACGCCCCGGGCGACAACCAGCCCACGCGCCATGCCGCGCCCGACGGCCGGCAGAGGCCTCGTCTCGCCCACCCGCGCCAACCCGCGCGCCACGCCGCGAGGCATCGTGACGCCGCGCGTCACGCCAGCGCCGCGCCTCGTGCCCCGCACCCGCGTGGGTGGCTCGATCGCGCGCGGACTCGGCCGCCGCGTCGGTGCGACCTCCCGCCTGTGGGGCTCGCGCTTCGGCGCGGTCGCCGGCGGCTGGTGGGATCCCTGCTGGAACACCGGCTGGGGCATTGGCTGGGGCAACGGCTTCAACCGCGGCCTCTGGTCGCTGAACGGCGGCCGCGGCTGCTGGGGCTTCGGTGTCGACCTCTGGCACCCATGGTTCGCTGCCACGGCCTGGAACTGGGGTCTCGGTTACCGCAACTGCTGGTGGAACAACGTCAGCGCGCCGGTGTGGAACGACTTCTGGTGGTACCCCAACTCGACGTACTGCCCGAACTTCCTCTACGTGCCGAGCAGCACGACGGTCATCGTCGAATCGGAACCGGCCATCGTCGAGGTTCCGGCCGATGACCCCGTCGCGGCCGACCCGATCGTCGATGTCCCCGTTCCGGCGCCGGCAGTCTCGCCGGAAGACCGGGCCGCTGCCGACCTCGCGACCAAGTACGTCGAGCTCGGTGACTTCTACTTCAAGGCCGGGCGCTTCGAAGATGCCGCCGATGCCTACGCCCGCGCCCGCTCCTACGCGCCGAACGACGCGCAGCTGCACTTCGTACTCGCGGACGCGGCATTCGCGAGCGGCGACTACCACTTCGCGGCGTTCCTGATCGCCGAGGGCCTGCGCCTCGACCCGGCCCTGGCCGGAGTGAAGGTCGACAAGCGCGAGTTCTACGGTGACCGCAAGCTGTTCGATCAGCACATGGTCGCGCTGGACAAGTATCTCGCCGACAAGAAGTACGACGCCTCCGCGCACCTCGTGCGTGGGTACAACCTCTACTTTTCGGCCAACTCGACGGCCGCGATCGCCGCGTTCCGCCGCGTGCTCGAGATCGCGCCGGACCATCGCGCCGCACGCGCGTTCCTCGCGGCCCTCGAGCCGAAGCGCGCCGAGAGTGAGCCCGGCGGGTCGGGCGACAGCGAAACCGTGATCCGAGCCGGCTCGCGCGCCATCGTGCGCTGAGCCGCGAACCCAACGTCGCGTCAGAGGCAGCCCCGCGTTACTCTGCCGCGACATGGTTCGCCGTATCGACACCTACCTCGAGCAACTGCTCCCCGACGAGAAGCTCGCGTTCTACGAATCCGTCCGCGACTTTGCCGATGCGGAGATCGCCCCCCACCTGCTGCAATGGGAACGCGATCATCGGCTGGTGCCCGATGAGTGCATCCAGGCGATGGGGCAACTCGGCCTGTTCGGACTGCCGATCCCCGAAGAGTTCGGCGGCCAGGGCGGTGACCACACCGACCTCGTGCTGATGGGCCTGGCGATCGGCTACCACAGCCAGTCGGTCGCGATCACGCCGGGTGCCGCGATCTCGCTGGGCGCCAAACCGATCCTGCTCTGCGGCTCCGAGGAGCAGAAGAAGGAGCACCTGCCCGCGCTCGCTCGTGGCGAACGGATGTTCGTGTTCGGCCTGTCCGAGCCGGGCCGCGGCAGCGACGCCGCCAACCCGGAAGTGACCGCGGTCAAGCAGGGTGACAAGTGGGTCATCAACGGCGAGAAGTGCTGGTCGACCAATGCCGCGTGGGCCAGCCACGTCGTCGTGCACGCGCTCACCGACAAGGACGCCCCCAACGGCAAGCGGTCCACCTGCTTCATCGTCCCGATGGACGAGAAGGGGGTCTTCTACCAGGAGATGCAGGGCAAGAAGGTCTGGGAGCAGAGCTCGACGGGCTCGATCATGTTCGAGAACGTCGAGGTGCCCCACGACGCGATCCTCGGCAACGAGAACGAGGGCTTCAAGGTGATGGTCACGACGCTCAACGGTGGGCGACTGTTCATCGCCGCGCTCGCGCTCGCGTCGCTGGCCTTCGGTCTCGACAAGTGCCGGATCTACGCCGAGGAGCGCGAGCAGTTCGACAACAAGCCGATCGGTCGTTTCCAGCGCGTGCAGGATGTGATCGTCGACATGGACATCGCGCTCGAGCGCGGCATCACCTGGCTGATGCACTGCTGCAACCTCTATGAGCAGAACAAGCTGGCACGCGAGCAGGCCGCCAAGGTCAAGGTCGACTGCAGCCGCACCGCGAGCGAGCTCATCGCGCTCGGTATGGAGATCTGCGGCGGCGTCGCGTGCTTCGACGAGTTCGGACTCATCCGCCACCACAACGACCTGTTCGTCACGCGCGTCGGCGAGGGCAGCAACTTCGTCCTCAAAGACCTGATCGTCCGACCGCTACGCGGGCGCTGAGGCCTCGCGACGGCCGCGGCCGGCCCCACCCGCGTCGAGCTCGCCGATTGCGGCCGGCGACCGCCCCCCTGGACGACGCCCGTCGGCTACACTGCCGGGCGTGACCTCGCCTCTTCGACACGGCGCGGAGGACAGCTCGGGGGACGGTTCGGGAGCCGAACTCCGTCAGGCCCTCTCGGGACTCGCGCAGCAGATCGGCCCCGATGGCATGCAGCGTGCCGTCGCCAGCCTGACCGCGGCCCCGCCGGAGAACGAGCTCGTCGGCCAGACGCTCGGCGACTTCCGCATTCGCGAGGTGCTCGGACGCGGCGGCATGGGCGTCGTTTTCACCGCGGAGCAACTCTCGGTACCCGGCCGCGCGGTCGCATTGAAGATCCTCGGCAGCACGATCGCATCGCCGATCGCCCGCCAGCGCTTCGAGCGCGAGGTCGAGGCCGTCGGCCGACTCGACCATCCGAACATCGTGCCGATCCTGTCGGCGGATACGCACGGCGCCACCCCCTTCTACGCGATGAAGCTCGTCGTGGGTCACAGCCTGCGCCGCGCGATTCAGCGCAGCGAGTTCGAGGGCAACATCCGGCGAATGGCCGCACTGGTCCGCGACCTCGCGCTGGCTCTGCATCACGCGCACGAGCACGGCGTCGTTCACCGGGACGTCAAACCCGGCAACGTACTGCTCGACGCCGACGGCTGCCCGATGTTGACCGACTTCGGACTCGCGAGCGTGACCGAGGCCGACGAGCAACTGACGATGTCGACGGACGCGGTCGGCACCCCGGACTACATGGCGCCCGAACAGGTCACCCGTCGCTTCGGTCCGATCACGCCGCAGACCGACATCTACGGTCTGGGCGTCGTGTTGTTCGAACTGCTGGCGGGCACGGCGCCGTTCCAGAGCGAGTCGCGCCACGAGACGATGGACCGGATCGTCCGCGGGGATCCGCCGCGACTCCGCAGCCTGGCGCCGGCCGCACCACGCGATCTCGAGAACGTCTGCGCCATGGCGATGCGCCGCGAGCCACGCGCGCGCTACGCAACGGCCGCGGAGTTCGCGGCGGATCTGCAGGCCTTCCTCGACCACCGCCCGACGATCGCGCGGCCGCCCCGGCCGACGGAACGCGCCCGCCTGCTCCTCCACCGGCATCGCGCGCTGGCCGTCGCGAGTGGCGTCGCGGTTGTCGCGTTCCTCGCGGCAGCCGCGTGGTGGGGCGTAATCCTGCCCGAGCGTGAGATCGACCGGCGCCTCGAATCCGCGGACGAACTCGCGACCGGCCGCCAACTGGCCATCGCGGAACTCGCCGGCGCGACACCGTACCAGGCCGTCGAACTGCGGCGCCGCCGCGACGAACTCGAACAGCAATTACAGAGCACGTTCGAGAGTGTGCTGTCGCTCGCGCCCGACCACAGACCGACCCTGCGACGGTTCGCGAACCTGACCGCGGACCAGCTCGAGCGGGCGTTGCAAGGTGGCGGTCTGCTGCTGCGGGCCCAGCGGATCCGCCTCCTGGAGAGGCGACTGCAACGACTCGATGTCGCCAGCCGCCACGCCGATCTGCTCGTGATCACGGGCACGCTCGAGATCACGACGCCAGACGGCACGGCAACGCTGTCACTCAGCCCGACCGTAGCCACGCCCGACGGCCGCACGGAATTCGCCGCACCCGACTCGCCGGATACCCGCGCGCTCGACTCGACACCGTGCACCGTGACCGTGCCCGAGGGCAGCTACCTGCTGCGCGCGACGTGCGGCAGTTCCACGCCGATCGAGCTCCCGGTACTGATCCGCCGCCAATCGATCCAGTCGCAAGAAGAACGCCGCGTGCAGCTCGAGTTCCTGCCGCCGGACGCGATCCTCGCAGGTTACCGGCAGGTACACGGTGGGTTCGGCATCGCCCACACGGAGCCGACGAACGAACACCGCGACCATCTGCGCTACGTGCCCGGCTACCAGATGACGATCCGCGAAGCCGGCTACGCCGACATCGACCGCTGGACCGACCGCCCGAAGGATCCGCGACGCGCAGAAGCCATCGCGCAACTGTTCCGCCCCACGGCCCAGAACGTCACCTGGGACGCGATCACGGCGGTCCTCGACCGGATGAACGCGATCGAGCGCCGCGACCGCACGGGCTACTACACGACCCTGCCATCGCCCGAAGAATGGCAACGCGCCGCACGCGGCGCCGATGGCCGACCCTACCCCTGGGGTTGGCAACACGACTGGAGCTTCTCGCAGAACTACCGCAGCGGGACGACGGCCGACGAAGAGCTGCTGCCTTCCGAGTTCCCTGCCACCGATCGCTCGCCGTTCGGCATCCACGATCTGGCCGGCTCGCTGCGCGAGGTCGTCGTGCCACTGAACACGACTGCGGAGATCGGCACGAAACAGTTCCTGCTGTGCGGCGGGTCCTACTACTCGTTCCAGAGTGCCGATCTGCGCCTCGACTCGATGCGAACGCTGGTCCACAACGAGCCCTCACCGGATGCGGGCCTGCGGCTGGTGCGACGGCCGCTGCCAATCCCGCCGGCCGGCCCCCACACGCTTCGGCTCGGCGACACGTCGCTCGAGGACTGGCACATCACCACTGTTCGCACGCCCTTCTTCGAACACCATCCGCCCGGTGCGCGAGCGCGCCTCGCGAACGGTAGCCTCGAACTCGACGGCTACGCCGGCAACTACTCGGCCGAACTGCTCGCCTGGCACCCGATCACGGCCGGCGACCGGTTCGAACTCCGCGCCATCTGGACGCACGACTTCGACTCCGAGCTCGGCAACGACCGCGGCATGCGATTCGTGATCGGCCAGGTTCCGGGCTTGCGGCTGTTCGACGAACCGCTCGAACTCTTCGCGTCGACGTCGAGCTGGCACCTCTCCCACGGTGCCGATCACGCCGCCAAGCAACAGCACACAGCCAAGCGGGGCGCCCGCCTGCAACTGCTTGCCCGCTGCGACGGCGAGAAGCTCACGGCCGAGCTGACGGTCGCAGGCGGCGAACCCCGACGGCTCGAACTGCCCTGGCGCGCCGGCTGGTCGCGCAAGTTTCACTACCTCGGCATCCTCCTGCCGAGCTTCTGCCGCACACGCGCCCGCATCGACAGCCTGGAGTTCACGTCGCGATGACGGCCACACTGATTGCGCGCGCCCGCGCCGGCGACCCCGAGGCCGAATGCGAACTCGTGCAGACCAACGCGGCACAGCTGCGACGCTACCTCGACCGTCGCATGGGCAGCCACATGCGGCGCACGGTGTCGGCCGCAGACCTCGGTCAGGAAATCTTCGCGCGCGTCTTCGCGGCCCTGAAAACGATGCCCACCGGCGCCGACGCCCGCACGTTTCGGCGCTGGCTCTATCGCCACGCCGACTGGGTCCTCAGCAACCACGGCAACGCCGCGCGCCACTGGCGCGGCGAGAGCGCTGCAGGCGCCCGGTCTGACGTGGCCGAGCCCCAACCGTCGGCCGGGGCCGTGACCCGCGGCGACGAAGCGGCGTGGCTCCACGCGCTCGTCGAGCGTCTGCCTGGGCGCTACGCGGACGTCGTGCGATTGCGCCTTGCAGGCCTCGCCTTCGCCGAGATCGCGAACCGGCTCGGTATCCGCGAAGAAACCGCCCGCCAACGCCACGCCCGCGTACTGCGAACATTGCGCGATCAGACCGACGAGTCGGTCGACTGATCGGGCCTTCGCGCGGAGGACACGCTACGCCCTAACCCCTTCGACCGGAGGCCATTGCTACAGGCCGGCCGCCGCCGGCCCGAGCGCCGCCCCACTGAGCTACGGCCTCGCCGGACTTTCCACACCTTCCCCACTTCCGCGATTCGAGATCCTTGACAGCCCGTTCCCGCGCGCCCTAACAAGGGTTCCACCCTCGGAAGAGCATGGCGAGCAAGAAAGCTACAGGCACCCCGGTCGTGATCGTCGAATCCCCGGCAAAGGCGCGGACGATCAGCAAGTTCCTCGGATCGAAGTACCGGATCGAGGCCAGCATCGGTCACATCCGCGACCTGCCCAACGACGCCAGCGAGGTGCCCGCGAAGCTCAAGAAAGAGAAGTGGGCCAAGCTCGGCATCGACGTCGAGAACGAGTTCAAGACGCTCTACGTGGTCCCGGCCGAGAAGAAGGACCACCTCAAGAAGCTCAAGGGCATGGTCAAAGACGCCTCCATGCTCTACCTCGCGACCGATGAAGACCGCGAGGGCGAGTCGATCTCCTGGCACCTGGTGCAGGAGCTCGCACCCAAGTGCGAGACCCAGCGGCTGGTGTTCCACGAGATCACCAAGACCGCCATCCAGGAGGCGCTCGACAACCCGCGCGACATCGACATGAACCTCGTCGAGGCGCAGGAAACCCGGCGCATCGTCGATCGGCTCTACGGCTACACGGTCTCGCCGCTGCTGTGGAAGAAGGTGCGCCCCAAGCTGTCCGCCGGCCGCGTGCAGAGCGTCGCGGTCCGCGTGATCGTCGAACGCGAGCGCGAACGGATGCGCTTCGTACCAGCCGACTACTGGAGCATCGAAGGCAAGTTCGTCGGCCAGCACGGCGATAGCACGCCGTTCACGGCCAACCTGCAGCGCCTCGGCGAACACCGGATCGCCACCGGGCGTGACTTCGGCCAGGAGACCGGCCAGCTCACGGAAAAGGCCACGGCGGCCGGCGTCACGATCCTGAACGGCGAACGCGCCAACGCCCTCGCCGCCGAGCTCGACAAGGGCAGCGCAACCGTCGCTGACGTCGAGAAGAAGCCCTACACCGAGCGACCATCGCCGCCGTTCACGACCTCGACGCTGCAGCAGGAGGCCGCGCGCAAGCTGCGCTACGCCGCTCAGCGCACGATGCGCGCCGCGCAAAGGCTCTACGAGAACGGCTTCATTACCTACATGCGCACGGACTCGACGACGCTGAGCCAGCAGGCCATCGCCGCCGCGCGCACGCTGATCGAACGCGAGTTCGGCGCCGAGAACCTGCCGGATGAGCCGCGGTCCTACGCCACCAAGGTCAAGAACGCGCAGGAGGCGCACGAAGCGATCCGCCCGGCGGGCACCGAGTTCGTCCATCCCTCCGACCTGCCCGCGACGATGGGCAGCGACGAGCGCGCGCTCTACGACCTGGTCTGGAAGCGCACGGTCGCGTGCCAGATGAAGGACAGTAAGGGCTTCCGCACGACGATGGCGCTCACGATGCCGACCGCGGAGCACGGCGAGGCGCGCTTCACCGCGACCGGCAAGACGATCGAATTCCCCGGCTACCGCCTGGCCTACATCGAAGACAGCGAAGACACGGAAGCCGCGCTCGCCGACGCCGAGCGCGTGCTGCCGAGTCTCGAGAAGGGCAACCACGCCAACGCGGACACGCTCGAACCTTCGGGTCACACGACGCAGCCACCGGGACGCATCACGGAAGCCGGCCTCATCAAGGAACTCGAGGCGCGCGGCATCGGCCGGCCGTCGACCTACGCGGCGATCATCGAGACGATCGTGCGCCGTCAATACGTGTTCAAGAAGGGCTCCGCGCTCGTGCCGACGTTCACGGCGTTTGCGGTAGTCGACCTCCTGAGTTCGCACCTCGGCTGGCTCGTGGACTACGAGTTCACGGCCAAGATGGAGAACGATCTCGACGAGATCAGCAACGGCCGCGCCAGGCGCCTCGATTACCTGAAGCACTTCTTCCTCGGCAACGGTCAGCCCGGGCTGCAGGACCGGGTATCGGGAGTCGAGGAGGAGATCGATCCACGCAAGATCTGCTCGATCCCGCTCGGCAAGGGCGACGACGGCGAGATCGTCGAGGTCCGCGTCGGGCGCTACGGCCCGTTCCTGTCGTGGGGCGAGAAGCGCGTCAGCGTGCCCGACGAGATGGCGCCCGACGAAGTCACGTTCGACAAGGCCGTCGAACTGCTCGAAAAGGGCGGCGAAGGCCCGAAGGTTCTCGGCCAGCACCCGGAGACGGGCGACAACGTCTACGCCAAGGTCGGCCGCTTCGGCCCCTACTTCCAGCTCGGCGACCCGAAGGAGGGCAGTCGCAAGAAGGCGGACAAACCCAAGATGGCCTCATTGCTGGCCGGCATGGACATCGAGACGGTCACGCTGGAGGAAGCGCTCGCCACGCTCGCGCTGCCGCGCACGGTCGCCGTGCAGGTCCACCCCGAGAACAAGGACGAGGGCGAGCAACCGATCCTCGCCGCCAACGGCCGTTACGGGCCGTACCTCAAGTGGGGCACGGACACGCGCAGCATCCCCGAAGGCACTACGCCGCTGACGGTCACGCTCGAGCAGGCGCTCAAGCTGTTCGCCGAACCCAAGCAGCGCGGCCGCCGCGCCGCCGCGAAGCCACGCAAGATCCTCGGCAAGAACCCCGAGACCGAGGCCGAGATCAAACTGCTCGACGGCCGCTACGGCCCCTACGTCACCGACGGTACGACGAACGCCTCGCTGCCGAAGGACGAGAACGCCGAGGAGCTTTCGCTCGAGCGCGCTCTCGACCTGATCGCCGAACGCGCAGCCAAGGGGCCAGGAAAGAAGAAGAAGAAGGCCAAGAAGAAGGCCGCCAAGAAGACGACGGCCAAGAAGGCCAGCAAGAAGGCGGCGAAGAAGCCCGCCAAGAAGGCAGCCAAGAAGGCCAAGAAGAAGGTCGCCAAGAAGCCCGATACCGGCGAATAGACGGCACCCGCCGCCCAACCGCCCCCAACCGCGGCTCTGCCTGTTGTCCGCCGGCGGGCCATGGCCGATGATCGCCTGATGCCGTCCGCTGAGACCCCCGTCGATCCGACGCTCGATCTCTTCGCCGAGATCGAGCGCCTGAAGCAGGAGCGCAAGGCCATGATCCTCGCGCACTACTACCAGGATCCGGACATCCAGGACATCGCCGACCACCTCGGCGACTCGCTCGAACTCGCCAAGCGCGCCCGCGATGCCGACCAGGCGGAGGTCATCCTGTTCTGCGGGGTGCACTTCATGGCGGAGACGGCCAAGATCCTGAACCCGTCGAAGACGGTGATCATTCCGGACCTCGACGCCGGCTGTTCGCTAGCCGAGCAGTGTCCGGCCGATCAGCTGCGCGCTTGGAAGGCGCGGCACCCGGATCACTACGTCGTGATGTACATCAATTGCAGCGCGGCAACCAAGGCCGAGAGCGACATGATCTGCACGTCGAGCAACGCCGAGCAGATCATCGCCGCAGTGCCGAAGGACCGGCCGATCCTGTTCGGCCCCGACAAGAACCTCGGAGCGTTCCTCGCCAAGAAAACCGGCCGCGAAATGGACCTCTGGCCGGGCGCCTGCATGGTGCACGAGACGTTCAGTTCTCAGAAGATCACGCGGCTCAAGGCCGAGCACCCGGATGCGAAGTTCATCGCCCACCCCGAGTGCGAGGACCACGTGCTCGCGCTCGCCGACTACGTCGGTTCGACCAGCCGGTTGCTGACGTTCGTGCAGCAAGACTCGGGCAGCAAGTTCATCGTCGGCACCGAGACGGGCATCCTGCACACGATGCACAAGGCCGCGCCCGACAAGGAACTCATCCCGGTGCCGTACGAGGACCGCACCGCGGCGTGTCAGGGCTGCAACCAGTGCCCGCACATGAAGCTCAACACGCTCGAGAAGATCTACCTCGCGCTGCGTGACCTCGAGCCGCGGATCGAGATGGACGAACAGCTGCGCGAACGCGCTCGCCTGCCGCTCGATCGGATGCTGGCCCTCAGTTGATGCTGGCCCTCAGCTGATTCTGGCCCTCAGCCAATCTGGGCCCTGGCGGCGGTGGTACGGCCTCGTCCGGCCCGACTCAAGGGGCTTTCCGGAGGCCGACGATGAGCCCGAGCGAGGCTCTCTTGCTCGAGAAATCGATCGTCTTCCGAACCACCGCCACCGGCGCCCTGTGTCTTCTGGGCGCGGTCGGCAGCACCGTCGGATTCGGCGCGTCGGGACCGTGGGTCCCGTTCTGCATCGCCGGAGCCGGGGTCCTCGTCATGTGGCTCCTCGGGCGATCGCTGCGCGAGTCCCTCGAAGAGGTTCAGCGTATCCACGACGTCGCGCTGATGCATCACGCCGAGACCCAGCAGCGGACGGAGGTCGCTCGCGCGATGGCCGCGTCTTTGGCGGATCGAGCGCTGGCCCAGTCGCGCCAGATCCGCGGCGATCCCGAACACCTCAAGGTGCAGGAGATCCTCGACGCGACCTTCACGCTCACGGAACGGCTGTCGCGTGAGATCGCGGCCGTCATCGAACGCCTCGGCGACCCCGACGAACCCGAACCTTCACGCCCCGCGACCGAACTCGTGCGGCTCGCGGCCGCGGCGAAAGCCACCGCCACCACCGCCGCTTTGCACGCCCGGCAGACCGAGGCCGGCAACGCCGCGCCGTTCAATGCGGTCACCACCGCACTCGACGCAGTCGTGGACGCCGCGGCATCGACCGAGGTCGTCGACCTCGACTTGCTCCCCGAGGTCAGCAAGAGCCTAGGCCGCATGCTCGACGCTCTGCGGACGATGCACGAAGGTCTCGAGGTCGTCGAACAGAGCCCAGGGGCACATCAGGTCGCCGCGGACTCACTCGCGGCGATCTGCGTCGACGCGCGCTTCATCGATCGTGAACTCAGCTCGCTCCAGGGCGCGCGGCCGGACGATGCGGTTTCGGACGTCAGCCTGCCACCCCACCCGCTTGACTGGGACCAGCTGGACGCCGCGGTGCGCGAGGACACCTCCGACGACCGGTCCGAGGATGGCCGCGATGACGTGCAAGCACCCGCAGAAGCGGGCAACATGAACCACCAGCCATGATCAGCGATCCAGCCGGCCAGTCCGCGACCTCATCGCCACCCCAAGCCTCGGTCAATCCACTGGGCGACGAACTCGCGGGCAACCGCACCGCGCAGCCCTGCGCGCTCGTGATCTTCGGCGCAACAGGCGACCTGACGAAGCGCAAGCTCGTCCCCTCGCTGATGGGGCTCGCCAAAGACGGGCTGCTGCCCGCGAGCTTCGCCGTCGTCGGCTTCGCACGCCGCCCATGGAGCGACGAACACTTCCGCAACGAGATGCTCGAGGGCGTCGGCAGCTTCGGCCGCAGTGACACGCGGGCCTCGTTCGAAGCGCTCAGTGACTCCTTCTCCTACCACCAGTCGGACTTCAGCGATGCGGCCGGCTACGAGCGCCTCGCCGAACGGCTCGACGAGATCGACCAGCAGCTCGGCACGAAGGGCAACCGTCTGTTCTATCTCGCGACACCACCGAGCGCGTATTCGGTCATTCTCGAGAACCTCGCGAAGTCCGGTCTGTCGCGGGAGTCGGAGGGCCGTTTCTCGCGCATCATCGTCGAGAAGCCGTTCGGCCGGGACATCGCTACCGCGTCGGCGCTCAACGAGCAGATCCGGCAGGGGTTCGACGAGAACCAGGTGTTCCGCATCGATCACTACCTCGGCAAGGAGACGGTCCAGAACATCCTCGCCCTGCGGTTCAGCAACGGCATCTTCGAGCCCCTCTGGAACGAGAACTTCGTCGACCACGTGCAGATCACGGTCGCCGAGTCGATCGGCGTTGGCTCACGCGGCGGTTACTTCGAAGAGTCCGGAATCATCCGCGACATGATCCAGAACCACCTGATGCAGGTGATGACGCTGATCGCGATGGAGCCGCCATCGGCGCTCACGGCCGACGCGGTTCGCGACGAGAAGGTCAAGGTTCTGCGCGCCATCCGCTCGTTCGCACCCGAGGAGATCGACGACGCGACGGTCAGGGCACAGTACGAACGCGCGTCGTTCGAAGGCACCGAGGTCAACGGCTATCTCGAAGAGACCGGCGTCGCGGCGGACTCCAACACCGAGACCTTCGCCGCGGTGCGGCTCTGCGTCGAGAACTGGCGCTGGGCCAAGACACCGTTCTTCCTGCGCTCGGGCAAGCGCCTGCCGCGACGGGTCACCGAGGTCGCGATCCACTTCAAGCAGCCGCCGCACCACCTCTTCCCCGACGCGTCGCCCAAGCCCAACGTGCTGTTGATCCGCGTGCAGCCCGACGAAGGCGTCGCCCTGCGCTTCGGCTCCAAAGTGCCGGGGCCCGACATGCGGATCCGTGACGTGCGGATGGACTTCCAGTACGGCACCGCCTTCGGCGCCGAGACCGCCGACGCCTACGAGCGCCTGCTGCTCGACGCGATGCTCGGGGATGGCACGCTGTTCGCCCGTCGCGACGAGGTCGAAGAGGCCTGGCGAATCGTCGACTCGATCGTAGCGGGTTGGCAACAGAGTTCGGCGCGACCCGCAACCTACGCCGCGGGTTCCTGGGGCCCGAACGCCGCAGGCCGGCTCCTCGGCGAAGGCCGCGAGTGGAGAAAACCGTGACCACGATCGCGGGACCGCAGCTCTTCCGCACCTCGGCCCATGCCGCCAATCCCGGGGAACTGCAGCAGGCGCTGACCGCGACCTGGCAGGAACTCGGCGCCGCGGGGAACGACGTAGCGCGAGCGGTGACGATCAACTTCGTCGCCGTGGGTCGCGCCGGCAGCGACGGCGCGGCGGCCACGGCCGACATGCAGGGCGCGCTCGATCACCTCATCCGACGCTCGCCCGCGCGCGCGTTCCTCGTGACGATCGATGCAGCCGCGGCCCGCCCAGCGGTCGAGGTTCGAGCGATCGCCCGCGACCGCGGCAGCTCCCGTCACGTGCTACTCGAGTCGATCGCCGTCCGGCTGCCTCCATCCTGGTCGCCGCACGTGCCCGGGCTCGTTCGGCCGTTGCTCATCAACGACCTGCCGACCCACGTCTATTGGGCTGACGACTGGCACGACTCCGCGGCCTTCGACGCCATGCGCGCGCTCGGCGATCACACGGTCGTCGACTCGCGCCGCTTCACCCTGCCAGCTGTCCAACTGCCCGAGCTGCATCGCGCCCGCACCACGGGCGGCCCCGTAACCGACCTCGACTGGCTGCGGCTGCGACCCTGGCGGCGCGCGTGCGCCGAGGGCTTCGAGCGGCTGCACTTCCTCCCGGGGACAACGGTGCAGGGCGTCATCCGTCACGGCCGCGGCGGCACCTCGACAGCCACCCTGCTCGCCCACTGGCTCGAATCCCGACTCGGGGCCCAGCTGGCCCTCGAAGAAGGCGAGACTCCGGATTCGGCGCTCGAGAACGTGACGCTGCGCTTCGCAGAGCAGGAGCTCGAGGTGACACGCACGGGAAGCTGCGTTCTGCTGAAGGCCAGCACTCCCGCCGTTTGCTACCTGCCGCTGCGGCTGCCGGGATCGCGCGGCAACGAAGGTGAACTCCTCGCCGCCGCGATCGACATCGCCTGAGCCGGGCATTCGGCGTATCGTCAGCGCATGCCGCTGCGCCGCCTGACCACGCTCCTCCTGCTCGCCGCGCTCACCGCGTGCACTTCGCTGCACGAAGACCTCAGCCGACAACTCCTGCGACCGCCCGCAGCGTGGCTCGCGGAGCCCGGTGACTACGGCATCGCCGCCGAGCCACTCGCGATCGAGCTGCACAGCTCCGCGTCTCTCACGGGCTGGTGGATCCCGAGTGCCGAAGCCGACGGCCGCACGGTCGTGCTGCTCCACGCCGAGGACGTCAACACGAGCGTGCTGCAGCCCTACTACTCGTTCTTGCACGCTGCCGGTTATCACGTGCTCGCGCTGGATCCCCGCGGCTTCGGCAAGAGCCGCGGCGACGCGACGCTGCGCGCCTGGCTCTACGACCTCAACGCCGTGTTCGAATGGCTCGAGGCACGTCCCGAGGTCGACCGCGAAAAGGTCGCGCTCTACGGCACGTCGCTCGGCAGCGTCGCGGCGCTCTGGGCCGCGCGCATGCACAAGCCCTGTCGCGCCGTGGTTCTCGAGCACGTGCCGAGTCTGCGGGAGATGCTGCGCGAAACGCTCGAGTCCCCCGACTCCGCGTTCGGCGCATACAGCCTCGGCTTCCTCGAGTTCTCCGCGCTGCCGGAACACATCGAGCCGGCCGAGAACGCGCCGCGCGTCGACGCGCGCGCACTCTACATCACGACGGAGAACGAGCTCGCGCGCAACCGCAGGTCGCTGCTCCAGGCCTACGCCGCGCATGCCGGCGAAAAGCGGCTGTGGGTCGTTCCCGCGACGGGGCAGGCGCCGCACGCGATGCTCACGCACGACGGCCACTACCAGCGAACCATCACCCGCTTCCTCGATGACGCCTTCGCCGGCCGCGCACTCGCGATGACGCCCGCGGTCGAGAAGGTCCAGGGCGCGAGCACGGGCGAGTCGTGGTACGAGATTCGAGCCGGAGCGAAGACACCCCCCTCGACCACGCGCTGGGCTCTCGAAGCCTGTGCGATGCTGCCGGACGGCACCGCCCGCTTCGCCCGAACCTGGACGACCGGCGATGGCCGCGTGCGCCTGCGCCTGCCCGCGGCTCCGGTCGGAGTCGGCGTGCGTCACGTCGAAGGCGCGGAGGCCGACGACGACGCCGCGTTCACGCCAGGCCGCACGCACCTGACGCGCTCCTGGCTCGCCGTTGCAGAACTCTGGTCGCGCATCGAGGAGGTCCGCAACGAGAGCGCGTCGACGAACACGGTCCGCGACGTCGCCGCCGGACTGCGTGCCGCCAGCGCGAGCGAGCCGTTCCACCCCGTGCTCGAGGCCGAACTCGCCGATGTGTTCGCCCGGCTCGGGCTGGCGCTCGAAGACGAGGCCTGGCTGCGGCGCGCGGTCGCCGCCGTTCCCGAACGACCGGACCAGCACTTTTGGCCAGGCCCCGTCGCGACCTATGGCTACCCCCAGGCCGCCGTCGTCGAACTAGCGCGCCAGCGTCTCGAGCAGTAGCCCGCGCCGCGATCAGCGCATGGCGAGATCGACCCAGACGAGCCGGTGGTCCGACGCCTTCGCCAGCTTCGAGCTGGGCTGATAGTCCAACGGCCAGAACACACCACTCGCGAACACCTCGAGGTTGCTCGACGGCAGCACGAAGTCGACGCGCAGGTTGCCCGGCCCGCGCGGCGGCTTGTCACCGAAGTCGCCGGTGTCCAAGCCGGCATCGCCGCGATGCGACGCGTTCACGCCGAACTGCTGTTTGCCAGCCGCCACACCGCCCTCACTGCGCGGCTTCGGATCCTGCACTCGCGAATGCGCCAACAGCTGCTCGATCGCCTCACGTCGTGAGTTGCCGTCGACGGGGTCGCAGTTGAGATCACCGAGCACGACGAACGATTCCCCCGTGGCCAGCCCACCGGCCTTGCCCGCGTCGTCCGTGATCCAGCTCGCCCGATCCGGCGACAGGTAGTCGACCCAGAACCGGATCTCGTCGTGGTTGCGGCGACCGTTGCGATCCTCCTCGCCATCGAACCCGGGCGGCGTCGGGTGACTGCACAACAGGTGCACGACCTGCTTCTCCTCGACCGGACCGATGCCGACCGGCACGTCCCAGTGGCTCTTCGATGACAGCCGCAGTTGCTGCCAGGTCGCGTCGTCCCAGTAGCCCTCGGGCCGCAGTGCCCCGGGCATGCGGTGCCACTCCAGCTTCTGAAACGTCCGAATCCGATCGGCCAGGATCGGATGGCGTGAGAACACGGCCATCCCATACTGCCCCGGGTGCTTGCCGTAGCCGAAACCGTCGGCCGCACCGTCGGTCTTGCCGTCGCGATCGAGGTCGAGACCGGAGGGCACGCCCGTGTTGACCGGCCCCGCGTAGCGATAGTCGAACCGGATGGCTGGCTGACCGTTCTGCGACACCCCGAGATACCGCTCGGCAAACACCTCGGCAGCCCGACCCGCGTCATCGCGATCGAGCTCGCAGATCAACAACACGTCGACCGCGAGACGCTGCACGATCTCCGCGATCTTGCGGGCGTGCTTGGATTCACCGCTCTCGAGCTCGCGCAGCATCTGGCCGGCTGCGCCGCGATACATGGACGCGTTGAACGTCGCGACGCGCACGACCGGAACACGCGCCTGTGCCGAGCGGCGCTCCAGGAACAGCCAGGCCAACGGGATGCTCGCGAGGAGAAACACCACGGTCAGCAGCGAGTAGTTGATCTTCATCAGTTGGGAGTCGGGACCGGCGCCGGGATCGCGAACATCGCGGCGGCGTCGGTGAGCCGTTCTTCGGGACCGAGCACGACGACCGTATCGCCGGGCTCGAGCACGGTCTCGGGCTCGACCAGGGGCAGATTGCGGTCGCCGCGGCGGACGGCCACGACGCTACAGCCCGTGCGGCGCCGAACCCCGACTTCCTGCAACGATTTCCGCGCCACCGGCGAACCTTCGCTCACCGCGAAGACGCGAAACCCGATCCCCGGCACGAACTCGGCGATCCGCGCCGCCTCGGTCGGCGGCAGGTCCGCGAGCCGATCGCTGCCGCCGTGCACGGCCCGCGCCTCCCGCACCCGCCGGCCGATCTCGTCGTCGGCCACGAGGAAGCGGCGCAGAACGCGCACGAGGATCTCGACCGACGCCTCGAGTTCTTGGGGCACGACCTCGTGCGCCCCGGCCCGCTGCAGTGCGTCCGATTCGGCGATGTAGACGGTTCGGGCGATGACGTGCACGCTCGGCTGGACCTGCTGCGCGAGCTGCGCGATCCGACGCGCCGCCGCGCCATCGTTGACCGCGAGCACGAGGATTCGCGCCCGGTCGATGCCGAGCGACCGCAACACGGACACGCGCGTGGCGTCACCGAGCACGATCGGTACGCCCTTGGCCTTCTCGGCGCGCACGGTTGCCGCGTTGAGTTCGGAAACCACCGCCGGAATCCCGAGCGCCTGCAGTCCCTGCACGACGGCGCGACCAGTCGGGCCGTAACCAACCACGATCGCATGTTCTTCGAGATCGCGCGAGCCGCCGGACCGGACGCCGCGGTCGGACTGGCGACGCTTGGCCGCGACGGTTCGCACCACACCGTAGAAGACCGGGGTCAGCGCGATCGACAGCACGGCGACGATCACGAAGAGCCCTTCCACCGAGTCATCGAGCACGCGGCCGCGGCCGGCCTGCACGAGCACGAAGGAGAACTCGCCGACCTGCGCCAGCGCGGACCCGGCGCGCAGACAGACCCAGAACGGCTGCCCGAGCATGCGGGCCGCGAGCATGATCAGCCCGGCCTTGCCCGCGATCACCAGGACCAGCATCGCGGCGACGGTTCCGGGCGTCGACTTCAGGATCGAGAAGTCGAACAGCATGCCGATCGACACGAAGAACAGGCTCGCGAACGCGTCCTTGAACGGCTCGACCTCGGCCGCCGCGAGGCTGTGGTGATCCGAGTCGGCGAGCAGGATTCCGGCGAAGAACGCGCCGAGCGCGAGCGACATCCCGAGCTTTGCCGTCACCGCGGCCATGCCGAGGCAGAGCGTCGCGAGCAGCAGCACGAACAGCTCGCGACTGCGCGTATTGCAGACGAAGTTCACTACGCGCGGCAGCAACAGCCGCACGGCCACGAGCGTCGCGATGAGGATCCCGACGCCAGGCAGAACGCCGATGCTGGAGCCGTGCCCTTCCACGTGACCCGCGCCGAGCAACGGCACCAGCAGGATCATCGGCACAACCGCCAGATCCTGGGCGATCGCGATGCCCATCACGAAGCGCCCGTGCGGTGCGCTGAACTCACCGTGATCGAGCAGCATCTTGCTCGCGGCCGCGGTGCTCGAAAGGCTCAGCAGGCAGCCGAGAAAGAGCGACTCCTGCCAGCTCGACCCGAACGCGAGTCCGAGCAGGACGCCGAACAGCACCGTGCCACCGATCTGCAACGAGCCGCCGAGCGCAATCACACGCCGCAGCCGAGCCAGCTGCGTGATCGGCATCTCCAGCCCAGCCGCGAACAGCAGCACGACGACGCCGACCTCCGCGAGCTGTCGGACCGTCTCCTCGTGATGCACGAGTCCAACGCCATGGGGCCCGACGATCACGCCCGCGCACAGGAACCCGACGATCGGCGGCAACCGCAGCCGATGGAACGTCGTCGCGACACCGACGCAGAGCGCGAAGAGCAGCGCGAGTTCGAGCAGGATCTGTTCGAGCACGGTCCGCAGTATCGGCTCTGCGTGGACACGGACCAACCACGATCCCGCACACGCCCGACCGGCGACCCGCTCCCGGCGACCACTGCTTCGAGCACCGCGCCCGCTCCAATTCGAGAAAGTGCAGTTCTCATCGCGGGATCAGCCACACGGGTCCGCCGTTACCACGGGCCACTCCGAACGACCCGAATCGGCCGCCGAATCGGACCAGGCACCGTCCGCCGCCCGTCTTCGGAACGCGGGATACCGTTCCCTCAGACCGAATCTCCAACCCGCTTGACCGCCCAAATGATCCGCAACGCTCTCCTTCCGCTCGCCGCGCTCGCCGCCCTCACCCCGACCCTGGCCGCGCAGCAGTTCTGCACCGACAACCAGTACAAGCTCTACCTGACCGACGCAGACGGCAACCCCGCGCCGACGTTCTTCGACCCGGTCACGAACGAGACGACGTTCCAGTTCGACAACGAGCAGGTCTACCTCGCGTTCGACCCGTCGCTGCCGAGCGGCACGTATTACGTGCACGTCACCGACCCGATCAACTTCCTCGGTGACGTCGTCCTCTCGACGAACGACCCGATGGATCGTTTCGTCCAGGTCGATAACAACAACGGCGAGATCGCGATTTCGCTGCCGTTCTCCAGCGGCACGACCCCAGTGCTCGGCAAGGGCCTCAACGGCGTCGGCGAGAGCCTCCTGCTCCAGCCGTTCACGACCAACCCGAACGAGCCGTGCCGCTTCAAGGCCTGGTTCGGCGACGCCTGGGACCTGACCAACGGCCCCAATAACCCGTACCTGCTCGCCGGTGGCCTGCACCCGACGACCGGGCTGTGCGCCGTGCGCTCCTACGAGGCGTTCCGCATCGGTGACGGCACCGGCACCGACGTCTCCGGCAGCGTGTTCGTCGACACCGACCGCGACGGGGAACGCGACCCGGGTGAAGTCGGCGCCGCCGGCTACGAGGTCCACCTCGTGAGCCCGACCGGCTCGATCTCGACCACGACCGACAACGACGGCAACTACCGCTTCGTCGACGTCGTCAAGGATGACTACAACGTCGAGATCACCGTGCCGAGCACGCACATCGCCACGACCGCGAGCAGCTTCGAGATCGAGGTCTGCGGCTGCGCCGACGTCGCCGTCTCCGAGTTCGGCGTTGCGACCGCGATGCTCGCCTGCGAAGCCAAGAGCTGCCGCTACTGGCGCCACTGGCGCGGCCTCCGCAAGGTCCGTGACCTCAACCTGCTCCCGACCCTGCCCGCCCTCGGTATCGTCGACGCCTGCGGCCGCCGCGTCGCCCCGGCGAACCTCTGCCAGCTGCGCCGTTGGATGCGCTGCTGCTGGAGCTGGAACATGGCCTACTCGCTGTCGATCCAGCTCGCCACGATGCACTTCAACGTGCAGGCCGGCTACGTCGACGTGAACTGCGTCATCAACGACCCGTGCCTCGGTGTCATGACGATCGACCAGCTCATGCAGCAGGCCACGATGAGCATCTGGGCGCACCCCTACACCGGCTGGTGCAGCCCGCACCGCCACGACCAGGCCAAGCTGCGCAACGCTCTGAGCCGCGCCAACCGGAACCGGATCTGGATGTGATCTCCGGCCAGCTCTCGCAGCCGAGCTGAACCCGACCGGCCCGCGGCCTTTGCCGCGGGCCGGTTTCGGTTTTGCCGACCACACCGTACTCTGCGCCGCCTGCGATGTTCCCGAACGTGTTCCGCACCGCACCGCTGGCCGTCGCGCTCGGGCTGCTGGCCGCCCTGTCGACTGCGCAGAAGCGTGCGACGACGACGGCGATCGAGTCGTTCCGCGACGAGCGCTACTCGACCGCCGCCCGCGCCCCTGCTCGCAACCGCCTCGACCTCTACCTGCCGAAGGACCGCGCGACCCGGCCGCCGCTGGTGATGTTCGTGCACGGTGGTTCGTGGATCGCCGGCGGCAAGGACCGCCACCGGCGCCTCGGCGAACGACTCGCGCGGCGCGGCATCGCGACGGCGGTGATCAACTACCGGCTGTCACCGATCGCGAAGTTCCCGGCCCACGTCGAGGACTGCGCAACCGCGTTCCGCTGGCTGCGGAAACGCGCGGACGAGTACCGATTCGATCAGACGCGGATGTCGCTCATGGGCCACTCCGCGGGCGGCCACCTCTGCGCGCTGCTCGCCCTCGACCGTGAGCTGCAGGAACGATTCGAGATCCCGCCCACCGCGATCCACGGCGTCGTCGGCCTGTCCGGCGTCTACGACGTGCGCCCGCCACACCGACTGCTCGACGGCGTATTCGGCAAGCGCCCCGCAGGTCGGTCCAAGGCCTCGCCCATCGTGCATGCGCACGCCGCGGCGCCGCCGTTCTTCCTGCGCTGGGGCAGTCGCGATCTCAATGGCCTGCCCGAGAGCGCCCGCCGGCTCGCTGCGCGGCTACGGACGTTCCAGGTCGCCGTCGATGCCGCAGAGCTTGCTGGCGAGGGGCATACGGGCTACGCCTATCGGGTCGCGCGCGAGTCCTGCGCCATCGGCGACCCGCTGCTCGATTTCCTGCGCCGGCCACGACCGCCGAGGGCCGCCGGACGCGACGACTGACGAGAGAGTGCAGCCAGTCCTTGCACGGCGGCTTGGCCCGTGGAAAGTGCTCCGCGAATGAAAGCTCCCTTCCTCGCGGATCTCGGTATCGGAAAGACCAACCACGGCGCGTTCGACGGCCGCTGGCGCAAGACTTCGGGCGACACGCTCGAGGTCAAGACGCCGATCGACGGCAGCGTCGTCGCTTCGGTGCGGATGGCCACCAAAAAGGACTACGCGGCCGTCAGCAAGGCCGCCCATGAAGCCTTCCTCGCCTGGCGTGACCTGCCCGCACCGCAGCGCGGCGAATACGTGCGCCAGATCGGCGAGGCGTTCCGCGAGTACAAGGAACCGCTCGGCAAGCTCGTGACGCTCGAGGCCGGCAAGATCTTGCAGGAAGGCCTCGGTGAAGCGCAGGAATGCATCGACATCGCGGACTTCGCGGTCGGCCTGTCGCGACAGCTCTACGGCCTGACGATCGCGAGTGAACGTCATCATCATGCGATGCGCGAGAACTGGCACCCGCTCGGCACGGTCGGGATCATCACGGCGTTCAACTTCCCGATCGCGGTGTGGGCGTGGAACTCGATGCTCGCCCTGGTCTGCGGTGACGCCTGCCTCTGGAAGCCGTCGCTCAAGACCCCGCTCACGTCGATCGCGATGACGAAGATCGCCGCGGACGTGCTCGGCAAGCAGTGGGCGCCGCTCGTCGGCCTCGTCATCGGCCCGGACCTCGAGGTCGGCAGCGCGCTGCTCGACGACCCGCAGATCCCTCTGGTCTCGGCCACGGGCAGCACGCGGATGGGTCGCATCGTCGGCCCGCGCGTCGCCCAGCGCTTCGGCAGGTCGCTGCTCGAGCTCGGCGGCAACAACGCTATCACGGTCATGGACGACGCCGATCTCGACCTCGCGACGCGCGCGATCGTGTTCGGGGCCGTCGGCACGGCCGGGCAGCGGTGCACCTCGACGCGCCGCGTGCTCGTGCACAAGAAGGTCCAGAAGAAGCTCGTCGAGCGCCTCGTCCAGGCCTACGGCCAGTGCAAGATCGGCAACCCGCTCGACAAGAAGACTCTCGTCGGTCCGCTCGTCGATCACCAAGCCGCCGAGGGCTTCGAACGCGCGATCAAGGCGGCCGAGGCGCAGGGCGGCAAGATCGTCTGCGGCGGCAAGCGCGCGCGGGTCACCGGCAAGCTCAAGGGCGGCGCCTACGTGCAGCCGACGATCGTGAACTGCAAGGGCATGATCGACATCGCCCGCGAGGAGACGTTTGCCCCGATCCTCTACGTGATGCCGATCGATTCGCTCGAGCAGGCGATCGCGATCAACAACGACGTGCCGCAGGGCCTCAGCAGCGCGATCTTCACGGGCAGCGTGCGGGCCTCGGAGCAGTTCATCTCCGCGATCGGCAGCGACTGCGGCATCGCCAACGTCAACATCGGCACGAGCGGCGCCGAGATCGGCGGCGCGTTCGGTGGCGAGAAGGAAACGGGCGGCGGCCGCGAATCGGGCTCGGACAGCTGGAAGGCCTACATGCGGCGCCAGACCTGCACGATCAACTGGGGCACGGAGCTGCCGCTCGCCCAGGGCATCGAGTTCGGCGGCTGATCCTGCCGATAGACCGAGCATGTCGGACGCGATCACGTTCCACGTGCCTGCGAGCGCCGCGAACCTCGGTTCGGGTTACGGCGTCGTGGGGCTCGCGCTCGACATGTCGCTCGGCATCACCGTCGAGCCGCGCACCGACGGCGAGGTCGTCGTCGAACGCCGCGACGACCCCAGCGCCCACCTCGAGGACTCGCGCCACGACCCGGTGCTGCGCGGTTTCCGTCGCGGCGCCGAGCTGCTCGGCGCCAACGTCAAGAAGGGCGTGACGATCGTCGTCGAAGGCACGATCCCGCGCGGCACCGGCATGGGCACGATCTCGGGCGGATTCGCAGCCGGGTTCGGCGCGGCCGCCCGACTGGCCAAGAAGACGTGCACGCCATCGGAAGCACTCGACGCACTCGTGCCGTTGGGTGCCGACCCCGGCCACGCCGCGGCCGCGCTCGGTGGCGGCCTCAGCGCGACCGCGACGCTGTCGGCCCCGCGCGACGAACTGGAGCAGCGCGTGCTGCCGCAACCGATCCATCAGGATTGGCACTACGTGATCGCGCTGCCCGATCTCGGCATGGGCACCGCCGAGACCAAACGGGTCCTGCCGCCGACCCTGCCGCATGCCGCGACCACGCGCGCCATCGGTCGCACGCTCGCCGTGCTGCGCGCGCTCGAAAGCGGCGACGAGGAGCTGCTCGGTCGGGCACTGCTCGACGAGATCCACGTGCCCTACCGCCGCCCACGTGTTCCAGGCCTCGGCCGCGCGATGACGGCCGCGCGCGATGCGGGCGCCGCGGGCGCGACGATCTGTGGTCACGGCCCCGGCACGATCGCGTTCACGACGACCTCGGGACGTTCTGCCGCGATCGCGACCGCGATGGTCGAGGCGTTCGCCGATGCGGGGCAGACCGCGACGACGTTGACGCTGGCTACCGCGTTCTACGGCGCGCTGCCGACGTCGACGGGGTAGGGCCTGCTCAGTCGACCCAGGTCTCGATCGCGCGCGTCATGGCGAAGCCGGCCGCAACTCCCGAGTCGACTACCAGCGCCTGCGACGCGATCCGCAGACCGGCGAACGCCGCGCTGGCAGGCAACGTGATCGGCAGGCGCGCCTTGCCCGCTGCCGAGTTGACGACGAAACCCAGCCCGATCGGCTGATCGAGATAGAGCGTGGACGGCCCGAGTGGAACGGCGACGGTCGGCAGGAACGAGGCGAAGTAGCCCGTCAGAGCGTTCGGCGCTGCGTTACTCACTGCGAGTTCGATCGTTCGCCCGAGACCCGCAACACCACGCCCGTCGAGTTGCGGCACAAGCCCGCCGGTCCCGGGACTACCTTGCCCCAGAGCGGTATGCGCCTCGAGCGCCGACAACCAGACGGTGCCAGGAGGGGCGTAGCTCTGCAGGATCGCCCCGTCCGCATCCGCCGCGACGATCTCACCGACATCGGCGAGCAGCCGCCAGTTGTTCGCGAGATCATCGGACTGGATGACACGAGAGGGATAGAACGCGTAGCGCACGTCTACGAACAGTGCGTCGCCCGCAACGTGCGGAGTAGCGGTCGCGGGCGACGTGAGATCGATCACGAACGGTTGCGACCGCCAGGTCTGCCCCGCGTCCGCGGAGGCATTGAGTTGAAGCGAGCCCGGCCACGGCGGCACCGTGGCAGACACCATCACGATCGAACCATCCGCCGCGAGTCCGGTGACCCTGGCGAGCTGATGACCGTTCGTCGGGCTCCACGTCGCCCCCTGATCGGCGGAACGCCACAGCATGCCGTCGAGGACCACGAGCATGACGCCGTTGGCAATCGCAGCCGGCAGGACGTCCTCGTTCGGCGCCGCCCCCAGAGTACTGGCAGCGATGACCTGCGCACTCGGCTCCCACGTCGCGCCGCCGTCGAGGGAGCGCTGGTGGATCGCGTGGAACGTCGACGACCCGTTGCCCACAGGCTCGATCTCGCGCCGCCAGATGACGTGCAGCACGTTGCCGGCCGCGAAAACCTGCAGCCCATCATCGGCCTGCCGGAACGCCGGCGCGCTCGGCACACCGTTGTCGATTCGCTGGGTGACGCCGCTCCAGGTCACCCCGCCATCGGTGGATCGCGTCGCCCGCACCTCCGGACCGGTCTGCGCCTCGACGAGCCAGACGCAGTTCACGATGCCCTGATCGGCTTGGATCACCGGCACCGGCGCCGTCGTGCCAAAGCCACGCGGCCCGATCGGTGTCGCCGCCCGCCAGGTATCCCCACCATCGAACGAACTGACGACGTGGGGCCGATACGCCCCCCCGTCTGAACCGACGTGCACCGACATCCCATCGACCGCGAAGTTCTCGATCGGCAAACCTGCGTCGATCACGACGTCGCTCCGTGCCATCGTGCGCCCGCCGTCGTCGGAGCGCGCATAGATCGTCTCCCACCTGCTGCTCCCGGTGGAGACGGTCGTGACGACGTGCAGCTGTGAGCCGGACCGCACAAACTCCGGATTCACGATCCCGCGTACCGGGTTGACCTGCACCGCATGGGCCGGGACCTGGGCCCTGAGTTGGTGGCCGATACTCCCCGCGAGGGCTAGCAGCACGATCGGACAAGAGCAGATTGCGATTGGTCGATGTCCCATGAGTGGTTCCTTTGGAGACACAGTCCGGGCGAGCATCCACGATAACACTCGATTGCAGAACGAGTGCTGCCCCCACGCCGTCGGGATCCCGCCACCAATCGCCAACGGTCCGCCGAGCCCGTAGGCTCACGCGGACATGCCACGATTCTTCGCCGTTGTGTTGGCCGCTGCGGGCGCGCTCGCTGCGCAAGGGAGTGCGACGGACTACGAACGCGCCGCTGGACTGCGGCAGCGGTTCGCGGGCAAGCTCGTGCGGTTCACACGCACAATCCACTGGCTCGATGATGACCGCGGGGTCTGGTGGCCCGAGGGCGAGGGTGACGATCGAACGTTCACGCGCATCGACGACAACGGCAAACGCCGCACGGGGAAGGCTGCCGAGGCTATCGGCCTGCCAACCGGCCCGGTGCAACTGCAGCCCCTCGCAAGCTGGGATCGCAGCAGTCGCAGCGACACTCGTACGACGATTCACTTCGAGAACGAGTTCGACCGCCGCGTACGGCTCTACTGGGTGCGAACCAACGGCGAGCTGCAGCAGTATGGTGAGATCGCGCCGCGCAGCACGCGGGAGATGTCGACGTTCGTCGGTCACGTCTTCGTGCTCGACTTCGCGGCCGACGACCTCGCCGGCATCTTCCGCGCGACAGAACGGGCCGCCGTCGCCAAGGTCGGCGAGGCCTCGCGCGCAGCGGCCATGGGAGGGCGCACGGAGCCACCGCGCAAACGCGCCGAATCGGAGCGATCCCTGCGCTTGGAGATCAGCGATGACAACGTGATCCTGCATCGCAAGCGCGGCGGCCCCTCGCGGCTGACCACCGACGGCTCAACCGCGGACTCGCACACCGGCCCTTTCACGTACTCACCGAACGGGCGCTTCGCAGCAGGCTGGCAACGCACGCATCCGAAACCGCGCCAGATCCCGATCACGGACGTGGCGCCGGTCAAGCCTGCTGCCACGACCAATCCAGGACTCGCCTACGACGCGGTGCAACCGCGCACGCGGTTTCACAACTACCGCAAACCCGGCGATCCGTTGCCCCAACGCCGCCCACGACTGTTCGACCTGAAGCGTGGACTCGCGATTCCGATGCGCGACTCGGCGTTCAGGGACACCTATCGCGTCTCCGATCCACACTGGGCCCCCGACAGCAACGCCTGCTACTTCCTCTGCAACAAGCGGGGCCACCAACGCCTCACGCTCTATCGCGTCGACTGCAGTACGCGTGAACTCAAAGCCATCGTCGACGAACGTAGCAAGACGTTCGTCGACTACTCGCAGAAGACGTTTCTGCACTGGCTCGAGACCGGCGCGTTCGAGAAGTCGCCGCAACTGCTATGGACGAGCGAACGCGACGGCAACAACCACCTGTATCGCGTCGATGCGACGACCGGCGACATCGTCAACCAGGTCACGAGCGGCGACTGGCGCGTCCGACGCGTGCTGCACGTCGATCTCGAGGCGCAGGAGATCTGGCTGATCGCGCTCGGCCTCGCGAAGGGTCAGTCGCCGTATCACGAGCACCTCGCGCGCGTGAAGTTCGACGGCACGCAGCTCACGTTGCTGACGGCCGGCGATGGCACGCACCGCGTGAAGCTCAACGACGACCGTACGCTGTTCGTCGATCGCTGGTCCCGCGTCGATCAGCCGACCGTGACCGAGCTGCGTGATGCCCGCACCGGCAAGCGGATCGCCGAGCTCGGCCGCGACGACGCAACGAGACTGCTTGCTGCCGGCTACACGATGCCCGAGCGTTTCGTCGCCAAAGGGCGCGACGGCAAGACCGACATCCACGGCATCATCATCCGGCCGTCGAACTTCGAGAAGGGTCGCGAGTATCCCGTGCTCGACGACATCTACTCCGGCCCGCACGACCACCACGTGCCCGTGCGCTTCGGTATGCATCACCGCCAGCGCCAGCTCGCCGAACTCGGCTTCGTCGTCGTCCGCATCGACGGAATGGGCACGAACTGGCGCAGCAAGGCGTTTCACGACGTCTGCTGGCAGAACCTCATGGACGGCGGCATCCCCGACCACGTCGCGTGGTTGCGCGCGGCCGCGAAGCAGTTCCCCGAACTCGACCTCGAACGCGTCGGCATCTTCGGCGGCAGTGCCGGCGGCCAGAACGCGATGGCCGCGATGCTCACCCACCCTAAGTTCTTCACCGCCGCCGTCGCCGATTGCGGCTGCCACGACAACCGCATGGACAAACTGTGGTGGAACGAAGCATGGATGGGCGCGATGGGCCCGCACTACGCGCAGAACAGCAACGTCACCCACGCGCACCGCCTGCAGGGCAAGCTCATGCTGACGCTCGGCGGCAAGGACACCAACGTCGACCCGGCGTCGACGCTGCAGGTCGTCGACGCACTCGTGAAGGCCGGCAAGGACTTCGACTTCGTGATCGACCCGAGCGGCGGCCACGGCATCGGCGAGTCGCGCTACATGGCGCGCCGCCGACAGGACTTCTTCGTGCGCCACTTGCTGGCTCGCGAGCCGCGCTGGTAGCGCACCGGTCAGTCCGCCCAGACGGACTGCAACAGGAACCGCATCGCTTCGAAGGCGCGGTCGTTGCTGCGCTGGTTGAAGCGCGCGCCGTCGCTCGCGGCCGCTGGATCGGTGAAGCTGTGCACCGTGCCGCTGTATTGCACGAGCTGCCAATCCACGTCGGTCGCACCATAGGCCGCGACCCATTGCTGCACGTGATCCTGCGGCACGTAGGGATCATCTGCACCGTGACACACGAGCACCTTCGCAGTCGTGTTCCCCGCGTCGGCTACGAGCGTCGGCGACACCAGATCACCATGGAACGACACGATCGCATCGACGTCGGCTCCTGTCCGCCCGAGCTCGAGCACGGTGCCGCCACCGAAGCAGAACCCGATCGCCGCGATCCGTTCGGCATCGAGCCCGAAACGCACCGCCTCCCCGCGGAACACGTCGAGCGCCTTCTGCGCACGCGACCGCATCATCGCCCGATCACCGCGTACGACACCCGCGGCGGCGCCAGGCTCGCCCGCGTTCTGCGGCCGCACCTCCATCCCGTACATGTCGACCATCATCACGAGGCACCCGCGCGCCGCGATCTGCTTCGCCTTCGCCAGCGAAGCGTCGGTCGGCCCCAGCCAGTTCGGGACCATGAGGATCCCGGGCAACTTCGAGTCGGCATTGCCCGTCTTCGGGTGCACGATCGTGCTCTCGAACGCGAGCCCCTCATGCATGTACCGCACGACCTTGGTGTCGAGCCCGGCCATCTCGATCGCCCGCATCGGCGAATCGTGCCCAGAGCCGAACCCCGCACAACCAGCAGCAAGAACGAGCAGGCACCCGGCCAGAAACCGTCGCATCACCATGCCCCGACGATAGGCCTGGAACGCCCCATTTCCGCCCGGATCCACCCCCCGACGCCCTTGGGAAACCCGACTTGCACAGGGACCACGGGTTAGCTAGCGTTTTGCCCCCGCTCTGCGGAACGGGCCGTTAACTCAGTTGGTTAGAGTGCGATCGTCACAAGGTCGAAGTCGCTGGTTCGAATCCAGCACGGCCCACCACTTCAAGTAGAGATCGAGCACGCGGTTGCGTGAACCTGCTGCCTCGAGCAGCAGCGCGAAGTCCGAAACGAAAGAGTGCACGTGCACTCGAAACCGTCACGGAGGTTCGCATGTCACGCAGTAAGAGCATCCCGAAGCTGCTCACGAGAAAGAGCCCGAGCACGGGCCGCAAGCTCGCCTACGCCCGCTTCGACGGCCGCGTCGTGTCGTTCGGGGCGATGGGTCCCGAGGCCGAGCAGCAGTTCAAGCAGACCCTCGCCGAGTGGCTGGCGAACGGCCGGCGGCTACCGGCCGACGACGCCGAGGAGCTCACGGTCGCCGACGTCATCGCCGAGTATCTGCAGCACGCCGAGCAGGAGTATCGCGAGGTCGAGGTCGACAAGCTGCGGCGCGCGTTCAAGCCCGTGCTCGACCGGTTCCGGTCGCTGCCGGCCGCGAAGTTCGGCGTGTCGTGCCTCGAGGTCGTGCAGCACCACCTGGCCCACGACCTGCACGAGCGACCGCGAAAGCACCGCAGAAACCCGCGGAAACCCGTGCCGGCGACGCCGCCCGCACCGCCGCGCCGCTATCACCTGTCCCGCGCCACGGTCCGCGCCCGCATCAATGCCATCCGCCGCTGCTGGCGCTGGGCCGAGCAGCGCCGACTCGTGCCGCCAGGCAGCTGGGAGCACCTGCGCTCCTTGACGCACGTCAAGCCGGGCCGGACGCCCGCCAAGGAGACGAAGATCCCCGCACACCGCCTTCGAAAGCGCCCACGCTCGCCGACCTACGCAGAGCCGGCATCATGCCCCCCCGAGGGCGGCCGGCGCCGACGACGACGCGCGAAGCCCATCCCCGATGACATCGCCAAAGACGTGTGCGACTGGATCTGCGAAGGCAACTACCTGCGCGACTACTGCCGGCAGCCCGACACACCGAGCACGCGCACGATCTACAACTGGATCGCGAAGGACCCCGAGTTCGCGCGCCGATTCCGCAGCGCTCGCGAGTTCGGCGAGTTGATGATCGCCGAGCAGTATCTGGAGGTCGCCGACTCCCTGGCAGGCATGACGATGGTCGGCAACACGATCCGGTCGCGCCGCGAATTCAATCGCCGCTACATCAGGCCGATTGACCTACGCCTGCAACGGTGGCGGCGGTGGCCGCGGCGCAAGGATGCTCACGCATGAACACGGGTCGCGAGCCCGCCCATCTGCAGCTGATCGAACGGATCTTTGCTGAACGCAAGGCCTGGGATCAGGTCGAGCGCCGACTGGCACTGTATCCGTCCATCAGGGCGCACTTTCCCCTCGACCTACTCCGGCGAATGCACGGCAGGCTCCCGTTCGGCGTGCATTACATGGCCTGGCGACTTGGAGTCTGGCGCACAGAGGAGCAGTTCGGGCTCATCGATCGCTTGCTCTCGCACTCTGCAGCGATCCCAGGTTGGGAAGGAGAGATCAGCCTGCTCTCGTCATCTGACTTCGGCACGTTCTGGAGCCTCATGTGGCAGATGCAGGTCGCCCGGTTCCTTGCCGACAAAGGTGAGGTCCGCTGGCTCGGTGGCAAAGGACCGGATCTCTGCGTCGTCGTGAGCGGCGTCGAGACTGCAGTCGAATGCTATTGCTACCGCAAGAAGTTCGAGGTTCTCGACTTCGCCCATGATCTGGCCCGACAACTCGACGACGACCTTCGACTCGACCACAACCTCGCCATGCCCATCGCCTTCGAAGGCGACAAGCGCGACTTTCTCGACCGGTTGTTCCGCCCCCTCCTCGACCCGCGCCGACTCGAAGAAGCCAAATCGAAAGCAAGGGAGCGATGGCCCGTCGACCTGCCCCTGCCGCCGGGCACCAAGAACCTGTTCTTCTACGTGGAGGGCCCTGGCGATAGCGAGTTCATGCCGAGCCTCGAGCGCGGCCGGGTCGGTGAACCCGAGACCTATCTCAAGGTCGCATTGACCGAGGCGATTTCGGCGAAAGCTGGCGCGAACCGACTGCGACACCACCACAACAACGTGGTCGCGATCAACATGCTGCCAAGCCCGGACTTCTTCATCAGCGCGGACAGCCAACGACACCTCGGCATCACGGAGCCGGCGATAGCCCTACCGATCGACACTCACCTCGCGACGATCAGCTACTGCGGGATCGACAACGAACGGGCAACATTCAGGTTCGGTTGCGCGAACGGTCTCTCACACCCAGGAATCATGCTCTTCGGACTCGACGGGCCGCCAGACGCACACCGCAGCCTATGATTCCGAGGATGGTGCGGCGCTTCGAGAGGTGGGTTCGCGAGTATGACGAGAGGAGGTTCCTTTCCAACTTCTCGCACGAACACCTGAGCGATCGCTTCCGCGACATCCTGACCAACTGTGCATCGCTGCGCGGAGTCCCGGCTCGGCTCGGCACCCATGAAGATGATCATCGACAAGGATACTGGGGCCGCAAGTTCGTCCATGTCGATCGCGAGTTCCAGCTCCGTGGCACGAGGCCGAACGCCGACGAGACCGAGATCCCGCTTCCCACCGACCCGAAGACGCAGGCCGCCGCGAGACTCTGCGCACGCTTCGGCACGCCGCCAGCCGGCAGCCTGATCAAGTACGGGGAACTTCGCTACCTGCGAGAGCTGCTGGATCACGGTCGAGCGCTGATCAGGCCGGCCTCCTACTACTCCAGCACCGACCTCTCCCAGGCGATCAAGGATGACGAGCTGCAGTTCGAACGCATTGTCCCCGCGGATCGGCTTCCGTCGATGACACTACGCGATGGCAAGACACGTGCGGTCAAGAACACGAACATGCGGCCGCTCTCGATGTCGCTCATCTCGAGGATGGAGTCGGACTACTACCTCTATTGCCTGTCCTCCGCCTGGGACCCACGGCTGTTTCTGATGGACTCGCGCTACGACGCCGCACTCGTGATTCATCGTCCGCAGCCCCTACTCATGCTCGACGCAGCAGTTCGAGAGTGCGGGCCGGAGTTTCACCCGTTCGAACCATTCGAGGTCGACTACGTCGACCCGGTCGAGGCCCGCGACGACGAGTGCGCGCTGCCGGTGTGCAAGCACTTCCGATACGCCTACCAAGAGGAAGTGCGCACGGTTTGGTGGCCAGTGACCCTGTCCGAATCGCTACCAGAGCTCTCGATCGAGGTCGGGCCTATCGGCAAATGGGCGACACTCGTTCGGCTCTAGAAGCTCGGCAGCTTGGCGGCGATCCCACGGCCGTCGACCCCCGCACCGACGTCTACGCGCTCGGCGTGATGCTCTACGAAGCGTTGTGCGGAACCCCGCCGTATTCCGACCGATGGCGGCATCCGCGAGACCATCGAGCACGTCACGCGCACGCCGCCGGCGCGGCCGACGCGGGACGGCCGGCCGCTGCCCGCCGACCTGCGCGCGATCGTGCTGCACGCGCTCACCAAGGAGCCCGATCGGCGTTACCAGAGCGTGCCCGCGCTGGCGCAGGACCTGCGCCGCTTCGGTGCCGGCGAGCCGGTCAGCGCGCGGTCGCCGAGCTCGGCCTACCACGCACGTTCGTGGCTGCGGCGCAACCGGGCGCTCGGGGTGTTGGCCGGGCTGCTCGGGGTCGGCACGCTGGTCGGCGGCATCGCGCTGTGGCTGCTCTACGGCGCGAGTCGCCGGGCGGCTGCGGACGCGCGTTCGGCGGCGGCGTCTTCAACGTATCCGCGGCACCGACGACGATCCTCGACTTCCCGGCGGGCCTCGGCTTCCCGCTCGCCACGACGCTGCAGAGCATCATCATGGATGCCGGCTCCGCTGCCGGACCGGGTCCGCCATTCAGCACGACGAACGCAGTCGCCGTCGTCGTTTCGTGAGCTGCATCGCGAGCTGCGTCGTGGGGCACGGTCGCGTTAGTCGTGACCGATTCCCCACTGCACGCCGTTGCTGACGATGGCGTTCGCAGCGTTGGCGCCCGGCGCGGCGGCCCAGCCCTGAACGAACATCGTCAGTCCGGCGAGTCCTTCGCTATTGGGAATGGCCAGCCCATAGGTCGCGGTCGACGGCCCCACGAACGTCACGGGCAGCAGGCCGCTGTCCGCCGACTACAGGAGATCGCAGCCCGGCATGCCGTAGGGCGTCAATGACAGCGGGAGCGTCAGCGTTCCGAGCGTGGAGTCGCTCCAACCGATCGCGACGGTCGCGAAGGTCGACGGAACGTTAGCGAGCACGAGCTCTGCAGTCGTGCCCAGTCGCGGCTCTCGACCTTGCACCGGGTCGAGGCTCAGCGGTGGCGTGCCACAACCGGCTCCGAAGGAGCTGGCCGTGCTGATCCACTCACCGTCCCACGACCACGTGTCGTTTCGCTGGTCCTGAGCGAAGCCGTTGTTGTGGCCTCCGAAGAGTACGCAGTGCCCCGCCTGACTGTCGTAGACCAACGCCGCGGAGGTTCGCGGTTCGGGGCCCGAGGAACTGGCGAGGCTCCACGACGTGCCATCCCACTCCCAAGTGTCTTCCTGGCCACTACCAGACCCGAAGACAGACACCCTGCCGCCGAACAAGATGGATCTGCCTCTGCTGGAATCGAATGCCATGGTGGCTTGGAATCGTGCTGGTGGGCCAACGGTGCTCACTTGGATCCAGCCGGCGCCATCCCATTCCCAGGTATCGCCGAGCGCCGACAAGTAGCCCGATCCTCCGAACAGGACCGTTCTCCCGCGCTGGCTGTCGTAGGTCATCGCCGCGGAGTAGCGGGCCTGAGGACCCGTGGTGCTGACCTGCGTCCAGTTCGTGCCGTCCCATTCCCAGGTGTCGAAGAACGTGCCGGCGACGGACAACCCCCCGAACAAGATCACTCGTGCTCTCTGGCTGTCGTACGCCATCGAAGCGGACTCTCGAGGTAGTGGGCCGGCTGCGCTGACCTGACTCCAGATGCTGCCGTTCCACTCCCAGGTGTCTCCGAAGTTCTGAACAGTGTCGGAGCGGCCACCGAACAAGACGATGTGCTGTCGCTGCGCATCGAATGCGGAGCAGCTGAAGCGTCGCCCTGGCGGTCCCGGGACCATGAGCTGGCTCCAGGTGGTGCCGTTCCACTTCCATGTCTCCGTGTCAATTGCGGACGAGTGCCCACCGAACATGATCGTCTCGTTGCGTGCTTCGTCGAACGCCATGGTGTGACTGGATCGCCAGACCGGGCTCGTATTGACCTCTGTCCAGGCGACACCGTCCCATTCCCAGGTGTCATCACCACCAACGAGGCTGGTTCCGGTCACCTTCCCGCCGAATAGCAGTGTCTTGCCGCGGGCGCTGTCGTAGCCGACCGCGTGTTCTTCACGCCCCGGCGGGCCCGACGAGCTGACTAACGACCAGCTCGCGCCATTCAGCTCCCAGGTATCACCCAGAGACGGGCCGGAGCCTTCGCCACCGAACAGGACGAGTCGCGAACGCTGGCTGTCGTAGCTCAGTCCATAGGGCATTCTCGGAGACGGGCCCGACGTCGTCACCAGACTCCAAGCCGTCCCGTTCCACTCCCACGTGTCTCCCAAGTACGACGTCGAATAGCCACCGAAGAGCACGACCTTGCCCCCGACGATGTCGTAGGCCATGCCGTGTCCGGCGCGAGCGCTCGGGCCGCCAGAGCTCACCTGGGTCCACGCGGTCCCGTCCCATTCCCACGTGCCGCCGACTACCGCGCCGTCGTAGCCGCCGAACAACACGGTCTTGCCGCGCCCCGCGTCGTAGGCCATCGCTGCGTATGCGCGTGCCGACGGGCCGGAGGAAGATACGAGCGTCCAGCTCGCTCCATCCCACTCCCACGTTTCGCCTGTGACACCGTTGGCGTATCCGTCGGTCGTGCCGCCGAAGAGCACGATTCTGTCGCGTTGGATGTCGTACGACATGGCGGCATATGCCACGCCCGGTGGGCCGGATTCTGCGAGCTCGAGCCAGGTGTGGCCGGTCCACGCCCACGTGTCGGTCAGCATTGGCGCCCCCACGCCATCGCCGCCAAAGAGGATCATCTGTCCCCGTTGTGTATCGAACGCCATGGCGTGTGCCTCTCGTCGCGGTGGGGTTCGACTCTCGCCCTGCCACTCGGGCGCTACCTTGTCCCACTACGGCTACGTGCAGCAGGGCCGCTCCGAGGAGCTCGAGTCGATGTCTGGCGCGGCCTTGCCTGTTCTCGTTCTTCATGGTTCGCCTCCAACGCATTCCGATCTGCCAGATCATGCCATACGGCGAAGGCTCGTTGAGGCGCAAACGCGATGCCTTACAATGCTACGAATGGGAGTACGCGAGCTGCGGTTCCACGCGCACCGGAACCTCAACGCTGCGCTCCCACGGTTGCGACACGCCGTCAACCCGGCCCCATCGGCCGGCCTGACCCCGGCACTCCGCCCCGTCATCCGCTCCTGCGCCCAGACCGCTCCCCCCGACCCTTCGATCGCGGCCTGATCACCCCTTCACGCTCGCGCGAACTTCACGCACCCCACCATTCCCCTTCCCCCGACGGCCCGCGGGCCGGCGCCAGCTCCGGCACCGCGCTCGACAGCCCCAGCGCAGAGAGCACCTTCGCGATCGAGTCCGGGTCGTGGATCGCCGCGAGCACCTTCCGCCTGCCGCCACACCGCGCGCACGCCAGCACGTCGACCTCGAACACCCGCCGCAGCAGCTCCGCCCACGGATAGCGCCGCCGCCCGACCCGTCGCCGCTTCCCCGGCGCGTGCGGGACCACCCACCGCGGCAGCAGCCGGCAGCGTCGGTCCCTGGTGCTCGCGCAGCAGCGCCGCCGCGAGCAGGCCCGCGCTCGCTCCCCAGAGCCCACCCGCTTTGACATGGGCGCCGCGCCCGAGCTGGGCGGTGATATTGGTCGTGACCGGCAACGCGGCGAACGCGGTCAGCAAGCGGTCGGTGGCGGACGGCACGCCGGCAGGTTAGGGGTGGGCGGGGGCTTTCTACAGGCATGGCTTCGGGGGAATCGTCGCGCGGGATGCGGTTCCACGATGAGACAGCCGCAAGTCGTTCGACGGTTCCGCCGACGCGTCGGCTACCCGCAGAGCGCGCGCTCGCGAGCCTCGCGCGCTCAGCTCTCGGCGCTCGCGGCCTTCTCCAGCATCGCGAGCACGGCCTCGACGCTCTTCGCATCGAGGTGCTCCGCGAGCGCTTCGGCGAACGCCGTTTCGCCGAGGGCGGTTCGCGCCTCGCCCAGCAGGCGCAGGCTCAGTCCCAGCTCCGGTGCCCCGAGTTCGGCGAGAATTGCCAGGCTGCGAACCGCCCATCGCACGGCTTCCCGGGGCTGCTCCTGCGCCAGGAACAGGAGCCCGAGCTGCCCAGAACTCAGCGCGATGCCGGCGCGGTTGCCGAGCTGCTCCTCGATCTGCAGCGACTTCTGGTACCAGGCGAGCGCGGCGTCGTAGTCGCCGCGCAGCTCCGAGACCATGCCGAGCTGGTGGTAGGAGCTGGCGATGCCGGCGCGGTTGCCGAGCTGCTCCTCGATCTGCAGCGACTTCTGGTACCAGGCGAGCGCGGCGTCG